>NZ_LAZX01000092.1:0-187500 GCF_000980895.1 Sphingomonas sp. Ag1 | reverse complement strand
TGGCCCTCCCGGTGATCGGCGCGCGGGTGCGCGACATGGCGCAGGCGATCGCGCCGACGCTGGTGTCCGCCGGGGTGATGGCCGGCATTGTCGTGCTGGTCGATCGCGCGGTAGACTGGCCGCCGGTCCTGCGGCTGCTGATGCTGGTGAGCGTCGGCGCCGCGACCTATGGCGCGATGCTGCTGGTGGTGGCACGCCCGCTGGTGCGCGAGACAGTCGCGCTGGTGCGCAACCGGGTGTGACGCGCAGCTAGGCCTGCTGGATATAGTCGCGCATCGCCGCGGCATCCGCCTCCACACGATCGATGCGGTATTTGACGAGATCACCGATCGAGACGATGCCGACCATCCGCCCCTGCTCGATCACCGGCAGGTGGCGGATCCGGCGCCGCGTCATCAATGACAGCGCCCCCATCACCGCATCCTGCGGCGAGACGGTGACGGCGGGTGCGGTCATCACCTCGCGCACGGGGCGATCCAGCACGCTCGTGTCGCCTTCCTTCAGGCAATAGATGACATCGCGTTCCGAAAATACGCCGGCGACCTCTCCGCGATCGAGCACGGGCACCGCGCCGATCCGTCGGTCGGCCAGCAGCGCCACTGCGTCGCGAACCGAATCGCCAGCCGTTACCGTCACGATGTCGTGACCCTTGCCGCTCAGGATTGCCGCGATCGTCAACGCCTCTCTCCTTATCGTCAGAGGGCCCGTGCGACGGCTCAGGAGCCGATCGCGGGCGCCTTCATGCTGGAAGACTGCGCCATTTCACGGCAAATGGAAAGCATGAGCCGCCTTGATGACCCTGAATACGCCCGTTTCGCCTGGGCACGATTTCGCCGCCTGTTGAGCTGGAGCGGCGTCATCGGCGTGATCGCATCGGTCCTGGCGATCTGGCTGGTCGGACGCGCCTATGGCGAGCTTAATTGGATTGCGGCGCTTGCCACCGTAGGCGGTGTGACGGGATCGGTGCTGATGGCGGGCGCGCTGATGGGTCTCACCTTCCTGTCGTCGGGAACCGGCCATGACGAGGCGGTCGACACGCGCGATTTCGAGGAACGCGACAATGCAGGGAATGTGGGCCGCCCCTGACGTGCCCGGCGTTTCCCGCGAATCCGATCATCAACAACCCGGCCCTAAATGACAGGTCAGAAATGACGAAGGGCCAGTGACGCGCCTTGCGTCACCGGCCCCTGGTTGATCAGCAATCGCCAATCGGTTGGCGTCAGGCGTCGACTTCCGCCGGTGCCACGATCGTCCGACGGCGCCGCGGCTTGGGCGCCGCATCCCCCGCCGAATCCTCAGCGCCGATTGCCGGCGGCAGCGCGCTGGCATCGAAGCCAAGCTGATCGCCGTCCTCGGCCACCACCTTGCGCGGGCGACCGCGACGCTTGGGCGCCAGCGTCGCATCGGCCGATCCCTCGCCCGCTACCGAAGACTGGCTCACCGGCGGCTGGCTCGTCGGCGCTTCGGCGTCGCTGGTCAGTGCACGATCCGGCGCGCCGGCATCATTGCCCGAAGAAGCGACGTCGCCGCCAAATTCCTCGCGCGGCTGGCCGTCGCGCTGCCCATTATACCGCGGGCGGCGTTCGCGCTGGCGATCACCATCCGATCGGCGATTGTCGGAGCGCTGCACCGCACCCTGCTCACCATCGGCGCGCTGTTCGTCGTCGCGGTGCATGCGGGCACGATCGTCATCGCGCTGGCCGCGGGGACGATCATCACGCTGGCGCGCACTGCGGTCACCGCGGTCGTCCTGACCGCCACGACCCTGCTCATCCGCCCGGATCGCCTCGCCCTCGTCGCCATATTCCTCGTCGCCGTCGAAGTCGTTCTGCGGGCGGCGTTCGCGGTTATTATCCTCGTACCGGCCGCGCTGGTCGGCGAGCACGCGGAAATAATGGTCAGCGAACTGGAGGTAATATTCGGTGTTTACCCGATCGCCCTGGCGCTGCGCGTCCGACGCCATGTTCTTGTACTTTTCGTACAACTGGCTGGCGTTGCCGCGCGCGCGACTGTCAATCCGATTGCCGTTATCGCGCGAACCCTGGTTCCCGCCACCTTGCGGGCGCTGTCCACCGCGGCCGCGACGACGGCCGTTCTGACGATTGTTGATCAAAATACTGTCCTCGTCCTCAAACCAAAAACGGCCTTGCTCCCGGGATATTCGGTGCAACATTCCCCGGCCCGGGCGGAAGCGGCGGGTAACGCCGCACCTTCAAGGCCTGCCATGGCCGCCGGACTGCAGCGGCTGATGACGAAGGGTGGGCGATCCGCCCAATTCAACAGACAATGTTGATTTGCGTGCCCCTGCGCTCGCCATAGCTGCTGAGCGGGCTATCTCAAAGAGAAATATTGTGAACCGGCCGTGTCGTTTCAAGGCGTGATAACAAGGCAACGGTCACGTCCCGCCAAGTCCTGCCGAAATGTGACGTGAAGTCCCTCCGCCGTGAACAACGCACCGGCGGAGTGACGCTGATCCGCGCCGATCTCCACACAGGCGACGCCGCCCGGCGCGATCTGACGCCGGAGCAACGGCGCGATCCGCGCATAATCCGTGAGCCCGTCGGCGCCCGCATAGAGCGCGGAGGCGGGTTCGTGCCCGGCAACCTCGACCGGGAGGGCGGCATCACGCGCGATATAAGGCGGGTTGCACAGAACCAGGTCGAATTGCTGGCCGGTACCGTGCCAGTCGCCGGCCAGGATCGTGGCGCGGCCGGGCGCAATCCGGGCTGCATTGGCCGCCGCAATGTCGAGCGCGGCCGGCGACGCATCGATGCCGACCCCGGTCGCAGCCGGCCACTGGTCCAGCGCGGCGAGCAGCAACGCGCCGGAGCCTGTCCCCAGGTCGAGGATCGTGCCGGGTCCCGATGTGCCGGCGAAAAAGTCCACCGCGGCCTCGATCAGCGTCTCGCTGTCAGGACGGGGGATGAGGACGCCGGGAGCGACGGCGAGGTCGATCGTCCAGAAGGCACGCGTGCCGGTGATATAGGCGATGGGCTCATGCGCGGCGCGGCGCTCCACCAGATCGGCGAAACCGGGGGGGACCGGCTGATCGCCGAGGGTCAGCAACAGGCGTTCGCGGGTGATACCAAGCGCGTGGGCGAGCAGCAGCTCGGCATCGAGCCGCGGCGTTTCGGAGAAGCCGAAGCGCGCCGCCGCGGCATTGAGCGCGGCGCGCGCCTCAGCCATCGAGCGTGGCCAGCCGCTCCGCCTCATCCTCCGCGATCAAGGCGCCGATCAGCTCGTCCATGTCGCCGGCGAGGATTTCGGGCAGGCGATGCAGCGTCAGGTTGATGCGGTGATCGGTCACGCGCCCTTGCGGGAAATTGTAGGTGCGGATCCGCTCCGACCGGTCGCCGCTGCCGACCATCGACTTGCGCGCGCCGGCGCGCTCCGCGTGAAGCCGCTCACGCTCCATCTCGTAGAGGCGCGTGCGCAGCACCTTCAGCGCCTTGGCCTTGTTCTTGTGCTGCGACTTCTCGTCCTGCTGAATCACTGTCAAGCCCGTGGGGATGTGGACGATGCGCACCGCGGAATCGGTCGTGTTGACCGACTGGCCGCCAGGGCCGGACGAGCGATAGATGTCGATGCGCAGATCCTTGTCGTCGATCTGCACGTCGACGTCCTCCGCCTCCGGCAGCACCGCGACCGTGGCCGCCGAGGTATGGATCCGCCCGCCGCTTTCGGTGACGGGCACGCGCTGCACGCGGTGGACGCCGCTTTCGAACTTGAGCTTCGCGAACACGCCGGTGCCGGTGACGGAGGCGACCACTTCCTTGTAGCCGCCGGCATCGCTTTCCGAGGCGGAGATCAGCTCGACGCGCCAGCCCTGGCTCTCGGCATAACGCTGGTACATGCGGAACAGGTCGCCGGCGAACAGCGCAGCTTCGTCGCCGCCGGTGCCGGCGCGCACTTCGAGCATGGCCGAGCGTTCGTCCGCCGCGTCGCGCGGCAGCAGCGCCAGCGCGAGCTTTCGATCGGCCGCCTCGAGCGCGACCTTGTTCTCGCGCAGTTCGTCCTCGGCCATGGCGCGAAGCTCTGCGTCACCGTCGCCGGTCATGTGCGCGAGGCTTTCGGCCTCCTGCCGCAGCCGACGTACTTCGGCCGCCGCCTGCGCGACGGGCTCCAGCTCGGCATATTCCTTCGACACCGCGACGAAGCGGTCGCCCGGCAAATCGCCAGTCGACATCAGCGCGGCGAGTTCGTCACGCCGCGCCTCGATCTGGCGGATGCGATCCAGCGAGATGGCGGTCATTTATGCGCCGCGATCACCGGGTCGACGATGGCGCGCACCTGGTCGATCGCGTCCTGCCCGGCGCCATAGCCGCGCTGGGACACCTGAAGCGCGCCGTCACGCAGCGACAGGCTCATCGTCTGCGAGGGCTTGCGCTTGAGCGCCTTGTCGAACCGCTTGCGCGGGCTGCCCTCGATCGTCGCTTCCGCCGCGACACCGCCGCGGCGCAGCGCGGCGACCGCCGCTGTCGCCAGAAGCTCAAGGCCCGTGCTTTCCGCAATCACGTTGACCGGACCGGCGAATTCCGGCTCCTCCAGCAGCATCGCCAGCCGCTCGACGCCAGCTGCCCAGCCGACACCAGCGGTCGGCTGGCCACCCAGGCTTTCGACGAGGCCGTCATAGCGCCCGCCGGCCAGCACCGTGCCCTGCGCGCCGAGGCGATCGGTGACGAACTCGAACGCGGTGTGGCGGTAATAGTCGAGGCCGCGGACGAGCCGGTCGTTGCGGGTCCACTTCACGCCCGCCGCATCGAGGCCGGCGGTCACCGCATCGAAGAAGGCGCGCGCCTCCTCGGTCAGGAAATCATCGATCCCGAGCGCGGCATCGGCGATCGGGCGATCGCGTGGATCCTTCGAATCGAGGATGCGCATCGGATTCTTGTCGAGCCGGGTCAGGCTGTCCTCAGACAGGTCGCCGCGATGCGCCTCGAAATGCGCCACCAACGCCGCGCGCCAGGCGTCGCGCGTTTCGGCGTCGCCCAGCGTGTTGAGCTGAAGCGTCACGCCATCGGCGATGCCGAGTTCGTGCAGCAGCTGATCGGCAAGCGTCAGCAATTCGACGTCCGCCGCGGGTTCAGGCGCGCCGAGGATCTCGGCATCGATCTGGTGGAACTGGCGATAGCGTCCCTTCTGCGGGCGCTCGTAGCGAAACACTGCGCCAGAGGTCGCGACCTTCAGGGGCGCAAACTGCTGCCAGCCCTCGGTCAGATAAGCGCGCGCGATGCCGGCGGTGAATTCCGGCCGCAGCGTCAACGAATCGCCGCCGCGATCGGGGAAGGTGTACATTTCCTTCGACACGACATCGGTCGTCTCGCCGATCGAGCGGGCGAACACCTCGGTCGCCTCGAACATCGGGATCTCGACACGCTGGAAGCAATAGAGCTTGCGCACGCGATCGAAGGTGTCGAGCACCTGCGCGAAGCGGCGCTGGTCGCTGCCGAAAATGTCCTGCGTGCCGCGCACGCGATTGGGAGTCTGGATACGGGCCATCACGGCCGCATCTAGGCGCGCGTTGCGCGGCGCGCTAGCACCTGACGCATGACAAGGGCACGCAGCGAGTGGCGGGTCGGCAACAGGATCGCTCCGGCGCGCTTCCTGGCCTTCGTCGGCCTGCTGATCATCGCCTGCGGCATTGCGGTGATTGTCGGCACCACGCCCGGGCGCGCGCTGATGATCGGTTTCGACACGGCGAGCGTGGTCTTCCTCGTCTCGCTATGGCCGCTGCTCGACGACAAGACCGCGGACATGCGGCGGACGGCCGAGCGCAACGACGCCAACCGATCCGCCCTGCTTGTCCTGACGGCATTGGTGATGGCCGTAATCCTGGTGACGGTGGCCAGTGAACTGAGCGCCGAGCGCGTCGACAAGGACCGGGTGCTGATCATCATCACGCTGGCGGCGGCATGGCTGTTCTCGAATATCGCTTACGCCCTGCACTATGCCCATCTCTTCTACACTCAGGATGGGGGAAAGGACGCCAGGGGGCTGGATTTCCCGACCGGCGACGCACCGGATTATTGGGACTTCATCTATTTCGCCTTCACGCTGGGCATGACGTTCCAGACCGCCGACGTGGCGATCCAGTCGCGCGCGATGCGCCGGGTGGTGATCGGCCACGGGCTGGCGGCGTTCATCTTCAACCTGGGCGTCGTCGCCTTCACGATCAACATGCTGGGCAATTGAGCTTCGCGGCGTTGGCCGCTAGCGGGGTCAGCCATGTTCCGTATCGTCATTGCGGGCGCGCTGCTCGCGTCCACTGCCGCCGTTGTCGCTCAGGTTCCCGCCGGCAACTCGACTCCCCAGCCCGCCGCCATCGTCGACACGATCCCGGCGCCGGTCGACCAGCCCTATCCCGGCACGATCGCGCTGAAGGTCGATGCGACCGACATCGGCCGCCGGATCTTTCGCGTCACGCAGACGATCCCGGTGGCAAAGGCCGGGCCGACGGTGCTGCTGTACCCGGCATGGCTGCCCGGCAAGCACGGGCCGCGCGGCGAGATCGAGAAGCTGGCAGGGCTGGTGTTCAAGGCCGATGGCAAGGTCATTCCGTGGACGCGCGACACGGTCGATGTCTTCGCCTTCCACCTCGACGTGCCGCAGGGCACCAAGACGATCGAGGCGAGCTTCCAGTTCATTTCCGCCACCAAGCCCGATCAGGGCCGCGTGGTGATGACGCCGGACATGCTGAGCCTTCAGCCCAATTCGGTGAGCCTCTATCCGGCCGGCTATTTCACCCGGCAGATCCCGATCCAGATGACGGTCACCTATCCGGAAGGCTGGACCGCGGCCGGCGCGGTGCCGGCAAAGGTGAACGGTTCGACCTATGTCTACCAGACGACCGACTATGACACGCTGGTCGATTCGCCGATCCTTGCGGGGCGCTATGGCAAGACATGGCCGCTCAGCAACCGGGTGAAGCTGGCGGTTTATGCCGACACGCCGGGCGAGCTTGCCGCCACGCCGGCGCAGATCGACGCGCACAAGCGACTGGTCGATCAGGCGGTGAAAACATTCGGCGCGCAGCATTACGACAATTACACATTCCTGCTGTCGATCACCGACAACCTCGGCAGCATCGGGCTGGAACATCACCGGTCGAGCGAGAATGGCGTGACGCCGGGCTATTTCACCAAGTGGAATGACGGGCCCGGCCGGCGCAACCTGTTGCCGCACGAGTTCACCCACAGCTGGAACGGCAAGTTCCGGCGCGGCGCGGATTCGTGGACGCCCGATTTCCGGATGCCGACGCGCAATTCGCTGTTGTGGGTGTACGAAGGGCAGACGCAATTCTGGGGCTATGTCCTCCAGGCGCGTTCGGGTCTCGTCTCGAAGCAGGATACGCTGGACCAGTTGGCGGCGATTGCGGCGCTGTATGACAGCCAGCCTGCGCGGCAGTGGCGCCCCCTGATCGACACCACCAACGATCCGGTGATCTCCGCCCGTCGGCCCAAGGGCTGGTCGAGCTGGCAGCGCAGCGAGGATTATTACAACGAGGGCCTGCTGGTCTGGCTCGAGGTCGATTCGATGCTGCGCCAGTTGTCGGGCGGCAAGAAATCGATCGACGATTTCGCCAAGGCGTTTTTCGGCGTGCGGGACGGCGACTGGGGCGTGCTGACCTATACGTTCGACGATGTCGTCGCGACGCTGGACAAGATCCAGCCGCACGACTGGCGCGGGCTGCTGACGCAGCGGCTGACTGAAAATGCCAAGGGCGCGCCCCTGTCCGGGTTCGAGCGCAACGGTTACCGGCTGGTCTATGCGGCCGAGCCGACGGCGTCGTTCCGTGCCAACGAAAAGACCCGCAAGCACACCGACCTGACCTATTCCGGCGGGTTCGTGGTCGGCCAGGGCGGCGACGTCACCGGCGTCACCTGGGGATCGCCTGCATTCGACGCCGGGCTGACGATCGGCACCACGATCGTGTCGGTCAACGGCCAGAGCTATTCCGACGACCGGCTGAAGGCAGCGATCACCGCGGCCAAGGACAACCAGCAGCCGGTACAATTGTGGGTCAAGAACGGCGATACCTACCGTCAGGTGGCGCTCGACTGGCGCGGCGGGCTGCGCTACCCGCGGCTGGAAAAGACCGGTGCGGGAGAGACCGGTCTCGATCGGCTGCTCGCACCGCGCTGACCCGCGGGGCGGCAACCAGACACATTCAAGGACAAGGGACTTACAGCATGCGCATCGACATGGTGCCGACGGGCGACAACCCGCCGCACAGCCTGAACGTCATCATCGAAGTGCCGACCGGTGGCGAGCCGGTGAAATATGAGTTCGACAAGGCCAGCGGCGCGCTGTTCGTCGATCGCATCCTGCACACGCCGATGCGCTATCCGGCGAATTACGGCTTCGTGCCGCACACGCTGTCGCCCGACGGCGATCCGCTCGACGCGCTGGTGGTGTCGCGCTCGCCGTTCATCCCGGGCTGCGTCGTGCGCGCACGGCCGATCGCAGTGCTGAACCTCGAGGACGAGGCCGGCGGCGACGAGAAGCTGGTGTGCGTGCCGGTGGATCAGACCTTCCCTTATTATTCCAAGGTCGGCGAGAAGGACGATCTGCCCGAGATCGTGTTCGAGCAGATCGAGCATTTCTTCACCCACTATAAGGACCTGGAGAAGAAGAAGTGGGTCCGCATCGGCAAGTGGGGCGGCGCCGAGGAAGCGCGGCAGATTACCGTCGAGGCGATCGAGCGCTACAACGAGGCCAAGAAGCAGGGCGAAGAGCCGCACGACCACGACGTTCCGGGTCGCTGATCACCCTCAGCCGGTAGAGTGATGACGGGCGCCACCCCTGGACGGGCGGCGCCCATTGTCATGTTCAGGCGGCCTGACCCGCCAGGCGGCGCAGCGCCTCCCCCGTGACGCGCTGCGTGGTCCATTCGTCCTGCGGCAGGGCGCCTTTCGCGCGGTAGAAGTCGAGCGCGGGGGTGTTCCAGTCGAGCACCGTCCATTCCAGCCGCGGGCAGCCGCGATCGAGCGCGATCTGCGCCAGCGCCTGAAGCAATGCACCGCCTGCCCCCGATCCACGCGCCTCCGGCGTGACGTAGAGATCCTCCAGCCACAGGCCGCGACGCCCGGTCCATGTCGAAAAGGTGTGGAAGAACAGCGCGAAACCGATGCTGAGGCCGCCCTGCGCCGCGAGCAGCACCTCGGCCGCTGGCGAGGGGCCGAACAACGCCTCCTGGAACATCGCCTCGGTCGCCTCGACCGCGTCGGGTTCGCGTTCATAGGCGGCAAGCTCGCGCACGAAACGCAGGATGGTGGGAATGTCGGCGGGAACGGCCGGCCGGATGGTGATGGTCATGCCGCCTGATCGATCGTTTGCGCGGCAATGTCACGCCTGCGCGCGGCGATCACGCAGGCGACGACGATCACCGCCGCGCCGAAGAGGGTATAAGGCGACACCCGCTCCCCAAAGACCAGGAAGCCCAGCACCGCGGCATAAACGAAGGACGTATATTCCGTCATCGCCAGATAGCCCGCCTCGCCATGCGCATAGGCCCAGGACAGGAGCATCATCGACGCAAAGGCAAGCAACGCCGCGCCGATGAGCGGCAGGAGCGTCGACGCGGGCGGCAGCACCGCGAGCCAGGGGGCGGCGCAGAGCAGGATGAGGAAGATGACCACCGATTGGACAAAGGCAGTCTCCGCCGGCCGTGCGGCAAGCGACTGCAGCCGCGTCAGGATCAGGTTCACGGCATAGAGGATCGCCGATGTCAGGACGGCCATCGCACCCTGGAACGCCTCCGGGCCCAAAGCCGTGCGTGCCTGACCGGCGAAGATGGTGGCAATACCAAGGCTGGCGGCGACGACGGCACCGATCGTCCGGATCGACACCCGTTCCCCCAGCCACCATGCCGCGAGGATCAGCGCCAGAATGGGCGCGATGTAGGAGAGCGCAATCGCCTGCGCCATCGGCACGCGCGCCAATCCCCAGAAGAACAGCAGCCCCATCGCGCAAGTGATCGTCCCGCGCGAAAGATGAAGCAGCATGGCCCGGCGACTTGGCCGCCGTACGCCGGCCACCCCCCAGGCGGCGACGCCCAGCGCAATATTACCAAGCGATCGCCACAGCATGGTGTTGTAGACGCCGATCGCCAGCACCAGCCCCTTCATTAGCGCGTCCATGACCGAGAACAGGGCAATGCCGAGAGCCGCGACCAGAAAGGCGACGGCTGGCGATACGGCAGAAGCAGGAATTCGCACCATTGCCGATCAATACGATCCAAGAGCGCAGTCGGCGAGGGGTAACAACCATTACTCGCAAAGGCTTAACTCAGGATGAATGTAGTTAACTGTGGTTTTCCCTAACAACAAAGCTGCGACTAAAAATTTAGAACGCGATACCACTTCAAGAAAAGCGGTATTTTCGACCCACGATTTTGTTGACCCGCACAGATGGCGCGCTTAGGCAACAAAAAAGTAAGGAGTGTAAAAATGACCGAAGATTCCGCCGACATCAACGCGGTTGAGCTCGCCACCGAGCTGACCATCGCTTGGCTGTCGAATCCCAATACGCGTGCATCCAGCGATGAGGTGCCGGGATTTCTGCACAAGATGCACGAAGCGGTGAATCAGCTGTCGACCAACACGCAGATCGCGACCGATGAGGAACCCGTCGGCGAATACACGCCGGCGGTTTCGGTGCGTAAGTCGCTTGCTTCCAAGGATCACATCATTTCGATGATCGACGGCAAGCCGTACAAGACGCTGCGTCGCCATCTTGCCGGTCACGGCCTCACGCCGGCGGAATACCGCCAGCGTTATGGCCTGAAGCCCGACTATCCGATGGTTGCCGAAAACTATTCGGAAGCGCGCCGCGCCATGGCCAAGAAGATCGGCCTCGGCCGCAAGCCGGGCATGACCCGTGGCGGCAACGAAGGCGGCACGGCAAAGCGCGGCCGCAAGGCAGCCGCGCCGGCGGCGAGCGAGGAGTAAGGGCGCATGGCCGGGGCAGCGCCGCTGCCCGGCATGCGTGATGCGATCGGCGGGCGCATTCGTGCGCTCGTCGGCTCCGGATCGATCGACCTGACCCGCCCGCCCGGCGATCCCGGGCTGTTCGGGCCGGGATCGATGGCGTGGCGCATCCACGGCGATTTTTCCGCCATGATGATCGGCGGCGTATCCGCGCTGCTGCTGCAGATGCTGCATCCGCTGGCGCTGGCCGGCGTCTGGGACCACAGCGACTTCCGTCGGGACCGGCTGGGCCGCCTGCGCCGCACCGCGCAATTCATCTCGCTGACCACCTTTGGCAGTAGCGCGGCGGCGACGCGCGCGATCGACCACGTTCGCGCGATCCATGATCGGGTGTCGGGTACGCTGCCGGACGGCACCCCCTATGACGCCAATGACCCGGAACTGCTCACCTGGGTCCATGTGGCGGAGGTCGACAGCTTCCTTCGCGCGTATCTACGCTATCGCGATCCCGCGCTAACCGGGACCGAGCAGGATCGCTACCTTGCCGAGACCGCCATCGTCGCCGAGCGGCTGGGCGCGCGCGACGTGCCGACATCGCGGCGGGCGGTGGAATCCTATTATCGCCGTTTGCGCCCGGCGTTACGCTGCGACGCGCGCAGCCGCGAGGTGGCGGATGCCTTGCTGGCGAGCGGCCCCGATGCGCTGACGACCAGTGCGCTGGCGATCGTCGCGCCGGCGGCGATCGAGCTACTGCCCCCCTGGGCGGCGGCGATGCACGGTCGCGCGCCCAGCGCGATCGGCCGCCCGGCCATCCGCTTCGGAGCGCGGGGCGTGAGCAATGTGGTGCGCTGGGCGCTGCGCCGCTGATCGCAGGCGCGCCGGTGCGAGCGACGGCTCGCTCAGTCGATCATGTGCTCGACAAGCGTGTCCGCCTCATCCCCCGGCATCTGCTCGCCGCGCGCCAGCGTCAGGGTGGTCGCCAGATCCCACATGACGTTGCCGAGCGTGCGCATGATATCCGGCAGTGTCTCCACCGCCACCAGCAGCCCCAGCGGGGCAGTGGGCGCACCGATCGCGGCGCAGACCGGCGCGACCGAGCTGACGTAACTGACTGTGCCCGGCAGGCTGACTGCGCCAAGCGACATCAGCGCCGCCACCAGCGTGCCGACCGCCAGCGTGCCGAGCGACAACGGTACGCCGAACCAATGCGCGATATAGATCGCTACCGCGAAGTTCATCGCGGGCCCGGTCGCCCGCAGCAGGGCAACGGCGAGCGGCAAGGTGACGCCTGCGGTCGTGACATGCGTCCCCAGCGACTGCGCACCGGCGAGCATGGCGGGCAAGGAGGCGAGCGACGACTGCGTCGATACGGCTACCGCTTGGCTCGGCAGCGCAGCGCGCGAGAAGCGCGCCAGCGACACGCGTCCACCGAACATCGCCATCGGATAGGCGCACAACGTTACCACCAGGCCGACCGCAACGACGATCAGGATATAATGGACCAACGCGTGGAAGGCGCCGCTGCCCGCGCGGGCGCCGACCACCAGCGCGAGCGCGAAGACGCCAAGCGGACCGACCCACAGCACCCAGCCGATGACCACCAGCATCGTGTCACGCACCGCGGTAAACACCCGCACCAGCAGTTCGCGCAGCTCGACGTCGATCCGCATCAGCGCGAACGCAAAGATCAGCGCGAAGATGATCATCGACAGGAAGTTGCTGTCAGCGGTGGTCTTGATGATGTTGTTGGGGATGATGCCCGACAGGAATTCCCCAAGTGGCGGCACCGGCGGATTAGGCCCGACCCCGGTGAGGGCAGCGCGCAGTGCGGCGGCGGATTCGGTGGGCAGCGGCACCAGTCCCAGGAACAGGGGCGTCAGAAAGGCGGCCGACAGCGCGGAGGCGACCATGACGGTGACGTACAGCGCGACCGCGCGCCCCGCGAGCCGCCCGGCCTGTGCCGCCTTGGCCGTCGCGGCGACGCCGGTGACCAGCAGCGAGAAGACCAGCGGGACGATGGTCATCTGCAGGGCGTTGAGCCACGCCTGGCCCACCGGCTGCGCGACCGAGATCACCGGATCCACCGATTCCGGAGCGTAAGCGGCCAGTACGATCCCGACGAGCAGCCCGGCGATCAGCGCCAGGAGAATGCGAGTAGATTGGGACATCACGCCTTTCGAACTGTTCGTCACCTTGGACTTGTCCCTCAGCCCACCACGCGGCAAGAGCCAAGAAAGTTATGGTTCTGCGGCACCAAGGTGGCGGGAGCAAGCCTGTCCTGACAACGCGCCGATCGACGCGCGGGGGGACGCCAAAAGGGTGGAGATCGCGTGTGGCACGCAAATATTTCGGCACGGACGGTATTCGTGGACTGACCAACCTGTCGCCGATGACGGCGCAAATGGCGATGAAGGTCGGCATGGCGGCCGGCGCCCACTTCCTGCGCGGCGATCATCGTCACCGCGTGGTGATCGGCAAGGACACGCGACTGTCGGGCTATATGCTCGAGAACGCGCTGGTCGCGGGCTTCACCTCCGTGGGCATGGATGTTGTGCTGCTCGGCCCGTTGCCGACCCCTGCCGTGGCGATGCTTACCCAGTCGATGCGCGCTGACCTGGGCGTGATGATCTCGGCCAGCCACAATCCCTTCGACGACAATGGCATCAAGCTGTTCGGCCCGGACGGCTACAAATTGTCAGACGAGGCCGAGATGGCGATCGAGGCGCTGATCGACGGCGACATCGCGCTGGCGCCCGCGGGCGATATCGGCCGCGCCCGCCGCGTCGAGGACGCGCGTGGCCGCTACATTCACTTCGCGAAATCGACCTTCCCGGCGGACCTGCGGCTCGACGGGCTGAAGGTGGTGATCGATTGCGCCAATGGCGCGGCCTATCAGGTCGCGCCATCCGCCTTGTGGGAGCTTGGCGCGGAAGTGGTGGCGATCGGCGTCGCGCCGAACGGCAAGAACATCAATCACCGCGTCGGCTCGACCGCGCCGCAGACGCTGTCCGAGACGGTCGTGGCAAGCGGCGCCGCCATTGGCATCGCGCTTGACGGTGATGCCGACCGGCTGATCGTAGTCGACGAACATGGCCGTGTCGTCGACGGCGACCAATTGATGGCGACGATCGCTACCAGCTTTGCCCGTCGTGGTGAGCTGGCCGGTGGCGGGCTGGTCGCGACCATCATGTCCAACCTGGGGTTGGAGCGGCATCTGGCGGCGCAGGGCCTTGGCCTCGTCCGCACGTCCGTTGGCGACCGGTATGTGCTGGAGGCGATGCGCGCGCGCGGTTTCAACGTCGGCGGCGAGCAGTCCGGGCACATCATCCTGTCGGATTATGGCACGACCGGCGACGGTCTGGTCGCCGCGCTGCAGATACTGGCCGAAGTGAAGCGCGCGGGCGCCCCGGCGAGCGAGGTGCTGCATCGGTTCGAGCCGCTGCCGCAGCTGCTGAAGAACGTGCGCTATGCCCGTGGCGGCAAGCCGCTGGAAGTCGACAGCGTCAAGCAGACGATCGCAGCGGCCGAGGCGGAACTGGCCGACAGCGGCCGGCTGGTGATCCGGCCATCGGGGACGGAGCCGGTAATCCGCGTCATGGCCGAAGGCGAGGATGCCGCGCAGGTGGAAGCGGTGGTCGATCGCGTGTGCGAGGCGGTTCGCGCCGCCGCGTAACACCCGATCGCGGAGAGCGGCGCGCTGGCGGCGCCGCTCGTCACTCTCCCCCTCCGCGGAGAGAGCGCCGGTGGTCAGTCGCCGGTCACCTTCGCCGGCCCCAGATCGCCCTGGCCGATGGTGCCGCTCGCCATGGCCAGCATCGCGTCCAGGCTCTTCTTCGCCTTGACGCGCAGGTCCTCGTCCATCTCGATCCGCGGCTCCAGATCGCGCAGCGCGACGTAGAGCTTCTCCATCGTGTTGAGCGCCATGTACGGGCAGATGTTACAGTTGCAGTTGCCGTCGGCGCCCGGCGCACCGATGAAGGTCTTGCCCGACAGCGCCTTTTCCATCTGGTGGATGATGTGCGGCTCGGTCGCGACGATCAGCGTGTCGCCCGGCATTGCCATGGCATATTCGAGGATGCCGCGGGTCGAGCCGACGTAATCGGCGTGGTCGAGAATGACGGCTGGGCACTCCGGGTGCGCCGCGATGGGCGCGCCGGGATGCTGCGCCTTCAGCTTCAGGAGCTCGGTCTCGCTGAACGCCTCGTGCACGATGCACACGCCGGGCCACAGGATGAGGTCACGCCCGGTCTTGCGCGCGAGATAGCCGCCGAGGTTCCGATCGGGACCGAAGATGATCTTCTGGTCCTTGGGGATCTGCGAGAGGATCTTTTCCGCCGAAGACGAGGTGACGATCACGTCGGACAGCGCCTTCACCGCGGCCGAGCAGTTGATGTAGGTGAGCGCGATCGCATCGGGGTGCTGCGCGCGGAACGCGGCGAATTGCTCGGGCGGGCAGCTGTCCTCGAGCGAGCAGCCGGCATCCATGTCGGGCAGGATCACGGTCTTCTGCGGCGAGAGGATTTTCGCCGTCTCGGCCATGAAACGCACACCGCAAAAGGCGATCACGTCTGCATCGGTCGCCTGCGCCTTGCGCGACAGATCGAGGCTGTCCCCGACAAAGTCGGCGATGTCCTGAATCTCGGGCTTTTGATAATAATGCGCGAGGATCACCGCATTGCGCTCCTTGCGGAGGCGTTCGATCTCGGCGCGGATGTCGACGCCCTTCAGGTTCTGCGGCTGTTCCATGCCGACGCAGATGGCCCGGCTGGCCAATTCGATCAAGATAGCATGGTGTTCGCCTGAAGGCCGGGCAGCGACTATTGCGCGTTCGCCAGCACTTCCTGAAGGCTGCGGCTCATGTCCCACTGCTCGCCATTCCTGGGCACGGGCTCCCCGGCGAAGCGCACGTTGACGCTTACCGGTAGGCCGGCGGCGGAAAGGGCGCCGCCGAACAGCCGGGATATAGCGGTGCGCGCATTCTCCTGCGCCTTGGCGATGTTCTCCGGATCGTTCGCCCGGTCCGCGACCGCTGTCGCCGCCGTGGCTGCGACCTTGCGCTGCAGGTCTGCCATCGCTTCGCGCGACACATAGACCCCGCTGGTCTGATCCAGCGTCACGCGCGCATGGTCGATGTTCGGCTTGCCGGCGCTGACGTCCGGCACCTCGACGGTCAGCGTCCCGCTGCGTTCGTCATAGCGAAAGTCACGCGGCGCGAGGCGGCGCAGATTGACGAAATAATCGACCTCGAACGGCGCTTTCACCACGCGTGTCGAGCTGAGCCAGCCCCACAGTCGGCTGGTCGCCCCGGTTGCCTGAACCGTGCCGGTGAGGCGACTGACGCGCAGGTCCGCACTGGTATGAAGGGTCGCCGCGACAACCCGCGCGACCGCCAGGCCGCTGTCATCGGTCGCGACGACGTGGCGATCGTCCCACCAGCGGTAGCTGGCAATCGTCGCGACGACGATCGCGAAGGCGATGGCAAGCCCCACCGCGGCGATCGCAATCGATCGCCCGTCAGGCCGCATCCACACTTTCCCAGCGGCCGCCGTGGCTGCGCACCAGCGCGCGCCGCTCCAGATCGATGAGGTGCGCGAGGACCGAGCGTTCGGCCGCCGGATAGAGCCGGGGGTCGACGCCGACGTACATCTTTTCCACCATCGCCGGGATATCGACGGTGCCGGCGCGCAGCAGGCGCAGGATCTGCCCTTCGCGCTGTTTGCGGTGCCCCAGCAGGCCGCGCACCAGGCGTTGCGGCCGCTCGATCGCCTCACCATGGCCGGGGTAATAGATGCGGTCGTCGCGGCCGATCAGCTTCTCGAGGCTGGCCATATATTGCGTCATGTCGCCATCGGGGGGCGAGACGACGCTGGTCGCCCAGCCCATCACATGATCGCCGGAAAACAGCGCCTTTGTCTCGCGAAGGGCAAAGGCAAGGTGGTTGGACGTGTGGCCCGGCGTCGCGATCGCTTCCAGCGTCCAGCCATCGCCGGCGACCGTATCGCCCTCCGCCAGCACGCGATCCGGCGCGTAATCATGGTCGAACGAGGCGTCGGAGCGGGGTCCGTCATCCTCCAGCGCGAAGGGCGCAGCGCCGACGACCGGCGCGTCCAGTTCGGCGGCGAGCCGGGGGGCGCCGGGGCTGTGATCCCGATGGTGGTGGGTGATGACGATCGCACGCACCGGGCGACCCGCCACCACCGCGAGCAGCGCGGCGTGATGCGCCTCATCGGCAGGGCCGGGATCGATGATCGCGAGATCGGTCGTCCCGACGACGTGCGTCTGGGTACCCGTGTAGGTGTAGGCCGAGGCGTTCGGCGCGAGCACGCGCGTGACGAGCGGCTCTAGCACGATCGGAATACCGGTTGGCGGTGCCTCCATGAGACCGCAGATGGCCGGTTCGTCAGGTGAAGGCAAGGGCGGCGCGATCAGCGCTGCGGATCAATGATGCGCCGCGTCATCCATCCGGGATGTTTCGCGATCGAGCGCGTGAAGGGCGTGGTCGCGCTCCGCGAGTGTCAGATGACCGTTGGCACGGACGGCCGCGCGCGCGGCATGCATGGCCTCGCGGGCGCTTGCCATGGCCGCTTTCCGGGCAATTTCGGCCTCTTGCAAGGCGGCCTCGGCCCGATGCTGCGCCTCGGCCCGCGCCCGGGCGCTACGCCGTTCGATCCGGTCGGTGCAGATGGTCACGCGCGGACGACCGGCCTCGGTATCATGGACGACGGTCGGCTCGATCACGTCACCGGCGCAGGCGGCTGAGCGGACAGTCGGAACGGTGACGGAGACGTGGCCGTCCCTGGTCCAACGCGGAACGGCAGGCGGGTCCGGGGGGATCGGCGCTGCGGCCGGCGCCGGCGGAGCGGGGGGCGTGGCGGCGGCGGCCAGCGGGCTTTCGTCCGACGACGGCTCCGGCGCGAGCGGGGGCTCCGGAGGCTCGGGCACCGGGTTGGCGGCGATCCAGGCCTCTGCAGCCTCTCCCTCCAGCACGCGGCGCTCGCCGTCACGCTCGACCACGACGCGCACGTCGTGCGCCGTCGGTGCGGGCGCCGGCGCAATGGCCGGCAGCGCGGCCTCGGCCGCGGTTTCGACGCTGGCGCGCACCCGTTCCGCCGCGCGCGTCCCTGAGGCAGTGAGGCCGAGCGCGCCGGCACCGGTGGCGAATACCGCGGCGAGACCGACGAGCGTGCGCGTGCGCGAGATGCGCATCGTGCCCAGCATCCGCAGACGGCCCTTGAGATCGTCAGCGGTGTGGAGGTGGCAGGCCGCCGCGATTGCGCCGCCATGCGCCGCCTTCACGATCGCACAGGCATAGGCATGGCGCGCGTCGCTGCCGAGCCGCGCCAGCACGCGCGCGTCATTGGCCATCTCCTGATCGGCGCGAAACGCGCGGAAGGCGTACCAGGCAAGCGGGTTGAACCAGTGCAGCGCCAGCACGGCCAGCGCGAGCCAATTGGCGACAAGGTCACCGCGGGCATGGTGACCCAGCTCATGCGCCAGCGCGAGGCGGCGTTCGTCGGCATCGTAGCGGGCGGTGAAATCGCGCGGGAAGGCAACGAAGCGGCGCAGCACGCCGAACGCCAGCGGGCCGGTCGCCGCCGCGCTTTCGACGATCGTCACGCCATCGATCCGGTCAACCGTGCTCGCCCGCGCCAGCAGACGCCGGCGGAAGCGGTGATAGGCAAGCAGGTGCCAGCCGATGAACGCCGCCGCGCCCAGCCCCCACAGCACGGCAAGGGAAGAACCGAGCGTAAGGAACGAGGGCGCGGCAGCGTCGCCGGCGGCAGGGACGATCAACACCGTCACCTGCTGGCCGACCTCGCCAAGCGGAGCGGCTAACGTCGTTGAAATGGGGGCGGCCACCTGTTCGCGAACGCTTTCCGGCAAGGGCGGCAACACCAGGCGCAGCAGCGGGAGCGACCAGAGCGCATAGGCGACCGGCGCGCCGAAGCTGCGGCGCACGGGTCCGCGCACGAGCAGCACCAAGGCGATGAGAAGCGCGGAGGCGGCGAGCGCCTCGACCATCCACGAGACGCCTGCCGAGCCTCCGAGCGCGCTCATTGTTTCAGCGCCTTGAGGAGGGTTTCGATTTCCGCGATATCCTGCGCGGAAAGCTCATCGCGTTCCGCGAGATGCGCGACCAGCGGGGTCAGCTTGCCGCCGAACAGCCGGTCGATCAGCCGGCGCGATTCGCCCGCGACATAATCGCCGCGCTGGACCGCCGGGCGATAGAGATAGCGCCGGCCATCCTCCTCATGGGTGATGGCGTTCTTCGCGAGGAGCCGGCCGAGCAAGGTCTTGACGGTATTGGCGCTCCAGCCGCGGTCGGGGTCGACCCGCTCCGCCACGTCCTGCGCGGTGAGCGGACTTTCGTCCCACAACACCTCCATCACCGCATGTTCGGCATCGCTGATCCGTTCGGCCACGACTCGACTCTCCTGCAACTACATCTGTGGTCGCACCGTTTACGGCCGTAGTCAATAAGGGCGAATCCGTCCGGTGCGGCTCAGACCGGATGCCCCTCCGTATCGCGCAGCACCTCGCGCCGGCCGACGTGATCGGGGCGGCTGACGATGCCGTCCTTCTCCATCCGTTCTATCAGGCGCGCGGCCGAATTGTAGCCGATGCGCAGCTGACGCTGCAGCCACGACGTCGACGCCTTCTGGCTTTCGCAGACCAGCTGGATCGCGGCGCGATATTGCTGGTCCTCAGCCGAATCCTCGCCGGTGGGTGCGCCTTCGATCTCGAAGCTCTGTTCCGGCTCCTCGGTGACGGAAGAGATATAGTCAGGCGTCCCCTGCGAGCGCCAGTGATCGGTGACGCGCTGCACTTCCTCGTCGCTGACGAAGGGGCCGTGGACGCGCACGATGCCCTTGCCGCCGGGCATGTAGAGCATGTCCCCCTTGCCCAGCAGCTGCTCGGCGCCCTGTTCGCCCAGGATGGTACGCGAATCGATCTTCGAGGTGACGTGGAAGCTGATGCGGGTCGGCAAATTCGCCTTGATGACGCCGGTGATGACGTCGACCGAGGGGCGCTGCGTCGCCATGATGAGGTGGATGCCGGCGGCGCGCGCCTTTTGCGCGAGGCGCTGGATGAGGAATTCGACTTCCTTGCCCGCGGTCATCATCAGGTCGGCGAGCTCGTCGACGATCACGACGATCTGCGGCAACACCTGATAATCGAGCTGTTCCTCCTCATAGACCGGGCGGCCATTCTCGTCCCAGCCCGACTGGACCTTGCGGCCGAGCGGCGCGCCCTTCGCCTTGGCCGCGCGCACCTTTTCGTTGAAGCCGCCGAGGCTGCGCACGCCGAGCGAGGACATCTGGCGATAGCGATCCTCCATCTGCTCCACCGCCCATTTCAGCGCGCGGACCGCCTTGGCCGGATCAGTGACGACGGGGGAGAGAAGATGCGGAATGTCGTCATACATCGACAGTTCGAGCATCTTGGGATCGATCATGATCATGCGGCACTGATCGGGGGTAAGCCGATAGAGCAGCGACAGGATCATCGCGTTGAGCCCGACCGACTTGCCCGAACCGGTGGTGCCGGCGACCAGCAGGTGGGGCATCGGCGCGAGATCGGCGATCACCGGATCGCCGGCGATGTTCTTGCCCAGGATCACCGGGAGCTGGGCGTTCTGATCCTCGAACGCCTGGCTGCCGATCAGTTCGTGGAGCGACACCGTCTCCCGCTTCGGATTGGGCAGTTCGATGCCGATCACCGTGCGGCCGGGGATCGTCGCCACGCGCGCCGAAATGGCGCTCATGTTGCGGGCGATATCGTCGGCCAGGCTGATGACGCGGGTCGCCTTGATGCCCGGCGCGGGCTCCAGTTCGTACATCGTCACGACGGGACCGGGGCGCACCTCGACAATCGCGCCCTTCACGTTGAAATCGTCGAGCACGGTTTCGAGCAGGCGCGCGTTGCGTTCCAGTGCGGTCTTGTCGATCTGCGGGTTCTGCGACGGGGGCGCGGGCGTCAGCATCTCGAGCGTGGGAAGCTCGTAATCGTCGCGCAGCGCGAGCTTCGTCTGGCGCGGTTCCTTGCTTCCGGTGCCGGTGGCTGGCGGCGCCGGGCGGTCGTTGATGACCGGGGCCGGGCGGGAATCGGGCAGGGCGGTCGCGCGCGGCTCAATCCCGCGGCGGGGCAGTTCCTCCGCGTCGTCGTCCAGCCCCTCGTCGTCGATCGGACCACCATCGGCGGAGCGCCGGGCGATGCGCAGCCGGGGGCGGGGCATCCAGCCGCGCGGCAGGTCCACCTCAAGGCTGCGCCCCCAGACGATCGCACCGGACAGGCCGCTCACCACGCCCAGCGCGATGATGCTCCACCAGGTGACCTGAGGGTTGTTGGCAAAGGCGAGCGCCCAGCGTGCCGCGGCCACGCCGCCCAGGCCGATGGCGCCGCCCCAGCCGAAGGGCAGCGCCAGCACCGCATCATCCGAAACACACGCCAACGCGATCGCCATCAGCGCGACACCGATCAGCGCCTGACGCAGCATCCGCTTCCACGCGCCGGCGGGCCGGTCACGCCACAGGCGCATGGCGACGATCGCCGGTATCGGGAGCAGAAGCGCCACGGCGGGGCCGAAGAGGGTGAGCGCAAGGTCAGCGAACCAGGCACCCGGCACGCCGATCAGATTGCCCGTGACGTCCGCCGACGCGGTATTGAGCGACCCGTCGCCCGGACGATAGCTGGCCAGAGCGAGCGCCATCAGCGCGGTGGCGATGAACAGCACGATCGCGGTCGCCAGCGCGCCGCTGCGAACCGCCCCCGCCTTCACCGTTTCGCGCCACAAGGACGTTTGCGCCTTGCTCGCCATGCCTCTACGCCCCCAACAATGTCGTGAAATAATCGGCGACGATCATCTGCCTGGCGGACTCGCTCGTCAAGCCGGGGGCGCCGGGCGGAGGGCGGTTCCCGCCCGGGTGTGATGGCGCGGGCACGCTATCGCCGACGCTTGCGGGCGTGGGGTCAGCCTCCAGCCCGCTTCGGGCGATCCGCATCGTTCTTCCACAGGCCGGGCGTCGCCAGTTCGAGCACATGGCCGTCGGGATCGTTGAAATAGAGGCTGTGACCGCCAGCGGGCCAGCTCACCTCCTCCGTCACGGCAACGCCGCAGCCGGCGAGATGCGCGCGCCAGGCATCGAGATCCGAGGCCGCAATCGCAAAGGCCATGTGGAGCGGTCCGTGGCCATCATGCCCCGGGATGGTGCCCCCCGGGGTCGCGACATCCTCAGTCGACTGGCCGCGGGCGAACACCAGCAGGACACCGCCATGCCCGGCGTCGAAAGCGGTCAGACGGTCGCTCTCGATCATCGGAGCAAGGCCGAGCACATCGCGGAAGAACCCGACCGACCGCGCCATGTCATCGACATAAAGCGCGGTTTCGAGCAGCCCGGCGATGCGCGGGCGCATCACCGGCCGACACCCGTGTAATGGAAGCCGACGCGCTCCACGTCTTCGCGATCATAGATGTTGCGCAGATCGACCAGCACCGGCGCCGCCATGGTCGACTTCAGCCGCTGAAAGTCGAGCGCGCGGAACGCATCCCATTCGGTGACGATCACCACCACGTCCGCGCCCTCGGCCGCCTCATACGGCCCGCTGCAATAGGTCAGGGAAGCCGGCATCACCGATCGGGCCGCCTCCATCCCTTCGGGATCATAGGCCTTCACCGTCACGCCGGCATCAACCAGGCTCTGCACGATCGCGATCGACGGCGCATCGCGCATGTCGTCGGTGTTGGGCTTGAACGTGAGGCCCAGGATGGCAGCGGTCTTGCCACGCGGCTCCTCGCCGAGTTGCGCCAGCACCTTGCGGCCCATCGCCCGCTTGCGCGCGTCGTTCACCTTGACCACCGCCTCAACGACATGGACCGGCGCGTCATAATCCTCCGCCGTCTTCAGCAGCGCCAGCGTGTCCTTGGGGAAGCACGAGCCGCCATAGCCGGGGCCGGCATGGAGGAACTTGCGCCCGATGCGATTGTCGAGGCCGATGCCGCGCGCGACGTCCTTCACATCGGCGCCGACCGCTTCGCACAGGTTCGCCATTTCGTTGATGAAGGTGATCTTGGTCGCGAGGAAGGCGTTGGCGGCATATTTGGTCAGTTCGGACGTGCGACGGCCGGTGAACAGGATCGGGCTCTCGCCAAGATACAGCGGGCGGTAGATTTCGCTCATCACCTCCCGCGCGCGCGGGTCGTCAGTGCCGACGACGATGCGGTCAGGGCGCTTGAAATCGCCGATCGCGGCGCCTTCGCGCAGGAACTCGGGATTGGATACGACAGCAAAGTCGATGTCGGGCCGCGTCTCGCGCAGGATCTCCTCCACCCGGTCGCCCGTACCCACCGGCACGGTCGATTTGGTGACGACCACCAGCGGTCCGGTTGCCGCGCGCGCGATCTCCTCGGTCGCGGCATAGACGTAGGAGAGGTCGGCGTGGCCATCACCGCGGCGCGAGGGCGTGCCGACCGCGATGAACACCGCGTCCGCGCCAGCGACACCGGCGGCAAGATCGGTGGTGAAGGTCAGTCGGCCAGCGGCGACGTTGTTCGCCACCAGTTGGTCGAGACCTGGCTCGTAGATCGGCATCCGCCCAGCGTCGAGCGCCGCGATCTTGCTGTCGTCCTTGTCGACGCAGGTCACCTGATGGCCGAAATCGGCAAAACAGGCCCCCGAAACGAGTCCGACATAGCCCGAACCGATCATCGTGATACGCATGTATGGCCCTCGTTATGGCAGTGCCGTCCGCTGCCCGGGACGGGTTCTGTACGCAGTGTGTTCCAGCGCATCAACCGTCGCCACCGTCGCGGTGCGATCTGCGCGCTGATCCGATTGCACGGTCAACCGCTGATGAAGATCAACCGACATTGATCACGATCAACATCAGCGCGCCCAACTGCCATTAGATGATCCCGGTTCGGAACAATTGACGGCTAGTTTCGTTTTCCCTCCGAAACGGCGCCGTTTTTGGGCTGTTCTTTGTCCCGCCGCGCTGGCAGAGGATTTGTTCAATCTCAGCCTTTTAGCCATTCCGGATTCTGCAAACGTGATTGATGTCAGTCGGGAGATGATTGCCTACGGCTTGATCGGAACGGTTGCGCTCGTTGCGACTCCGGTCATCATCGCGTTAGTAAAACGCCGAAAGCGGGAGAAGTTGCGGCGCCGCGGGATCAAGCGTTACGGACATTAAGGCCGCGGCTGTTTACTGAAAGGCGCTTGCCACGCGCTGCTTATTCAGCGTCGAACAATGCCGCGAGTTGTTCGATGATCGTGCCGCCGAGCTGCTCGGCATCCATGATCGTCACTGCGCGATTGTAATAGCGCGTCACGTCGTGGCCGATGCCGATCGCGATGAGCTCCACCGGTGAGCGGCGCTCGATCCAGTCGATGACCTGCCGCAAATGACGCTCCAGATACGATCCGCTGTTCACCGACAGCGTCGAATCGTCGACCGGCGCGCCGTCCGAGATCACCATCAGGATGCGGCGTTCCTCGGGCCGGGCGATCAGACGGCCATGCGCCCACAGCAGCGCCTCACCGTCGATATTCTCCTTGAGCAACCCTTCGCGCATCATCAGGCCGAGCGAGTTGCGCGCGCGGCGCCACGGCTCGTCGGCCTGTTTGTAGACGATGTGGCGGACGTCGTTGAGGCGGCCGGGCTGTGGCGGGCGGCCAGCGGCGAGCCATGTCTCGCGGCTCTGCCCGCCCTTCCAGGCGCGGGTGGTGAAGCCCAGGATCTCGGTCTTGACCCCGCACCGCTCCAGCGTGCGCGCGAGGATGTCGGCGCTGATCGCCGCGATCGAGATCGGGCGGCCGCGCATCGAGCCGGAATTGTCGATCAGCAGCGTGACCACCGTGTCCTTGAACTCGGTGTCCTTTTCCACCTTGTAGGACAGCGACTGCATCGGGTTGATGACGACCCGGGCGAGACGCGCCGCGTCGAGCAGTCCTTCTTCCTGGTCGAAATCCCACGACCGGCTCTGCTGCGCCATCAGCCGCCGCTGCAGCCGGTTCGCCAGCCGCGACACCACCGCCTGGAGCGGCACGAGCTGCTGATCGAGATAGCCGCGCAGCCGCGCCAGTTCGTCGGTGTCGCACAATTCGGTGGCGGCGATCACCTCGTCGAACTGGGTGGTCCAGATCTTATAGTCGAAGTCGGGCGACCAATCGGTGGTGGGCCGGTTCGGGCGGACGGGCTGCATCCCCTCCTCCCCTTCATCGGTCGGATCGCCATCGAGGTCGTCGAGATTGTCCTCGCCCTGCTCCTGCCCCTCGCCCTCGGTATCCTCCGATTCGCGCTGCTCGCCGCGCTGCTCGGATTCGGCCTGACCCTCGCCGTCCTGGCTTTCGCCTTCCTCGCCCTCGTCCTGCTGCTCGCTGTCGGTGCCCTCGTCCTCGCTGCCGCCGTCATCGGCATCCTCTGGCGCCCTGTCACCCTCGACCAGTTCGAGATCCTCGAGCAGCTTCATCGCCAGGCTCTGGAAGGCGCGCTGGTCGTCGAGCGCCAGCGCCATGCCGCTGAGATCGGCGCGCTCGTTGATCCAGTCGCGCACCAGCGCGAGGCCGGCGGCGGCGCTCGCCGGCGATTCCTGCCCGGTCAGTGCCTCGCGCACCATCAGGCCGAGCGCGGTGGACAGCGGCACCTCGTCACGGTTGCGCGCACGGGTGATCGGATCGGCACGCAGGCGAACGTCGAGCGCCTGCGCCAGATTATTGGTGATGCCGGCGTAGCCACGGCTGCCGAGCGCCTCGACCCGGGCGCCCTCCACCGCGTCGAACACGGCGCGCGCAATCGCCTCCTGCGGGGCGCCGCGCGCATGCATCGCAGGATCATGGTGCTTGAGCCGCAGCGCGAAACCGTCGGCGAAGCCGCGGGCCTCCGCGACCTGATCGGCCGGCAGGCTGCGCGCCGGCATCGGCACCTTCAGATGCTTGCCCGACTGGGTCGGCGCATCGGCGGTGAAGGCGAGTTCAAGCTCCTGCTCCTCCGACAAGGCGCGCGACGCGCCGCCGAGGACGTTCTTGAACCGATCGAGCGGGGTTTCGGTGGCCATCAGCTGTATTCCTTGCGCGCCATGCCGGCGTCGCGACGTACATGGGAGAGCCCGGCCCGGCGTACGCCCCGGTGATCAGGGCGACACGCCGGAAGGACGGTGGGCGCAGGCGTCGCCAGCCATGTCTCCCCGGTCGACAAGGTGGGTCAGGCCCTCCGCGGCATCAAGCCTTGCCCACCACGCTTTCGGGCAGGTCCTTGCCGAACACGCGCTGGTAATATTCGGCGACCAGCGGCCGTTCCGCCTCGTCGCACTTGTTGAGGAACGACAGGCGGAAGGCGAAGCCCACGTCCTTGAAGATCAGCGTGTTCTGCGCCCAGGTGATCACCGTGCGCGGGCTCATGACGGTGGAAATATCGCCGTTGATGAAGCCCTTGCGCGTCAGGTCCGCGACGCGGATCATGTCCTCGACCTGCTTCTTGCCCTCCGGCTTGTCATATTCGCCCGACTTGGCGAGCACGATGTTCGCCTCGGTCGCGGCCGGCAGGTAGTTCAGCGTGACGACGATGTTCCAGCGGTCCATCTGACCCTGGTTGATCTGCTGCGTGCCGTGATACAGCCCGCTGGTGTCGCCGAGGCCCACCGTATTGGCGGTCGCGAACAGGCGGAAATAGGGGTTGGGGCGGATCACGCGATTCTGGTCGAGCAGCGTCAGCTTGCCCTCCGTCTCCAGCACGCGCTGAATCACGAACATCACGTCCGGGCGGCCGGCGTCATATTCGTCGAAGACCAGCGCGGTCGGCGTCTGCAGCGCCCAGGGCAGCAGCCCTTCGCGGAACTCGGTGATCTGCTGACCATCCTTCAGCACGATCGCGTCGCGGCCGATGAGGTCGATACGGCTGATATGCGCGTCGAGGTTGATACGGATGCACGGCCATTTCAGCCGCGCCGCCACCTGTTCGATGTGCGTCGATTTGCCGGTGCCGTGATAGCCCTGCACCATCACGCGGCGATTGTGCGCGAAGCCGGCCAGCACCGCGAGCGTCGTGTCCGGATCGAACACATATGCGGGGTCGAGATCGGGCACCCGCTCATCCGCCTCGCTGAAGGCGGGGCATTGCATGTCACTGTCGATCCCGAACATCTCACGCACGCTGACCATCTTGTCGGGCGCGTCGAGGATCGTCGTTTCGCGGCTGTCGGGAAGCGTGTTCGGGATATCGGTCATGCGCGCCTCGGAATTAACACGACTGCCTTAGGCCCGTCGCCGGTGGTTATTCAACCTTTGCCTTTGCCGGCAGATGGAAGAGATCGATGAACTGACGGGCGAGCGCACGGTTGCCGGCGAACACCAATTCTCCGGCCGCCTCCGCCTCCTCGATCGGCCATTTGCCATAGACGATGTTGGCCATGATCCGCGCATTGGTGGTGAAATGCACATCGGCCTCCCCGGCCCCGCGGACGATCGGCAAGTCGCCGTCGACCAGCCGGGCGAGGAATGATTCGGCCCCGAAGGTGAAGGCGACGGTGCAATCCGGGCACGCTTTGGCCTTAACCGGATCGATCATGGTGCGAAGCGACAGCATCATCGATGCCGAGGATAACGGCAGCATCGGATCATGATCGGGCGATCGCGCGGCCCAGGCGCCCAATGCCTTGATCGCGCCTTCCGCCTCATAGCCCCAGGCGGTGAGTTCATAGACCTGCACGCTGGCGGGCGGCGGCAGCCGGTGCCGTTTCAGGATGCGTGCGGCCTCCAGCCCCTCCAGCCGCTGGGTCAGGACATTGGCGCTGATCCCGGGCAGCGACGCCTTCAACTCGCCGAAGCGGCGCGCGCCGAACATCAATTCGCGCACGATCAGCATCGACCAGCGCTCGCCGACCAGTTCCATCGCCAGCGCCGTGCCGCAGGCGTCATCATACCATCGGCGCCGGCCCAGAAACACCCCAGTTACTTTTTCTGACTTCATTGTTGCTTTTAATAACTACGAGGCGCACAAACCACAAGCAACGAGTCGCAAGGGAGAGGTGCGATGGCGAGAATGATCTTCGTCAATCTGCCGGTGAGCGATGTGGCGCGCGCCACCGCCTTCTACGAAGCGCTGGGGTTTCGCCGGAACCCGAGGTTCTCCAACGAACAGGCATCAGCGATGGTGTGGTCCGACGAGATCAACGTGATGCTGCTCGATCGTGCTTTCTACGCGACCTTCACCGACAAGACGCTGATCGACGCGCATACGACCTCGTGCGTGCTCCTCGCCATCTCGCAGGATAGCCGGGAAGAGGTGGACGCTATCACCGAGGCTGCCTTGGCGGCCGGCGGGCGGGAGACGCGCGAGCGGCAGGACATGGGCTATATGTACGGGCGCGCGTTCGAGGACCCCGACGGCCATGTGTGGGAGCCGATGTTCATGGACATGGCCGCCGCGCAACAGGCGATGGCGCAGCCCGACACGACGGCCGCCTGACGAGCACCGGGAAGAATGAGCGCGCCCCTGAACCGCCGCGCCCGCCCGGACACGCCACGACACAGAAGGACGAGGAGCGAGAGGATGGAACGGCCAAGGATTACCGCGTTCGATTGGGTGCCGCCCTTTGCCGAGGGGCAGGTGCGCGACCTGCGGGTTCGCTGGGCGCTGGAGGAAGTGGGACAGCCCTATGACGTCACCTATCTGTCGCAGGGCAGCCAGAAGCATCCGGAGCATCGCCAGCGCCAGCCGTTCGGGCAGGTGCCGACCTATGAGGAAGGCGATCTGGTGCTGTTCGAATCGGGCGCGATCGTGCTGCATATCGCCCAGCGCCACGGCACGTTGCTGCCGCAGGAGCCGGGCGCGCGGGCACGGGCGATCGAATGGATGTTCGCCGCGCTCAACACCGTCGAGCCGCCGATCATGGATCATGCCATCGCCACCCTGTTCGAGGCGGACCAGCCATGGTCGCGCCCACGGCTGCCCTCGGTCGAGGCGCGAATCCACGAGCGACTGGAGGAACTGTCGCGCCGCCTGGGCAATCGCACCTGGCTGGAGGACGATGTGTTCACCGCGGGCGACCTGCTGATGGTGTCGGTGGTGCGCATCCTGGAGGATGACGGCTACCTCGATCGGTACGACAATCTGCGCGCCTATGTCGCGCGGGGGACCGACCGGCCGGCGTTCCAGCGCGCGCTGGCCGACCAGCTTGCCGGCTTCACCGGCGCGCCGCCGCCGGAAATCGCCGAATGGCTCGCGGCGCGGGAAGGAGCGGCGGCATGACCTATGTCGATGGCTTCGTGGTGGTCGCGCCGACCGCCAACAAGGATCGCTACATCGCCCATGCCGAGGCAGCGCGGGTGCTGCTGCGCGAGTTCGGCGCGACGCGCAACGTCGAGGGATGGGGCGATGACGTGCCGCGTGGCGAGGTCAACGACCTGTGGGGCGCAGTCGATGCGCGCGACGGCGAGACCGTCCTGTTCAGCTGGATCGAATATCCCGACAAGGCGAGCCGCGACGCCGCCGGGCAGCAGATGATGAGCGATCCGCGGATGGAGCAGCTGGGACCGATGCCGTTCGACGGCCAGCGCATGATCTTTGGCGGGTTCGAGGTCATCAGCGAGGCCGGGCCGGGCGGCGATTGCGGCTATGTCGATGGCGTCGTCCTGCCGGTCGCGGTGGCGCGGCGTGACGACTATCGGCGCTTTGCCGAAACATCCGCCGCCGCCTTCCTCGATCATGGCGCCACTCGCGTGGTCGATGGGTTCGGCGACGACGTGCCGGTCGGCAAGGTCACCGATTTCCGCCGCGCGGCGCGGGTGCAGGATGGCGAAACCGTCGCCTTCGGCTGGATCGAATGGCCATCAAAGGCGGTGCGCGATCGCGGCTGGGAAGCGCTGATGAACGATGAGCGGCTGTCGGGCGGCGGCGACCGGCCGTTCGACGGCAAGCGCATGATGTTCGGCGGCTTCGTACCCGCCGTCGATGGCTGAGCGAGCGGGAGGAAGGCGATGCGCAACGGGCATGGAAAGCCGATCTGGTACGAATTGCTGACCACCGATCCTGACGCTTCGGGCGAGTTCTATCGGCAGGCGATCGGGTGGACGATCGGGCCGAAGCCGTCGGAGGGACCGGATTACCGGATGCTCGTGACGGCGGACGGCAGCAATGTCGGCGGGATGATGTCGCTCGATCCGGCGATGGTGGCGGGCGGCGCGCGGCCGACATGGCTGTTCTACATCGGGGTCGATGATGTCGATGCGACGGTGGCGCGGATCACCGCGGCGGGCGGCAGTATCCACCTGCCCGCGTTCGACATGCCGGGTGTCGGCCGGCTGGCGATGGTCGCCGACCCGCAGGGCAACGCCTTCTACGTCATGCGCGGCGCGGTCGACGCGCCCAGCACGGCGTGGGAGCGCACCGGCATGGGCAAGTGCAACTGGCACGAACTGGTCACCACCGACCAGGCGGCGGCCAACGCATTCTATGCCGACATCTTCGGCTGGACCTTCCCGGGGAAGATGCCGATGCCCGAGGGCATGGGCGATTATGTCTTTACCGCCGTGGGCGACGAGACGTTCGGCGCGACGATGCAGGTCAACCAGCATCAGCCGACGCCGGGCTGGCTGTTCTACTTTCGCGCGCCCGACACCGAGAAGGCCGCCGCTGCCGTGGCGGCGGGGGGTGGCACCGTCCACGCCGGGCCGATGGAGGTACCCGGCGGTGACCGGGTGATCGTCGCCAGCGATCCGCAGGGCGCATCGTTCGGCATCGCAGCGCCCGGAGACGCATCATGAGCCACGACAAGATGGTCACCTGCCTCTGGTTCGATTCCGGAGAGGCCCGGGCCGCCGCGCAATTCTATGCCGCGACCTTTCCCGATAGCCATGTCGACAGCATCCAGACGTCGCCGGCGGACAATCCCTCGATGGCCGCGGGGGGCGAGCTGACGGTCGAGTTCACGTTGCTCGGGCGCCGGTTCCTCGGCCTCAACGGCGGCCCGGCCTTCTCCCCCAATGAGGCGGTGAGCTTTATGGTGATGACCGAGACGCAGGAGGAGACCGATCGCTATTGGGATGCGATCGTCGGCAGCGGCGGGCAGGAAAGCGATTGCGGCTGGTGCAAGGATCGCTGGGGCTTTTCGTGGCAGATCACGCCCCGCGCGCTGATGGAGGCGATGGCTGATCCCGACCGCGCCGCCGCGAAACGCGCGATGGAGGCGATGATGACGATGCGCCGGATCGACATCGCAGCGATCGAACGGGCACGGCGGGGTACGGCGATCGATGCGTAGGATCATCGGCGGCCTATTCCTCTCGATCGACGGGGTGATCCAGGCACCCGGCGGGCCCGAGGAGGACCCGAGCGGCGGCTTTGCCCATGGCGGGTGGATGGCGGGCTATGACGATGACGTCACCGACGCCTTCATCGGCGAGCATATCATGGGAGCCGAATACGACCTGCTGCTCGGCCGGCGCACCTATGACATCTTTGCCGATTACTGGCCGCGCCACCGGGACAATCCGGTCGGCGAGCGGTTCGCCCGGATCACCAAATATGTCGTGACGTCGACGCCCGGGACGCTCGGCTGGGAGGGATCACAGGCGCTGGTCGGCGATCCGGCCGTGGCGGTCGCGCGCTTGCGGGAAGCGGACGGGCCCGATCTGCTGATCCAGGGCAGCGGCCAGCTTTACCCCGCGCTGCTGGGGGCGGGGCTGATCGACCGGCTGTTCCTGACCATCGTGCCGATCATCCTGGGGACCGGACGGCGTGCATTGACCGGCGGGGCGCCAGCGGGGCTGCGGCTGGTGGACCACCGGGTGAGCGGCACCGGGGTGATCATGGCCGTCTATGAGCGTGACGGCGCGGTGCGCACGGGCGACTTTTCGCGTCAGGACGGCGCCTAGCGCTCATGCGCGCCAATCGCACCACCCCGACCGATCGATCGGGGCGGTGCGCCTGGTTCAGGCGGTGCGAGTGCCGGTCAGCGGGAAGCTGCCGAACGCGCCGGCGCCGACGGTGCCGGAAACGGTGTCGCCATCGATCGTCACGTTCATGTCGAGCGTCATCGGCATCGGCACGGTCATCTGCTGCTTCCAGGTCAGCGTGTTGCCGTTCACCTCACCCGAAACATCGGCAGCGCCCATTGCGCCCGAATTGGTGCCGGTGAAGGTGTTGCCGTCGCTCTTTACGGTCAGCGTCGACTTCTGGTCGCCCAGCGGGGACTTCACCACGACGTCGTAGGTGCCATCGACTCCAGCCATCATTTTCTCTCCTGTGGGGCGCCCGCCACGGACGCAGCACTCATCACCTCAACCGGCAGTCCGATGCTGTCAAGTTGCGGCCGGACCACCTTGGCATCACCCACCACGACCCAGACGAAGCGCTCGGGATCGATGACGCTACGGATTGCGCCGGCCAGTTCGTCGCGGGTCATCGCGCGATAGGCCTGCGGCAGGGTCGTGTAATAATTGTCGGGCCGCTGGTAGAGGTCATTGGCCTGCATCGCGCTCAGGACATCGCCGGCGGTCTCGAAATTGCCGGCCAGCGATCGAATCGCGCCGGTGATGCTGCGATCGAACTCCGCTTGGGTCAGCGGCTTGTCACCGACGAAGGCGCCGATCTCCTGCCGCAGCGAGGCGATCGCCGGGCCGGTCTTGTCCGCCTGCACCGGCGCATTGACCAGATAGGGCGCGGCAAAGGCGTTGCGCTGGAACGCGCCATAGGCGCCGTAGGACCAATGCTTCGTCTCGCGCAGGTCCATGTTGATGCGGCCCAGGAAGTCCCCGCCCAATGCGTCATTGGCGGTGATGACGGGCAGCAGATCCTGCGTGCCGCGCAGGTTGGTGCGCAGCGCGCCGGTAATGCGCGACTGCGGCGAATCCGGCCGGTCGACCAGGATGATGCGCGGTGCCGGCAGGCTGCGATCCTCGCGGAACACCTTGGTCCCCGCCGGGCCGGCGCCCTGCCAGTCGCCAAGCCGGGCGTTCAGCACCTGCTGCACCTCCGCCATCGGCCGGTCGCTGACGACGAAGATCTTGGCCTTTTCGGGCCGCAGCCAGGCGCGCTGGAAGGCGATCAGATCGTTGCGCGTCAGCGCCTGCACTGCCGCGGCGTCACCCGTGCCCACGTTCTTGGCATAGGGGCTGCCCGCGCCATAAGCGATCGGCGGCACGATGCGCTGGGCAATGCCGGCGGGATCGGTCAGCTCCTGCGCGATCTGCGCCAGCACCTGCCCGCGCACGCGCGGCAGCTCGCTTTCCGGGAAGGTCGGCGCGCGCAGCAGATCGGACCAGATGTCCACCGCCGGCGCGAGGTTGGCGCTCGGCGCACGGAAGCTGATGGTGGTGCGATCGGGCGACGAACCGGTGAAGATGTCGAGCCCCAGCCGCTCCTTCGCCTCTGCAAGCTGGATCGAGTTCAGCCGCGGCGTGCCCTCGTCGATCATCGCCAGCGTCATCGCCTGCGTGCCCAGCCGGTTCGCATCGTCGGCGGCGGTGCCGGCGTCGAAGCTGGCAACGACCTGAGTCACCGGCACTGCGGTACGCTGCGCATAGACCAGCTCGATCCCGTTGCGCAGCGTGGCCCGCTGGACCGTCGGGAAGGCGAGCGCGCCGACCTCACCCACCTTGGGCATCGGTTCGCGCGTACCCTTGGCGGCCACCTCCGGCGCGGCGGTCTGCGGCGCGGCCGGCGGCACCTGCGCCTCATCATAGGCATCACGCTCACCGGGTACGACCGTCAGCGTGTAGCCGGGGCGCGCCAGCCACTGCTGCGCCGCCGCCTTGACCGTTGCCGGCGTCTGCGCGGCAAGCGCGGCGAGCTGCTTTTTGTAGAAGCCCGGGTCGTTGGAATAGAGCGCGCCTTCGGCCAGCGCGACCGCCTTGCCGCCGAAGCCGCCGACCGATTCCAGTCCGCCGATCCGGCGCGAGACGATGGTGGTGAGCGTGCGCTGCACCTCATCGGCGGTCGGTCCGTTGCGGACGAAATCATCGACCAGCGCGTCGAGCCGCTTCTGCACCACCGCCGGATCGACGCCGGGGCGCACGACTGCCTGGATGGTGAAGGTGCCGACCTGCGCGAAATCGGAATAGTTCGCGCTCACCTGCACGGCCGTCTTGTCGCCCTTCACCAGCGCATTGTCGAAGCGCGAGCTGGCGAGGCCGCCCAGCACATAGGCCGCGACCTCAAGCGCCGGTGCCGCCGGATCGTTGAGGCCGGGTACGGGCCAGCTCTTGACGATCAGCGGTGCGGCGACCCGGTCCTTCATCACCTCGCTCTTGGGCTGCGCCAGTACCGGCACCGGCGCATTGGGCGCGACGCTCTTGGGACCAGTCTTGATCGGGCCGAAATATTTGGTGGCGAGCCGGCGCGCGGTGGGAACGTCGATGTCACCGGCGAGCACCAGCACCGCATTGTTTGGGCCATAATGGTCGCGGAACCAGCTCTTCACATCATCGAGCGACGCGCGGTCGAGATCGGCCATCGAGCCGATGGTGCTGTGGCCATAAGGGTGATCGGCCGGAAAGGTGCCCTCGATCAGCTTGTAGGAGACCAGGCCGTAGGGCTGGTTGTCGCCTTCGCGCTTCTCGTTCTGCACCACGCCGCGCTGCTCATCGAGCACCGCATGCGCGATGGCGCCGGTCAGCCAGCCCATGCGATCGCTTTCGAGGTACAGCGCCTGTTCAAGCGCCGCCGTCGGCACCGTCTCGAAATAATTGGTGCGATCGAAATAGGTGGTGCCGTTGAGATCGGTCGCGCCGACCTGCTTCAACGGTTCGAAGAAGTCGCCCGGCGCATTTTCGCTGCCGTTAAACATCAGATGTTCGAACAGATGCGCGAAGCCCGTCTTCCCCTTCGGCTCATGCTTGGAGCCGACGTCATACCAGACGGACACCGCGACGACCGGCGCCTTGCGATCGGTGTGCACCACCACGCGCAGCCCGTTGGGCAGGGTGAACTGCTCGTAGGGAATGTCGATCGCCTTGACGAGATCGGCGACCGGCGCGGCCTTGGGGAGAGAGGCAGCACGCGCCGTGGCGGCGGGGGCGGCCGGGGCATTCTGCGCGAAAGCAGGCATGGCGAGCGCAAGCGCCGCGGCGCTCGCGGTGAGACGGATCATCAGACGCAAGGCGGAAGACTCCATACAGATGCGCCAGCCTAACGCTGCTCGTCGACGGGCGAAAGCCGGCAACGTTTCGATACAAATATTGACTGCCGAAACAATCATTGCCTAAGCAACGGATATGATCTTCACCGACTCGTCCTTCTATCCCGATGTGTCGCCCGGATATCTGGTGCGGGTGATCCATCAGATGAGCGTGGCGGCGATCGACCGAACGCTGGCGGAGGATGGGATGACCGCGACCCAGTGGATGACGCTGGTGTCGCTCTACTTCAATCATGCCGATACCTGCGCCGGGCTCGCGCGGCGGATGGCGCATGACAAGGGCGCGATGACGCGCATCATCGATCAGATCGAGGCGAACGGCTGGGTGCTGCGCCAGCGCGATCCCGACGACCGGCGAGTCGTGCGGCTGACGCTGACCGACGCCGGCCGGGCGGCGGCGCTTTCCGCCAAGCAAAAGGTGATCGCTTGCTGGAACGGCTTTCTCGCGGACTGGAGCGAGCGAGAGGTGGAGGATCTGGTGCACATGCTGCAGCGCCTGCGGAACACCATGGAGGAAGGCGACGCATGTCAGGGATAAGCGTGGCAACCCTGGCTGACGCCCGTCGTCGCCGCAGTGCGCGGTCGCTCGCCGTGCTGGCGCTGTTGTCGACGGGACTCGCCGCCTGCACGCCGCCCGATACCCGGCCGCAGCTGACGCAGCGTGCGCCGGCCGACCTCGGGCTGAGCAGCGCGCCGATGCCGGTGATCGATCCCGCCTGGTGGACGGCGTTCGGCGATCCGCAGCTCGACCGGGTTGTGGCGGATGCGCTGGCCGGCAGCCCGACGCTCGATGCCGCGCTCGCCCGGGTGCGCCAGGCGCAGGCGACGCTGGCGCGCCGTGATGCCGAGCGCGGGCCCGATCTCACTGCCGACGTGACCGCGCAAGAAGCGCGCATTTCGGGCCGTTACACCATCCCGCCGCCGTTTGCCGGCAGCGTGCGCTTCCTTGGCAATGCGACGGCGAACCTGTCGTGGAACCTCGACCTGTTCGGACGCCAGCGCGCAGCGATCGAGGGCGCACGTGCCGCGCTCGAAGCCACCGCGCTGGATGCCGAGGCGGCGCGGCTGATGCTGGCCGGGTCGATTGTGTCGACCTATGCCGAGGTTGCTCGCGCCGAGCGCGTCGGCGCGCTGGCGGCACAGACGATCGCCACCCGCGAACGCGCCGTGCGACTGATCAACGTGCGCCGCGACAACCGCCTCGCCAGCCAGATCGACGTGCAGGCAGCCACCACGTTGCTGGCGCAGGCGCGCGTCGCGCTGACCCGGGCGGAGGCGGCGCGTGTGCTGGCGGTCAATGCGCTGGCGGCGCTGGTCGGACGCGGGCCGGATTATGCCGCCGGCATCGGTGCGACGCGGCTGGCCGATCCGGCCGGGCTGCCGCTGCCCGCGACGATCCCCGCCGACCTCATCGCGCGCCGCGCCGACATTGCCGCCGCCGCCGCGCGGGTCGATGCGGCCGCCGCCAATCGGCAGGTCGCGCGGCGCGCCTTCTACCCCAACGTCAATCTGATCGCGCTTGCCGGGCTTCAGGCAGTCGGCATCGGCAATCTGTTCGATCCCGAAGCGGGCACGCTGGGCGCGGGCGGCGCGCTGCACCTGCCGATCTTCGATTCGGGCCGATTGCGCGCCGATCTGGACAACGCCACCGCCGGCGTCGACGTGGCGATCGCCGATTACAACACCAGTGTGGTGCGCGCCGTGCGCGAGGCCGCGGATGCGCTGGCCGCCATCGACGCCGCGGCCAATGAAGCGCGCGCGCAGGCCGCGGTGGTGCGGGGCTTCGCCGAAACCAACCGGCTGAACGCCATCCGCATCAGCGCCGGACTCGACTCCCGACTGAGTGGCATCGACACCGATATCCGCCTGCTCGACGCGCAATTGGCCGAAGCGACGCTCGCGGTCGACGCGCTGGCGGCCCGCGCGCGCCTGGCCGTCGCGCTGGGCGGCGGCTTCGATCCTTCCCGACCGACCCTCCTCACGCGGACCCCGACACCATGACCGACACCGCTGCCCCGCCGCTCGCGGGCCGCCCCCTGCTGCGCCGCCGGCTGCTGACCGCCCTTGCGATCATCGTACTGGTGGGTCTCGCGATCTGGGCCGTGTTCCACTTCCTGCTGGCAAAGCCCGAGGAGGAGACCGACGACGCCTATGTCGCGGGCGACGTGGTGGCGATCACCGCGCGCGACCCCGGCACGATCGTGGCACTTCATGCCGACAACACCCAGGCGGTAAGGGCAGGGCAGCCGCTGATCGACCTCGATCCCACCACCGCCGACGTCAACCTGGCTGCTGCCGAGGCGGAGCTGGCGCGGGCAGTGCGCGGCACGCGATCGGACTTCTCGCGCGTCGGCGAGGCGAACGCGGCCGTAGTCCAGGCAGAGGCGCAGCTCGCCGCCGCGCGCGCCGATTACGCCCGCCGCGAAGGGGCGGCGCGTGAAGGCGCAGTGTCGGGCGAGGAACTGAGCCACGCCGCCGACCAGGTGAAGGTCGCCAGCGCCGCGCTCAATCTGGCGCGCAGCCGCCGCACCCAGGCGCAGGCCACGGTGCAGGGAACGGCCGTCGGGACCAACCCCGCAGTGCTCGCCGCGATCGCCAATTACCGCCGCGCCGCGATCGTGCGCAGCCACATGCATATCGTCTCGCCGATCGACGGGGTCGTCGCGCAGCGCCAGGCGCAGCTCGGCCAGCAGATCGCGGCCGGTACGCCGCTGATGGCAGTCGTGCCGCTCGGGCGCTTGTGGGTCGATGCGAACTTCCGCGAAACGCAGCTGAAGGACCTGCGCATCGGCCAGCCGGCGACGGTGGTCGCCGACGCTTATGGCGACGAGGTGGTGTATCACGGCCGCGTCGTCGGTCTGTCCGCCGGCAGCGGCAACGCTTTCGCCCTCCTCCCGCCGCAGAATGCCAGCGGCAACTGGATCAAGATCGTTCAGCGCGTTCCGGTGCGGATCATGCTCGACCCGAAGGAGCTTCGCGCCAACCCGTTGCGCATCGGCCTGTCGGTGATGGCCACAGTAGATACTGCGGACACCAGCGGGCCACGCCTGGCCCAGCCGGCTGCTCAACCTTATCGCGGCTCCATCAGCGAGGCGGATCCGGCGGTCGAGGCGAAGATCGCCGAGATCATCGCGGCGAACCGCTGATCCGATGACGCGCGCCCGTTCCACGCCCGGATCAACGAAAGCGCGGCCACATGGCTAGCGCGGCGGCCCCCGCTGGCGCTGGTCCGGTGCCGCTGTCGGGTGCGCGGCTCGGCCTCGTCGCCTTCGCGCTGGCGCTCGGCACCTTCATGATGGTGCTCGACACCACCATTGCCAATGTTTCGCTGCCCACCATCGCGGGCAATCTCGGCGTCAGCTCGGACAATTCGACCTGGATCGTCACCGCCTTTGCGGTCGCCAATGGCATTTCGGTGCCGCTCACCGGCTGGCTGATGCGCCGTTTCGGCGTGGTACGCACCTTCTGCACCTCGCTCGCGCTGTTCACGCTGGCCTCCTTCCTGTGCGGCATCGCGTGGAGCCTGCCATCGCTGATCGCGTTCCGGGTGCTGCAGGGCGCCGTCTCCGGACCGATGATGCCGGGCAGCCAGGCGCTGCTGATCTCCGTCTTCCCGCCCGAGAAGCGCGCCACTGCGCTGGGCATCTGGTCGATGACCACGCTGGTGGCGCCGATCATGGGGCCGATCCTGGGCGGCTATATCTCCGACAATTACCATTGGAGCTGGATCTTCCTGATCAACGTGCCCTTCGGCATCTTCACGATCGCGATCTGCTGGTCGAACCTGAAGAACCGCGAGACGCCGACCGCCAAGGTGCCGATCGACACGATCGGGCTGGTGCTGCTGGTGCTGTGGGTCGGCTGCCTTCAGGTAATGCTCGATCTCGGCAAGAACGCCGACTGGTTCAACGATCCGATGATCGTGGCGCTGACGGTGATCGCCGGGGTCGGCTTCGTCGCGTGGCTGATCTGGGAACTGACCGACGCCAACCCGATCGTCGACCTGTCGCTGTTCGCCAACCGCAATTTCGCGATCGGCAACCTCGCCTTCTGCCTTGGCTATGCGGTGTTCTTCGCCAACATCCTGCTGCTGCCGCTGTGGCTGCAGACCCAGCTCGGCTACACCGCGACGTGGGCGGGTCTGGTCGCCGCGCCGAGCGGGATCGTCGCGGTGCTGCTCACTCCGTTGAGCGCGCGATTGTCGGGCAAGATCGACGCGCGGATCCTCGCCAGCGTTGCCTTTGTCGCCTTTGCGATCAGTTACTGGATGCGGTCGGGCTACACCACCTATGCCGGCTTCTGGGATTTCGTGCTGCCGCTGCTGGTGCAGGGCGTCGCAATGTCGACCTTCTTCCTCGCCATGCTGACCATATCGCTCGATCGCATCCCGCCCGAGCGCCTGCCGTCCGCCACCGGCCTTTCCAACTTCACCCGCATCGTCGCCGGTGCCTTTGCCGCATCGATGATCACCACCGCGTGGGACCGCCGCGAGGCGCTGCACCAGGGGCGCCTGTCCGAAGCGATCGGCAACGGCACGCCCTATCAAATGGCGAGCGAGGCGCTGATGAACCTGGGGCTGAACGCAACGCAGGCAGCCGCGGTCATCACGCGGCAGATGGTCGGCCAGGCGTACCTCCTCGCCTCCACCGACCTCTTCCGCCTCTCCGCCTGGCTCAGCGCGGCGCTGCTGATCATCGTCTGGTTCTGCCGCCGCCCGGCCGCCAATGGGGCGGGTCCCGTCGCCGCCGACTGAGCCTTGCGTCCTCTCCCGCGCCAATTCATAGCGCGTTCCAAGAATAAGTCGGGAGAGGGCCATGGATCTTTCGCTCAGCGACGAGCAGGTGATGCTGCGTGACACGCTCACGCGCTATCTGGCGCAAAGCTTCGCGTTCGATCCGCATCGTCCGCGCGATGCCAGGGCGCTGTGGCAGGCGCTTGGCCGTGATCTCGGCGTGCTCGGCGCGGCGCTGCCGGCCGAGGCGGGTGGCCTGGGGGGCGGCGCGGTCGAGACGATGGTGATCGCCGACGCGCTGGGCGAGGCGCTGGCGCCCGTCCCCTATATCGAGACGGCCGTGATCGCCGCCGGGCTGCTGAAACGCGCCGGCGGGGAACGGGCGACGGCGCTGTTGCCGCAGCTGGCCGACGGCAGCGTACGCGCGGTCCTCGCCGCGGGCGAGGCTGACAGCCGGCAGGCGCTGGAGGCGGTCACGACGACGGCGAAAAAGAATGCGGACGGCTGGGCGATCAATGGCGAAAAGGTGGTGGTCGCGGGCGCGCCGGGGGCCGAGTGGCTGCTGGTTACGGCGCGGACGTCGGGTGGCCCGTGCGACGTGCGCGGTGTCTCCTTGTTCCTGGTCCCCGCAGATGCCGCCAGCCTGTCGCGGCATGATTATGCGCTGATCGACGGGCTGCCGGCGTCGGACCTCGCATTCACGGCCGTCACTCTGCCGGCGGACGCGCTGCTCGGTGAGGAAGGCAGTGCGCTGCCGCTGTTGGAGCAAGCGCGCGATGAGGGGATCGCCGCCTTGTGCGCCGAGGCCGCCGGCCTGGCCCGCAAGATGCTCAGCGATACGGTCGCCTATACCAAGGAGCGCAAGCAGTTCGGTCAGCCGCTCGCCAGCTTCCAGGCGTTGCAGCATCGCATGGTCGACATGTTTATCGCCGCCGAACAGGCGACCTCCGCCGCGTATCTCGCCGCGCTTCATGTGGAAGGGCCTGCGGCGGAGCGGGCGCGGGCGGTGTCGGCAGCGAAGGCGACCGTGGCGGATGCGGTCCGCTTCGTCGGGCAGAATGCGGTTCAGCTGCACGGCGGCATGGGGATGACCGACGAGCTGGCGGTGGGCCATTATTTCCGCCGCGCCACTGCGATCGAACAGCAGTTCGGCGCGGCTGACCATCATGCGAAACGCTATGGCGCGCTGATGCGGCAGGAACTGCAACTCTGAGCGGCGAGCGGGCGGCCACGCAGCGGGCCGCCCGCCCGTCGATTAGAGCACGAAGCGGCTGAGATCAGTGTTGCGCGCAACACCGGCGAGATGCTGCTCGACATAAGCCGCATCCACCGTGACCGAGCTGCCCGCGCGGTCCTCGGCGTCGAAGCTCACTTCCTCCAGCAGCTTCTCCATCACCGTCTGCAGCCGGCGGGCACCGATATTCTCGATCTCGCCATTCACCTCGGCCGCGATCCGCGCCACCGCGCGAATGCCGTCTTCGGTGAACTCGACGGTCACGCCCTCGGTGCCGATCAGCGCCTTGTACTGCGCCGGCAGCGATGCCTTGGTGTCGGAGAGGATCGCGACGAAATCATCCTCGGTCAGGCCCTTCAGCTCGACGCGGATCGGCAGGCGGCCCTGAAGCTCGGGCAATAGGTCGCTCGGCTTGGCGACATGGAAGGCGCCCGACGCGATGAACAGGATATGGTCCGTCTTCATCGGGCCATATTTGGTCGAGACGGTCGTGCCCTCGATGAGCGGCAGCAGGTCGCGCTGAACGCCTTCGCGGCTCACCGAACCGCCGCGCACGTCACTCACCGCGATCTTGTCGATCTCGTCAAGGAAGACGATCCCGTTCGCCTCGGCATCGGCCAGCGCGACGCGGCTCACCTCGTCCTGGTCAAGCCGCTTGTCGGCCTCTTCCTCGACCAGCTTTTCCCACGCCGCCGGCACCAGCAGCTTGCGCCGCTTGGTCTGCCCGCCGCCCAGCTTGCCGAACATTTCGCCAAGGTTGATCATGCCCATCTGGCCGCCGCCCGGCATTTCGAACGGCATCTGCGGCGCGACCTGAAGCTCAAGCTCGATCTCGGTCTGGTCGAGATGGCCGTCACGGAAGCGCTGGCGGAAGCTCTCGCGCGTCGCCTGGCTGGAATCCTTGCCCACCAGTGCATCGAGCAGCCGGTCCATCGCCGCTTCCTCGGCCTTGTCCTTCACCGCGTTGCGGCGGCGTTCCTTTTCCAGCCGCACCGCTTCCTCGACCAGGTCGCGCGCGATCTGCTCCACGTCGCGCCCGACATAGCCGACCTCGGTGAACTTGGTCGCTTCCACCTTCACGAACGGCGCATCGGCAAGCTTCGCCAGGCGGCGGCTGATCTCGGTCTTGCCGCAGCCGGTCGGGCCGATCATCAGGATGTTCTTGGGCGTCACCTCGTCGCGCAGATCGGGGCTGAGCTTCTGCCGGCGCCAGCGGTTGCGCAGCGCCACCGCAACGGCACGCTTCGCGTCCTTCTGTCCGATGATATGCGCGTCGAGCGCGGCGACGATTGCCTTGGGGGTAAGTGTGTCCTTCATCGCGCCCGCATATCGGGGCGCGGTGGCAGGGGATCAAGCGGGCGCGCGTGCCTTCACGCCTCCCGTACGATCCCCTTCAGCCGATAGAGCTGGTCCAGCGCCTCGCGCGGGGAGAGCGCATCGACGTCCAGCTCCTCCAACGCCGCGCGCAGCGGGTCCACCGTCTCCTCCGGCACGGCCGCCGCCGCCGCAGCGAACAGCGGCAGGTCGTCCAGCCCCGCGGCCAGCCCGCCGGTCTTCGCGCGCCCCGCCTCCAGCTTCGCCAGCACCGCCTTGGCCCGTGCCACCGTCGCCGGCGGCATTCCCGCCAGCCGCGCGACGGCAAGGCCATAGCTGCGATCCGCCGGCCCGTCGGCCAGTTCGTGCAACAGCACCAGTTCGCCCTTCCACTCGCGCGCCCGCACATGGTGCAGCGACAGCGCGTCGCACCGCTCCGCCAGCCGCGTCAGTTCGTGGTAATGCGTCGCGAAGAGGCAGCGGCAGCGATTGTCCTCATGGATCGCCTCCACCACCGCCCAGGCGATCGCGAGCCCGTCGTAGGTGGAGGTGCCGCGCCCCACCTCGTCGAGGATGACGAAGCTCTGCGGCGTCGCCTGCGCCAGGATAGCCGCCGTCTCGACCATCTCGACCATGAAGGTCGATCGCCCGCGCGCCAGATTGTCCGACGCGCCGACGCGGCTGAACAACCGGTCGACCAATCCCAACGTCGCGCTGGTGGCGGGCACATAGCTTCCCGCCTGCGCCAGCACTGCGATCAGCGCATTCTGCCGCAGGAACGTCGACTTGCCACCCATGTTCGGCCCGGTGACGAGCCACAGCCGCGAGCTCTCGGACAGCGTGCAATCATTGGCGACGAACCGCTCGCCCGACTTCGCCACCGCCGCCTCCACCACCGGATGCCGCCCGCCGAGAATCTCGAAGCACGGATGCTCGACCAGAGCGGGCCGCGCCCAGCCGCCTTCGGCGGCGCGCTCCGCCAGCCCGGCCGCGACGTCGAGCCGCGCCAGCGCATCCGCGGTCGCCGCGATCGGCTCCGCGCGCGCCAGCGCCGCAGCGATCAGATCCTCGAGATGCGCCGCCTCCGCCGCCACCGCGTGCGCGCCGGCCTGAGTCACCCGGCTCGCCACTTCGTGAAGCTCGGGCGCGTTGAAGCGCACCGCCCCGGCCATCGTCTGGCGATGGGTGAAGCCGCTGTCGGGCTTCATCAGCGCCTCGGCATTCTTCGCCGGCACCTCGACATGATAGCCGAGCACATTGTTGTGCCGGATCTTGAGTGCATTGATCCCGGTTTCGGTGCGATAGCGCGCCTCCAGCGCCGCAATCGCCTTGCGCCCGCCCGACCCCGCGTCGCGCAGATCGTCGAGCGCCGCGTCATAGCCCTCCGCAATGAAGCCGCCGTTCGCCGCATCGATCGGCGGCGAGGGCACCAGCGCGCGCTTGAGGAGGTCGATGAGCTCGCCATGACCGCGCAGCCGCGGCGTCAATTGCGCGAGCAGGTCGCCACCCGCACCATCGACCAGCTGCGCCTCGATCGATTGCAGCGTCTCCGCCAGCAACCACGCACCGTCGAGGCCATCGCGCAATTGCCCCAGATCGCGCGGGGAGCCTCGTCCCGCGACCAGCCGCCCGATCGCGCGGCCGATGTCGGGCAGCGCGCGCAACCGCTCGCGCAGGCGGGCGCGCATGTCGCCATCGTCGTGGAACAGCGTCACCAGCGCCAGCCGCGCCTCGATCGCGGCCCGGTCCATCAGTGGCGCACCGATATCGGCGGCGAGCAGACGCGCGCCCGCCCCGGTCACCGTGCGGTCCACCGCATCCAGCAAACTGCCCTTGCGCGTGCCGCCGGCGGTGCAGGTCAGCTCCAGGCTCTCGCGCGTCGCCGCATCGATCGCCATCGCCTCGGCGCTGCGGCGGATCACCGGCGCGCGCAGGAACGGCAGCGTGCCCTTCCCATTATGGTCGAGATACGCGATCAGCCCGCCCGCCGCGGCCAGCATCGCGCGATCGAACTGGCCGAAGCCGTCGAGCGTCGCCACGCCATGAAGGCGTTTCAGCCGCTCCTCGCCGCGTGCGCTGTCGAAGTCGCCACGCGGCCGCCACACCGTCGCCGGCGCGTCGCTCCCTTCGGCCGCGACCACTTCCGCTGCCGCCAGCCGGGCGAGCTCCGCGCCCAGCGCGTGGGGCGAACAGGCGATCACCTCGAACCGACCGGTCGATACGTCCGCCGCCGCGATCGCAACACTGCCCGCCGCCTCGCCCACCGCGACGCACCAGTTCGCGGCGCGCGCATCCAGCAGCGCTTCCTCGGTCAGCGTCCCCGCCGTGACGAAACGGATGATCGCGCGGTTCACCAACGCCTTCGATCCGCGTGCCTTGCGCGCCTCCTCGGGACTTTCGGTCTGCTCCGCGATCGCGACGCGGTGCCCCGCCTTGATCAGCCGCTGGAGATAGGCGGTCGCCGCATGCACCGGCACGCCGCACATCGGAATCTTCTCGCCCGCATGTTCGCCGCGCGCCGTCAGCGCGATATCAAGCACCCCGCTCGCGATCCGCGCATCCTCGAAGAACAATTCGAAGAAGTCGCCCATGCGATAGAACAGCAGGCAATCGCCCGCTTCTTCCTTCAGCGCCAGATATTGCGCCATCATCGGCGTCGGAGCGGTGGGTTCGGCCATGATTTTCCGGGTGTCGAAACGGATGAGGTGCGGATGCGGGCAGACGGACGTAGCGCTGCCCGGCGGATCGCGCCTGTCTAGCCAGACATGCCGCCGCTGACGAGTGGCGCTTTGGCCGCAAGCATCGGGACGCGCGATCCTCCGGCCGCTATTAAGGGCAAGCCGAAGGAGCCGCGCCATGACCTTTGCGACCGCCACCATCCCCTCGCCCACCGGCGACCTCACGCTCATCGCCAGCGACACCGGTCTCGCCGCGATCCTGTGGGATGACGATGCAGCGATGCAGGCGCGCTATTCGCCCCGCCGCGCGGATCCGGACCATTTCGTGATCGCCGCCACCGTGTGCCAGCTGGAGGAATATTTCGCCGGCACTCGCACCACCTTCGATCTGCCGCTCGATCCGGTCGGCACGGATTTCCAGCGCGACGTGTGGCGCGCGCTGCTGACGATTCCCCATGGCGAGACGCGCAGCTACGCCGACATCGCCCGCGCGATCGGCCGCCCCACCGCCACCCGCGCGGTCGGCGCCGCGAACGGGCGCAACCCGCTCCCCATCGTCACGCCCTGCCACCGCGTGATCGGCAGCAACGGCACGCTCACCGGCTTCGGCGGCGGCCTGCCGAACAAGCAATTGCTGCTCGCGCTCGAACGCGGGGAAGCTGCGCTGCTTTGATCCCATTCCTGCGGTTTTCATCCTCCCGCCTTCGCCCTAAAGGTCCGGCTCGAAACCGTGGGCCGGGGGCGCAATGACCGACAAGACCAGCAACACCATCCAGTTCTCGGAGCGCGAGGCGCTGCTGTTCCACTCCGAAGGACGCCCCGGCAAGATCGAGATCATCGCGTCCAAGCCGATGGCGACGCAGCGCGACCTGTCGCTCGCTTATTCGCCCGGCGTCGCGGTACCGGTGCAGGCGATCGCCGACGACCCCGCCACCGCCTACGACTATACTGCCAAGGGCAATCTGGTCGCCGTTATCTCCAACGGCACCGCGATCCTGGGCATGGGCAACCTCGGCGCGCTCGCGTCAAAGCCGGTGATGGAAGGCAAGGCGGTGCTGTTCAAGCGCTTCGCCGATGTCGATTCGATCGACCTCGAGGTCGCGACCGAGGACGTCGACGCCTTCATCAATTGCGTCGCCCTGCTCGAGCCGTCGTTCGGCGGCATCAACCTTGAGGATATCAAGGCACCCGAATGCTTCATCATCGAGCAGACCCTTCGGGAACGCATGAACATCCCCGTGTTCCACGATGACCAGCACGGCACCGCGATCATCACCGCCGCCGGCCTCATCAACGCCTGCCTGCTGACCAAGCGGTCGCTGCGCGACGTCAAGATCGTCGTGAACGGCGCGGGCGCGGCCGCGATCGCCTGCACCGAGCTGATGAAGGCGATGGGCGTGCAGCATGACAATGTCATCATGTGCGACCGCACCGGCGTCATCTACCAGGGCCGCGAAGACGTGAACCAGTGGCAGTCCGCGCACGCGGCCGTCACCGACCGCCGCACGCTGACCGAGGCGCTTCACGGCGCCGACGTGTTCCTGGGCCTTTCCGCCGCCGGCGCGCTGAAGCCGGAGATGGTGAAGGACATGGCGCCGGCGCCGATCATCTTCGCCATGGCCAATCCGGAGCCGGAGATCCGCCCCGAAGTGGCCAAGGAAGCGCGCCCGGACGCGATCATCGCCACCGGCCGGTCGGATTATCCCAACCAGGTCAACAATGTCCTGGGCTTCCCGTTCATCTTCCGCGGCGCGCTCGACGTGCGCGCCTCGGCGATCAACGATGCGATGAAGATCGCCGCGGCGCAGGCGATTGCGGAGCTGGCGCGTGAGCGGGTGCCGGAGGAAGTCGCCGCCGCGTACGGGGTGCAGCACGTCTTCGGTCCCGAATATATCATCCCGGCACCGTTCGATCCGCGCCTGATGGAGATCGTGCCCGCCGCCGTGGCGAAGGCAGCGATGGATTCGGGCGTCGCGACGCGCCCGATCCTCGACATGGAAGGCTATCGCCAGAGCCTGCGCGCGCGGCTCAACCCGACCACCTCGGTGCTCAGCCTCGCGTATGAGGGCGCCCGCGCGCATCCCAAGCGCGTGCTGTTCGCCGAGGGCGAGGAGGAAGTCGTGCTTCGCGCCGCCATCGCGTTCAAGGAAGGCGGTTATGGCACGCCGGTGCTGGTCGGGCGCGACGATGTGCCTGATCGCCTGCGCGCGCTCGGCATCCGTAACCCCGAGGAATATGAGCTGCACAACAGCCGCATTTCGCCGCTGGTGCCGCAGATGGTCGACTTCCTCTATGCCCGCCTCCAGCGCCGCGGCTATCTGCGCCGCGATTGCGAGCGGATGATCAACCAGGATCGCAACATCTTCGGCGCGGTGCTGCTGCAGCTGGGCCATGCCGATGCGATGATCACCGGCATCACCCGCACCTGGGCGCAGTCGATGCGCGAAGTGCGCCGCGTGATCGATCCGGAGGCCGGCCGCACGCCGTTCGGCATCCACCTGATGGTCGGCCAGAGCCACACCGTCTTCATCGCCGACACGACGATGAACGAGCGGCCAACGGCCGAGCAGATGGCCGACATCGCGGAGCAGACCGCGGCGGTCGCCCGGCGCATGGGCCATGAGCCGCGCGTCGCGTTCCTCAGCTATTCAACCTTCGGCAATCCCAAGGGCACGTTCCTGGAGCGGATCCGCGATGCCGTGACCGAGCTCGACAAGCGCAACGTCGGCTTCGAATATGAGGGCGAGATGACGCCTGACGTAGCGCTCAACCCCAAGCAGATGGCAAATTACCCGTTCGCGCGCCTGTCCGGCCCCGCCAACGTGCTGATCATGCCGGGGCTGCAGACGGCGCACATCTCCGCCAAGCTGCTGCGCGAGCTGGGCGGCGACAGCGTGATCGGCCCGATGCTGATCGGGATGGAGAAGCCGGTGCAGATCGCGCCCATGACGTCGACCGCCAGCGATCTGATGACGCTGGCCGTACTGGCGGCGGGCGGGATCGCACGCTGATTCAGTGACATACCGGGCGGCGGGGGCGTTGAGGCCCCAGCCGCCCGGCCTAACCCCGATGCGAGTCCGGCACATCGCGGCAATGGCCTGGCTGCGCAAACTCGATATCGGTAGCGCAACCATTTTCCTGCTCCAGCCATTACCGCTTCATCCAAAACGGAACGGAGGAAGCGATGCGGAGTGTTGCGTTGGCCGCCATCGGCGCGGCGGTAATGGTAACTGGGTGTGTCAACGACAATGGTCCGCGTAGCGGCTGGGGCGGCGGCTACGGCGGCTATGACTATAACCGGCCCGATCCGGCCTACGGCGATTATGATGCGGCACGCTATTATCGCGACGACCGCCGCTATCGTGAGCGCCGCCTGGGCGCCAACGATCGCATCTACGCTGGCCGTGATGGTCGATACTATTGCCGTCGCGACGATGGCACGACCGGCCTGATCGTTGGCGGTATCGCCGGCGGCGTGCTCGGCACCGTGATCAAGCCCGGCGGCTCGGGCGTGCTGGGCGCGATCCTGGGCGGTGCGGGCGGCGCAGCGCTGGGCCAGGCGATCGACAAGGACAACGTCCGCTGCCGTTAAGATAGATGCTCGCCTGCCTGCCCGCATCGCGCGGTCAGGCGGGCGAGATCTAACGCGATCGACTTAAAACCTCTTCCCTCCCGCGGCAGGACGCGGCATCGTGCACGCAGAGCGGCAAAGACCGCGAGCGGAGAGAGTGGATGAGCAAGCGGATCGCGGTAATCGGTGCAGGCATGGGCGGCTTGTGCGCGGCCATCAAGGGTCGCGAGGCAGGCCATGACGTGACCGTGTTCGAACATGCCGACTCGGTTGGCGGTACCTGGCGCGCCAATCGCTATCCGGGCGTTGCCTGCGACGTACCGGCCATTCTCTACCAGTTCAGTTTCGCGCCCAATCCGAACTGGAGCCACAATTACGCGCGCGGTCCGGAAATCCACGATTATACGAAGAGCCTCGTCGACCAGTTCGGCCTAGCGGACGCATTGCGCCTCAACGAAGGGGTGACAAAGGCGGCCTGGAACGAGAGCGACGGCACCTGGACGATCGAAACGGAAAAGGGCGCGCGCGAAACCTTCGACGCGATCGTCCCTGCGCTCGGGCAGCTCAGCCGCCCCTGCTTTCCTGAAATCGCCGGCGTTCATGATTTCGCCGGGCCGAAATGGCACGCCGCCGAATGGGACGACAGCGTCGACCTGACGGGCAAGCGGGTCGGCGTGATCGGATCGGCCGCCAGCGCCGTGCAGCTCATCCCGGAGGTGGCCAAGATTGCCGGCCACCTCACCGTCTTCCAGCGCACGCCCAATTGGGTGGTGCCGCGCAACGACAGCCACGTCACGCCCGAGGTGAAGGCGCTGATGGCGACCAACCTCGAAATGGCCATGAAGCTCGGTGCGCAGCAGCGTGCGGCGATCTTCGACAATGCCGACACCTATTTCTGGCAGGCGTTCAAATGGACGCCGGAGGGGCGCGCCGCCTACACCCGCACCGCGCTCGACCATCTCGAGGCGCAGGTGCCCGATCCCGAACTGCGGGCAAAGCTGACGCCGGACTATCCGATCGGGTGCAAGCGAATCCTGATTACCGATGATTTCTATCCCGCCCTGATGCGCGACAACGTGACGTTGGAAACCGCCGGGATCGAGGCGATCGAGGCCAATGGCGTGCGCACCAGGGACGGCTTCCACGAACTCGACGTGCTGATCTTCGCCACCGGCTTCGAAACCACGCAATGGGACTGGTCCATGGACGTGGTCGGGGAGAATGGCGCGACGCTCAAGGAAACGTGGAAGGAAGGGCCTGAGGCCTATCTCGGCATCATGGTGTCGGGCTTCCCCAACATGTTCATGCTGTACGGCCCGAACACCAACCTGGGGCACAATTCGATCAGCTTCATGATCGAACAGCAGGTCGGCTACATGCTGAAGACGCTGGCGGCACTGGAGGCGGAAGAGGCCAAGGCGGCCGGCGTCACCCCCGATGGCCAGCGCCGCTTCAACGAGCGGATCACGCAATTGTTGTCCGCGACCGTCTGGTCGGACCCGCACTGCCGCAGTTGGTACAAGGCCGCCAACGGCCGCGTGTACCAGAATTGGGCCGGCGATTGCGCCAGCTACGCGGCCGAGACTGCGGAGCTTGACCGCGAGGCCGTCGCGCTGCGGTGATCGGGGAACAGCCCCTCCCCGTCAGGGGAGAGGCTGGAAGACATCAGCTCCCGTCTCAGCCGTCGCTGACGCGCTCGATATCCGCACCCACCGCCGACAGCTTTTCCTCCAGCCGCTCATAGCCGCGGTCGAGGTGATAGACGCGGTTGACCGAGGTCTCACCCTCGGCGGCGAGGCCAGCGAGGATCAGGCTCATCGATGCGCGAAGGTCGGTCGCCATTACCGGCGCGCCGACCAGCCGCTCGACGCCGCGCACCACGGCAGTCCGCCCGCTGACGGTGATGTCCGCGCCCATCCGCGCCAGTTCGGGCACGTGCATGTAGCGGTTCTCGAAGATCGTCTCGGTCAGCACGCTGGCACCGTCCGCCTTGCACAGCATCGCCATGAACTGCGCCTGCATATCGGTGGCGAAGCCCGGGAAGGGCGCGGTGGTCAGCGTCAGCGGCTGCAGCGGCCCCTGTGCCGTCACGCACACGGCATTTTTCTTCAGCTCGATCAGCACGCCCGCATCGGCGAGCGCAGACAGCGTCGCGCCCATGCTTTCGGCATCGACGTTCAGCAGTTCCAGGCTGCCGCCGGTGATCGCGGCCGCACAGGCATAGCTGCCCGCCTCGATCCGGTCCGGCATCACGGCATAGGTCGCGCCGTGCAGGCGATCGACGCCCTCGATCTCCAGCGTCTCGGTGCCGATGCCCTCGATCTGCGCGCCCATCGCGACGAGGCAGCGGCACAGGTCGACGATCTCCGGCTCGCGCGCGGCATTCTCGATCCGCGAACTGCCCTTCGCCGTCACGGCCGCCATCACGACATTCTCGGTCGCACCGACCGACACCACTGGGAAGCGATAGCGCCCGCCGCTTAGCCGGGCGCTGCCGGACGCCGTCTTGGGCGCGCGGGCGGTGACATAGCCGGCGCTCATCTCCAGCTCCGCGCCGATCGCCTCCAGCGCCTTCAGGTGAAGGTCGATCGGGCGATTGCCGATCGCGCAGCCGCCCGGCAGCGACACGCGCGCTTCGCCCGCCCGCGCCAGGATCGGCCCAAGCACCAGGATCGACGCACGCATTTTTCGCACGATGTCATAGGGCGCCTCGGTAGAGGTCAGCTGCCCCGCGCGGATGGTCATGACGCGGCCGAATTCTTCGGGCCGGGTCCCCTCGATCGCGGTGGAGGCGCCAAGCTGATTGAGCAAGTGGCCGAAGCCATCGACATCGGCCAGCCGCGGCAGATTTCGTAGCGTCAGCGGCTGATCGGTCAGCAGCGCACAGGGCATGAGGGTGAGCGCTGCATTCTTCGCGCCGGAGATCGGCAGCTTGCCCGACAGGCGATTGCCACCGCGAATAAGGATACGGTCCATCGGCACGCATCTACCGAACGCAGGCGCGCTCGCCAAGCGACGGCCGCGTAACGATGTTGATCGACTTTAATGCAGCACCGGCCCCGAGGCGACTAGCGTTCTTTGTTCCCAAGGGGGCCCTCCACGCGTGCCAAGTAGCTGTTTTGCCGAACGTCTCGGTGACTTTGTCCCATTATCCACTGGCGAACGCTCAGCGCTTCTGCGTCTGGAGGAGCGTGAGCGCACGCTTCGCCGCGGCGCGACGCTGGTGCGGGAGAATGACCCGGCCGGGGAGCTGTTCATCCTGCGCAGCGGCATGATGATGAGCTATGTCATCTTGCCCGATGGCAGTCGTCAGATCCTGCGCTTCATTTTTCCCGGCGACGTCATCGCACTGCCTGCATTGGTATTCTCACGCGTGCCGGAGACGGTGGGCGCGCTGGCGGACAGCGTGGTGTGCCCATTCGACCGGCCGTTGATGACTCAGCTTGCACTCGAACAGCCGCGGCTGTTCGCGGTCATCGTCGCCTTCGATCAGGCGGAACGGGCGATGCTGACCGATCGGATCGCCGCGCTCGGCCGCACGTCGGCCAAGGCGCGCGTTGCCTCGGTGCTGCTCGACGTACGCAATCGCCTGAGGCGGCTCGATCCTACGATCGACAACAGCTTCATCCTGGGGCTGACGCAGGAAGAGATTGGCGATGCGACCGGGCTGACTGCGGTGCACGTCAACCGCATGCTGCGCCAGTTGGAGGACGAGGCGTTGATCCGGCGCGATTCGGGCCGGGTGACGCTTCTCGATGAAGGACGGCTGGGGCGGTCGGCCAATTACACCGACCGGCTGGCGGGGCTCGATCTGTCGTGGCTGCCGCCCGCGGCCTGATCGACGCGGGCGCGCCGGTCACATCGTCAGGCTGATCTGCCCGCCGGCATGACGATCGAGCCGGCCGGCGATCTCCAGTTCCAGAAGCACCATCTGCACGACCGCGGCCGGCACGCCGGATTGGCGGATCACCTCGTCCACCGGGGTCGGCACCGGGCCGAGCAGCGCGACGACGGCGCGGCGCGCCTGATCATCGGCGTCGGCGGGTGGCTGCGCCTCGAACGGTACGGATGGCGCGCGGACGACGCGGGGATCGAACGGCCGGATCTGCTCCAGCACGTCGTGCGCGTTCTGGACCAGCGTGGCCCCGTCGCGAATCAGCAGATTGCACCCTTGCGCCCGTGGATCGAGGGGGCTGCCCGGCACCGCCATCACGTCGCGCCCCGCCTCGCCCGCCAGCCGCGCGGTGATCAGCGAGCCCGATTTGGGCGCCGCCTCCACCACCAACGTGCCCTGCGCCCAGCCGGCGATGATCCGGTTGCGGTGGGGAAAGTGGCGCGCGCGCGGCTCGGTACCGACCGGCATTTCGGCGACGAGCAGCGCTTCCGCCGCGATCCGTTCCTGCAGCGCGGCGTTTTCGGGCGGGTAGGCGACGTCGATCCCGCCCGCGATGACCGCGACCGTGGCAGGGCCGGCGCCGACATGGGCGGCGGTGTCGATCCCGCGCGCCAGTCCTGACACGACCACCGTGCCCTCCGCGGCCAGATCATGCGCCAGACCGCGTGCGAAGCGACATGCCGCGGCCGAGGCGTTGCGGGCACCGACAATCGCGACGCTGTTGGCGGCAGGGTCAGGGAAATGCCCGCGAACCGTCAGCACCGCAGGCGCATCAGCCAAGGTGGCAAGCAGCGCCGGATAGTCGGGATCGTCATGGAACACGTGCCGCGCGCCGAGCCGCGCCACCGTCTCCATCTCGCGAGCGATCACGCGCGGATCGGCCGCGGTTCGCACCCGCCCACCGCCGCGGCGGGATAGCTCAGGCAGCGCCTCGATGGCGGCGCGCGCGGTGCCGAAGCGGCGCAGCAGCTGGCGGTAGGTGACCGGCCCGACGCCCGGCGTCCGGATCAGCCGAAGTCGGTCGGCACCATCGTCGCGCGGATCGGCGTCAGCCACCCTTGCGGCCGACCCGCGGCTCCGCCCCGTCGAGCAATCGCCCGATATTGTCACGATGCTTCCAGATCACGATCAGCGCGAGCGCGAGCAGCAGGGGGACCAGATCGAACCGGTCGAACACGGCGGCCGCCACCGGCGCGCTGGCCGCAGCGGCCATCCCCGCCACCGAGGAAATGCGCAGCGTCGCCAGCAAACCCAGCCAGACGATCGCATAGACCAAGGCCAGCGGCGGATGCAGCGCCAGCACGATGCCCATCAACGTCGCGACGCCCTTGCCGCCGCGAAAACGCAGCCACACGGGATAGCAATGGCCGACGAAAGCACCGGCCGCGGCGAGTTGTTCGTAGCCCGGTAGCAGCGCTGCGACGATCACCACCGCCGCCCAGCCTTTGGCAAGGTCGAGCAGCAGCGTGGCGGCGGCCAGCCCCTTGCGGCCGGTGCGCAGCACATTGGTCGCGCCGATATTGCCGGAGCCGATCTGCCTCAGGTCCCCAGCGCCGCTCGCCCGGGTGAGCAGAACGCCGAAGGGAATGGATCCCAGCAGATAGCCAATCACCAGCGCGAGAAGCGGTGGTCCCCAGATGATCTCGGTCGGCAGAGACATTTCCTCCGTTGCTCGTGACGTTAGCCGAACGAAACGGCTGTTACTACTAACATGCATTAATGCCGCCCTTTGGCGAGCATCGCGACAGGGCCGGCCGCGACTCGCGCTTTTCCCCCGCGCGTCGGATCCGTAAGAGGCGGGGATGAGCGATCCGCGCCCGATCCTGTTCTTCGATTCGGGTGTCGGCGGCCTGTCGATCGTCGCCCCCGCCCGCCGCGAACTGCCCGTCGCGCGCCTGATCTACGCCGCCGATTCGGCCGGTTTTCCCTATGGGGTGAAGCAGGAAGCCGAGATTGCCGGCCGCGTTCCGGCGCTGCTCGGCCGCCTTGCGGAGCGATATCGGCCTCGCTTGATCGTGATCGCGTGCAACACCGCCTCGACGATTGCGCTGGGCGCCGTGCGCACCGCGCTCGACGTGCCGATCGTCGGCACCGTGCCCGCGATCAAGCCGGCCGCGGCGATCAGCCGGACCCGCGTGATCGGCGTCCTTGGCACGGCGGCGACGGTGCGGCAGGCCTATGTCGACGACCTCGCCACCCGCTTCGCCAGCGACTGCCAGGTCATCCGCCACGGCTCGGCCGACCTGGTCACGCTGGCGGAGGCGAAGCTGCGCGGTGAGGCGGTGTCGCCCGACGCGGTGCGCGACGCGATCGCGCCGATGCTCGCCGCGCCCGGCGGCGACGCGATCGACACGATCGTGCTCGCCTGTACCCATTTCCCGCTGCTGAGCGAGGAACTGGCCGAGGCGGTCGGCCGGCCAGTCACCTTTGTCGATGGCGGCCCGGGCATTGGGCGGCGCATCGCCTATCTGACGCAGGGGCAGACGTTCGCCCGCGATCAGGCTGACCTCGCGGTCTTCACCGGCGATGTTGCGCCGGGGCTCGATCGGGCGCTGGCACGCTATGGTTTCGATCGCGTCGAGCGGCTCTGATTCCGCCACATGCCGGCGGGAACCGATGCCGCGGAGCCGAGTTAGCGACCCGGCCGATCACTGAAAAAGCCCGAATCCGCTGGAAACTGCGGGTTGGGGAGAGTAAGTGCGCCCGCATGTCCATCGACGCTCTTTCGGCCAAGCCGGTCGATTACACCCGCGCCTTTTCGCAGGCGATCGACCGTCTCCACGCCGAAGGCCGTTACCGCGTCTTCATCGATATCCTGCGCAACAAGGGCCATTATCCCAGCGCGCGGTGCTTCGCCGGCCACAATGGCCCGAAGCCGATCACCGTCTGGTGCTCCAACGATTATCTCGCGATGGGGCAGCACCCCAAGGTGATCGCGGCGATGGAAGAGGCGCTGCACGATGTCGGCGCGGGCTCCGGCGGCACGCGCAACATCGGTGGCAACACGCATTACCATGTCGACCTGGAGGCCGAGCTCGCCGACCTACACGGCAAGGAAGGCGCGCTGCTGTTCACGTCGGGCTATGTTTCCAACGAAGCGACGCTGGCGACGCTGGCCAAAGTGCTGCCGGGTTGCATCATCTATTCCGACGAACTGAATCACGCCTCGATGATCGCCGGCATCCGCAACGCGGGCTGCGAGAAGCGCGTGTTCCGCCACAATGACCTGGCGCATCTCGAGGAACTGCTCGCCGCCGACGATCCCGCGACGCCCAAGCTGATCGCGTTCGAGAGCGTCTATTCGATGGAGGGCGATGTCGCCCCGATCGCGGCGATCTGTGACCTCGCCGACAAGTATAATGCGCTCACCTATCTCGACGAAGTCCATGCCGTGGGCATGTACGGCGCGCGCGGCGGCGGCATTTCGGAGCGTGACGAGGTCGCGCACCGGCTGACCATCATCGAGGGCACGCTGGGCAAGGCGTTCGGCGTGATGGGCGGCTATATCGCCGCGGACAAGACGATCATCGACGTCATCCGCAGCTATGCGCCCGGCTTCATCTTCACCACCTCGCTCTCGCCCGTGTTGGTCGCCGGCGTGCTGGCGAGCGTGCGCCACCTCAAGAGCTCCTCGGTCGAGCGCGAGGGCCAGCAGGCCGCCGCTGCACGATTGAAGGAAATGATGACCGAGGCCGGCCTGCCGGTGATGATCGGCGACACGCATATCGTGCCGGTGATGGTCGGCGATCCGGTGAAGGCGAAGAAGATCAGCGACGTACTGCTGGCCGAATACGGCATCTACGTTCAGCCGATCAATTACCCGACCGTGCCGCGCGGCACCGAGCGGCTGCGCTTCACGCCGGGGCCGGCGCACAGCGAAGCAATGATGCAGGAACTGACCGACGCCTTGGTCGAGATCTGGGACCGGCTGGACCTGCGCAAGGCCGCCTGAGCGACAATCAAGACGGGGAGCGGCACGCTCTCCTTTCCGCTTCCTGACCGGGCTGCGCCGCACGCCGAACCGCACCCGTCGTTGATTCCCGCTTCGACAAATCGTGTCACAAGCGGCTAGAGCGCTCCCCTCGTGAGTTCGAACAAGGGAAGACAATCATGCAGGCAGTCGGCGTCATCGGCGCAGGGCAGATGGGCGCGGGGATCGCGCAGGTTTCCGCCCAGGCCGGCTATCGCGTCCTCCTGACCGACGTCGACAAGGCGCGCGCCGAGGCCGGCAAGGCCGGCATCGCGCGGCAACTCGATCGTGCGGTCGAGAAGGGTAAGATCGAGCCGCAGGCGCGCGAACAGGCGCTGGCGCGGATCGAGCCGATTGAGGGCGTGCAGGGCATGTCGTCGTGCGGCCTCATCATCGAGGCGGCGACCGAGCGCGAGGAAGTGAAGCGCGCGATCTTCGCCGAGGTCGGCACCGTGCTCGGCCATCAGGCGATCCTCGCTTCAAACACCTCGTCGATCCCGATCACGCGGCTGGCGCAGGCCTCGCCCGATCCCGCGCGCTTCATCGGCGTGCATTTCTTCAATCCGGTGCCGGTCATGGGCCTGATCGAGGTGATCCGCGGCCTCGCCACCGCCGACGAGACGGTGAAGACCGTGGAGACGTTCGCCACCGCGCTGGGCAAGGCCGTGGTCCACGCCAATGATGCGCCGGGCTTCATCGTCAATCGAATCCTGATGCCGATGCTGAACGAGGCGTGCTTCGCGCTGGGCGAGGGCGTCGCCACGATCCGCGACATCGACCTTGCCTGCCAATTGGGCCTGAACCACCCGATGGGGCCGCTCACGCTGGCCGACTTCATCGGCCTCGACACCTGCCTGGAAATCACCCGCGTGCTGTTCGAGTCGACCGGCGATCCCAAGTTCCGCCCGGCCCCCCTGCTGGTGAAATATGTCGAGGCCGGCTGGTACGGGAAGAAGACCAGGCGCGGCTTCTACGACTATAGCGGCGACGCGCCCGTCCCGACGCGCTAGGCGCTGGCGTGCCGGTCGCCACCGACCGGCACCACCGCGGCAATTGCGCCACGGTGGTTGAAACATTCCCCGCCCAGTCACATTTTGGCTGCGTTGCCGCCTGCGCTTTCGCCGCGCGCCTTTTCTTTTGGCGTTGCTTCGGCTAAGCGCCCGCGCGCCCTTATCCGCAGAAAGATCGATTTTTTGGCGAAAGAAGAACTCCTCGAAATGCGCGGCCAGGTGGTCGAGCTCCTGCCCAACGCCATGTTCCGCGTCCGGCTGGAGAACGATCACGAGATCCTCGGCCATACGGCAGGCAAGATGCGCAAGAACCGCATCCGCGTGCTGGTCGGTGACGAAGTGCTCGTCGAGCTGACCCCTTATGATCTGACCAAGGGGCGCATCACCTACCGCTTCATGCCCGGCCGTGGCGGCCCCGGCCCGCAATAAGCGCGGCCTGTAACGTAACGGGGGTCGGCGCATGGCGGCCGATCTGATCCTTGCCTCCGCTTCGCCGCGGCGCCTCGCGCTGCTGGCGCAGATCGGCGTCGTGCCCGCGCGCGTGGTCGCGCCCGACGTCGATGAGACGCCGCTGAAGGCGGAACGCCCGCGCGACTATGTCCTGCGCGTCGCTGCCGCCAAGGCAGCCGCGGTGCCACGCCGCGACGGCGAGGTCGTGCTGGCCGCTGACACCAGCATCGCAGTCGGACCCCGCATCCTTGGCAAGCCCGCCGACGAGGACGATCTCGCGCGGATGCTGCGGCTCCTGTCGGGCCGGCGTCACCATTGCCTGTCCGCCGTGATCGTCGTCGACTGCGAGGGCACGATGCGCACGCGGCTCTCCGACACGATGGTCGCGTTCAAGCCGCTGACGGAGGCGGAGATCCGCAGCTATGTCGCGAGCGGAGAGGGGCTGGGCAAGGCAGGCGGCTATGCCATCCAGGGCCGCGCGGAGGCCTATGTACGCCGGATCGACGGCTCCTATTCCGGCGTCGTCGGCCTGCCGCTGTTCGAAACGCGCACGCTGCTGGCCACGGCCGGCGTGATCCTTGGCTGAGTGGCTGTACGAAGCGGGGATCGGCGAGCAGCGCGCCGCCCTGATCGACGATGACGGCCATATTCTCCGCGCCCGCATCGCGTGCGACGATGCCGGCCCGCAACCCGGGCTGATCGCGCCCGCCCGCCTCATCGAACGCGACCTTGCCCGGCTCGACTCCGGCGAGGACATAGCGCTGGTCCGCCCCGCCGCTGGGGCGACGCTGGGTGCGGCGGTTCGGGTCGAGGTGACGCGCGGCGCCATCCCCGAGCCCGGCCGCCCCAAGCCGCCGCGGGGCCGGATCACCGATGCGGCCCCCTGCCCCGCCCCGACGCTGCTGGAGCGGCTACGCGACGCACCGGTCCGCACGTTGCGGGCGCACGAACCGGACGCGCTGGAGGCTGCGGGATGGTCCGAGGTGCTGGAGGAAGCGGTGACGGGCGACATCCCCTTCCCGGGCGGCATGCTGCGCTTCTGGCCGACGCCGGCAATGGCGCTGTTCGACGTCGATGGCGATCCGCCGCTCGACGCGCTGGCGGTGTGCGCCGCGGCCGCGGTTGCCGCCGCGATCGAGCGGCTCGACATCGGTGGATCGATCGGGATCGACTTTCCGACGCTGGCGGGGCGCGAGGCGCGGCAGGCGGTGGCCGCGGCGATCGACTCGCGGCTAACGCAGCCGTTCGAGCGTACCGCCGTCAACGGCTTCGGCTTCCTGCAGATCGTGCGCGGCCGGTCGCGCCCCTCGCTGCCCGAAGTGCTTCGCGCAGACCCCGTCGGTGCCGCGGCACGGGCAGCGCTGCGCCAGATCGAGCGCACGCCAGCGTCCTCCCCTAACCGCTTCCGCCTGCCGCCGGCAGTACGCGCGCGAATCCTTGCCCGCCCCGACTGGCTCGCCGCCCTGCTGCAACGCACCGGGCGCGTTCCCATATTCGACGAATGACCGACACCTGCCCCCTGTGCGCGCAGCCCAGCGACGCCGCCAATGCCCCGTTCTGCTCCCGCCGATGCAAGGATCGCGACCTGCTGCAATGGCTGGGTGAAGGATATCGCATTCCCGGGCGACAGATTGACCCGGATGGGCTGGACAGCGGCGCTTCAGCCGATTAGGGGGACCGCTCCCCGACGTTCTGTCGGTGTGCCCAGGTAGCTCAGTTGGTAGAGCATGCGACTGAAAATCGCAGTGTCGGCGGTTCGATCCCGTCCCTGGGCACCATCTTCTTCCTGACATGATCGCCTTCTTCAAAGCTGCACCTAAGCTCGCCTATGGTGCAGCTTCTGGCCATCTAGGGCGCACCAAGGCCAGAATCTCGCGGCGGGTTCCAAGCGATCGCGTCGATGCCTACCCATCGAGTTATGATTGACACATCCTTTCGGCGCGCCCCGCAGCACGATGTGTCGCATCAAGGCACTGGGGAAGAGAACGACTTTGCAACGACGTTCCACGCTGCAGCGTCGCAGCGAACCCTGATGGGGATCGTCCGCTTTCTTCTGCAAGTTGGCGGATCCGGACTGTCGGCCAGCGACATTGCGCCAAAACTACAGCGCGATCCAGCTGAAGCTTCGGTTCCTCAGGCAAGGTGCGCCGTCAGAGCTCGCGAGTGCAGCAGAACGTGGTGGCGACAAGCTCAAGCGTCGAGGCTTGCCGCCCGGCGTACGGAAGGCTGCCCGGCTCGGTTAGGTCCCAAACCCAAAGCCGCTCGCCTTCCACGACGACATGAACGTCCCTGAAGTCGAGCCAGCGGCGGCGCCAACTGAACTGCGCCTTGTAGAAACTCTCTTTCGCACTGAAGAGGATTGTTGCGCGCTCTTGCCGAGCAGTTGGAGGCGCCTCCATCAGCCACTGGCGCTCCTCTGTATCGAAAAGATAGGCCCACAGGTTCTCTGTGACGCGGCCGACCCGCTCCAGATCGATCCCCAAGCCCCGGTAGAGGTGCGGATGCTCACCTGGATGTAGATCTGGGTCGTCGACAGCTCGGCATGGCCGAACATCGCCTGGATGTAGCGGATGTCGGCGCCGCCTTCGAGCATCAGCGTCGCGCAGGTGTGGCGGAACAGGTGGCGGGCGCCCTTCTTGCCGGTGCCGGCCGCGTGGAGCGCACTGACCAACCTTCTTCCAATCTACATCCTTGTCCTTTTGCGGCCTATATCTTCTCAGCGCGCCGTGCCGCCTCACCGGTGTATGTTGCAGCACGCCATAGCACGGCAGCGATGACGATGAGCATTCCTATAAAGCCAGCGTATAGAGTGAAATCAGGAAATGTGTCACCGAAAGCATCGCTGGCCGGAAATACCGCGGCGCAAAGAGCAAATGAGAAGATATAAGGCAAAAGTCCTCTTAAAACCTTAATGCGCAACATCTTCAACAAAATGCACGCCAGTCCCAATAGCCCAACACCAGATAAGTATGAATACGCCTCACTATCGATAAACGTCTTCGAGAGAAAGACCAGGGCGGCAAGGGAAGCAAACCCACCAGCCACAGATATGTAGTTCTTTAATAGTGCAGAGCCGCGACTTTCGGTGGTCACTGGATTGCCTCGCAGTTTACAGGTGAGTCTGGATTTAACGCCATGCCGATAACAGCTCCGTACACTTCTCCGAACGACTTAGAGATAAAACTTCTTGTGCTTGAGCTTAAGAACGAACCAACGCCAGAATTGGACAACCTGCTGATGAGGTGCCCCCCGGCGGCGTTCAATACAACGCGGGCGGTCCCTTGGCCGTAGTTTCTCCCAGCAAAGTCCATCGCGAAGTTCCCGGTCGCTGATACAAGTCCCCCGGATCCAACGAACCCGAAACGTAGTGTGGCTCCACCCACAGCTCCGGGCAACCCGCCGATAGCACCTCCAACGGCGGCACCAGTACCTGCTATGCCTAAGCCTAGGTCGGTTGTAAAATCTCCTACTTCGGCGAGTAGTTTCCCCGCTCGGCAAATCCGAGTTCGAGCAACATTCTGCGGCGTAGGTGTAACCGGTGGTGGTGCTGCTCCACCTCCGCCTCCACCGCCACCGCCCTGACCACCCCCATTGAACCCGATATTTGGGACCTCAGTGCAGACGGTCCAACTTCCAGAAACAATGATGCTGCCAGTGCCGCCGCCAGCAGCGCGCGCCACCTGGCCATTCCCCCAAACGAAAACGCCCCGCGAGTTTCCTCGCGGGGCGCTTCGTTGGTGCCGTGACGGCTGGTGATCAATGGTGCTTGCTGTCCTCGATCACCGGCAGCGTCTCGAACTGGTGGTACGGCGGCGGCGAGGACAGCGTCCACTCCAGCGTCGTCGCACCTTCACCCCAGGGGTTGTCGGGCGCCTTCTTGCCGGCCGCCAGCGACCAGATCAGGTTGATGAAGAAGATCACCATGCCCAGCGCCATGATCTCATAGCCGTGGGTCGCGATCTGGTTCCAATAGGCATAGGCGTCCGGATAGTCCGGGTAGCGCCGCGGCATGCCCTGCAGGCCCAGGAAGTGCATCGGGAAGAACAGGATGTTCACACCGACGAAGAACACCCAGAAGTGCAGCTGGCCGAGGAACTCGTTGTACATCTTCCCCGACATCTTGGGGAACCAGTAGTAGAAGCCCGCAAACAGCGCGAACACCGCGCCCAGCGACAGCACGTAGTGGAAGTGCGCCACCACGTAATAGGTGTCGTGCATGTAATCGTCGACGCCGCCGTTGGCGAGCACGACGCCCGTCACGCCGCCCACGGTGAACATGAAGATGAAGCCGATCGCCCAGACCATCGGGGTCTTGAAGGTGAGCGAGCCGCCCCACATCGTCGCGATCCACGAGAAGATCTTGATGCCGGTCGGCACCGCGATCACCATCGTCGCCGCGGTGAAGTACATCTTCGTGTTCACGCTGAGGCCGGTGGCGAACATGTGGTGCGCCCACACGACGAACCCAACGACGCCGATCGCGACCATCGCATAGGCCATGCCGAGGTAGCCGAAGATCGGCTTGCGGCTGAACGTCGCGATGATGTGGCTGATGATGCCGAAGCCCGGCAGGATCATGATGTACACTTCGGGGTGACCGAAGAACCAGAACAGGTGCTGATAGAGCACCGGATCGCCGCCGCCGGCGGGATCGAAGAAGGTCGTGCCGAAGTTACGGTCGGTCAGCAGCATCGTGATCGCCGCGGCGAGAACCGGCAGCGACAGGAGCAGCAGGAACGCGGTGACCAGCACCGACCAGGCGAACAGCGGCATCTTGTGCAGCGTCATGCCCGGCGCGCGCATGTTGAAGATGGTGGTGATGAAGTTGATCGCACCCAGGATCGACGAGGCGCCCGACAGGTGCAGCGACAGGATCGCCATGTCGACCGACGGCCCCGGCTCACCATAAGTGGAAAGCGGCGCATAGACGGTCCAGCCGGTGCCCGCGCCCGCGCCGAAGAACGGCGAGGCAAGGAGCAGCATGAACGATGGGACCAGCAGCCAGAAGCTGATGTTGTTCATGCGCGGGAACGCCATGTCCGGCGCGCCGATCATGAGCGGGACGAACCAGTTGCCGAAGCCACCGATCATCGCCGGCATGACCATGAAGAACACCATGATCAGACCGTGGGCGGTGATCAGGACGTTCCACAGGTGAAGCGCGTCGTCGAACGTGCCAGGACCATGCAGCATGGCGAGCCATGTCGGCAGATACTGGATGCCCGGATCGCGCAGCTCGACGCGCATCAGGCCGGAAATCGCGCCGCCGATGATCCCCGCGAAGATCGCGAAGATCAGGTAGAGCGTGCCGATGTCCTTGTGGTTCGTCGACATGAACCAGCGCGCGAAGAACGACGGCTTGTGATCCGCGTCATGGTGGTGCGCGTGATCGTCATGCGCCTGGAAGGCGGATGGTTGAAGTGCGGTATCGGTCATGGTCTCAGCGTCCCGTGTCGCCGGTGCCGCCCGGATTGCCGGTGGCGCCCTGAGGCGAGGTGGCGGGTTCGGCCGTCGCGTTCTGCGTCGGGCCGGTCATCATGTCGGCGGTGTTCGCGTCAGCCGCGACGCTCGCCGAATTGTCGGCGCCCGGCTGCGGAATCTCGGCCGATGACGGCTGCGCCGCACCCGGCATCGAGCCACCCTTGGAACGGATCCACGCCGCGAACTGCGCCGGCGGGACGGCTTCGACCGCGATCGGCATGTACGCGTGGCGCGCGCCGCACAGTTCGGAGCACTGGCCGAAATAGACACCCGGCTTCTCGATGGTGAAGCTGGTTTCGTTGAGGCGGCCCGGCACGGCGTCCAGCTTGATCCAGAAGGCCGGGATCGCCCAGCTGTGGATCACGTCATTGGCCGTGGTGATGAGGCGGATCGGCACGCCGACCGGCAGGACGACGCGGTTGTCGGTGGCAAGCAGGCGGGGGCCGTCAGCGTCGGTGCGGAAGCGCTCGCCAGCGGCGACCTCGTCCTTTTCCTTCAGCATGTTGGCGGTGATTTCGACGCCGCCATGATCCGGATACTGATAGCTCCAATACCATTGGTTGCCGATCGCCTTCAGCGTCACCGCGCCCGCCGGGGCAGGCTTGTACTGGGCGGAGAGCAGACCGATCGAGGGCACCGCGATGGCCACCAGGATCAGCACCGGCGCCAGCGTCCACACGACTTCGATGATGGTGTTGTGGCTGGTCTTGGACGGGATCGGGTTGGCGGCCTGGCGGTAGCGGATCACCACCCACACCAGCAGCACCAGCACCAGCAGACAGATGATGACGATCAGCGGCAGCAGGATGTTGTTGTGGAAACCCATCGCGCGCTGACCGTTCTTGGTCACCTGCGGCTGGATCGACATCAGGCGATCGGTCGGCTGGCCGATGATCGGTTCCGCCGACAATACCGGTGCGCCGTCGGCGGCAACTTGCGGCGCGGTGGGTGCCTGGTCAGGCGCCCGCTCTGCCGTGTTGGCCGAATTGCCGATCGTGCCCACTGCTGCGGGCGCGCTTGCGGCATTGCCCTCCGTTGCGGCCGGTTGGGCAGCCGCAGGCGCAAGGCCTGCCAGCGCGAGCCCAGCGGCCAGCATCCATCCCTTGAACGCGCTTCTCATCCGTGCGGTAACCTTACCTCTCCGGTGTGCGGCCAGCGCACCCCCTGCGCAGACCCTTAGACTCTGCCGCCTATACGGAGGGGTTTCGCGCGCCTCAAGCGCGCATGTGCCATTATTTGCCCACAGGGCGTTTCGCTTTGTTGCGCGGCGCCCGGCGCGACCTTATTCATCGGGACATTACGAAAGGGCGTAGAGTGACCGACGACGATGTGCTGGCCGAATTTCGCGCGGCGGACGCGCTTCTAGAGGGGCATTTCATCCTGTCATCGGGCTTGCGGTCGTCCCGCTACCTGCAATGTGCCCGCGTCCTGATGGACCCGCGCCGCGGTGCGCGCCTGGCCGAGGCGCTGGCCGCGCGCCTGCCCGCCGACCTGCGCGAGCGGATCACGGCGGTCGTCTCCCCGGCGATGGGCGGGGTGATCGCGGGGCACGAGATGGCCCGCGCGCTGGGCGTCGAGGCGATGTTCGTCGAACGCCCGACCGGCACCTTTGAGCTGCGCCGTGGATTCCGCCTGCGCGAGGGGCAGGAAGTGCTGATGATGGAGGACGTCGTCACCACCGGGCTGTCCTCCCGCGAGGCGATCAAGGCGATCGAGGCGGCAGGGGGCCGGGTCATTGCCGGCGCCGCGCTGGTCGATCGTTCGAACGGCAGCGCCGACATCGGCGTCCCGTTCTTCCCGCTGATCAAGCTGGAGGTTCCGACCTACCAGCCGGATGAGGTTCCGCCCGAACTGGCAGCAATTCCGGCGATCAAGCCGGGGAGCCGGGCCGCCGCGTGAACCAGAAGCTGCGCCTGGGGGTCAACATCGATCACGTCGCCACCGTGCGCAATGCGCGCGGCGGTACGTACCCCGATCCGGTGCGCGCCGCGCTGCTGGCGGCGGACGCGGGCGCGGACGGGATCACCGCTCACCTGCGCGAGGACCGGCGCCACATCACCGATGACGACATCGCGCGGCTGACCGAGCAACTGACCATCCCATTGAACCTGGAAATGGCGGCGACCGAGGAAATGCTCGCCATCGCGCTGAAGCACCGGCCGCATGCGGTGTGCATCGTCCCCGAGAAGCGCGAGGAGCGGACGACCGAGGGCGGCATCGATGCCGCCGGGCTCCACGATCGCCTGCAGCCGATGGTGGCGGAACTCACCGCCGCTGGTTCGCGCGTGTCGCTGTTCATCGAGCCCGACGCGCGCCAGATCGACGCTGCGCTGCGCCTGGGTGCGCCCGTGGTGGAGCTTCACACCGGGCTTTATTGCGAGCTCGACGGGCCGGCCCGCGCCGAGGAGCTGCGCCGCCTGTCCGATGCCGCCGCGCTGGCCGCGAAGAACGGGATCGAGGTTCATGCCGGCCACGGCCTCACCTTCGACAATGTTGCGCCGGTCGCGGCGATCCCGCAGGTGGTTGAGCTCAACATCGGCCATTTCCTGATCGGCGAGGCGATCTTCATCGGCCTCGCGGACTCGATCCGCCGCATGCGCGCGGCGATGGACGTGGCGCGGTGATCATCGGGCTGGGATCCGACCTCTGCAACATCGAGCGGATCCGCAACTCGCTCGACCGCTTCGGCGAACGGTTCGAGAACCGCGTCTTCACCGATGTCGAGCGTGCCAAGGCGCGCCGCCGGCCATTCACCGTCGCGGGCACCTATGCCAAGCGATTTGCCGCCAAGGAGGCGTTCTCCAAGGCGGTCGGCACCGGTTTCAGCCGCGGCGTGTTCATGAAGGACATTGGCGTGGTCAACGCTCCATCGGGCGCGCCGACGCTGGCGCTGACCGGCGGCGCCAAGGCGCGGCTCGACGCGATGATTCCCCTCGGCCACCGCGCCGCCATCCACCTCACCCTGACCGACGATCATCCCTGGGCGCAGGCCTTTGTGATCATCGAGGCGATCCCGGACAAGTGATCCCCATCCTGTGAACGACCTGGCTGAAAAACTGCAGACGACCGAGCCGCCCGCCGATGACGCGCCGCGTCGCCACGCCAGCCGATTCGACTGGTGGGGCGAGGCCAAGGGGATGTTCTGGCTGATCATCGCGGTGCTCGGCTTCCACAGCCTGCTCGCCAAGCCGTTCTACATCCCCAGCGAATCGATGCTGCCGGGGCTGGAGGTGGGCGACCGCCTCGTCGTGTCCAAATATGCCTATGGCTGGTCGTTCGTGTCGCCGACGATCCCCAATCCGGCCGCGATCGTCGAGAACGTGGTGCTGCGGCGGCCGGTGGAAAGCTGGTCGGTGCAGCTCCCGGCGTGGCGCGGCCGCGTGTGGGGCAAGATGCCCGAGCGCGGCGACGTCGTCATCGTCACCCCGCCGGGCCAGACCAGCGACTATATCAAGCGCGTCATCGGCCTGCCGGGCGACACGCTGGAAGTGCGCGCGGGCACGGTGATCCTGAACGGCAAGCCGGTCGAGCGCGGCCCGATCCACTATCGCGACATGCCGGTGGACAAGAATGCGACCTGCGACCCCTGGCAATATCCCGGCGCGCGCATCACCCGCCCAGACGGCAAGATCGTCTGCCGCCTGCCGATCGTCACCGAGACGCTGCCCAACGGTCGCCGCTTCGACACGGTCGAGCTCGGCGCCAGCCCGGGTGACTATTATGGTCCGATCAAGATTCCGGCCGATCACGTCTTCCTGATGGGCGACAATCGCGACCGCTCGGCCGATAGCCGTTTTGCGCTGGGTGGCAGTGAAAAGGGCCTCGGGGGTCCGGTGCCGTGGGAGAATATCGGCGGTCGGGCCGAATTCATCACCTTCTCCGTCGATGGATCGGCAACCATTAACCCGCTGACATGGTTTGGATCGCTGCGCAGCGGCCGTGCCGGCACTTCGCTGCGACCGGAGGGCGAGTGAGCGAGGGGCAGGTCAGGCTGGTCGAAGGTGCCAGCCCGAATGAAGTGCGCAATCCCGAGACACGCCGGGAAATAAGACGAGCGGCAGTATGGCTGGGCATGGCATCGGCGATTGCGCTCGTCGTGCTGCTGGTGCAGCCGCTGCTCATCATCTTCGCCGGGCTGGTCTTTGCCTCGCTGCTGGACGGCGGGGTACGCCTGCTGGGCCGGGTTCTTCCCATCGGCCGGGCGTGGCGCCTGCTCATCGTCTGCCTGCTGACCGTGGTGTTCCTGGTCGGCACCTTTGTCCTCACCGGCGTGCAGGTGGCCGAGCAGGTGAACGAACTGCGCACCACGCTGGAGGCGCAGGCGATCAGGCTCACCAGCTTCCTCTCCGAACAGGGGCTGATGCCGGGCGCGTCCGATTTCAGCGGCCTCGCGCGCGAAGCGATGAGCTCCGTCGGGCGGCTGACCTCCTGGGTTGGCACCGCGGTGGGCGCGCTCACCACCTTGTTCATGATCGTCGTGATCGGCCTGTTCATCGCGATGGACCCGCGCGTGTACGAACGTGGGCTGCAGTGGATGATCCCGCAGGATCAGCGCGAGGAATTCGCCATCACCACCGAACGGATGGGCGACACGCTGCGCCGCCTGTTGTTCGGCCGCATCCTCGGCATGATCGCGGAGGGCGTGCTGACCTGGCTCGCGCTGATGCTGGGCGGCGTGCCGATGGCGATGATCCTCGGCATCCTGACCGGTATCCTCGCCTTCATCCCCAATATCGGCGCCTTCATCTCGGGCGCGCTGATGATCGCGGTGGGCTTTTCCGCCGGGGTCGACACCGGGCTGTGGGCGATCGGCACCTATGTGATCGTGCAGACGTTCGACGGCTATGTGCTGATCCCGATGGTGGCGAAGCGCACCGTCGACATGCCGCCGGCGCTGACGCTGGGCGCGCAGATCCTCGCCAGCGCGCTGTTCGGCATTCTCGGCCTTGCGCTTGCCGATCCGATGACCGCGATGATCAAGGCGGCGATGGAGCGTCGCAGCGAAACGGTGCGCGACGATGACGAGGCGCCAGAAGCATGAAGATCGTCCTGCACGATTACTGGCGCTCGTCCGCCGCCTATCGCGTGCGGATCTGCCTCAACCTGAAGGGCGTTCGGCACGACAGCGTGCCGGTGAACCTGGTGGCGGGGGAGCAGGCAGCGCCGGCGAACCGCGCGCTCAACCCGCAGGGGCTGGTCCCGACCCTGGTCGTCGATGGGCGGCCGCTGGTGCAGAGCCTCGCCATCGTCGACTGGCTGGACGCGAACTTCGACGATCCCCCGATGGTGTCGAAGGATCCGTTCGTGCGCGCCGGTCAGCTCGCCCGCGCGCTGGTGATCGCGGCGGATATCCACCCGATCGACAATCTGCGCGTGCTGAAGCGGCTGGAATCGCAATTCGGCGCCGATCAGCCGGCCAAGGATTCATGGTACCGCCACTGGGTGGCCGAGGGGCTGGCCGCGCTCGAGCAGATGGCCGGCGATGGCCCTTTCCTGGGCGGCGACAGCCCCGACATTTCCGACATCTGCCTGGTGCCGCAATTGTACAATGCACGCCGGTTCGAGATGGATCTGACGCCTTATCCCCGGCTGTGCGCCGCCGAGGCAGCCAATCTGGCGCTGCCCGCGGTGCAGGCTGCCGCCCCGGAGCGGGTCAAGCCGGCATGAGCGAATCGAACAGCGCGAGGTAGCGCGCCGCCGAATCGCTGCCCGGCGGCGTGACCGGCGCGGGGCGCGGCGCGGCTATCCAATGGTCGAGTGCCGCGACCAACGCTGCCGAATCCTCGCGCGGCACCACCGCACCCCAGGCCGGGTCGGCGATGATCTCCGCCACGGCGGGCGATGAATCGGTCGATACCACCGGCGCCCCCATCGACAGCGCTTCGCGCAGCACGCCCGGCGTGCCTTCAAAGTCGGAGGTCAGCGCGAGGAGCGCGGCGCCGGCCATGGCGGGCAGCGGATCGGCCGCATGGCCGGGGAGGATCAGGTCGACGCCGACCGCGCGCGCCTGCGCCATCAACGTGTCGCGTCCCTCCCCTTCGCCCAGGATGACGAGCGGCACGCGCTCACGCATCGCGGCGACCGCCGACACCAGCCGGTCCCACCGTTTCTGCGGCGCGAGTCGGCCGACGCCGAGCACATAGCGCGGCGGCAGATTGAGTTGGGGGGCACCCGCGATCGGCCGCGCCGGCGGGTTGGGGATGATCGGCACCGATGATGGCGTCAGCCGCATCGCCGCCGCCGTTTCCGCCGCACTCGCCGGGGTCATCGCCACCACCCGGTCAAGGAATCGTGGGTGCTGCCGCAGCCACAGCGCATGGGCGAGGCCGGTCACGGCGCCATGATCGGGCCGGGCGAGCGCATTGGAAACCTTGCCGACGATCGGCGGCGTCGCCCCGCCGAGCCGCCAGCGGGTCCAGGCCGCGACGCCGGTATAATGGCTGCCGGGGCAGAAGATCACGTCGGGGCGCGTCGCGCGCACATGGCGCGGCAGCGACAGCAAGGCGCGGTATGCGGGCGAATCGAGCAACAGGACATCGGCGCCTCCGGGAAGCTCGCGTGCCAGCGGCCCCTCCTTGCTTCCGATCACCAGCGTGACGCGTCGCCCCAGCGCAATCCACTCGCCAGCCAGCCGCAACAATGCCCGTTCCACCCCGCCGCCACGAAGCGTCTGGGCGTAGCTGAGGATGTGTTCGGCGCTGCTCATCTTGTATCCTGCTACCTCCCGCCCAGATTTCCGCCGAAAAGAAACCACATTCCCCCGGCATCTGCCCGAACCATTCCGCGGGGGCGTTATGCGGAATGCGTGCAAAGGAAGTTCAACGTTTTGACCGCGAAAGCCACCAGCGTGCCGGCGGGCGTGATCGACAGCGATCTGCCCGACATCGCCGCTCTGGAACCGACCCGGACGCTGAAGCGTCGCTGGCCCACCATCCTTGGCGGCGTGCTGAGCGTTGCCATGGTGGTGATGCTCGGTCGTGAGCTGCTGGATTCCGGGCTGGCCGGGCTCAGCCGCGCCACGCCCACCTCCCCCTGGTTCTACGTCGCCTTCCTTGCGCTCTACATGACGGCGCCGACCGGGGATTTCATCATCTTTCGCCGGCTGTGGCGGATTCCCGCCGCCGGCTTTGTCGCGCTCCACAAGAAGCGGATCGCGAACGACGTGGTGCTCGGCTATTCGGGTGAAGCCTATTTCTACGCCTGGGCGCGGGCACGCGCCCGGCTGGTGGCGGCGCCGTTCGGCGCGGTGAAGGACGTGTCGCTGCTGTCGGCCATTGCCGGCAACGCCGCGACGATCCTCTTGTGCGCGCTGGCGCTGCCGGTCGGCTATCAGCTGATGCCCGCGACCGTGCTGCACGCCATCGTCGGTTCCGCGATCATCACCCTGGGCATCAGCCTTGCCCTGCTGCTGTTTTCCAAGCGCGTCTTCTCGCTGCCGCGCCGCGACCTGTGGTTCATCTTCCTCGTCCATTGCGCGCGAATCGCGGTCAGCTCGCTGCTGCTGGCGTTGGCGTGGCATTTCGCGATGCCCGACGTTCCCCTGTGGATGTGGCTGTTCCTGTCGGCCGCGCGGCTGCTGGTGTCACGATTGCCGCTGGTGCCCAACAAGGACCTACTGTTCGCCAGCTTCGCGATCCTACTGATTGGCCAGGATCAGGCGCTCAGCGAGATGATCGCCTTCGTCTCGGCGCTGACGCTGGGCGTGCATGTGATTTTGATGGCGGCATTTGCGGCTGTCGCCGGATGGAAGGGACTGAAGCTATGGCGCGCATGATCCTCGCCGCGGCTGCGCTCGCCGCCGCCTCCATGCCGCTGGCGGCGCAGGCGCGCGTGCTCGGCAGCGACGCGGCCTCCTGTGTCCAGCGCGACGGGTCGGCGATCGAGGTCACGATCCAGGGACTGAAGGATCGCACCGGATCGCTGAAGCTGGAGCTGTACCCCGCGACGGAGGAGGATTTCCTCAAGGACGACCGCGATCTGATCAAGGAGGGCAAGTTCTTCCGCCGGGTACGCGTGCCGACACCGTCCGCCGACCCGATCACCCTGTGCATCAAGGCGCCCGCACCGGGCCGCTACGCGCTGTTCGTGACGCATGATCGCGACGGCAAGAACAAGTTCAACGTCTGGACCGACGGCGCCGGCGTGCCATCGAACGAGCGGCTCGGCCGATCAAAGCCCAAGCTGTCGCAGGCGATCGTCACCGTGCCGCGCGGCGTCGCGCGAGTCACCGTGCGCGCGCAATATCTGCGCGGCGTCATCCCCAGCTTCGGTCCGGTGGGGCGCTGATCATGCGCGTCGTCGACGTCAACGAATTCTACTCCCCCACTGGCGGCGGGGTGCGGACGTATATCGACCGCAAGATCGGCATCATGAACGATCTGGGGCATGAGCTGATCGTGCTCGCCGCGGGGACCGAGGATCGGATCGAGGAGCGCCCCGGCGGCGGCGCGATCCATTACGTTCGCTCGCCGCGGCTGCCGTTCGACAGCAATTACGGCCTGTTCTGGGATCGCGAGGCGATCACCCGGCTGCTCGACCATTATGATCCCGATGTGGTCGAGTGTTCGTCGCCCTGGCGCCCGGCGTGGTTCGTCGGCCAGTGGGAAGGACGCGCGCTCAAGTCCTTCTTCATGCACAATGACAATATGGCCGCTTATGCGCAGCGCTGGTTCGAAGGCGTCGCCAGCCATGAGCGGATCGAGCGGGCGTTCGGCTGGTACACGCGCTACATGGCGCGCTTCCTCGACCTGTATGATTGCGTGGTGACCAACGGCCCGGCGCTGGAAAAGCGGCTGCGCGCGCGCGGCCTCAGGATCGATGCGGCGATGGCGCTGGGGATCGAGCGCAGCCACTTTTCACCCACCTTCCGCGATGAACGGCTGCGCGAGGCGCTGCTGGCGCAATGCGGGCTGCCGGCGGATGGCCTGTTGCTGCTGGGGCTGGGCCGCCACCATCCCGAAAAGCGCTGGCCGATGGTGATCGACGCAGTCGAGCGCGCGGGCGCCCGCCTGCCGGTCGGCATGATCCTGCTGGGGCAGGGCGTGGATACCGAGCGGATGGAGAAACGGATCGCGGGATCGCCGCATATCCGCCTGTTCCGACCGGTCTATGACCGCGACCGGCTGGCGCGGATCATGGCGAGCTGCGACGCGCTGATCCACGGGTCGGAGGCGGAGCCGTTCGGGCTGGTCGCATCGGAGGCGATGGCGTCGGGGCTGCCGCTGATCGTGCCCGACACCGGCGGGTGCGCCGAGGTGGCCGATCCGCATTGCGCCGAATTGTACACCGCGCGCGACCCGATCGATTGCGCCCGCGCGATCACCCGGATGCAGGCGCGCGACCCGGCGATGCTGCGCCGCGCGGCGATCGTCGCCGCCGGCCAGGTGCGCACCGACCGCGAGCATACCGTCGATCTGATGGCCTATTATGCGGCGCAACTGGCCGCAAAGCAGGCGCGCGCGGCCTAGAGGCGGTCGAGAACGGCCCGCCACTGGCGCGCGACGGCCAGCGGGCTGTAGCGCGCCGCAAGATGCGCGCGGCCCGCCGCGAGCAGCGGCTGTTCAGCCTCCCACTGGTGGTGGTAGCGGGCCAGTCCCCCCTCCCAATCGTCGAGCGCGACGAACGGGCGCAGTTCCTCATAGGAGGGAATCGAATCGGCCACGACGCCGAGCCCCGCGAGCAGCGCGGTGGCCGGGCGGTTGATCGTCTTGCCCACGGTATAATCGTTCGACGCGACCGGCAGCACGGCGACCCGGTGCCGTTGCAGCACGGCATGCGCCGTCTCCTGCCGCCAGCCGACATAATGGACCTGCAGCCGCCAGCGCCAGCGGCCGAGCAGCCAGCGCAGCGGCGCGTTGCTGACCACGGTCAGCGTGATCGGGAAGGGCTGCGCCGCGAGCAGGTCGGCGACGGCGTGAAGGTGGGCATAGCCCGACACGCTGCCCAGGCTCTTGCCGAACCAGATGGCGTGGAGCGCATCCGGGCGGCGGGCGAGAAAGCGGTCGAGCGCCGCCATCTGCCGCAGTCCATCGCGCGAGCTGGGCGGCGGCAGCGTATCGGGCATGTCGAGCGCATCGGGGATGACGCGGCGGTCGGCGGTGGCACCGGGCACAGCAGCGCCGATCTGCTCGGCCAGCATGGCGGTGGAAAAGGTGAGGTGAGTCGCCGCGTCGAGCATCGCGCGGAAGCGGGCGAGCCGCGCGTCGCTCACATGCCGCACGGCATGGGCAGCGATCAGATTGTCGCACAGGTCGAAGATCACGCCGCGCCCCGCCGCCCGCAGCGCCTGCGCCGCCGCCACCGCCCCGGCGGAATGCGACTTGGAGAAGATCACCGCATCATAGCTGGCGGGATCACGCGCGGGATCGAAGCGCGCGATCGGCACGCCCTGCGCCTGCAATGCCTCCAGCGGCATCAGCAGGCGATAGCGGATCGAGGCGAGCGATGTGTCGTAGCTGTCGGCGTGCCAGCCGAAACGTGCGGCCGCGCCGGTCATCGGTGAACCCATATCTGCAGCGTCTCGCTTCCCAATCGTGCCGGCGGCAACGGGCGATAGGCGCTGGCGAGGCGCGATTCCACCAGCGCGCGGATTTCCGGCCGCTCACCGGGGGAAAATGGTCGCAGCACGACCACGGCTGGTCGCCGGGCGAAGATTCGCCTCACCTCCTGCGCCTGGTCGACGCCGACCGCGCGCGATTCGTGGATACGATAGAGATGCGCGGGAAAGACATAGCGCGACGAGGCGCAGCGCCCGCTGGCATCGAGCAGGCCGGGCGGACCCGAATAGATATAAAGGCAACCCGGCGGCGGCGCGCGCAGGCGAGCGGCGAGGGCGTCGAACGCGGCAGGCGTGCCGCGCCCCTGCCGGTTCGACGACAGGACGCCCTGCCCCACCAACGCGGCGACGACGAGGAAGCCGATCGTCAGCCGCGGGCGCACGCAGAACAGCCCGGCGATCGCCACCGACACCGGCAGCATGACCAGCAGCGCATAATGGAGCAGCCACCCGCCCGGTACGGCGACGCCGACCAGCGCGGCGGCCAGCCATCCGGCGACGAAGCGCCGCCCCCCCGCATCACCGCCGCGCAGGCCCATCACCGCCATCGCGACCGGCACGGCCATCCAGCCGAGCAGCGTCAGCAGCAACGCCAGCCGAGGCGCCGCCGGATCACCGCCGCGCTGCAGGATCGACACGAAATTGGCATGGACGAACGCCGCCGACTGGCCTTGCGCCGCGTACCAGAGCCATACTGCCGCGGTCGGCGCCAGCGCCACCAGCACCAGCAACACGGCGCGCCGCAGCAGCCCGCCACGCTCCCCCGCGCGCCAATGCCGCCACAATATGCAGAGGCCGGCGAACACGCCCTCGACCACCACCGAATATTTGATCTGAAGCGCAAGGCCGATCAGCGCCATGGCGGCCAGTTCCCGCCGTGCGCCGCCGCGCAGGATCAGCAGCATGGCGAGCGCGACCGGCGCATTGTAGAACACCGGCGCCTGACCGCCCTGCCCGCCGAACCAGTTCAGCAGCAGGATATAGGCAAGACCGGCAGCAAGCGCGCCGCGGCCCCAGCCGACCACCTGGGCGATCCGCATGACCAGCCAGCCGGTCGCGACCACCGCGACCAGCGCCAGCGCCTGATAGGCCCAGATCGACCAGGAATAGGGCAGCGCCGCCGCCGGCAGGTACAGGGCAAACAGCCCGATTGGCTTGCGATCCCACACGTCGACGAACGGCCGCGCGCCCTCCAGCATGCGGCGCGCGACATAGAGGTAGAATTGCTCGTCGACATGGATGTTGGGGTTGCCGAACGTGCCCGCGCGCGCCGCCACCGCGACCGCGGTCAAGATCGCCACGCGATGCCGCTGTGCGCCGCGCCCTTCCATCGCCGCCGACTATTGCCCCGCGACACCGATCTGTCACCTTCCTGCGCCATGGGCCGCTGACCAACCCTCCTTGTCGGGAGCGAACAGATGATCGACCTGAGCCGCCGCAGCCTTCTCGCCACCGGAATGTTCGGCGCGGGGGCGCTCGGCATCAGCGGTCTTGCTGCCGCCGACACGATCCTGGCGGCGCGCGGCTTCACCCATTCGGTGGCGAGCGGTGAGCCGGGGGCGGACGAGATCCTGCTATGGACGCGCTACGTTCCTGCCAGCGGCGATCATGCCCGGCTGCGGGTCGAACTGAGCGAGACGCCTGATTTCGCGCGCATCGCCGCTGGCGTGGAGGCGGTGACGGGGCCGTGGCGCGACTGGACGGCGAAGGTGACGGTGCTGGGGCTCCAGCCGGGCCGCGCCTATCATTATCGCTTCGTTGCGCCCGACGGCACCGTCTCGCCGGTCGGCCGCACGCGCACCCTGCCCGATGATCGCGCGCAGCGGTTCCGCACCGCGATCTTCTCCTGCTCCAACATCGGCTTCGGCTTCTTCAACGCCTACGCCCATGCCGCGGCGCGCGACGACCTCGATCTCGCGCTGCACCTCGGCGATTATTTCTACGAATATGCCAATGGCACCTACCCGGCTCTGGTCGAGGTGATCGCCGATCGCCTGCCCCAGCCGAAGGGCGAGAGCATCCATCTGGCCGATTATCGCCTGCGCTACGCCAGCTACCGCGCCGACCCGGACCTTCAGGCGCTCCATGCGCGCCTGCCGATGATCGCCTCCTGGGATGACCATGAAAGCGCGAACAACAGCTGGGAAGGCGGCGCGCAGAACCATGATCCGGCGAGCGAGGGCGCATGGCACGAACGAAAGGCCGCCGCGATCCAGGCATGGCGCGAATGGATGCCGGTCTCCGACGAGCCGTGGAAGGCCTATGACATCGGCACGCTGGCGACACTGTTCCGCACCGACACGCGGCTCGCCGGCCGCTCGGCCTCGCCCGAACTCTCCACCATGCTGCGCTCGGGCGATCCGGTGCGCGCGATGGCGCAGTACCGCGACAGTGAATGGCATGATCCGGCGCGCACCATGCTTGGGACCCAGCAGGAGGCATGGCTGCACCATGCGCTGGCGCAATCGGTGAAGCGCGGGGCGGCGTGGCAGCTGGTCGGCTTCGGCACGATCATGGGCACGATGCGCGTGCCGCCCGAAACCGCGGGCTGGATCTCGCAGGCACGCCCCGGCGCCGCACCCTATATCCAGGCCGCGGTCGCCGCGGGGCAGGCGGGGCTGCCGACCGACCTCGACAATTGGGGCGGCTATCCCGCGGCGCGCCAGCGGTTCCTCGCCTCCGCGCAGGCAGCGGACGCCAATCTGGTGGTGCTGTGCGGCGACAGCCACAATGCCTGGGCGTTCGATCTGGCGCTGGACGGCGGCAAGGGCGCGCCTGTCGGTGTCGAGTTCGCCGGCCAGTCGGTCACCTCCAGCGGGTTCGAGACGGCGCTGGCGGTCGATCCCGCCACCGTCGCGCGCGCGCTGGTCGCCGCCAGCCCGGAACTGAAATGGTGCGACACCAGCCGGCGCGGCTACATGACGCTGACCGTCGCGCCCGACCGGGTCAGCAACGACTGGCATTTCGTCGACACGGTGCGCACCCGCAGCCCGCGCGCGACGATCGGCCACAGCGCGCAGGTGCTGCGCAACCGCCGCCGGATGACCGTCTGAGGGCTGCGCGCATCTTCTCGCACCGGCCCCGCGATTGATGCCTTTTGATTGGCCGCATCAAGCATTATATATGGGAGATTGAAGCAACAGGAGAATTGACCATACGTCCGCCCATGATGCGCCGGCCAATGCAGGCGCCGCCGATGAACGGCCCCCGATTCAACGAGTGGATCCAGAGCCAGAAGGTCCGCGTGATCGATCACGAGGGCGAGAATCTCGGCGTGATGTACACTCGCGAGGCTATTGCGCAGGCGAAGGAGGTCGGGCTCGACCTGGTGGAGGTGTCGCCGAACGCCGACCCGCCGGTCGCCAAGTTCCTGGACGTGGGCAAGTACAAGTACGAGGCCCAGAAGAAGGCGAATCTCGCCCGCAAGAGCCAGAAGACGCAGGAGATCAAGGAGATCAAGATGCGTCCGAACATCGATGACCACGACTATGACACCAAGATGAAGAAGGTCGTGCAGTTCATCGAGGAAGGCGACAAGGTGAAGGTCACCATGCGCTTCCGCGGCCGCGAGCTGAGCCATGGCCAGCTGGGCATGAACGTGCTGCAGCGCGTTGCCGAGCAGGTGGCCGAGGTCGCCAAGGTGGAGGCTTACCCGCGCATGGAAGGCCGCCAGATGCTGATGGTCCTGGCACCGAAGTAAAATTTTTCGCCACCACCGGCTGAAAAGAGCCGCGCCCCCCACCGGGCGCGGCTTTTTTGCGTGTTGCCGTAGCGTCAACTGTCATTTGTGACAGTACCGTTTCGGACCAATGGTTGCATTTCCGCGACAGCCACATTCAAAAACAAGAGGTTGCGTGAAAATCGCTTAGGCGTGAACCGCACTCCCACTAAACGCTGCGCTCCAAACCCAAAGTTCAAAAACGAAATTCAGGAGAGCTCATGCGCCGCGTTGCTTCGCTTCTATCTACTGCCGCGATCTTCGTTGCCCTGCCCGCGCTCGCGCAGGAACAGCCCAGCGCTGATCCGCTCGCCGCCGGTTCGGTCCAGCAGCCGCAGAGCGCTCCCGCCGCGGATACCGATCTTGACCAGAGCCAGACCGGCGCCGGTGACATCGTCGTCACCGCGACCCGCCGTGCCGAGCGCCTTGCCGACGTGCCGATCGCCGTCTCCGCGGTCAGCCAGGCATCGCTGCAGAATTCGGGCGCGAACGACATCCGCGGCGTGGTGCAGCTCGCCCCGTCGCTGCTGATCTCCTCCACCGGCAGCGAAGCCAACGCCTCTGCCCGTATCCGCGGCATCGGCACCGTGGGTGACAACCCCGGCCTCGAAAGCTCGGTCGCGGTGTTCATCGATGGCGTGTACCGCAGCCGCACCGGCTCGGGCCTCAACGACATCGGCGAAGTTGACCGGATCGAAGTGCTGCGCGGGCCGCAGGGCACGCTGTCGGGCCGCAACGCATCGGCCGGCGCGATCAACGTCTACACCAAGGCGCCGTCGCAGACCTTCGGCGGCTATGTCGAGGGCACCTACGGCAATTACGACAACGTCCGCATCGCCGGTGCGATCACCGGCCCGGTGGTGGAGGACGTGCTGTCGTTCCGCCTCGACGGCGTGTGGAACAAGCGCGACGGTTTCTACCGCGATGTCGTCAACGATACCGATTACAACAACCGCAACCGCTGGTTCGTCCGCGGCCAGCTGCTGTTCGAACCGACCACCGACCTGTCGGTCCGCCTGATCGGCGACTATACGTGGCGTGACGAAAAGTGCTGCGGCGCGGTCTATGTCGACCTGCGCGAGAAGCAGGCCGTGCCGGGCCAGCCGGGCGAGGTCACGATCAACCCCGCCGGCAACCGCATCGTCGACGTGCTGCAGAGCCTGGGCGGCGTGTTCCCGAGCGCGGGCGATCCGTACAACCGCCGCATCGCCTTCTCGCCGGGTCGTGCGTATTCGAACGAGACGAAGGATTACGGCGGGTCGATGCAGATCGACTACAATTTCGGCAACGCCTCGCTGACGTCGATCACCGCCTATCGCGAGTACAAGGCCGGCAACGCCGCCGACATCGATTACGGCAATGTCGACCTGGGCTATCGCGCCGACGACGGCCGCGCCTTCCGCCAGTTCCATACCTTCACGCAGGAAGTCCGCCTGCAGGGTTCGCTGTTCGACGATCGCCTCGACTGGCTCGTCGGCGGCTTCTACTCGAACGAAGACCTGGTGATTGGCGACAACCTCCAGTTCGGTTCGCAATACGGTGCCTTTGCCGCCTGCCGCATCGTCGCCACGGTCAGCCCGGTCGCGGCGCTGCGCAACCCGGCGGCACCGGGCTGCCTCAGCCCCGCCGGCACCGCAACCCTGAGCGGCGCCTTTGGTCCGATCGCCGGCCCGGCACTGCTCAACGGCCTGCGCACGCTGTCGACGCTCAACAACCTGGGCGATCGCAACGCGCGTTATTATCAGGACAGCGAGAATTACGCGTTCTTCACGCACAACATCTTCAAGCTGACCGATACGCTGTCGATCACCGCGGGCCTGCGCTGGACGCATGAGTCGAAGGACTTCCGCGCCAATTTCGACAACAACAATACCGTCTGCCCGCAGCTGCAGCAGGGTCTCGGCCCGCTGCTCGCCAACCCGGCGACCGCGGCGCTCGCCGGCGGCATCATCACGCTGGGCTGCACGGGCAATTCGTCGACCGCACTCAACGGCCTCGACCTGCGCAACAGCTTCGACGAAAGCGAGTTCACCGGCACCGGTGTCATCTCGTGGAAGCCGACGCGCGACCTGATGGTCTATGCCAGCTACTCGCGCGGCTACAAGGCGGGCGGCTACAACCTCGACCGTTCGGAACTGGCACCCAACGCCTTCACTCCGGTGACCAACGCCGGCGCGGCGCGCCTGCGCTTCGATCCGGAACTGGTGAACAGCTACGAAGCGGGCATCAAATACGCCACGCGCCAGTTCACCGCGAACCTGACCGTGTTCCGTTCGGACTTCGAGAACTTCCAGCTGAACACGTTCAACGGCACGAACTTCGTCGTCCAGAACATCGGCTCGTGCTCGGTCAGCCTGAACGGTGCGGATCAGGACAATTCGGCCACCACGGGCGCCTGCTCGGGTGACGTTGGTCCGGGCGTGCGCAGCCAGGGCGTCGAGCTTGAGCTCGGCATCTATCCGGCGCGCAACTTTGCGGTGAACCTCGGGTACACGCTGGCCGACACCAAGTTCCGCCGCAACCTGGTCGGCTCGGCCTCGGGCGAGCCGCTCGATCCGGCGCTGTTCCTGCTCGCCGGTCGCCAGATGTCGAACGCGCCGCGCAACGTGGTGACCTCGTCGGTCAGCTGGACGCCGGAAATCGGTGACTCGGGCCTCAGCGCGCTGTTCTATGTCGATGGCCGTCTGTCGAGCGACTACAACACCGGCTCGGACCTGTTCATCGAGAAGGAGCAGGACGGCTTCTTCGTGATGAACGCCCGCATCGGCCTGCGCGGCCTCGACTCCAACTGGGCGATCGAAGCCTTCGCGCAGAACCTGCTCAACGAAAACTATCAGCAGGTCGCCTTCAACGCGCCGTTCCAGGGTGCAGGCAGCCTGGCGCAGGTGCAGCGCTTCGGCGGCGTCGGGAACCAGATCTTCTCGTCGTTCCTCGCCGAGCCGCGCACCTACGGTCTGACGCTGCGCAAGCGCTTCTGATCGGATCGGGCGCCGCCCGCCGGCGCCCGTCCATTACGGACACCTTCACCCCCGGGTTCGCCCCCGGGGGTTTCTTTTTGTCTGGCAGGAAAAGCGGGCGGCCGACGCGGCGCGGTGAATCAGGCCGCCTCGTCCAGCGGCTTGCCCGCCGCCGCGTCCAGCAAGCGCCGCTCCAGCGTCTTCAGCCGCGGCCCGCTGGCGATCTTGTCGCCCGTCAGGTCGGTCAGATAGAAAGTGTCGACCGCGCGCTCGCCATAGGTCGCGACATGCGCCGAATGGATCGTCACCTTGGACTGGAACAGCGCATGGGCGAGCTGGTTGAGCAGCGCTGGCCGATCGCGCGCGTTGATCTCCACCACGGTGAAGCGGTTGGACGCGCGATTGTCGACCAGCACATTGGGCTCGATGCGAAAGGCGTCGGCGCGCATCCGTGGCAGCGGCTTGGCCTTCAGCCGCTCGACCAATTTGCCGCGATTGGCGAGCGCATCCTCGATCGCGGTGCGCAGCCGGGTCAGCTGCCCCTCGTCGTCGAACGGGCGGCCGACCGGGTCCTGCACCAGGAAATTGTCCAGCGCCATGCCGTCGCGCGTGGTGTGGATCCGCGCGTCGATGATGTTGCCGCCCGCGACATGGATCGCGCCCGCAATGCGATAGAAGATGCCCGGATGGTCCGCGGCATAGACCGTGACCAGGGTCGCCCCACGCTCGGCATAGACCTGCGCGTCGATCGCCAGCTGCGCATCGCCCACCGACGCCACGAAGCGCGCGTTATGCGCCAGCACGTCGTCGGGCTCGGCGATCCAATAGGCCTCGGGAAAGCGGCGGACATAGGCGGCCATCTGCGCCTCGTTCCAGCCCATGGCCGTGGCCAGCGCCTCCTGCTTGGCGGCGATCCGCTCCTCGCGGCCGCGCTGCTTGTGGCCCAGCCGAAGCACTTCCTCCGCCGCCTCGAACAGATCGCCGAGCAACTGGCGCTTCCACCCGTTCCACGTCCCCGGCCCCACCGCGCGAATATCGACGATGGTCAGCACCAGCAGCAGGCGAAGCCGCTCCGGCGACTGGATGGTGGCGGTGAAATCGAGGATCGTCTTGAAATCCGACAGGTCGCGCTTGAACGCGGTCGCCGACATCAGCAGGTGGTAGCGGACCAGCCACGATACGGTTTCGGTCTCCGCGCGCGTCAGGCCGAAACGCGGGCACAGTTTCTGCGCCACCGCGGCGCCCAGGATCGAATGGTCGCCGCCGCGCCCCTTGGCGATATCGTGCAGCAGCACTGCGACATACAATACGCGGCGCGAGACGATCTGCGGCATGATCGCGGTGGCCAGCGGATGCTCCGCCGCCAGATCGCCGCGCTCGATCCGCGCCAGCAGACCGATCGCGCGGATGGTGTGTTCGTCGACGGTATAATGGTGGTACATGTCGAACTGCATCTGCGCGACGACACGGCCGAAATCGGGCACGAAGCGGCCGAACACGCCCGTCTCGTTCATCCAGCGCAGCACGAGCTCCGGGTCGCGCGGGCTGGTCAGCACGTCGAGGAACAGCGCATTGGCGCGCGGATCGGTGCGCACATCGTCGACCAGCTTCGCGTCGCGCGTTGCGGCACGCAGCGCCTGCGGATGGATCTCCAGCTCGTGCAGGTCGGCAAGGTGAAAGATCTCGATCAGGCGCACCGGATCCTCGACGAAGAAATCGTCGCTCGGCAGCGCCAGTCGCCCCCGCTCCAGCACGAAGCCGTTGAGCTTGCGCGGGCGTCGGCGCAGCTGCGGCAGGCCGAACCGGCGGCCGCGCGCCGCAAATTGCTCGTCGATATGCGTCAGGAAGGTGCCGGTCAGCGCGCCGACGGTTTTCACCCGCAGGAAGTAATATTGCATGAACCGCTCGACCGCGGCCTTCCCCGGCCGGTCGGAATAGCGCATCCGTTCGGCAATCTCGCGCTGCATGTCGAAGGTCAGCCGATCCTCCGCGCGCCCCGCCGCCAGGTGCAAATGGCAGCGCACCGCCCACAGGAAATTGTCCGCGCGGTGGAACAATTTATATTCGGCCGGGGTGAACAGGCCGACGTCGACCAGCTGCGCCGCGCGATCGACGTCATAGACATATTTGCCGATCCAGAAGAGCGCGTGGAGGTCGCGCAGGCCCCCCTTCCCCTCCTTCACATTGGGTTCGACGACATAGCGCGTGTCGCCCATCTTCACGTGCCGCGCCTCTCGCTCGGCCAGCTTGTCAGCGATGAACTGACGCTCGGTCCCGTGCGTCACCTCCGCCTTGAAGCGGCCGATCGCCTCCTCGTACAGCGGCACGTCGCCGCAGACGTGGCGCCCCTCGAGCAGGGCGGTGCGGATCGTCACGTCGCCCTTCGCCTGACGCACCATGTCGTCCAGCGAGCGCGACGAATGGCCGACCTTCAGCCCCATGTCCCACAGCGAATAGAGCAGGGTCTCGATCACCTGCTCCGCCCAGGGCGGCTGCTTCCACGGGGTGAGGAAGGCGATGTCCACGTCGGAAAACGGCGCCATCTCGCCGCGGCCATAGCCACCGACCGCCATCAGCGTCAGCCGTTCGGACGCGGTCGGGTTGCTCAGCGGGTACAGCCGCTGAGTCGCCAGATCGTAGAGCAGCCGCAACAGCTGATCGATCAGGAACGCCTGCGCATTCGCCGCCTCCAGCCCGCGCGAGGGCCGGTCGGCGAGCCGCCGCGCGATCTCCGCGCGGCCGGCGTCCAGCGCGTCCTTCAGCTTGCCGATCGCGTCACGGCGCAGCAGCGCCGGATCGTCGGTGGCGATCGCGGCGATTTCCTCGGCGAGCGCACGGCGATCCACGATCGCGCGACGGTTGGGCACATTGTCGAAGCGCGTGTTCATGCCCGACGATGTAGGCGAGCCACGCAGCCACGGCCACCGCCCGATCGGTCAGGCGGCGCTATTCGTGGCGCAGCGCATCGATCGGGTTCAGCGATGCCGCGCGGCGGGCGGGGAAGTAGCCGAAGACCACGCCGATCACTGCGGAGATGGCAAAGGCGATGATGTTGATCTGCGGATCGAACGTCCACGGCACCTGCATCAGCGGCGTCGCGATCAGGATCACCACCTGCGCCAGCGCCAGCCCGATCAGCCCGCCCAGCATCGACAGCACCACCGCCTCGACCAGGAATTGCATCAGCACCTCATTGGCGACCGCACCGATCGCCAGCCGGATGCCGATCTCACGCGTCCGCTCGGTCACCGACACCAGCATGATGTTCATGATGCCAATGCCACCGACAACCAGGCTGATCGCGGCCACCGCCGCGACAATACGGGTCAGCAGCGTCGTCGTGCCGGTCAGCGTGTCGCTGATCTGCTTGGTGTCGAAGATGTTGAAATCGTTCTGCTTGGTCCCGCTGATATGGCGCCGCTCGCGCAACAGGTCGGTGATCGCCGCCTGCACCGCCTCTGTCGAATAGGCCTGGTCGACCCCGACCATCATCAGCCGGACCTTGCGATCGCCGGTGAAGCGGCGCTGCACCGCCTTGATCGGCATCACCACCGTATCGTCCTGATCGCCGCCAAAACCCGCCTGCCCGCGCGTGCTGAGCACGCCGATCACGTCGCAGCTGATCGCGCCGATGCGCATCCGCCGGCCGATCGGATCGCCGCCGCGGAACAGATTCTGCCGCACGGTATTGCCGATGATGCAGACCGACTTGCCCGCCTGCTCCTCCGCCGGCGTCCATGTCCGCCCCAGCGCCAGCGGCCAGGGCTGGACGACGAAAATGTCGTTGGTCGTGCCCTGCACCGTGGTGGACCAGTTCGCCCCTTCGTAGATCGCGGTGGCGCTGGTCGACACCTGCGGCGCAACCGCCGTGACGCCCGCCACCTGCCGCGCGATCGCGGTTACGTCCTCCGGATCGAAGTCGGGCGGGCGCGGGCCGCCGCCGCCGCGACCGAAGCCCTGGCCCGGGCGGATCTGCAGCACATTGGTGCCGAGCGCTGAGATCTGCTCCTGCACCGCGCTGGTCGTCGCCTTGCCCAGCGTCACCATCGCGACAACCGCGGCGACACCGATGACGATGCCGAGGATCGTCAGGAACGAACGCAGCAGGTGCCGCCGGATCGAGCGGATGGCGAGGACGAAGGTCGTGCCGAACATTCGCCTACCTCCGATCCGCAATGGGCGCGCGCGCGCTCATGCCGCGCCGCCGCGCTGGTGATCGTTGGCCTCGATCCGCTCCACCAACCCGTCCTTGAAGTGGATCACGGTGTGCGCGAACGCGGCCATGTCGGGTTCGTGAGTCACCATCAGCACGGTGATCCCGCTTTCCTGGTTCAGGTTGGTGAGCAATTGCATGATCTCGACCGACCGCTCCGAATCGAGGTTGCCGGTCGGCTCGTCCGCCAGCAGCACTTCGGGCTGCGTGACGATCGCACGCGCGATCGCCACGCGCTGCTGCTGCCCGCCGGACAATTCCGCCGGCGTATGGTCCCACCAATCCGCCAGTCCGACCTTTTCCAGTGCCGCCATGCCCAGTTCGCGCCGCGCCTTGCGATCATCGCCGCGGTAGATCAGCGGCAGTTCGACATTCTCCAGCGCGCTCGTCCGGCTCAGCAGGTTGAACCCCTGGAATACGAAGCCGAGGTAGCGCCGTCGCAGCAGCGCGCGCTGGTCGCGGCTCAGCGTTTCGACATGATGGCCGCGAAACAGGAAGGTGCCGCCGCTCGGCACGTCGAGGCAGCCGAGGATGTTCATCGTCGTCGACTTGCCCGATCCCGACGGCCCCATCACCGCGACGAAATCACCCGCCGAGATATCCAGGTTGACGCCCTTCAGCGCCTGAAACGCGGTCGGTCCGGTGCCATATACCTTGGTCACGTTGCGCAGCGAGATGATCGGTTCGGCCATGCCCGGCGCCTGCCCGGCAGCGGCGGGGGCGTGATTCGTCGCGGCGGGGGCGTCAGGCGCCACCGGCGCCTCCCGCACGCTGGCCGCTCCGCTGCCCGGCGCCCTTGGCCGCCGCCCTGCCCTCAGTGCCGGAAAGCTGGCCCGTGACCACTTCCATGCCGGGCTTCAGCCCGCCCGACAGCACCTCGGTCACATTGCCGTTGGTATCGCCGGTGGTCACCTGAACCGGCTGCAACTGGCCGTCGGCACCCTTCACATAGACCGTCTGCTGCGCGCCACGCCCCAGCGTCGCCTCCCGCTCGGGCCGGCTGCCGCGGCGCGGGCGGAAGGTCAGCGACCCGGCGATGCCGCCCTGGTCACCGCCCGCTGCCGCCTGCGTCGGCTTGAACCGGAACGCCGCATTGGGGACCAGCAGGACGTTCTTCTTGTCGCTGGTGATGATGTCCGCCGTCGCGGTCATGCCGGGGCGAAGTTCCATCGTCGGATTCGCCACCGACAGGTCTGCGGCATAGGACACCACCTGCCCCGCCGTGCTGGTCGTTCCCGTCGTGCTGCTCGACGCGCTTGCCGTGCTCGCGGTCAGGTTCGACCCCAGATCGACGCGCGTGATCGCCGCGGGGAAGGTGCGCCCGGGAAAGGCATCGACGGTGAAGGTCGCCGGCTGCCCTTCCTTCACCGATCCGACATCCGCCTCGTCGATCGCGACCTCAAGCTTCATCTTGCTGAGATCCTCGGCGATCACGAACAGCGTCGGCGTGTTGAACGATGCGGCGACGGTCTGGCCGGGGTCGACCTGCCGCGCGAGCACCACGCCGTTGACCGGTGACACGATGATCGCGCGCTGCCGCTGCGTCTGGCTCTGCGCCAGAGTCGCGCGCGCGGCGGCAACATTCGCTTCGGCAACGCGCAGGGCAGCCACCGCGCGCTGCGCGTTGGCCTGCCCGGTCTGAAGCTCGGTCTTGGACGGCACGCGCCCGTTCGACAGCCGGTACACTTCCTGCAAGCGTGCGAGCTGCGCCTGCGCCTCAGCGACGGTGGCGCGCGCCTGATTGACGCCTGCGACCTGCGCCGCGAGCTGCGCCTGCCCGGCGCGGATCTGATCGTCGATCTGCTCGGGATCGATCAGCGCCAGCGCCTGGCCGGCCTTCACCCGATCGTTCACGTCGACGACGACGCGGGTGACCAGCCCCGACAATTGCGAACCCACCGTCACCTGATTGGTCGGCGCCAGCTTGCCGGTGGCCGAGACCGTCACGGTCAGGTCGCCGCGCCGCACCCGGGCGGTGGCATAGCCGGGCGCCTCCGCCTTGCCGAACAGCCGGAACGCCAGCAGCACCAGCAGGATCACGCCGACCGCGATCGCGATCCATTTGACCCAGCGCCGCCACGCCGGCTGCTCCTTGGTCCCAAGAAATTCGTCGAGCTGCTCGGTCGCCATCAGCGGTTCTCGTCCTGGCTAATGCCCCGCGCTTCGGGGGCCGTCGGAATGACATTGGCGTCCCAGCCGCCACCCAGCGCGGAATATAGCTGCACCAGCGAATTGGCATGGTCGGCGCGCGCCTGCGCCGCGCTGTTACGCGCGGACAGCAACGCTGCCTCCTGCTGGCTCAGCGTGGTGAAATCGGTGAGGCCGGTGCGATACTGGCTACGGCTCAGGATCGCGGAATTGTTCGCCGCCTCCAGCGCCACCGCGAACTCGCGCTCGCGCGCCTCGGCGGTGCGTAATGCCACGACAGCGTTCTCGACATCCTCAAGCGCGGTCAGCACGGCCTGCTTATAGGCTGCCAGCGCCGCATCGGTCGCCGCCTGCGCGCTGCGCACCTGGCTGTTCAGCCGGCCGCCGTTGAAGATCGCTTGAGTCAGTCCGGCGAACAGCCCGCCGGTGATCGTGTCGAGCAGCCCGCCGAGATTCCCCGCGCGCGAACTGATGTTGCCGCTGATCGCCAGCGCCGGATACAATTGCGCCTTGGCAACGCCGATCTGCGCGGTCGCCGCCGCCAGGTTGCGCTCGGCGGAACGGACATCGGGGCGCTGGCGCAACACGTCGGCGGGGATGCCGACGCCGGCCGTATCGGGGCCGCGCGGGATCGGCTTCACCGCCGCCAGCATCGGCTTCAGCGCGCCCGGCGCCTGGCCGGTCAGCACGCCCAGCCGCGACACGGCGGCATTATATTGCTGCTCGATCAGCGGCACCGACGCGGCGGTCTGCGCGCGCTGCACCCGCGCCTGTTCCTGGTCGAGGCTGGAGACCAGCCCCGCCTGCACGCGAAATCCCGCGATCTCGAGATTGTCGTCCTGCAGCGCCAGGCTGTCGCGCGCATTGGCCAGCTGCAACTGGTAGAGCCGCGCCAGCACGTAATTGCGGGCAACCTCCGCCTGCACCGACAGCAGCACCGTCGCCTGGTCCAGCCCCGACGCCTCATATTGCGCGCTTGTCGCCTCCACCGTGCGGCGGATCTCGCCGAACAGGCCAAGCTGATATTGCGCGTCGAGCCCCAGCGAGAAGTTCGATCCGCTGCCGCCGCCGATGCTTTGCGTCGTACCGTCGGGGAGCGTGATCACCGTCGTCCCGCCGCGCAGCGTTTCCGACCGGCTGTAGCCCGCCGAACCATTGATCGTCGGCAGCAGGCTGGCGCGGCTCTGCACCAGGGCCTCGCGCGCCTGCCGCAGCCGCGCGGTCGCCTGCACAATGTCGAGATTGGCGTCGGCGGCCCGTTCGACCAGGTCGCCCAGCACGGGATCGTCGAAGCTGCGCCACCAGCGGGTCAGATCCTCCCGCGTCGGCGGCGCGGTGACCGAATAGGCATCGGGCACGCCAAGTTCGGCCGGCGCGCGCGGGCGGTAATCCGGCCCGACGGTGCAGCCGCTCAGCACCAGCGCGCCCAGCGCAACGGCGGCCAGCAGAAACGGTGACCTGGATCGCATCATCATCGTGGCATGACCGCGCCGGCAAAAACGGTCCAGCACTTTAGTGTCGCGAAATGTCGCACGGCAGATTCCCCACACCCGAACGCACCACAACGCGGGTCAGGCGAATTGGATCATCGCCTGATCGGCCGCGATATTCTGGCCCGGCGTCACCATCACCGCGGCAACGATGCCGTCCCGATCGGCGCGCACGACATTCTCCATCTTCATCGCCTCGATAACAGCCAGCGGCTCACCTGCCTGTACGTGCTGTCCCGGACGGGCCGACACCTGCGCGACGATGCCGGGCATCGGTGCGGTCAGGCGGCGCGCAGCGTCATCATCCGCGCCCTGCCCCAGATGATCGGCATAGGCCGCGATCCGCGCCGGCAGCACCCGCATGTCGAGCCGCGCGCCGCCGCTGCGCATCACCATCCCCAGCGGTGTTCGCACCACCCGCGCGATGACCGAAACGCCATCGATCGTGGCGCGGATCGTATCGGTACCCGGCATGGCGGCGTGATCGATCGCCAGCGCCGCGCCATCGATCAGAACGCCCTCATCGGTCATCACTACCGACACCTCGTCCGTGCCGATCCGCACCGACCAGTCGCGCGGTATCCATCCGCCCAGCCGCTCTGCCTCCAGAAGAACGGCCAGCCCGATCAGCCCGCGTCGCCGCGCCGGATCGACCGCCGCACCGGCAAAGCCCTCGGGATATTCCTGCGCGATGAACCCGGTTTCCAGGTCCCCGCGGCGAAACCGCGGATGGCGCATCAGCGCGGCGGCGAAATCCAGGTTGGTCGCCGGTCCCTCAATGTCGAACGAATCCAGCGCACGCGCCTGTGCGTCGATCGCGCCGTCGCGGTCCGGTGCCCAGGTGATCAGCTTGGCGATCATCGGATCGTAGAAACGCATGATCGCGCTACCTTCCGCCACGCCATCGTCGATGCGCACCGTCGCGCCCGCGCCATCCGGGCCGGCGTCAGGCGGCGCATAGCGGGTCAGCCGCCCGATGCTGGGCAGGAAATCGCGATACGGATCCTCGGCATAGATGCGCGTCTCGATCGCCCAGCCGTTCAGCACCACCTGATCCTGTGTGAACGCGAGCCGCTCGCCCGCCGCGACGCGGATCATCTGCTCGACCAGGTCGATGCCGGTGATCGCCTCGGTCACCGGATGCTCCACCTGAAGCCGGGTGTTCATTTCGAGGAAGTAGAAACCGCTGCCGCTCGCATCGGCGCCCGACACGATCAACTCGACGGTGCCGGCGCTATGATAGCCGACCGCGCGTGCGAGGGCGATCGCCTGCTCCCCCATCGCGCGGCGCATCGCGGGGGTGACGAACGGCGACGGCGCCTCCTCCACCACCTTCTGGTGGCGGCGCTGGATCGAACATTCGCGCTCGCCGAGGAATACCATGTTGCCGTGCCGGTCGCCGAGCAGCTGGATCTCGATATGGCGCGGCCGATCGATGAACTTCTCGATCAGCACGCGGTCGTCGCCGAACGCCGCCGCGGCCTCGCGCCGGGTGGCGTCGAAACCGTCGCGCACGCCCGCCGCGTCCCGGGCGAGCCGCATCCCCTTGCCCCCGCCGCCGGCCGACGCCTTGATCATCACCGGATAGCCGATCGCTTCGGCGACGCGCAGCGCCTCGGCCAGGTCGTCGACCGGGCCGGGATGGCCCGGCACCACGTTGACGCCCGCCGCCGCGGCGATCTGCTTCGACCGGATCTTGTCGCCCATCGCCGCGATCGCCTGCGCCGGCGGGCCGATGAAGGTCACGCCCGCGGCCGCGCATTGCTCGGCGAAATCGGCCCGCTCCGACAGGAAGCCATAGCCGGGGTGAATCGCCTCCGCCCCGCTGTTCCGCGCCGCCGCCAGGATCAGGTCGCCGCGCAGATAGCTGTCGGCGGCCGGTGCCGGCCCGATCCGGATCGCCTCGTCCGCCATGGCGACATGCGGCGCGCGCGCGTCCGCGTCGGAATAGACCGCGACGGTGGCGATCCCCATGCGCCGCGCGGTGCGGATCACGCGGCACGCGATCTCGCCCCGGTTGGCGATCAGGATCTTGCCGAACATGCCCGCCGCCGTCGCCTGGTCAGGCAGCCGCTTCGCACACCCGCATCGGCTCCTCCGCCACCATCGGCTGCAGTCCCAGCTTGGCGAACAGCGAGGCGTCGGCGCTGTCGCCGCGATTGCCCGCGGTCAGCAGTTTGTCGCCGGTGAAGATCGAATTGGCGCCGGCCATGAAGCACAGCGCCTGGGTCGCCTCGCTCATCGATTCACGCCCGGCAGACAGGCGCACCATGCTGCGCGGCATGGTGATGCGCGCGACGGCGACAGTACGGACAAATTCGATATCGTCGATCTTCGCCAGCGGCGTATCGGCCAGCATGTCACCCAGCACCGTGCCCTTCACCGGCACCAATGCGTTGACCGGCACGCTTTCCGGATGGCGCGGCAGCGTGGCGAGCGCATGGACGAACCCGACGCGATCGGCGCGCGTCTCCCCCATCCCGACGATCCCGCCGCAGCACACGTTGATCCCGGCGTCGCGCACATGCGCCAGCGTGTCGAGCCGCTCGTCGAAGCTGCGCGTGGTGATCACCTCGCCATAGTGCTCCGGTGCGGTGTCGATATTGTGGTTATAATAATCGAGCCCCGCGTGGCTCAGCCGCTCCGCCTGTTCGGGCGTCAGCATGCCCAGCGTCATGCACGTTTCCATGCCCATCGCGCGAACGCCCTCGATCATCGCGACGATCGCGTCCATGTCGCGGTCCTTGGGATTGCGCCACGCCGCACCCATGCAGAACCGCTGGCTGCCCGCATCGCGTGCCTCGGCCGCGCGTTGCAGCACGGCGCGCACGTCCATCAGCTTGGTCGCCTTCACCCCGCTGTCGGCATGCACGGATTGCGAGCAATAGCCGCAATCCTCCGGGCAGCCGCCGGTCTTGATCGACAGCAGCGTGCACAATTGCACTTGCCCGGCCGCGTGATGCGCGCGGTGGACGCCCTGCGCCTGCCACATCAGCTCGTCGAACGGCAGGTCGAACAGCGCGGCGATTTCCTCGCGGGTCCAGTCGGTGCGGGTCCCGTCGCTGGGGCTCGCGTGCGTCCGGTTCAACGTGTCCACATCATGTTCCTCAATTGCGCCGTCCGCTCCTGGGTGAGCCGGGTCAGGCATTGCGCACGCGTCATCGCCTGCAGCGATCCGCCCGCGAACTCGCCACCCTCGATCACGCATTGCTTGTCGCGGAATTGCAGCCACGCGCGCTGGCTGGCAAGCGTCGCCGCCGCATAGCCGAAACCACCCGCCCCGCCGCGCGCATCGCGCTGCTTCATCTGCGCATAGGTGCGCTTCCACTGGGCGTTGAGCGCCGCATCGGCGCGGCGCAGGTCCTGTGCGGCCTGCGCGTTCATGCTCGCCTGGGTCTGCGCGCCGGCCGGCGCCGCCATCGACAGCGTCGCCGCGGTCGCAAGGGTGAGCATCCTGATCATCATCGTCTCCATAGCGGTTCCGATGCTCAACGCACCGGAACGCCATGGATGTTCACTGGCGGCACGGCGGCCGCCAACGGTTCACCGCCCCTTGAACACGGGCTTGCGCTTTTCGAGGAAGCTCATGCCGCCCTCGCGCGAATCCTCCGATCCGCCCGCCAGCCGCTGGCCCTCGGCCTCGGCGCGCAGCACCTGGTCGAACGTGCCGTCGAGCGCCGTCATGATGTTGCGGCGCATCGCCGACAGCGCGACCGTCGGGCCGGCCGCCAGGCGCGTCGCCAGCGCCAGCGCCTCGTCCATCAGCACGGCATCATCGACCGCCTTGTAGATCAGGCCCCATTGCTCGGCCTGCTCGGCGCTGATCCGCTCGCCCAGCATCATCATCTGAGTCGCGCGCGCCTTGCCGATCGTCTTGGCCAGCAGCCAGGTCGAACCGCCGTCGGGCACGAGGCCGATGTTGACGAACGCCTGCAGGAAATAGGCGCTCTTGCCCGCGAACACGAAGTCACCCGCCAGGCCCATGGAGCAGCCGACGCCGGCCGCCGGACCGTTCACTGCGGTCACCACCGGCACCGACAGGTTCAGGATCTGGCTCATCAGCGGGTTGTAGAAGTTCATCAATGCCCGGTGGCTGGTGTCGCCGCCCTTGATGCGGGTTTCCCCGCCGCCGCGCGCCTGCAGGTCGGCACCCGAACAGAATGCCCGGCCCCCGCCGGTCAGCAGCACGGCGCGCGCCCCCTGAAGATCGTACAGCGCGACCGTCAGATCCTCCGCCAGCTGGATCGACGCCGCGTTCAGCCGCTCGGGACGGTTGAGCGTGATGACCAGGACGTCGCCCTTCTTTTCGGTCAGGATCGTTTCGTAATCAGCCATTTCGGTCTCTCTCCTTCAATGTCCCGCTCCCCTGGGGATCCGGGTGTGGCAGTGATCTGCCGGAACCTTGCGCATCATGGCGCGCCAGCGCCAGTGCGATCGCGCCCCGCGTATCGGCGGGGCGGATCACCGCATCGACGATGCCTGACGCTACGGCATTGACCGGATCAGCGATGCTGGCGGCATAGTCACGCACTTTCTCGCGTGTCGCCGCATCATCACCGTGGCGCAGCAGCAGCCGCGCGGCGCCAGCGGCGTTCATCGCGGCGATCTCCGCGGTCGGCCAGGCGAAGCGCGCGCCGCCCGCGCCGCGCGGCGCCATCATCAGCCACGCCGGCCCGGTTGCCCGCCGCGTGACGACGGTGATCACCGGCACGTCGGCACGCGCAACCGTCGCCAGCAGCGCCGCGCCCGCCGCGACGATCCCGCCCGCCTCCTCCTGCGCGCCCGGCATCAACCCGGGCGAATCAACCAGCGTCACGATCGGCAACCGGCAGGTGGCACATAGCGCCGCCAGCCGCGTCGCCTTGGCGATGCCGGCACGGTCGATCACCCCGCCCGCCACGATCGGCTGGTTCGCCATGATGCCGATGCTGCGGCCACCAATGCGGGCGATCCCGCACAGCATCCCGCCGCCACGATCGGGCTGAAGCTCGAGCCACGCGCGATCATCGCAGATCGCCTGCACCAGTTCGCGCATGTCATAGGGTTCGGCCGGATCCGCCGGCACCAGCGTATCGAGATGCGCCGCGACCCGGGTGGCTGGATCAACCGATGGTGCGACGTCGCGCACCAACAGGCCAATCGCCATCCGCGCGGCGAACAGCAGCTCGATCTCATCGGCAAAGATGCGATCCGCAATCCCGCTGGTGGTTGCGTGGAGCATCGCCCCGCCCAGCGCCTCCGCCGTCGCCAATTCGCCGGTGGCGTCGCGCAGCACGTCGGGCCCCGACACATACAGCCGGCTCGCGCGCTCCAGCATGAAGGTGAGATGCGCCATCGCCGGGGCGAAGGCTGCCGCGCCGATCGCATCGCCGAACACCAGCGCCAGATGCGGCACACGCCGGCGGCCGCCATTCGCCAATGCGTGAAGGATCGTCGCCTGTCCGGCCAGCGCCGCCTGCGCCTCGTCCAGCGCGAGCCCGCCCGAATCATACAGGCCGACGACCGGCGCCTGCGCCGCCTGCGCCCGCGCCAGCAATTCTGCCATGTGCGCGGCCTGATCGGCAGTGGCGATCCCGCCCTGGTCGGTCACGTCCTGCGCAAAGGCCATCACGCGCTGCCCGCCGACCAGCCCGGCGGCGGTGATCACGCCCGCGCCGACCGCGATCGGCATCATCGTGCCCTCATCGAACAGGGTGTCGAGCCGCTCGCACGTGGCCAGCCGGTGCCGCTCATGCTGCGCCGCTGCGGCGGCAAAGCGCGCCCGCAGCGGATCGGGGGGCCGGTGCCCCTCCCCCGCCGCCCCGCTCATGACGCCCCCTCGCTCATCGCAAATGTCCTGCGCCGTCACGGCGGTGGAGGCAAATGACGAATCCGTCAGGGGGCAACAGCAACGCTATGCCGTGTATGGCTACCAGCCGGGCGCCGTGTGCGGCTTACCAGCCTGGAACCGCGGCTGGCCTACCAGCCCTGGATCGCGTCGGGATCGACCTGGGCGATCAGCCGCCGCGCCGCGCGCCGGGCAAAGGCGAGCGTGCATTTCTTGCGCCCATGGGTGCTCATCGCCTCGATCTTGGCCTCGCGCACCACCGCCGCGTCATAACGATCGGCGACGATCAGCCCGGTACGCTCGGGCAGGAAGGCGGGGCCAGCAATCGGCCCGTGATCGAACCCCGCCGGCACCGCCCAGAAGAAGCGGTCGCAATGCGGCAGATATTCCTGCCACTTGTTGTCGCCAAGCAGGTCGGCGCGCGACACCTTGATCTCGATGATCGTGATCTGGCCGCGCACGTCGAGCGCCATCAGGTCGACGCGCCGCCCGCCGTCCAGCGGCACCTCGGGCATGGCGACAAGTTCGTGGCGCAGCAGCAATCGCGTCACCCCGCGCGCCACATCGGCGGCGCACAGCGGCGAATCGGGATCGTCAACGCAAGAAGCGGGCGTGGTCAGCACGCCCGCTTCATAGAACATTGCAGGAACAATGAGAAGGGCTCAGCCCGCAATCGGCATCAACGGCGGCTCAGCGCCAGAAGATGTGGTTGCCGATCGACGCGACCTTCTTCAGCCCCGATGCGGGCGGACGGCCACGGTTGAAATACAGCGCCGGACCGGCCTGATCGTCCCATGCGTCGTTCAGCGCGACCTTCGCCACCGCGACGGCGGTACGATAGGCCTTGCTGTCCTCGTTGATCGACGGGATGCGGCCGCCACGCACGAAGCCGAACTGGCCACGCTGCGTGATCACGTCACAGACGTCCGAGGGGAAACGGCCCGACTTGGCGCGGTTCAGGATGACCTCGGCCACTGCCAGCTGGCCCGACAGCGGCTCACCGCGGGTTTCGAAGTAGATCGCACCGGCCAGGCACTGCAGCGCCTCATCGTCGCCATCATGGGTCGACTGGGCAGCCACGGCGGCGGCAAGCGACGGATATGCAACCGTTTCCTCGTTCGCGAGTTCATCATCGGCGAGGTCGGTAGGATTGGGAACCTGTACCGTCGTCGGCGTCGGCGTGAAAACCGTCGCGGTCATCGGTGCGGTAGCGTTCGGCTGGGGGAGCATGTGCTCAACCTCGGCAGCCAGTCCGGCCGTGCTCTGCGCAGTCAGGCCGAAAAAGGTGATCGTCATGGCTGCGGCAAGCGCGGCCCGCGAAAGAAACGACATCTTCTACATTCAAGTGCGGTGGTTACGCGGACACGACCGGGTTTCCGTGGAAACAGCGAACGACCGGGACCCCCCCGACTGCGTCACCGATGTGGATCGCACCCACCGCGGCACAACGCTTTGAAACTATGCTGGCGGGATTTGCCCCGGCCGCGCGGCGAGTCAATCAAGCCAGGATCGTTTCAGCGGCGAACCGTTGTGAGTCCGCGACGTCCAGAGCCACTACCCATAGATCGGGATCGCGCTGGCGCCGCCGTTTCCAATAATCCTCGATCGACTCGTCCCGCGTCGCGCCGGGCCCGCTCTCGACCAGAATGTCCCCGCCGTCGGGCCCGATCGCACGTTCGACGACGGTGTTTTCGCGCTCCAGGATGATCAGGATCGCGCCGGCATCGGCATCCCCGCGCGCCCGCACGACGGCGATTCCCCCCGCATCGTTGACGCGGCGGATCAGCGCCGCGACCAGCAGATGGGTGGGCAGGCGGCGTGTCATAGGGTCAGGCGCTGCGATAACCGGGCAGGCTGGCCAGCGCGATTCGGCTGCGCATGAAGGTGCCGGTGCCGCGCGCGACCTCCTCGCCATCCGCCGTGATCAGGCGCGCGTCCCCGACGAACACGCGCCGCTGGCCGTTGACCCAGCGTCCTTCGGCGACCACCGGCCCCGCCGACAGCGGGCGGGTCAGCAGCAGGTTGAACTGCGTGGTCAGCAGGAAACGATCGGTGATCAGGCTGTTGCAGGCGTAGAAAGCCGCATCGTCCAGCATCTTGAAATAGGTCGTGCCATGCGCCGCGCCGGCGGCATGGTAATGATCGCGCGTCACCTCGAAACTGATCCGCGCCACGCCGGGCTCGGGAATCGACAGGGTGGACGCGAACAGGCGGTTGATCGGCGCCGCCGCATAAAGCGATTCCAGCGCGCGATGATGCGCCTCGGCGCCTTCAGGCTGCATCCCGGCCCATCCCCGGCTCGTCCGCCGTCAGCAGGGCGTAGATCGCATCGCGCGATCCCGCGCCGCGCAGCTTGGCGACGAAGCCATGGTCGCGGAACCGGCCCGAAACTCGCGCCAGCGCCTTCAGATGATCCGCTCCCGCGCTGGCGGGGGACAGCATCCCGACGACGATGTCGACCGGCATGTCGTCGATCGCGTTGAACTCGATCGGTTGCGCCAGCCGCGCGACGATCGCCACGATGCGCGACAGCCCCGGCAGCCGCGCATGCGGGATCGCCACGCCGCCGCCAAAGCCGGTCGAGCCCAGCTTCTCACGCTCGGCGAGCGCATTGGTTACCATGCTGGGATCCAGCCCCAGCGGCGGGCCGGCAAGCGCGCCCAGCTGCTGGAACAGGATCTTCTTGTTGTTCGCCATCACCCCGACCACGACCAGGTCGGGGTGGAGGAGGTCACTCAAATCGCTCGCCATCGTAGTCGGCGTTACCCCGCTCGTTGCGGCTCGACCCAGCCGATCGTCCCGTCGCCGCGCCGATAGACCATGTTGTACGAGCCCGTCCCGCTGTTCTTGAACAAAAGCGCATTGGTGTTGCGCAGGTCGAGCATCATCACCGCGTCGGACACGGTCGCATCGGGCACGTCGACGCGCGTTTCGGCGATGATCAGCGGGGCGTCCTGTTCCTCGTCCTCGCCGATCCGCTCGGCGAACAGCGTGTACCCGGCATTGTCCAGATTGTCGTAGGCGCCATTCTCCGCCAGCGCCTGCGCCTGCCCGGCGTTGCGGTCCTTCAGCCGGCGCATGTAGCGGCGCAGCTGCTTCTCGATCTTCTCCGCCGCACCGTCAAAGGCGAGGTGCGCGTCCGGCGCGTCATGCCGGCCCTTCAGCACCAGTCCCTGCATGACATGCGCGACGATGTCGCAACTGAACCCGCCATTGGGTCCCTGGCCAAATGTCACCTGCGCCGAAATCGCGCGACTGAAATATTTCTCGGCCATGCCTTGCAGCCGAGTGTCGACATGATCCTTCAGCGCATCACCCGTTTCCACCTGGTGACCAGATACCCGGATTTCCATCGACTCATTCTCCATTGCTGGCCCGGCGTGCTTGCGCCGGTGCGTTGGGCGTCAACCGGACGCCGCGGCCCCCCAGATCGGATTCTTGATCTTTGTCATGAACGCTGAATGGGCGGTAAGTTCCGCATCGCTGGGTGCGAAATGCCGCGGGGCGCGCACCGGGCGCGGCGGAGCGTCGGCGACGGCCACCTCCTCCACCACCAGATCGCTGACCAGCGACAGGCCGATCTGCCGCCCGCCCATCAGCTCGACATAGACCTGCGCCAGCAGTTGCGCGTCGAGCAATGCGCCGTGCAGCACGCGGTGCGACCGGTCGATGCCATAGCGCGAGCACAAGGCGTCCAGCGTCAGCTTCGCGCCGGGATGGCGCTGCTTGGCGATCGCCAGCGTGTCGACCATCCGGCTGGTGCAAATCAGGTCGCGCCCGCACCGCCCCAGTTCGCCATTGAGAAAGCCGAAGTCGAACGAGGCATTGTGCGCGATCAGCGGCGCATCGCCGACAAAGGCGATCAGCTCCTCCGCCACCGCGGGGAACAGCGGCTTGTCGGCGAGAAACGCGTCGGACAGGCCGTGGATCGCGAACGCGCCCGGCGGCATCGTGCGCTCGGGATGGAAATAGGCGTGAAAGGTGCGCCCCGTTTCGCAGCGGTTGATCAGCTCGACACAGCCGATCTCGACCATCCGGTCCTCGCCAAAGGTGAAACCGGTGGTTTCGGTGTCGAAGACGATTTCGCGCATGCGCTGATTATCGGACTTCCACCTCGTTCAGGCAAGCGATCACCCGGCGAACATGGCTACGTGTTTCCTCGATGGGGACGTCAGTCGGGATGACGAAATCGGCCTGCGCGCGCTTGTCGGCGTCGGGCACCTGCCGCGCCAGGATCGCGTCGAGCTTCGCTTCCGACATGCCCGGCCGCTGCAAGGTTCGGGCGCGCTGCACCTCGGGGGCGGCGGAAACGACCACCACCTTGTCCATCGCGCGCTGCCCGCCGGTCTCGAACAACAGCGGCACGTCGAAGATGACCACCGGCGCCTCGGCATTGGCCGCCAGGAACGCTGCCCGCTCCTCTCCCACCGCCGGGTGGACGATCGCCTCCAGCGCCTTCATCGCCGCATCATCGCCAAGCACCGCCTCGGCCAGCGCGGTGCGATTGACCCCCTGCGCGCCGGTCGTGCCGGGAAAGCGCGCCTCGATCGCCGCGACAACGCGGCCGGCCGGCCCCTGCAGCTTGTGCACCTCGGCATCGGCATCGAACACGGGGATGCCTTCGTCGGCAAACATTGCCGCGACGGTGGACTTGCCCATGCCGATCGATCCGGTGAGCCCCACTTTCAGCATTCCCTTTTCTCCCCTCATCGCCCGCCCGTGCGGCGGCGCTTCATCGTGCCGTCAGGCGTCGCCGCCGATCAGCCGCGCGCGCAATTCGGCGTCATGCTCGCGCGGCGCCGGCTGGTCGAAGAACAATTCGAACGCCGCCGCCGCCTGCCCGACCAGCATTTCCAGCCCGTCGATCGTCTCCAGCCCGCGCGCCTCGGCCGCATCGAGCAATGGCGTGTGCAGCGGCGCATAGACGATGTCATAGACCAGCGCGTCGGCGGGGAGCGGCAGCAGGTCGAGGTCGAGCGGCGGCTGCCCCTCCATCCCCAGCGCGCTGGTGTTGACCAGCAGCTTCGCCGCCGGCAGCCGCCCGGTCAGCGGCAGCACCTCGCCCTTCAACCCGAACCGGCTCAGCAACGCCGCTGCCTTCAGCGGCGATCGGTTGAGGATCGTCACCGGTCCGACGTTCATCCGTGACAGCGCGAACAGCACCGCGCGCGCCGCCCCGCCCGCGCCGACGATCGCCACCGGCGCGCCGGTCAGGTCCACGTCGGCGATCGGCGCATAGAAACCCGCGGCATCGGTATTGGTCCCGAACAGCGTGTCCGGCCCCTGCCGCACCACCGTGTTCATCGCACCGATACTGTCGCGCACCCCGCCAGGGTCATCGACCAGGTCGAGCATCGCCACCTTGTGCGGGATGGTCACGTTGCACCCGCGCCACGCCGGATCGGCGCGCCGCTCGGCAATGAAGCGCGGCAGGTCATCGCTGGTGACGCGCGTCGCGCGATACTCGGCGTCGATCCCCAGCTTCTCGAGCCAGAAGCCGTGGATGATCGGCGACTTGGAATGGGCGATCGGATCCCCGATCACTTCGGCATAGGGCCTGGTCATGCCGGCAACACGCTCCGTTCACGCAAGTAAGAGAGGACCGGCAACAGGGGCATGCCCAGCACGGTGAACTGGCTGCCCTCGATCCGGCTGAACAATTGCGCGCCCGGCCCCTCGATCCGGTAGCAGCCGACGCAGCCCGAAATCGCCGGCCATTCGGCGTCGAGATAGGTGTCGATAAAGGCCTCGGACAGCGGCCGCACCATCATCCGCGCACGATCGACATGGCGCCACACCGGCCGGCCGCCCTCGGCAATCACCGCCGCGCTGACGAGATCGTGGCGCTTGCCCGACATCATCGCCAGGTGGCGCGCAGCGTCCTCGCGGCTTTCCGGCTTGGACAGGATCGTGCCATCCTCCAGCACCGCCAGGCTATCCGACCCCAGCACCAGTGCCTGCGGATGGCGCTGCGACACTTTCAGCGCCTTCATCTCGGCCAGCGCATCGGCCAGGTCGCGCGGGGCGATCGCGCCCAGCGCCGCCTTGGCGGCATCCTCGTCCACCATCGCCGGCTCGGCGTGGAACGGCACGCCGGCGGCGGTCAGCATCGCCATGCGCGAGGCGGATTGGGAGGCAAGCACAAGCGTCAGCGCGCTCGAACCGGGGGCAGCAGGCGTCACGGCGTCTTTATTCCTTCAGCGTTCCATCATGCCGGTGCCGCCCGCGCGCTCGTTGAACAAGGAAATGACGGCGGCGGCCGTTTCCTCGATCGAGCGGCGGGTGACGTCGATCACCGGCCAGCCATGGTCGGCGAACATGCGCCGGGCATAGCTCAGCTCGTGGATCACCGCTTCCTGATCGACGTAGGATGTCTCGGGCGCCTGGTTCAGCGACAGCAAGCGGTTGCGCCGCACCTGGATCAGCCGGTCGGGGCTGGTGGTCAGCCCGACGATCAGCGGGTTCTTCAGCGTGAACAGGCTCGCGGGCGGCGGGCTTTCCACCACGATCGGGATATTGGCGACCTTGAACCCGCGATTGGCGAGATAGATCGACGTCGGCGTCTTGGACGATCGCGAGACGCCGGCCAGCACGATGTCGGCGTCCTCCCATTCCTCCCACAGGACGCCATCGTCATGCGCAATGGTGAACTGGATCGCATCGACGCGCGCAAAATAGGCCGCGTCCAGCACGTGCTGGCGCCCCGGCTTGTTCTTGGCCTGCTGCCCGAGCAGCGCGGACAATGCGTCGTTGACCGGATCGAGCGGCGCGACCAGCGGCAGGCCCAGCGACTGGCAGCGCTGCTCCAGCGCGCGGCGCGTCGCCGGATTGACCAGCGTGTAGATCACCAGCCCCGGGTTCTGCGCGATTTCCTGCAGGATGCGGTCGAGATGCGCCTCGGTGCGCACCATCGGCCAGAAATGGCGGACGGTTTCCACGTCGTCATATTGCGAGAGCGCCGCCTTGGCGATGTTCTCCAGCGTCTCGCCGGTGGAATCCGACAAAAGGTGCAGATGCAGCTTAACCGTCATCGGCATGAATCTGTGGATAACATGGGGATAAGCGGTAGCGTAACCGGCGCGTCCGGCCAAGCGGGACACCGGATCGTGGAAAACCGATCATCTATCCACAATCCCGTCCACGCCGGATGGTTTCACCCACAGGCTGTGGATAATGGGGACAGCTGAATCGAATCCCCGGGAGTCCGCGACTCTGCGTGGGTCAACCTGTTGGCAATCAGGGGACGAACGCATAAGCCCCGGCACCAACGCGCCAACATCATCTCACAACCCTGTGAATCTTACTTTGAGTAGAAGCATGGACGCCCAAACCGATTCCAAACCGCTGTTGGATGTCCTGAAAGGGCAGCGCCGCGCGCGGCCACCGATGTGGCTCATGCGCCAGGCGGGCCGCTATTTGCCCGAATATCGCGCGCTCCGGGCCGAAAAGGGCGGATTCCTCGCGCTCGCCACCGATCCGGAGGCAGCCGCCGAGGTGACTCTGCAACCGATCCGCCGCTTCGGTTTCGACGGCGCGATCCTCTTCTCCGACATCCTGATGGTGCCCTGGGCGCTGGGCCAGGACCTGACCTTCGGGCCGGGGGAGGGGCCGCGCCTCACCCCGCGGCTGGTCGATCACGCGCTCGCTTCGCTGCAACCGGTTCCCGAACGGCTCGACCCGGTGTACGCCACCGTGCGCCGTGTCGCCGCCGCGCTGCCGGCCGAAACCACCTTCCTCGGCTTTGCTGGCTCGCCCTGGACGGTCGCGACCTACATGGTCGCCGGGCAGGGCAGCCGCGACCAGGCCGAAACGCGCAGCATGGCCTATCGCGATCCCACCACGTTCGGCGCGATCATCGATGCGATCATCGCCAGCACGGTCGACTATCTCGCGGCGCAGATCGACGCCGGGGTGGAGGCGGTGCAGCTGTTCGACAGCTGGGCCGGCACGCTCTCGCCCGCACAGTTCGAACGCTGGGTCATCGCGCCCAATGCCGCGATCGTCTCGGCGCTTAAGGCGCGCCATCCCGACACGCCGATCATCGGCTTTCCGAAGGGGGCAGGGGGCAAGTTGCCGGCCTATGCCCGCGAGACGGGCGTCGATGCGTTGGGGCTCGATGAAACCGTCGATCCGGCCTGGGCCGACGCCAACCTGCCCGAGATGCTGCCGGTGCAGGGCAATCTCGATCCGCTCGCGCTCATCGCCGGGGGCGCAGCGCTCGATTCAGCGGTCGACCGCATCCTTGCGGCCTTCCCCCGCCGTCCGCATATCTTCAACCTCGGCCACGGCATCGATCAGCACACGCCGATCGCGCATGTCGAGCAGGTGATCGCCAGGGTACGCGGATCAGAGGCAGGCGGGTCGGGAGCGCACGGCTGATGGGTGTAGGATTTCTCGGCGAATACTACCTTTGGGTGAAGGCCGCGCACGTCATCTTCGTCATCTTCTGGATGGCGGGGCTGTTCATCCTGCCGCGCTATCTGGTCCATCATCAGGATGGCCTCGGCGACCCCGTTGAGGAGGACCGCTGGAAGCTGCGCGAAGGCCGCCTGCGCCGCATCATCCTGACGCCTGCAATGATCGCCGTCTGGGTCATCGGCCTCGCGCTGGCGATCAACATCGGCCTGCTGGTGACGATCCAGGGCCTCGCCTGGCTCCATGCCAAGCTGTTCGTCGTCTATCTGCTGACCGGCTATCAGGCGGTCATGGTCGGCTATGCCAAGAAGCTTGCCGTGGGCAAGGCGCCCTGGCCCGGCCGCCGGCTGCGGATGATGAACGAGGTGCCTGCGCTCGCCGTCATCATCATCGTGATTCTGGCGGTGGTGAAGCCGTTCTGATCCCGTTGGCGTGACATTTGGCCGGCAGCGGCCGAAATCAGGCCGTTTGTCGCCCGGATACAGGCCGGGCGCGGTGTGATGAAGGCCGCAGGACGCGCTTGACTATGCCCTGACGCGCTCCTACGTCGCGGCTTACGGTGTGGCCTTTCGGCCCGCTGCCTCCTTGCAGTCTCGTTGCCGCGCGAACGTCTTTTCCGCCGACCGGGCTTTCTCCCCAACCGATTCACATCGGACTCAAACATGCATCTCAAAGATCTCAAGAAGAAAGCCCCGGCAGAGCTGGTCCAGCTGGCCGAGGAGCTTGGCGTCGAGGGCGCCTCCACCCTGCGCAAGCAGGACCTGATGTTCGCGATCCTCAAGGTCCAGGCCGAGGAAGGCGAGCAGATCATGGGCGAGGGCACGATCGAGGTGCTCCCCGACGGCTTCGGCTTCCTGCGCTCGCCAGAGGCGAACTATCTCGCCGGTCCCGACGACATCTACGTCTCGCCTAACCAGGTCCGCAAGCATGGCCTGCGCACCGGCGACACGGTCGAGGGCGAGATCCGCGGGCCCAAGGACGGCGAACGCTATTTCGCGCTGACCAAGCTGGTTCGCGTCAATTTCGATGATCCCGACGCGGTGCGTCACCGCGTGAACTTCGACAATCTCACTCCGCTCTATCCCGAAGAGCGGCTGAAGATGGAGATCGAGGATCCGACGCTGAAGGACAAGACCGGCCGCGTGCTCGATCTTGTCTCGCCGATCGGCAAGGGTCAGCGCTGCCTCATCGTCGCCCCGCCGCGCGTCGGCAAGACGGTGATGATGCAGAACATCGCCCGCGCGATTTCGCTCAACCATCCCGAAGTGTTCCTGATCGTGCTGCTCATCGACGAGCGCCCGGAAGAAGTCACCGACATGCAGCGCACGGTGAACGGCGAGGTCGTGTCCTCGACCTTCGACGAGCCGGCGACGCGCCACGTCGCGGTGGCCGAAATGGTGATCGAAAAGGCCAAGCGCCTGGTCGAGCACAAGAAGGACGTGGTGATCCTGCTCGACAACATCACCCGCCTCGGCCGCGCCTACAACACGGTTGTGCCGTCGTCGGGCAAGGTGCTGACCGGCGGTGTCGACGCGAATGCCCTGCAGCGTCCAAAGCGCTTCTTCGGCGCCGCACGCAACATCGAGGAAGGCGGCAGCCTCACCATCATCTCGACCTCGCTGATCGACACCGGCAGCCGCATGGACGAGGTGATCTTCGAAGAGTTCAAGGGTACCGGCAACGCCGAAATCGTGCTCGACCGCAAGGTTTCTGACAAGCGCATCTTCCCGGCGATCGACGTATCGAAGAGCGGCACGCGCAAGGAAGAGCTGCTGGTCGAGAAGGACAAGCTCAGCAAGATGTGGGTGCTGCGCCGTATCCTGATGCAGATGGGCACCGTCGATGCGATGGAGTTCCTGCTGGGCAAAATGAAGGATTCGAAGACCAACGAAGACTTCTTCGCGAGTATGAACCAGTAAGGGTTCCGTCAGGGCGGGGCGGCAGGCGCCTGTCGGCCGCCCGTCCTGGTTGCGAGATTACAGGTGCCGTGCGCCAGCCTCCGACCGAACATGTCGGTGTGGCGCGGTGCCGCTCCCCCTCGGCACCGCGCCCGCGGATACGCGCCGTCCCCCTGTTGGCGACGCGCCTCCACCACATGAAGCGAGCATGCCGCGCCATTCAGCGCTGATGCGCGTCGGACACCATCCGGGAAAAACCCGGTAAGACGCTCATCTCCGGGAATTTTCCGGGTGGCGAACCGCTCGCTGCCGGCGCAAGGCAAGGGCAATGGCAAGCCGCTTGCTCTCCTTCGCGCCGGGTGACAGGCGCGCCCCGGTGCTGGCAGGCCGGCATCCCACCGCGTCGCGCCTGCGCACCGATGCGCTGCTTCTTGCCCTCTACGCGGCCGGGTTCCTCCTGGCCCATGCCATCGCGGTTCGCTGGGGTGGCGATGGCTATTATTCGCTATGGTTCCCTGCCGCCGGCCTACGCTTCGCCTTGCTCTGGCGGGCAGGGGTGCGTTTCACCCTGCCGGTCGCGGCGGTCGAGCTTGCAGCCAATCTCGCAACGGGCGCGGTCGTTCTTCGCAGTGAGGACTGGGTCTTGGTGGTGCTGAGCGTCGTTCGCCCGGCGCTGGCCTATGGCCTGGCGATCTATGCCGTCCAGTGGCTGACCCGCGGGGCAAAGGCGGATGACGCCTTTTTTGCGCCGCCGATGCCGTTTGCGCTGGCGAGCGTGGCTGCACCGTTCGCGGCCGCGCTTGCTGCCTTGCCGCAGGCGCTGTTGCGGCCTGAGCTGACCGGGGTGGCGGACGTGCGCGGCGTCGTGCTGTCGCTCAGCGCCTTCACCATTGGTGATCTTCTTGGCGTGCTGCTGGTCGCGCCTCCCTTGCTCTGGGTGGCCGACGCCGTGCTCGCGCCGAGCGCGCGTCCGGTGCGACGACCGTCGCCTGCTCTGTTGGTCGAGGCCTTCGGGGTGTTGCTGGCAGGGCTGGGCGTGGCCGGCGGTCTCGCGTGGATCGGCCTTGGTCTGCAGCCGGCGCCGGCGCTGGTGGCGATTGCCTGGGTTGGCCTGCGGTTCGGGCGTGTGGCGGCCTGGGCGGCGCTGCTGTGCGTGGCGGCGATCGTCCTGCCGCTCTCGGCCGGCGCGATGGACACCGGCGATCGGTTGCAACTCCACCTCGGCCTCGCGACGATCGCGGTCGCGGGATATCTCGCCGGCAGCTTCGCCGACGCGCAGATCCAGGCGCGCGAGGATCTCGCCAGGCGTGATCGGCTGCTCTTCCAGGCCGAGCGCCTGAAGACGCTGCGCGCCATGTCGGTCGCGGTGATCCACGAAATCTCGCAGCCGCTGTCGACGCTGTCGATCGAGGCGCGGCATCTGCATGAATCCGCACAGGGCGCCTCCCCGGAGGTCGAGAAAACCGCGGCGCTGATTCATGCCAAGGCGAGGCAATTGTCTGATCTGGTGCGCCGCCTGCGCCGCTACGGCGGCCGTGCCGTCGATCAACCAACCCCGCTGCCGCTCACCGCGCTCTTCGACAGCGTCCTGCCGCTCGCCGGCCCGGAGGTTACCGCCCTGGGCGCGAGGATCACCATTGAGCCGCTGGACGCGGACATCCTGATCGAGGGGCAGGAGGTCGAGCTTGCCCAGGCGCTGGTCAATTTGGTCCGCAACGCCGCCCAGGCCTGCGGCCGGGGCGGGGAGGTGGTGCTGTCCGCGCGCAAGGAGGGCGCGGTGGCCATCATCACCGTCGCCAACCGGCATCGCGCTGACCTGCCGCCGCAGCCCGGCATGGGAGTCGGCACGCTGGTCGCCCGTGCGATCCTCGAGGCACATGGCGGCACGCTGACCCGCGAGACGGGCAGCGATGCGATGGTGCGCGCGACCATCACCTTGCCGCTGATCGGAGTTCCGGAATGAAGGAAACGCCGGTCTATGTCGTCGATGATGACGCTGATCTCGGCGCCAGCGTGGCGCGCCTGCTCGGTCGGCACGGCTTTGCTGCGCAGGCGTTTGTCGATCCCGCCGCGCTGCTGGGCCTCTATGCCGCGGCACCTGCCCAATGCATCGTGACCGACGTGATGATGGGTGATCTCGACGGCTTTGCCTTTGCCGATCGCGTGCGCGCGATTGATCCGGCGACGTCGATCGTCTTCATGACCGCCTGGCCGACCACCGCCAACGCCGTTGATTCCGTGCGCCGCTATGGCGGGCTCGATTATCTGGAAAAGCCGATCGACGAGGATCGCCTGGTCGCGGCCGTGGCCGAGGGGGTGGCGTGGAGCCGCCAGCGCCGCGAGACGCACGCGCGGACCGCACAGCTGACCGCGCGTGAGCGTCAGGTGTTCGACCTGCTGGTGCTGGGCCACCCCAACAAGGTGATCGCCGACCAGCTCGGCCTGTCGCCCAAGACGATCGAGGATCATCGCGCTGCCGTGATGGCCAAGACCGGGGTCAACGGCCTCGCGCAGCTGATCGCGCTGACCCGATGACCGGATCCGTCACGTCATTCGGCGGAGACGCCGCGATGGACGACCAGCTCGTCGAACTCGCCATCCTTGGCATCCTGGCCGAGCGGTCGGAGGTCTATCCGCCGTATCTCGTCAGTGAACTGCGTCGTCGTGCGCCGATGCTGCGCGTGGAACTCGTGGGCCCGGTGCTGGAGCGGCTGTGGCGGGAACGGCGCGTGGCCCGGCTGTGGCACCGCTATCTGCTTCCTGACCGCGTGCCGACGGTGCGCGCACGCTGGCTGTCGATGATCGAGCATAGTCGCACGAGCCGCGCCGCGCGTGAGGCGGCGGGCGCCGCTTATGATGATGGTCAGGCGCTGCTGCAGACATGGGATGGCTGGCGCATCGGCGCGGTGGACGCCTGACCGGCGCCCGCCCGAAATCTCCGGGTTCATTGAACCGAGGCACATAGTGATGCATATATGAGGCAAGGAGTGCACTCATGCTTGCCGCTTTCCTCGACGACATCCGCGACCAGGACCTGATTGCCCCCCGCCGCATGGCGGAGCGGCTGCGCCTGCCGATGTCGCGTCTGGCGAAGCTGGCACATCTGAACCGCAACACCATGGCGGCCCGTCCCGACAGCCCCGCCGTGCAGACGAAGCTGGGCGAGATTGCCCGCATCATCGCGCGCGCCGCGGAACTGGCGGGCGACGAGGGGCGGGCGATCATCTGGTTCAAGCATCAGCCGATCGCCGGCTTCGGCAAGACGGCGGAGGAACTGGTGGAGGCCGGCCGTGCCGATGCGGTCATGTGGACGCTCGAAAGCATGGATCAGGGTAGCTACGCCTGATCTCGCCCGGGCGATCGGACGCTCCCGTGCCGCACCAGCCGCTTCTCCCGCTCACCGGACGCTTCTGGCGCATGCTGGGGGTCCGGTGGCAGCGGCGCCCCTATGACAGTGGATCGCACCTGACCGGTGGCCGCTGGAATCCGGTCGGCACGCCGGCGCTGTATCTGTCGGCGGATTACAACACCGCGATTCAGGAGATGCACCAGGATCTGGTGCGCCCCGGAACGCTCGTCGCCTTTGACGTCGCGGCGGATTCAATCGCTGACCTCGGTGACGCAGATCCGGCCATCACCCTTGCCTTGTGGCGGCAGATCCACATGATCGACCGCAAGACGCCGCCAAGCTGGGCGCTCGCGAGCAAGCTGATCGCCGCAGGGGCGCAAGGCGCGCTGGTTCCCTCGGCGCAGCATCGCGGTGGCCGTAACCTCGTGTTGTGGCGCTGGCACGACGCGGCCGCCGCAGGAGAGGGCGCTCGCCTCAGCCTGCTCGATCCGGAGCGCGCGCTGACCGGGCGTGACTGACGCCAAGCGCGGCTTTGTTCGTTCGAGGCGGGCGGAGTGCCTCCTGATCGGCGGATATCAGCCGACGCTGGCGGACGCTGTTGCGCTGGGATAACGACGTGGCGCAACCGGGGCGGTTCAGGACCGTTCCACCACCAGCCATGCCGGAGCCTTTGCGTTGATCCTCACTCTTCTTGCTCAAGCGGCTGCTGCCATACAGGGGCCCGGCTCGCTGGGTGACATCTGGCAGCATATCCTTGCCGATTTTTCGAACCTCTCCGAGCCTGCGGCGCTGGCCGCCTTCGGTCAGGTGCTGATGATCGATCTGGTGCTGGCCGGCGACAATGCGGTCGTCGTCGGGGCGCTCGCCGCGGGCCTGCCCGCCGAACAGCGCAAGAAGGTCATCCTGATCGGCATTATCGCCGCCCTCGTGCTGCGCATCGCCTTTGCGCTGGTGGTGACATGGCTGATGGGAATCGTCGGCCTGATCTTTGCCGGCGGCCTGCTGCTCTTGTGGGTCAGCTGGAAATTCTGGCGTGAATTACGGGCCGATTCGCACATCAACGCAGGCTCGGAAGAGATCGAGGGCGACGAGCGGTCGGGCCTCGCGCCCGCGCGGTCGTTCGCGTCGGCCGCCTGGGCGGTTGCCATTGCCGACGTGTCGATGAGCCTCGACAACGTTCTCGCCGTCGCGGGTGCCGCGCGCGAGCATCCCGGCATCCTCGTCGTTGGCCTGATCCTGTCGGTCGCGCTGATGGGGTTGGCCGCGAATTTCATCGCCCGCATCATCGGCCGCTATCGTTGGATCGCCTATATCGGCCTCGCCGTGATCGTCTTCGTTGCGTTCAAGATGATCTACGAAGGCTGGGTCGGCACGGGCGAGACGGTCGGCATCATCACCCTGTTCTGAGCCGCGATCGCTTCGGCTGACGGGAACCGGAGGGGGTTCACCACGCGTTCAACCCCTCCGGCCGATACGCCGCGCAGTGACCAACGGGAGAGTCATGGTGAAATTTGTGGTGCCATTTGCTGTTGCGGTCGTCATCGCTGCGCCCGCAGCCGCGCAATCGGGTGATCTGGCGCAGGTCCAGAACCATCTGCGCGCGGTCAACACGATGACGGCGAATTTCACGCAGACCGACCGCGCCGGCAAGACGGTGACCGGCACGCTGTCGCTCAAGAAGCCGGGCAAGATCCGCTTCCAATATGAAAAGAGCGTACCGATCCTGGTCGTCGGCGACGGTAAGGCGCTGACCTTCATCGACTATTCGGTGCGTCAGGTGCAGCGCTGGCCGATCACCAATTCGCCGCTCGGCGTGCTGATCAACCCGGATCGCGATATCAGCCGTTATGCCAAGGTGATCCCGGGCGCGGACCCCCGCGTGCTGTCGGTGGAGGGCTATGACCCCAAACACCCTGAATATGGTCGTATCACCATGGTCTTCGCGCGCGACGCGTCAGCCCCGGGTGGGCTCATGCTGCAGGGCTGGGTGACGCTCGACAGCCAGGGTAATCGCACGACCATCCGGCTCGATAATCAGCGCTTCAACGTGCCGGTGAGCGATGGAACGTTCCGCTGGAACGATCCACGGAGGACCAGCCCGCGCAGCTGATTGATTTAGATAGATTCCGTTCATCTAGGCGACAGGTATGTGATTCTAGAACATGAGGTGCGGATGTGGGGCGATCCGGGATTTTCCCCCTGTTGCCCGGACAATGTTCCACACTCCCCCTGCGTGACGAACGCCAGGTCGGCCCTCGCTCCATGCCCCCGGAGCGAGGGCCTTTCCTTTTCCGCGGGTTCTACTCTCGCGGCGCGCTACGGGGTATCGGCCGATCGGTTGTGAGCGGCGCAGCCTCCCGCTACAGCCACTGGCGTGAAGATCGTCAGCTGGAACATCAATTCGGTTCGCTTCCGCCTCGACATTGTCGAGCAATTCCTTCGGGAGGCGGCGCCCGACATCCTGTGCCTTCAGGAAACCAAGGTCATCGATGCGGATTTCCCCGCCGCCAGCTTCCGCGCGCTGGGCTATGATCATGTCCTGATCCACGGGCAGCGGATGCATCACGGCGTCGCGATCATCAGCCGCGTGCCGCTGGCCGAAGACGATCGTTTCGATTGGCAGGCCAATCGCGAGGCCCGGCATATCGGCGTTCGCTTGCCTAACGGGGTACGGCTGGAAAATGTCTATGTGCCGGCCGGCGGCGACGTACCCGACCGGGAGGTGAACCCGAAGTTCGGGCAGAAGCTCGATTTCGTGCAGCGCATGACCGAATGGTCCGCCTCGCTCAACTGCCCAACTATCCTGACCGGCGATTTCAACATCGCGCCGCTGCCGTCCGACGTGTGGAGCCACAAGGCATTGCTCAAGGTGGTCAGCCATACCCCGGTGGAGGTCGAGGCGCTCGGCCGGCTGCAGCAATCCAACAGCTGGGTCGATCTTGGCCGGCATTTCTACCCCGCCCCGGCGCGGCTCCATACCTGGTGGAGCTATCGCTCGCCCGACTGGACCAAGAATGATCGCGGCCGGCGCCTCGATCACATGTGGGCGACCAGCGACGTGGCTGAGGCGGCACGATCGCATCAGGTGTTCGAGGCGTGCCGCAGCTGGCTCAAGCCTTCCGATCACGTACCGATCATGACGGAGTTCGACTTTTGACCGGCGCGCGCCAGCCCGATTCCAAGGCGGCGGCGCGGGCGATTGACGCCCTCCGACGCGGGTGGCCGATCCGTATCGGTGCGCTTGCGCTTCTGCCGATCGAAACTGCCGACGCGCTGCGGCTGGAGGCCTTCGATCCCACGGCTGACGCGCCCGTGCTGCTCTCCGCTGGCCGTGCGGAGACGCTGAAGCTCGCCAATCAGCGCGAGGCTGCCGTGCCCGACGCGCCGGTGCTGGTCGATCGTGCGCCGTGGATCGATTTTGCCGGCGGGACCGCGCTGGCCGATCCTCAGCTTGATCTCGCGACGCCGCTGAAAGGGCCGTTCCGTGCGATCGAGGTGGTCTCCCCCGACGATGCACGCGCGGCGCTGCGGCTCGCGCGGGTCGCGGGGATGCTGCCGGCCTTCTTCGTCCGCCCGGATGGCCCGGCCGAGGTCACGCTGACCGCAGCAGATATCGATGCGCACGAGGACGCGATACGCCTCGGCATCGCCGCGCGCGCGCGTCTGCCGGTCGCCCATGCCGAGGATGCGGAGATCGTCGCCTTCCGCACACCGGAGGGACCGGGCGAACACGTCGCGCTGCTGATCGGCGCGCCCAACGGTCAGCCGCCGCTGGTGCGGCTGCACAGCGAATGCCTGACTGGCGACGCGCTGGGCAGCCTGAAATGCGATTGCGGGCCACAGCTCGACGCCGCGTTGAAGGTGATCGCCCAGGCCGGCTGGGGCATCCTCTTGTACCTGCGGCAGGAGGGGCGGGGAATCGGCCTCGTCAACAAGCTGCGCGCCTATGCGCTGCAGGATCAGGGCTTCGACACGGTCGACGCCAATACCCGCCTCGGCTTCGCGATTGACGCGCGTGATTTCGGTGTCGCGGCGCGGATGCTCGACCTGCTCGGCCAGCGCGAGATCCGGCTGCTGACCAACAACCCCGGCAAGGTGCAGGGGCTGGAGGCGCATGGCATCAAGGTGGTCGAGCGGGTGCCGCATTTCCTGCCGACCAACCCGCACAACGAACATTACCTCGCCACCAAGCGCGACCGGACTGGCCACCAGCTCTGACCGATACGGCGTAGGCGCGCCGCGGTGCTGGCGGGCTTACGCGCTCGCCGGCAGGCCGAGCACGCGGCGGACGCCCTCGAAATCGTGCGCGATCGTGTGGACGCCAATCTTGCGCAGCCGCTCGTCATGCCCAAGCGCGCAATGGCTGCCGGCGCACAGGCCAATCACATGTGCACCGCTGGCGACCGCGCCGGTCGCGCCAACGGGCGAATCCTCCAGGATCACGCAGCGTTCGATCGGCACGCCCAGCTGCGCCGCGCCATGCAAATACAGGTCGGGCGCCGGCTTGCCGCGGGCGACATGCTCTCCCCCGGAATATAGATGATCGCCGAACACGTCTTCCAGCCCCAGGTGGCGCAGGTGCGTGCTGATCCACCGTGTCGAGCTGGACGAGACAACCGCCTTGGGCAGGTCGGCCGGCAGCGATCGAACAAAGGCAACCGCCCCCACGACCTCTTCGACGCCTTCCAGCAGGACGCGCTCATTCTCGGCCAGACGCGCCTCGTTCCAATTGGCGGGCAGCGGGCCGCCGATGAAATCCTCCACACGGTTGAGGAAGTCCTGGCCGGCCAGCCCCATGAAGCGGGCCATCGATTCCTCCGGCGTGATCGGATGGCCGTTTGCGGTCAGGAAGTCGGCGATATGCTTGTTGCCGAGAAACTCGCTCTCGATCAGCACGCCATCGAAATCGAAAAGCAGCGCGTCAAAATCGATCATGCGGCCGCCTCCGGCTGGGTGCGAGCGCCGAACAGTGCCGACCCGATGCGCACATGTGTGGCGCCGATCATCACCGCCGTCTCGAAATCATCCGACATCCCCATGCTGAGGCCCGTTAGTCCTTCCTCACGCGCCAGCTTCGCCAAGAGCGCGAAATAAGGCGCGGCATCGACCCCGATCGGGGGAATGCACATCAACCCGGCGACCGGCAGGTCCGCCTGCCGCGCCTCGGCAAGCAGCGCGGGCAGGTCGTCGATCGCGCACCCGCCCTTTTGCGGCTCCTCGCCGATATTCACCTGAACGAAGCAGGGCAGACGACGATCCTGCGCATCCATCGCGCGGCCCAGCGCGCCGACCAGTGAGGGCCGATCGACGGCGTGGATCACGTCGGCCAGCGCCACGGCATCGGCCGCCTTGTTCGATTGCAGCTGGCCGATCAGGTGCAGCGTGACGTCGGGAAATTGCTCGCGCAGCGCCGGCCATTTGGCGGCCGCCTCCTGCACCCTGTTCTCACCGAAATGGCGCTGGCCGGCCTCCAGCAGTGGCACGATGGCCTCGGCCCCATGCGTCTTGGAAACGGCGATCAGCGTCACATCGCTCGCCCTGCGGCGGGCGAGCTTGGCGGCGTGCGCGATGCGGGTGGTGATCGCGGCGAGACGGTCGTCGGCGTGCATCGCCCGCGCTATAGGCAGGCGGATGCCGCGCCGCCAGCCTGTCCCGACCACCCGGCCGATTCCCAGCATCTGGTTGATGACGGACGAGCGGATGGGGAAGCGGCTGTGGCACGCCGTCCAACGCCTGCCGCGCGGGGCAGGGATCGTCTTTCGCCATCATCGCACCCCGCTGGCGCAGCGGCGGCGGCTGTTCGCCCGCCTGCTGCGGCTGGCGCGGTCGCGCGGGCTTGTACTGGTGCGCGCCGGCGAGGTGGCATTGCCGGGCGAGATGGGGGTGCATCGCGGCGCGTCCCGGGCGTTCGTCACCTGGCCGGTCCATGATCGGCACGATGCACGCGCCGCGCGCCGCGCTGGCGCTGCAATCGCCTTCGTATCGCCGGTCTTCGCCACGCGCTCCCACCCGGGCGGGCGGGGGTTGGGGATGGCGCGTGCGGCAGCGCTCGCCCGCGCCTTGCCGATGCGGCGGATCGCGCTTGGCGGCATGGACGCGCGCCGTTTCCGACAAAGCGCAAATTTCGATGGCTGGGCGGCGATCGACGCCTGGCTGGACTGATCAGCGAGTCATCGCGACGTAACCCACGCCGCGCGATCGTCAGAAGCGGAAGGCGGTGCCCAGGTAGACGGCCTGGCTGTCGCGGCGATCGTCGTTGAAGCGGGCGAGCCGCTCACGTTCCGACTTGTAGCGCACGCCGGCGGTCAGATCGATGTTGCGGGTCAGCGAATAGGAGCCGCCCACATCCAGCGAGTAGCTCGGCGCTTCCTCGACCATCTGCGTCGCGGTGCCCGGCAGCGGACGATCCGCCGCTGCCTTCACCCGGCCGGTGAAGCGCGGCATCGAATAGCTGACCGACAGATCGGCCGCCTCGCGGCTGCCCGGCTGCCCGGCCAGATCGATCTTCGCCACGTCACCCGTCACGGCGAACCGCTTCCAGCCCACCGATACGCCAAGGTTGTAGGCGACCGGCACCAGGCCGACGGTCGGCGCGGCCGCGGTGGTCCGCGCGGCATCGGCAACCTGCGTCGAGCGGGCACGCACCGCCACGGTCACCGGGCGGTTGCCCTGACGATTCTCGGACGGGGTGAAACGGAACTGGCCATCGGCAAGGCCGCTGCGCGCAAAGGCGGCGGCAAGGCGCGGATCGGCCGCGGCAGGCGTAAAGCCACCCACCGAACGGGTCGCCGACGGACGCTTGGTCGTGGCGCGATCAAGCTCGGACGCACCCATCGCCGGCGCAACGACGAGCGCCGAGGCGACAAGCGCCACGACAGACCCACCAATTAGCGCACGAACAGCGATCACGAATCCCTCCGACCCTTGCAACGCAACTAACACGATTCGTTCGCACGCCGCCATGCTGGCTTGTTGCTTTTGGGACGAGTGTTGCACGCTTTCCACACTATGCGCGACGAATGGACCGGGCGATGCGTCGGTTCCGTGAACTTGCGGGCAATGGGTCGCCTCTGTAGAGGTCGATGTCACCAGTTTTCCATCAGGACGATGCCCATGTTCCGCCCGTTGCGTTCCGCGCTGGTCGTTTGCGCTGCCCTTGCCGTCGTGGGCTGTGGCGGTGGCCGGCAGAAGGTTTCCACCGATCTTGCTGCCAGCCGTGTCACCACGATCGGCGTGAACAGCTATCTGTGGCGCGCCTCGCTCGACACGCTCAGCTTCATGCCGCTGCTGCAGACCGACTCCAACGGCGGCGTCATCGTCACCGACTGGTATGTGAACCCGCAGACGCCCAATGAGCGGATGAAGGTCACGGTCACGATCCTCGACCAGGACCTGCGCGCCGATGCGGTGCGCGTCGCGGCGCTGAAGGAGGTCAACCAGGGTGGACAGTGGGTGGCGGCACCCGTCACCGCGGCTACCACGCAGAAACTGGAAGACATCATCCTGACCCGGGCGCGCGACTTGCGGCGTGCGTCCTCGCTGAACTGATCCAGCCATCATGAGCCAGCGTTTCAACGCGCTTTCCGCCGACGCCCGCTGGCAGCGGGTGTGGGATGAGCGTCGCACTTTTGCCGCCGACGATTCCTCCCCCAAGCCCAAAAGCTATGTTCTTGAGATGTTCCCCTATCCGTCGGGGCGCATCCACATGGGCCATGTGCGCAATTACACGATGGGCGACGTTCTCGCCCGCTTCCGCCGCATGAACGGCATGGAAGTGCTCCACCCGATGGGGTGGGACGCCTTCGGCATGCCGGCGGAAAATGCCGCCATGGAAAAGGGCGTGCATCCGGGCGGCTGGACCCGTGACAATATCGCCACGATGAAGGCGCAGCTGAAGCGGCTCGGCTTCGCGCTCGACTGGACGCGCGAATTCGCCACCTGCGATCCCGAATATTACGGCCACGAACAGGCGATCTTCCTCCGCTTCCTTGAGGCGGGGCTGGTCTATCGCCGTGAAAGCGCGGTGAACTGGGATCCGGTCGACATGACCGTGCTCGCCAATGAGCAGGTGATCGACGGGCGCGGCTGGCGCTCGGGCGCGCTGGTCGAAAAGCGCAAGCTCAACCAGTGGTTCCTGAAGATCACGGCCTTTGCCGAGGATCTGCTCTCCGGTCTCGCTGACCTGAAGGACTGGCCGGAAAAGGTCCGGCTGATGCAGGAAAACTGGATCGGCAAGAGCCAGGGGCTCACCTTCCGCTTCGCGCTGACCGATGCGGCCGGCACAGGCGAGGGCGTCGTGGAGGTCTATACCACCCGCCCGGACACGATCTTCGGCGCCAGCTTCGTCGCGGTGGCGGCGGATCATCCGCTGGCACAGTCCGTCGCCGCTGGCGATCCGGCCGCGCAGGCGTTCATCGAGGAATGTCGCCGCGGCGGCACCACCGCGGCGGAGCTGGAAACGCAGGAGAAGAAGGGCTTCGACACCGGCTACAAGGCCGCGCATCCTTTCGATCCGACGATTCAGCTGCCGGTCTACATCGCGAACTTCGTGCTGATGGATTACGGCGTCGGCGCGGTGTTCGGCGTTCCCGCGCACGACCAGCGCGATTTCGAATTCGCTACCAAGTACAAGCTGCCGATCCGCCGCGTCGTCTCCGAAGGAACGAAGGACTCGCCCGAGTTCCACGAGGCGGAGGCCTATACCGGCCCGGGTACGCTGGTGAATTCGCACTTCCTCGACGGCATGGACATCGAGGATGCGAAGCGTGAGGTGATCGTCCGCGCCGAGGCTGGCGGCTGGGGCGAGGGGACCACGGTCTACCGCCTGCGCGACTGGGGCATCAGCCGCCAGCGTTACTGGGGCACGCCGATCCCGATCATCCATTGCGCCGACTGCGGCGCCGTGCCGGTGCCGCTCGATCAGCTGCCGGTGAAGCTGCCCGAGGATGTCAGCTTCGCGATTCCCGGCAACCCACTTGATCGCCATCCCACGTGGAAGCATGTGGCCTGCCCCTCGTGCGGCAAGGATGCTGTGCGCGAGACCGACACGCTCGACACGTTCGCGGATTCGTCCTGGTATTTCATCCGCTTCGCCAGCCAGCCGGACGACAAGCCGTTCGACAAGGCGGTAGCCGAGCAGTGGCTGCCGGTCGGCCAGTATATCGGCGGCGTGGAACATGCGATCCTCCACCTGCTCTATGCGCGTTTCTGGACGCGCGCCTTGCAGCATGTCGGAATGATTGATCTCGCTGAGCCATTCGCCGGCCTGTTCACCCAGGGCATGGTGACGCACGAGACCTACAAGTCTTCCGACGGTCGCTGGCTGTCGCCGGGCGAGATCGAGGACGGGATCGAAGTATCGACGGGGCAGCCGGTCACGGTCGGCCGCGTCGAGAAGATGTCCAAGTCGAAGAAGAACACCGTCGATCCCGAACCGATCGTCGACCAATATGGCGCAGACGCGGTACGCTGGTTCATGCTGTCGGATTCGCCGCCGGAGCGCGACCTGGAGTGGAGCGAGAACGGCATCGAGGGCGCGTGGCGCTTCGTCCAGCGGCTGTGGCGTCTGGTGGCCTCTGAGGGCACTGGGAGCGCTGCTGAGGGTGGCGAGGACATCGGCCTGCGCAAAACCGCGCATCGCACGGTAAAGGGCGTTGCGGACGCCATCGAGGGCCTTCAGTTCAACAAGGCCGTGGCGCTCATCTACACCCTCGCCAACGCAATCGAGAAGGCGCAGCCGTCGCAGGATCGCACTGCCGCGGTTGCAACGCTGCTGCGCATCGTTTCGCCGATGGTGCCGCATTTGGCCGAAGAGGCGTGGGCGGCGCAGGGCGGCGAGGGGCTGATCGCCGACGTCGCTTGGCCGGTGGTCGATCCCGCGCTGCTGGTGGATGACGAGGTGACCGTGGCGGTTCAGGTCAACGGCAAGCTGCGCGATACGATCCTGCTCCCCAAGGGCATGGCCCGCGAGGAGGCTGAGGCTCAGGCGCTCGCCTCCGAAAAGGTGGCCCGCTTGCTCGAGGGCAAGCCGCCGCGCAAGGTGATCGTGGTGCCCGATCGCCTGGTGAACATCGTCGCATGAAGCGGCTGCTGCCCCTCGCTGCGGCGCTCATGATGCTGGGCGGATGCGGCCTCAAGCCGCTCTACTCCGGCGGCAGCGCCAGCCCGGCCGCACAGGTCCTGGGCGAGATCGAGATCGTGCCGATGGAGGGGCGCGCCGGCTGGCTGCTGGCCAATGCGCTGCGTGAACGGATGAGCGTCGTGCCGGCATCAGCCAGCCCGCGCTACCGGCTGCAGATCGCGCTCGACGACCAGATCACCGGCCTCGCCATCCGCCGCGACGATTCGGTCGCGCGGGAGCGGCGCACGCTGCGTGCGCGCTACCAGCTGGTGGAGGTCGGCAACGACGGCGTGGTGCTCGATGCGACGGCCGGCTCAGACGCAGGCATTGACGTCGTCGGTTCGGACTATGCCACGATTGCCGCGGAGGCCACGGCGCTTGAACGCTTGGCCGATGTGGTCGCGGATCAGATCATCACGCGGATTTCGGTGTCCGTGGGGCAGAACGCCGCCAAGCAATGAAGGCGACCGAAGCCCGCCTCAAGGCGGCCCTGGATCGCCCGCCTGCCGACATCCGGCTCTATCTCCTGTTCGGCCCGGACGAGGCGGGGGCGATCGCGCTCGCCAACCGGCTTCCCCGCGCGCTCGGCCCGGATGCCGAGCGGATCGACCTCGACGGCGCCACGCTGCGCAGCGACCCGGCGCGACTGGTCGACGAAGCCGCCTCGCTGTCGCTGTTCGGCACGCCGCGTCATATTCGGATCAGCGCCGCTGGCGAGGAGAGCCTGGCGGCCGCTACCGCGCTGCTGGAAGCCGATCGCGTCGCCAACCCCGTGGTGATGATCGCCCCCGCGCTGAAGGCCAGTTCGAAGCTCAGCAAGCTCGCGCTCGACTCACCCGCTGCTCTGGCACTCGCCTGCTACGTCCCCGGCGCCGATCAGATGGAGTCGATCGCCAATGACCTCGCGCGTGAGGTCGGGTTACGGCTCGGCGCGGGCGTCGCGCGCCGCCTCGCAGCCGCGGGGGGAGGTGACCGGGCGGTGATCGCGCGCGAGATCGAGAAACTCGCCCTGTACCTCGACGCCGCTCCCGATCGTCCCGCCGCCTGCGAGCAGGACGCGCTCGATGCCGTGGGTGCTGACCTCGGCGATGCCGACATGGGCGACGTGGTCGCGGCGCTCGTCGCCGGGCGACCGGCGGAGCTTGGAGAGGCGCTCCGTCAGCTTGACGAGGCCGGGATATCGTCAATCCCCTGGCTTCGTGCGCTTGCCCGTCGGCTGGCTGCACTCGCCGAAATGAAGGCCGAGGTTGCGGGAGGCGATGACGTCGATAGCGTGATGAAGCGGCACCGCGTGTTCTTCAAGGAAGAGGCGGCCACCAGCGCGGCGTTGCGCCAATGGTCGCCTGCGGCGCTCGCGCGGGCGATGGTGCTGGTACGCGAGGCCGAGCGTGCCGTGATGGCGGGCGGCGGCAGTGCGGGCGACGTGGTCGCCAGCCAGGCGATGCTTACGCTCGCACAGCGCCTTCGGGGCTAGTCACGGGGCAGGGCAGTGCCAGTCCGTCGCTGGCGCCTACCCAACCGGATCAGATCGGCTCCCCGCTCAACCGCTGGCAAATCATGTCGAGTTGATCGAGCGTCGAATAATCGATCGTCAGCGACCCGCCATTGGGACTGTAGGTGATCCGCACGCGCACACCGAGCAGGTCGCCCAATTGCCGCTCCAGCGCGGCCACATCGGCATCACCGCTCGCCGAGGAGCCACCAGCACTCGCCCGGTTGCCGGGCTTGCGCGTCGTCGCTGGCTTGGCCGATTGCGCCAGTTTCTCGGTCTGGCGTACCGACAGCCCCTTGTTCACCACCTGATCGGCCAGCGCCTCGGGGTCAGGCGCGCCGATCAGCGCACGGGCGTGGCCCATGCTCAGCGTACGATCGACCACGCGCGCCTGGACGGTCTTTGGCAGGTCCAGCAGCCGCAGCAGGTTCGCGACATGGCTGCGCGACTTGTGCACCGTCTGCGCCAGCACTTCCTGTGTATGGCCGAATTCGTCGACCAGCCGGCTGTACGCCTCTGCCTCTTCGATGGCATTCAGGTTCTGCCGCTGGATATTCTCCACCAGCGCGATCTGCAGCGTTTCACTGTCGGTATAGTCGCGGACGACCACCGGCACTTCGTGCAGCCGTGCACGCTGCGCCGCGCGCCAGCGCCGCTCACCCGCGACAATCTGATAGGTATGGCCATGTGGCCGCACCACGATCGGCTGGATGATGCCGCGTTCCGCGATCGACGCGGCCAGTTCGTTGAGCGCATCCTCGTCGAAATGTCGCCGCGGCTGCTCCGGGTGGGGGGCGATCGCGCTGACGGGGATCATTCGCACGCCCGCGGGCGGCCCGCCCTCGGTCGCGGTCGGGGAATCATCACGGGCGATATCGCCGAGCAGGGCCCCCAGACCCCGGCCCAGCCCGCCGCGGGCGCGCTTGGTATCGGTCATGCGGCCACCTCGCTGGCATGCGGCAACCGGGCAATCAACTCCCGCGCCAGGGCAATATAGGCTTGCGATCCGCTGCACCGGTGATCGTAGATCAGCGCGGGCAGGCCGTGGCTGGGCGCTTCGGACAGTCGTACGTTGCGCGGGATCACCGTCTCGAACACCACCTTGCCCAGCACGGCGCGCACGTCCGCCGATACCTGCTCGGTCAGCCGATTACGCCGATCATACATCGTCAGCGCGACGCCGATGATCGCCAGTGCCGGATTGAACCTGGCACGGATCCTCTCGACGGTCGTCAACAGCTGGCTGAGACCCTCCAGCGCGAAGAACTCGCACTGCAACGGCACCAGCAGCGAATCCGCCGCCACCATCGCATTGATCGTCAGCAGCCCGAGGGAGGGGGGGCAGTCGATCAACGCAATGTCCCAGCGCGGCGGCGTTGCGTCGAGCGCGCGGTGCAGGCGATGAGTCCGGTTTTCCAGCTCGACCAGTTCGATCTCTGCGCCGGACAGGTCAACCGTCGCCGGCAGCACGTCGAGCCGCGGAACGCCCGTTGCGACGACGGCGCTTTCCACCGGCGCCTGATCCACCAGCACATGATAGCTCGATGCAGCGCGCTGCGCCTGAGTGATCCCCAGCCCCGTCGAGGCGTTACCCTGCGGATCAAGGTCGATCAGCAGGACGCGCTTGCCCGTCGCGGCCAGCGCGGTCGCCAGATTGATCGCCGACGTTGTCTTGCCAACCCCGCCCTTCTGGTTGGCCACTGCGATGCGGATCATCGCCGTTCCTTCACATTTGTCACGACGACGATGCCGGAGGCAGGGTCGGTGATGCTCTGTTCCACGTGGAACAATCCCGCGAAGCGGCGCTGCGCTTCCTTGACCTCTGTGGTGGCCGATTGTCCCTTGGGTAGCAAGTAAAGCGTGCTCATCGACGCCAGATGCGCCGTGGATTGCAACAATTCCGCTAACGAGGCGACCGCCCGCGCAGAAATCACCGCGGCTTTGGGCTCGGCGACGCGCTCGACCTTCGCCTGCTGAACCGTGACGCGCGCTGTGAGACCCTCTTGCTCGATCACGCCCCGCAAGAAGTCTGCCCGCATCCGGCGGGGTTCGATCATGACGACGGGCCGATCACTCGCCAGCGCGACGACCATGCCTGGGAAACCCGCGCCCGTGCCGACGTCAATCCACGTCCCGTCATGCTTATCGGCCAAGGGAAGCAGCTGCGCGGAATCGAGGAAATGCCGGTTCCACAAGGAGTCGAGCGTCGGCCGGGCGACCAGATTCTGTCGCTCGCTCTCCGCGCGGACAATATCGGCAAACCGCTCCAGCCGCGGCATCGCTGCGTCACCAACGATCGCACGGACCGCGGCGCGTGCTTCTTCCTCGTTCATCGCTGCGCCGCCTTCGCATCAAGCCACAAGGCGGTGAGGGCGGCAGGGGTGACCCCGCGCACGCGCGATGCCTCACCCAGCGTACGCGGCCGCGCTGCCCGGAGCCGCTCGCGCATCTCGTTCGACAGGCCGGCAATCCGGTCCAGCGCCACATCGCTGGCGATCACGATCTTCTCGTCCTTCTTCATCCGCGCAATCTCCGCCGCCTGCCGTTCGAGATAGGGGGCGTAGCGAACGTCCTCCTCATGCTCGCGGATCAGGTCAGCGTCGATCGCGCCGTCTGCGTCTACCTCGCCACTGCGGAGCTGAGCGCGCTGCGCCATGCGTGTCGCGACATGACGCTGCCGCCGTGGGGACAGCAGCCCCAGCCGCTCCGCTTCCCCGCTCAGCCGCGCCTCGGCATTGTCGGCGCGCAGTGCAAGACGATATTCGGCCCGCGCCGTCAGCATGCGATAGGGTTCGCTGATGCCTTGCAGGACCAGATCGTCGATCATGACGCCGATATAGCTGGCGGTCCGATCCGGCTGGAAAGGCGTTAGATCAAGCGCAGCAGCGGCCGCATTGGCCCCCGCCACCAGTCCCTGTGCGGCGGCCTCTTCATAGCCGGTGGTGCCATTGATCTGGCCAGCCATGAACAGGCCCTTCAGCTGCGGCAGCGCTAACGTGGCGTCGAGCGCGCGTGGGTCGATGTGATCATATTCGACCGCATAGCCGTGCATGGTGATCCGCACGTCTTCAAGCCCCGGCACACTCCGAATGAACGCGTCCTGCACATCGGTCGGGAGCGAGGTGGAGATGCCGTTGGGATAAACGGTGGCATCATCGAGTCCCTCGGGCTCAAGGAAGATCTGATGCCCGTCGCGATCGCCAAAGCGCCGGATCTTGTCCTCGATCGACGGGCAATAGCGTGGACCCAGGCCCTCGATCGCACCGGTCTGCAGCGGTGAGCGATGCAGATTGTCACCGATGATCGCATGCGTTTCACCGGTGGTACGGGTGATGGCGCAGGCAAGCTGCGGAAGGCGGCGGCCGTGCGTCATGGGCGACATCGTCCAGGGATCGACATCCGATGGCTGTGGTTCGAGCCGCGCCCAGTCGATCGTGCGGCCGTCAAGGCGGGGAGGGGTGCCGGTCTTCAGCCGCCCCATCGGCAGCCCCAATTCGCGAAGCTGCGTAGCCAGCGGCAGTGCTGCCGCCTCCCCGACGCGACCACCGGTTTCCTGCACCTCGCCACGAAAGATCCGCCCACCAAGGAACGTGCCGGTCGCCAGGACGACCGCGCCGGCTGAAATGGTCGTGCCGTCGGCAAGCGTAACGCCGGTCACGCGGTCACCCTCCAGGCGAAGCGCGACCGCGTCGCCACCAACGATCGTTACGCCGGCCTGGTCCGCCAACATCGTCCGGATGGCGGCGGAGTAGAGCTTACGATCGGCCTGAATTCGCGGTCCCTGAACCGCCAGTCCCTTGCTGCGGTTGAGCATCCGATGGTGGATGGCCGCAGCATCGGCCGCTCGTCCCATCAGGCCGTCAAAGGCGTCTACCTCGCGAACAAGATGACCCTTGCCCAACCCGCCGATCGACGGGTTGCACGACATGGCGCCGATTTTGCCAGGATCATGGCTGACCAGCGCGACCCGGGCGCCGCGTCGGGCAGCCGCGGCCGCGGCTTCTGTCCCGGCGTGTCCACCCCCGATGACGATAACATCCATGGATTGTTCCACGTGAAACATCACTTCCCAACACAGAAGCGCGCGAACAGTGCATCGAGCATGGTCTCGGTGGCGTCGACCCCAAGCAGACCGGCGAGCGCGCGCGTTGCCGTTCGTACCTCTTCTGCGCGCAACAGCAAGTCGTCGCTGTTTAGTGAAGCGACAAGCGCGCGGTGCGCGGCGTCAATCGCGCGGCGCTGTTCCACGTGGAACGTCGCCTCCGCTCCACCGCCCAACACAGCATCCCCGCGGCGCTCGATTTCACCCCACAGACCGTCAATGGTCGCCGGATCATAGACCGACGTGGGTATGGCGCCCGTGGGCGTGCCGCCCTGGCGGTCGGCCTGAGCGAAGACACGGATCGCACGTTCGCTGTCCTCAGTCCCCGCGAGGTCCAGGATGATGTCCGCCGAAGCCAGCGCGGCGCGTGCGCGCTCGATCCCGATCCGCTCGATCGGATCATCCGTCTCCTCCCGCAACCCGGCCGTATCGATCAGCGTATAGGCCCGCCCACGACGAACGACCTGCGCCTCAACCCGGTCGCGCGTCGTCCCGGCAATCGGCGAGACGATCGCCGCCTCACGCCCGATCAGCGCGTTGAGCAGCGATGATTTGCCCGCATTTGGCGGGCCGACCAGAACGATGCGAATACCATCGCGATATCGCTCGACCGATGGACGGGCGAGAACCCCCGCCAGCTTATCCGCCAGCGCTCTGGTTTCCGCATCAATCCGAACGGTATCGACCGCCTCGACATCATCCTCATCGTCGAAGTCGATCGTCGCCTCGATCAGCGCGCCGATACGCGCAAGCTCGGCCATCCACTGCGCGACCAATCGGCTGACCACACCATCGGCGCTGTCCATCGCCAGCCGCCGCTGCTGCTCGGTTTCCGCTTCGAGAAGATCGGCAATCCCCTGCGCCTGGATCAGGTCGATCCGACCATTGGCCAGCGCCCGCCGCGTGAACTCGCCAGCCTCCGCCGGCCGCAGTCCCGGTTGCTCACTGAGCGCGCGCTCTACCGCTGCAACGACCGCTCGCCCGCCATGCAGGTGCAGCTCGACCAGATCCTCCCCAGTGGCGGTCCGTGGTCCCGGAAACACCAGGACCAGCGCTTGATCCAGCACCAACCCTTCATGGCGCAGCGTGCGCAATCCCGCGGTCCGAGGGGCGGGCAGGGGGCCCGCAAGCGGCGTTGCTGCCGCTATGGCGCTCGGCCCGCTGACCCGCAGCACGGCGATGGCGGCCGGCGGGCGGCCGCTCGATACGGCAAAGATCGTGTCCATCAGCCGCCGGGCTTGGAGCCCGCCTCGAACATGCTGCGCCAGAAATTGGCCCCCGTCTCACCCATGGGCGCCCAGCTGCGCATCAATCCCTCCAGCACCTCCGGCGCCACGGCCTTCTGCTCCAGCGATTGCTGCAACAACGCTACGTAGCGATCGTGCAGCGGCGACAGGTCCGGCAGCCCCATGGCGCGGCGCGCTTCCTCTGGAGAACAATCCACCTCAATGCTGATCTTCATGGCCGCCTCCGCTTGAGCCGTGCTGCGGGGAGCGATAGCGTCACCCGTGCACCATCTATGCCCGCTCTGCCGCTGCCGTCGCAACTGCGGGAGCGGGCTGCATCACAAGGAGAAGGATTTTCATGGATCAGACGATCGACATCACCGCGCTGAACAATGAGGGCAGCTTCAAGGCATATCGCGCCGATCCCAGCGGCACGCCGACGGCCGCCATCATCGTCATCCAGGAAGTGTTCGGCGTGAACCCCGGCATCCGGCAAAAGTGCGATCGCCTGGCAGAGCAGGGCTATCTCGCCATCGCGCCCGATCTGTTCTGGCGCATCGCGCCGGGCGTCGAGCTGAACCCGGACATTCCCGAAGAGTTGCAGCGCGGACTCGACCTGTTCGGCCAGTTCGATCAGGACGCTGGCATCCGTGACATCGAAGCGACCATCCACGCAACCCGGTCGCTGCTCGGCGGCACGGGCAAGATCGGCGCGGTCGGTTACTGCCTCGGCGGGCGCCTGGCGTTCATGACCGCCTGCCGCACCGATATCGATGCGAGCGTCGGCTATTATGGCGTCGGCATCGACGGCCTGCTGGGTGAGAAGCACGCCATCGCCAACCCGGTTCTTCTCCACATCGCGGGAGAGGACGGCTTCGTCGACAAGGCGACCCAGCAGAAGATGCATGAGGGGCTGGACGATCACCCCAAGGTCACGCTGTACGATTATCCGGGTGAAGACCACGGCTTCGCGACCGAAATGGGCGACCGCCGCTCGCCGGCTGCTGCTGATCTCGCGGATCAGCGCACGGCCGATTTCTTCGCCGAACATCTGAAGTAAGCGCCCGCGCCTCTCCCGCCCGCCGCGGGGGAGGCGCCGGCTCAGGCGGCCTTCGTCGCCCGGACGAGCGCCAGCACCTCGCCCGCCAGTTCCTTGGCGCAGATCAGCAGATCGGGCAGGTACACATCCTCCTGATTGTACCGCAGCGGGCTGCCGTCGATGCGCGAACAATGCAGGCCATAAGCGGCCGCCACAGCCACCGGGGCGGCCGAATCCCACTCAAATTGTCCGCCCGAATGCAGGTATATATCCGCTTCCCCCTGCACCACGGCCATCGCCTTCGCCCCGGCTGACCCCATCGGCACCAGCGTCGCGCCAAGCCGCTCGGCCACCGCCACCGCCTCGGGCGCGGGCCGGGTGCGGCTCACCAGCATCCGTAGCGGGGACGCCGGGGGAGGGACCGCCGCCGGCTGATCCGATCGCAGAACCAGCCCGGCGTCGGGCAGCGCCACCGCCCCGATCGCGGCGACACCATCGATCGCCAACGCGACATGCACCGCCCAGTCGTGCCGCGCCTCGCCATATTCGCGCGTCCCGTCGACCGGATCGACGATCCAGGTGCGGCGCTTGGTCAGCCGCTCGCCATCACAGCTCATCTCTTCCGACAGCAGGCCATCGTCGGGTCGCGCATGGCGGATCGCCTGGACAAGGAACTGATTGGCGGTCTGGTCGCCTGCCTTGCCCAGCGCCTGCGGGCTGAACACCGTGGCACCGCGCACCGCCAGCAGGATCTGCCCGGCCGTCTCGGCAAGGTGGGCGGCGAGCGCGGCGTCGGTCATGGCGTTGGTCACGGGATGATCCTGGCAATGATGAGGTCCGCTGCTTCTTCGGGCGTCATCGCCGTCGTGTCGATGCGGATCTCGGGATCCTCCGGCGGCTCATAGGGGCTGTCGATGCCGGTGAAGTTCGCCAGCTGCCCGGCGCGCGCCTTGGCATACAGGCCCTTCACATCGCGTCGTTCCGCTTCCGCGAGCGGGGTGTCGATATGCACTTCGATGAACTCGCCCGGCTGCATCATCTGGCGCACCATTTCCCGCTCGGCGCGGAAGGGGGAGATGAAGGCGGTGACGACGATCAGCCCGGCATCGGTCATCAACCGCGCGACTTCACCCACCCGGCGGATATTCTCCACCCGGTCGGCGTCGGTGAAGCCCAGGTCCTTGTTCAACCCGTGGCGTACATTGTCGCCATCGAGCAGGAAGGTGTGACGGTTCATCCGCACCAGCTTCTTCTCGACCACATTGGCGATGGTCGATTTGCCCGCTCCGGAAAGACCGGTGAACCACAGCACCACCGGCTTCTGGTTCTTCAGCGCGGCCAGCGTCTCGCGGCTGACGTCGGTCGGCTGCCAATGGATGTTCTGCGATCGACGGAGGCTGAAGTGCAGCATGCCCGCCGCCACCGTGGCATTGCTCAGCTTGTCGATCAGGATGAACCCGCCCAGCGTCCGGCTGTCGGCGTAGGGCTCGAACACCAATGGCTTGTCGGTGGAAAGATTCGCGACCCCGATCGCATTCAGGTCAAGCGTCTTGGCCGCCAGCTGCTCTAGCGTGTTGACGTTGACCTGATATTTGGGCGCCTGCACCGTCGCGCTGACCGTCTGCGTGCCCAGCTTCAGCCAATAGGCGCGGCCGGGCAGCATGTCCTCCTCCGCCATCCAGACGATCGTCGCTTCGAACTGATCGGCAACTTGCGGCGGATCACCCGCGGCGGCGATCACGTCGCCGCGCGAACAATCCACCTCGTCGGCCAACGTCACCGTGACCGATTGGCCGGCGACCGCTTCGCCCAGATCACCGTCCAGCGTCACGATCCGCGCAATCGTCGTCGTCTTGCCTGACGGAAGAATGCGTACCGGATCACCCGGTCGCACAACGCCCGAGGCGATCTGCCCGGCGAACCCCCGGAAATCGAGATTGGGCCGGTTGACCCATTGCACCGGCAGGCGGAGCGGCCGCGCCTGGTCCGCCTCAGCATCGATCGGCACCGCCTCCAGATGCGTGATCAGCGGCGGCCCGCTGTACCAAGGCGTCTGGTCGGATGCGGCGGTGATATTGTCGCCACGAAAGCCCGAGATTGGAATGGCAGTAAACCCATCGATGCCGATGGTCGTCGCGAACGCCTGATAATCCGCAACGATCGCGTCGAACACCGACTGGTCATAGTCGACCAGGTCCATCTTGTTCACCGCCAGCACCAGGTGCCGGATGCCGATCAGATGCGCGAGATAGGAATGCCGCTTGGTCTGCGTCAGCACGCCCTTGCGCGCATCGACCAGGATCACCGCCAGATCGGCGGTGGAGGCACCTGTCACCATGTTGCGGGTATATTGTTCATGCCCCGGCGTGTCGGCGACGATGAACTTGCGCTTCTCGGTCGCGAAGAAACGGTAAGCGACGTCGATCGTGATGCCTTGTTCGCGCTCTGCCGCCAGCCCATCGACCAGCAACGCGAAATCGATTGCGTCGCCCTGCGTCCCGACGGTGCGTGAATCCTGTTCCAGTGCGGCCAGCTGATCCTCGAAGATCATCTTCGAATCGTACAGCAGCCGCCCGATCAGCGTCGACTTGCCATCGTCGACCGACCCGCAGGTGATGAAGCGCAGCAGCGACTTGTTCTGATGCTGCGCCAGATAGGCATGAATGTCGTCGGCGATCAGCCGATCCGCCTGATAGGAAGGCGCCGCCGGCGCCACTGACTGCGACGCCATCAGAAATACCCCTCCTGCTTCTTCTTCTCCATACTGGCCGCGCCGCCATCCTTGTCGATCGCGCGGCCCTGCCGTTCGCTGGTGGTGGTCAGCAGCATCTCTTGGATTACATCTTCCAGTGTCGCCGCCTCGCTCTCCACCGCGCCCGTCAGCGGATAGCAGCCCAGGGTGCGGAAGCGGATCGATCGTTCGACCGGCACTTCGCCGTCGCGCAGCGGAAAGCGATCATCATCGACCATCAGCAGCATGCCGTCGCGCTCGACGGTCGGCCGCCGCTCGGCGAAATAGAGCGGCACGATCGGAATGTCGTTCAGCTGGATGTACTGCCAGATATCGAGTTCGGTCCAATTGGAGATCGGAAAGACCCGGATCGATTCACCACGTGCCTTGCGGGTGTTGTAGAGGTTCCAGAGCTCGGGGCGCTGGTTCTTCGGGTCCCAGCGATGGTTGGCCGAGCGGAAGGAAAAGACCCGCTCCTTGGCCCGACTCTTTTCCTCATCCCGCCGCGCGCCGCCAAAGGCGACGTCGAAGCCATATTGATCCAGCGCCTGCTTCAACCCTTCCGTCTTCCACATGTCGGTGTGCAGCGGGCCGTGATCGAACGGATTGATCCCGCGTGCTTCCGCCTCGGGATTGCGGTGGACCAGCAACTCCATGCCGCTCTCGCGCGCCATGCGATCGCGCAGCGCGTACATCGCCTTGAACTTCCACGTCGTGTCGACATGCAGCAGCGGGAACGGCGGCGGGGCAGGGTGGAACGCCTTGCGCGCGAGATGCAGCATGACCGCCGAATCCTTGCCGACCGAATAGAGCATCACCGGCCGCTCACTCTCCGCCACCACCTCGCGCATGATGTGGATCGATTCGGCCTCCAGCCGCTCGAGGTGGGTCAGTGTCCGCGCCGTCATCGAAAAATCCCCGCAACGCCAATCCGGCTGATCTGCAACATGGCCGCGCCGGGGTGACACGGCACCTCCCATATGGGAGTGGGGCTATATGGCGATCACCCGTCCCGACGAGACCGACCTGTTGTTGCCGCTGCACGACGGCGCGCATGAGCAGGCACCGTTCGCGCTCTTCCTCCAGCGACTGAAGCGCCGCGTACGCGCCGATCAGGCCGTGCTGGCGGTGCGTGCGGGGCAGGGGGAATGGCGCTGGCTCGACTCTAGAATCGCCCCGCCGCCTGATCAGGATCATCTCACCGCCTTGCGGGCGCACCGCGTCTATGCGGAGGAGGAAGGCGGCTACGCGCGGCTGATCCGCGTCGATGAACCCGGCGGTGCCGCCGCGGTGCTCGTGATTCGCCGTGCGCAGTCCGATTTCAGTGCGGCCGACGGCGCCCTTCTTGCCCGCCTCGCACCGCATCTCGCGATCGCGCTGCGCACGCGTGCGGCACTCGATCATGCCGCCACCACCGCGTCGGTGGTCGAGCGGGCGGTCTCCGCCGGCCGGATCGCCTGGGCGTCGTTCGGCGCCGATGGACGCCCGCTTGCGCGCTCGGAGGTCTTTGCGGCGCGCGGCGGTTCCTTCTGGCCAATAGCGGCCGACGTTGCCGCCTGCGTGGCCGAACGCAGGCCAATGGTCGTGAGTTTGCGGCCAAAGGAGGCCGCGGCGATGCTGCTCATTCCGCTCGATCTGCCCCGGACGCCGCTCGCCACCGCCCCCGTGGCGCTTGGCCTAATGGCGCTCAACGCAGGACCTGGGGATGATGCCCAACCGGCGCTGCTCGCGGCATTGTTCGGCCTCACCGGCAGCGAGGCGCGCCTGGCGGCCGCAATCGCCGCCGGCGCCACCCTGTCCGACGCCGCGACGCAGCTAGACCTGACGATCGAAACGACGCGTAACTATTCCAAGCGCCTGTTCGCCAAGACGCGCACGCGCGGCCAGGTCGATCTGGTCCGCTTGATCGGCGCCAGCCCGGCGCGCTTCGCGCTGGGCCCGTTTACGCCGCCAGCGGAAAGCGAAGAAGGCGGTTCTCGACCGGAATAAGCGCCTGTGCCGAACGCCCTACCGCCCGCACGATCTCCGGATGGTCGACGTCCAGCCCCCCGGTCAGTGCGCCGAAGGCCGGCAGGATCAGCTTGTGGCTCGCCGCAACGAAGCAGCGTCGCGACACCAATTTGCCACGGACCCGGATCCGCAGCTTGGGGTGAAAGTGGCCCGACAGCTCGGGTCGCGTCTCGCTCAGCGTCGCCTCGTGCCGCAGCACCAGCCCGTCCACCACCGCCTCGTCCATCACCTCGCCGCCGCAGCGATCAACGCCGTGCGGATCGTGATTGCCGGTGATCCACGTCCATTGCGTCGCGCTGGTCAGCGACCGCAGCATGTCCTGCGCCCGCTGCGGCAATCGCGCGCATCCTTCCGGATCGTGGAAGCTGTCGCCCAGGCACCAGACCTCCCGCGCGCCGGTCTCTTCCACCAGCGCGGTCAGATCCGCCAGTGTGACGAAACTGTCGTACGGCGGCAGCATCTGCCCGGCGCGCGCGAACCAGCTCGCCTTTTCCAGATGCAGATCGGCGACCAGCAGGGCGCGCCGCGCGGGCCAGAATATCGCACCTTGGGGCAGGGGCGTCAGGTCATGCCCGCCGAACGAAAGGTGAACCATTGCCACCCTATGCGCCACCGGCAGCGGCGGATCAACGGGTGGCGCGGCGGCTCAGGCAAGTTTTAGAACGTGTAGGCCAGTCCCAGCACGCCCAGCCATTGATTGCGCGAACCCGCGATGCTGACGATCGGACTGTCACCCACATCGTTGATCAGCTTGCGATAGGTCACGCCGCCTACCACCTTGAATCCGCTCAGCAAGTCGCCGGTGATGGAATGGGTGCCGACCGCGCCGACGGTCCAGCTCTTCCAGCCGCCGCGACCACGGAAGGCGGGAAGGCCGCTCGCCGCCACCTGGCTCGGCGCCACGTCGAAATAGGTGCTGAGATATTTGGTCTCTACCCGCTCGGCCGACCCGAACAGCGCCACCGCCGCCCTGGTCGACAGCGGCGTGAAATAGTTGATCGTCGGCTGCCAGATGCCGCTCTTGTGCACGCCGGTGACGTCGTGGCGGTAACTGACCGACAGCGAAATCTTGTCGTACGGGCTGGTGATGACGCCCGTCTTGCCAACGCCGACGAACCCGCCGAGCTCAAGCGCCGTGGCGCGCGTGCCCAGCGCGCGGACGCGCGGGTCATCGATGCTCGACCGCTTGGTGCGCATGAAGTTCAAAACGCCGATGGGTCCGGCCTGAAAGTCCCAGCTGGGGCCGGGCTGGCTCGGGATCAGATCGGCGTTGGCGCGATTGCCCAGCACCTGGAAATTGATGCCGCTCACCGTCCCGATCACGCCGGGGACGGGGGTGAACTGATAATCGTTGGAGCCTTCGTAATCCGGCATGTAGCCGGCGCCGAGACCGACGGTGATCGCATCGCCCCCTGCACGATCGGCGAGCGCGGCAGCGGGGTCCGCGGCGGGTGCGCTGTCCTGCGCGGCAGCGATGGTCGGGAACATGGAAAGAGCGGCAGCGAGGCCGAACAGGCATTTGGCGGTCACGGAAAACGTCCCCTAATGGTCCGCACCGTAACACTCGCCTCGCGATTTGGCTCCGGCGCGCCCGTTTACAGAATGTAACGCATCTTCACCTGTTGCTTTTCCGCATCATCCTTGATGCTGAAACGCGCGGCGTCGAACTTGGGCGGGCCGAAGCGGATCGGCGGATTGCGCGAGAAGCCAAACCCTTCGCGCGGGATGCCGGCGAACGTGTCCAGCTTGGCATTGCCATTCTCGTCATGGATAACCGCAACGGCATAGTCGCCATAGGGCAGTCCTTCGAAGCGGACCTTCCGGATAGCGGCGGACACCGAACGGGTAGTGGCGTTCGTATCATCGACGCAATCGGGGAAATTGGCGGGATCGCCGCTCAGGCAGATGCGCAGCATCCCCTTGTTCGACCGGACGGCATCGAACCCGACATCAAGCCGTGCGATCGGCGCCGCCCCGATCAGCATCCCCGCCCCGAGCGCCAGCAGCAGCGCGCGCCCGGCTCCGCTCGTGGCTGCGCGTGAAATCGCCGAGCCCGTCGTCGGTGCCACACAGCCGGTCCCAGAAGCGGAAATACAAACCATAATTACACCCGTAACGCTCATGATGCCGCTGGTGATGGCTGGCGGTAATCAGCCATGCCCCCACTGGGCCTTTCCACATGAACCGCGGGAAAATCTCCCAACCCATGTGATTGGTGACACCCATAACTGTCATGATGGTCAGGACCAGTCCAAGCGCACCGACGTGGATCGGAATGAGGAAGACGAGTAGCGGAATTACCACAGCGCCGGTCAGCGCCTCGATCGGGTGAAACGCCATCGCCGCCCAGGCGGTCGGCGGGCGGCTGGCGTGGTGGACGGCATGCGCGATGCGGAACGCGCGCGGCTCGTGCATCCAGCGATGCGTCCAGTAGAACCAGGTGTCATGCGCGAAGAGGTACAGCATCACCGACAGCGGCAGGTACCACAGAGGATAGGCGTGGACGTCCTCGTAGATCTGCGTCCAGCCACGGTTCTGCCAGCCCCACGCCACGATCCCTGCCGGCACGCCATAGATCGCGGCGGAGGCGAGGCTCCACCAGATCTCGCGCCGGATCTGCGGATCGAGCCCGGCATACAGCGCCGGATGCCTCGCGCGCGTCGCCATGGCGAAGGCGCCGCTGGTGATCAGGTATCGCACGCCGACGATCAACGTCATCGCCACGGCGGAAAGGATGATGGCCAGCACGATCGACATGGCTCCGCTTGTACGGCCTCCGGTGATGTGGGGAAAGCGATCATGCCCGCTCCCGCGCCGCGACAGGTGGCGTTGGCTGCACACAAGGGCAATCGGGTGATCCCCGCTTCCGGTTTTGGCGGCGATCCGCTACGCGGGCGCTATGCCGGTTACCCATGAATGCGATCTCGCCATTGTCGGCGGCGGGCTGGCGGGCGGGCTCATCGCGCTGGCACTGGCGGCGCGGCGCCCGGATCTTTCGATCCGCATTGTCGAGGCGGGTGACGTGCTGGGGGGCAATCACCTCTGGTCCTTCTTCGACGCCGACGTTTCGCGCGAGGATCGCTGGCTGCTGACGCCGCTCGTCTGTCATGCTTGGCCGAGCTATGACGTCGCTTTCCCGGCGCATCGCCGCACCATCAACCAGCCTTATTATTCGATCGAGTCCGAACGGCTCGACCAGGTCGTGCGCAAGGCGCTTCCCACCGGGTCGATCATGACCGGCTGCAAGGTGCTGGCCTGCAGCCCGACCGCCGTTGTCCTCGCCGATGGGGAGCGGATCGAGGCAAAGGGCGTGATCGACGCGCGCGGCCCGGGTGACCTGTCGATGCTGGAGGTCGGCTGGCAGAAGTTCGTCGGGCGGTTACTCGACACCCCCGCCGGGCATGGCGTCGCGCATCCGATGGTGATGGACGCGACCATCGCCCAATATGACGGCTATCGCTTCGTCTATCTGCTGCCCTTTTCACCCACTCAATTGTTCGTCGAGGACACCTATTACAGCGACAGCGCGACGCTGAACGTCGGCGCGCTCAATCGTCGGATCGATGTCTATGCCGAGGCAAAGGGCTGGGCGGCGACTCCCGCCGGGCGCGAGGAAAAGGGCGCGCTGCCGGTCGTCATCGGCGGCGATTTCGAGGCCTATTGGCGCTGGGGCGGCGCGAAAGTGGCGAAGGCAGGCGCGCGCGCGGGACTTTTTCATCCCACCACGGGTTACTCCCTGCCGGATGCGGTGCGGCTCGCCATCCGCATCGCAGAGGCAACGGATCTAAGTGGCGAAGGGCTGCACGACTTGACCCATGATTATGCCCAGGCGCGCTGGAACGAGCGGCGCTTCTACCGCATGCTCGACGCCATGCTGTTCCGCGCGGCGGAGCCGGACGCTCGGTACAAGGTGCTGGAGCGATTCTACCGGCTGCACCCGAATCTGATCGCGCGCTTCTACGCCGCGCGCTCGACCGGCAAGGACAAGCTACGCGTATTGTCGGGCAAGCCCCCCGTACCTCTTTTCCGCGCGCTGCGCGTCATCCGAAAGGCGAATTGATGCGCGCGATCGTCATTGGTGCCGGCTTCGGCGGGCTGGCGCTTGCCATTCGTCTCCAGTCGGCGGGCGTCGAGACAACCATCGTCGAGGCGCGCGACAAGCCCGGTGGCCGCGCCTACGTCTGGCAGCGCGACGGCTTCACCTTTGACGCTGGCCCGACGGTCATCACTGACCCCGCGTGCCTGTCGGAACTGTGGGCGCTCACCGGCCAGGACATGGCGCGCGATGTGACGCTGGAGCCGGTGAAGCCCTTCTACCGGCTCAACTGGCCCGACGGCACCAATTTCGATTACACCAACGACGACACCTTGCTGCGTGGGGAGATCGCGCGGCTCGATCCCGATGACGTCGCTGGATACGCCCGCTTCCTCGAATATTCCGCCGGCGTCTATCGCGAGGGGTATGAGAAGCTCGGCCATGTCGCGTTTCTCGACTTCGCCTCGATGATCAAGGCGGCGCCGGCGCTGGCGAAATACCAGGCGTGGCGTTCGGTCTATTCGATGGTGTCCTCGTTCGTGAAGAACGAGAAGCTGCGCGAGGCATTGTCCTTCCACACGCTCCTCGTCGGCGGCAATCCGATGACGACCAGCGCGATCTATGCGCTGATCCACAAGCTGGAGCGCGATGGCGGCGTGTGGTTCGCGCAGGGCGGCACCAACCGGCTGGTCGCCGGCATGGTGACCCTGTTCGAGCGGCTCGGCGGCACCATCCGGCTGAACGATCCGGTGGCGGAGATCGAGACGCTGGGCGACCGCGTCACGGCGGTACGCACGCAGAGCGGCTGGCGGCAGGAGGCCGACATGGTCGCCTCCAACGGCGACATTGTCCACACCTATCGCGATCTCCTGGGCACCTCGCGATCCGCGGCGCGCACGGCAGCGCGGCTGGAGCGTAAGAAATACTCGCCCTCACTGTTCGTCGTCCATTTCGGGATCAAGGGCACGTGGCCGGGCATCCCGCACCACATGATCCTGTTCGGCCCGCGCTATAAGGGGCTGCTGGCGGACATCTACGATCATGGCGTGCTGAGCGAGGATTTCTCGCTCTACCTGCACCATCCGACCGTCACCGATCCCAGCTTGGCGCCGGAGGGCTGCTCGACCTTCTACGCGCTTGCCCCCGTGCCGCATCAGGGCAAGTTCCCGGAGGATTGGGACCGTGTCGCGCCGATCCTGGAGAAGCGGATCCTGGATGAGGTCGGCCGCCGCCTGATCCCAGACATCCACGATCGGATCATCACCAAGTTCAGCTACACGCCGGCCGATTTCTCGCGCGATCTCAATGCGCATCTCGGCAGCGCCTTCAGCCTGGAGCCGGTGCTGACGCAAAGCGCCTATTTCCGCGTCCATAATCGCGACGATACGATTTCGAACTTGTATTTCGTCGGTGCCGGCACGCACCCGGGCGCCGGCATCCCCGGCGTGGTCGGCAGTGCAAAGGCGACGGCGGCACTGATGCTTGAGGGAGTAAGAAGGTGACAGTCGGTGTGATCCCTTCCGTAGTAGGGAAGGGTAAGTGATGAAGCGTCTGGCGGTTTACTGTGGATCGGCGACCCCGCGCGATCCGCAATATATGGAACTGGCGTGGGATGTCGGCCGCACCCTGGCCGAACGGGGCATCGGCGTCGTCTATGGCGGCGGCCGTCTGGGGCTGATGGGCGCGGTGGCCGATGGCGCGCTGGCCGCCGGCGGCGAGGTGATCGGCATCATCCCGCAGGCATTGGTGACGGCAGAGGTCGCGCATCGCGGCCTGACCGAGCTTCACGTGGTCGAGGGGATGCACGATCGCAAGCGCGCGTTCACCGATCTGGCGGACGGGTTCGTGACGCTGCCCGGCGGTACCGGCACGATGGACGAACTGTGGGAAGCGCTCAGCTGGGCGCAGATCGGCTACCATGAGGATCCGGTCGGCCTGCTCAACGCCGCCGGCTATTACGACCACCTTATCGCCTTCTGGCACAAGATGAGCGAGGTCGGCTTCCTCCGCCCACAGCATGAGGATCTGCTGATCATCGCCGATACGCTGGACGTGTTGCTCGACCGCATGGCCGCGCATCAGCCGAGCCAGCCGATCGTGCGTATGACCGCGGACGATCTTTGAGCGGTGCGATGCCCTTCGCGCAGGTGATCTGAGCATGGCCGCTCCGGCTTCCGATCGCGCCGCGCTGGTGGCGGCGGCGCGCGAATCGATCGCGCGGGGGTCGAAGAGCTTTGCGCTGGCCAGCCACCTCTTCGATCCCGAAACGCGGGAACGCGCGTGGCTGCTCTACGCCTGGTGCCGCGCCTGCGACGATATCGTCGACGGGCAGGATCACGGCCACAACGCCACCACCGTCGACGATGCCGAGGCGCGCGTCGCGATCATCGCGGAAAAGACCACGGCGGCGCTTGCCGGTCGCAGCGTCGGCGACATGCCGTTCGATGCACTGCGCGTCGTTGCGGCGGAGACGCGGCTCCCTGCGCGCTTCGCGCATGATCTGGTCACCGGATTCCGGCTCGATGCGGAAGATTGGCGGCCGCGCAGCGAGGACGATCTGTACCGTTATTGCTACCATGTCGCCGGCACCGTCGGCTGCATGATGGCGGTGATCATGGGGGTCGATCCGGCGGATGACGATACCCTGGACCGCGCGTGCGATCTGGGACTGGCGTTCCAGCTCGCCAATATCGCGCGCGATATCGAGGAGGATGACCGGATCGGCCGCTGCTATTTGCCCGACGAATGGCTGGCGGAGATGGACATTCCGCCCGGCCAGCACATGAAGCCGCCGTTCCGTGATCGCCTGGTGGTGCTCGCGCGCCGCTTGGCGGATCGCGCTGCGCTGCATGAGGCCAGCGCCCGTGTCGGCGCGGCGAAGCTGCCGCCACGCGCGCGCTGGGCAGTGCTGGCGGCGGCCGGCATCTATGGCGATATCGCGCGCGAAGTGGCGAAGCGCGGCGCGCACGCCTGGGATCACCGTGTCACCACGTCGAAGGGCGCGAAGCTGGCGTGGGTGGCGAAGGCAGCGGTGGCGGTGCGCCGGCCGGTCGCCGATACGCCGCGCGACCGCATTCTGTGGACCCGCCCCCGCTGATTGCGCGGGCGGGCCAGCACTAGATCACACCAGATCGGGCGGCGTCGCTTCCTTCACCAGCCGCGCGACGATCTCGTCCAGCGAGACGATTTCCTGTCCTTGGCTGCCCAGCCGGCGGACGGCAACGGTGCCTTCCTCCGCCTCGCGCTTGCCGACCACCAGCAGTGCCGGCACCTTCGCCAGGCTGTGCTCGCGCACCTTGTAGTTGATCTTCTCGTTGCGAAGATCCGTCTCGACGCGCAGCCCGGCGGCGGCCAGCCTGTCGCGAACGACATGCGCATAATCGTCGGCTTCGGACACGATCGTCGCGACCACCGCCTGCACCGGGGACAGCCACAGCGGGAAACGGCCCGCATGATGCTCGATCAGGATGCCGATGAAACGCTCGAACGAGCCCAGGATCGCGCGGTGAAGCATGATCGGCCGGTGCCGCTCGCCATCCTCGCCGATATAGCTCGCGTCAAGCCGCTTGGGCAGTACGGTGTCGGTCTGGATCGTGCCGACCTGCCACGTCCGCCCGATCGCATCGGTCAGGTGGAATTCCAGCTTGGGCGCGTAGAAGGCGCCTTCGCCCTCCAGCTCCTCCCAGCCATATTCCGGCGTGTTGCGTCCCGTCGCCGCGACGGCGTCACGCAGCGACTGTTCGGACCAGTCCCACATCTCCTCGCTGCCGAACCGCTTCTCGGGGCGCAGCGCGAGCTTGATGGCATATTTCTCGAACCCGAGGTCCTTGTAGACCGCGTCGAGCAGGTCGATGAACTTCGCCACCTCCTCGACCAATTGGTCCTCGCGCACGAAGATATGCGCGTCGTCCTGCGTGAACTGGCGCACGCGCATGATGCCGTGCAGCGCGCCATGCGGCTCGTTGCGATGGCAGCAGCCGAACTCCGCCATGCGGATCGGCAGGTCGCGGTACGACTTGATCCCCTGGCGGAAGATCAGGACGTGCGCCGGGCAGTTCATCGGCTTCAGCGCCATCCAGTCGGCGTCCTCAGACACCAGGGCGCCTTCGTCCTCGATGTTCGGCACCTCATCGGGGATGACGAACATGTTCTCGCGATACTTGCCCCAGTGCCCCGAACGCTCCCACTGGCGCGCGTCCATCACCTGCGGCGTCTTCACTTCCTCATAGCCGCCCATGTCCAGCCGGCGGCGCATATACGCCTCCAGCTGCCGCCAGATCATATAACCCTTGGGGTGCCAGAAGACGCTGCCATGCGCCTCCTGCTGGAGGTGGAACAGGTCCATCTCCTGCCCGATCTTGCGATGGTCGCGCTTCGCCGCTTCCTCCAGCATGTGGAGATGCGCATCGAGCTGCTTCTTGTTCAGCCAGCCGGTGCCATAGATTCGGCTCAGCATCGCGTTCTTCTGGTCGCCGCGCCAGTAAGCGCCCGACACGCGCGTCAGCTTGAACGCCTGCGGATCGAGCTTGCCGGTGGAGGCAAGGTGCGGCCCGCGGCACATGTCCAGCCAGTCGCCGCCCGACCAATAGACCGTCAGCTCCTCGTCCTCGGGAAGCTCGGCGGCCCATTCGGCCTTGAACGTCTCGCCTTGCTGCTTCCAGCGTTCGATCAGCTGCTCGCGCGTCCACACCTCGCGGCGCAGCGGCTTGTCCGCGGCGATGATCTTGCGCATCCGCTCCTCGATCAGCGGCAGGTCCTCTTCCGTGAACGGGCCATGGTCCGCCGGCGCGGCGAAATCGTAGTAGAAACCATCGTCGGTCGACGGGCCGAACGTGATCTGCGTGCCGGGGAACAGCTCCTGCACCGCTTCGGCCAGGACGTGCGCGTAATCGTGCCGCGCCAGTTCCAGCGCGTCCGCCTCATCGCGGTTCGTCACCAGCGCGAGGTGCGAGCTGCCCTCGAACGGGCGGTTGATGTCGCGCAGTTCGCCATCAACGCGCGCGGCGATCGCCGCCTTGGCGAGGCCGGGCCCGATGGCGGCGGCAATGTCGGCGGGCGTCGATCCCGGCGGTACCTCGCGTACCGAACCGTCCGGAAGCGTGATCGAGAGCATGGTCATGAGAGGCTTTCCTGCAATGCCGATGCGCTTAGGCGAGCGCGAACGCGACGAAAAGAGCGTCCGGTATCTGGCAGGAACGAAGTGGAGGACGCCGGCCCACCCGTTCCGGGTGAGCAGGCCGTCAGCGCATCAGCGCGTGACCGGCCGCCCCCGGATGCCCCGGGTGGTGGTAGTGGTCGTGGCACGATCGTGCAGCATGAGCCGAATATAGCGTTCAGGCCGCGGGCGAACAAGCGCCGCCATCCGCACATACAACAACGGGCCCGCCCTCCCGAAGGAGAGGCGGACCCGCGCCCTCAATACGCTACGCGAGGGATACGCAGGCCGAAACGGCCATTTCGTCAGCGGCAGTACCGCGGATTGTTCGACTTCTCGATCGCGTTGCCGGCCACTGCCCCGCCAACGCCGCCGAGGACGGTGCCCAGCGCGCGGTCCCCGCGGCTGTCGATCGTGCGACCCAGCAGGCCGCCGGCGATCGCGCCGACGATGGCGCCGGTCGTGCCGTTGTTGCAGCGCTGGTTGCGATAGCGGCGATCGTAGCCGCGATAGTTGCGACGATTGTCATAGCCGCGATAATTGTCATAGCCGCGATACTGACGCTCATAACGGTCGTAACGATCACCACCCCAGCGCTGGGCCGAGGCCTCGGCGGGGATCAGGGCAACCGTGCTCATCGCGAGAGCGGCGCCAGCGAGCGAAAGCTTCTTAAACATGGGTTCGACTCCCGTTTCAAAATCCGTCCGGGAAGGCCAATGCCATCCCGATGACCATGGTTTTGCGCGATTCGCATTGAGCCGACCCTGAATGCGCTCGTTATCGACGGTTCAGGTACGTTGGTCCTATGGGCACAGCGGTGCGCCGTTCCACGTCCTTCCTCCTCTCCGTCGCTGCGGTGCTGCTGGTCGTGCCACGCTATGATGGTTCAGAGCGGCTGCCGACGATCCGCGATCGCCCGACGGTCACCGCCAGCCCGTACGTGCCCGCTGGTGGCTGGCCGGATCGGATCGGCGCGTTGGCGCCCGTGGGCGGATTGACCTTGTCGAGCAGCGATCCGGCGTTCGGCGGCTTTTCCGCGCTGGCGCTACGCGATGGGCGTGCGCATCTGCTTAGCGATGGCGGCAATCTCGTCACCCTCGCCCTTCGGGGTGGCACGGTGCGTGAACCGCGGGGTCACGTCCTGCGCCAAGGGCCAAGGGTGGGCTGGGACCGGCGGGATCGCGACAGCGAATCGCTGACGCTCGATCCCCGCACGGGGCGCGCCTGGGTCGGCTATGAGACGCACAACCAGATCTGGCGCTACGCCCCCGGCTATGGCCATGCCGAGCGTCACAGCGCGCCCGCTGCGATGCGCCGCTGGGAGCCGAACCTTGGCGCCGAATCACTGGTCCGGCTACGGGACGGCGCGTTCCTCACCTTTGCGGAGCGAAAGCCCAATCGTCGCACTCGCCACGGCCTGTTGTTCACTGGCGATCCGACCGTGCCTGGGGCGAAGCCAATACGCTTTCTGTTCCAGCCGCCCGATCGCTATGATCCCAGCGACGCGGCCGAGCTTCCTGATGGCGACCTGCTCGTCCTCACACGCCGCTTCCAATATCCGTTCCGCTTCACCGCGAAGCTTGTCCGGATCAGCCGCGCCCACATTCGGCCGAATGCCGTGGTGTCGGGGAAGACGGCCGCGACCCTCGCTCCGCCGGTGCTGGGTGAGAATGCGGAGGGGCTGGCGATCACGCAGGAACGGGGCGAGACGATGGTGTGGATCGTCACCGACAATGACGCGATGGCGCTCCGTCCGACCTATCTGCTGAAACTGCGCTGGCCGCGATCAGAACGAGAAAAGTAACGCCGCTTCCCCTGAACGACCAAAGGCCCGCCGTCCCGAAGGACGGCAGGCCATGGTCGCGTTCCTGCCCGCTGGATCAGGCGGCGGTGGAAACCGCGGCAGCGCGCTTCTTCTTCACGTCGCGCTTCAGGCGGCGTGCACGAAGCGACAGCTTCTCGTCGCTGGTCTTGACCAGCCAGTTGTCGAGACCGCCATTGTGCTCGACCGAGCGCAGGCCGTGAGTCGAAACGCGCAGACGCACGCTCTTCTCGAGCGAGTCCGACATCAGCGTCACATTCTGCAGGTTCGGCAGGAAGGTACGCTTGGTCTTGTTGTTGGCGTGGGAAACGTTGTTACCCACCTGCCGGCCCTTGCCGGTCAGCTCGCAAATGCGCGACATGGTTCAGATCCTGAGTTTCGGGTTGGCCCGGAAAGTCGGCGCCACTAGCGGTACCCCGCCGAATCGTCAAGCATCGCTACATGCAACCTAGTGGATCACCTGATCGTTGTTGCACCACCGATACGACTGGAGATCAGGATCATGCGTGCCATTCTCGTCATTCTGGGCATTGTCGCACTCGTGATTCTGGCAGGGATGGCGACGGGTTTCATCAATATCGATCAGACCCAGACCGCGCAGCTTCCCCGAATCGAGGGCGGGCAGGCACCTGAATTCAAGGCCGATGTTGGCAAGATCGACGTTGGTACCGAACGGAAGGTCATCGAAGTGCCCAAGGTCGAGGTCCAGCGCCCGGGTGCCTCGCCCACGCCGGCGCAATGATTCGCCCGGCGCGCTGACTCCGTCGCTGGCGTTGTAATCGGCGATGGCCTGAGCCCCGCCGGCGGGGCATAGCGGCGGCGATGTTCCCTCTCCCTGATCCCATGGCCAGCGCCCTGGCTGCCGCACGCGAGGCGGCCCTGGAGGGCGAAGTGCCCGTCGGCGCGGCGATCACGCTGGAAGGACAGATTGTCGCGGTCGCCGCCAATGCGCCGCGCCGCCTCCACGATCCGACCGCCCATGCCGAGATGCAGGTCATCCGCGCCGCCGCCCGGCTGCTCGCGCGCGACCGGCTGGAGGATTGCGATCTCTGGGTGACGCTGGAACCGTGCGCGATGTGCGCCGGCGCCATCGCCCATGCCCGGATCAGGCGGCTCTATTATGGCGCATCCGATCCGAAGGGCGGGGCCGTCGAATATGGCCCGCGCTTCTTCTCGCAGCCAACCTGCCACCACCGCCCGGACGTCTATGGCGGGATCGGCGCGCGCGAGGCCGGTGACCTGCTGCGCGATTTCTTCGTCGCCCGTCGCTAGCGACGACCGCGGCCGCACCGGCGACCGCGGTCCGCATCTGCTTACTGGCGGTAACCCAGCTCGTTCTCCGAGATCGGCACGATCTTGATCTCGACGCGGCGGTTGGCTGCGCGGCCTTCCTCGGTCTCGTTGGTCGCAATCGGCTGGGTCTCGCCAAAGCCGCGAATACCGATGCGCGCGCGCTGCACGCCATGGCTGGACAGATAATCGGCAACGGCCGTCGCGCGTCGCTCCGACAGGCCCTGGTTATAGGCGTCGCTGCCGGTCGAATCGGTATGGCCGTACACGTCGATATAGGTGCGGTTGTACTCGCCCAGCACGCTCGCCACCCGGTCCAGCGTCTGCTGGAACTGCGGCTGCACCGCGGCCGAATTGTACGCGAAGTTGATTCCGCTCGGGATGTTCAGCAGCAGATCGTCGCCTTGGCGGATCACCTGCACGTCTGTGCCGGCGGTGCGGGCGCGCAGATCGCGCTCTTGCTTGTCCATATAGGCGCCGATCCCCGCGCCGGCGATGCCGCCGATCCCTGCGCCGACGATCTTCTCCGTCCGGTCGCGCCGGCCACCGACAAGGTCGCCCAGCAGATAGCCGCCCAATGCGCCGCCGATGCCGCCGATCGCCGCCTTCGAGATCCGCCGCTCACCGGTTTCCGGGTCGGTGGTGCACGCTGCCGTGGTGAGCAGCGCGCCGCTGACGACCAAGCCAACCAACGCAGACTTCAAACGCATCATCGTGTCCCCTTTTCATTCGTGTCCGCCAGAAACCCGGCGCTGATATGGGTTGTTCCGTATCCGGGCTGAACTGCAAATGACGCGAATGGTTGTGGAGCGCGGCGAATCCCGCCAAGAGAGTTCCACATCATGCTACCGCCGTTCCCCTGGATCGACGTCCTCATCATTCTTGCGCTGGTCGCCCTCAACGGCGTCTTCGCGATGAGCGAGCTCGCGATCGTTTCGTCCCGCAAGGCCCGTCTCGAAGCAATGGTTCGCAGCGGCAAGCCCGGTGCGCGGGCCGCGATGGCGCTGGCCGCCGATCCGGGCAAATTTCTCTCCACAGTGCAGATCGGGATCACGCTGATCGGTATCGGCACCGGGGCCTATTCGGGTGCCAGCCTTGGCACCCCCACGGCTGCCAGGCTGGAGGCATTGGGCATGCCGACGGCATTGGCGAACAATGTCGCGGTGGCGCTGGTCATCGGGCTTACGACCTATGCCTCGCTGATCATTGGCGAATTGGTTCCCAAGCAGATCGCGCTGCGCAATCCGGAGCCGGTGGCCAGCTGGCTGGCGCTGCCGATGACGTGGCTCGCCGTCCTGACCAAGCCGATCGTCTGGGTGCTCGATGCGTCCAGCATCCTGATCTTCCGCCTGCTGGGGCTGAACCGCGAATCGGAGGAGCATGTCACGGCGGAGGAACTGCACCTGATCGTCGCCGAGGCGAGCAAGTCGGGCGTGATCGAGGAGCATGAACGCTCGATCATCTCCGGCGTGGTGCGGCTCGCCGATCGCCCGGTGCGCGAGGTGATGACGCCGCGCACTGAGGTCGACTGGCTCGATTCGGGGCTCGACGATGCCGCGATCCGCGCGAAGCTGCTGGCGACGCCGCACAGCCGCCTGCCCGTTGCGGACGGGTCGATCGATGCGGTGATCGGTGTGATCCAGGCGCGCGATGTGGCGGCGGCGCTCGCCCGCGGCGACTCGCTCGACCTGAAGCAGCTGGTGCGAAAGGCACCGTTCGTGGTCGATCAGATCGACGCGATGGACGCGCTCGACGCGCTGCGCCGCGCTGATGTGCCCATGGCGCTGATTCACGACGAATATGGCCATTTTGAAGGGATCGTGACCCCGGCCAATCTGCTCGCGGCAATTGCGGGCGAGTTTGCATCCGATGCCGAACCGGGTGAGGCGCCCAACATCGTCGAGCGCGACGACGGCTCCTTGCTGGTCGCGGGTACCACCTCGGCCGACACGCTGGCCGAGCGGCTGGGCATCGAGCTTCCCGAGGACCGCGATTATGCGACCGCCGCCGGCCTGGCGCTGGCGATCTTCCGCCACTTGCCGGTCGAGGGCGAAAGCTTCGTCGAACAGGGCTGGCGCTTCGAGGTGGTCGATCTCGATGGACGCCGGATCGACAAGCTGCTGGTGCGCACCGCCTGATCGGCGCTTGGGGCGGGGGCAGCCCGCTGCTCCCCGTCCCTCTGGCCATCCCAGCCACCATTTCCCGATCATTTCGCCAGCGCGCGCGGTGCTGCCACGCGCGCCGCGCGATCAGGCGACGCTCTGCCCACCAGCGATCGGTTCCACCCGCTGGCGCCGCCCGGGCGCGGTCAGGATCAGGTAGAGCCCGCCCGCAATCATCGGCAGGCACAGCACCTGCCCCATGTGGATGGTGGTGGCGAAGAAGGTGCCGGCAAATTGCGAATCCGGCTCGCGGAAGAATTCGACCACGAAGCGCGCCGTGCCATAGCCGAGCAGGAACAGCCCGGTCAGCTTGCCCGGCTGGTATCGCGCATTGGTCCGCCAGAAGAAGAAGAAGAGAAGCGCGAACAGCGCCACGCCCTCCAGCCCCGCCTCATACAGCTGGCTCGGGTGGCGCGCCGGCTCGGGCACACCCGCCGGCACGGTGCGGGAGAAGACGATCGCCCAGGGCACGTCGGTCGGCTTGCCCCACAATTCGCCGTTCACGAAATTCGCCAGCCGGCCGAAGAACAGCCCGAACGGCACCACGCACGCGACATAATCGTGGATGCGCAGCCAGTTCAGCCCATTGCGCCGCGCGAACAGGATGATGGCCAGGCTGGTGCCGATAACCCCGCCGTGGAAGCTCATGCCGCCGTCCCACAATCGCAGGATGCGTAGCGGGTGCAGCAGCATGTCGGGCGCGTAGAACAGGACGTAGCCGATCCGCCCGCCCAGGATGATGCCCAGCGTGGCGTAGAACACCAGGTCGTCGGCATGCCGGCGCGCCATCGGCGCCCCCGGCTGGTCCAGCAGCTTCAGCAGATACCACCAGCCGATGACGATTCCGGCGATGTAGGCGAGACTGTACCAGCGCAGCGTGAAAAACCCGATCGAGAAGACGTCCGGGTGCAATCCCAGGTCCTCGAACCGGATATGGCTCGCTGCGGCGGCGAAGATGGGCAGGATCAAGGCTTTTCCCTCTGGCTTCACGTCTGCATAAGGGCCCTCAAGACCAAGACCAAGCGGAGAGACGCATGAAGACCGAACTGGACCTCAAGATGGACGCGACCATGGCCGCGTTGACGGGAGAGGGCGGTCCGCTTGCGCTCGGCACGATCGAACGTTTCGGCCAGACACTGCCCATCATCGCTGCGGCACCGCCGACGCTGCCGGCCTATTTCGCTCATTATGCGCAGCAGCATGCCGGCACGGAGTTCCTGATCGCCGGGGATGAGCGGCTCACCTATGCCGACGTTTATGGCCGCGCGCAGAAGGTGGCCGACGCGCTGGTAAGCGGCTTTGGCGTGAAGAAGGGCGACCGGATCGGCATCGCCGCGCGCAACTCGCCGTCGTGGATCATCATCTACATGGGCGTGCTGATCGCGGGCGGCGTCGCCACCTTGCTGAACGGCTGGTGGCAGGCCGAGGAGCTACAGGCAGGCGTCGATGACGTCGGCTGCTCTTTGGTATTTGCCGATCCGCCGCGCTGCCGCCGTCTCGCGGCGCTGCCGAACCTGTCGGCCCCCGTCGTGGAGTTCGACGACCTGCAGCCGATCGATGCGGCGCTCGCGCCGATCCTCGATCGCGGCACGGGCAATGCGACGATGCCGGAGATCGGCCCGGACGATAATGCCACGATCCTGTTCACCTCCGGCTCGACCGGCCAGTCGAAGGGCGCCTTGTCGACCCATCGCCAGGTGACCCAGGGCGTGTTCAACTATCTCGGCTCCGCGTTGATGATGCTGGCGATCAGCGCGCAGGACGGAACGGCACCGAGCGATCTTCAGCCCTCGACGCTGCTCAACGTGCCCCTGTTCCACGTGACGGCGGAAGTGCCGGTGTTCCTCCAGTCGTTCGCCATCGGGCGTAAGCTGGTGCTGATGCCCAAGTGGGACGCCGAGGAGGCGATGCGCCTCATCGAAAAGGAAAAGATCACCTATTTCGTCGGCGTGCCGCTGATGAGCTTCGAGATGCTCAACCACCCGAACCGGCACAAATACGACCTGTCGAGCGTCGCGGACATCGCCGCGGGCGGCGCGCCGCGCCCGGTCGAACACGTCAAGCGGATCGATCAGGAAATGGAGGGCAAGCCGCTGATCGGCTATGGCCTGACCGAAACGAACGGCATCGGCACCGGCAATTGGCGCACCAATTACCTCGCCAAGCCGAACTCGGCCGGCCGGCCCTCGCTGCCGCTCGTCGACCTCGCGATCCTTGATGATGCCGGCAAGCCGGTGCCGCAGGGCGAACGCGGCGAAATCTCGATCCGCTCGGTCGCCAATTTCCAGGAATATTGGGGCAATCCGGAAGCGACCGCCGCGGCCTTCACCGCCGACGGCTATTTCCGCACTGGCGACATCGGCTACCTCGACGAGGACGGCTATCTCTTCATCGTCGACCGCAAGAAGGACATCATCATCCGCGGCGGCGAGAATATCAGCTGCCAGGAGGTCGAGGACGCACTGTACCAGCATCCCGACGTGGCCGAGGCGGCGGTGTTCGGGCTGCCGGACGAGAAATATGGCGAAGTGCCCGGCGCGGTCGTCCACCTGCGCAAGGTGGGCGCGGTGGCCATCGAGGATCTATGGGCATTTCTCGCGCAGCATATTGCGGCATTCAAGGTGCCGCAGCGCATCTGGCTCGCCGACGATCCGCTTCCTCGCCTCGGCACGGAGAAGATCGACAAGGTCAGCCTGCGCACCAAATATCGCGAACTGGCGAAGCTCGACGAGGTCGAGATCTGATCAACCGCCTGTCAGGTCCGCCCATGGGCGGACCTGACGGTCGTTACGGGGCGCGCGGACCGATCGGGTCAGCGCCAGCCCAGCGCCGGCGCGACATGCGTCAGGATGCTTTCCAGCACGTGCGCATTGTAATCGACGCCCAGCTGGTTGGGCACGGTCAGCAACAGCGTGTCGGCTTCGGCGATCGCCTCATCCTGCCGCAGCTGCTCGACGAGCCGGTCGGGCTCCGCGGCATAGGAGCGGCCGAACACGGCGCGCATATTGTCGATGACGCCAATCTGGTCGCTGTCCTCCCCGCGGCCGAAATATTGCCGGTCCTGATCGTTCACCAGGGCGAAGATCGATCGTGACACCGACACCCGCGGCTCGCGCGCATGGCCAGCCTCCTTCCACGCCTCACGATAGAGGCGGATCTGCTTGGCCTGCTGGATGTGGAACGGCTCGCCGCTCTCATCGGCCTTCAGCGTGCTGCTTTGCAGGTTCATGCCCTTTTGCGCCGCCCAGACGGCGGTCGCATCCGCGCCTGAACCCCACCAGATGCGCTCGCGCAGCCCGGCGGAGAACGGCTCCAGCCGGAGCAGCCCCGGCGGGTTGGGGAACATCGGCCGCGGATTGGGCTTGGCGAACCCCTGGCCCTTCAACAGCTCCAGGAACACCTCGCCATGGCGGCGGCCCATGTCCGCATCGGTTTCGCCCGGCGCTGGCGTGTAGCCGAAATGGCGCCACCCTTCGATCACCTGCTCGGGCGAACCACGGCTGATCCCCAGCTGCAGCCGCCCGCCACTGATCAGGTCGGCCGCGCCGGCATCCTCCGCCATGTAGAACGGATTCTCGTAGCGCATGTCGATGACGCCAGTGCCGATCTCGATCCGCTTTGTCCTGGCACCGACGGCGGCGAGCAGCGGAAAGGGGGAGGCGAGTTGCTGCGCGAAATGATGGACGCGGAAATAGGCGCCGTCCGCGCCCAGCTCCTCGGCGGCAACTGCCAGGTCGATCGACTGGAGCAAAACGTCGCTGGCCGAACGCGTCGCGGAATGCGGCGCGGCCGACCAATGGCCAAAGGACAGGAATCCGATCTTCTTCATTGTTATCATCCCGATCGCGCCGGCCCGGACAGGGCCGGTCGCGGTTCACGGAACGATATGGGCCTCCCGCACAGGGCGCCCAAGCTGCCGAACAGAGACGCTTCGTTTCGCGTCGCCGCCGGTCAGCTCATCAGCGCGCGGGAATCAGAACGGCAGCCAGTTCGATTTCTGGGTGAACTTCATATAGCCAACGTTGACACCGGCACGGTAGCCGACGCCCAGCCGCACCGGGATTAGCACCACATTGCCGCGCCGCAGGTATGTCGCGGCAAAGCCACCGACGAAGTACAGCCGGCCTTCGGCCGCCGGGAACCGCCGGTACAATTCCGCCGTGTCGTACAGATTGTACACCAGCACGAAGACCTTGTTGGCATCGCCGCCCACGTCAAAGCCGACCGACGGGCCGGTCCAATAAACCGGCATCTGCCCCTCGACCTTGTGGGTCATGATCCCCGAGCCGTAGCGCAGGCCGAGCACGAACGCGCCCGCCGCCTCACGGCCGGCGATATAGGCATTGGGCTCGCCCTGCTCCGACAGGATCTTCTCGATCAGCGAGGCAAAGCCTTCGGCGCCCTTGCCGAACACGCCCTCGCCCGCACCGATCAGGTCGTCACGCTTGAACGTCGCGGCGGCGTCGGTGGTCGCCTGCGCCTGCGGGTCCACGTTGCCCGTGGTCGGTGCCGAGCGGCTGGGTGCCGGGGCAGGGGCCGGCGCGGGGAGTGGCGCCTCCAATGGCGGGGAGTCCTGATCGGCCGGCGCCGTGTCGGAATAGGTCGGCTCACGATAGCTCTGGTCGCGATCGGCGGGCGCTGGCGTGCGCGCCGGCGGGGGCGGAACGCGCGGGCCGTCGAGATCGCTGTCGATCTGTTGGTTGGGGTCGATGGTACGCACCTGCGCCGGCGCGATGCCCGACACCATCGTGGCGATCAGTCCCATCGCGATCATCAACTTGCGCATCGTTACTTACCCCCTGGGCACGCCCGGTTTCACCGCACCATAACGGATAGACGGCTTGCGCGGCAATGAACGGCGCGGCGGAGCGACTCGGCGGTGCGTCAGGACGAAGGCGCTTTCCCGGCAGCAGCCAGTTGATCGGCTCCGCACTCCCCGCTATAGGCGCCGTTCCGCCAGGCCCGGAGACGTGGGTGAGTGGCTGAAACCAACGCTTTGCTAAAGCGTCGTACGGGAAACCGTACCGAGGGTTCGAATCCCTCCGTCTCCGCCACTTTGCCTCATCGCCATTGATCCCGGTCGTCGCCAGGCCCCTTGAATCACGCTGGCGCCCGCACCGGCGCGGCTTCTCCGTCCTCCTGAGCATAGCGCTGCGCCAGATGCGCGCAGACCAGCAGCTGGATCTGGTGAAAGATCATGACCGGCAGGATGATCGGCCCGACCTGCGCCGCCGGGAACAGCACGCCGGCGATCGGCACGCCGGATGCGAGGCTCTTCTTCGATCCGCAGAACAGGATGGCGATCCGGTCGGCGCGATCGAAGCCCAACCGCCGGGCGATCCACGCGGTCGCCACCATGATGACCGCCAGCAGGATGGCGCAGATGATGCTGAGCACGGCGAGCTGCCAGATCGGCATCCCCGACCACAGTCCCTCGACCACCGCCGCGCTGAACGCGGTATAGACCACCAGCAGGATCGATCCGCGGTCAACGGTCGACACCAGGCGCGAATGGCGCGCGACGAAGGCCTTGGTCAGCGGGCGGGAAAGATGCCCCGCGACGAACGGCACCAGCAACTGGAAGACGATCGTCCAGATTTCGTCCCCCGCGACCTGTGCCTCGCCCCCGATCAGCAGCGCGACCAGCAGCGGGGTGAGTGCGATGCCCAACAGGTTGGAGGCAGACGCGCTGCATACCGCCGCGGGGACGTTCCCACGCGCCATCGCGGTAAAGGCGATCGACGACTGGACCGTCGAGGGCAGCAGCGTGAGGAACAACAGCCCGGTCGCCAGCGACGGGGTCAGCATCGTGCCTGCGACCGCCGCGGTACCGATCCCGAGCAACGGGAACAGGCCGAAGGTGATCGCCAGCACGACCAGGTGCAGGCGCCAGTTCGTCAAACCCTGCACGATCGCCTCTCGCGACAACTTTGCGCCGTGTAAAAAGAACAGAAGCGCGATCGCAACGGTCGTCAGCGCGCCGAACAGGCGCGCGCCTTCGCCCCTGCACGGCAATAATGAGGCGACCAGCACGGTGAAAAGCAGCAGCAGGCTGTAGCGATCGATCTTGCGAATGGCGGAAAGCAGGGCAACTTCCTCTTTGTCATGGCCGGTTTTGAGGTCCGGCGGCCAGGTAGCACGTGCGCGCGGGCCTTGGCACAAACCTTTCCCCCGACACCGGTGTCAGGGATCAACCAAGTTCTTTGCCCGAAGCAGCAATGCTGTTGGTGCATGCATGGCGCGTGATGCATGTGGAACACAGCAAGCGGGAAAACTACGTAGCGCTTGTTGATAATCGTCGTTCTGTTGACACTTTGCCGGCAGTCTGGCGTTGCTACGCGCGGCGGCTTCGGCTGCGCCTTGAAGGGAGATGTTTGGGATGATGAAGATTCTATCCGGCCTCGCGGCCAGCGCGCTTGTTCTTGCGCCAATCTCGGCCACCGCGGCTCCGGCCGCTTCGGCGTCGAAGCTTTCGGTCGCCTCGTCGGCCCGCGTTGGCACCGCCACCGGCAAGTCCGATCGCGCTGTCGCTGGCGGCGGCATCGTTGCGGCCGTTCTGGCAGCGGCAATCGTTGTCGGCGGCATCGTGCTGATCGCCGACAACGACGACGACTCCGATAGCAACTGATGTAACGCGGCGGTGGCGTCCCATGGCGCCACCGCCGTTGTTCACCTACGCCGCCGGGCTCCCGGCGTCCCGCTCGGCCAGCAGCGCTTCGATCTCGTCGGCCGGCAGGTGGAACGCCGCGGCGAGGCTGGCGATCGATGCTCCCCTGGCGGCGAGAGCACGGACGCGCTGACGATCGACCACCATCGTATAGCCGGACGTATCGCGCTGCTCCCGGACGATATCCTTGCGACCTGAACCGCGGCGGCGCTGCTCGGCCGCGCGATGTGGGTCGCTCGCGGTCAGCTCCGCATCGGCGCGACGTCGCTCCTGCCGCAGCGCCTCTCGTGCCTGCGCCGACGCGGCGCGCTCCGCCGCCCGCGCCTCAAGACGGGACAGCGTTGCATCGCCCCTCGCGGGCCCCGCGCCGGGCGCGTGGCGTTGGTCGGCGCTAGCGCCTGCGCCCCAACTCTTGTGTACCATGACGCGATCTACTCCTCGCTTGCGCACTCCATTGCGACCCGGCGACCATGCGGCCGCCACGCGCGGAGGGGCTCCTTAGCGATCACGCCTGCTTTTTGAACCCGGTCCTAGCGGTCCTGCCCCCCGTCCACGGGCACGATCGCGCCGGTCACGAAACTGGCCATGGGGCTGAGCAGGAAGGCTGCCACCCGGCCGATCTCCTCCGGCCTGCCGAACCGCTGCAACGGCACCTCGCGCCGAATCCAGCGCCACCATGTCTCGGCGCGCGGGCCGGTCGAGCGTTCTTGCCAGTCGCCGCCAGGAAAGATGATATTGCCCGGCGCGATGGTGTTGACCCGCACCCCGCTCGGCCCCGCGATCACCGCCAACTCCTTGGCCAGATGCCCCAGCGCGGCCTTCGCCGTGCCATAGGTGAGGGGTGTGCCCAGCGCCGCCAGCCCGGCGATCGATCCGATCATCAGCACCGACCCTTCCCGACGCGGGGTCAGGCGGCGCAGCGCGGCGCGGGCCAGGAAGAAGGCCGAATCCAGGTTCTGCGTCATCCCGCCGCGCCACGCGTCGTCGGAAACGTCGAAGCCTGGCGGGCAGGGATGCAACCCAACATTGGCCACCGCGCCCCACAAGGGGCCCAGCGCCGCTTCGGCGGCGGCCATCGCCTCCTCCACCGCTGCCGGATCGGTCATATCGCCGGCGGCGCTCCACAATCGGTCGCCGCCAAAGCGCGCGCTGAGCGCCTCATGTGTCTGCGCCAACGCCTGTGCGCCGCGCGCGGTGAAGGCGACCTTCGCACCCTCGGCGAGACAGGCTTCCACGATGCCAAGACCGATACCGCGGCTTCCTCCGGCAACGAAAATGGTCTTGCCCGAAAGTCCCAGGTCCATGCGATCCTCTCCCCTTTGCCGCCGCCTGCCGGGCGGTCATTACGTCGTGGCGGGCAGGTCTTCGGCCGCCGCTGCCCGCACCGGTGTCCGCTCGCGCCGCCAGCGCAGCCCGAGGAACAGCACGGTGGGCCAAAACAATGTGTTGATCGTGTCTGCGATCGTATCAGGCCAGCGCCACGATCCGTGATTGTAGCGGTCGATACATTCGTTGAGCAGCTGGAGCGCGGCGACACAGGCGAGCGGGATCGGCGTCGACAGCGATCGGCGGGTGATCAGCCGCGCCAGCAGCAACACGGCCATCCCCCCATGCACATGGGCCAGCGCGTCGGGATTGGCGGGCGTGATCAGGCCCGCCACAACATTCTTCAACGCCACATAATCCATGCGCTGCTTGTGCGGCGGCGCCGATCGGAGCGCAACTGTTCAGCGGGGCGCGGCGCGGGGATAGCGTATCTCGTTGGGCCGGTCTGCCGATGGCCCGGTGGTTTCCGGCGGCAGGTCGCTCAGCCACTCCACCCGGTTACGGCCCTTGCGCTTGGCCCGGTACAGCGCCTCATCCAGCTTCCGGAACAGATCAACATGGTCGACCGCCGCCTGATCGAGACAGCAGGCAGCGACGCTGACGGTCGCATTGACCACTCGGGCGTTCCAGAAGATCCGCTGCGCGGCGAAGGTGTCCCGCAGCCGCAGCGCTAGCGCTTCGGCACTCGCCGGATCGGCGACCCGCGCAATGATCGCAAATTCCTCCCCGCCCAGCCGCGCGATCAGATCGCCCTCCCGACAGCAATCGCGCGCCGTCTTGGCGAACAGCTGGAGCATCGCATCGCCCGCCAGATGGCCATGCTGGTCGTTGATCCGCTTGAAATGATCGATGTCGAGCCACAGCACCGCCAGATGCCCGCTGTCGTCACGCCGCGCGGCCAGTCGCTTGCGCAGCTTTTCCTCGAACGCGCGGCGATTGAGCAGCCCGGTGAGCGGATCATGGTTCGCGGCATCGCGCAGCTTGTGGAGCAGGCCATCATGCACCGCGATCGCGCTGCTGATGGTCAGCGGGACCAGCACCAGGAATGCCACCGCCACCCGAACAGAGACGACATTGTACGGATTGGCCATGTCCTGGCCGATGTCGATGATGCCAAGACCAATCGCCGTCAGGCACCCGACGCCCATCGCCATGGAGATGACGGCCGTTGCAGGAACGCTATAGGCCAGGGCACACAGCAGCAGCCCCGGCATGGGAAACATGATGCTGCCCGGCCCATCGAAGCGCACCGCGGCGATGCACGACGCCACCAGCAGTAGCAGCGGCCAGCGCGGCCTGGTCGAACCGCGGATGCAGGCCAGCAATTGCCGCGGTGTGAGCCGGCGCACGGGCATGTTCAGGATCGCGGGCAGCACGACCAGATAATTGACCAATTCGCCCGCCGGCCAGGTAAGCAGCGCCTGCGCGGGGGAGCCGTTGAACGCGATCACCACCAGTGCCGCACCGCAAAGCCCTGCCGCGAGGCACGCGGGAAGCAACGACGTCACGATGCGCAGCACGGAATGTACCCGCTGAAGCGCCAGGTCGCGCGGGTCGAGCCGCATCAGGAACATCGTCGCCACCATCGCGCCGACCACGTTGGTGATCGCGAACATCACCGCCAGCGACAGCGGTCGCCCGAACATCAGGTCCGTGGCGATGAAGCCGGCAAGCGCCCCCACCCAGCTCGGCCAGCAGCGAAGCCGCGGATTGCGCACCATCAATCCTGCCAGCAGTGCGTTGGCCGGCCACAAGGACACCGAAAACGCCTGATGCGTCGCCAGGCCGACGGCGCTCGCGGTCAGAATTGCCAGCCCGATCAGCACCATCGCGCGCGCGCCGACGATCAACTGCTCGCGTGACGACGCCGCGCCGCCATGCGTCGCCCGACGTTCGCTGACGTCTGCTGATGAGGCGACGGGAAAGGACATGCGCAGCCCGATAGACTGGAACGGTAAATTTACGGTGAGGACGCTGCCTGCGCCAGCTGGTTAACCATTGCAAGTCGCTGTTTTCGTGTAAGCGTTTCCATGTACGCCACGCGATCGTTGCTGGTGATCATTTTGCGCGCATCGCCGACCATGCTGGCAATGTCGGACGCCGTCGCTAGAAAAGTCGCATGACCGATCATGGCGCGACCAGCTCCGCTTATCTTCGCCGCGTCGTCGGTGCCTCGATGGCTGGCACCATTGTCGAATGGTATGAATTCTTCCTCTACGGGACCGCTGCGACACTGGTGTTCGGGAAATTGTTCTTCCCGCCGACCGGCAACAGCCTTGATGGAATCATCGCGGCCTTCGCGACCTATGCCGTTGGCTTCATCGCCCGCCCGCTGGGCGGCGTGGTGTTCGGCCATGTGGGCGACCGGATCGGTCGCAAGTCGCTCCTTCAGGTCAGCCTGGTGCTGATCGGCGCCTCGACGTTCCTGATGGGATGCCTGCCCGGTTTTGACAGCATCGGTTATTGGGCGCCCGCGCTGCTGGTGACGCTGCGCTTCATCCAGGGTTTTGCCCTTGGCGGCGAATGGGGCGGGGCAGTGCTGCTGGTGACCGAACACAGCCCGGACGATCGGCGCGGCTTCTGGGGCAGCTTCCCCCAGGCGGGGGTGCCGCTGGGCAATCTGCTGGCGACGCTGGTGCTGCTCATCCTGTCGGCCACGCTGACGGACGAGGCGTTCCTCGCCTGGGGCTGGCGGGTCGCCTTCTGGCTGTCGGTCGTCATCATCGTGATCGGATATTACATCCGCACACAGGTCAGCGATTCGCCGCTGTTCCAGGCCGCGCGCGAACAGGCTGACCATGCCGCCGACTATGGCCTCGTCGATGTCTTCCGCCGCTATCCCCGCGCGCTCCTCACCGCCATGGGCCTGCGTTTCGGGGAAAACATCCTCTATTACATGGTCGTCACCTTCTCGATCACCTACCTCAGTTATCGCGGGATCGAGACGGGCCGCATCCTGACGTTGCTGTTCCTCGGCCACGTCGTGCACGTTCTGGCGATCCCCGCGGCCGGCATGGCGGCCGACCGCATCGGTCGCCGACCGGTCTATCTCGCCGGCGCGGCGCTGGCGATCGGTTGGCCTTTCGCCGCTTTCCCCATGTTCGACACCGGCGACACGGCGATCATGCTGGCCGCCGTCATCGCGGGGCTCGGCGTACACGCGCTGATGTATGCGCCTCAGCCGGCGATCATGACCGAGATGTTCCCGACGCGGATGCGCTATTCGGGCGTCTCGCTCGGGTATCAGGTAACGGCGATCGTCGCTGGCTCATGGGCGCCGCTGATCGGCACCGCGATCCTGCGCAACCACGACGGCTGGCTGCTGCTCGCGCTCTATATCGCCGGCAGCGCTGCGGTCAGCTTCGTCGCGGCGCTCATGATGCGCGAAACGCGCGGCATTTCACTGACTGCGATCGACCGCGCCGACACGCAGCGTCTCGTCGCCGCGGGGCGCTGAGCGCGCGACATCCGATCTGGCCGGATTGCGCCGGCTCATGAAGCAAAAGCGGCTGAAAGCGGCTAAAGAAGGCCATGGACACCCAAAGCGATCCCGCCGTCGCCCCGGCAACGGGCCCAAGCTACGCCAGCTACCTGCGCCTCGACGACCTTCTCGCCTGCCAGTCGCCCTTGTCGGGTACGCACGACGAAATGCTGTTCATCGTCATCCATCAGGCATCCGAGCTGTGGATGAAATTGTGCCTCCACGAACTGACCGCCGCGCGCGACGCCATCGCCACATCGCGCCTCGAACCGGCGTTCAAGATGATGGCCCGCGTTGCGCGCGTGCAGCAGCAGCTGATCGGCAGCTGGGAGATTCTCGCCACCATCACCCCGGCCGATTATTCCGCGATGCGCGGGAAGCTGGGCACCAGCTCGGGATTCCAGTCGCATCAATATCGCGCGATGGAATTCCTGATGGGAAACAAGAACGCGGCCATGATCGACGTCTTTGCCGACGCGCCGCCGACCCAGGCCACGCTCACCGACGCGCTGACGCAGCCGAGCATCTATGACGAGGCGCTGCGCGCCCTTGCGCGCGCCGGCCTGCCAGTGCCCGAGGATCGACTGACGCGCGACTTTTCAAAGCCTTATGTCGCCTCGCCCCAGGTCGAGATGTGCTGGCGCACCGTCTATGCCGAGCCGGAACGCCATTGGGATCTCTATGAACTCGCCGAAAAGCTCGTTGATCTCGAATATCGCTTTCAGCTCTGGCGGTTCGGCCATCTCAAGACCGTCGAGCGCGTGATCGGGTTCAAGCGCGGGACCGGCGGCACCGCCGGCGTGCCGTACCTGGCGCGGGTCATCGACCAGGTATTCTTTCCCGAGCTGCTAACCGTGAGGGCTGTATTGTGAGCGCGCCCATGACCACCAACTGGCCTGATCTCGACGCGGTCCAATCGTGGGATGCCGCTGATCCGCTCGCGGCCTGCCGCGCGCGCTTCGCGCTTCCCGTGGGAACGATCTACCTCGACGGCAATTCGCTCGGCGCGCTGCCCCGTGCGACGGCCGCCCGCGTCGCCGATGCCGTTACGCGGCAATGGGGCACCGATCTGATCGCCAGCTGGAACAAGCACGGCTGGATCGAAGCGCCCGCCCGCCTCGGCGCGCGCATTGCGCCGCTGATCGGTGCTTCGCCCGACGAAGTGATCGTGGCGGATTCCACCTCGGTCAATCTGTTCAAGCTGCTGGCGGCCGCCTGTGCCGCGCGCCATGACCGGTCCACCATCCTGGCTGAACCCGGCAATTTTCCGACCGACCTGTACGTTGCCAATGGCGTCGCGAAGATGATGCCGGGCCGCACCGTCCGCACCGTGCCGGCGGCGCAGATCGCGACGGCGATCGATCAGGACACGGCCGTCGTGCTGCTGACCCACGTCCATTACAAAACGGGCGCTATGCTCGACATGGCAGGGATCACCGCCGCGGCACATCGTGCGGGCGCGTTGATCCTCTGGGATCTCAGCCACAGCGCGGGCGCTGTCGAACTGGATCTCAACGGCTGCAGCGTCGATCTCGCCATCGGGTGCGGCTACAAGTATCTGAATGGCGGGCCGGGCGCGCCAGCCTTCCTGTTCGTCGCCCGCGCCTTGCAGCAGACGCTGTCGTCACCGCTGTCGGGCTGGATGGGTCACGCCGCCCCGTTCGACTTCGGAGACGAATATGCGCCCGCGCCGGGTGTTCGTCGCTTCCTCTGCGGGACTCCGCCGATCCTGGCAATGAGCGCGCTTGAGTCCGGGCTGGACACCTTCAACGGCACGACGTTGGCGCAACTGGTGGCGAAAAGCCGAAGGCTCGGGGACCTGTTGATCGCGGGTATCGAGGCGCGGTGCGTCCGGCATGGCTTCACGCTCGTGACCCCGCGCGATCCGTTGGCACGCGGCAGCCACGTCAGCATCGCGCACCCCCATGCCTGGGAGATCTGCCAGGCGCTCATCGCCCGCGGCGTGGTGGGCGATTTCAGGGCGCCGGATGTCCTACGCCTCGGGCTGACCCCGCTTTACACCAGCTTCGAGGATGTCTGGCAGGCGGTCGACCGGCTCGCCGCCGTGATGGACGAGGGCGCGTGGCGCGATCCTGCCTTTGCGGAGCGCGCAGCGGTGACCTGATCGAGCGAGCGGCCGCCGATCGCCTGACCGGCAATCAACGATCAGGGCGCGGGGCGTTCCGGCTGCGCCTCCGCAAGGATCACCGCGAACAGTCCGTCCGGATCGGTCCACTCCGCAACCGGCGTCCAGCCGCCGGCGCGCAGCAGGATACGGGCGTCGCGCGGCCCGTATTTGTGGCTGTTCTCAGTATGGATCGTCTCGCCGGCCGCGATCGCGAAGGGGCGGCCCTCCACCCTGAAGGCTGCGTCCTCAGTCGCCTCCAGATGCATTTCCACCCGCGCCCGATCATCATTCCAGATCGCCCGGTGCCGGAAGGCGTCGAGCGGGATGGTGCCGTCCAGCTCGCGATTGATCCGGGCGAGCAGGTTGCAGTTGAACGCCGCAGTCACGCCCGCTTCGTCGTCATAGGCACGCTCCAGCACCGCCTGATCCTTGATCCGGTCCATGCCGATCAACAGATGCGCGCCCTCACCCAGCGAGCCGCGCATTGCGCGCAACAGGTCCACCGCCGCCAGAGGGATCAGGTTTCCGATCGTGGATCCGGGGAAGAAACCGAGCTTGGGTGATGCCTCGATCGTGCGCGGCAGCGTCAACGCGCGGGTGAAGTCCGCCTCGAACGGCAACACGAACAGCTCGGGATAGCGCGCTGACAGGTCACGCGCCGAATCGCGCAGGAAGTCGCCCGATATATCGATCGGCACGTAAGCAGAGGGGCGGACCGCATCGATCACCAGCGGGGTCTTGGTCGATGAACCCGAACCGAATTCCACCAGCGCGGACCCCTCCGGGACACGTGCGGCCAGATCGGCGGCAATGTCGCGGAGGATACCGGTCTCGGTCCGCGTCGGGTAATATTCCGGCAGCCGCGTAATGTCCTCGAACAGCTCCGACCCGCGCCGGTCATAGAACCACCGTGCTGGGATCGCCCGGGGGCGGCGTTCCAGCCCGCTGAGCACATCCGCGCGAAACTGCGGGTCCGTCAGCGAGGCTTGTCCGTCCTCCATTTCCGGCTTCAGCATCAGCGTCCCTTTCCGATCGATGTCGATGTGGCGCCACCACGGTGGGACGGCGCCTTGTCCTCAGAGGTCCTTCGCCAACCGGACGCCGGTGAATTGCCAGCGCTGGTGGGGGTAGAAGAAGTTGCGGTAGCACGCGCGAGCATGGCCGCGCGGCGTGGCGCAGGATCCGCCGCGCAGGACAAACTGCCCGCTCATGAACTTGCCGTTATATTCTCCCACTGCCCCATCGACGGGGGCAAAGCCGGGGTAGGGGCGATAGGCGCTGCCGGTCCATTCCCAGACGTCGCCGAAGAATGCCGGCCCCTCGGCGGACGGGCGCGGCTCCACCGGCCCGGCTTCGTCCATCTGGTTGCCGCCGGCGGGATCATGGCCCGTTGCTGCCGCCTCCCATTCAAATTCGGTCGGAAGCCGCGCGCCGGCCCAGCTTGCATAGGCATCGGCCTCAAAGAAGCTGACGTGTGTGACCGGCGCGGCCGGATCCACCGCACGCCGCCCGTCGAGGCCGAAGCGTGTCCACACGCCGTCGCGCTCTTCCCAGTAGAGCGGTGCGGTGATGGCCTCTCGCTGGACCCAGGCCCAGCCATCGGACAGCCACCAGCACGGCTCGCGATATCCACCATCGGCGATGAACTGCTGCCATTCGCCATTGGTGACGGTGCGGCTGGCAATCGCATGCGGCGCAACCAGCGCGCGATGGCGCGGCCCCTCACAATCGAAGGCGAAACCGGCGCCGCCATGGCCGATCTCTACGATCGCTTCCTCCCGTTCGAGCCACTCGATCGCCGCGGGCATCGCAACGGGGACTTTTGGGGCGGCGGCCCATAGCGCCGGCTCGAGCGGGTTCTCGGCAAAGAGATGCAGGGTATCCGTAACCAGCAGCTCCTGATGCTGCTGTTCGTGGTGACAGCCCAGCTCAACAAGCGTGCGCGCCGCCGGCGAAAGGGTGGGAAGTGCGGCGACCACCGCATCATCCACGGCCGCGCGGTAGGTGCGCACCTCATCCAGCGTCGGCCGCGTCACCATGCCGCGGCGGCTGCGCGCATGGCGCCGTCCCTCGGCCTCGTAATAGCTGTTGAACAGGAACGGGAAGCGGCGGTCGTGCAGTCGATAGCCCGGCACATGGTCGCGCAGGACGAATGTCTCGAAGAACCAGCTCGTATGCGCCAGATGCCATTTGGCGGGCGAGGCATCGTCCATCGACTGTACGGTGGCGTCGGCGTCGCTCAACGGCGCCGCCAGCGCGTCAGTAAGCGCGCGAGTCGCCTTGTAGAACCCGGCGGTCGGGTCTTCGTCGGCTGCGTGTCGCACGTGCATCCTGTGCTCTCCCCAGTTCACGGCACGCATTCACGGCAGGCGATCAGCGCATGGATCAGAGGCGACAGGAATGGTTATCCCTGCCGCTAATCTGGATCAGGAGAAGGAACGAGCAACCGGCTTTTTTGTTCAACGCGCAGCGTTGAAGGCTCGCGTCAGTTGCGCCCAGCGGCGAACAACATGACCACGACGATCAGGATCGCGAGCGCCTGGAACAGGATGCGCTGTTGCATCATGCGGTTGGACTTCAGCTGGCTGGCGGTCGGCCCCGTCTGCCCGGTCCCCCGCGCCTCCGCGCTGGCGTTCTGCAGAAACGCGACAATGCCGCGGATCAGTGCGACGAGCGTCGCGATGAGCGCCGCGACCAGGAGGATGACCAGAAACGTCTGCATGCCACCCAATCTAGGTGGTGTGGAGGCCGTTGGGAACCCGCCCCGCGCGCAGATCGGCAGCAATGGCCCGTCCATTCACGCCGCTCTCGCGCATCGCGGCCAGCGTCGGGGCACCGTGCCGCTTGGCAAGCCGCTGCCCGTCCTCGCCAGCGAGCAGGCCGTGGTGATGGTAATGCGGCGTCGGCAGGTCGAGCAACGCCTGCAATAGCCGATGGACATGGGTGGCCGCGAACAGGTCGCGCCCGCGCACCACGTCGGTCACCCCCTGCCACGCATCGTCGACGGTGACCGCCAGATGATAGCTCGCCGGCGCATCCTTCCGCGCTAGGACAACATCGCCGGCCGATAGAGGATCAGCGGGGATCGTCCGTTCGCCGTCCTGCCACGCCAGCGCGCCAACCTGCGCGACCGCGCGCGCCATGTCGATACGCCAGCAGAACGGCCGATCACTGCCGTCCTGTCGTTCGCGGCAGGTGCCGGGATAGACCGGCTCGGCACCATGCGGCGCAGAAAGGCTGGCGGCGGCGATCTCGGCGCGCGTGCAGTAGCAACGGTAGAGCAGCCCCATCTCCCGCAGGCGATCGAGCGCCGCGGCATAAGCGGGCAGGCGATCGGACTGGTGCACGACCGGTCCGTCCCAACTCAGGCCCAGCCAGGTCAGATCGTCCATGATCGTCTGCACATGCTCGGGCCGGCTGCGCGTCCCGTCGATATCCTCGATTCGCAGCAGGAACCGGCCGCCGGCGTCGCGGGCAAGATCATGCGCCAGGATCGCCGACCATGCATGGCCAAGATGCAGGCGACCGGTGGGGGAGGGGGCGAAACGGCTGACGATCACGCCGCGCGATGTGCGTCGCTTCGCCCCGCTCGGCAACCCCGCCGTGTCCCTCGCGCGGTTCGGGTCTCAGCGTCCGCTGAACACCGGCTCGCGCTTCTCCATGAAGGCGGCGACCCCTTCCTTGTGATCCTCGGTCGCCATCAGCCGCCGGATCGTCTCGATCGCCCAGCCACCCAGGTCACGCGGATCGCCATAAGCGGCACGGCGCAGCCCTTCCTTCATGTAGCGCAGGGCAAGCGGCGGATTGGCGGCAATCCGGCCCGCCAGCGCGCGCGCCGCGGTCAGCAGTTCCTCATGCGGCACCACTTCGCGCACCAGGCCAATGCGATAGGCCTCGGCCGCGTCGATCACGTCGCCCGTGAACAGCAGCTCTGCGGCCTTGGCCGGGCCGACGATTGAGGGAAGGCGGTAAAATCCGCCCACGTCGCATACCAGGCCGCGCTTGATGAACAATTCGGCGAACTTCGCCTTTTCCGACGCTATGCGAATGTCGGCGTAGAGCGCCAATTCCATGCCCCAACCAACCGCGGCGCCGTTCACCGCGGCGATCACCGGCTTGTCGCATTCGAGCGCGGCGATAGCCGCGGGGGTGGGCTGGTACCGCACGATTGGCGGCGCCTTGCGCTTCGCAAACGCGTCCGGCCCGGCCATGATCTCGCCCACGTCATCGCCGGAGCAGAAGGCCGGGTCCGCCCCCGTGACGATCACGCAGCGCGCGTCCTCGTCGCTGACGGCGCGGCGGAAGGCCGCTTCGAGCTTGGCGTAAGCGTCCCAGTTCAGCGCGTTGCGCCGCGCCGGTCGGTTGAGCGTGATCGTGGCGATATGGTCGGCCACGTCATAGGTGACGCTCTCGCTCGTCTGGTCGTTCATTCGTCCTCTCCCCTTGACCCGGCTTTTCTCCGGCTGTCATCATGGCGTCATCGCGGGACGCGACACGGTCCGGCGACACGGTATCGAAGGGGAGCGCGCTTGTTCCATCCCGATCTGATCCGGCATCCGGACGCCTGCCCGGCGCTCGTGCTGAACGCCGATTACACGCCGTTGTCTTATTATCCGCTCAGCATCTGGCCGTGGCAGACTGCGGTCAAGGCCGTGTTTCTCGACCGCGTCGATATCGTCGCCCATTATGAGCGCGAGGTGCGCAGCCCCAACCAGACGATGCGCCTGCCGTCGGTGATCGCGCTGAAGCAATATGTGAGGCCGTCACAATTCCCCGCCTTCACCCGCTTCAACCTGTTCCTGCGCGATCGCTTCGCCTGCCAATATTGCGGCGGGCACATGCGCGATCTGACGTTTGATCATGTCGTGCCGCGCGCGCAGGGCGGCCGCACAACTTGGGAGAACGTCGTCACCGCCTGCGCGCCGTGCAATCTGCGCAAGGGCGGGCGGACCCCCAAACAGGCCGGCATGCCGCTCCATATCGAACCGATCCGCCCGACCAGCTGGCACCTGCAGGAACATGGGCGAAGCTTCCCTCCCAACTATCTCCATGAGACATGGCACGATTGGCTCTATTGGGACGTTGAGCTCGAAGCCTAATCTTGAGGGAGGTTGATACGGCAATGCGATCATGGATCGTCGCCGCGGCGATTGTGCCGCTTTTTCTGGCTGCGTGCGGCGCGCGTGACGAGGATGAGGAAACGCCAGCGGCTGCGAATTACAGCCCTCCCACGGTCACCTCGCGGCTCGATTTCGGCAGCGAGATCGAACGGCGCTTCCATGACAATGACGTCAATCGCGATGACAAGATCACGCCTGACGAACTGCCGGAACGGTTGCGGCCGATGATCGCGCGCGGCGACAAGAACGGCGACGGCGCCCTCAGTGCAGAGGAATGGGGCGATTTGCTGCTCGACTGGTTCGACCGCAACGATTTGAACAAGGACCGCACACTGACCAGCGAGGAGCGTGAAACCTATCGTGCGCAGCAGCGGGCGCGCCGTGCGGCTGCGGCACCTGACGGATCTGCGCGTTGACGATGGAAACCGGTGAGGCGCAGCAAGGCGAGATGAACGCATTACCCCCGGTCACGAACACTGACGATATCCGCTATCTCGGTCGCGTTCTCGGCGACGTCATTCGCGAGATGGGCGGCGAGCGGCTGTTCGAGGCGACCGAGGTAATTCGATCCGCGTCGGTCGACCGGCATCGCGGCGGTGGCCCGCCCGTGGATCACCATCTCGACGCGCTGTCGCTCGATGAAACGCTCGATTTCGTCCGCGGCTTCATGCTGTTCTCCATGCTGGCGAATCTCGCCGAGGACCGTCAGGGCGTCGCCGCGGAGGAGGGCGCCGACGTCGCCTCCGCGCTGCAGAAGCTCGCCGGGGAGGGCGTGGATCACGATCAGGTCTGCGCCCTGCTCGATCATGCGCTGATCGCCCCGGTCCTGACGGCGCACCCGACCGAGGTGCGGCGCAAGAGCATGATCGACCATCGCAACCGCATCGCCGCGCTGATGGCGCTGCGCGATGCCGGGGCGGAGGAAACCTCCGCCGGCGACCGGATCGACGAAGCGATCATGCGACAGGTCGCCTTGCTGTGGCAGACGCGCGTGCTGCGGCGCGAACGCCTGTACGTCACGGACGAGGTGGAAACCGCGCTCAGTTATTTGCGCGACGTGTTCCTGCCGGTCATCCCGGCGCTGTATCAGCGTTGGGACCGGGCGATGGGACGCCGCCTGCCGGCATTCCTCAAACCGGGAAGCTGGATCGGCGGCGATCGCGACGGCAATCCTTATGTGACCGCCGATTCGTTGCGCACGGCGCTGTCAAAGGCATCTGCCGCCGCGCTCGGCTATTATCTCGATGAACTGCACGCGCTGGGCACCGAACTGTCGATCTCGTCGGACCACGCGACGATTGATGAGGCGGTGATCGCGCTGGCGGAGGCAAGCGGCGATACCGGCGCCAGCCGCAGCGACGAACCGTATCGGCGCGCCCTGTCCGGAATCTACGCGCGGCTGGCTGCCACCTATCAGAAGCTGGTCGGAACGCCGCCGCCGCGCCCGGCTGCGCGTGTTGCCGAGCCTTATCCCGATCCGGCTGCCTTGCGCGCCGATCTCGTCACGCTCGCGCGCCCCTTGTCTGAAGGCGCTGGCGGCCTGCTCTCCAGCAGCGGCGCGATCGGGCGGCTGATCCGCGCGGTCGAGGTGTTCGGCTTCCACCTCGCGACGCTCGACCTGCGGCAGAACAGCGCAGTGCACGAGCGGGTCGTCGCCGAGCTGCTCAAGAACGCCGGTGTGTGCGACGACTATCTCGCCCTAGACGAGGCAGAGCGCGTTGCGATGCTCAATCGCGAACTCGCCAGCGCAAGGGGGCTCACCAGCCGCTTCATCACCTATTCCGAGGAAACCACCAAGGAACTGGAGATCGTTGCCGCGGTTGCTGAAGCACATACGACCTACGGGCCTGCGAGCATCCGTCAGTATATCGTGTCGATGTGCCAATCGGTCAGCGACCTGCTCGAGGTGCATCTGCTGCTGAAGGAAGCCGGGCTGTACGTGCCCGGCGATCCACCCCGCGCGGCGGTGATGGCGGTTCCGCTGTTCGAGACGATCGGCGATCTGGAAGCCGCGCCCACGATCATGCGTGCTTGGTTCGCCCTGCCGGAGGTGGCGGCGATTGCCCGGGGGCGCGGGCATCAGGAAGTGATGATCGGCTATTCCGATTCGAACAAGGATGGCGGCTACCTCACCTCCGGTTGGCAATTGTCCAAGGCATCGACCGCGCTGAAGCCGGTGTTCGAGGCGGCGGGCGTCGGTATGCAATTGTTTCATGGTCGCGGCGGTGCGGTGGGACGCGGCGGCGGATCTGCCTTTGCCGCGATCCGTGCGCAGCCGCCCGGCACGGTGCAGGGCCGCATCCGCATCACCGAACAGGGCGAGGTGATCGCGGGCAAATACGGCACGCGGGAAAGCGCGATCACCAATCTGGAGGCGATGACCTCGGCGACACTGCTCGCCAGCCTCTCGCCCGCGCCGCTGTCGAACACCGAGAATGAGACGTTCGCGGCGGCAATGGACACGCTGTCCGACACCGCGTTCCATGCGTATCGCGACCTTGTCTACGGCACGGAGGGCTTCAACGCCTTCTTCCGGCAGATGACGCCGATCGCGGAGATCTCCGGCCTCAAGATCGGCAGCCGTCCGGCCAGCCGCAAGAAATCGTCCCGGATCGAGGATCTGCGCGCCATTCCCTGGGTGTTCAGCTGGGCACAGGCGCGGGTCATGCTGCCGGGCTGGTACGGTGTCGGCCATGCGCTTGCGGCGTTTCAGGACAAGGCGCTGCTGGCCGACATGGCAGAGGGCTGGCCGCTGTTTGGCGCGATGCTCGCCAACATGGAAATGGTCCTCGCCAAGTCCGACATGGGCATTGCCGAGCGCTACGCCGGGCTGGTCGAGGACGAGAAGCTCGGTGCGCGGATTTTCGGCCGGATTCGTGACGACTGGCAGCAAACCTGTGATGGCTTGCTGGAGGTGACCGGCCAGTCCCGCCTGCTGGAAAAGCACCCGGCGCTCGACGCATCGATTCGCCTGCGACTGCCCTATATCGAACCGCTCAACCTGCTGCAGATCGAACTGATGCGGCGGCACCGTGCCGGCGAGGACGATCCGCGCATCGCGGAGGGCATCCTGCTGTCGATCAACGCCATCGCAACGGCATTGCGGAACTCCGGCTGACCGATTTGCTGTTGCGAATTATTCGCGACTGCCTTAGCGACGGCTCATCAGGCAATGGTGCCTCCCGAGCGGTGGAATGCAGGCAAGCGAGACGGACAGGGTGAGGGAGCGGCAACCGGCGCCGGCATGTGGCGGCGTCACGCCCGCGCCGCGCGGTACAGCCGGCCGTACCCGACCCCCTCGCCCGCGCAAGAAGGTCCGCGCTTTCTGGCTGAAGCAGCTGCATACCTGGCACTGGGTGAGCGCAGCGGTGTCGCTGGCCGGCATGTTCCTGTTCGCGATCACCGGGATCACGCTCAACCATGCCGCCTCGATCGGCGCAGAACCGCAGGTCACGCAGGTAGAGGCAACACTGCCACCGCAGCGCCTCGCCGAACTGCGCGGCGACCATGCCGCAGCCGCGCCGCTGCCGCGCGCCGTGGCAGAGGCCGTGGCGTCAGCCGTGGCGCTCAATCCCGCCGGCCGCGCCGCCGAATGGTCCGATGACGAAGTCTATGTCGCCATGCCGGGGCCGGGCCGCGACGCCTGGGTCAGCATCGACCGGACGAGCGGGACGATCACCGCAGAAACCACCTGGCGCGGCTGGATCTCCTACCTCAACGATCTGCACAAGGGCCGCAACACCGGCGACGCCTGGTTCTGGTTCATCGACGCCTTCGCCGTGGTGTGCATCATCTTCACGCTGACCGGGCTGCTGCTGCTCCAGCTTCACGCCCGTCATCGTCCCTCCACCTGGCCGCTGGTCGCGACGAGTGTGATCGTCCCGCTGCTGCTGGCCGTGTTCCTGATCCACTGAGAGGAAGCCGCGAACCTCATGCGTCCTGTCTATCTCCTCGTCGCCGGCGCGGTCAGTGCCCCTGCGGCCGCGCAGACCGTCAGCGTCACTATCCCGCAGCTGAAAGTGGCCGAATATCACCGGCCTTATGTCGCCGGGTGGCTGGAACCGGCCGCTGGCGGCCCGGCGCGCACGGTGTTCGTCTGGTACGACGTCAAGAAGGGCGGCGCGGAACCTGGCACCAAATGGCTGGCGGACCTACGCAGCTGGTGGCGCAAGGGTGGTCGCACGATGAAGCTGCCGGCCGACGGCGTCAGCGGCGCGACGCGGGCCCCGGGCACCTATCAGATCCCGCTGCCCAAGGGGCTGGCCGCAGGGCAATATGTGCTGAACGTCGAGGCTGCACGCGAGACGGGCGGTCGTGAGCTGGTCCGCGTGCCCATCACCATCCCGGGCAAGGGCGGCACTGCTAAGGGCAGCGCCGAGCTCGGCACCATCACCGTTCGTTGAGGAAGATCGCCATGCGTCTGAAGACCCTCCTGCTCGCCGCCGTCGGCGCCGCTACCCTGGCCGCCCCGGCGATGGCGCACCGCCAGTGGTTGCTGCCGTCGACCACTACGTTGTCGGACACCAACCAATATGTGACGGTCGACGCGGCGGTATCGAACGACCTGTTCTACCCGGATCACGTCGCGATGCGCCCGGAGCAGATAAAGGTCTGGGCGCCGGACGGCACCACCGGCACGATCGAGAATGCCGCCACTGGCCGTCACCGCACCACGTTCGACGTGAAGGTCGACAAGCCGGGCACGTGGAAGATCGGCACCGAAATGTCGTCGGTCATGGGCAGCTTCAAGCTGAATGACGAGGAATGGCGCGTCGGCGGCCGACGCGGTCCGCCGCCGGCTGCGGGTGCTGGTGCGCACGCTCGTCCGCGGGTGCAAAGCGTGGCAACGCCGGCAGAAATCCCGGCCGGTGCGACCGACGTCAAGCTGACCGAGGTGTCGAGCCAGAACGCCACTTTCGTCACCGCCGGGCCGCCGAGCGAGACGGTGTTCAAGCCGACGGGTAAGGGGCTGGAGTTCCAGCCGATCTCCCATCCCGGCGCGCTCGTCGCGGACGAGGAGGGGCAGTTCCGCTTCCTCGTCGATGGCAAGCCGGCGGCCGGGGTGAAGGTGACGGTGGTGCCGGGATCCAAGAAGTTCCGCGAGGCGGAAGGCGCGCAGGAGCTGGTCACGGGTGCGGACGGCGTGCTGCGGGTCAACTGGCCGGTACCGGGCATGTACTGGCTGAGCGCGACGGTGACCGACGCCAACACGACCGTCCCGCGCGCGACCGAGCGGCGCATGACCTTCACCACGACCCTGGAGGTGCCCGCGCCCTGAGCGCGGCATCGCAGGCATGGTCGCTGACCCGCGCGCGGATCCGATCCGCTACGTCGTACCGCCGATCGACCCCGCGGCGCTGAGCCACTGGGATCGATCGGCACGCGTCGTGGATCATGGCGGCGCTACCATGGGGACCCGCTGGCATATCCGCTATGCCGCGCCAGATGACGTCGTGGCCGAGCGGCTGTACGAGGCGATAGAACGGGTTTTCGCCGGCGTTATCAGCGACATGAGCCATTGGGCCGCGGATTCGCGGCTCAGCGCGATCAATCGGTCGGCGCCGGGTGAGTGGCATTCGATTTCGGACGAATTTGTAGAGGTGCTTGCCACATCATTGGAGGTGGCGGCGGCGTCGGGCGGTGCGTTCGATCCGGCCATTGGTGCGCTGGTCGCGCGGTGGGGATATGGGCCGGTTGCGGTGGATCGTTTGCCGACCATCGACGAAATTGCCGCAGCGCGTGCCGGCGGGGGGTGGCGCCAGCTCGAGCTTGACCGGGCCGGGTGCCGGGTCAGGCGGCACGGCGAGGCGCGGCTGGACCTGTCCGGCATTGCCAAGGGGCATGCCGTTGACCGTCTTTCCAAGATATTGATAGAACACGGTATTTCCCACCAACTGGTCGAGATCGGCGGCGAGTTCGTCGGACGCGGGTTGCGGCCCGATGGTGATCCCTGGTGGGTGGAACTGGAGACGCCGGGCGGCTGCGCGGCGCCGATCCGGGTGGCGCTGCATCAATGCGCGGTGGCGACGTCGGGGGATTATGTCCGGGGGCGGCATACGATCGACCCGCGGACGGGCTATCCGGTGGCGCATGCGCTGGCGGTGAGCGTGATCCATGACACGGCGATGGCGGCGGATGCGTGGGCGACGGCGCTGAGCGTCTTGGCGCCGGCGGAGATGATGGCGATGGCGGCGCAGCGGGGGTTGGCGGTGCGGGCGCTGACGCGGCGTGAGGGGCGGGTGGTGGAATGGCTGAGCCCGGCACTCCGCGCGATGATCGACGATTAGGCCGGCGCAAAACGGCCTCGATCACCGGAGCTTCGGCCTGCCTGCGGCGCTGAATCGGCGCACATTGGCCGCGCCCGCGGTCCTTGCGGCCAGATGTTCCGATGAACGATTCGGACCGTCCGTCCGCGCGGTGCGTTGACCCCCGTTAGCAACGGGAGGTGTTATGCAGATCGTGAAGCTGCCGGCCGGCGAGGCACCCCCGCCCGACACCGATTGCATCCGCATCCAGCAGCGCGACGATGGTCGTTTCCTGCTGGAAGGATCGGTGCTGTTCCGCTGCGGCGACGTGGATTCGGCCGAATCCGTCTCGCTGGTGGGTGGCGACACCTATGCCAGCTATGACGATGCGGAGGCCGCCGGGCTGGCCTGGGCCGACGATCATTGCGTCGAGACGCTGCATGTCGCGCGGTCGGCGGGGAGCGAGCCGTTGCCGGACGCGGCGTAAAACCGCCTGGCGGGATGCGCAAATCCCATAGGTGACGCAACGACATATTGTTGCGCGTGAAGCGCCGCGACCGTAACGGTCGGGTATGAAGCTCCTGTCCTCTGCGGCCTTTGCTGCGCTCGCCCTGTGTCTTGCCACCAATGCCGCCGCGGAAATGCAGCGTTACAGCGTGATCTTCGGCGGCAAGACCGTCGGGCACCTCAACGCCGACGTCGAGGGTGACCGGACCGCGATCGATTTCGATTACAAGAACAACGGTCGCGGCCCGACGATGAAGGAGACGCTGCGGCTCGATGCGAACGGCCTGCCGGTGGCCTGGGACATCGCGGGCACGACGACTTTCGGATCGAAGGTCGAGGAGCATTTCGCGCGCAGCGGCAAGGGTGCGACCTGGACCGATGCGACGGGCAAGGGATCGGTCGCCACTGCGCCGGCCGGCGCGGTCTATGTCGCGCAGAGCGGCAGCCCGTGGTCGACGGGCCTCTATGCGCGCGCGATTCTGAAGACCGGCGGCACCACGCTGGCCGCGCTGCCGGGCGGCACGCTGACGCTGACCAAGGGCCAGACGCTGAACATGACCGGCGCGAACGGGCCGCTGAAGGTGACCGCCTATGACGTCGGCGGGATCGAGACCACGCCGGACACCATCCTGCTCGACGACAAGGGCGACATGTTCGCCGCGATTTCGCCCCGCCAGGTGATCGTGCGTGCGGGTTATGAGGGCGAGGCCGAGCGGCTGAAGACGCTGGCGGCGCAATGGTCGACCGACCGGTTCGTAGCGATCAACAAGAAGGTCGCGCATCGCTATGCCGGGCCGGTGCGAATCCGCAACGTGCGCGTGTTCGATCCCAAGGCGGGGACGCTGGGGAACCCGGTGTCGGTGCTGGTGTCGGGCAACAAGATCACCGCCGTCGAGCCGGTGGCCAAGACCGGCGCGGCGGGCGAGACGGTGATCGATGGCGCTGGCGGCACGATCGTCCCCGGCCTGTACGAAATGCATGCGCACACCGGGCAGGAAGGCGCGCTGCTGAACCTGGCCGCGGGCGTCACCACGATGCGCGACATGGGCAATGACAATGCCGTGCTCGACACGCTGGTGGAGCGGATCGACAAGGGCGTGATCGCGGGGCCGCGGATCGTGCGCGCCGGCTTCATCGAGGGGAAGAGCCCGTTCAGCGCCAACAACGGCATCCTGGTCAACAGCGAGGCCGAGGCGGTCACCGCGGTCCGCTGGTACGCCGATCACGGCAAGTTCTGGGGCGTCAAATCGTACAACAGCATGAACCCGGCGTGGATTCCCGCGCTGGTGAAGGAGGCACATGCGCGCGGGCTGAAGGTCGCCGGGCACGTCCCCGCCTTCGCCACCGCGGACCAGATGATCGAGGCCGGGTTTGACGAGCTGACGCATATCAACCAGTTCATGCTGGGCTGGGTGATCAAGCCGGAGGAGGATACGCGCACGCTGTTCCGCCTGACCGCGCTGAAGCGGCTGCCCGCGCTCGATCTCAACAGCCCCAAGGTGCAGAAGACGATCGGCATGATGGTCGACCGCAAGCTGCCGATCGACGTGACGCTGGGCATCCACGAGAACCTGCTGCTCAACCGCGACGGGCAGATTGCGCCGGGGGCGACCGATTATGTCGATCACCTGCCGATCGGGGCGCAGCGCAGCCTGAAGCAGGCGTGGATTGATGCCAGCGCACCGGGCGACGATGCCGCCTATCGCGGCGCCTATGACAAGATCGTCGCGACGATTCGCATGCTGAACGAGCGCGGGGTGATGATCGTGCCGGGGACCGACACGGGCGGTTCGTTCACGTTTCACCGCGAGCTGGAATTGTACCAGAAGGTTGGCATGACCCCGGCGCAGATCCTGACCCGCGCCTCGTGGGACATGGCGAAATACCTTGGCCAGGACGCGACGCTGGGTTCGGTCGAGCCGGGCAAGCTGGCCGATTTCTTCCTGGTGCCGGGTGATCCGACCAAGGACCTGAAGGCGATCAAGCGGATCGCGATGGTGGTGAAGGACGGCACCTTCTTCTACCCGGCGGAGGTGTACCCCGAGTTCGGGATCAAGCCGTTCACGCCCAAGCCGGCGATCACCAGCAACTGATCGTTGTTCCTGCCGCGCGCCATGCCGAGGGGGCGGCGCGCGGCAGGGGCTGCGGTGACATTGGCCGGGCGGCCCCTATCTTAAGCGGCGATGCCAGCCGAACCACCGTATCTCCTCGCCTTTGGTGACAGCCTGATCGCCGGTTACGGGCTGGCGGCCGATGATGGTCTGGCCGCGCAGCTGCAACGCGGGCTGGCCGGGCGCTTTCCGGGGGCGCGGGTGCTGAATGCCGGCGTGTCCGGCAACACGACGGCCGACGCGCTGCGCCGATTGCCGCGCGTGCTGGCCGCGATGCGCGCGCGGCCCGACTTGGCGATCACCCAGATCGGCGCCAACGACGTGCTGCGCGGCGTGCCGCCGGGCGAGACGCGCGCGAACCTCGACGTAATGCTCACCGAACTGGGGCGGTGCGGCATCCCGGTGCTGCTGACGACGATCGATCCCCCGGCGCTGATCCGCGCGCGGGCGGCGCCGTACCTTGGCGTGCATGGCGCAGTGGCGGCGCGGCATGGCGCGGCGGTGAGCGACTTCTTTCCCGCCGGGATCATGGGACGCGCCGACATGGTGCTGCCCGATCGTGTCCATCCCAACGCGCGGGCGATCGCGGCGGTGGCGGCGCATCTGCTGCCGACGATCGAGGCATTGCTGGCGCGCAGGGCGGCGGACGCAGCCTGATCGATCATCGGCAATTTCGCGCAACGATCGCTTATTGATCGATTTCGCCTGTCGTCCTGACGAATTTATGTCGCTTCCATCACCGGGCGATGGCCCTAGTCTCCTCGCTGATAATCGCGACGAGAGGAACACGACATGGACGCACCCACCAGTGGCTGCCCGGTTACCGGAAGCCCGCTGAGCGATCATTCGAAGGAGCCGGCCGCGCTGCGCAAGCTGCTGGGGCGCACCAATCGGGATTGGTGGCCGAATCAGCTGTCGCTGGAAATCCTCCAGCAGGATGGCCTGTCGGGCAATCCGATGGGCGACGATTTCGATTACGCCGCCGAATTCAAGACGCTCGACCTGGAAGCGGTGAAGGCCGATCTTCGCGCGCTGATGACCGACAGCCAGCCGTGGTGGCCGGCCGATTACGGTCACTATGGCCCGTTCTTCATCCGCATGGCCTGGCACTCGGCCGGCACCTATCGCACCGGCGACGGGCGCGGCGGTTCGTCCTCGGGCGCGCAGCGGTTCGCGCCGCTCAACAGCTGGCCGGATAACGGCAACCTCGACAAGGCACGGCGCCTGCTGTGGCCGATCAAGCAGAAATACGGCCGCAAGCTGAGCTGGGCGGACCTGTTCATCCTGACCGGCAATGTCGCGATCGAATCGATGGGCGGCCCGGTGTTCGGCTTTGGCGGCGGGCGCGAGGACGTGTTCGAGCCCGAAAAGAGCATCTATTGGGGGACTGAGGAGGAATGGCTCGGCCAGACGCGGATCGACGAGAAGTCGGGGCTGGCGCTGGAGAACCCGCTGGCGGCGATCCAGATGGGCCTCATCTACGTCAATCCCGAAGGGCCGGGCGGCGAGCCTGATCCCAAGGGGTCGGCGCGCGACATCCGCGAGACGTTCCACCGCATGGGCATGAACGACGAGGAAGTCGTCGCGCTGACCGCCGGTGGCCATACCTTCGGCAAGGCGCATGGCGCTGGCGACGCGAAGCTGGTCGGGGCGGAGCCGGAAGGCGCGGACATTGCGCAGATGGGGCTCGGCTGGGCCTCCACCCACGAGACCGGGATGGGCGATCACACGATCACCAGCGGGATCGAGGGCGCGTGGACGCCGACGCCGATCCAGTGGGACATGACCTATTTCGAGATGCTGCTCGACCACGATTATGAGCTGGTGAAGAGCCCGGCCGGGGCGTGGCAGTGGCAGCCGGTGGGCAACCCGCCCGAGACGCTGGCGCCCAAGGCGCATACGCCGGGCGTCAAGGTGCCGACGATGATGACCACCGCCGACATGGCGATGAAGGTCGACCCCAAGTATCGCGAAATCTCCGAGCGGTTCCGCAGCAATCCGGACCTGTTCGCCGACGCCTTTGCCCGCGCCTGGTTCAAGCTGTGCCATCGCGATATGGGGCCGAAGATCCGGTATCTGGGATCGGACGTGCCGGCGGAGGACCTGATCTGGCAGGATCCGATTCCGAAGGCCGATTACGCCCCGATCGTTGCCGCGGACGTCGCGGCGCTCAAGCAGAAGATCGCCGACGCTGGCCTGTCGACGAGCGAGCTGGTGAAGACGGCCTGGGCCTCGGCCGCGACCTATCGCCAGTCGGACCATCGCGGCGGCGCCAATGGCGCGCGCATCCGGCTGGAGCCGCAGCGCAACTGGGACGTGAACGAGCCGGAGAAGCTGGCCCGTGTGCTCGACGTCTATGAGCGCATCAAGGCGGACTTCGACGGCAGCGCGAGCGGCGGCAAGAAGGTGTCGATCGCGGACCTGATCGTGCTGGGCGGCAGCGTGGGGGTCGAGCAGGCGGCGAAGGCGGCCGGGCATGACATCGAGGTGCCCTTCACCCCCGGGCGCACCGACGCAACGCAGGAGCAGACCGACGCGGCGAGCTTCGACGTGCTCGAGCCCAAGGCGGACGGTTTCCGCAACTACCTGCAGGTGCGGTTCAACGTGCCGACCGAGGAGCTGCTGGTCGACCGGGCGCAGCTGCTGGGGCTGAGCGGGCCGGAGATGACCGTGCTGGTCGGCGGGATGCGCGTGATCGGCGCCAACCATGGCGATACCGATCATGGCGTGCTGACCGACAAGCCGGGGCAGCTGACGAACGATTATTTTGTCAACCTGCTCGACATGGGCACGGCGTGGAAGGAAGTCGATGAAACGGGCGACGAGCTCTACATCGGCACCGATCGCGCGACCGAGGAGCCGCGCTGGAAGGCGACGCGGACGGACCTGGTGTTCGGCGCCAATTCGCAGCTGCGCGCGGTGGCGGAAGTCTATGCCTGCGACGACGCCAGGGAGAAGTTCGTCAAGGACTTCGTCACGGCGTGGACCAAGGTGATGGAGGCCGATCGCTTCGACCTGAAGTACAAGTGATCGCCGCCTGAGCGACGACAAGGGGCCGCGGCATCCAGGGGTGCCGCGGCCCTTTTTGCTGGGCCATGTCATGACCGTTACGGTGGCGGAACCGTGAGCCGCGTCGCGCCGTTCACCGGCGATGGCAGATGAACCCCACAGCGTCGGCGATATCCTGGACCGGCTGGACGAACTGGCGGACGAGAAGGACGAGGTGTCGCTGGGGCAGACGATCGAGGCGTTCGGGAGCCGCAGCTATGCGCCGTTCCTGGTCATCCTGCCGCTGATCGACATATCGCCGGTGGGGTCGATCCCCGGCCTGCCGACGCTGCTGGCGCTGGTGATCGTGCTGACCGCGGGGCAATTGCTGTTCGGGCGCACGCATATGTGGCTGCCGGGATTCCTCGCCAACCGATCGCTCAAGTCCGAAAAGGTCGCCAAGGCGGTGAAGAAGCTGCGCCCGGTGGCCAAGCGGATGGACAAATGGTTTCACGGGCGGCTGCCCGCGCTGACGCAGGGGCCGATGGTGCGGGTGGCGGCGGCGGCGATCATCGTGCTGACGCTGTCGGTACCGCCGCTGGAGCTGTTGCCGATGGCGACGACCGCGCCGATGGCGGCAATCGCGGCGTTCGGCATGGCGTTGCTGGTCAAGGACGGGCTGCTGATGATTGTCGCCTTTGTCGCGGCGGCGGGGGCGATTGCGGCGGCGGTCGGCCTGTGGGGTTCGCGCTGACGCCCGGAGGGCGAACCCGGGCTAGACGAGCAGCGCGGGCAGCCCCTGCCACAGCACTGCGACCAGCGAGAGGCCAGCGCCGCCCAGCGCGATCCAGCGCATCCAGTCGCTGAAGGAATCGTGCGTGCCTGCGCGCGCCTGCCGGAGCCGCGCGATCAGCCAGCCGTCCGCCGCGAGGCACGCCAGCGTCATCACCACCGTCAGGATGCGCGCGATGTCCGTCGTCAGGAACACGCTGGCGACAATGTAGACGGCGAAGAAATGCACCGCCCAGACGATCATGCCGCCCAGCATCAAGGCCCAGGCGCGCATCGTCAGATCGTGCCCGGGAAGAGCCGCGCGAGGAGCGCGATGACGCTGCCCTGCGCGGCGGTGTAGCACATGAACATGACGGTGAGGTCCATCGAGTTGTTGCGCGGGCGGACGATCAGCGCGCGGCTGTTGCGCGCCGCCATATAGCCGGCCATCAGCACGCTGATCGCGACGATCAGCCCCTGCAGCGTCTGGAAGGCATAGACGATCGCCCCCTGGCCGCTGGCGGTGGGCCACAGGCCGTGCGCCGTCCAGTTCCAGCAATCCACGCCGAAGCCGACCGCGAGCCCCGCCGCCGCGCAGCACAAGAGCACGCCGGGCGTCCAGAGTTCGGTCTTCTCGCGCGCCAGCATGTAGCGGGCGAGCAGCGCGAAACCGGCGCCGCCGCCGTGGCCGAGCAGGATCGGGAGCAGCCATACGGGATCGGGTGCGGCGATCCAGAATTGCGGGTGGATGCCGTAGAGATAGAAGAAGCCGAAGATCGCCATGACGAACATCATGCCGATGACGATCAGGAGGATGATCATTGCCCACCAGCCGTGGGTGCGCGGGCCGGTGGCATAGGTCGGCAGCATGATCCCGGCGCCGACATCGACCTCCTTCTGCGGGACCAGCCGGTCGGTGTCCCACAGCCAGCGCAGGATGCAGGCGACCGCCAGGATGCCGCTGACGAAGGAGATGAAATAGGCCTGCACCGTCAGGATCAGGAAGAAGCCGGCGGTGAAGAGCGCGCCCAGCAGCGGCCAGGGCGAGGGGGTGGGTAGGATCTGCACATATTGCGGCTCCGCGCGCAGCGGGCTGGTGATGATCGTTTCGCGCAGGCCGGTCGCGGAGCCGGGGAGGAAGTAGCGGCCCTCGTCGACATCCTCGGCCAGCTTCGGATCGTCCCACAAGGGATAGCGGCTCTTGATCACCGGGATGCTGCGGGTGGAGAACAGCCCGGTGGGGAGCCATTCCAATGTGCCGCCGCCGTAGACGTTGCCCGCGTCATGATCGGTGGTGAAGCGCATGTTGCGCGCGCAATCGACGAGGAACAGCAGCACGCCCGCGCCGAACAGGAAGGCGCCGACGGTCGAGATCATGTTGGTGAGATCCCAGTCGCGGCCGGGGAGATAGGTATAGACGCGGCGGGGCATGCCCATGAAGCCGGTGAGGTGCATCGGCAGGAACGTCACCTGCATGCCGATGAACATCAGCCAGAAGATCCATCGGCCAAGCCGTTCCGACAGCGGACGCCGGCTGGTCATCGGCGTCCAGTAATAAAGCGCGGCGAAGAAGGGGAAGACCATCCCCCCGATCAGCACGTAGTGGAGGTGTGCGACGATGAAATAGCTGTCGTGCGCCTGCCAGTCGAACGGCACCATCGCGACCATGACGCCGGTCAAGCCGCCGATGACGAAGGTGATGAGCCCGCCGAGCAGGAACAGCGTCGGCGTGTTGTAGCGCGCGCGGCCGATCGCAAAGGTCGCGATCCAGGAGAAGACCTGGATGCCGGCGGGGACGCTGACCGCCATGCTGGCGGCGGAGAAGAAGCTGACCGAGAGTGTTGGCATGCCGGTGGTGAACATGTGGTGCGCCCACACGCCGAAGCTGATGAAGCCGGTGGCGAGGAAGGCCAGCACGACGAGATTGTGCCCGACCAGCCGGGTACGCGCGACGGCGGCCACCACCATCGAGACGAGGCCCGAGGCGGGGAGGAAGATGATGTACACTTCCGGGTGGCCGAAGAACCAGAACAGGTGCTGCCACAGCAACGGATCGCCGCCGCGGGTGGAATCGAAGAACGGCCAGTTGAACGCGCGTTCCAGCTCCAGCAGCAGGGTGCACAGGATCACCGAGGGGAAGCCGATGATGATCATCACCCCGAACACCAGCATCGCCCAGGCGTAGATCGGCATTTTCGCCAGCGTCATGCCGGGCGCGCGGGTGCGCAGCACGCCGACGATGATCTCGATCGCGCCGGCGATGGCGGAGATCTCGATGAAGCCGATGCCCAGCAGCCAGAAATCGGCGTTGATACCCGGCGAATAGGTGGTGCTGGTATAGGGCGGGTACATGAACCAGCCGCCGTCGGGGGCAAGGCCGACGAAGAGCGAGGCGAAGAAACACAGGCCGCCCACGGCATAGGCCCAGAAGGCATAGGCCGAGAGGCGCGGGAACGGCAGGTCGCGCGCGGCCAGCATCTGCGGCAGCAGCAGCACCGCCATCGCCTCCATCGCCGGCACGGCGAAGAGGAACATCATCACCGTGCCGTGCATGGTGAAGAACTGATTGTAGGTTTCCTGCGGCAGCACGCCCATCAGCGGCAGCGCAAGCTGTACCCGCATGACCAGCGCCAGCACGCCGGCCAGGATGAAGAAGGCGAAGGCGGTCGCGACGTAATAGAAGCCGATGTAATTGTTGTTGACCGCGGTGAGCAGCTCCCAGCCCTTGGGCTTGCACCAGATCCGTTCGAGCTCGGCGCGCTCCCCCGCGGGGCGCTCCCCCTTGGTCGGGAAGCGATCGTAGAGCGATGTGTCGAAGCCGGTTTCCGAGGTCACTTCTGCGCCTGCATGTAATCGGCCAATGCCTGGAGATCCTCGCCCGGCAGCATCGTGTAGGGCGGCATGCGGTTGCCCGGCTTGATCGCCTGGCTATTGCCGATCCAGCCGATCAGCGTGCCGCGATTGTTGGGCAGGATGCCCGCGCCGAGCGACTGGCGGGTGCCGATATGGGTAAGGTCGGGGCCGGCGAGGCCGTTCGCCTCGGTGCCCGCCACGCGGTGGCAGGCGGCGCAGCCGGTGGACTGGAACAGCTGCGCGCCGCGGCTGACCGATGCAGGCCTCGCCGTGGCGGGGGCGGCCTGTTGCAGACGCTGCTTGCGGGCGGCGAGCCAGCGGGCGAAATCGGCCGGTTCGTGTGCGACGACGACGAAGCCCATCAGCGCGTGCGGACCGCCGCAATATTCGGCGCATTGCCCGCCATAGACGCCGGGCTTGTCGGCCTGAATCTTCATCACGTTGCGTCGGCCGGGAATCATGTCGAGCTTGCCCGACAGGCGCGGCACCCAGAAGCTGTGGATGACGTCGTTCGATTCGAGTTCGAGCAGCACGGTGCGCCCGATGGGGATGTGAAGTTCGTTGGCGTCGCGCAGCTGCGGCTGGCCGTTGTCGCCCAGGTAGTCGACGCGCCACCACCACATCTCGCCGGTGATGCGCGCCTTCATCGCCACCGGGCCCGGCGGGGCGGTGAGATTGCGGGTGAGCGCCAGGCCATAGACCAGCAGCACGCTGAGCACGACGACGGGGAAGGCGATGCCGCCGATCCAGATCGCCTTGCTGCCACCCAGCCGCTCGCGCAGCCGATCCTTGCCGAACAGCGCGATCCACAAGGCGACGAGGACGACCAGCAAGACCCCGACGCCCATCGCGAACAGGATCCACGACAGGGTGGAGATCGAACCCGCGAACGGCCCGGCGGGATCGAGCACGGGCGGCGGCCAGCCGGCGAGGCTGTTCGCCAGACCATCGACGGGGCCGGCGTTACCGGGAGCGGAGGGTGTAGAGGTAGGCGGCGACATCGCGCGCTTCCTTCTCGCTGAGCGGCATGGCCGGCATGGTGGTTCCCGGGACGAGTTCGGGTGCGCGGCGCACGAAATGCGCCAGCACGTCGGGGCGGTTGGGGAGGCGGCCGGCGATCATGCCCTGATCGCCGAAACGGTCGAGCGCAGGGCCCAGTTCGCCCTTCGGCCAGCTGAGCCCGGGGATCGAATGACAGGATCCGCAGCCGACGCGGCGGATCGCGGCGAGGCCGGCGGCGGGATCGGCCTGTGGCATATGCTGGCGCTCGTCAGGTGGCGGCTTGCAGGCGCCGACGGGCAGCGCAAGCGCAAGCAGCGGCAACAGGGCGCGAAGCGTCGGCAATGATCCCCCTTCATGGCCCGGCACGAACCGGTGCCGGTCGTTTCGGAACCGATCGGATCGGCGGAGGTTCCGAGAAAGCGATGATTACGGCTGCACCCTCCCGGCGACGGCCGCTCGCCGGCCTTGCGTTTCTGTTGCTGGCGGCGTGCGGGACGGCGGACCGGACGGCGGCCGACCGCTTCGTCGAGACCGGGCAATTGGTGGCGCTGAGCGGCGGCGATGCCGGTGCGGCGAGCGCGTGCCTGGTGTGTCACGGCGTCGATGGGCGCGGCAATGGCGCGGGCGCGCCGCGGCTGGCGGGGCTGGACCTCGGCTATCTGACCGCGCAGCTGGAGGCCTATGCCAGCGGGCGGCGCAAGAATGCCGAGATGGAGTGGATCGCCAAGCGGCTGACCCCGGCCGACCGGCAGACGGTGTCGGCTTATTATGCCGCCATGCCCTATCAGCCGGCGGCGGCTGCCGCGGCTGCCGCGGCTGCGGCGGGTGCGGCGGGGGCCAGCGCGAACACCGGGCCGGCGGCGCTGCTGTACCAGCGCGGCGATGCGGCGCGCGGCCTTCAGCCATGCGCGGTGTGTCACGGTGCGGCGGGCGAAGGCGTGGGTGCGGGCAATCCGGCGCTGGGCGGGCAGCCGGCGGGCTATCTGTCGGAGCAGCTGATCGCGTGGCAGAAGAGCGAGCGGCGCAACGATCCGGGCAATGTTATGCTGGAGATCAGCCGCAAGCTCACGCCGGGCGAGGTTGCCGGTCTCGGTGCTTATGCGTCCGGTCTCCCTGGGGGTCTTCCTCGTCCGGGATCTCCGGCAGCATCCCGCTCAGCACATCGTGACGATCCCAGAAATGATGCTTCAGCGCCGCGCCCACGTGGAGCGGAATGACGAGGAACAGCGCGAACACCACCGCGAGGTGAACGTCCTCCGCCACGTCCATGATCTGCCAGCGCAAGGTCAGCGGCATGTCGCCGAGCGGGAAGGGCGGCCAGGGGACGACACCGGCGAGATAGAGCGGACCGGGCTCCGCAATCGCCGACCACATCACCCAGCCGCTGATCGGCAAGAGGAAGAAGGTGGCGTAGAAGATATAGTGGATGATGACCGAGACGGTCGTCTGCCAGCCCTGCTTGTCAGCATCGTTGATCGGGCCGGGGACGGCGAGGCGCCAGGCGAAGCGCGCCAGCGCCAGCAGGATCACGGCGAGGCCGGCGGCGCTGTGCACCTGATAGGCGGCAAGCTTGTCCTCGCCCACCGGCAGCCGGCTCATCGACCAGCCCCAGCCGAGCTGGAACAGGATCAGGAAGGCCATGATCCAGTGGAAGGCGATGCCGACCGGGGAATAACGGCCGCGTTCGGTGTGGCCGCGGGCCCATTCGCGCAGCTGGCGGATCATCGCGGTGCCACCTCACGCTCCTCCGCGACGAACCAGCGCGCGAGCAGCCACAGCGCGCCGCCGAGGTAGAGGCCGGCGGCGGGCGCCCACATGATGAGGCCGGCGAGCTGCTGGTCCTCCAGCGGGGAGAAGCCCCACGCCTGGGTGGTGAGATAATGCGGGGCGTAGAGCGCGCCGCTGTTGAACACGAGCAGCGCGCCGAGCAGCCCCATCTGCACCATCATCGCCAGCAGGGCGGCAATGCCCATCGGCATGGGGGCGGTGCGGATATGCGCCCACATGCCCCAGGCGGTGACGAGCAGGCTCGCCTGCATCAGCCAGTAAGCGGCGTTGCTCGACAGCGCCCAGGCGTAAGCGGGCGGCGCATGCCAGACCCAGAAGGCGAGTGTGTGCGCGACGGTCCAGAGCGCGAGGCCGCCGCGCGGCGGGCGGACGGTGGAGGCAAGCGCGATGGCGAGCAGCGGCGCGACCAGCGCGGTCAGCAGAACATGGTGGACGGTGCGGGCGGCAAAGAGCGCGGAGGTGAGCGCGCAGAGCGGGGAGACGAAAAGGAACAGCGCCAGCGCCCATGCTGCGGCGAAAAACCGCCGCTGGCGCGGATCGGCGTCGGCCAGCCGGTAGAAGGCGACGGCGGCCAGCGCGAGCGCGGCGATGAGGATGGGGTCGCCGTTCCAGCGCCCCATCAGCGTGTCAGGAAGCGGCGCGATGCCGCAATAAGGTAGCCAGGCCGCCGCCTGATTCACGTCATCTTCCCCCGTCCGCTGGCGCAGTGAACGAGGAAGAGACTATCGACGCGGGCGCGAGTTCCGTGCAGGCGCCGCCGGCTTCGTTCCGGGCAGCGTCACCGGCGCCTCCTGCGTCACCGGCGCGGGGGCCGCCTCGGCGCGATAGGGCGGGGGGTTATCGGCGGCGATATAGGCTTGGAGGATGCGCGTCGGGTTGGCCGGCGGCTCCCCCTTTTCGATCGCGTCGACATATTGCATGCCCTCAAGCACGCGGCCGAACACGGTGTATTTCCCGTCGAGGCTGAGCCGCGGCATCAGCATGATGTAGAACTGGCTGTTGGCGCTGTTTTCATCCTGCGCGCGTGCCGCCGCGACCGCGCCGCGCACGTGCGGCAGGTAATTGAACTCCGCCTTCACGTCGGGGAGGTCCGAGCCGCCGGTGCCGTCGCCCTGCGGATCGCCGCCCTGCGCCATGAAGCCGTCGATGACGCGGTGGAAGGTCAGGCCGTCGTAGAATTTGCGGCGCGTCAGGTTCTTGATCCGGCGCACCATGTCGGGCGCGACGTCGGGGCGCAGCCAGATCGACACGCGCCCGCCGCTCGACAGGTCGAGCAGCCAGGTGTTTTCGAGATCGGTGGTGGGCGGCGGGGTATAGCGCTGCTTCGTCGCCTGTCCTGCCTTGGCCGCTTCCTCCATCGCCTTGCTCTGGGCCATGGCCGGGCCGGCGAGCAGCGTGGCGGCCAGCATCGCAATCAATCCAACAAAGCGCATCGTCATCCCAACCCGATCGTGTCAGCAGCGCCCTAAACTAGATCGCGGCTTGCGCCAATCTGAACCGGGGTGCGCCGTTGCCGGAAACCTATTGTCCGCCGCGCCGCCCGGTCTGTTCCACACGTGCAACGACTTCGTCGCGCACAGCGGGGCTCACGAACTTGCTGATGTCGCCGTTGAAACGGGCGATTTCCTTGACCAGCCGGCTGGCGATCGGCTGCAACGCCACATCGGCCATCAGGAAGACCGTTTCGATCCGGTCGTTCAACTGCTGGTTCATCCCGGCCATCTGATATTCATATTCGAAATCGGCCACCGCGCGCAGGCCGCGAACGATCATGCTGGCGCCTTCGCGCTCGGCGAAATCCATCAGCAGCAGGTCGAAGCTGACGACGCGGATGTCGGCGTCAAGCCCGGCGCATTCGCGCTCCACCTGCGCCATCCGCTCCTCAAGCGAGAACATCGGGCTTTTCGACGGGTTGGTCGTGACGCCGATGACCAGTCGGTCGACCAGCTTCGCGCCGCGCCGGATGATGTCCATATGGCCCAGCGTGATCGGGTCGAACGTACCCGGGTAAACACCGATTCTCGCCATGCTCAATGATCCCTTGAAAGCACGAAGCGCGCGATGTCGCGGAGCAGGTCGGCCTCCGGGCCGTAGCTGCGCAGGTGCGCAATCGCCTGATCCACCAGCATCCGGCACCGCTCCCGTGCCGCATCCACCCCGAGGAGCGAGACAAAGGTCTCCTTGCCCGCCCCGTCATCCTTGCGCAGCTTCTTTCCGGCCAGCGCTTCATCCCCCTCCACGTCGAGCAGATCGTCGACGATCTGGAAGGCAAGACCGATATCGCGGGCATAGCCGCGCAAATGCGTGCGTCCCTCGGGCGGGATGCGGCCGAGGATCGCCCCTGCCTCCACCGCGGCGAGGATCAGCGCGCCGGTCTTCATCGCCTGCAGCCGGGTGACGGTGGCAAGGTCGAAGCTGGCGCGTTCGGCCTCCAGATCCATCATCTGACCACCGGCCATGCCGGCGGGGCCGGCGGCGCGCGACAGATCGAGCACCAGTTCGGCGCGGACGAAGGGATCGGGATGGGTGGCGGGATCGGCCAGCACCTCGAACGCGAGCGCGTGGAGGCAGTCACCGGCGAGGATCGCGGTCGCCTCGTCAAACTGCTTGTGCACGGTGGGACGGCCGCGACGCATGTCGTCATTGTCCATCGCCGGCAGATCGTCGTGGATCAGCGAATAGACATGGATCGCCTCCAGCGCGAGCGCGACGCGCCCGGCACAGTCCATGTCGCAGTTGAACAGCCGCGCGGTGGCGACGACCAGCAGCGGGCGCAGCCGCTTGCCACCATCGATCGCGGCGTGGCGCATCGCGCGATAGAGGTCGGCGCGGGGATCGTCCGGCACCGCCAGCAACGCATCGAAGCGCGCGTCGATGTCGCGCGCGATATCGGCCAGTGCCGCCGAAAGCATCGGGGTGAGGGTCATCCGGCGGTGAAGGGCTTCGTCGTGGCGCGACCCTCGGCATCGAGCCGGATCGCCTCGATCCGGGCCTGGGCGGCATCGAGCCGTTCGGCACAGCGCGCCCGCAGCTGATTGCCGCGTTCGTACAAGGCGATTGCATCCGCAAGCGGCGTATCGCCGGATTCAAGGCGCGCTACGATCGCTTCGAGCTCTTTGAGCGCGGCCTCGAACGTCAGGCTGTCGACGGGCGTGTCCATGGCGGTGCTATGGGACACGGGCGCACGGAGGGTCAAGGAGGCGCGGCGCTGACCCCGGTGCCGACGCGACGGAGCGAGGATACTGGCGCGTGCGCGATCGTTTCAGGCGGCATGTTCCAGAGCATCAATCCCGCCACCGGCGCGCCCGGCGCCACCCACCCCGAACATAGCGCCGCCGAGGTCGAGGAGCGGGTCGCCCGGGCCCATGCCACCTGGGCCGAATGGCGCGTCACCGACCTTGCCACGCGCACCGACCTGCTGGCGCGGATCGCCGAGGCGTTCGAGGCGGACAAGCGCAGGCTGGGCGAACTTGCGACGCAGGAGATGGGCAAGACGCTGAAATCCGCCATCGCCGAGGTGGAGAAATGCGCGGCGGCGTTCCGCTATTATGCGCAGAACGGGCCGGGGATGCTGGCACCCCGAACGGTCGAGGTGCCGGGCGGCAAGGCGACGAGCCATTACCTGCCGATCGGCGCGGTGCTGGCGGTGATGCCGTGGAATTTCCCCTACTGGCAGGTGGTCCGCTGGCTGGCGCCGACGATCCTGGCGGGGAATGTCGGGCTGCTGAAACATGCCTCGCTGTGCCAGGGCGTGGCGGCGGCGATCGAGGAGACGGTGATCGCTGCCGGGGCGCCGGCCGGACTGTTCCAGAATCTGGCGATCAGGAGCGGCAAAGTCGGCGCGCTGATCGCCGATGACCGGATCGCGGCAGTGACGTTGACCGGCAGCGAGGGCGCCGGCGCGAAGGTCGCCGAGGCGGCGGGCGCCGCGCTGAAGAAGGTGGTGCTGGAACTGGGCGGATCGGATCCGTTCATCGTCATGCCGTCGGCCGATCTCGACGCGGCGGCGAAGGCGGCGGTGACGGCGCGCACCCAGAATACCGGCCAGTCGTGCATCTGCGCGAAGCGGATGATCGTCCACGCCGATGTGTATGACGCATTCCTCGAGCGCTTCTCGACGGGGATGGAGGCGGTGGTCGCCGGCGACCCGATGGATGCGGCGACCGACATGGGGCCGCTGTCGAGCGAGGAGCAGCGCCAGACGGTGATCGACCAGCTGGCGCAGATCGAGGCGGCGGGCGGTCGGCTGCTGCTGGGTGGTGAGCCGCTGCCGGGGAAGGGCGCCTTCATGTCGGCCGGCATCCTGGTCGATGTGCCGATCGATCATCCCGCCGCGCAGGAAGAATTGTTCGGGCCCGTTGCGATGCTGTTCCGCGCCGAGGACATCAACGCCGCGATCGCGCTGGCCAATGACGTGCCCTTCGGCCTTGGCGCGTCGGTGTGGACCAGCGACCCGGCCGAGCAGGAGCGCTTCACCCGCGACATTGCCTCGGGAATGATGGCGGTGAACAAGATGCTCGCCTCCACCCCCGAGGCGCCGTTCGGGGGGATCAAGAAATCGGGCCACGGCCGCGAACTGGGTGCCTATGGCCTGCACGAATTCATGAACCTGAAGACCGTGTTCGACTGACGCGCGGCGCGAGGTGGCGGCTCATCGCATCCTTTACTCCGCGTTTACCTTCCGGGCGCAGACCCGTGGCAACGGGAATCCGGGGGAGAACGGAGCCGCCATGTCACGCGTTACACAAGCCATCGTTGCCACGGCCGCCATTGCGGCGCTGGCCGCCTGCGCCACGCGCACCAAGGAAGTGGCCATTGCCACCCCGCCACCAGCGCCCGCCCCGGTGCCGGTCTATGTCACGCCGGCGATCACGCCGATCAACCGCGGCCTCTCTCCCGCGGCGACCGTGTGGCACATGCGGGTCGCACTGAACGTCGCGGCGCTGGCGTGCCGGGGGGCGCAGGGGAACCAGATCGTCGCGGGCTATCGCACGCTGCTGACCAACCAGAAGGCGGCGCTGGCCACAGCGGAAACCGCGCTGGAGAGCCAGTATCGCGCAATGGGTGGCGACTGGCAGGACCGCTATGACGATTCGATGACGCGGCTGTACAATTTCTTCTCCCAGGCGCCGGCGCGCGACCCGTTCTGCACCGCGGCGGCAGCGACGCTGACCGAGGCGGAGCGGCTGGGCCCAAATGAGCTGCAGGCCTTTGCCGCGGCGGTGCTGCCGACGCTGGATGCGCCGTTCGCCGAAATGCTGGCACCGCGACCGGTGATCGCGCTGGCGGCGCCGACATCTGCGCCCGCGCCGACGCCGGTTGTCGGCGCGGTTGCCGCCACCGCGGCGCCCGCGGCGGCGAT
>NZ_LAZX01000057.1 GCF_000980895.1 Sphingomonas sp. Ag1 | reverse complement strand
GCCGCCAGCAACGCTTGCATCTGCCGGACGCAGGAGCGAACGACCGTTCTCGTCCTTCTCCATGAACAGAGCCAGTTCAACGTCGCTGCTGAACACGAGCACTGCGCCCTGAAGGTAGTTGCTGTGCAGGGTCGAGCGCAGCTTCAGAACCGCGTCCGACAGGTAGTTGCCCGACACTGGAACAACAGCCTGAACCGTTGCGAGCTGACCGAATACGTCGGTGTACTTGGTGACGCCCGAAGTGAGTGCGGTCTGTGCCAGAAGGCCCATGCGGGTGGTGGTCAGGCCGGGAACGTCCTGAACGGTGTTGGTCGTGGTGCCGTTGAGGAAAAGGTCGCTTTCCTTCTCAGCGATGTTCAGGATCATGCTGTCCTGAAGCTCTGCTGCGAGGTTCAGGATCGACTCCTGATCGTCGGAAACCCACGAAGTGTGACGCTGCTGGTCAACGATTTCGTTGGTGCCCCAGCTGAGCTTACCGAACAGGTCGGTGGTGTTCAGCGTGTAAGCTGCCTTTTCCGCCTTGGTCTTTGCAGCACCGCCAACACGCATCTTGATGATGCGCTCGAGGTTTGCCTTGACCGACACGACGCGGGACAGGCTGCGGATTGGGCTGAGCTTTGCGAGGCCGCGAGTGATCTCACCGTCGAATACGGTAGGAACGGTGTTGCCACCCTCTTCACCGACGAGACGCGAGAACTCGGTTGCCTTCACGTCGCCGTCTTCGATGGCGTAACGGCCCTTCACGAACGCCAGCTTTGCGAGGCGGTCGTCGTCCTGTGCGGTAATGTCTGCGGTGTGGCTCTTGGTCTGCGACTTGCGGGCCATCTGGTCACGCAGGTCAGCGATTTCGCCGCGCAGAGTTTCAACCTCTGCCTTGTTCACTGCGTCGTCGGAGTTGGCCTTGGTTGCCAGTTCCTCAAACAGCTTGTTGATGTTCTCTTCGTTCACTTTTCACCTCTGAATTGGAGTTCAGAGGAGGGCTGAAGAGCGGGTCCTGCTGTCTGAGAGGCGAGTCCGTTAGGAGTGCCGGTTGAAAGCGTTGCTTCCAGTGTTTCTATTTAGCGGCCCAGACGCTTCCTGATCTGGTATGCGAGCCAGAGGTCATCGAAGTGCCTCTGCTCAATTTCAGCGGCTTGCGACTTGAGCGCGTCGACAATCTCCATCTGTAGATTGGTTTGCTGGCCGAGCGCCTCGGCTGCTGCCTCGATCATCTCGGTGCCTTCGGCGATTGCCTGCCCGACTTCCTCGTCCGTGAGCACCGACTTGGCCATCAGCGTGGCTGCGAAGTCAGCTACGCGCTGTTGGTCTTCAAGGCTGAGATCGGGGAAGCTGGAAGCGATGTCGCCCTTTACGGCGGTCAGCTTCGCAAGCTCGTTACAGGGGAATGTGACCGCGCTAATCTCGTGAAGGGCAATCTCCTTGAGGCGGAGCACCTTGCGATCGTTGACGCGATCGGCTTGCTTCTGAAGCACGCGGTAGCCGATCGAGAAGCTGTCTAGGGTTCCATCTAGGAACTGGGAACGGACGTTCTGACCATCGTGGCTGTCTGAGAAGCGCGCTTTGAAGTACAGGCCCTCGTCGCTATCCCTGAGTTCCATAATGCGACCAATGGGCTTGTCGTGCCTGTGATGCGCTAGGAAGGGCATTCCCTTCACGGAAGCGTTGAAGCGATCTAGGGTGCGCTTGTAAGCGCCGCGCTCAACAATATCGCCGGCATGGTCGATGTTGCCGTAAGCACTCGCCAAACCCTCGACCTCGTTGTCGTTGATAGGACCAGCCTTAAAGCTCTTAGTCAGGAAAGGTGCGTTCATCGAGGTTCTGTTCCTATCAGTTACAAACTCCGTCCTATTTAGCGGTTAGCCGCGTTGATCCGCGCGACCGCTGGTATCGGCATTGTGGCCGACTTCTCGCGGGTTCTGATTGTCGGGCTGCTCTTGCGGTTCTTTGTCGCCACTCTGAGTGAGGGCTTCACCAGCACCAGCAACGGGGATCGGCTTGTCGCCCCAAGGAGCGGGAGCAAAGCCCATTGCCTCGCGATACTCGTTGAAGGTGATCGCGCCGCGACCAGCCATCTTGTCTACCATGTCGAGCTTGTCGTCCTGAAGGTAGGGCAGCTTGGTCTCATCGATTTCGATGGTCAGCTTGGGGTCGTTCAGGCTGTCGCGGAGGAAGCTCTGGAGATGCCCGAGCACGAAATCGGCGCGCGGCTTCAACCAACCAGTGTAGAAGGTGCGATCCGCCGTTCGCATGTTCATGCCGGTGGTTTCGCCCTCAAAGCCGAGCATCACAGGCTGAACAGCGAACGCCATTGCGATACGGCGCTCAAGCGCCTTCACCACGGACACGACATCGAGTTCCTTGAAGTCCATCTGGTTCTCGATGAACTCGGAGCCGGCGACCAAGCCCTTTAGCTCGTCGTCCTCGCGCAGCATCCTGAGCGTGTCGCGCAGCTTGGCCTTATCGTCGTCGGTTAGCTCGTTGTAGCCGTCCACCTCAGGAATGGTGATCCAGCCGCTCTTGCGGCCGCCGTTCGTGAAACGAGCATACATGAGCTTCGTAGCCGCCCTGTAAGCGGCGATATCAGCCATGATCGCGTCGCCGGCACCCGAACCCTCAATAGAGCTCAGCGGGTTGTAGATGCTCATGTGGAGCAGGTCGGCGTCGATCTGCTCGTAGCGGTTGGTGTCACCGATACGGCGCTCAACCATGATGATCGAAGCGGGTTCGTCGGGATCGGTGTAGAAGATGAGTTCTGGGTTGCTGGTGCCGTTGAGGCGCTTGGACGGATCATAGCTGATCGTGCCTTTGGCCGGCTCCTGATACATAAAGTCGGGCCGCAGGGCTTCCATGACAGGACGCTCCGCAATTTCCTTGTTCAACCAGAGCCAGTTATCGCCACCGATGCCGAGGTCCATTTCCGCGTTGCGGAGCAGGTTGCTCATCGTGCGGTCGCGGAAGTTGGGAACGCTGAGCACCTTCTTGCCGCGCTTGCTGCCCTCGATCTTGAGGGTGATGGAAGCCAGCTTCTCGGCGCGAATCTCTAGGCAGCGACGGCTAACCGGACACTGGAAATAGACCGCCTTGGTGCGACCAACGTAGTTCTCGTCGTCGGTCCAAACGGAGCCGCCGTTGACGGGGAACATGCCCCCGATACCACGGCTTCGCAGCTGAGTTTCCTGTTGACCGTAATCACGCGATTTGAACCATAAAAAACCCACTTTGCCACCATTAATTGGTTGTCCTGTGAGTATTTAGCGGTGGTAAGGAGTTCGCCGACGGAGAGCTATATGCGACTTTTTGCGCTTGGGTTGTTCGGATTGTTGGCTTGCTCTGGTGCGACCGCCGCCGACGCTGAAGACAAGCTGACAATCAGTGTTGATGTGTCGGAATGGACGCCATCACAGACCCTAGAACTCGACCTGACCTCGGGTGAATACGTTGTGACACCGCCGACGAGCGGCTGGCCCCCGTCGTTTCCCATGCGGCCTCGTCATGCTGGCCGGCTCAAAGCGGACGTGCTTGAGAACGTGCGCCGGCTTTCAGATGGCGCGTTCGCCAGCGGCGTCAATGATAAGAACTGCGCGACGAAGGTGCTCGGAGGACCGCCCCCGCCGCCAAGCCACGCGGTCGGCCCTGATGAGTTTACTTTGGTAAAGAATGGTGTGGGGATTAAGTCAGACGAGATTTACTGCCTGACTTCCGAAGCGAAAGCATTATACCGGTTCGTATCAAAGCTGTTCGACCACCGAAGACCCTAAACGCGGCCTAGACTGATGACTTGGAAGCCGGTTTTCTTGCGTTCGCCGTGAACGTGCTTGATCGCCTGAGTGAAAGCGTCTCCTCTGTCTGGTGACGACTTCAGGTCGGGTTCCCACTCGACCAACTGGCGTTCTAGCTTGTCGTGCTGACCGTGGATGCGGACCTTGCCCAGCTGGCAATGGAGGTAGGCTTCTTCGGCACGGGCATACTTAGATTTATCCGCCCAGACAGGCACCACGCGCACGCCCGTGACACCCGCTGTCTTGAGCATCTCACGCAGGAGTGAGGGGCCGGACTTCTGATTGTTTTCCTCGAACAGAATGTAGTCGCCGGACTTCAGATGAAGTCCGGCAAGGCGAACAATCTCGCGGAACGCGGCATCAAGGCCCATGCGCTCTGAAAAGTCGTCTAGAATGACGCACTGGCGCGAACCTGCGCGCTTCTCGCCACCGTAGATGATGCCGGTTTCGTCACCGCCGCCGGATGGGTCGATGCTCAAAAACCGCTTGTTACAAGTGGCCGCATACTCGTCGCGGGTGAGGGTGGTGGTCAGGCGCATCTTATCGATGCCTTCCTTGTTCCAAAGCTGGCTCTCGCCGCTCGTCCACTCGCCCAGAATCTCTTCACGGGCCTTTGTGCTGCCGATCAGGGCTTCAGCGCGAAGCTCGGCTAGGTGCTGTTCGTCCTGGTGGATGTTGGCCATGGACGCCGCCGTGCTGACGACGGTGTTGGGGCGGCTCTCGATCGCCTTGACCCACTCCTGCGCCTTGATGGGGCTGGTGGTCAGGATGATCTTGGTGCCCGCCGGATGCTTCTGGCGGACTGCGCGGAACAGGTTGTCGAACGTGCGCTCGCTATTCCACAGCGTAAGCTCGTCACCCCAGCCGAAGTTCAGTGACGGACCACGAATGCCCTGAGGATTGTCGGCGGTGTAGATGGTCGCGGACGTGCCATTCGGCCAATCGACGCGGTTGTAATGGGGTCGGAAGACAGGGACGCAATCGAGCGGGGCGGTCGCGATCAGGCCGCTGGGTCCGTCAATCATGATGTCACGGACGTGTTTAACCGTTGGGCCGACGAGAATTCCGTAACCGCCCGGAAACACGTCTCGGGCGAGTAGATTGGTGTTGGCGGATGCGCCGTAGGTCTTACCCGCGCCACGGCCCATGCGCTTCATCCAGATACGCCACTCGCCACGTGGCATCCGCTGGTGATCCTCAAGCGCGAACGCGGGATCGGTCATCACGCCGATGATCTGCTCGCGGAAGTCGGGCTCAATCTCCCCGATCCACTCCCAGAAGCCGTCCACTCCGAGTGAGGCGGTTTGCTCGCGGGCGAAGTCGATGAGATCTAGGTAGTCATCCAGATCATTCCGCATCTGCCACCTTGCCGGACTTTGCGGCGTGCTGGGCGATACGTTCCTGAAGGGCGCGGCCCTTGAGTAGCTGGTCGGTGCGCTTGGCGTCACGCTGATGTGCGCGGTGCGCTTCCTGAAGCGCCGCCTGCTGCGCCTCAAACACGCCCTTGTTGATCTTGTCCCAGATCGCGGCGCGCTGGTGGTCCTTCATGTCACCATAGAGGGCCAGGTACGCTTGCTGCTCGATGGGCGTCTGGACGAGCTGTCGGAACTCGTCTGCGGGCATTCCCTCGTGAGCCGCTTTGACTAGCGAGCACATGCGGGCAAGGGGGTCGGGCTGCGGTTCAGATGCGTTGCGGAGCCGGAAAGCATGAGCAGTCTGGCCGGTCATCGCAGCGCCAAGCTGTCGTTCGACTTCTGCCTTCGTATGGGCGATCGTTACGCCGGGATCACGGGTGCGGGGAGGCACGAAGATGCTGCGCTCTTGCGCGGCAAAGTGGCGATCTACCTCGGCTTTGGTGGGTTCAGGTCCGGTCACCTGATATTTAGCGGGCGGGTGATTGCTTAGGGGGAGGCAGCGTGCTCAAACAGGCAAACTAATCAGATAGCCACCTCGCTTCATGCGGTTGGCCAGCCGAGAGCACCATGAAGCAAATCGCTGTTTTCAATCACAAGGGCGGCGTGGCGAAGACCACGATGACGTTTCATCTAGGTTGGATGCTCGCCAGCCTCGGCAAAAAGGTAATGCTGGTCGACTGTGATCCCCAATGTAATCTGACCGGGGTATTTCTTGGCGACATTGATACGGAAGACTACCCGTTTGAAAGCGAGACTCCGCAGAAGCCTCGCAACATACGGGACGCCATCAGGCCGGCGTTCGAATCTCGACCTTACATGATCGAGCCGACAGAGCTTCAGGAATCCACGGCGCAGCCCGGACTGTTTATTCTGCCGGGCCACGTCGGTCTGGCGGAATACGAGAGCCAACTCGCCGTCGCGCACGAGCTTAGCAACACGCTTTCTGCCCTCCAAAACATACCCGGTGCTCTACATCATGCGATCGCGAAGTCAGCCGCTCAGGCCGGCATAGACTTTGCGATCGTTGATATGAGCCCAAGTCTCGGCGCGATCAATCAGAACCTCTTTATGACGAGTGATGCGTTCATTCTTCCGATGGCACCGGACTTGTTTTCCGCGATGGCGTTGAAGTCACTGGCGCGGACTCTCCCGAAGTGGGCTGACTGGGGCCGAAAGGCCGCGGCGAATACTTTGTTGAAGGAGGCTGATTACCCATTCCGTCCGGTAACGCCTGCGTATCTTGGGGCAACTGTAAACAACTTCCGGAAACGTGCCCGACGTGAGGAAGAAGCCAAGCCTACCCAAGCGTTCCAACAGTGGTTCGATCGACTAGCCCAAGTCCGTGATAATGAGCTTCATGCCGCGCTTGAGAGCGCCAAGATGCTCTTGCCACCTGAATTCTATGCCAACGCCCATGCTCCAACAAACGAATTCCTGATGGAGATCGGGTCAATGGATGGGCTGATCGCAACCGCTCAGGAGTTAGCCAAACCAGTTTTTGCGATCGATCTAGCTGCCGATACCACGCACCGGGGCACCGTTGCGGAAACCTATCGGCCGAAGATCGAGGATATCGGAAAGGGGTTCAGAAGCGGCGCGGAGAAGGTCATTGCCTTGACGGACCAGTTCTAAACATGGAGCGGTTCGAAGACGCACAAGCTACCTTCAGCCATGCCCTTGAGCGGGCACGGCAAATGATCTCACTGTTTGACGCGTTGTCGGCCCTGCGACCCCATGAACCCGCTAATGATGATGCGCTTCGATCGGCTTACTTCATGGCCGTTAGCTCCTTCGACTTTTTTGCGCACGAGCTTGCGGCTGTCGAAGCCAAGCATCGCTTCACTAATGGCCTCAAGACGCGCAACATCCACCTGCCTATGGAAGTCATGACCATAGGGGATAGCGACACCCGGATCGGCGCGGCTGAAGCGCACGTCCGACAGGCAAATTCCTACAGGGCATTCGTTGATCCTGCAAAGCTGGCTGAACTGTTGGCGTGCTACTGCCTCAAACCGTGGGACAAGCTGGCGCAACACATAAACGACGGGGTGCCAGCCGACGATCAAAGATCGGCTGAGGACTTGAAGGGTCAACTCAAAAGCATTTGGAAACGCCGCAATCAGATAGCCCACGAAGCAGACGTGAATCCCACCCTCGCCGGCGTCTCTCTGTGGCCGATTGACAAGGTGGACACCGAGATCACGATCACCTTCATCGGGGCGCTGGCAGAACACCTGCCTAAGGTGTTCGCCGTCGATCTAGAAGAGCAACCGGCAGAGTGAGCCACTAGGTGTAGGGTTCGTTTTGGACGCTCGTGCGTGATAGCGGGTAACGTACACCAACCACGAATTATTCTCACCTTATGTAGGGTGCCCCCTATGCTGGGGTGTCAACCTATCTTTTAGGTTGCTTTCTGGGTGCAGACAGGTTGGCTTCAGGTGTTGTCACTCTGAAGCACGGTATGCTTTAGGTGTATTATCCATACCTCGCTGCTGACAACCATACCTCATCAGCCTGTCAACAGTCACGCAGAGTGGATGCGACCAACAGCTCGTCGCATTTCCATCCGCTCAACCACGAGGGTAGGGCAGCGGATCGCCATTTAGAGTGGAAAAAGAGTTCAACCAGAGTGAATAAAACGGTTGCCCATAGAAATCTCAGGAACGCAATCACGGTCGTTCTAGGGTGCTTGACAGCCTAGACCCAACGGCACCTACTGCACCTCAACAGTGGCACACCGTACCACACCACACACCACACCATAAGCGGACAGCCCAACCATTCACGGCTTGCGGGCTATGACTTGAAGCCTCTTGCTGCCCACAAGTCCTTCTTCACCTGTCGCAGTTCTGCCTTTGCCTTGTTCCGCTCTGCACGGACGTTCGCATTCTCAAGTGTCTTACGTTGCATCGCCTTCCGCATCATGCGTGCAACTTCCTCATAGCGGGCCATCCGCTTCTCTAGCTCTGTCACTGTGTCCACTAGAGCCATCACTGCATCTGCCATTCGATCCAGCTTACGGGGTATCACGTCCGTTACCCTTGCATTAGCTATGGCTTGGTTCACTGCTACTTCCCGCATTAGCTTCTGAACCAGATACTCCGATATACCCAGCTTCTTTCCGATCGCTCGTTGGCTGTTTCCCTCTGCTGCCATCTGGGCTGCAATGGACATTTGTTCCTCTGTGAATACTGCTCGCTTGCTCATGCCCTATTTAGAGGGATTGTTGGAGGTTGTTCTTTGCGAATTGTCTCGGGGTAACTCATAGGGTGACTGCGCTGCTCATCGGCTACATAGCTATTCCTCGGGAGGTCTAGTTATGTTCTCGAATATCAAGCCCTATACTGCCGCGGAGACTTTCGTCTATGTCTGTGCGGCTCTCGTTGTGTTGTTTCTGACGGGTTCTTTCTGAGGTAGAAAAGCCGGGGGTTTTTGCCCCCAGCTTCCTGTCGATTCACCTGCTTAGCCGGCTCATTCCCTCAAAGGGTCTTGGTCGCGCCGGGTTCACTATCTTTGGGCCGAATTACCATGTTCTCGGGCGGCCCTCGATAGCAGCAAGCGCCTGACCGATCCCGCGACAAACGGACGTTGAAAGGAGATAGCGACCTGCCCTGGTCCTCTATTTAAGGCTGGGCAACAAACCGAAACGCCCGGCGATAACCGGCCCTTAACCGTCCGCTTTTTAGCTGCTCAATCCGAGTGGGGGAATGAGTATGGCTAGGACGAACGACGAGATAATGGACGAGGTTACGGCGCAATTGGCTGCGACGTGCGACCTCGATCCAACCGTGGGCCTTCTTGATGGCGCTGGCGAGTTTCAGGACGCCGTTTTCGAGGCGACGTACCTCATTGAAGCCTATCAGGCCGGCAAAGACCTGACCCTTGCGAAGCTCGCCTATGTCAAAGAGGACATGAAGGCTTTGCCTCTCAAGGAGCGCGTAGAGCGTGCAAGCCGTGCGATTGCCTTTGCTGATATGTGGCAGCGAGAGCGTGCCGCGTGAGCGACTGGCCCTATAAACTCGATGACTATTCGGAGCGGTATGTCGCTCATCTTGTGCGCGAGTATGGTTCGGCTGAACGTGCGCTGGAAATGCTCGCGTTCTTTGAGCAGGAACCCGAACATGCTCCTGAGGACATGCTAGAAGGTGGTGAGGGTGCAATCATTACCTTCGATCCCGGCTCCGAAGGCCACGAAGGTGCACTGACCTTCATTGGCTCCGCGTACCACCAGATCGCCGTTGATGCGGCTGGTGACGTTTACTTCAACAGCACTACCGGCGCCGACGAGGAACAGGTTGCCGAGCGGATCAACTGGTGCCGCAAGATGTGCAAATCTCCGTTCCGCGTTCAATCATGGCCTGTTCCGGCCAATGATAGTCCCGATCCGCAACGCTGGTATGTCATTCTGAGCAGCGCGCAGGATGCAGCCGCTTTTAAGCTCGTGTTTGGTGGTGCTCAATGACCGATCACAATCCCAATGATCCTTTGTTGGCAGACTACCAGCGCCGGTTCTTCGAGGCATATGACCGCATGGATGCAGCTATCCAGAGCAATCAGAAGCCCGCTGCTGATGATCTAAAGCTCCTGCGTGAACTCCATTACATTATGACTGAGTATCGTCGCGATCCGTTTAAGCCGATCCTGCTCACGAAGCTCGCCTATGATCCCGCTCATTACAGCAAGATCGAGAACGCATTCAAACTGATTGGCGAGCACCAGAAGATGCTTGATTGGTGGCGCAACTGGAAGCCCGGCGCTCTATTCGTATGAGGTTGAACCGCCCCGGGTTTGTCG
>NZ_LAZX01000064.1 GCF_000980895.1 Sphingomonas sp. Ag1 | reverse complement strand
GCCGCCAGCAACGCTTGCATCAGCTGGACGCAGGAGCGAACGACCGTTCTCGTCCTTCTCCATGAACAGAGCCAGTTCAACGTCGCTGCTGAACACGAGCACTGCGCCCTGAAGGTAGTTGCTGTGCAGGGTCGAGCGCAGCTTCAGAACCGCGTCCGACAGGTAGTTGCCGGTGGCAGGAACAACAGCCTGAACCGTTGCCAGCTGACCGAAAACGTCGGTGTACTTGTTGACGCCCGAAGTGAGCGCGGTCTGTGCCAGAAGGCCCATGCGGGTGGTGGTCAGGCCGGGAACGTCCTGAACGGTGTTGGTCGTGGTGCCGTTGAGGAAAAGGTCGCTTTCCTTCTCAGCGATGTTCAGGATCATGCTGTCCTGAAGCTCTGCTGCGAGGTTCAGGATCGACTCCTGATCGTCGGAAACCCACGAAGTGTGACGCTGCTGGTCAACGATTTCGTTGGTGCCCCAGCTGAGCTTACCGAACAGGTCGGTGGTGTTCAGCGTGTAAGCTGCCTTTTCCGCCTTGGTCTTTGCAGCACCGCCAACACGCATCTTGATGATGCGCTCTAGGTTTGCCTTGACCGACACGACGCGGGACAGGCTGCGGATTGGGCTGAGCTTTGCGAGGCCGCGAGTGATCTCACCGTCGAATACGGTAGGAACGGTGTTGCCACCCTCTTCACCGACGAGACGCGAGAACTCGGTTGCCTTCACGTCGCCGTCTTCGATGGCGTAACGGCCCTTCACGAACGCCAGCTTTGCGAGGCGGTCGTCGTCCTGTGCGGTAATGTCTGCGGTGTGGCTCTTGGTCTGCGACTTGCGGGCCATCTGGTCACGCAGGTCAGCGATTTCGCCGCGCAGAGTTTCAACCTCTGCCTTGTTCACTGCGTCGTCGGAGTTGGCCTTGGTTGCCAGTTCCTCAAACAGCTTGTTGATGTTCTCTTCGTTCACTTTTCACCTCTGAATTGGAGTTCAGAGGAGGGCTGAAGAGCGGGTCCTGCTGTCTGAGAGGCGGGTCCGTTAGGAGTGCCGGTTGAAAGCGTTGCTTCCAGTGTTCGTATTTATCGGCCGAGACGCTTCCTGATCTGGTAAGCGAGCCAAAGGTCATCGAACTTGGTGTCGATGCCGGCTTCAGCGTCTGCGATTTGTTTAGCCGCTACAGTTTCATCGACTGCGGTTAGGAGGGCTTCACCCTCTGCGATTGCCTCTGCGACTTCCTCGTCCGTCATCACCGACTTGGACATGAGCGTGGCAGCGAAGTCCGCTACGCGCTGTTGGTCCTCAAGGCTGAGATCGGGGAAGCTGGAAGCGATATCGCCCTTCACGGCGGTCAGCTTGGCAAGCTCGTTACAGGGGAACGTGACTGCGCTAATCTCGTGAAGCGCAATCTCCTTCAAGCGGAGCACCTTGCGGTCATTCACGCGATCGGATTGCTTTTGCAGGACGCGGTAGCCGATCGAGAAGCTATCTAGTGTTCCATCTAGGAACTGCGATCGGACGTTCTGTCCATCGTGGCTGTCTGAGAAGCGCGCTTTGAAGTACAGGCCCTCGTCGCTATCCCTGAGTTCCATAATGCGACCAATGGGCTTGTCGTGCCTGTGATGCGCTAGGAAGGGCATTCCCTTCGCGGAAGCGTTGAAGCGATCTAGGGTGCGCTTGTATGCGCCGCGCTCAACAATATCGCCGGCATGGTCGATGTTGCCATAAGCACTAGCCAAACCCTCGACCTCGTTGTCGTTGATAGGACCAGCCTTAAAGCTCTTAGTCAGGAAAGGTGCGTTCATCGAGGTTCTGTTCCTATCAGTTACAAACTCCGTCCTATTTAGCGGTTAGCCGCGTTGATCCGCGCGACCGCTAGTGTCGGCATTGTGTCCGACTTCTCGCGGGGCTTGATTGTCGGGCTGCTCTTGCGGTTCTTTGTCGCCACTCTGAGTGAGAGCTTCACCAGCACCAGCAACAGGGATTGGCTTGTCGCCCCAAGGAGCGGGAGCAAAGCCCATTGCCTCGCGATACTCATTGAAGGTGATCGCACCGCGACCAGCCATCTTGTCCACGAGGTCTAGCTTGTCGTCCTGGAGGTAGGGTAGCTTGGTTTCGTCAATCTCGATGGTCAGCTTGGGGTCGTTCAGGCTCTCGCGGAGGAAGCTCTGAAGATGGCCGAGCACATAATCGGCACGGGGCTTGAGCCAGCCGGTGTAGAAGGTGCGATCCGCTGTTCGCATGTTCATGCCAGTGGTCTCGCCCTCGAAACCAAGCATGACGGGCTGAACGGAGTAGGCCATCGCAATGCGGCGTTCCAACGCCTTCACGACGGACACCACGTCTAGCTCTTTGAAGTCCATCTGGTTCTCGATGAACTCGGAGCCGGCAACCAAGCCCTTAAGCTCGTCGTCCTCGCGGAGCATCCTGAGTGTGTCGCGGAGCTTGGCTTTGTCGTCGTCGGTTAGCTCGTTGTAGCCGTCCACTTCGGGAATGGTGATCCAGCCGCTCTTGCGACCGCCATTCGTGAAACGGGCATACATGAGCTTCGTCGCTGCGCGGTAAGCTGCGATATCAGCGAGGATCGCATCGCCAGCGCCGGAGCCTTCAATGGCACTCAGCGGGTTATAGAGGCTCATGTGGAGAAGATCGGCGTCGATCTGCTCATATGCTCCGCTGTCGCCGATACGGCGCTCTACCATGATGATCGAGGCGGGTTCGTCGGGATCGGTGTAGAAGATCATTTCCGGCTTGCTGGTGCCGTTCAGACGCTTGGACGGATCGTAGGAAATCGTGCCCTTAGCCGGCTCCTGAAACATGAAGTCGGGGCGCAGGGCTTCCATTACGGGACGCTCCGCAATCTCCTTGTTGAGCCAGAGCCAGCTATCGCCACCAATGCCCAAATCCATCTCCACATTGCGGAGCAGATTGCTCATCGTGCGGTCGCGGAAGTTGGGAGTGCCCAGCACCTTCTTGGCGCGCTTACTGCCCTCGACCTTCAACGTGATCGAAGCCAGCTTCTCCGACCTGATCTCTAGGCAGCGACGGCTAACCGGGCATTGGAAGTAAACAGCTTTGGTGCGACCAGCATAGTTCTCGTCATCGGTCCACTTGGAGCCGCCATTGACCGGGAACATACCCCCGATACCACGGCTTCGCAGCTGGGTTTCCTGTTGACCGTAATCACGCGATTTGAACCACAAAAAACCCACTTTGCCACCGTTATTTGGTTGTTCTGCGGGTATTTAGCGGTGCGTGGTGCGACCTCGGCTTGGCTTCGGTAACGGAATTTAAGGCTTCGTCGCTATCGGGGGCGCTGATACTCACGGAAGGGCGACGATCATGCTTACGCTAGTGGTCGCAATGACAATGCTCCAGGCGGCACCACAGCCGACCTGTCGAAACGCTGACCTGATTGCGGAGACCACCCGCGACACGTTGAGGCGGGTTCAGCCGATGATGGAAGAGCGGCGCGCTATTCTGAAGAGGTTGAGCGACTTACAAGCAGGCAATCCGATCGGAAGGGGGCTAGGCTCGCTGTTCGATCGGAACAAAGACCCCGCATATCTCCGGGAGCGGGCCAATCTGCTGGGTGAGCAGATCAGGACTGAACTGGCGAGCGGTCAGGTCGAGGTTGAGGCTCTAAAGCTCGGTTGCTGATCGTAAGCGGACCTTAGACCCGGCCCAAACTGATGACTTGGAAGCCGGTCTTCTTGCGTTCGCCGTGAACGTGCTTCACCGCTTGCGTAAAAGCATCGCCTCTGTCGGGAGAGACTTTCAAATCGGGTTCCCACTCGACTAGCTGCTTCTCTAGCTTGTCGTGATGGCCGTGGAACTTCACTTTACCTAGCTGGCAGTGCATGAACGCTTCTTCTGCACGGGCATACTTGGACTTGTCAGCCCAGATGGGAATGACACGAACGCCAGATACGCCTTTGCCCTTCAGCATTTCACGAAGCAGGGCAGGACCGGACTTCTGGTTGTTTTCCTCGAAGAGAATATAGTCGCCGGACTTTAGATGCAGCTTTGCTAGTCGAACGATCTCGCGGAATGCTGCATCAAGACCCATCTTATCCGAGAAGTCATCGAGAATGACGCAGTGGCGCGCTCCTGTGCGCTTCTCACCGCCGAAGATGATGCCCGTTTCGTCACCACCACCGGAAGGGTCGATGCTCAGGAACCGCTTGCTACAGGTCGCCGCGTACTCGTCGCGTGTCAGCGTTGTGGTGATCCGTAGCTTGTCGATGCCTTCCTTGTTCCAAAGCTGGCTCTCGCCGCTGGTCCACTCGCCCAGAATCTCTTCTCGTGCCTTCGTGGAGCCGATCAGGGCTTCTGCCTTCAATTCCTCAAGGTGCGTCTCGTCCTGATGGATATTCGCCATCGACGTTGCCGTGCTGACAACCGTGTTGGGACGATCCTCGATCGCTTTCACCCATTCCTGCGCCTTGATGGGGCTGGTGGTCAGGATGATCTTGGTGCCGCTGGGATGCTTCTGGCGAACTGCGCGGAAGAGGTTGTCGAACGTGCGCTCGCTATTCCACAGCGTAAGCTCGTCACCCCATCCGAAGTTCAGCGATGGACCACGAATGCCCTGCGGATTGTCAGCGGTGTAGATGGTCGCGGACGTGCCATTGGGCCAATCGACGCGGTTGTAATGAGGTCGGAAGACAGGGACGCAATCGAGCGGTGCAGTGGCAATCAAGCCGCTGGGTCCGTCGATCATAATATCACGGACGTGTTTGACCGTTGGACCGACGAGAATGCCGTAGCCGCCGGGGAAAACATCGCGGGCTAGGAGATTGGTGTTTGCTGATGCGCCGTAGGTCTTGCCAGCGCCACGACCCATGCGCTTCATCCAGATACGCCACTCGCCGCGCGGCATCCGTTGATGGTCTTCCAGCGCGAACGCTGGATCGGTCATCACGCCAATGATCTGCTCGCGGAAGTCAGGCTCGATATCCGCGATCCACTCCCAAAAGCCGTCCACTCCCAGTGAGGCGGTTTGCTCGCGGGCGAAGTCGATGAGATCTAGGTAGTCATCCAGATCATTCCGCATCTGCCACCTTGCCGGACTTTGCGGCGTGCTGGGCGATACGTTCCTGAAGGGCGCGGCCCTTGAGTAGCTGGTCGGTGCGCTTGGCGTCACGCTGATGTGCGCGGTGCGCTTCCTGAAGCGCCGCCTGCTGCGCCTCAAACACGCCCTTGTTGATCTTGTCCCAGATCGCGGCGCGCTGGTGGTCCTTCATGTCGCCGTAGAGGGCCAGGTACGCTTGCTGCTCGATGGGGGTCTGGACGAGCTGTCGGAACTCGTCTGCGGGCATTCCTTCGTGAGCCGCTTTGACAAGCGAGCACATGCGGGCAAGCGGATCGGGCTGCGGTTCGCTGGCGTTCCTGAGGCGGAAAGCATGAGCAGTCTGGCCGGCCATTGCCGCGCCAAGCTGTCGTTCAACTTCCGCCTTCGTATGGGCGATCGTGACGCCGGGATCACGGTGACGGGGAGGTACGAAGACGCTGCGCTCTTGCGCTGCGAAATGCTTGTCGACTTCGGCCTTGGTGGGTTCGGGTTGCGTCACCCGATATTTAGCTATTTCAGGATTGCGGCTGCCCGACGCATCGGGTGTCTAGCGTGTTATTCAGAAGCAGCAAGCTCCCGCTTTCCGAGAGCATCTTCAATCCAATCGCGCTTCCATTTGATGTATAGATTGAAAGCGTCTTCAACAGCGTCCGGGTCGTTCGAGTACAGCAATTGGATCGACAGGCCTCGCATCGTCGCGAGACCTATATCGGTCAGCCTGCGGACCTCTTCACGATTTCCAATTCCGGCGGCTCGCGCCAGTCGCCAGTTTGCCTGATGTTGGCTGCGCTGAATATCGAATGCAACGGGTGGAAATCGTCTGGCGAGTTCTGCGTCGCTCCGTGTCGCGATGAAGATCTCTAGGAGCGCCATGCCGCTTGGTTTCTTCAAAGCCTCCCAAGTAATGCGAGAAATCGCCATAAAGCGATCGCGCTTGTTGGTCACCTTCCTGAGTTCGTGATCATACCAGATGGCCTGATCCGCTACGATCGCCTGAGCAGTGGCGATGATTAGATCGATTTTCGTGGGAAAGTGGTGAACCAGAGCGCCCCGGCTGACCCCCGCACGGTTCTGTATCGCCATCGTCGTGGCCGCTGCGTAACCGAGATCGTGTAGCGTATCGATAGCGGCATCGATTAGACGCCGCCTCATCGCAGCGGTGCGCTCAGCGTGCGAACCGCGACGCGCTTTTCCCAGTTCAACAACATCGGTCATCGGCGTCGATGATACCCGCAAACCGATCTACATCAACAGGCTAGACTGACTGCCGATGCGGTCAATGCAGTTTGTCGCTACAGACCGTGTTGACTGTAGCCGGGAAAGTGATCATGACGTGCCGAAATGGCGGGTTAGCCGCCAGATTCTGGGGAGGTTCGCATGGCAAAGAGCGCCTTGTATCTCGGCGCGGCATCAGTTTCGCTGATGTGGAGTTCGACCGCTTTGGCTCAAGCAGCTGAGGCACCAACCGCGCCTGCGAGCCAAGCCATACAGGAGCCGGTTGCCGCCGAACCTGTCGACGAGGCAGCTGAGATCGTGGTGACGGCGCAGCGCCGCAGCGAGAGTGCTCAACGCGTTCCCATCTCCTTGACCGCGGTATCAAGTGAGCAGATCGAGCGAGCTTCGATCACCAACGTCCAAGACCTTCCGCGCATCGCGCCCGGCTTCACCGCTTACCGCGCGCCGCAAGCTGCGAACACGCGGCTGTCGATCCGCGGCATCGGGTCGTCTGGCAATACGGCGATTGAACCGAGTGTCGGCGCCTTCGTGGACGGGATCTATATCGCGCGGCCCGGTCCGTTGCTCGCAGCTATCAACGACGTCGCGAGCGTTGAAGTACTGCGCGGTCCCCAAGGTACTTTGTTCGGACGGAATGCGTCGGTCGGCGCGCTCTCGTTTCGCACGAACGAGCCCAGGAAGGACTTCGAAGGTCAACTCACGGCCGAGTACGGCAACTATGACCGAGCACGTTTGACGGGTGTCGTGAACCTGCCTGTGAGCGAGACGATCGCCACTCGCTTTTCCGCACTATACGATCGGTATGACGGATACGGGCGGAACCTGCTGGACGGCAGTCGTGTCGGCGAGAACGAGACGCTGTCTTTCCGAGGTGCTGTCCGCGCCGAAGTAACGCCTGATCTGACTTGGTTGGTTCGCGGCGACTATCAGCGGCAACGTGGTGATGGTCAGGCTATCGTAACTGTAGATGCCGCCACCGTCACTCCAACAGCCGCTGGCAATTTCGCTCGCCGGCTGAACGGTCTCGTCCCCCGTCTGGATGCGACCTACAGCTATGGTGTCCGTCAGAACACGGCTGGCAATCTCGAGGATGATCAGTGGGGGCTGTCGAGCGACCTAGCTTTACAGGCAGGCGATTTCACGGTTCGGCTACTGAGCGGCTATCGGGATTGGAAAAACCGTCAGGTTGAGCGTGATATTTCGTTGACCCCAGCTGACATTTTTGGCCGGGCGGCGCGCTATCGTAGCAAGACACATTCGCAAGAGCTCCAGTTGCTCTCGCCTTCCGACCTCCTGAACGATCATCTGAGCTTCGTTGGAGGTCTCTATTACTTCCGCGAAGACTACAACATCGGAAGCACGACGGACTTCGGCACCGGTTATTGTAACATCTATATCCGCAACGTCCGGCCAGCATCATTGGATGCTTGCAACGCGGGGCCGCAGCAAGGCGCAGCAGACTCCGAATTCAATCAGATCACCACCAGCTACGCTGCTTACGGTCAGGCTACCGTCAAGTTGACGGATCAGTGGGATGTGACCGGTGGGCTTCGTTACTCTCATGACGACAAGGACGGAGACATTTTTGCGGCGGTCTTCAATTCAGCCGCAGCCGGCATCGTCGCTCCTGATAACGCATCATTGCGGTTCAATGGAGGTAAGCTGACCTATCGTGCGAACACCACGTTCCGCCCGGTTGAAGACGTCATGCTGTTCGCTACGGTCTCAAGCGGCTACAAGTCGGGCGGCTTTGATAGCGGAACCGGAAACACCCTCGGCGCCGCTCGCGTTTTCCGCCCCGAGACAACCACCAACTATGAGTTGGGCTTCAAGACCCAGACATTCGATCGCAAGCTGACGATCAACGGAACGCTGTTCCGTATGGATATCGATGAGTTTCAGCTCCGTTCGTACAATGGCGTGTTCTTCAGCGTTCGTAATGCCGGGTCCATCCGGCAGCAGGGTATGGAGTTTGAGGTAAACGCCCGTCCGATCAAGGATCTTGCGATTGGGCTGTCGGCGACGCGACTCGCCTCGGAATACACGGACTTCCGCAATGCGCCTGGGCTTCCGGGGTTCGGTGGAACACAAAACCTCACTGGAGCGCGTTTGCCGTTCTCGCCCAAGTGGCAGGGGAACGCGTCCATCGACTATCGAGCGCCGACAATTGGGGGCTGGGAGGTGGGCTTCAACACCCGTCTTGCCTTCAATAGCGATATCGACGTGGGTGGCGGCGGCGATGCGAACCCGCAAGGGATTCAAGATGGTTATGCCCTGCTTGGTGCTCGCGTGACACTCTTCTCTCCTTCGGACCGCTTGGAGTTCGCGGTCGCCGGGGAGAACCTCACCGACAAGGGCTATTGTACGCTTAAGTACAGCCAGACGCTGGCGGCCGGCCTTGGTCTGAACAACGCGGCAACGGGCGGAACCGTCCAACGCTGCGTCCTTGGTGAACCACGTACCGTTCGCTTCTCTGCCAAGTTCCGCTTCTAATGGAGGATGACATGCTGAACCGTCGCTCACTCTTGGTGAAAGGCTCGCTGGGAGCTGTCGGTCTGCCGCTTCTGGGATCGCCCGTTTGGGCGGCAGCTGGCGATCTGTCACCCCTAGCCGCCGCAAGCCGAGACGCTTGGTTGTATGGTCTCGTGCTGATTGAAATGGCCGGCAGTCGCGCTGAGACGCTCGGGTCTGTCGCACCTAACCGCATCTTCCACGCCCGGGCGCTCACGACACCCGAAACCCAGCGGGTTACGACGCCTAATAACGACACCCTCTACTCCCGAAGCTGGATCAACCTCAACGCGGGACCTGTTCGGGTCACCCTTCCTCGCACGGGTAAGCGATATTTGTCCGTCGCGTTCATGGACATGTACTCGAACAACTTCGCACTCCTTGGCACCCGAACGACTGGTGGTGATGGCGGGACGTTCACGCTGGTAGGTCCGAATGCTGCGACAACAGACCCGCTGGCAATCCGCGCGCCCACTCCGTGGGTTTGGATGTTGTCGCGACTCCTCGTCGATGGAGACGCCGACCTCGCAGCGGCAAACGCGATCCACGGGCAGCTAAAGCTCGATGCTCCGGCGGCGCCCGCACCAGCGAAGTTCGCCACTCGCGCGGCTCCTTGGAACGAGTACTTCGACAGCGTTCAGCGTCTGATTGTCGAGAACCCGCCGCCCGTCACCGACGATCTCCTGTTCGAGAGGATCGCTCCCCTCGGACTTGGCCCTAAAGGCGGCTTCAACCCCAACCGCTTCTCCGCCGACCAAAGGCGCGAGATCGAAGCTGGCATCGCGGCAGCGCGCACCTCGCTTAAGAGCACCCGGCGCCAAGGTCAGGTGATCGACGGGTGGGTGTTCCCCAAGCTCACTCTGGGAGACTTCGGGCAGGACTACTTCTATCGAGCGCAGGTATCACTTGGCGGCTTGGCTGCACTGCCGCGTGCTGAGGCAATGTATATGCGCCCGCTCAGTGAGCGCGGCACCGTGACCTTTGATTCCAGTGAGAATTGGAAGTTGACCCTTCCAGCTGACCGTCTGCCGCCCGTGGACGCTTTCTGGTCGATGACGATGTATAGGGCCACCAACGATGGCCAGTACTTCTTCTTCGACAATCCGATAAACCGCTATGCGATAGGTAACCGGACTGCGGGGCTGCGGAAGGATGCCGATGGCGGACTCACGATTTGGATGTCTCGCAATGACCCCGGCGCTGAACGTCGAGCAAACTGGCTGCCGTTGCCCAGCGAAGGTCCATTCGCCCCGGTGTTCAGGGCTTATATGCCCAAACCCGAATTCGTGGACGGCGACTATCATCTGCCGGCCATGACGCGGGCCTGACATCGGGTTCTACCCGGTCGAATTCTGGCGCTCGTGTGTGATAGGGGGTAACGAGCGCCGGTTCATCCAAAGTCTGAACTTATGTAGGGTGCCCCCTATGTTCGGGCGTCAACCTATCTTTGAGGTTGCTTTCTGAATGCAGACAGGTTGGGTTCAGGTGTCGTCACTTTGAACAGCGGTATGCTTATGGTGTATTATCCATACCTTGGTGCTGACAACCATACCTGAGCATCCTGTCAAGTGTCGCAGGGAGTGGATGCGACCAACAGCTCGTCGCATTTTCTTCCACTCAACCACAAGGGTAGGGCGACGGACTGATCACCAGAGTGGAAAAAGAGTTCAACCAGAGTGACTTTTCTGGTTGCTTGTAGAAATGTCATCCACGCAACCAGCGTGTTCTCATGTGGGCACTTAGCCTAGACCCAACGGCCCTTGCTGCACCTCAACAGTGGCGTACCGTATCAGGCCATCGAGTATGCCATAAGCGGACAGCCAAACCATCCACGGCTTGCGGCTTATGACTTGAAGCCTCTTGCTGCCCACAAGTCCTTCTTGACCTGTCGCAGTTCCGCCTTTGCCTTGTTTCGCTCAGCACGGACGTTCGCGTTCTCGATGGTCTTACGTTGCATGGCTTTCCGCATCATGCGTGCAACTTCCTCATAACGGGCCATCCGCTTCTCTAGCTCCGTTACTGTATTGACTAGCTCGATCACTGCATCTGCCATTCGATCCAGCTTACGGGGTATCACGTCCGATATACGGGCATTTGCAATCGCTTGGTTTACTGCCACTTCCCGCATTAGCTTCTGAACCAGATAGTCCGATAGGTTTAGCTTCCTACCGATTGCTCGCTGACTATCTCCCTCTGCTGCCATCTGGGCTGCAATGGTCATTTGTTCCTCTGTGAATACCGCTTTCTTGCTCATGTAGGTATTTAAGCGGATTGTTGGAGGTTGTTCTTTGCGATTTGTTGCGGGCCAACTCATAGGGTGACTGCCCTGCTCATCGGCTACATAGCTAGTCCTCGGGAGGTCAAGCTATGTTCTCGAATATCAAGCCCTATACTGTCTTGGAGACTTTCGTCTATGTCTGTGCGGCTCTCGTCGTGCTGTTCTTGACGCATTCTTACTGAGGTACAAAAGCCGGGAGGTTAGTCCCGGCCTTCGTGTCTTTCGCTTGCTTAGCCGGCTCATTCCCTCAGAGGGTCTTGGTCGCGCCGGGTTCACTATCTTTGGGCCGAATTACCACTACCACTCGGGCGGCCCTCAGTAGCAGCAAGCGCCTGACCGATCCCGCGACAAACGGACGATGAAAGGAGATAGCGACCTGCCCTGATCCTTTATTTAAGGCTGGGCAATAATCCGAAACGGGAGCGATAACCACGCTTTAACGGGTGCCTTCCTAGCTGCTCACTCCGAGTGGGGGAATGGGCATGGCTAAGACGAACGACGAGATTATGGACGAGGTTACGGCGCGATTGGCCGCGACGTGCGACCTCGATCCCACTGTCAGCTTATTGGATGGTACGGGCGAGTTTCAGGATACCGTTCTGGAATCAACGTACCTCATTGAAGCCTATCAGGCCGGCAAAGACCTGACCCTTGCGAAGCTCGCTTATGTCGCGGACGACATGAAGTCTCTGCCCCTTAAGGAGCGCGTAGAGCGGGCCAGCCGAGCAATCATCTTTTCCGACAACTGGCAGCAGGAGCGTGCCGCGTGAGCGACTGGCCGTATAAGATCGAAGACTATCCGCCCAAGTACATCAAGCATCTGCGCGAGCTTCATGGCGACGACGATGCCTTCCTGTTGCGGTTGCTTGAGGATTTCGAGCTGGCGCCCGACGAAGCACCGCACGACATGCTAACCGGTGGAACCGGCGCAATGGTGACGTTCGAAAAAGGACAGGCGCCTTGCGTAAACTACACTTTCCACTTGGGCGATGGCTACAAGGACATTGCCGTAAGAGCGGACGGGACAATCTATTTCGAGTCCCATACCGGCGAAGATGAAGACCAGATCATCGAGCGCATCGAGCATTGTCAGCGTATGTTCAAGGGCACTTTCTGGCTTCAGTCATGGCCTGAAAACCACATAAGCCCGGATATTCAGTGTTGGTTCTTGGTCTGCTCCGACAAAGCTGACGCTGCTTCGTATAAGCTCGTATTTGGTGGCGCGCAGTGACCGACTACAATCCCAACGATCCGCTCCTTGCGGACTATCAGCGCCGGTTCTTTGAAGCGTATGACCGGATAGTCGACGCTATCGAGAAGAAGCAGAAGGCGCGCCTCGAAGACTTCAAGCTGATGAAGGAGTTGCACTTCATCATGACGGAGTACCGTCGCGATCCTTTCAAGCCGATATTGCTAACAAAGCTGTCCTACGATCCTGCTCGTTACACCGAACTTGAGCATGTCTTGGCCTACGTCAGAGACCAACAAAAGACGCTTGATTGGTGGCGTAATTGGAAGCCCGGCGCTCTGTTCGTATGAGGTCCAGCGATCAGCGTTACCGGCATGTTCAGCGGAAGAAGCGAGAGACCCAGCAGTGGGAACTAGCTAGTCGCGATCTCGCCTTTGCTCTCCGTGATGTGCGGAGGAATGAAGGCGACTTCTCCGCCGTCGAAGCTGCAATCAAGGCTGGTGCAGCGGAGTTCAATCACGTCCTGCTAGCGAGTGGTCGGACTGCAACCGACTTCCGGCGCAACTTCCGCGTGGGTTCACCGAACTGGCACATCGTCAATGCCAATGCGATCTGCCCCATTGGACTTCTGCAACGCGAACGGCTCGACGGGTTCGTGCTCATGCGATTGTCGAGGGAGCAGGCAAAGAACGTCAAGCTCCGTTGGGCCAAGCTCAGGGATCAGGATAGGCTCCTACATGATCCTCAAGGCGCTCATTGGAGCGAGATTGTCGGCTGTCACGTCGATGGGGAGCGGGACGAGCATTTGGCCGTCCTGACGGGCTTACGGGAAGCTGGCGTGAACGTCTTGGCCGTCCAGCTGGCAAAGGGTGAGGCGGAGCGGGAGTTTCACGAGTACAAGACCACGAACCGGCCTTGGGTACGTCCCTTCGTCTCCCGGTACGAAGACGAGGCGGAAGACGAGGCGTCATGCTGCTTCTCGATGGCTCTGGCTGGATACGAGCTGCAATGGCGCAAAAACGGAGGGCCATCGCAAGCTAAGGTGCGCGCCGCGATCGAGCACAATCTCGTGGTCGCCGAGGCATTCGCGGCGGGACAGGGCTTTGAGCAAGCCTACTATGCACCGGACACGAGCAATCGCCGTTGCAGTGATGCCAAGCTGAAGGAGCGCATCGACGCCATACTGTCGATCTATGGCGAGCGTTGGCGCGACATCATCGAAGCGCAACGTGAGAACTACCAATAGGAAGCTCAACAAGCGTCACTTTGAGTGAGGGCAACACGGACTGCTGATCCGCGCTCTTGCTATCACAGTGAGCGTCTGTGGCGCTCCGTGACTGCATTTGGTGTTAGGAAGCCCTAGCAGATTGGGGGAACCTGCTAGGGCTTCACCGTTGCGACCCGGCCCACACGATATGTTGCCGTAGAAATCAGAGGGCAAATGGATTTGTTAAATTCGTAGGAAAGCCCCGCTGTTATCAGCAGAGCTTTCACCCTTCACGCAGTCAATAGAACGTGAGCTTGAGATAGGTTGCGGCGATTGCTAACGGTACAATCAACATCGCGTAGTCGCCGCGTTGCTCATATGAGTAGTCCCACCTGTTCTGCCTCAGCAATGCTCCAACATCGGAACGCTCTAATGCCTCTCTGAAAAACAGGTAGCTTTCGTAGAATTCCATTGCCTCTACAACGCCAGCCAGCGCATAGCTATCGTTTCGTGAGTATCCGATGCTCTCCACGTGCTCGAGGTCCTCAAGCTCAAATCCATAGGTGCTTAAAAAGCAAGACCATGTCCTATGGTCGTCCTCTATGTCATCCAGCTTCTGTAAGGCGACGGGATCGTTGATGTTTGTGACGAAGCGGAAAGCTGTGTCTTTGAATTTGTTGTGCTTGAACTGTCTTAGCAGGATGGGGATAGGGCCATTCTCCGCAACCCACTTATCCATGTTCTCGCGGATGCTTGCGAGCTTTCTTTCCACATGGGCAGCATAGAAGGGCCAGTCCAAGCGGTGTGACGCGTTGTTGGGCCGGAATGGATTGAGGTTGTTATATGGCAGGGTCATGCCGTCGAGTTAGCTGGCGCTCCTTGGCGATCGGTTAAGCGGCGATCGTCGCTCGCTAAATTCCTATATGAAGCCAGAAGTGAAGGCGTTGCTCGCCCTGCTGTCCGACGTGCGGCCCTCCAAACGTCGCATTATCCGCTTGAACGTGAGGGGCATGGAAGGTGCGCCAGTGGTCGCTGAGAAGCCCGAGGAGCCCTCAGTCCCGGAATGATCGCGCGAGGCTCATGAGCTTGTTCTGCGTGGGTGTCTTCGGCTCCGGCTGCGCTGGTTTCTCAACCGGCTTGAAGCGGCCCGTGTTACAGTGCTCACACGCGGTCACGAGATTGTCAGGCACGTTGTTGGAGCGATCCCAATCGAGGTGATCGACGTTGACCTCAGCCCAAGCTAGTTTGCGGTCGCACCAGTGGCACGTTTGTTCACCGGCTCCATACTTCTCATATGCGACGTGCCTGTGCTCATAGACGTAGCCCGCCTTTGTCGCGAGGGGATGGCCGGGAACGCGGAGCAGCCAATAGCCCGTCACCTTGTTATGGTAGCGCGACTTCTTCGCGGGCTTGTCGGCGTGGTACTGCACCGGCAGACCAGCCTCAATGGTGATGCGCTTGTGCTTCGCGCAGTGCGCTTGATAGCCGCCTATGTTCCAGTTGGTGCAGTCATCCCATTCACACTCGCGGCGGGGTCTTACTCCCTTCCGTCGGTCGCGGTTCTCGTCCTCATTGTCCGTCATGCAGATAGTTATCTGCAGACGAGTGCTGGTATTCCGGTCAGTAGCCCGAGCTACGTTTTGTCTATTCTTCGGTTGTCCTGCTTGCGGTCTGGCAACAACAAGCTGGGGAAGGAGACACGCCGATGCGCGCACCGATCAAGAAAGACGCAGAGTTTGAAGCTGTCCTAGCTCACACTGCCAGCATGGAACGCCCCGCAATGTACCGGCTCATGATGCTTCTCAGCATTCGCTTGGGACTTCGCCCTATGGAGCTTTCGGGGCTTGATACAGCATGGTTTCGCGGTGACGAGCTTCGCATCCCGCTTGGTCACTCCAAGCGCAAGAGCGGGCGCAGCTTGCCGGTCAGTCAGGAAATCATAGACGCGCTTGAGGCGCATATGGGCGACGAGACGGGCCGCGTTTTCCGCAACGCGCGCGGGGAAGCCTTCGACGCAGCAGGGATCAGCATGGCGATGCGTCGGCTCTACAAGCGCGCTGGTATTGAGGGTTCCTGCTACTCAGGTCGTCGGACGCTTGCTACTTCGATGGTTGACCGGGACATCAACATCGCAGTGGTCAGTAAGGTGCTCGGTCATAGCAGCATTGCAACCACTCAGGCTTACATTGGTGTATCCGACAACATGATGCGGCGAGCACTTTTCGCCTAATCTCCGGTTGTCCTAAAGCCAAACTGGTGTTCAATACCCTCATTAGCAGCAACGCTGCACCGTTGGAGATAGAAGATGGATTGGAAGAAGATGGTGAAGCCGGCGCATCAGGTCGAAGGCTTCTCGAAGGCAAACGTCGCTAAGGCACGCACGCCGAGCGCGGTGGTGGCGCAGACGATCGACAAGCAGATCGAGTTGTTCGGCAAGCCCCGCATGGAAGGCCGTCGCATGTTCCGCATAGAGGGCGAGAACGTCGCATTCACTGTCCGCTACGCCAACAGCCCGCTGAAGCTGCTGGGCGAGGACAAGGAAGTCGCTGTCCCCAAGGACAAGTTCGGTGAAGTGCTGAACGCCATCAAGGCCGATGTGGAGAAGGGCGCTTTCAACGAGCAGCTTGCCACGATGGAGCAGCAAGTGAAGGCTCGCTCGGCGAAGATGGGTGAGACGCGCCGGAACAAGAAGGCCGAAGCCTAACACCTCACTCCGAGTGATCTCTCAAAGCCCCGGCGCAAACCGGGGCTTTTTGCATCAGAAGCCGAAATGGCCCTTCAGCAACGGCTCTACGGCTTGCCATGCACCCGCTGCACTACTGATCGCGCCGGCGCCCTCCTTGACTGCCCCAAACAGCGCCTTGACCGTGCCCTGTTTGCGCTCTTCGGGTTTAGCCCTCGCAAGGGCCGTGAGGGTGGCGATCTGCTCTAAGAGCTCATTCTTTGTTGGTTCGTCCGCATCCTGTGCGTTGAGAACGGCGTCGGTTAGCTTTGATAGAGGCTCGACAATATCTGGCGAGCCGTTCTGTGTCAGAGCCTGTAGGTTCACCTGAATATCACGGACATTGCCGAAATTGATCGAGCCTACAGTTCCGCCTGAAACGGAAACCGTCTGATTGTTATAGTTGATCGGTGGCACAGGCGGCCTCGGAATAGCGATTTGGTTGGATAGATGCGGCATGCCGACAGTGCTGACTAATTCGCGATCAAGGTAATTGAGCATCGACGCATTCTGAGCGAACTGCATCCAGTTACTCATGTCCACCTTGTATTTGCAGTCTATGCAGACCGGATAAGCGCCCAGATAGACGTAAGCCGGTCTCCCGCAGTTGCCGCAACGAGGCCACGGCTTCTTTTCAGGCTCCGCTTTGGGTTCGGATTCGGCATCGCTCATGCTGGCATTATTGCGTGGAGCGTCTGACATGGAAAGAGCCGAGCCGCTTGCGCGACCCGGCTCCCAATCCGTTAAGCTGTGATGCGTCCCGCTACGCGTGCCTCTGCGGCGTACTGGCTAAGCGTCTTTGTGGCCCGGAAGTGTATGTCGCGCTCGACGCGCAAGCCTCCTGGCCCGACTACCTCCCAAATCTCGTCCAGCGAGATATAGCCGAGTTCGGGATAGCCTATGTCCGCTAGGCCGAACGCCAGCCCCTCGTCGTCAAGTTCTGTCAGCAACCATGTGCCGCCGGTCCACGGCAAAAAGATCTTACAGACAGGCTCGAAATCACGCTCGCGTCGGGTGCCCTTGAGCGGTGCTTGCTCT
>NZ_LAZX01000093.1 GCF_000980895.1 Sphingomonas sp. Ag1 | reverse complement strand
CAACCGTCTCGCCGCCGCGCAGGCCGATGTGAAAAGCTGGCGCGCCCGCGCTGGCGACGCCGCCCGGCGCATCGCCGACATGGGCAAGCGCGAGGCGGAAATCGCGGCCGAAACCGCCGCCATCGCCGCGCGCCCGGACGAACTCGCCGCCGCCATCGCCGACACCGCCGCCGCGCATGATGCCGCTCGTCGTACAGCCGAGGAACTGGCGGCTGCCGAACGCAACGCCGAGAGCGCACTTCGCCAGAGCGAGGAGGCCGCCCGCCGCGCCGGCGAAACGCTGTCGGAGGCACGCGAAGCACGCGCCGGCGCCGCCGCGCGCGCCGAAAGCCAGGAGCTTCGCCGCGTCGAGCTCGGCCGCGTTGCTGGCGAACGCTTCGAATGTCCCGCCCCCGTCCTTCCCGAAAAAATCGGCTTCGACAGTGCCGAGATCCGCTCGCCGCAGGACGAGGCCGCCGCACACGACAAGCTCGTCCGTGATCGCGAGCGGGTCGGCCCGGTCAATCTCGTCGCCGAGCAGGAACTGGCGGAGCTTGAGGCCGGCGCCAGCGGCAATGCCGCGGAGCGCGAGGAGCTTGGCCAGGCCGTGAATCGCCTGCGCGGCTCGATCGGCACGTTGAATCGCGAAGGGCGCCAGCGCCTGCTCGCGGCGTTCGAGGCAGTGAACGGCCATTTCCGCCGCCTGTTCACGACTCTGTTCAACGGCGGCCAGGCGCATCTCGAACTCGTCGATTCGGACGATCCGCTCGAGGCCGGGCTGGAGATCATGGCCCAACCGCCCGGCAAGCGGCTCCAGTCGCTCACCTTGCTGTCCGGCGGCGAACAGGCGCTGACCGCGGTCGCGCTCATCTTCGGCCTGTTCCTCACCAATCCCGCGCCGATCTGCGTCCTCGACGAAGTGGACGCCCCGCTCGACGACGCCAATATCGAACGCTTCTGCGACCTGCTCGATCGAATGAGCCGCGAGACGCAGACGCGCTACCTCATCGTCACCCACAATGCCGTCACGATGAGCCGAATGCACCGCCTGTTCGGCGTCACCATGATCGAGCGCGGCGTCAGCCGATTGGTGTCGGTCGACCTTCAGGCTGCGGAGACGTTGCTGGCGGCAGAATAAGCAGCCACGCCGGCGCCGGGCTGCGCACCGCATCCACGATGATCCACAGCATCGCCGCCGCACGAAACGCCGCCGCAACGGCAATATGCCCCTGCGTCACCCCCATGCCGGCCCCGCCGGGCGAGGCGAAGAACCAGAACTCCGCCCAATACGCCGCCAGATCGCCGAGCACGAACCAGGCGACCGGCCACAGCTTGCGCGAAGTGATAAGCAGGAAGGGATAGAGCCACAGGTCGAACTGCGGCGAATAGACCTTGTTGGTCAGCAGGAACCAGGCAAGCACCGAGGTGAACAGCGCCCAGAGCGCGTCACTATGCCGCCGCCATCCGAGCAGCACGATCGCCGCTGCGCCGCCGGCAAAGGCAACGAACGACCACAGGTTGCGCGTCTCGGTATCGCTCACCCACCAGCCCTGCGCGCCCATGATCTCCCACACCGCCGCCGCGGTCCCGCCACGCTCGCGGCTGAAGGTGTAGAATTCGCTCCAATGGTCGAACGCGCGCCAGGCGACCGGCGCGTTGAACATCGCCCAGAACATGATGGCCACGACCGTCAAAATCGCGGCCGATCTGATCCGCTCCCGCCATGCTTTGCCTCCGCGCAACAGCGCCTGGAGGCCAATCAGTGGCAGCAGCAGAACGGGGAAAAGCTTCGCCGCCGTCCCGATCGCCGCCAGCGCCGCCGCGCTCAGCGCCTCCCCCCGCCGCGCGGCCAGGAACGCCGCCACCGCCAGCGCAACCGCCAGCATGTCCCAATTATGCCCCAGGTACAGCACCAGCGGCGGCGCCCCCGCCCACCACCAGAGCCGCACCGCCGGCACCCCCGCGCGCTCCATCATCCGCAGCACGGCAAAGGCCAGCACAGCGTTGACCAAGGCCACCACAAGCAGGAAATCGGCCGCATCTGCCCGCGCCCCACCGATCACGCGCGCAATCAAGCCTTCCAGCCAGATCAGCGCCCCCGTCAGCACCGGATACTCCATCCGCGCCTCGACATAGGGGATCTGCCCCGCCGCAACGCCGCGCAGCCCCCAGAAGGGCACCGCATCCGAATAACAGCCGGTGATGTACTGCTCATCGCCGATCCATGAGGCGCCGCAATGCGCCTTGAACCACCAGCCCGCGACGCAGGTGGCGAGCAGCAGCAGGTGGGGGCCGAAGCTGTTCAGGCGACGCGAATGCATGATCCCGCGGTAGCCGGCGATTGCGCCAGGGTCGATCGTTGGTCGACAAGCGCTCGAGCGGAACTTATATAGAACAAATGGCGCAGCTCGATGTCAGGCAGAAGCTGGAAATCCTTGCGGATGCAGCGAAATACGACGCTTCCTGCGCATCGTCGGGAACGACCAAACGCAACTCGCGCGACGGCAAGGGCATCGGCTCGACCGAGGGCATGGGCATTTGCCACGCTTATGCGCCGGACGGCCGCTGCATCAGCCTGCTGAAGATCCTGCTCACCAACAGCTGCATCTTCGACTGCCATTATTGCATCAACCGCAAGAGTTCGAATGTCCGCCGCGCCCGCTTCACCGCGAAGGAGGTCGTGAACCTCACCCTCTCCTTCTACCGGCGCAATTATATCGAGGGGCTGTTCCTCTCCTCCGGCATCATCGGTTCGTCCAACTACACGATGGAGCAACTGGTCGAGGTCGCCCGCTCGCTGCGCGAGGATTACCATTTCCGCGGCTATATTCACCTCAAGACCATTCCCGATGCCGATCCGGAACTGATCCACCAGGCCGGCCTCTACGCCGATCGCATGTCGATCAACGTCGAACTTCCCACCGTCAGCGGCTTGAAGCGACTGGCGCCGGAAAAGGACAATGGCCGGATCGAGGGCGCAATGAAGGGCCTGAAATCCTCGATCCTCGACACGCGCGACGCGAAGAAGCGCTACAAGTCAGCCCCCACCTTCGCACCGGCCGGGCAATCGACGCAGATGATCGTCGGCGCCGATGCGGCGACCGACGGGGACATCGTCACCAAGGCCGCGACGCTCTACGACCGCTACGATCTGCGCCGCGTCTATTATTCCGCGTTCAGCCCGATTCCGGACGCCTCCGCCGTCCTCCCACTGCAGCGCCCGCCGCTGATGCGTGAGCATCGCCTCTACCAGTCGGACTGGCTGATGCGCTTCTATGGCTTTCAACCGAAGGAAGTGGTCGCCGCGGCGGATGATGCCACCGGCATGCTCCCGCTCGATATCGATCCCAAGCTCGCCTGGGCATTGAAGTTCCGCGACAGCTTCCCGGTCGACGTGAACCGCGCGCCGCGCGAACTGCTGCTGCGCGTGCCGGGGCTCGGCACCAAGGCAGTAGCGAACATCCTCACCAGCCGCCGCTGGCGCCGCCTTCGGCTCGCCGACGTGGCACGCCTGACGGTGTCGATCGCAAAGATCCGCCCCTTCATCGTGGCCGATGATTGGCGGCCCATTGCGCTCACGGATAAGGCCGAACTGAAGCCGATCGTCGCCCCCAGGAAGCAACAGCTGGAACTGTTCGCCGCCTGAGGGCGCGCGCGGCTGACGCGCTGGCGTTCAGTCGCCGGATCAGTCGTTCGTGCGTGACATCACCGCCGCGGTTCGTGCCGAATGGCGATCGCTCAACAGCATGGCGCAGGTGCGCTCGGCAGTGGAACGGACCCGCTCGAGCTGCTCGGCGGCGTAATCGGCATCCATATCCGGCACGACCGAATCGATCCGGATATGCTCCGCCCGGGTCATCCCCAGCCCCTGCCACAGATAAGCGTCGAAGATCTCGCGCAGCGACCCGACCTGCCCCTTTTCGTGCAGCCAGGCCAGCGACGTGCCCGACGTGCTGAACGACAGCAGCGGCTTGCCCTTCACCGCCGGATGCCCGGCCTGCGCCTGCACGTCGCGGAAGCTGTAGTTGGAGCCCAGCACGCGATCGACATAACCCTTCAGGATCGCGGGCGGCAACGCGAACCAGATCGGATAGACCAGCACCAGGATGTCGGACGCGCCGAGCAGCTCCAGCTCGGCCGCGACATCGTCGGAAAGCTGCCCGTCGCCTTCGATCGGACGCTCCTCGTTGCGCAGCACCGGGTCAAAGCCCATCGCATAAAGATCGCGCACCACGACCTGCTGCCCCAGCCGCTCTACCGTCTCGACATAGGTGTCGACGATCTGGCCATCGAAGCTGGTGCGGCTGGGGTTCGCGAGCACCAGATGGTGGCGGATCACCGTCGAATCCGGGCTGTTCATGTCCTTACCTCCATTATGCGTGCTGGAGGCCTGTCGTTAGCACGGGTGCCGCCGGGCGCGAACCTTCGCGTCGCGCGCAATGATCAGGGTGCGGCGGTCGCCCCCAATGCCTCACGCGCCGTCCGCCGCGCCGTGCGGCTGGCGCGAACGCTGTCCCACGCAAAGATCGCGCAGCCGATCCAGATCAGCCCGAACACCACCAGGTGCAGCGGCCGCAGCGGCTCGCCGAAAATCGCCACGGCGACGAAGAACTGGAGCGTCGGCGCGACATATTGCAGCAGCGCCAGCACTGAATAGGGCAACCGGCGCGCGGCGGCCGCGAACATCAGCAGCGGCAGCGCCGTGACCACGCCGAGCACCACCAGCAGCACGTCGATCGACAGGTCACGCCCCATCGCGCCCGTTCCATCGCCGGCGGCAACCAGCAGGAAGATCAGCGACGGCGGCGCCAGCAGCAGCGTCTCGATCAGCAACCCGCCAAGGGAGTCGATCGCCACCACCTTGCGCACCAGGCCATAGATGCCGAACGAGGCGGCAAGCGTCAGCGAGATCCACAGCGTATCAATCGCAAACAGCGCCATGATGATGACGCCCACCGCCGCGATCGCGATCGCGACACCCTGCCACTTGCGCAGCCGCTCCCCGAGGATGGCGACACCCAGCGCGACGTTGACCAGCGGGTTGATGAAATAGCCAAGGCTGCCGGCCAGCGTCTGGCCGTTGTTCACCGCCCAGATGTAGATCAGCCAGTTGATCGCGATCAGCACCGCGCTCGCCACCAGCATCGCGATCGTGCGCGCGTTCACCGCCGCCCGGATCGCGCCCCAGCGCCGCATCACGCTGACCACCAGGATCAGCAGGACCGCCGACCAGACCACCCGATGCGCCAGCACCTCCAGCGCGGGCACCGACGCGAGCAGGCGAAAGTAGAGCGGCAGCACGCCCCACATCGTGTACGCGCCCAGCCCCAGCAGCAGGCCGCCGCGCGCGCCATTGTCAGTCATGCGAGGCGGCCTTTGCTACAGGTTCAGCGTTCGCTGAGGTAATAACGGTCAAGCGCGCGCAGATCGTCGTCCAGGTCATAGACGATCGGCTGGCCGGTCGGGATCTCAAGGCTGGTGATCTCGTCATCCGGGATGTTTGACAGATGCTTCACCAGCGCGCGCAGCGAGTTGCCATGCGCGGAGATCAGCACACGCTGACCGTCCTTCAGCGCCGGCGCGATCCGCTCCTCCCAATACGGCAGGACGCGGGCGATCGTGTCCTTCAGGCTCTCCGTCGCGGGAATGTCGATCCCGGCATAGCGGCGATCCTTGCTGAGATCATATGGCCCGCCGGCGTCGGCCACGGGCGGCGGAATGTCGAAGCTGCGGCGCCAGATATGCACCTGCTCCTCGCCATGCTTCGCCGCGGTCTCCGCCTTGTTGAGGCCGGTCAGCCCGCCATAATGGCGCTCGTTCAGCCGCCAGTGCTTCTCGGTCGGCAGCCACAGCCGACCCATCGCCTCCAGCGCCAGGTTCAGCGTCTTGATCGCGCGGGTCTGCAGCGAGGTGAAGGTCAGGTCGAAATCGAGGCCCTTCGCCGCCATCAGTTCGCCCGCCGCCTTGGCTTCGGCCGCGCCCTTTTCCGTCACGTCGACGTCCCACCAGCCGGTGAAGCGGTTCTCGAGGTTCCACGCCGACTGGCCGTGGCGGATCAGGACGAGCTTGGGCATCGATATCTCCCGTTGGCAATGACGCCTGTGATGGCCGCGCTGTTAGAGAGTGGAGGCGCCCTTCGACAAGCGCGCAGGGAAAGGTTTAAGTTCGCGCCGAAGGAGAATTGCGATGGCGATCGTGCGGCAGACCCTGGTGTATGATGGCCCCGGCGGCCCGTTCGAGGGCGTGATCACCTGGGAGGATGAGGTCGAGACGCAGCGCCCGGGCGTGCTCGTCTGCCCCAACATCCTGGGGCAAAAGGAAGCTGACAACCAGAAGGCGGAGGATCTCGCCAAACTCGGCTATGTCGCGCTGGCCTGCGACGTGTTCGGCCAGGGCCGGCGCAAGACGCGCGAAAGCAGCAACGTGTCCGAATATATGGACGAACTCGATGCCGACCGAGGCCTGCTGCGCGATCGGCTTGCCGCCTCGCTCGCGGCGCTGCGCGGCTTCGCCTCGGTCGATCCCGCTCGCGTGGCGGCGATCGGCTTCTGCTTTGGTGGCAAATGCGTGCTCGACATGGCGCGCGCCGGGCTGCCGATCCTGGGCGGAGTCAGCTTCCATGGCGTCTACGATCGGCCGGACTACGCCAATGTCGATCCGATTACGGCGAAGCTGCTGATCTGCCACGGCTGGGAAGATCCGCTCTGCCCGCCGGACACGATGGTAGCGCTAGGTCAGGAGCTAACCGCGGGCAAGGCCGATTGGCAGATCCACGCTTATGGCCATGCAGGCCACGCCTTCACCGACACCTCAGTCCCGGCCGGCCGCACCCCCGGCTTCGGCTATGACGAGAATGCCGACCGTCGCAGCTGGAAGGCGATGAGCGACTTTCTGGCCGAACTGTTTCTCTAGGGACGCGGCACCGGGCACCGGGCACGACGCACCCGCCCGGCCCGCTTACTCAGCGGCGTTGCGCTCCGGCGCGTCGAGGTCGCCGGGCAGCGCCCAGTGCATGTCACCCTTCCCCAGCGGACGGCCGTCGTGGCTCAGCACCGCCACCTGCTGGATCGGCCGGTTGTCGCGCGCATCGACCAGGATCGGGAAGGCCGGGCAACCGGTCTCCCACTTCTCCCCCCATTGCCGCAGCGCGACCATCGTGGGCAGCAGCGCATAACCCTTGTCGGTGAGGTGATAGGCGATCTTGCGCCGGTCCTCGACCAGTGAGCGGCGCTCCATGATTCCGTGATCGACGAAGCGCGACAGGCGGTTGGCCAGGATGTTGCGCGCGATGCCGAGCTCGGACTGGAATTCCTCGAAATGCTTCAGCCCGTTGAAGGCCGCGCGCAGGATCAGGAACGCCCAGCGCTCACCCATCGATTCCAGCGCGGCGGGAAGACTGCATTCCCCTAGCGGCTCGCGCAACTCACCCATCGATACTCCTTCTCACGCAACAAGGTAGCGCATCGCGCTCCATGCGCCGAGTACCAAATAAAAGTTGTCGATTGCAACTCGCACATGCGAGTTGCCTATTGAAACTCGCATGTGCGACATTTACGTCGCGCTTATTAGGTTTTGGGAGAGCCCACATGATTCGCATGCTTGCCAAGTCGGTACTCGCTTCCGCCGCGCTGCTGGCGTCCTTCGGGGCCCATGCGCAGACCAATGGCGCCTATGTCGCCACGCCGGCCGAAACGCCCACCAAGACCGTTCTGATGACCCGTGACACGCCGTGGATGCTGCGCAACGGTGCCTATGTCGCCACCAATGCGCCGATGCGTGACATGGCCGCCTGCCAGCTGGTCGCGCGCAGCACTGGCGCGCTCACCGCTTTCACTGCCAATGGCCAGGCGTTCGACGCCGTCGCACTCGATACCTGCAATGCCAAGGCGAAGGGCGGCAAGGCCGTCGCTGCCAAGGCGAGCGCGAACGCTGCGCCCGCCAACTGATCGGCGCTCCCGCCGATAAACGGAGAAGGGCCTGCCCCCGACGGGGCGGGCCCTTTTCGTTTATCCTGTGTTTTCTGTTGCAAAGCGCGGGGCGGCTGCTCAAGTCGATGCCGTGTTGCGGCAATATGAACTTGTGGATCGGGTCCTTGAGTATGACCCGGAGGCGGACGAGGCGCTGCTCAATCGCGCCTATGTGTTTTCGGTCAACGCGCATGGCACGCAGAAAAGGGCCAGCGGCGATCCCTATTTCAGCCACCCGATCGAAGTCGCCGGCATCCTGACCGAGCTTCACCTCGACGACGAGACGATCGCCACCGCGATCCTTCACGATACCGTCGAGGACACGGTCGCCACCAGCGACCAGATCCGCCAGATCTTCGGCGACAATGTCGCGCGGCTGGTCGACGGCGTGACCAAGCTGTCCAAGATCGAGGCGCAGACCGAAAGCGAGCGCGCGGCGGAAAACCTGCGCAAGTTCCTGCTCGCCATGTCGGGCGACATCCGCGTGCTGCTGGTGAAGCTGGCCGACCGGCTGCACAACATGCGCACGCTCCACCACATCAAGAACCCGGACAAGCGCAAGCGCATCGCGCGCGAAACGATGGATATCTACGCCCCGCTCGCCGAGCGGATCGGCATGTACGAGTTCATGAAGGAGATGCAGACGCTCGCCTTCCAGCAGCTCGAGCCGGAAGCGTATGAGTCGATCACCCGGCGACTGCAGCAACTTCAGGCCGGCGGCGGCGACCGGATCGAGAAGATCAAGCACGGGCTGAAGGATCTGCTCGCCCGCCACGGTATCGAGGCGGAAGTCTCGGGTCGCGAGAAGCACCCGTACAGCATCTGGCGCAAGATGCAGGAACGGCACATCAACTTCGAGCAATTGTCCGACATCATGGCCTTCCGCGCCATCGTGAAGGATGAGGACCAATGTTACGCCGCGCTCGGGCATATCCACCGCCGCTGGCCGATGGTGCCGGGCCGGTTCAAGGACTATATTTCGACGCCAAAGCGCAACGGCTACCGTTCGCTGCACACCACCGTCATCCATGACGAGAATCAACGCGTCGAAATCCAGATCCGCAGCGAGGAAATGCACGCGGAGGCGGAATTCGGCCTCGCCGCCCACTGGGCGTACAAGCAGGGTGAGAAGATCAGCCCGCAGACGCAGCAGGGCTGGATCGCCGACCTGGTGGAGATCCTCGATACCGCGGGCAGCCCCGAGGAGCTGCTCGAACATACCCGAATGGCGATGTATCAGGATCGCATCTTCGCCTTCACGCCGAAGGGCGAGTTGATCCAGCTGCCCAAGGGCGCGACGCCGATCGACTTCGCGTACGCGGTCCACACCGACCTCGGCGATCAGGCGGTCGGCGCGAAGATCAATGGTCGCGTGGTGCCGCTGCGCACCGCGATCGAAAATGGCGACCAGGTCCAGGTATTGCGGTCTAAGGCACAGACGCCGCAGCCCAACTGGCTGAACTTCGCGATCACCGGCAAGGCGCTGGCCGCGATCCGCCGGCATCTGCGACAGGTGGAGCGCGAACAGACGATCGCGCTCGGCCGCAAGCTCTACGAGGATATCGTCACTCGCCTGCCCGCCCCGCTCGGCGCGGACGCCATGGCCCATGCGCTGACCCGGCTGAAGCTGCCCGACGAGGCAGCGCTGATGCAGGCGATCGCCCGCCGCACGCTGACCGATGCGCAGGTGATGGAAGCACTGATGCCCGGCTCGGCCGGGGCCGATGTCGCGCATTCGCCGCCGCAATCCTCCGCGATCTCGATCGAGGGGCTCGCGCCCGGCGTCGCCTATGAGCTGGGCGAATGCTGCCACCCCGTCCCCGGCGACCGGATCGTCGGCCTGCGCCGCCCCGACGCCTCGATCGAGGTACATCGGATAGACTGCCCGACGCTGGCCGAACTCGCCGAACGATCGGACGAGGAAACCGACTGGATCGACGTCAAATGGGGCAACAAGACCGAGGGCGCCACGGCGCGCGTGTCGGTCGAGGTGAAGAACGAGCCCGGCGCCCTGGGCGTGCTCGCCACGATCATCGGTCAGCACAAGGCGAACATCATCAACCTGCGCCTCGACACCCGCGACACGCAATTCCACACCAATGTCATCGACGTGGAAGTGCATGATGCGCACCAATTGATGCGGCTGATCGCGGCGCTGCGCGCGGCGGACGCGGTGAACGCGGCCGAGCGCGTCTGATCCTGTCTGCGGTGGCTCGGCGCCTGACGGTGCGCGTGGCCACTTGCGGCAACATCACTGCCTTGCCTAGGATCGGTCAGCCCTCCTACCGAAAGGCCTAAGCACTTGGATCGTCGTTCCTTCCTTGCCTCGGCAAGCGCTGCCTCCGTCTTTGCCCTGATCCCCGACGCGCTCCGCGCGCAGACCGGCGGGGCCGGCGCTGGCGCGAACACCGCCACCAACCCGGCTGACGCCCAGCTCAACAGCCTGTTCGACAAGGTTTTCGCGCAGACGCTGCAGCGGTCGCCCGAACTGGCGACCTCGCTCGGCATGGACAAGGGCGCCAACGCCGCGCTCAAGCATCGCCTGACCGACCAGTCGGCCGCCGGCAAGGCCAGCGCCCGCGCCGAGCTGAAGCAGGCAATCGCCGCGATCCGCGCCGTCGATCCCGCGCCTCTCTCGACCCGCTCGAAGCTCGATCGCGAAGTGATCCTCTATTCGCTGGAAAGCCGCGCGATCCCCTATGATCGCTTCAAGCTGGACGGCGTGCAGCGCCCCTTCACCATCTTCCAGCAGGGCGGCAGCTATTTCTCGACGCCCGACTTCCTGAATTCCTCGCACACGATCAACAATGCGGCCGATTGCGAGGCCTATCTCGATCGCCTCGGCGCCTTCGCCAAGCGGCTCGACCAGGATACCGCGAACCAGAAGGAAGAGGCCTCGCGCGGCTATCTCGCGCCCGACTTCTCGCTTGACCTGACGCTTGGCCAGATGGCGAAGCTTCGCGGTCAACCCGCGGCCGACAGCGGCCTTGCGCAATCGGTGGCGAAGCGCGCCGCGGCGAAGAACATCGGCGGCGACTGGCAGGCTCGCGCGGCAAAGATCGTGGAGGGTGAGATCTACCCCGCACTCGATCGTCAGATCGCACTGATCAAGGCGCTGCGTCCGAAGGCGCGTAGCTCCGCCGGCATCTGGGACGTGCCGCAGGGCGACGCCATCTATGCCGCCGCGCTGGAGCAGGCGACCACTACCAAATACTCGCCGGCGGAGGTCCATCAGATGGGCCTCGACCAGGTGGCGGAAATCACCGCGCAGCTCGACACCATCCTGCGCAAGCAGGGCCTGACGCGCGGCAATGTCGGCGCGCGGCTGAACGAGCTCAATGTGCGGCCGGAACAAGTCTATCCCGACACCGCAGAAGGCCGCGCGGCGCTGATCAAGGGCCTGAACGAGGGCAATGCGGCCATGACCGCGAAGCTGGGTCAGGCGATCCTCAACCCGCCCAGCGAGCCGCTCGACATTCGCGCGGTGCCGGTGGACATTCAGGACGGCGCCTCCAACGGCTATTACAGCCGCGCCGCGCTCGATGGCTCGCGCCCGGCGATCTACTGGATCAACCTGAAGAACGTCGGCGACTGGCCGAGATATTCGCTGCCCAGCCTCACCTATCACGAAGGCGTGCCGGGCCATCACCTGCAGATCTCGATCGCGCAAAAGGCGCCGCAGCCGCTGTTGCGCAACCTCAGCTTCTTCAGCGGCTACAGCGAAGGCTGGGCGCTCTACGCCGAAAGCCTCGCCGACGAACTGGGCGGCTATGCCGACGATCTGGAGCGTGCGGGCTTCCTGCAGAGCTACCTGTTTCGCGCCGCCCGCCTCGTCATCGACACCGGCATCCATACCAAGCGTTGGACGCGCGATCAGGCGACCGATTACATGGTCGAAACGGTCGGCTTCGCCCGCCCGCGCTCGCAGCGCGAGATCGAGCGTTACTGCACCCAGCCGGGTCAGGCGTGCAGCTACAAGGTGGGTCACGCCGCTTGGGTCCGGGCGCGAGAGACGGCGCAGAAGCTGCGCGGTGACAAGTTCGACCTGCGCCAGTTCCACGAGGTGCTGCAATATGGCGCGGTGCCGCTGACCATCCTGCAGCGGCTCGTCGAGGAGCAGGCCCGCACCGCCTGACGCCTTCGCTGCGGCGTCCACACGGCGCTTGTTGCGCGAGGGCGACGGAACTGTTCAGGGATCATCGCGTAGGACAGGACCGAAAGGATCCTGCCCCGCATGACTCGCCTGCTTTCCGTCGCCCTCGCCCTCCCCGCCGCCACCATGGCGGTCACCATCCCCGCCACCGTCAGCGCACAGGCGCGGTCGATCTCCGCCAGTGAGAAGGCGCAGGGCGCGGAAGCCAACCCGCAATTGCTGGCCGAGTTCGGCGGCAAATATGACGGGCCGCAGGCGGCCTATGTCGAGCAGGTCGGCAAAAGGGTGGCAGTGCAATCGGGCCTGTCCAACGCGCAGGGCGATTTCACCGTCGCCCTGCTCAATTCGCCGGTCGAGAACGCCTTCGCCATCCCCGGCGGCTATGTGTACGTCACGCGCCAGCTGCTCGCGCTGATGAACAGCGAGGCTGAGCTCGCCAGCGTGATGGGGCATGAGGTGGGTCACGTCGCCGCGCGTCACTCCGCCGGGCGTCAACGTACCGCCGGCATCGGATCGCTCCTCGCCGGGGTGGTCGGTGCGGTCGCCGGCAACAGCGCGATCGGTCAGCTGGCGGGTGCCGGCGCGCGCAGCGCGGCGCAACTCTACACGCTGAAATATGGCCGCGATCAGGAATATGCCGCCGACGCGCTAGGAGTGCGGTACATCGCCGGCGCCGGCTACAATCCCTTCGCCGCCGCCGACATGCTCGAACAGCTCGGCGCGTCCACCAGCCTCAACGCGCAGCTCGCCGGGCAGCAGAGCGGGGTGCCCAGCTGGGCATCGACACACCCCAACAGCCGCGAGCGTGTGCAGCGCGCACGGCAATTGGCGCAGCAGACCGGTCGCGCCGCGGCACCGGTTGGGCAGCAGGACGTCGCGTTCCTCCGCCGGCTCGACGGCATGGTCTATGACGATGATCCCCGGCAGGGCGTGGTCAACGGCCAGACCTTCGTCCATCCCGTGATGCGCCTGCGCTTTACCGCGCCGACCGGCTATCGCATCGCCAACGGCAGCGATGCGGTGACGGTCGCCGGCAGCGGTGGCCAGGCCCAGTTCAAGGCCGCGGCGGCGACCAGCGACCTTCCCACCTTCGTCGCACAGCAGTTCCGCGCGCTGGGTGCCAGTGCCGCGCCGGCGGCGCAGGCCGGCCGCGCCAACGGCCTGGACTACGCCTATTCCACCGTGCGCGCGAACGCGAACGGCCAGTCGGTCGACGCCACGGTGCTCGCCTACCGCTTTCCGTCGGCGACTTATTACTGGACCATCGTCACCCCGGCGGGCCGCGGGATCGGACCGTTCGCTCCGTTGATCGAAAGCGTCTCGCCAATCACCGCTCAGGATGCCGCCAAGGTCCGCGGCAAGAAGCTGCGCATCGTCACGGTCAAGGCCGGCGACACGATCGACAGCCTGTCGCGCCAGATGGCCTATACCGATGCGCAGCGCGACCGGTTCATGACGCTGAACGGCCTGTCTGATCGCGACACGCTTCGTCCCGGTATGCTCGTCAAGGTCGTGACGGAGGCCTGAGCATCCTGTAACGCCGCGCGGATGCACCGCCCTGCCCTTTCGATCGTCATTCCTTGCTATAACGAAGCCGACACGCTGCCGCTGTTGCACCAACGCGTGTCGGCGGCGGCGCGCGCCGCCGTGGGCGACGATCACGAGATCGTGCTGATCAACGATGGTTCGCGCGACGACAGCTGGGCGATCATGCAATATCTCGCCACCACCGATCCCCGGCTGGTGGCGATCAACCTCTCGCGCAATCACGGCCACCAGCTGGCGCTGACCGCCGGCCTTGACCTGTGCTCGGGCGAACAGATCCTGATCATCGACGCCGATCTTCAGGATCCGCCCGAATTGCTCGGCGAATTGCGGGCGACCATGGCGCGCGAGAATGCCGACGTCGTCTATGCCGTCCGTCGCAAGCGCGCAGGCGAAACCTTGTTCAAGAAGGCGACCGCCGCCGCTTTCTACCGCCTGCTCGACCGGCTGACCGACACGCCGATCCCGCTCGACACCGGGGACTTCCGCCTGATGAGCCGCCGCGCGCTCGATGCGCTTTTGTCGCTCCCCGAACAGGCGCGCTTCATCCGCGGCATGGTGGCGTGGATCGGCTTCCGCCAGGTGCCCTTCCCCTATGATCGTGCGGAGCGGCACGCAGGCGAAACCAATTATCCGCTGTCGAAGATGCTTCGGCTCGCCTTTGACGCGGTCACCGGATTCTCCACTGCGCCGCTGCGCTTCGCCAGCCATGCGTCGGTCGCGCTCGCGGGCCTTGCGCTGTTGCTGCTGTTCTACATCGCGTGGGGGTATTTCGAGGGCAATCCGGTCCAGGGCTGGACCTCGACGATGCTGGTGGTGACGGTGCTCAGCGCGGTGCAGATGTTCGTGCTCGGCATGATCGGCGAATATCTCGGCCGGCTGTACATCGAATCGAAGCGCCGCCCGCTGTACCTGGTCGCCGATATCGCCGGCACCGTGCATCGCCGCGCCACGCTCGGCTTCCAGGCCGAAGGCACCCGCATCCCCGCGCATGAGATCGCCCGCGAGGAGAACGCCTGACGCGCCCCGTCGCGGCCGAACCCGCGCGATCGGCGCTTCCGCGATTGAAGATATGACAACGGTATCCTATCGGTCAGGCTGGTAAGAGGGGAACAGGCCTGTGACGACGACGACAATCGCCGATCGGCGCCGCTGGATCGTGCTCGGGCTGGTGTTCGTCGCCATCGTGCTCAACTATGTCGATCGCCAGATACTGGCGCTGCTGAAGCCGACGCTGCAGGCAGAATTCGACTGGTCTGACCGCGACTACAGCCACATGGCCTCCGCCTTCCAGTTCGCGGCGGCGGTCGCTTTCCTCGGCACTGGCTGGTTCATCGACAAGATCGGCCTGCGCTGGGGCTTCGCCATCGGTGTCGGCGTGTGGAGCCTCGCCGGCATGGCGCACGCCTTCGCCACCACCGTCTCGGGCTTCGTTGCCTCGCGCGCGGTACTCGGCGCCGCCGAATCGATCGGCACGCCGGCCGCGGTGAAGACCGCCGCGACCTATTTCGGCGGCAAGGATCGCTCGGTCGCCCTCGGGCTGGTCGGCATTGCGCCCAACATCGGCGCGATCCTGACGCCGCTGCTGATCCCGGTGATGGCGCTCATGTTCGGCTGGAAGGCGACCTTCCTCATCGCCGGCGGGCTCGGGCTGGTGTGGGTTGTCGCCTGGCTGATGATGCGCATCCCGCCGCAGCCCAATGCCGCGCGCGATGCCGCCGCGCCCAAGATCGCTTGGAGCAGCCTGCTGAAGGATCGCCGGCAATGGGCAGTGATCCTGGGCAAGGCGCTGACCGATCAGGTCTGGTGGTTCCTGTTGTTCTTCATGCCCGACATGTTCCACCGCACCTTCGGCCTGTCGCAGGGCACGCTGGGGCTGCCGGTCGCCTTCGTCTATTTCATGGCGGCGCTGGGCGGCCTCAGCGGCGGCTTCCTGCCGGCGCGGCTGCTGCGCCGCGGCTGGAGCGTCAATGCCGCGCGGAAGACGTCGATGCTGATCTATGCACTGCTGATCGTCCCTATCCCCGTGCTGGTCGGTGTCGACAGCGCCTGGGTGGCCGCCGCGATCCTCGGGCTCGGCCTGTTCGCTCATCAGGGTTTCTCGACCAACCTGTTCGGCCTGACGACGGATATCTTCCCCGCGCGCATCGTCGGCTCGGCGATCGGTATTGGTGCCTTTGCCGGGAATCTCTCGGGCATGGCGATGATCGAATTTGCCGGTTGGTCACTCGACAACGGTCACGGATATCTGCCGATGTTCCTGATCTGCTCGCTGACCTATCTCGCGGCGCTCGCCGCGATCCAGCTGATCCTGCCGCGCGTGGTGGCGATCGACGAGGACGCGGACGACGGCACGGCGGCACCGGTCATCGCGCACTAAGGCGGAAACGGCCGGCCGATCCGCCCGATCAGCCGGCCCACACCTCGGCATAAAGCTGCGCCATCTCCTCCGCATCGGGCACGCGCGGGTTGTTGGCCGGCGATCCCGACGCCGCCGCCTGCGCGCACATCACCGGCACCAGCGCATGCCAGCGCGCGCCGTCGATCCCCCATGCCGCCGGCCCGGGAACCGCGAGATCGCGGTTCAGCGTGGCAAGCTCCTCCAGCAGCCGAGCGACGGCCAGCTGGTCGCCATCAGCATCGTCCGCGACCCCCATCGTGCGTGCGCAGGTCGCATAGCGGGCAAGCGCGGCGGGCGCTGACCAGCGGGTTACGGCCGGCAGCAGCATCGCGTTGGACAGGCCGTGCGGCACATGAAAATGCGCGCCGATCGGCCGGCTCATGCCATGCACCAGCGCGACCGAGCTGTTGGAAAAGGCGATGCCCGCCTGCGTCGCGCCCAGCATCATCGCCTCGCGCGCGGCGGCATCGCCAGGATCGGCATAGACGCGCCGCAGGTTGGGCGCGATCGCACGCATCGCAAGCAATGCCATGCCGTCGCTGAACGGATTGGCGCGGCGAGAGACATAGGCCTCGATCGCATGAGTCAGCGAATCGATCCCCGTATCGGCAGTCAGCCGCGCCGGCATGCTGAAGGTCAGCTCGTAGTCGACCAGCGCCGCGACCGGCAGATAGGCGAGGCCGGCGCACAGCATCTTCTCGTCGGTGGTCTCGTCGGTGATGATGGTGAAGCGGGTCGCTTCCGACCCCGTCCCCGCCGTCGTCGGAATGGCAATGATCGGCAGCCCCGCCGCATCCTGCACGTGCGGCGCCTTATAGTCGGCCATCGTGCCGCCATGTGCGGCGAGCAGCGCGATCGCCTTTGCCGTGTCGATCGGACTGCCACCGCCAAACCCGACGACGCAATCATGATCGCCCGCACTGACGCAATCATGATCGCCCGCACTGAGGCAGGCGAGCCCCGCCTTGACTGATGCGACCGTGGGATCGGGCACAGTGTCGGCAAACAGGCGATAATTGATCCCGGCCGCGTCCAGCCCCGCACACAGGCCCGCGACCTGCCCCGCTTCCAGCAGCCATGGGTCAGTGACGATCAATGGCCGGGCAAGGCCCAGCGTCGCCAGCACCTCCGCCAGTCGGCGCGACGCGCCGCCGCCGATGTGCAGCAGGCGGGGCAAAGCAATGGCCGCGATTGTCACGCTATGTCTCTCCTGTCCCGCCCCGGTGATCGCACAAGGGATCACATCATCTCGCCGCCCTGGTGACCGTCGTTCGCGGCCTTGGTGCCATGATCCAACGTCATAAACACATATGGATCAAGACCATTTACCTTGGCCGGGCGGGAACGACGCCCGCCACGCTGCCGTTGAAGGGCGATCTACAAGGAGAGGCAAGATGCGTTACTTCGCACTATTCGGCGCAGCCGCACTGTTGCTGCCCGCCGTGGCGACCGCACAGACCGCCAGCCCGCAGGGCGGATCGGCGGGCGGCACCGCCGGCCAGACCGGCGCACCCGGCGGTACGATGACCAGCCAGCCGGGACAGGCCGACAGCAGCACTGGCGGCACCACGGGCGGCAAAATGGATCAGCACGGCCAGCATGGCGGTGTGATGGGCCCGCAAGGCAGCGCACCGGGCCGCGTACCCAACAGCCCGACGGCGAACACACCCGACAGGGTGACCGGCACGCCGCCGGTGCGCACCGGCACCAGCACGTCGACCACTGATCCGCGCGGCACCACACCGACGTCCGATCCGCAGGATGCAACGCCGCCGCGTTGACGACCGACCAACACGCTCACCCCGGCGCTCGCGTCGGGGTGCGTTGTGGCTCAGGCCGGTTCGGCCAGCGTGATGATCGAAACGCCCGGCGGCATCGGCAGCCGGCCGACCATATGCCGTTCCAAGCGGAAGATCTTCTCGAACAGCGTGTTCAGCGGCGCGGCGGGTGGCGTATCGTCGCTGTCCTCGCGACCGGTGATCCGGCCCATGATCCGCGCCCCCGCGGCGAGCGGGAACAGCAGCGAGTTGAAATAGCCCAGCTTGCGCGGGCGCAGGCCCGCGGCATCGATCGCCTTAACCAGCGTCGTCTTGGAATAGCGCCGGTGGTGGTGGTTCACCACGTCATGCGCGCTCCACATCCATTGATGCGCCGGCACGGTGATCAGGATCTTGCCACCGGGTGCCAGCCGCGCACGCATCGCCTGCAGCGCGGCGACATCGTCCTCGATATGCTCGACCACATCCAGCACCGCGATCAGGTCGTAATGCGCGTCCGGCACGCCGGGTAGCGCCGGCAGCGGCGCATCGCCCACCGCCTTGCCCAGCCGCTGGCTCGCCACGTCACGCGCCGCCGGATCAATCTCGATCGCATCGACGCGGCCGAATTGCGCCAGCATCGGCAGGTTATGCCCCGTCCCGCACCCGATCTCCAGGATACGCGCCTCTTTCGGCAGCCGCCCCTCGCGCGTCAGATAATCGGCCAGGATGTCGCGGCGCGCGCGATACCACCAATGGGTGGAATCATGTTCGGCCATACGGTCGTAAACGCGGCGATCCATATCAGGAAAATACCCACAGACGGTTGAGCGAGAAGGTGACCAGCGGCGTCACCACCACGATCGGGATCAGCGGCCACCACCAGGGTCCCGCCAGCATCGCATCATCGGTCAGCAGCCACACCCAGAAAGTGTTGACCGCATAGCTGACCAGCGACACCGCGAAAAACTTGGATGCCGACGTCTTCGCCGAGACACCATGCCCGCGAAAGCTCCACTTGCTGTGCAGCACATAGCCGGACAGCATCGCCACCAGATAACCGGCGATATTGGCGACCTGCTCAGACGTGATCTTGAATGCGGCGAGCGGCGAATAGACCAGCGCATACAGCCCGGTCGCCAGCCCCCCGGCCACGCCAAACCGGACCAACTGCCAGAATGTTTCGCGCATTTCTGCCGAGCCGAACTTGTTGCGAACAGCGTCCACGCCTTGCCCTTTGTGCCGCCTCGGGTAGAGGCGGGCGCCACCGATAGCCCGCCCGGGCCGAACCGGAAGAATGTCGTGGGCGTCTAATGGCCTGCGGTCGGCGAGGAAAGCCCCGTGAACAAGTTGCCCTCATCCTTGTCCGCCGAACTGGACCGGCACTGGATCAAGCTGACCACGATCGCCTGGGTGGTGATCGTGATCTTCTACGTGTGGAAACGGTGGGCGGCGATCCACTGGCTGTCGCTGGCGGACACCGACGACAACATGCGGCTGATGCAGGTGCGGGCGCTGCTTGACGGGCAGGGCTGGTACGACCTGCGCAACTATCGGCTCAACCCGCCGGTCGGCTTCGACATTCACTGGTCGCGCATCGTCGACCTCCCCATCGCCGGGCTGATCCTGCTGCTGCGCCCGTTCGTCGGCGTGGTGGAGGCGGAAAAGCTGGCCTGTGGCATCGCCCCCTTGCTGCCGCTCGGCGTCACGCTGATCGGCCTGGGCGCAACGGTCCGTCGCCTGGTCTCCCCGGTCGCCTGGCCGCTCGCGATCGTGTTCCTGATGGGCTCGACCGTCGCGCTGATGATGTTCATGCCCGACCGCATCGACCATCATGGCTGGCAGCTGGCGATGCTCAGCCTGACCGTCGCCGGGCTGTGCGATCCCGATGGCGCGCGCGGCGGCATCACCGTCGGGCTGGCCAGCGCGCTGTCGCTTACCATCGGGCTGGAGATGCTGCCCTATTGCGCGATGGCGGGCGCGATCATCACGCTGCGCTGGGTGTGGGACGCGGGCGAGCGCCGCCGCCTGCTGGGCTATGCCATCTCGCTGGGCGGCGGATGCGCCGCGGGCTATGTGATCTTTGCGTCTGAAGCCAACCGCGTGATGCGCTGCGATGCCCTCACCCCGATCTGGCTCAGCGTCTTTGTCGCCGCCGGCGCATTGCTGACGCTGCTCGCACTCCTGTCGCCCGAAAAGCGCGCGTTGCGCTTTGCGCTCGCCGCGGTCGCCGGCGCAGTGATCGCGGGCGGCTTTGCCACCCTCTTCCCGCAATGCCTGCAGCGCCCGGAGCAGGTATCGGACGAGCTCTACGCCAATTGGCTCAGCAACGTGCGCGAGGCAAAGCCGATCTATCGCCACGCCTTCCGCACCGGCTTCCCGCTCGCCGCCTTGCCGGTGATGGGTCTGATCGGCGCCGGGATCGCGATCTGGCGCGCGCGGCGCAGCCCGACCCTGATCGGATGGGCCTGCGTCGGCCTGTTCGCCCTGTTCTCCGCCCTGATGCTGCTGTGGCAGGTGCGCAGCGGTCCCGCGGCTCAGGTGATGGCGATCCCCGGCGTCACCGCGCTGGCCTGGATGGTGCTGCCCTGGCTCCTCGGTCAGCGATCGATCTTCGTGAAGGTACTGGCGACCGGCGCCGTCTTCGTCCTCATCTCGGGCATGTTCGCCGGCATGCTGCTGCGCGCGTTGCCGATCGACGTGCCCAAGCCCTATGTGAAGCGCGTCAATCGTGCGACGGGCCTGTGCCTGACCATGCCCGCGATGACTCCGTTGAACCGGATCCCCGCGACGACGATCTTCACCTTCACCGATCTCGGCCCGCGGCTGATCGCGCTGACGCATCACAATGCGATCGCCGGTCCCTATCACCGCAATGGCGACGCGATCCTCGACGTCCAGCACGCCTTCAAGGGCACTCCGGAAGAGGCGCGCGCAATCATGAAGCGGCACGGCGCGACGATGATGCTGGTCTGCCCGAACATGGCGGAATCGACGGTGTATCGCGATCGCGCGCCCGGCGGCTTCTACGACCGGCTGGCGCATGGCGAGACCTTCGAGTGGCTGACTCCGGTGCCGCTGCCCAAGGGGTCACCGCTGCGGCTGTTCCGAATCAACTGAGCCGTCGCCACGCCTTCAGGCGGCGGGCAGGCTCAGCACGAACCGCGCGCCCTCGCCCGGCGCGCTGTCGACCGTCAGATCGCCGCCCATCACTCGCGCCAATCGGCGGGCGATGTAGAGGCCAAGGCCGCTGCCGCCCGGCTCGCTGGTGTCGACGCGCTCGAACTTGGCGAAGACCCGCTCGTGATCCTCGGGCGCAATGCCCTTGCCTTGGTCGGCAACGATCGCGAACACGCGGTCGCCATCGCGCTGCAGCCGGAGCCACACGGTCGAACCGCGCGGTGAATAGCGCACCGCATTGCCGATCAGATTGACCATGATCTGCAGGATGCGGCGGAACTCCCCGCGTACCGGCTGCGGCTCGTCCGTGCCGCCGCGATCGATCGTCACGCCCGCATCGGCGGCGCGCACGGCAAGCAGCCCGGCGCCCCGGCGGACTACATCGGCCAGGTCCACGATCTCCGCCTCTGCGGCGAAATCCTCGCGCTCGATCGCCTCGATATCGGCAAGGTCGTCGATCAACCCCATCAAATGCCGTCCGGCGCTGGCAATATCGGCCGCGTAATCGGCATATTGCGGATCGATCAGTCCGTCCGCGCCCGCATTGATGCTGTCGGCATTGGCGACGATGCGGCCCAGCGGCGTGCGCAGGATACGATCCAGCCGGTGGTTGAACGCGCCGTCCAGCCCGGTGCGCGGCCGGTGATCGGGCCGGCTCTCCGCCGGATGCACGAACGCGGCACCGGCAAACCCGGCGAAGGCCCCGCCCCGGTCGCGCCGCACATGCCCCGCCAGCATGAAGCGGTCGACGCTACCCGCGAGCACAGCCGGCTGCTCCGCAAAATCGTCGACTGACGCGACCGCCTCCAGCAGCGGCAAGGCGCCATGCGGGTCGCTTTGCAGCGTGAACAACCGCGTCAGCGGCTGGCCCAGCACGCTCGCCGCATCAATCCCGTGCCGCTCTGCCGCCTCGATCGACAGGCGCTGCAGCCGCAATGCCGCGTCCACGTCCCAGGTCCAGTCCGCGCCGGCCGGATACGGCACCGCCAGCGCGGGCTGCACCGGCCGCCACGCAGCACGCTCGCGCAATGGGGAAATCGTCAGCGTCGTTGCGCGCGGGCCGGGCTCGACCCGTACCCAGCAATCGATATCCACATCCATGTCGGCGATGGTGACCGCGCGTGAAAGCGGGATCTGCAAGCGTCGCGACAACCGTACCATCGCGGCGATCTGCGGATTGGCGAGCGGCTGCCCCATCGCACCGCCGGCCCGCTCGTTCAGCGTCAGGAACTCGGGGCTCGCCGCGACCAGCCGGTCTGCCGGGTCGACCTCAGCGTGAAGGGTCATGCCTTCGATCACGGCCGCGGGCCACCCTCGACGGCGGCAATCGCGGCACGGTACGCCGGCGGCAGCGCCAGATCGGCCAGCGCGTCACGCGCGGCCGCGGCGGGAACCGCAGCGATCGTGTCGAGCAGCGCGCCAAACGCTTCCAGGTCGCGCCGCGGATCAACCTCGGCAAGCAGATAGCCAATGCGCGCGATCGCGGCCCGTCCGATGTCGAGCGATCGCAGTGCCAGCCACAAGCGGTGCCCCCCGGGCTCCAGCGTCAGCGCCCCCACGATGCGCGGTGCCACCGCCATCCGCCGCGCCAGCATGGCAACGAACAACGCGACCGACCCATCATCCAGCGCATCCACCAGCATGGTCGCTGGGTCTGACGGCTCGCGGTCGATCATCCGCGCCAGTTCTGCCGCGCATCGCTCCAGGCTGGCGGCCTCGTCGCGGGCAAGCAGATGCTGCTCGACCGCCGCGACGATCAGCCGGTCGGCGTCTCTGCCCTCCGCCTGAAACGTCGGCCGCAGCGCCGCGGCGACCAGCCATGCAGCGCGCAGCCCCATCGCGGGGGTCAGCAACTCTCCCGCGCCGGCGTCGCCCGCGGCCGATCGACTTTCCGCCAGGCGATAGCTGCGCGCCGCCGCAGCGACCGCCTGGTCCCGGCCCTCCACCAACCGCGACAGCAGCGGCATCTGCGCCCCGGGCGGCCGATTGGCCCTCAGCGCCTCGCCGAGCAGGTCCTGCCGTGTACGGTCCAGCAACTCCCCGATCAACTCGGGATCGCGCAGCGCGTCACTCGCCGCCAGCCGAGCGATGAGCGGCGCGGCTTCGAAGGAATTGCCGGGCGCTGCCCCGCGCTGCGCCCAGCAACGCGCATGAAGGTCCGCGCCAATCGCGACGATCGTCGACCGCAGCAACAGCCCCAGCCGCGCGCGGGTGCGATCATCAAGCCGATACTCATCCGGCAGGAACAGGTCGTCGATCGTCGCCGCGAGATACCGCCGCGCACCCCGCCCAGCCGCGTCCGCACGCGCCAGCAGCGCGGCAACGTCCGACGGCAGGCCCGGCAGGCCTGGGGGAGAATCGACCGACATGCGCCTGCCCTAGCGCGGTCGACGTTAAGGCGCTGCTAAGCGCGCGCGTAAAGTTTCGATGGCGAGCGCAAGCGTCACCGTGGCGTAGATCGCCGCTCCGGTCAGCCCCACCATGGGCCAGCCGATCAGCGCGCCGAGCGCCAGCACCAGCAGATAGGCCGAGGGATCACCCCAGAACATCGGGCGATCCGCCGCCACAGCGCGGAGCCCCAGCGCCCCGGCCACGACCAGCGCCAGCGCCACGATCAGCGCAGTGAGCTCGCCCGTTTCGGCGTCGATCGCCCGGCCCAGCACCATCGCTGCGATCGCCGGTACGCCATATGTCAGCGCATCGGTCATCCGCCCCAGCAGCTCCTCGTCGCGCAGCCAAGCAAAGCTGGAGGCGATGGTCGCTGCGATCACGCCCAGCAGCGCAAGAAGAAGCCCCACGGCCGCCTGTCCGGCCCATAACGTGGCGAGCCCGCCCAGCGATACGATCGCCGCACCGGCGGCCATAGCGGCGGTCGGCACGTGGCGCCGCATCAGCGCGGGCAGGCACAGCTTGGCAACCGGCCGCACGATCCACCGCTGGAACCAGCCCGACCGGCTCGCCACCGCTGCGCTCACCACCGCGCGGCTGCGTATTTCCAGCGTGTCGCGCCGCCGTTCGATCCCGTGCCCCGCGCCGCGTTCGTCGTCGGGCATCTGCAATCGCAGCGCGCCCGATTGCGCCGCCACATGGAGCAGCGCCGATTGCACGTCATAGTCGCGCGGCATGGCGGCGACATCGCCCAGATGGCGGCCATCGAGGCGCGCGATCCCGGCCCACGCATCGCCCCCACCGATCAGCTCATAGGCGGCGTCCGCTTCATCCTCCGCGGCGACCAGCAGGACATCGCCCCCTTCCCGCGCAATCGGATGCAGGATCGCGTCGGTCGTCACCAGCCCGTCAGCCAGCACCAGCAGGTGCGACAGAGGGTGCAGCCGCGCGGCGGCCTCCGCGGCGCTGCGCACGGTATCGACGGTCACGCCGCGCCGGCCGATGCGGGCTACGGCGCCCAGCAATTCGGGGGTGACGCGCGCGACGACGACGACGATCTGCGCCGCGCCCCCGGCGATCAGCAGGCGCGCCTGATATTCCACCACCGTCATCCCCGCGAAGGGCAAGGTGGCGGCCAGCGTCCCGGGCCGGTCGTCGGCTTCCTGTACGGCAAAGATCAGCCCTGCGAGCATCGGGCGCTGTTACGGTCAGTCCCGGACCGGAGCAATCGCGAACCGCGGCCGGACGGGCTTGCTAGCTTACAATCGTGCGATCATCTGCCGCAACTGCTTCACCATCAACGCATCGCCCGCAGGCTTGCGCGCCGCTTCCGTCGCGAGCGCCGCGAGGCGGACGGCACCGAAGCTCGCCGCCAGCCCCTTCAGCCGCCACGCCGCCGCCTGCCACGCCGCGTCATCCTGCGCGCTTTCGATCGCCGCCAGCCCGCGTCGGGCACTGTCGCGAAAGGCAGCGCGCAGCTCCGCGATCAACGCCGGGTCGTCGCCCACCGCCGCGCTCAGCGCCGCATCAATCGCACCGGGATCAACCGCCATGCACATGCCGCTAGCATGCAACGCTTAATCGCAGGTTGCCGCTATTTGCTTTGAGCGACATGATTTCGTGTTACACCTGCGACATGACCGGGGGCCCGACGATCATCGACATGCGCACGCGCAAACCCAGCGACGCAGCAATGCACAACATGGAGGAATCTCCAGCCGTGATCGCCGAGCAGGTAACCGTGGAAAACCAGGAAGCTATATACCTGCCTGAGGGCGTGGAGCCGGTATCGCCGTGGCGGACCATCGGACCGGTCGCGCTGGTCGGGGTATCGCTTATCTGGGTCGCGGCGCTCGTCTGGCTGGCGCGCGGTGACCTGGCCGCCATGTCCGCATTGGATCTGGCGCAGTTCGGCGCCGCGCTGGTGGCCGTTCCCGCGCTGGCAGGGATCATCTGGCTGGTCGCGCTGCGCACCAGCCGTGCGGAGGCCGAGCGGTTCGGCGCCACGGCCGCCGCCATGCGTGAGGAGGCCGCCGCGCTCGAACGCACCGTCGCCTCGCTCGCCGCCGCGCTCGATGCGAACCGGGACAAGCTGGCCGAGCAGGCCAGGCAGCTGAGCGCGCTGGGCGACAGCGCGACGGCGCGGCTGTCCTCGATCGGCCGCGGCCTGTCGGAGGAGATCGACCAGGCCGATGTCCACGCCCGTTCGCTGGCGGAGGCCGCGACCACGGCGCAGAACAGCCTGTCGGTGCTGCTCGCCACCATGCCCAAGGCGCAGAGCGAGGCTGAGGGGCTGACCACCCGCATCGAGAATGCCGGGTTGGCCGCCGGGCAGCAGGCGGCGGCGCTCGACGCGCAGATCGTCGCGCTGGCGGAGCGTGGCCGCGAGGCGGAAGCGGTCGCTGGCGGCGCGGCGCAGAAGCTCGCCGCGCACATCGGCCGGATGGAAGCGACCAGCGAGACTGCCGGGGCGAGGCTCGAGGCGGTCACCGGCGAAATGTCCGCCGCGGTCGACGCACTGCTTGATCGCACCGCACAGGCGATCGATGAATCGCGCAAGGGGATCGCGGCGCAGGCCGACGCGATGCTGGCGATGGTCGGCACCAACCAGGCCGCGCTTGACACCGCGGCGCGCGAAAGCGCGGAGTCGCTCGCTGAGCGGATCGCGGTGATCGAGGTAGTGATCGATCGCATCACCGAACGGCTGGATCAGCAGCGCCATGCCAGCGACGGGCTGATCGGCGATCTCCAGGGCGCGCTCGGCGGGATCGAGGATCGCCTCGCCCGCCTGCACCAGCAGGGTGTCGAACGCTCGCAGATGCTCGCCGCGTCGATTTCGGCGCTCGGTGGCTCGGCCGACGCGATGACCCAGGCGCTGGCCGCTGGCGACGCCATGGCGGGTCGCGCGATTGAAACCACCGAAGCGCTGCTGCTCGCGCTCGATTCTGCCACGCGCGAGATCGACGAGACGCTGCCGGCCGCGGTCGATCGGCTCGACGACCGCGTTGTCGCCGCCAAGGCGGTCGTGGTCGCCGCCAAGCCGGAACTCCTCGCGCTCGTCACCGCTGCGGAAAGCACCCATGAAGCGATCGAGGCGATTGCCCAGGTCATCGCCGAACAGCGCGGCAACGTCGACTCGCTGACCGGCACATTGCTTGAAACGCTGGCGACCGGCCGCGCGAAGGCGGACGCCATGGGCCAGATGGTCGACGAGGCCGCGGACCGCGCCAACCGCTTCGCCGAAGAGGCCGCCCCCCGCCTCATCGAAATGCTGCTTCGGGTGCGGGACACTGCCACCCAGGCGGCGGAGCACGCCCGCGAGGTGCTGGCGCGCGTCGTGCCGGAGGCCGCCGACGCGCTCGAAAAGTCCGGTGCTGCCGCGCTCCGCCGCGCCGTCGATGCCGGCCTCGACCAGCAGATTGCGCAGATCGCCAGCACCGCCGATGCGGCGGTGGGTGCCGCCACCCAGGCCGCGGCGCGTCTCGATCAGCAGCTACAGGCGATCCACGCGCTGACCGTGGCGGTTGACGAGCGCATCGACACCGCGCGCACCGAGCGTGAGCAGCACGAGCAGGAAAGCTTCGCCCGACGCGCCGCGCTGCTGATCGACTCGCTAAACTCGTCCGCGATCGACATCACGCGCAACTTCGCCACCGATGTCGCCGACAGTGCCTGGGCGGCCTATCTGAAGGGCGATCGCGGCGTCTTCACCCGTCGTGCCGTCCGCCTGCTGGGCGATGTCGAGCATCGCGAGATCGCGGCGCTGTATGACGAGGATGAGGCGTTCCGCGATCAGGTGAACCGCTACATTCATGATTTTGAGGCGATGCTGCGCACAATCCTGGCGCAGCGCGACGGCTCGCCGCTTGGCGTGACGTTGCTGTCGTCGGATATGGGCAAGCTCTACGTCGCGCTCGCCCAGGCGATCGAGCGGCTGCGCTGACCCGCGGCACCCCGCCGCATCGGCACACAAGAAAGAGCGCAGGGGCGGTCGCCGCTCCTGCGCTTTTTCGTATCAATCGACGGTCGAGGTCCCGATCCCGTATTTGGTCATGTCGACCATGTCAGGCGTGATCCAGCCGTAGAGGTAATTGGCGAAGAACAGCGCGAACAGCACCGTTGCGACGATCGTGACGCGCAGGGCAGTGCGCCCGGCGGCAAATTGATGCGGCGCGCTGTCTGCCTGGCCGGGCACATGTTCCTCGCCCGCTTCCGCGCTGGTGCGCACCCCGAACGGCAGCACCAGAAACACGGAGAACGCCCAGAACAGGATGTAGATCGCCAGCGCCGACGTCCAGTTCATCGCTCGTCAGACCTCCAGCAGCAGAACATCGACCACGGGCTTCTTGCCCGTCCAGCGGGTGGCACAGCGCCGAACCGCGAGGCGAATGTCCTCCCGCAGGCGATCCATGTCACGCGCGCCGCCCGAAACCGCCTCGGCTGCGGCGTCCTCGGCATCGGCGATGAAGGCGTCGCGCTCTTCCTCGACCGGAATGCCCTGCAAGCGGACCTGCGGCGATCCGGCGACGCGCCGGTTCTTGCCCACCGCCACCGCGACGGAGATCTGGCCATGCAGGCTGATCCGGCGACGTTCGTTGATCGTGCCGCCATCCGCCGGCAGGATCACGTCACCGTCCAGCACCAGTCGCCCGACCGGCGCATGGCCGATCTTGGCAGGGGCGCCCGGGGCCAGCCGCACCAGGTCGCCATCGTTCTGCACCAACGTCTCGGGAATCCCCTTCGACAGGCCGAACCGCGCATGCTCCATCAGGTGGCGCATCTCGCCATGCACCGGCACCAGGATGCGCGGCCGCAGCCAGCCGTACAGCGCCTCCAGCTCGGGCTGTCCGGGGTGGCCGGACACGTGAACATGCGCCTGCTTCTCCGTCACCATCTTCACGCCGCGTCCCGCCAGCGTGTTCTGGATCCGGCCGATCGCGACCTCATTGCCGGGGATCTGCTTGGACGAGAAGATGACCGTGTCACCCGACTCCAGCTTGATCGGGTGGTTGCCCGTCGCAATCCGCGCCAGCGCAGCGCGATCCTCGCCCTGGCCGCCCGTCGCCACCACCAGCACCTTGTTGCGCGGCATCCGCATCGCCTCCTCGGGCGACACGGTATCGGGGAAGTCCTTCAGATAGCCGCAGGCGCGCGCGACCTTGATGATCCGGTCAAGCGAGCGCCCCGCAACGCACAGCGCCCGCCCAGTCTCGACGGCAACCTGCCCCAGCGTGTGGAGGCGCGCCGCGTTGGAAGCAAAGGTCGTCACCACCACGCGGCCCCGTGCGGCGGAAATCGCCTCCAGCAGGCCGGTCTGGACCGTGCCCTCCGATCCCGACGCCTCGGCATTGAAGACATTGGTCGAATCGCACACGAGGACGTCGATGCCGCGGTCGCCGATCGCCGTCAGCTGCTCGGGCGAGGCGGGCGTCCCGATCACCGGCGCCGCATCCAGCTTCCAGTCGCCGGTGTGGAACACCCGGCCCGCGGGCGTCTCGATCACCAGCGCATTGGCCTCTGGGATGGAGTGCGACATCGGCACGAACTCGAACCCGAACGGTCCGACGCGGAACGCCTCGCCTGGCTGGATCACGCGGATCTTCACCCGGTCGGCGATCCGCTCCTCCTCCAGCTTGTGCCGGATCAGGCCCGCGGTGAACGGCGTCGCATAGATCGGCACGCCCAGGTCATCAGCCAGATACGGCAGCGCGCCGATATGGTCCTCATGGCCGTGCGTGATGACGATGCCGTCCAGCGTGTCGAGCTGATCCTCGATGAAGCTCAGGTCCGGCAGGACCAGGTCGATCCCCGGATATTGATGGTCGGCAAAGGTAACGCCGCAATCCACCATCACCCACCGGCCATCATGGCCGTACAGGTTCACGTTCATCCCGATTTCACCTGAGCCGCCGAGGGCGCAGAAGAGCAGTTCGTTCTTCTTGGAAATGATCTCAATCCTTCACTGCCCGCGAAGCAACGCCCGGCGGGTAGGCGCACGCTCCGGCGCGCCGTTTCACGCGACCTCCAATATGGGGGAGGCCTTCCCCAATCCCGTCCCCCGCTTTGTCCAGCGGGCGCCTAATACTGCTGCCGATAGGGCCGTCGTCTCGACGCCGGTATCGTAGCCGGCGGGCAACCTTGCCCTTCAGCGGCAGAGAAACTCACGCAGCAATATGGGCGCGCTCCCACATGATCGCCAGCCCCTGGATCGTCAGGTCGGGCTCGATCGCGTCGAACACGTCGGTATGCTGCTCGAACAGTGTCGCGAGGCCACCGGTGGCGATCACCTTGGCGGGCCGGCCGATCTCCGCCTTCATGCGGCTGACCAGCCCCTCGATCATGGCGATATAGCCCCAGTAGATGCCGATGTTCATCTGATCTACCGTGTTGCGGCCGATCACGCCGACATTGCCCTTGGGCGCCTCGATGGCGATCCGCGGCAGCTTCGCCGCGGCATTGACCAATGCGTCGAGCGACAGGTTAATTCCCGGCGCGATGATCCCGCCCTTATAGGCGCCGTTGAAGTCGGACACGTCCAGCGTCGTCGCGGTGCCGAAATCGATCACGATCAGGTCACCCGCGTGCAGCGCATGCGCCGCAATCGTATTCACCGCGCGGTCCGCACCCAGGCTTTGCGGCTCGTCAACGTCCAGCGCGACGCCCCATTCCACCGGCGGCCGTCCGGCGATCAGCGCATCGGTGCCGAAATATTTGCTCGAAAGCACTTCCAGGTTGTGCAGCGCGCGCGGCACCACCGTGGAGATGATCACCCCGTCGACATCGCTGCGCTGATAGCCTTCCAGCGCCAGCAGCTGGCTCAGCCAGACGGCATATTCGTCGGCGGTACGGCGCGGGTCGGTGGCAATCCGCCACCGGGCGCGGATCTCACGGCCGCCCTCTGGCCGCAAGGCGATCAGCGCGAACACCACATTGGTATTTCCCGCATCAACCGCGAGCAGCATCATCCCCTCCCCTACACCAGGAACACGTCGGCCGCGTGAATGACACGCGTGGTTCCATCCGCCAAGCGCAGCCGTAGCGCGCCGTCGCTGGCCAGACCATCATATTTGCCGGCAACCGACGTCCCGTCGGACAGGTTGGCAATCAGCGGCGTACCCGGCGCATGCGCCTGCCGCTCCCACCGCGCGATGACCGGCGGCAGCCCGTCACGGCGCCACGTCTCCAGCCATGTCGCGAAATCTGCCACCAGATGCTCGAACAGCTCGGCAGCGGAGTGGACCCACAGCCGGCCGGCAAGGCTGGCGGTCTGCCGCCCCTCGATCGACGGATGGCTCGACAGATTGACGCCAAAACCAGCGACGATCGCATCGCCGTGCCGCTCCAGCAGGATGCCGGCAAGCTTGGCGTTATCGAGCAGCAGGTCGTTGGGCCATTTGATCGTGACGGTCGGGCAGCCGAGCGTCCCGATCGTGTCCGCCAGCGCGACCGCGCACACCAGCGCCAGCGACGCGGCGGGCGGGTCATCGGCCCGCACCCGCACCAGCGTGCTGGCATAGACATTCCCGATCGGGGAGCTCCAGGCCTTCCCCTGCCGCCCGCGCCCGGCGGTCTGCCGCTCGGCACGCAGCCAGCTCCCTTCCGGGGCGCCGGCCGCGGCGAGGGCCAGCATGTCGGCGTTGGTGGAGCCGGTTTCCGCGACCGTGCGGATGCGGTCGCCCGCCGTGCCCTTCACCGCGACACCGTCACGCCGCTGAACCGTCAGAACAGCGCCTGCGCAGCGTTGATCGACCAGGCACTGAGCAGCGGGATGGCCAAATAGCCGAGCGGCGACACGGCCACTGCCGCGACAGCGATCATCCCGCCCTCCAGCTTGTCACCCTCGCCAAACGGCACCGTCGGCTCGTCGAAGTACATCGTCTTGACGACGCGCAGGTAATAATAGGCACCGATCGTGCTCGCCGCGATGCCGATGACGGCCAGCGGGAACAGCCCGGCGCGCACCGCCGCATCGAACACCGCGAACTTCGCCCAGAAGCCGAACAGCGGCGGAATGCCAGCCAGGCTGAACATGAAGATCGCGAGCCCGGCCGCCAGCCACGGCCGCGTGCGCGACAGGCCCGACAGCGACGCCAGCGTCTCCACCGGCTGTCCTTCGGGCGTGCGCATCTGCAGCACGACCAGGAACGAGCCCAGCGTCATGATGACGTAGATCGTCATATAGGTCAGCACGGAGGCGACGCCCTCGGGCGTGCCCGCGGCAAGACCGATCAGCGCGAAGCCAACGTTGTTGATCGACGAATAGGCAAGCAGTCGCTTGATGTTGCTCTGGCCGATCGCGGCAACCGCACCGAAGATGATCGAGGCGAGCGCCGCGAAGATCACGATCTGGCGCCACTGGTCCTCGGCCGGGCCCATCGCCTCGATCGCGACACGAACGGCGAGTCCGACGGCGGCAACCTTCGGCGCCGAGGCGAAGAAGGCAGTGACCGGCGTCGGTGCGCCTTCGTACACGTCCGGGGTCCACATGTGGAACGGCACGGCGCTGATCTTGAAGGCGATGCCGGCGAACACGAAAACCAGGCCGAACATCAGGCCGATCGACCGTCCGTCACCGCTCAGCGGCGATGCGGCATAGGCCCCGGCGATTTCGTCGAACATGGTCGAGCCGGTGAAGCCGTACACCAGGCTGATGCCATAGAGGAGGATGCCGCTCGCCAGCGCGCCGAGCACGAAATACTTCAGGCCCGCCTCGGCCGACCGTTGGTCCTGCCGCATGAAGCTGGCGAGGACATAGGCGGCAAGGCTCTGCAGCTCGAGGCCGATGTACAGCGTCAGCAGATCGCCCGCCGATACCATCACGCCCATGCCGATTGCCGACAGAAGGATCAGCACCGGATATTCCGGGCGCAGATTCTCACCCGCCGTCCGCTCGAAGAAGCGCGGCGCGAGCAGGATCGCGACCGCCGCGGCGAAATAGATCAGCACCTTGGCGAAACCGGCAAAGGCATCCGCGCGGTACATGCCGTCGAACGCAGCGCCGCCGTTGGTGGCCGGGCCGATCAGCGCCAGGCACGCGCCGCCAAGGATCGCCACCGCGGTCCAGGACACGGCGCGCGTCGACGCGGAGCCGCCCCACGCAGCCACCAGCATCAGTGCCAGCGCACCCAGCGCCAGCACGATCTCGGGAAGGGTCATCGCGACCTGCGATGCGTAGTCCATCAATGCGCCTCCCCATGGGCGTCAGATACAGCAGCAGAAGAACCGGCGGCCAAATGGCCCGCACCATGCGCGGCAGGCGCCACGCCAGTGCCCGGGGTGGGCAGCGAATCGCCCGCCGGACGATCACGATCGATCCGGGCAAGCAGGCGCTCGGTGTCGGCACGCATCGGGGCAATGAAGCTTTCCGGATACACGCCCATCCACAGGACGACCGCGGCGATCGGTGCCAGCAGCCACATCTCGCGCGCCGACAGGTCGGGCATCGCGCGCACTTCCTCCGACTTGATCTCACCCCACACGACGCGACGGTACAGATACAGCATATACGCCGCGCCCAGGATGATGCCGGTCGTGCACAGCAGCGCGATCGTGGTTGACACTTGATAAGTGCCCATCAGTGCCAGCAGTTCGCCCGGGAAGTTGCTGGTGCCCGGCAGGCCGATCGAGGCCATGGTGAACAACAGGAACAGGATCGCGTAGCGCGGCATGTTGTTGGCGAGGCCACCGTAACGCGAAATCTCGCGGGTGTGCAGCCGGTCGTAGATGACGCCGACGCACAGGAACAGCGCGCCCGACACCAGGCCGTGGCCCAGCATCACCAGCATCGCACCCTCGATGCCCTGCGCGTTGAACGCGAACAGGCCGATCGTCACGATCGCCATGTGCGCGACCGACGAATAAGCGATCAGCTTCTTCATGTCGGACTGCACCAGCGCGACAAGGCTGGTGTAAATCACCGCGACTGCGCTCAGGCCGAACACCAGCCACACCAGCGATGCGGACGCCTCCGGGAACATCGGCAGGCTGAAGCGCAGGAAGCCATAACCGCCCAGCTTCAGCAGCACGCCCGCCAGGATCACCGACCCCGCGGTCGGCGCCTGCACGTGCGCGTCGGGCAGCCAGGTGTGCACCGGCCACATCGGCATCTTCACCGCGAACGAGGCGAAGAAGGCGAGCCACAGCCACGTCTGGACGTCCGGCGGGAAGTCATAGTTCATCAGCACCGGGATCGACGTCGTGTCGGCGGTGATGCTCATGTAAAGCATGGCGATGAACATCAGCAGCGAGCCGAGCAGCGTGTACAGGAAGAACTTGTACGACGCGTAGATGCGGTTCGCCCCGCCCCAGATGCCGATAATCAGGAACATCGGGATCAGGCCGGCTTCAAAGAAGATGTAGAACAGGAAGATATCCTGCGCCGCGAAGGTGCCGATCATCAGCACCTCGGTCAGCAGGAACATCGCCATATATTCCGGCACGCGCTTCTCGATCGCCTGCCACGATGCCCCAATGCAGATCGGCATCAGGAACACGCTCAGCATGATCAGCAGCAGCGCATAGCCATCGATGCCCAGCGCCCAGGCGAACCGCCCGAACACCGGCGCATATTCGACGAACTGCCACTGCGCCCCGCCGATGTCGAAGCTGAGCCACAGGATGACGCCCAGCGCGAGATCGGCCAGCGTCGCCGCCAGGGCGAGCCAGCGCGCGCTCTGGGCGGACAGGAAGAAGCAGGCGATCGCGGCAATGGCCGGGATCGCGAGCATCACGGAAAGGATCGGGAAACCGGTCACTTCGCCCCCAACAGACCGTTCGGGCGGAACGTCACGACGTCCAGCCCTGCCCCTTCGAACGGGGTGAAGAAGTACAGCGCCTTGCCAGGCTCGGCGCGAACGAAAGAAGCGGCGTGGGTCATCCTGCGATCACCCAAGTTACCGCGGCGGTGAGGCCGATCAGCATCACGAACGCATAGGTATAGACGTAGCCCGTCTGGATCCGCCCGGCGACGCGGCTCGACTGAGCCACGATCCAGGCCGATCCGTTCGGCCCGAAGCGGTCGATCGTGCCTTCATCACCCTTGTGCCACAGGAAGCGGCCGATGGCGAAGGACGGGCGCACGAACAACAGGTCGTACAGTTCGTCGAAATACCATTTGTGGGCGATGAAATTGTACAGGACGTCGAACGTCGAGGTGAACCGCTTCGGTATGTCGGTTCGCCAGATGTAGGCGATCCATGCCAGCGCCAGGCCGATGATCATCACGATCGTCGCGGCCAGTTTCACCAGCAGCGGCACCTCGTGCATCTCGTGCGCCAGATGCTCGTTGAACGCCAGCGAACCACGCCAGAACGCCTCGCCCGCCTCCGGCTCGATGAACCAGTAATGGAACACATAACCGGCGAACACCGCGCCGATCGACAGGACGATCAGCGGGATCAGCATGACCAGCGGGCTCTCATGCGGATGATAGCCAGCGGTGCCGGTCGGCACCTCATCGGTGTCCGCGCCATGTGCGTGCGGCGAGTGACCGGCATCCTCATGCGCGACGCCGCCACCATGCGCCTCGGCGGCATGATCGTCCGCGTCATGGACGGGATGATCATGGTGATGGTCGTGCACCGCGTGCTGGATATGCTCCGACCCGGCCCAGCGCGGCTTGCCCCAAAAGGTCAGGAACATCAGGCGCCACGAGTAGAAGCTCGTCAGCAGCGCAGCGAAGGTACCAACCCAGAAGGCGCCCTGACCGCGGCCCGATGCCCAGGCCACTTCAAGGATCGCGTCCTTCGAGTGGAAGCCGGCAAAGCCACCGATGCCGTAGATGCCCACGCCCGTGATTGCCAGCGTACCCAGCATCATCGCCCAGAAGGTGATCGGGATATGCTTACGCAGGCCACCGTAGAAGCGCATGTCCTGCTCATGGTGCATCGCATGGATGACCGAGCCGGCACCCAGGAACAGCAGCGCCTTGAAGAAGGCGTGCGTGAACAGGTGGAACATCGCCGCGCCATAGGCGCCGACGCCCGCGGCGAAGAACATGTAGCCGAGCTGCGAGCAGGTCGAATAAGCGATCACGCGCTTGATATCGGTCTGCGTCGTGCCGACGGTCGCGGCGAACAGGCAGGTCGCGGCGCCAACGCCGGTGACGACCATCAGCGCGGTCGGCGACGCTTCGAACATCGGCGACAGGCGGCAGACCATGAAGACGCCCGCGGTGACCATCGTCGCCGCGTGGATCAGCGCCGACACCGGGGTCGGGCCTTCCATCGCGTCCGGCAACCAGGTGTGGAGGCCCAGCTGCGCCGACTTGCCCATCGCGCCGACGAACAGCAGCAGACAGATCACCGTCATCGTGTCGAAGCGATAGCCAAGGAAGCCGATCGTCGAGCCGGCCATGCCCGGCGCCATCTCGAGGATGGCGGGGATCGAGACGGTGTCGAACACCAGATAGGTGGCAAAGATGCCCAGCATGAAGCCAAGGTCGCCGACACGGTTGACGACGAATGCCTTGATCGCCGCCGCCTGCGCGCTCGGCTTCTTGAACCAGAAACCGATCAGCAGATAGCTGGCGAGGCCGACGCCTTCCCAGCCGAAGAACATCTGGATGAGGTTGTCGGCCGTCACCAGCATCAGCATCGCGAAGGTGAACAGCGACAGATAGGCAAAGAACCGCGGCTGATCCGGGTCCTCGCTCATATAGCCCCAGCTATAGAGGTGAACGAGCGCCGAGACGCTGGTGATCACCACCAGCATCACGCTGGTCAGCGCGTCGACCCGCAGCGTCCAGGACGCGTCAAACGTGCCGGAGGTGAGGAAGTGCAGCACCGGCGTCACGCTGGCGCTCATCCCGCCCGACATGAAGCCGAGGAAGATCGGCCACGACAGCGCGCAGGAGATGAACAGCGCGCCCGTCGTCACGCCCTTGGCAACAACGCCGGGGATCGACTTGTTGCCGAAGCCAGCGATGATCGCCGCGAGCAGCGGCAGGAATACGATGAAGAGGATCGAGGTCACGGGTCGTTCAGCCCTTCATCCGGCTGGGATCATCAACCGAGATCGAGCCCCGGCCACGGAAGAAGATGACGAGGATCGCCAGACCAATCGCCGCCTCGCCGGCAGCCACGGTCAGCACGAACATCGCAAAGACCTGCCCCACCAGATCGCCCAGCGCCGAGGAAAAGGCGACGAGGTTGATGTTCACCGCCAGCAGGATCAGCTCGATCGCCATCAGGATGACGATGATGTTCTTCCGGTTGAGGAAGATGCCCAGCACCCCGGTCGTGAACAGCAATGCCGCCACGACGAGGTAATGGACCAGACCGATTCCGCCACTCACAGCTTCACCCCCTGCCCGATTTCCGGCCGCACGTTACGCGTCGCATCCTGCGGACGCCGCGCGATCTGCTGCGCGATGTTCTGCCTGATGACCCCGCCACGCTGGCGATGCGTCAGCACGATCGCGCCGATCATCGCGACCAGCAGCACCAGGCCCGCCGCTTCGAACACGAAGAGGTAGCGGGTGTACAGCAGGTTGCCGATCGCCTGAACGTTCGGGATGGTCGGATCGATCGGCGCACCGCGGCGTGCCAGGTCAACCCCGCCCTCGCTCCATGCGCCGACCCCGATGATGATCTCGCACACCAGCGCCACCGCCAGGACCAGGCCGATCCCGAAATAGCGCACGAAACCAGCGCGCAGCTCGGCGAAGTCGATGTCGAGCATCATGACCACGAACAGGAACAGCACGGCGACCGCGCCGACGTAGACGATGACGAGCAGCATCGCGATGAACTCGGCGCCGACCAACACCATCAGGCCCGCGGCGTTGAAGAACGCCAGGATCAGCCACAGCACGCTGTGCACCGGATTGCGCGAGGCAATCGTCATGACGCCCGAAACGAGCACCACGATCGCGAAAAGGTAGAAGGCGAGGGCCTGGATCATGCCGACACCTGGAAAAGCCGTTTAATCATCGCGCGCCGCCTATCGATATGCCGCGTCCGCGGCAATGTTTGCCGCAATCGCGCTTTCCCAGCGATCCCCGTTATCGAGCAGCTTGGCCTTGTCGTAGATCAGCTCCTCGCGGGTCTCGGTCGAGAATTCGTAGTTCGGCCCTTCGACGATCGCGTCCACCGGGCAGGCCTCCTGGCACAGCCCGCAATAGATGCACTTGGTCATGTCGATGTCGTAGCGCGTCGTCCGGCGGCTGCCGTCGTCGCGCGGCTCGGCCTCGATCGTGATCGCCTGCGCCGGGCACACCGCCTCGCACAGCTTGCATGCGATGCAGCGTTCCTCGCCATTGGGATAGCGGCGCAGCGCATGCTCCCCACGGAACCGCGGCGAGAGCGGGTTGCGCTCGAACGGATAGTTGATCGTCGCCTTGGGCTTGAAGAAATACCTCAAGGTCAAAGCGTGCGCCTTCACGAACTCCCAGAGGGTGAAGGCCTTGATCGTCGAAGCGATACCCATCGTCAGATCCCAACCCGGTAGAGCATCAGCACGCCCGACACGAGAAATACCCAGAACAGTGACAGCGGAAGGAACACCTTCCAGCCCAGCCGCATCAGCTGGTCATAACGATACCTCGGCACCGTCGCCTTCACCCAGCTGAAGCAGAAGAAGAAGAACAGCGTCTTGGCAAACAGCCAGATGATGCCCGGCACGTAATAGAGCGGCGCCCAGTCGAACGGCGGCAGATAGCCACCCCAGAACAGCGTCGCGTTCAGCACGCACATCAGGATCACATTGGCATATTCGCCGAGCCAGTAGAGCGCGAAGCTCATCGACGAATATTCGGTCTGGTAGCCCGCGACGAGCTCCGACTCCGCCTCGGTCAGGTCGAACGGCGCGCGCGCCGTTTCGGCCAGGGCCGAGATGAAGAACACGATCGCCATCGGGAACAGCAGCGGGTTGAGGAAGAAGCCGTTGATCGGCGTCCCCAGCACGCCGCGCTGCGCCTCGACGATCCCGGTCAGGTTGAACGTCCCCGCCCACAGGATGACCGAGATCAGCACGAAGCCGATCGCGACTTCATAGCTCACCATCTGCGCCGCGGCGCGGATCGCGGAGAAGAACGGATATTTGGAGTTGGACGACCAGCCCGCCAGGATGATGCCGTACACGCCCAGCGACGATGCCGCGAGAACGTACAGCAGCCCGACATTGATGTCCGCCAGCACGACGCCAAGGTCGAACGGCACCACCGCCCAGACGATCAGCGCCACCGTGAAGGTGATGATCGGCGCGAGCAGGAACAGCCCGCGGTTGGCGGCCGTGGGGACGATCGTTTCCTGCAGGAACACCTTCAGGCCGTCGGCGAAGGACTGCAGCAGGCCAAGCGGGCCGACCACGTTCGGGCCACGGCGCAGCGCCATCGCCGCCCAGATCTTGCGATCGGCATAGATGATCATCGCCACCGCCAGCATCAGCGGCAGCGCAATGACCAGAATGCCGACCAGCGTCGCCAGGAACCAGGCCCAGTTATAGGGCAGGCCCAGGGTCGTGTTGAAGAAGGCGGTCATTCCGCGGCCTCCGCGAAGGTTTCGCCATGCACCAGTTCAGCCGAGCAGCGCTGCATCGTCGGCGAAGCGCGGCATATCGCGTTGGTGAGATAGAAATCCTTGATGGGATATCCCTCCAGCGTGCCCTGCGCCGCGGTGTCGAGCGACGGCGGCGCCCATGGGAAGGTCACCAGCCCCTCGTTGGCAAGCTCCGGACAATCCAGCGCCATCGCGGCGCGCAGCTCGTCCAGCGTGTCGAACGGCAGGACCGCGCCCAGCTTTTCCGACAGCGCGCGGAAGATCGTCCAGTCCTCGCGCGCATCGCCCGGCGCGAACACCGCGCGGTTGCCGCGCTGAACACGCCCTTCGAGGTTCACATAGGTACCCGACTTCTCGGCATAGCTCGCACCGGGCAGCACCACGTCCGCCGCGGCCGCGCCCTTGTCGCCATGATGGCCGACATAGACCTTGAAGCCGGTGAAGCGCGTGAAATCGCACTCGTCGGCCCCCAGGAAGAAGGTGAGCTTCGCGTCGTAAAGCGCGGAAATGCCTGCCTTTTGCGCATAGCCGAGCATCAGCCCGCCCATGCGTGCGGCCGAGAAATGCACGACATTATAGCCGTTCCAACCATCGCGAACGAGGTTCAGCGACTTGGCGAGCTCCAGCGTCGCGCCATGCGCATGCTTCAGCGCGCCGCCACCGACAACCACTGCCGGCCGCTCGGCCTTGCCGAACGCCTCGGTCACCGCCTCTGGCAGGTTGGAAAGGATCGAGAGATCCTGGCCCAGCCACTCGACCTTGTACGACAGGTCCGTCTCCGGGCCGATCGCAAACACCTTGGCGCCGCGCTTGATCGCCTTGCGCACGCGCGTGTTGACCAGGCTCGCTTCCCAGCGAAGGTTGGTGCCGACCAACAGGATCGCGTCGGCGCGCTCCATGCCGGCAATGGTGGTGTTGAAATTCACCGCCGCCAGGCTCGACACGTCATAGTCCATGCCGGTCTGACGACCCTCGAGCAGCGACGAGCCCATCGACGCCAGCAGCGCCTTGGCCGCGAACATCGTCTCGCAATCGACGATATCGCCGGCCACCGCCGCGACGCTGTTGCCCGCAGCCTTGGCCGCATCGGCGATCGCAGCGAACGCCTCGTCCCAGCTGGCCGCAACCAGCTTGCCGTCACGCCGCACATAAGGGCGGTCGAGCCGGCGACGCACCAGGCCGTCGACGGCGTGGCGGGTCTTGTCGGTCGCCCACTCCTCGTTGACGTCGTCATTCACCCGCGGCAGCGCGCGCAGCACCTGACGGCCACGGCTGTCGAGGCGGATGTTGGTGCCGACCGCGTCCATGACGTCGATCGTCAGCGTCTTCTTCAGCTCCCACGGGCGCGCTTCGAACGCATAGGGCTTGGACGTCAGCGCACCGACCGGGCACAGGTCGACGACATTGCCGCTGAGCTCGCTCGTCACCGCCTTCTCGAGGTAGGAGGTGATCTGCATGTTCTCGCCGCGATACAGCGCGCCGATTTCCTCCACGCCCGACACTTCCTCGGCGAAGCGGACGCAGCGCGTGCACTGGATGCACCGGGTCATCACCGTCTTCACGATGGGGCCCATGTACTTCTCGGTGACGGCGCGCTTGTTCTCCTGGAAGCGGCTGTGGCCACGACCATAAGCAACCGCCTGGTCCTGCAGATCGCACTCGCCGCCCTGATCGCAGATCGGGCAATCCAGCGGGTGGTTGATCAGCAGGAATTCCATCACGCCCTCGCGGGCATGCTTCACCATCGGCGTGTTGGTGAACACTTCCTGGTTTTCCGCCGCCGGCAGCGCGCACGACGCCTGCGGCTTGGGCGGCCCGGGCTTCACCTCGACCAGGCACATGCGGCAATTGCCCGCGATGCTCAGCCGCTCATGATAACAGAAACGGGGGATTTCCTTGCCAGCCGCTTCGCACGCCTGGAGCACGGTGGCTCCCTGCGGCACTTCGACCTCGATCCCGTCTACCTTCAGCTTTGGCATTATTCTGCAGCTTCCTGCATGGGGGCGAGCCCGCCGCCCTGACGTTCGGTGATGCGGCGTTCCAGCTCGGGGCGGAAGTGGCGGATGAGGCCCTGGATCGGCCAGGCAGCCGCGTCGCCCAGCGCGCAGATGGTGTGGCCCTCGACCTGCTTGGTCACCTGCTGCAACATGTCGATCTCGCCGATCTCGGCGTCACCGGTGCGCAGCCGCTCCATCACGCGCCACATCCAGCCGGTGCCCTCGCGGCACGGCGTGCACTGGCCGCAGCTCTCATGCTTGTAGAAGTAGGAGATACGGCTGATCGCGCGGACGATGTCGGTCGACTTGTCCATGACGATGATCGCCGCGGTGCCGAGGCCGGAGCCCACCGCTTTCAGGCCATCAAAGTCCATCGGCGCATCCATGATGTCCTTCGCTGGCACCAACGGCACCGACGAACCACCCGGAATAACCGCGAGCAGATTGTCCCACCCGCCGCGAATGCCGCCGCAATGCTTCTCGATCAGCTCGCGGAACGGAATGCTCATCGATTCCTCGACGACGCACGGCTTTTCCACGTGACCGCTGATCTGGAACAGCTTGGTGCCGCGGTTGTTCTCCGCGCCGAAGCTGGCGAACCATTCCGCGCCACGCCGCAGAATCGTCGGCGCGACCGCGATGCTCTCGACGTTGTTGACCGTCGTCGGACAGCCATACAGGCCGGCACCCGCCGGGAACGGCGGCTTCAGGCGCGGCTGGCCCTTCTTGCCCTCCAGGCTCTCGATCATTGCGGTCTCTTCGCCGCAGATGTACGCGCCGGCGCCACGGTGGACGAAGACGTCGAAGTCATAGCCGGAGCCGCAAGCGTTCTTGCCGACCAGGCCGGCGTCATATGCCTCCTGCACGGCGGCAAACAGCGTCTCGGCCTCGCGAATATACTCGCCGCGGATGTAGATGTAGGCCGCCCGCGCGCGCATCGCGAAGCCCGCGACTAGCGCGCCCTCGATCAGCTTGTGCGGATCGTGGCGGATGATCTCGCGATCCTTGCACGAACCCGGTTCGGATTCGTCGGCGTTGATGACCAGGAAGCTCGGCCGCTCGGGGCTCGGCGTCTTGGGCATGAACGACCATTTGGTGCCGGTCGGGAAGCCCGCACCGCCGCGACCGCGCAGGCCCGAGGCCTTGATCACGTCGATGATCTTGTCCTGGCCAAGCTCCAGCAGCGCCTTGGTATTGTCCCAGTCGCCGCGCTGGCGGGCCGCCTGCAACGTCCACGGCTGATATCCGTAGAGGTTGGTGAAGATGCGGTCCTTGTCCGTCAGGGATGTGATGACGCTCATGCGCTCGCTCCCACGGCAGGGGTGTTCCATTCGTTGCGATAATCGTGGTTCTCCTCGACCATCGCTTTCAGCGTCGTCGGCCCGCCCAACGGCTCCACCGTGTGCCGGCCCGGCTCCTGCGTGCCCGCCTTGGGCTGCTCGCCCCGCGCCAGCGCGTCGAGGATCGCGACCGTACGGTCGTAATCCAGGTCCTCGTAATTGTCGTCGTTGATCTGGACCATCGGTGCGGACGCGCAATTGCCCATGCACTCGACCTCGGTCAGCGTGAACAGGCCGTCGGGCGTCGTCTTGCCCTTGATCAGCCCCTTGTTCTTGCACGCCGCCAGCACGTCGTCCGACCCGCGCAGCATGCACGGCGTCGTCCCGCAGACCTGCACGTGGAACCGGCCGACCGGCGCCAGGTTGAACATGGTGTAGAAGGTCGCGACCTCCAGCACGCGGATGTACGGCACGCCGATCTCGCGCGCGACGAACTCGATCACCGGGATCGGCAGCCACCCTTGCGTGTTCGTCTCCGCCCCAACCTGGCGCTGTGCCAGGTCGAGCAGCGGGATCGACGCCGATTGCTCACGACCCGCCGGATAGCGGGCGAGGATCGCGTTGCGCTTCTCACGGCTTTCGTCAGTCCACTGGAAATTGCCCCAGCGGGCGCGGACCTCTGCCTCGTCGGGGATCTGGGGTGCGTCAGCCATCAGCGGTCACATTCACCAAAAACGATATCCATCGCGCCGAGAATGGCGGTGGTGTCCGCGAGCATGTGGCCGCGGCTCATGAAATCCATTGCCTGCAGGTGGCTGAAGGCGGTCGGACGGATCTTGCAACGGTACGGCTTGTTGGTGCCGTCGGACACCAGATAGACGCCGAACTCACCCTTCGGGCTTTCCGTCGCGACATACACTTCGCCCGCGGGCACGTGATAGCCTTCGGAATACAGCTTGAAGTGGTGGATCAGCGCTTCCATCGACTGCTTCATCTCGCCCCGCTTGGGCGGCACGACCTTGCGATCGAGGCTGGCGATCGGCCCTTCGGGCATTTCCGCCAGACACTGCTTCATGATCCGCGCCGACTGGCGGACCTCCTCCACGCGCACCATGAAGCGGTCGTAGCAATCGCCCTTGGTGCCGACGGGGATTTCGAAATCCATCCGGTCGTACACGTCATACGGCTGCTGCTTGCGCAGGTCCCACGGAATGCCCGCGGCGCGGATCATCGGGCCGGAGAAGCCCCAGCGGATCGCATCGTCACGGCTCACCACTGCGATGTCGACGTTGCGCTGCTTGAAGATGCGATTGTCGGCAACCAGGCTGATCGCATCCTCGAACAGGCGCGGCAGCCGCGTGTCGAGCCACTCGGCGATGTCGGTCAACAGCTTCAGCGGCACGTCCTGGTGGACGCCGCCCGGGCGGAAGTAATTGTGGTGCATGCGCGCACCGGTCGCGCGCTCGAGGAAGCCGTAGCAATCCTCGCGAATCTCGAACAGCCACAGGTTCGGCGTCATCGCGCCGACGTCCATGACGTGCGAGCCGAGGTTGAGCATGTGGTTCGAGATGCGCGTCAGCTCGGCGAAGAACACGCGCAGGTACTGCGCGCGCAGCGGCACTTCGAGGTCGAGCAGCTTCTCGATCGCCAGCACGAACGTGTGCTCCATGCACGCAGGCGAACAATAATCGAGGCGATCGAAATAGGGGATCGCCTGCGCGTAGGTCTTGTATTCGATCAGCTTCTCGGTGCCGCGGTGGAGCAGCCCGACGTGCGGATCGATCCGCTCGACGATCTCGCCGTCCAGCTCCATGACGAGCCGGAGCACGCCGTGCGCCGCCGGGTGCTGCGGGCCGAAGTTGATCGTGTAGTTCTGGATCGCCACCTCGTCCTGGACATGTCCGTCCTGGAAGGCGTCGGCCAGCCGCTCAACCGCGGGGTCGATGGAATCGTTGCGCAGCGTATCGGTCATTGGTTCTGCCCTCCCTTGCCGGGAACGACATCAGGGTCGGATGGCTTTGGCGTCGCGTTCGGATGCGGGTTGCCCGCGCCGGTCTGGGCGGTGCTGGTCGCCGGCTCCTTGGCATAGGGCTGGCTCGGCGCATCGGCCGGCTTGGTCGCGCTCTGGCTGTCGCCCGCCTTGCGGATCGCATCGGCGTTGAGCGGCGTCGGTGCCCCCTTCGCCTCGGGCAGCGCCGCGCCCTTCTCGTCGCCCGGCAGCACGTATTCTGCGCCTTCCCAGGGACTCGTGAAGTCAAACGTGCGGAAATCCTGCGCCAGCTTCACCGGCTCATAGACGACGCGCTTCACCTCTTCCGAATAGCGCATCTCGACGAACCCGGTCAGCGGGAAGTCCTTGCGCTGGGGATGCCCTCGGAAGCCATAGTCGGTCAGGATGCGGCGCAGGTCGCGGTTGCCGGCGAACAGCACGCCGTACATGTCGTACACTTCGCGCTCATACCAGCCGGCGACCGGCCACAGCTCGGTCACGGTCGGCACCGGCGTATCCTCGCTGGCGGTGACATGGACGTGCAGGCGATGGTTGCGGGTCAGCGACAGGAGGCAATAGACCACCTCGAACCGCTCCTCGCCGCGATCGGGATAATCGACCCCGGCGATGTCCATCAGCTGCTGGTATTCGAGGCCCGGCGTATCGCGCAGCGCGATCAGCGCGGCGATCAGGTGATCGCGGTGGACGTGCAGCTGGATCTCGCCGACATGCGCGAACGCATCGACCAGCCCGTTCGGAATGGCGGCGCGCGCCGCCTCCAGCGTCGCGTCGTTGAGCTCAGCGGCCCAGCGGGGTGCAGGCGCCCTCACCGTTCGATGCTCCCCGAACGGCGGATCTTCCGCTGCAGCTGCATGATCCCGTACAGCAGCGCCTCGGCGGTCGGCGGGCAGCCCGGGACATAGATGTCGACCGGCACCACACGGTCGCAACCGCGCACGACGCTGTAGCTATAATGGTAATAGCCGCCGCCGTTCGCGCACGACCCCATCGAGATCACGTACTTGGGCTCCGACATCTGGTCGTACACGCGGCGCAGCGCGGGAGCCATCTTGTTGCAGAGCGTACCCGCGACGATCATCACGTCCGACTGGCGCGGGGACGCGCGCGGCGCGGCACCGAAGCGCTCCAGGTCGTAGCGCGGCATGTTGACGTGGATCATCTCCACCGCGCAGCAGGCGAGGCCGAACGTCATCCACCACAGCGAGCCCGTGCGGGCCCACTGGAACAATTCCTCGGTCGACGTGACGAGGAAACCCTTGTCGGTCAGCTCGCCGTTCAGATCGTTGAAGAAACCGGGATCGGGCTGAACGAGGCCCGTTCCACTGGAGATCGCGCGGGCATCGCGCGGCAATTCAACGGGGCCGGAGTGCATGGTCATTCCCAATCCAGTGCGCCTGTCTTCCAGGCGTAGACGAGCCCGAGCGCGAGCTCGCCGATGAAGATCATCATGCTGACCCAGGCGGTCCAGCCCAGGTCGAACACGCTTACCGCCCAGGGAAATAGGAACGCGGCTTCGAGATCAAAGATGATAAAAAGGATCGCAACCAGATAGAAACGCACGTCAAATTGCGCGCGGCTATCCTCGAACGCGGGGAAACCGCATTCATATTCGCTCAGCTTCTCGGGCGTGGGCTTGTACGAACCGGTGACTCGCGAAATCGCCATCGGCAGGAAAACGAACGCCGTCGACAGCACCAGCGCAACCGCGAGGAACATCAGAATCGGCAGATATTGCGACAGGTCGACCATGGCGCTTTCTCGGGCTGCTCTCGCATGTGCGATTGAAAAAATTCGCGGTCGCTTTAGGCCTCGCGGCCCCTCGGGGCAAGGCATGGGGCCCTTGAGAATCACTCGCAGAACCGCGGGGTGGTCGATGCTCGCCGCATCGGCTAGCAGCCGCCATTGATGGCAAGGCTGAACCCGACCGAGGAACGAGCGGTGGCGCACGCGGCGCAATCCCCCATGCTCGCCCGCACCCGCGCTTGGTCGGCGGTGAACAGCGGCACCGCAAACCTCGCCGGCCTCGCGACCGTCGCGGACATGCTGGCCGAGGCTTTGTCGGCGCTTCCGGGCGAGGTGACGTTGGTTGCGCCCGCCGCGGCGGAGCGGGTGACCCCCGACGGCGCCGTCCGCGCGATCGACCATGGCCGGCACCTTCATCTCGCGGTGCGTCCCGATGCGCCGCGCCGGCTGCTGCTGACCGGGCATATGGACACCGTCTATCCGGCCGACCACCCCTTCCAGACGCTCGTCGATCGTCCTGACGGCACGATCAACGGCCCCGGCGTTGCCGACATGAAGGGCGGGCTGGCGGTGATGATCGCCGCACTGGAGGGGATCGAGGCGGTCGGCTGCCCGATCGGCTATGACGTGGTCATCAATTCGGACGAGGAAACCGGCTCCTTCTCCTCCGCTGCGCTGATCGAAGCGGCCGCACGGGGCAAGCTCGCCGCGCTCACCTATGAACCCGCCCTCCCCGACGGCACACTTGCCGGCGCGCGCGGCGGCACGGGCAATTTCTCGATCGTCGTGCGCGGCCGCGCGGCCCATGCGGGGCGCAATCCGGAGGAGGGCCGCAACGCGGTCGTCGCCGCCGCCGCCATCGCGCTTCGCCTCGACGCGGCAAAAAGCCCGCGCCTCTCGGTCAATCCCGCGCGCATCGATGGCGGCGGCCCCAACAATGTCGTGCCCGACCTTGCCGTCCTGCGCGTCAATTTCCGACCCAAGGATGCCGACGAGATCGCCCGTGCGCGACAGGCGATCGACGAGGCGGTCGCCGCCGTCACCACCGCGCACGACGTGGCCGTAGAGGTGCACGGCAGCTTCAATCGCCCGCCCAAGCCGATCGACGCGCAGGCGGCGCGCCTGTTCGATCTGGTGCGCCGCACCGGCGCCGATCTCGACCTGTCGATCGCCTGGCGCGACACCGGCGGGGTGTGCGACGGCAACAATATCGCCGCGGTCGGCACGCCGGTCATCGACACGATGGGGGTGCGCGGCGGCGGGATCCATTCACCTGAGGAATTCCTGATCGTCGATAGCCTGGCCGAACGCGCCGCGCTGTCGGCGGTCACCATCTTGCGACTGGCTGAGGAGGGTTTGTGACATTTGTTGTCCGGGCGGCACGTGATGAAGATCTTGCGCATCTCTATGAGATGGCAAAGCTGACCGGCGGCGGATTCACCAATCTCCCCCCCGACCGCCGCGCGCTGAAGGCGAAGCTCGATCGCAGCCACGCCGCCTTTGCCCGTGATGAGCCGAGCGTGGAGGATGAACTGTTCGTCCTCATCCTCGAAAACACCGCCACCGGCGACGTGCGCGGTACCTGCCAGATCTTCACCCAGGTTGGCCAGAAACACCCCTTCTACAGCTACCGCATCAGCACGCTGACCCAGCACAGCCGCGAACTCGACCGCACCTTCCGCGCGGAGATGCTGTCGCTGACCACCGATCTGGAGGGGTCGAGCGAGGTCGGCGGCCTGTTCCTCCACCCGGGGGAGCGCGCCGGCGGGCTCGGCCTGCTGCTCGCGCGCAGCCGCTACCTCTTCATTCGTGCGCATCGCGCGCGCTTCGGCGATCGCGTGCTGGCGGAGCTTCGCGGCGTGATCGACGAAGCGGGCGGCTCGCCCTTCTGGGACGGCCTCGCCGGGCGCTTCTTCGGCATGAACTTCCAGGAGGCGGACGCCTTCAATGCCATCAACGGCCACCAGTTCATCGCCGATCTGATGCCCAAGCATCCGATCTATACCGCGATGCTGTCCGAAAGCGCGCGCGCCGCGATCGGCATGCCCCACCCCTCAGGCCGCGCCGCGATGCGGATGCTGGAAAACGAAGGGTTCGCCTTCGAAAAATATATCGACATCTTTGATGGCGGCCCGACCATGACCGCGCGGATCGATGCCGTGCGCTCGGTCCGTGAGGCAAAGGAAGCGGCCGTCATTGCCGCCAACGCCGATGCCGGCATCGAATCGCTGGTGGCGCATGGCCGCCTGTCCGATTTCCGCTGCGCCTTCGGCACGGTGGCGCCGCAGGACGCGGGCGTTGCCCTCGATCCGGCCTGCGCCGCCGCGATCCACGCGCAGGACGGCGACAAGGTCCTGCACGTCGAACGGATCTGAACCCATCTGGCGAGAGGAACGCGGCGCATGATTCAGGAGATCAACTTCGACGGCATCGTCGGTCCCAGCCACAATTATGCCGGGCTCAGCCCCGGCAACCTCGCCGCCGCGCGCAATGCCGGCGCGACCTCGCATCCCCGTGCCGCCGCGCTGCAGGGGATCGAGAAGATGCGCCGCAACCTGGCGCTCGGGCTGACGCAGGGCGTCCTTCTCCCCCATCCCCGCCCCGACCACCGCTGGCTCGCCGCGCTGAACAGCGATTATGCCACCGCGCGCCCGCATCTTCAGGCGCGGGCCTTTTCCGCCTCGCCGATGTGGGCGGCCAACGCCGCCACCGTCTCCCCCGCCGCCGATTGCGCCGATCGCCGCTGCCACCTCACCGTCGCCAACCTCGTCACCATGCCGCATCGCAGCCACGAATGGCCGGTGACGCTGGCCCAGCTTCGCCTCGCCTTCGCCGACAGCGCCTTCGTCGTTCATCCGCCGATCCCCGCCCCGTTCGGTGACGAGGGCGCGGCCAATCACATGCGGCTATGCGCCGCGCATGATGCGCCGGGCGTCGAGGTCTTCGTCTATGGCGAAAGCGGCGGCCCCTTCCCCGCCCGCCAGAATCGTGAGGCGAGCGAGGCGATTGCCCGCGGCCACGGTCTCGATCCCGCGCGCACCCTGTACGTGCAGCAGTCGGAGGCGGCCATCGCTGCCGGCGCCTTCCACAATGACGTGGTCGCCGTCGCCAACGAACGCACGCTCTTCACCCACGAACACGCCTTCGCTGACCCCGCGGCCTTCTACGCGGACCTTCGCCGCCTCCTGCCCGAGGTAGAGATCGTCGAGGTGCCCGCGGCACAGGTCAGCCTCGCAGAGGCGATCCAGTCCTACCTCTTCAACGCCCAGCTCGTCACCGTGCCCGGCAGCGGACAGACGCTGATCGTCCCCGGCGAGGCGCGTGACAGCGCCCCCGTCTGGTCATGGCTGCAGGATCATCTCGCCAGCAACGGCCCGATCCGCGCGGCGGAGGTGGTCGACGTGCGCGAGTCCATGGCGAATGGCGGCGGCCCCGCCTGCTTGCGGCTACGCGTGGTGTGCGATCCCGCGACGGTCGATCTGCGCTTCCTGGTCGATGCGGCAAAGCTCGATTCCATCGCCGATGTGATCGCCGCGCACTGGCCGGAGGAAATCGCCTTCGACCGGATCGGCGATCCGGCGTTGCTTGCTCAGGTGGAAACGGCCCACCGCGCGCTGCACGAGGCACTCGATCTTGTAAGGTTAATTGACAGTTAACTCTTGGCCGACGTGCATAAATGGCGGATTTGCGCCGCTGGTCCGAAACTTGCTGATGTTTCAGCATGTTCGCTCGTCTCGCTCGCCTCTTCACGATCAAGACCAAGTTCGAAGCTTTCGTCGTCATCTACGGCCTCGGCCTTGGCGCAACCGAACGCGGCGTTCACTATCTTCAGGATTATCCCGGCCCCGCCGGCTGGCTGCTCTTCTCGGTCTGCCCGATCGCCGTCTTCATGGCCGGCGCGCGCATCCTCGATTCGGTTGAACGCAGCGCCGAGTGAGCCGCGACCCGTCCCGCCCTCAGGGATGAAGCAGCGGCAGGATCGACGCATAATCGTCGGTCCAGCCCGCGCCCGCCCCGGCCTGATCGATCGCCACCCACCCAGTGCCATAGCCCTTCAGCGCGTCGATCACGCCGGGATCACGCGACAGCGCGATCCAATGCGACAGCGATGCGCCATCCTCGTTCAGCGGCGGCCGGTCCATCAGCTCGATCGCCTGCCATTCGCCCGCCCGCGCCGCCGCCGCGACGATCGGCGTCAGGTCCATGTAGCGGTTGGAGATATGCACCAGCAGCAACCCCTTGGGCTGCAGCGCGCGGCCGTAATCGGCAAAGGCTTCGCGCGTCAGCAGGTGGATCGGCACCGCATCCGACGAAAAGGCGTCGAGCGCGAGGAGGTCGAACGATTGCGGCCTCGCCGCCGCGATCGACACGCGTGCATCCCCGATCACCGTCTGCGCGTCGGGCGTACAGGTGCGCAGGAACGAGAAACGCGTCCGGGCCAGCTCCGCCACCACCGGATCGATTTCGAAGAACGTCCAATATTGCGTCGGCAGCGCATAGCAGGCGAGCGTCCCCGTCCCCAGCCCGACCACGCCGATCCGCCCCTCCGGTCCGTACAGCGCCGGCGCAATGGTCAGCGCGCGGCCGACGCCCGACGACGGCGTATAATAGGTCGTCGGCTGCTGCTCGCGCTCGGGTGATCCCAGCAGCTGGACGCCGTGCAGCGTCGTGCCATGCGCCAGCGTGCGCTCATCGGCCCGCTCGGACAAAGTATAAACACCGAAATAGCTGCGCGTGCGGATGTCGCCCGCCGCGGTGATGCGCAGCGCGTTGATCCCGCCGAACAGCAGCAGCGATACCGCCAGCACCGTGACATAGGCCGCGCGAACGCCGATCGAGGCCAGCCCCACCACCGCGATCACCGCAAAGATCAGCCCCGGGCTATCCTCACCAAACCACGCCGCCGGCCCCCATTGGCGCAGCATCAGCAGCAGCGCGCAGATCGCGCCCACCACGGCCAGCGCGGGAATGCCCCGGCCCCGCCGCCACAGCGCCCGGAGCGGCGGCAGCAGGATCGATTGCGGCACCAGCGCGCCCGCCGCCAGGATCAGCAGCGGATATTCCCACGTCCAGTCGAACAGTCCCGGCGCGATCAGCCCGGCGAACAGCCCGCCCAGCGCCCCGCCGACCGACATGGCAAGGTAGAAACCGGTCAGCCGCTGCGGCGCGGGGCGCAACCGGTACATCGCGGTATGCAGCGCCACCGCGACCATGAACAGCAGCGCCAGCGCCAGCAGCAGCCCCAGCGCGGGCTCCAGCGTGAACCCGCCGATCATCACCCCGCCGAACAGGATGATGGTGATCGGCGCCACGCTCGTGATGAAATCGGCCGGCGCGCGCCGGTCGGCAAAGGCGATGCTGAAGCTGAGGAGGTACAGCCCCAGCGGCAGCACCCACAGCAGCGGCATGGCGACGATGTCGGTGGTGATATAGGTCGACGTCGCCAGCATCAGCCCCGACGGGACCAGCGCCAGTGCGATCCACATCGCGATCCGCCGCCAGCCCGGCGGCGTATCTTCGGCGACGGGCTCTGCACGCTGCACCGCCGCGTTGGGTAGCCGCCACGCAATCGCGGCGACCAGCGCGATCAGCAGCAAATACCCGCCCGTCCACAGCCACCTTTGCCCGGCCACCGACACCAGCGGCTCGACCAGCAACGGATAGGCAAGCAGCCCGGCAAAGCTGCCAAGGTTCGACGCGGCATACAGCCGATAGGGGTCCTGCCCCGGCCGCGCCGCGGCGAACCAGCGCTGGATCAGCGGCGCCTGCGCCGACACCGCGACAAACAATGGCCCGATGGACGCGGCGAGCAGCCAAGGCACCCACAATTCGGGCGCCGTCCCGCTCGGCAGCGTCCAGCCGAGCACCCCGATCGGCAGCCACAGGCTGGCGATCGCCAGCAGCCCCAGGTGCACCGCCGCCTGCCGCCGCACCGGCAACCGGTCCAGCGCATGGGCATAGCCATAGCCGGCGAGCAGCAGCGCCTGGTACACCAGCATCGCCGAGTTCCACACCGCCGGCGCGCCGCCCAGCCGCGGCAGCGCGATCCGCGCCACCATCGGCTGGACCAGGAACAACAGGAACGATCCCGCCAGGATCGTCAGGACGTAAAGCGCACGGCCTGCGCGCTGCGGCTCAGCCATGCGCCGGGCGCCCGGTCGCGATCACGGGCGCACGATCTGGTAGGTCACCGTGTCGCGCCGCGGGTCTTCAGCGTCGAACAGCGGGTGATCGAAATCGAGCGCTGGGTCGTGCGCCATGCCCAGCCGCTCCATCAGCGCCCGGCTCCGCCCGTTCTGCCGCGCGGTGATCGCGACGATCGCATCCTCGTGCCGCGCTTGCCAGCCCCAGGCGATGATCGCGCCCGCCGCCTCGCGCGCATAGCCCGCGCCCCACCAGGGGGTCGCCAGCATCCAGCCGATCTCCAGCATCCCCGCGATCGGCGTATCGGGCGCGCCGGGCTTCAGCCCGCAAAATCCGATCGTCTCACCACTCCCGCGCTCCACAACCGCGCGAAAGCCGAGCGGCGCGTAGCTCGCGTGCCGCTGCAACGCCATATCGCTCGCCGCCGCGTCCTTCACCGGGCCGAGATCCGCCATAACCGCCGGGTCCGCCCACATCGCATGCAGCGGCGCGCGGTCGCGCGCCTCCGGCACGCGCAGGATCAGGCGGTCGGTCTCGATCACGCGGTCAGCAGCCTCGCGGCATGGACGGCGTGATAGGTCAGCACGCCCGAACAGCCGGCGCGCTTGAACGCGGTCAGCGTCTCGATCACCATCGCGTCGCGATCCGCCGCGCCGGCCGCGACCGCCGCCTCGATCATCGCATATTCGCCCGACACCTGATATGCGAACACCGGCACCTCGAACCGCTCCTTCACGCGGCGCGCAATGTCGAGATACGGCAGCCCCGGCTTCACCATCACGCTGTCCGCGCCCTCCGCGAGGTCCAACGCCACCTCGCGCAGCGCTTCCTCCGCGTTGCCATAATCCATCTGATACGTCTTCTTGTCGCCCTTCAGCAGCCCGCGGCTGCCCACCGCATCGCGGAACGGGCCGTAGAAGGCGCTGGCATATTTAGCGGCATAGGCCATGATCTGGACGTTGGCATGCCCGGTCGCCTCCAGCGCGGTGCGGATCGTGCCGATGCGGCCGTCCATCATGTCCGACGGTGCGATGATATCCGCCCCCGCCGCCGCCTGGTTCAGCGACTGGCCGACGAGCAGTTCGACCGTCGCATCGTTCAGCACATAGCCCGCCTCATCGACCAGCCCGTCATGCCCGTGCGCGGTATAGGGGTCGAGCGCGACGTCGGTCAGGATGCCGATATCGGGCACCGCATCCTTCACCGCACGGATCGCGCGGCACATGAGGTTGTCGGGATTGAGCGCCTCGCGCCCGTCCTCGCTGCGCAGATGGCCCGGCGTGTTGGGGAACAGGGCAAGGCAGGGAATGCCCAGCGCCTGTGCCTCGCGCGCGCGCTCGACGATCCGGTCGACCGACCAGCGCGACACGCCCGGCAGGCTCGCGATCGGCTCCTCCACGCCTCCCCCGTCAGCGATGAACAGCGGCCAGATCAGGTCGGCCGGGGTCAGCATCGTCTCGCGATGCAGCCGGCGGCTCCAGTCCGCGGCGCGGGTACGGCGAAGGCGAATGGCGGGAAAGGATGCACTCATGGCCATGGCATGTGCGCCGCGTCGCGCGGCCACGCAAGCGTTACGGGGGCGAAACCGCGCCTCGTGCGTTGCGGCGTCATGAGCGAAATCCGGTCCGCGGCCCTGATCGTCAACGCCAAGTCGCGCAAGGGGCAGAAGCTGTTCCGCCGCGCCTGCAAACGACTGGAGGTGCTGCCCTTCCCGGTCGATGCCCATGCCGTGGAGGATCCCGACAAACTCGAACAGACGATCGATGCCGCGCTCGCCAAGAAGCCCGATCTCGTCATCCTGGGCGGCGGCGACGGCACCGTCAGCGGGCTAGTCGACCGGCTGGTGGGGGAGGACGTGATCCTCGGTGTGCTGCCGCTCGGCACCGCGAACAGTTTCGCGCGCACGCTTGGCCTGCCGCTCGACATCGACGGGGCAATCGACGTGCTGGCGAACGGCGTGCCGCGGCGCATCGACCTCGGCATGATCGACAATGATTATTTCGCCAATTGCGCCGCCATGGGCCTGTCGCCGCAAATCGCGGAGACGGTGCCGCACAATCTGAAGAAGTTCATGGGCCGCATCGGCTATCTCGGCTGGGCGGGGCTGCAATATCTGAAATTCCGCCCCTTCATCCTCACCGTCGACGATGGCGTTGACGAAAAACGGATGCGCGTGGTCGAGGTGCGCATATCCAACGGCCCCTATCATGGCGGCACCTGGCTGGTGGACGAGGCGCATGTCGATTCGGGCCAGATCGTCGTTCAGGCGGTCACTGGCCGTTATCGCCGGACGCTGGTGAAGAACTGGTTCGCCAGCTTCTTCGGCCTCGATGCGCGGCATCAGGACACGATCACCTTCACCGGCAAGGATCTGAAGATCGAAACCCGGCCCAGCCTGCCGATCTCGATCGATGGAGAGGTGCTGGCGCATACGCCGGTCCGCGCGCGGATCGCCGCCGGGGCGATCCGTGTCATGGCCCCGCGCGATCCCGATACACCGCACGGGTAGGGCCCGTCAGGGCACCGGCTTCAGGCTTCCCGCCGGCTCGATATCGGCATGGCTGCGCTCATCGGAATGGCTTTCCGGCACCAGCAGCCCGCCCTCGCGCCACCCGCCATAACGGTAATAGAGCGCCGCCAGCAGCAGGTTGGCACCCGAGCCCACGGGAAAACTCCACCACAAGGCGTCCGGGCCGATGATCGGCAGCAAGGCAAAGGCAACGCCCAGCCGCACCGGGAACATCGCGATCGTCATGATCGCCAGCGGGCCCCAGACGGCGCCATTGGCGCGGATCACCCCGAACAGCACCATCGTCCCGCCGAACATGATGAAGCCCCAGGTGGCCAGCAGGTTGATATGCTGCGCGATCGGCAGCACCGGGCTGGCCCCGGGAATGAACAGGCCGATGATGACGGTGTCGAGCACCAGCACCAGCACGACGGTCGCCGCGGTGATCGCGACATTGTAGATGATGCCCGCCCGCGTGATCTGCGCGACCCGGTCCCACCGCCCGGCACCGATATTCTGCGCCGCCATCGCCGATACCGCCGCGCCGATCGCCATCGCCGGCATCTGCACATAGCCCCACAGTTGCTGGACGATGCCGTACGCCGCCACCGTGTCGATCCCGTTGCGGTTGACCAGCCCGACCATCGCGAGCGCCGACACCGATAGCACCAGCATCTGCGCCCCGATCGGCACGCCCTTGCCAACGATCGTGCGCACCAGCGTGGGTTCGGGCAGGATGTAGCGTATCTCCTCACCCTTCAGCCGCAGCGGCAGGTCGCGCCACGCGATCCACGCCACCAGCGCGCCCAGCGCGACGATATTGGCGATCAGCGTCGCGGTGGCGGATCCCGCGATGCCCATGCGCGGGAACGGCCCCAGCCCCGCGATCAGCAGCGGGTTCATCACCGCATCGATCAGCACCGCCAGCCCCATGAACCACAATGGCGTCACCGAATCCCCGGTGCCGCGCAGCCCCATGAACATCAGCACCAGCAGCATCGACGGCGGCAGCGCGAGGAAGATGACGCGAAGGTAATCCAGCGCCGGCTCGAAGGCATCGGGCGGGGTGGCAAGCGCGGTCAGGATCTGCGGCGCATAGACCCAGCCGAGCGCGCCGACGGTAATCGACCCCATCAGCACCAAGCCGATCGCCGATCCGAACGCGCGCCGCGCCGCGTCGACGTCACGCCGGCCCCAGCTTTGCCCGACGATGATCGTCGCCGCCATGCCAAAGCCAAAGACCGCGCCGAACATCAGGAACATGATGATATTGGCGTTGGACGTCGCCGCCAGCGCCCCTTCGCCCAGGAAGCGCCCGACCCAGATCGCGTTGATCGATCCGTTCAGCGACTGGAGCACGTTGGAGGCCAGCGTCGGCAGTGCGAACATCAGCAGCGCCGATCCGATCGGCCCCGTCGTCAGATCGCGCTGACCGGGGCGGCCGTGCACATGGGCGACCGGTTCATCCATCTCGCCCCGCTCCCTCAACGCTGGCGCCGGCTTGTCGCCGGTCATATCCTGTTTCTTGCGGCATCCCGCGCGCCGCGACAAGCCAGCGGCGACGCGCCAATGGTGAAATCATGCGCGGGCGGGGTTGCCCGCTGCCGGCGGGTCAGTCCGCGCTGACCGGCGCCACGCCCAGCCGCGGGATGTCGATCGCCGGGCAACGGTCCATCACCACCTTCAGCCCGGCCTGTTCGGCGCGCGCCGCGGCCTCGTTGTTGACCACGCCCAATTGCATCCACACCGCCTTGGCGCCCGCCGCAATCGCCTCGTCCACGGCCTCGCCCGCAGCCTCGGGACGGCGGAAGATGTCGACCATGTCGATCGGCTCGCCGATCTGTGACAGCTCGCGAAAGACATACTCTCCGTGGACATGCTCGCCGGTGATCTGCGGATTCACCGGGATCACGCGATAGCCATGATCCTGCAGCTTCTTCATCACGCCATAGCTCGGCCGGTCGGGACGGTCGGAGGCGCCGATCAGCGCGATGGTGCGGGTTTCCTCGAGCAGCGCCTTGATATCAGCATCGGCGGTCAGCGGCATGAAAGGGGCCTTTCGTCGGGTGGTCCGCCCGTGCCGCCGCCTGGTGCATGCGGCACGACCGGTGCTTTCCTAACGCCCGCCGCCCCCGCTGGTTTCCAGCCACCGCGCCACCGCTTCGCCCAGCGGGCGGAACACGGTGTCGTCGGGCCGCGCCGCCGGCGGCTCGCCGGCGTCCGACGCGGTGCGGATATCGATCGTCAGCGGCACCCGGCCCAGGAACGGCACGCCCAGCTCCGCCGCCGCCGCCTCAGCGCCGCCACAGCCGAACGGGTCCGACACTTCGCCGCAATGCGGGCAGGCATAGCCGGCCATGTTCTCAATGAGGCCGATGATCGGGATCCCCGCCTTGCCGAACAGGTCGATCGCGCGGCGCGCATCGATCAGCGCCAGGTCCTGCGGCGTCGACACGATCACCGCGCCCGCCGGGCGATATTTCTGGATCATCGTCAGCTGCACATCGCCCGTGCCCGGCGGCAGGTCGAGCACCAGCGTGTCGGTCGCGCCCCAGTCCGCCTCGACCAGCTGCCCCAGCGCGCCCGCCGCCATCGGCCCGCGCCACGCGATCGCCTTGCCCGGCTCGATCATCTGCCCCATCGACAGCATCGGCACGCCATAGGGCGTCGGCACCGGCAGCAGCACCTTGTCCTTCGCCTGCGGCCGTTCGCCCTCCGCCGCCATCAGTCGCGGCTGCGACGGGCCGTAGATATCGGCATCGACCAGCCCGACGCGCCGCCCGGCATGGCGAAGCGCAATGGCAAGGTTCGCCGACACGGTCGACTTGCCCACCCCGCCCTTGCCGCTCGCCACCGCGATCAGCCGGCGGGTCGCACGCTCCGCCGTCACCACGACCCGGCCGTTCGGCCCGATCGCCATCCGCACCGCCGCTTCCATCGCATCACGCGCCTTGGCGTCGAGCCCGGTCGCGTCCAGCACCACGCCGATCCGGTCGCCTTCCACCCGCACGCTCGCACGCTCGCCGGCGACCGCGGCCACCGCCTGTTTTGCCTCTTTCTCGTCCATGCCGCGGCCCGATACGCCCTTCGGACGCGCGGGGCACTGTTTTTCGCGCGTCGTGTACCTATAAAGACCCTATGACCATGATGCCGCAGTGGCTGCGCCGACCGCCTATCCTGATGAACGATTCCTCCAATGGCCCGTGGGGCAACGGCGGCAGCGACGATACCAACGCCGGCCCGCGCAATCCCTGGGCGGTGCCGCCCGGCGGACGCAAGGGCGCGCCAAAGGCGACCGCGCTCGACGAATTCCTGAAACGCGCTCGTGGCGGCGGTTCGGGTGGCGGCGGCGGCGGTGGGCCGCAGATGCCGCTCGGTGCCAATTCGCGTAACCTGTGGCTGATCGGTGCCGCGCTGATCGTCGCGGCCTGGATCCTGTTCACCTCGGTCCACCAGATCGGCCCGCAGCAGCGCGGCGTGGTGACGTTCCTCGGCCGCTATTCGGGCATGCTCGATCCGGGCATCCGCCTCACCCTGCCCGCCCCGCTCGTGTCGGTGCAGAAGGTCGACGTGGAGGCGGTGCGCGTCGACGAATTCCCCCGCGACGGCAGCGAAAACGTGCTGACGGGCGACCAGAACATCCTCGACCTCGCCTACACCGTGCGCTGGCGCGTCGATAACCCGCGCGACTTCGTGTTCGAGATCAAGGACCCGGTCGAAACCGTCCGCGCCACCGCCGAAAGCGCGATGCGCGCGGTGCTCGCGACGACGACGCTCAACGAGGCGATCGGCGCCGGCCGTACCAACATCGAGGCGCGCGTCGCCCAGATGATGCAGCAGATCCTGAACGAATATCACGCCGGCGTGCGCGTCCAGGGCGTCTCGATCCGCCAGGCCGCCGCCCCCGCCAGCCTGATCGACGATTTCAACGCCGTCACCGCCGCCCAGCAGGAAGCGGTCGGCAATCTTAACAATGCGCGCAGCTATTCGGAGCAGGTGATCGCCCGCGCCCAGGGTGAGGCCGCGGCCTTCGACAAGGTCTACGAACAGTATCGCCTTGCGCCGGAGGTGACCCGCCGCCGCATGTATTATGAAACCATGGAGGCCGTGCTGGCCAAGACTGACAAGACGATTGTTGAAACCCCCGGCGTCTCTCCGCTGCTGCCGCTCGACCGTGCACGCAAGCTGACCGAGCCGCAGACCGGTGCGGCGGCGGCGGCAACGCCCGCCCCGGCGGCGGAGGCCGGCCGATGAGCGCGCTGTTCCGCAATCCCGTCGCGGTCGGGTTCGCCGCGCTCGGCGCGGTGATCGTCGGCGCGGCCAGCTTCGCGATCGTGCCGGAGACGAAGCAGGCGGTGATCCTGCGCCTCAACAATCCGATCCGCCTGGTGAACCAGTGGCAGAACGATCAGGTAATCGGGCGCACCGGCGCCGGCCTGATTGCGCGCGTGCCGTTCATCGACAAGATCGTGTGGATCGACAAGCGCGTGCTCGACGCCGATCTCGACAATACGCTGGTGCTGTCGACCGATCAGCTGCGACTGAACGTGGACGCCTTCGCGCGCTTCCGCATCGTCGATCCGCTGCGCGCGGTCACCTCGACCGGCAGCACGTCGAACACCGAGGAACGCGTGGCGGACCAGCTTCGCCCGCTGCTCGGCACGGCGCTTCGCAACGAACTGGGCAAGGTGCCCTTCGCCGTCCTGCTCAGCCCCGAACGCGGCAAGGTGATGGACGCGATCCAGGCCTCGTTGCAACGCGACGCGCGCCAATATGGCGCGGCGATCGTCGACGTCCGGATCAAGCATGCCGACCTCCCCGATGGCAGCCCGCTCGACAGCGCGCTGCAGCGGATGCGCACCGCGCGCCAGCAGGAGGCGAATACGATCCGGGCGCAGGGTCAGAAGCAGGCGCAGATCGTGCGCGCGGAGGCGGATGCCCGCGCCGCGAGCATCTATGCCGACGCCTTCAGCAAGGATCCCAAGTTCTACGATTTCTACCGGGCGATGCAGTCCTACCGCCACACCTTCGGTGCTGACGGAAATGCGCGGCCGGAAGGATCGACGAATATTATAATGAGCCGGGACAATGCCTATCTGAAGGAATTCAACGGGCGCTGACCTGATGTCGCGCAAGCGCAACGGGAAAGCGGCCGGTTCGTTCACATTCAAACGCCGTTCATCGACCCGGCGGCATTGGAAACTTGGTCCGGTCCTGCCGGACAAACGAGAGGAACATGACGATCGTGCGTTACGCCTATGCGCTTACTGGCGCTCTTCTCCTCGGCGGCACTGCCGCTTCGCTTGCCTTGCAGCACCCTGCCTCTGCGCAGAGCGCGCAGAACGAGCCGGGGACGATGCAGGCATCGGCGCCGCGCGCCGGCGCGCCGATGAGCTTTGCCGACCTGGTCGCAAAGCTTCAGCCGGCGGTTGTCAACATTTCCACCGATCAGAAGGTGACGGTGGCGCAGCCCGCCAATCCGTTCGCCGGCACGCCCTTCGCCGAATTGTTCGGCCAGTTCGGCGGTCGCGGCGGGCAGAATGGCGCGCCGATCACGCGTGAGGCGCAGTCGCTCGGCTCGGGCTTCATCATCTCGCCGGACGGCTATGTCGTCACCAACAACCACGTCGTCGCGCCGGGCAACCGCCAGGCGACGGTGGAGGCGATCCGCGTCACGCTGCCCGATCGCAAGGAATATGTGGCGAAGCTCGTCGGCCGCGACACCGCGTCCGACCTCGCCCTGCTGAAGATCGATGCTCCGGGCCCGCTGCCCTATGTGCGCTTCGGCGATTCGGCGCGTGCCCGTGTCGGTGATTGGGTGGTCGCGATCGGCAACCCGTTCGGCCTTGGCGGCACCGTCACCGCCGGCATCGTCTCGGCGGTTCACCGCGTGACGGGCCAGGGCGGCGCCAACGATCGGTTCATTCAGACCGACGCCTCGATCAACCAGGGCAATTCGGGCGGCCCGATGTTCAACCTGAACGGCGAAGTGATCGGCATCAACAGCCAGATCTTCTCGCAGTCGGGCGGCAATATCGGCATCGGCTTCGCCATTCCGGCGGAGGATGCCAAGCCGATCATCGACACGCTGATGAAGGGCAAGCCGGTTCAGCGCGGCTATATCGGCGTGCAGATCCAGCCGCTGAACGACGACATCGCCGCGGCGCTCGGCCTGCCGAAGAATTCGGGTGAGATCATCGCCCGCGCCGAGCCGGGTGGCCCGGCGGCGAAGGGCGGCCTGCGCGCCGGTGACGTCGTCACCCGCGTCAACGGCGAGCAGGTCACGCCGGAAACGACCTTGTCCTACCTCGTCGCCAATGTCGCGCCGGGCCAGCAGGCAAAGCTCGACGTGATCCGTGACGGCAAGCCGACCACGGTCACCGTGACCACCACGGTGCGTCCGGCCGAGGAGCAGCTCGCCCAGCAGCTCGGCGGCGGCGACGACAGCTTCGGCGAGGATAGTGAGGGACCCGCCGTTCCGGCCTCGAACAGCATCGGCGTGACGGTGCAGCCGCTCACTCCGACGATCGCCCGTCAGGTCGGTGTCGATTCCACCGTGCAGGGTGCAGTGATTTCGGCCGTCGATCCCTCCAGCGACGCCGGCCGCAAGCTGCGCCGCGGCGACGTGATCGTCTCAATCAACTCGACGCCGGTGCGCACCGCGGCCGATATCGCCCGCGGCGTTCAGGCGGCCAAGTCGGCCAACCGTCCGCAGGTGCTGCTGTCGGTCGTGCGCGGGCGCAACCCCCCGGCGTTCATCGCGGTGAAGATCAAGTAATCACCACCGCGTGCTGAACTGAAAAAGGGGCCTCGCACCGATGGTGCGAGGCCTTTTTTTGGTTGAACGATGCTCGCCGCGCTCACGCCACATGCGCTAGGCGGGAACGATACGGACGGGAGGTCAGCATGGGCGACGGCATCTTCATCGGCGCGGCTTCGGGCGGCACGTCGCCGCAATATCTCAGCCTGCGCCTCGCCAACCGTCATGGGCTGATCGCCGGCGCCACTGGCACCGGCAAGACGGTGACCGTGCAGGGCATCATCGAAGGCTTCTCGGCCGCCGGCGTCCCCTGCTTTGTCGCCGACGTGAAGGGCGATCTCGCCGGCCTCGCCATGCCCGGTGCGCCGCAGGCGAAAGCCCACGCCGCCTTTGCCGCGCGCGCCGCCTCGATCGGCGACAGCGGCTGGGCCTATGCCGATCGCCCAGTGCAATTCTGGGATCTCTACGGCGAACAGGGCCACCCTGTCCGCACCACCATCTCCGAAATGGGTTCGCTCATGCTCTCGCGGCTGCTGGGGCTGAACGAGATTCAGGAAGGCGTGATGACGATCGCCTTCCACCTCGCCGACGAGGATGGCCTGCTGCTCCTCGACCTCGAAGATCTCCAGGCCATGCTGGTGCATTGCGCGGAGCGTGCGGCGGAACTCACCACCCGCTATGGCAATGTCTCCAAGCAGTCGATCGGCGCGATCCAGCGCTCGCTGATGCAATTGCGCAGCCAAGGCGGCGACCGCTTCTTCGGCGAACCCGCGCTCGACCTCGCGCACTTCATGCAGGCCGACGATCGCGGCCGCGGCGTGGTCAACATCCTCGCCGCCGACCGGCTGATGGCCGCGCCGAAGCTCTATGCGACCTTCCTCCTGTGGCTCTTGTCGGAGCTGTTCGAAACGCTGCCCGAGATCGGCGACCCTGACCGCCCGGCGCTGTGCTTCTTCTTCGACGAGGCGCATCTCCTGTTCGATGATGCGCCTGCCTCGCTGGTCGACAAGATCGAGCAGGTCGTCCGCCTGATCCGCTCCAAGGGCGTCGGCGTCTATTTCATCACCCAGAACCCGATCGACATTCCCGACAGCATCGCGGGACAGCTCAACAACCGCATCCAGCACAAGCTCAACGCCTTCACCCCGCGCGACCAGAAGGCAGTGCGCAGCGCCGCCGAGACGTTCCGCGCCAACCCCGGCGTCGACGTCGCCGCCGCGATCACGCAATTGCAGATCGGCGAGGCGCTCGTCTCGCTGCTCCAGCCCGATGGCGCCCCCTCACCGGTCACCCGCACGCTGATACGCGCACCACAAAGCCGCGTCGGGCCGTTGACCGCCGATGAGCGGCGGATGATCATCACCACCGATGCGATCGGCAATCGCTACGACACGCCGATCGACCGTGAATCGGCCGAGGAACTGCTCGCGGCGAAGAGCGCGGAGGCACTGGCCGCGGCTGCGCAGACCAAGGCCGAAAATGACATGAAACGGGCCGAAGCGAGCCAGGCACAGGCCGCCGCCCGCGCGGCGAAGGCCGCCGAACGGGCCCGTATCGCGGAAGAACGGGCGGCCGCCTCGTCGCCTTGGGGCCGCGCCATGGACTCCGCCACCCGCGCCGCCGGCTCCTCGATCGGGCGTCAGGTGGCTAACGAACTCGGCCGCCAGGTCTTCGGTGGCGGCCGCCGGAAATCATCCTCCGGCAACCTTGCTGGCTCGATCCTGCGCGGCGTCCTCGGCGGTCTGTTCCGCGGCTGAATGCCCGGACAATGCGCATGAAAAAAGGGGCGCCCGCACCGGCGGACACCCCCTTTCTTCGTCAGATCTTAGGCGCTTAGGCGCTGTAATACATGTCGTATTCGACCGGGCTCGGCGTCATTTCCCAGCGTGCGACTTCGCTCCACTTCAGCTCGACATAGGCCTCGATCTGATCCTTGGTGAACACGTCGCCCTTCAGCAGGAAGTCGTGATCGGCCAGCAGGCTGTCGAGCGCCTCGCGCAGCGACGCGGCGACGGTCGGAACCTCGGCCAGCTCTGCCGGCGGCAGGTCATAGAGGTTCTTGTCCATCGCATCGCCCGGATGGATCTTGTTCTGGATCCCATCCAGACCAGCCATCAGCAGCGCGGCATAAGCGAGGTACGGGTTCGCCATCGCATCCGGGAAGCGCACCTCGACACGCTTCGACTTGGCGCCCGTGCCGTACGGAATACGGCAGGAGGCCGAGCGGTTGCGGCTCGAATAGGCCAGCAGCACCGGCGCCTCATAACCCGGCACCAGCCGCTTGTAGCTGTTAGTGGTCGGGTTGGTGAAGGCGTTGATCGCCTTGGCGTGCTTGATGATGCCGCCAATGAAATACAGGCAGGTGTCGCTCAGCCCGGCATAGCCGTTGCCGGCGAACAGCGGGTTGCCCTTCTCCCAAATCGAGAAGTGCGTGTGCATGCCCGAACCGTTATCTTCCTTGATCGGCTTGGGCATGAAGGTGGCCGACTTGCCATAGGCATGCGCCACCTGATGCACGACGTACTTGTAGATCTGCATCCGGTCGGCGGTCGTGGTCAGCGTGCCGAAGGTGAGGCCCAGCTCATGCTGCGCGGCCGCCACCTCATGGTGATGCTTGTCGCACGGCAGGCCCATTTCGAGCATGGTCGACACCATCTCGCCGCGGATATCGACGGCGCTGTCGACCGGCGCGACCGGGAAATAGCCGCCCTTGGCACGCGGGCGATGCGCAAGGTTGCCACCCTCGTACTCGCGGCCGGTGTTGGTCGGCAGCTCGATATCGTCGATCTTGAAGTAGGATTCGGCGTAATTCGTGTCGAACTGCACGTTGTCGAACATGAAGAATTCGGCTTCGGGGCCGACATAGACGGTGTCGCCAACGCCGGTCGAGGCGACATAAGCCTCGGCGCGCTTCGCCGTGGTGCGCGGATCACGGGTATAGCCCTCGCCGGTCGACGGCTCGAGGATGTCGCAGAACACGATCAGCATTGGCGTCGCGGAGAAGGGATCGTTATAGATCGCGTCCAGATCCGGCTTCAGGATCATGTCGCTCTCGTTGATCGCCTTCCAGCCTTCGATCGACGAGCCGTCGAACATCAGGCCGTCGGTCCACTCATCCTCGCCCATCACGCTGGCGACCATGGTCAGGTGCTGCCACTTGCCCTTGGGATCGGTGAAGCGGAGATCGATCCACTCGATCTCTTCGTCCTTGATACGCTTGATGACGTCTGCGGCGGTCGTTGCCATTGCTCTGATCTTCCTCTGCGGGTTCCTGGCGCGGCCAGGACTTTCTCGTTGCCGGGGCGGCCCGATTCTATGCCGGGCCGTTTGTTAAGGGTTCAGATCGCGTCGTCGTTTCGCTCACCCGTGCGGATGCGCATTGCCGTTTCGACCGGGATGACGAAGATCTTGCCGTCGCCGATCCGCCCGGTCTGCGCGGCCTGGGCAATCGCCTCGACCACGCGTTCGACCAGACCGTCCTCGACGACCACCTCGAGCTTCACCTTGGGCAGGAAGTCGACGACATATTCGGCACCGCGATATAATTCGGTATGGCCCTTCTGCCGCCCGAACCCCTTCGCCTCGGTCACCGTGATTCCGGACACGCCCACCTCATGGAGCGCCTCCTTCACCTCATCGAGCTTGAACGGTTTGATGATCGCTTCGATCTTCTTCACGCGGAAACGCCCACCCCTGGTTAGAACCCTCGCCCCGGTGTCTGGTGCTTGCATCGAACGTGCCAGCCGGGGCCGCGAAGGGCAAGGTGGCGACTCGCCTTCTTCCCTTGAGAAAGCGCCGCCCAAAAATCAGGCAGCCGGCGGGCGATGCCACTTTCTAGGGCAGCGCCCACCCATGCATGCGCCGATCACCAGGTCGCCGTCACCGAACCCCCGTCGGTACGGGAGAGGCGGCGGCGCCCGGCCGGGGCGTTACCACCTTGGTGGCACCGGCGAGGTTCTTCTGCGCCCAATGCGCCTCATCGATGACATAGAGGCGGATCAGCTGCGCCTGTTCGGGCGTCAGCACCTTGGCGAAGCTGACCATGCCGCGGTCCTTCAGCATCCCGTCGATCAGGATCGCCTTCCACGTGTCGGGGTCGCTCAGCGTCGCGGAGCGCTGCAGGTTCGGCAGCACGCCGCCGCCGCCAGCGCTCGCGCCGTGGCAGACCTGGCAATAGCGGCCGAACAGCGCCTGGCCCTGCGCCACCTGCTGCGGCGTCGCCTTGTTCTCGGGCAGGTTCACCGGGGTCGAATCCTGCGGCGTGGTACCGGGTAGCTTGGCCGTGCCGCCGAGCTTGAACACCAACAGGCGCGGCACGTTGGGCACGTCGCGGGCCTTGCCGATGGCATAGCCGATCGACAGCGGCAGCGCGCCGCCACGCCCGGCGAGCACCGCGACATATTGGTCGTTGCCGATCATGAAGGTCGCGGCGCCGGCCATGATCCCGGTGCCGACCGGATAGGTGAAGAGCTGCTTGCCGGTATCCGCGGCATAGGCCCGGAACTCGCCCAGCGCCGTCCCCTGGAAGACGAGATTGCCCGCCGTGGTCATCGTGCCGCCGTTCCACGGTGTCGGATAATCCACCGTCCAGCGCGCCTTGTTGGCGACCGGATCCCAGGCGACGAGCCGCCCGGTGGCGCCCGCAATCGCCTGCTTCACCGCCGCGGGATCGCGCGGATACATGGCATTGCCGAGATCCTGGCCGACGTTGAAGCCAAGCGGCTTCGCCTGATCCAGATCCGACGACGGGTTGAGATAGGCCGAGCCGACGATCTGTGCCGGAATATAGGCAAGGCCTGCCTGCGGGTTGAAGCTCATCGGCTGCCAATTGTGCGCGGCGATGGCGCTCGGCACCGCAACGAACGGCTTGCCCGTCTTGTAATAGCGCGCTTCCGGGTTCTCGATCGGGCGCCCCGTCTTCAGGTCATAGCCGCTCGCCCAGTTGACGCCGGGGATGAACTGGCCGGCGTTGATCAGCTTCCCGTTCGTGCGATCGACCACGTAGAAAAAGCCGTTCTTGGGCGCCTGCATCAACACGCGGCGCTGCTTGCCGCCAATGTTGAGCGTGGCGAGGTTGATCGGCTGGGTGGCGGTGAAGTCCCACGTCTCGCCCGGCGTCTCCTGATAATGCCAGACATATTCGCCGGTATCGGGCTTCAGCGCGACAATCGAGGAAAGGAACAGGTTGTCGCCCTTGCCCTCGCTCCGCAGACCATGGTTCCAGGGCGAACCGTTGCCGACGCCGAGGTACAGCTGGTCTAGCTCCGCGTCATAGACGATCGAATCCCACACCGTGCCGCCGCCGCCGGACTGCTTCCACTGGCCGTTCTCCGACCAGGTCGGCGCGACCTTCGCCATCGCCGCGTCGCTTGCCTCGCCGTCCGGCGCACCGGTCGGGTTGGGGACGGTGTAGAAGCGCCACTTCTTCGCGCCGGTGCCGGCATCATAAGCGGTGACATAGCCGCGCACGCCGAACTCCGCGCCGCCATTGCCGATGACGACCATCCCCTTCACCACGCGCGGCGCGCCGGTGATGGTGTAGGGCTTTGAATTGTCGGTGGTCTGGACCGACCAGTCCTGCTTGCCGGTCGCCGCGTCGAGCGCGATCAGGCGGCCGTCGATCGTGCCGACGTACAGCCGCCCTTTCCACGCCGCGACACCGCGGTTGACCACATCGCAGCAGGCCTCGACACCCTTCGCCTTGTCGACGCCGGGGTCGAACTCCCACAATTTCTGCCCGGTTCCCGCGTCGTAAGCGAACACCTTGGACCAGGGACCCGTGACGAAGAGCTTGCCGTCGATGACGACCGGGGTCGCCTCCTGACCGCGCGCGTCGGGCATGTCCGCATACCAGGCGAGGCCCAGTTGACCGACATTGCCGGCGTTGATCTGGGTCAGCGGGGAGAAACGCTGTTCCTGATAGTTGAAGCCGGCCATCGCCCAATCGCGGCCGTCGCCGCCGGTGGTCAGAAGCGCGCCATCGACCTTGCCAACGCCGGTGGCGGCGCTGCGATCGGCTGCATTTTCGGTGGTTGTCGCCGCCTTGCACGCCGTCAGCGCGAGCGCCGCGACCAGCGCATATCCAAGCCGCATGTTCCTCTCCCCCGCCCCTTGCTGAGGCTTTGGCGCGGGAGACTGACGCAGGTTGGTTCGGAAGGGAAGTGGCGATCACCTGTCACAATGGACAGGTGATCTTAGTCAGCGCGCCGCCCTGAACGGCGCGGCGACGGTCCGGTCAAAGATACGGCGGCTTGTGCAGACCGGCGGGCGAGAGCGTGAAGATTTCGCATCCGTCCTCGGTGATGCCGATCGAATGCTCGAACTGCGCCGACAGCGACCGGTCGCGCGTCACCGCCGTCCAGCCATCGTCGAGCAGCTTCACATCGGGCCGCCCGATGTTGATCATTGGCTCGATGGTGAAGATCATCCCCGGCTTCAGCTCCGGCCCCGTTCCCGGCCGCCCGACATGAACCACTTCCGGCGCGTCGTGGAACAGGCGTCCCAGGCCATGGCCGCAGAAATCGCGCACCACGCCATAGCGGTGCGACTCTGCATGGCGCTGAATGACATGCGCCACATCGCCCATCGTGTTGCCCGGCTTCGCCTGCTCGATGCCGAGCATCAGGCATTCATAGGTCACGTCGACCAGGCGCCGCGCCTTCAGCGGCACGTCACCAATCAGGTACATCCGCGACGAATCGCCGTGCCAGCCATCGACGATCGGGGTCACGTCGACGTTGACGATGTCGCCCGACTTCAGCGTCTTGTCGCTGGGAATACCGTGGCAGACGACATGGTTGATCGAGATGCAGCAACTGTGCGTGTATCCGCGATAGCCCAGCGTCGCCGGCACCGCCCCACGGCTGGTGATGAAATCGTACACCAGCCGATCGATCTCGGCCGTGGTCACGCCGGGCACCATGTGCGGCACGATCATGTCGAGCGTTTCGGCCGCCAGCCGGCCGGCGGCGTGCATCCCGGCGAAGGCCTCTGGTCCATGAAGCTTGATCGCTCCATTGCGTCCCAGCGGCGCGTCGCTGGTCACGGTCACATATTCGGTCATGCCCGCGGATATAGCGTGACGGGCGCACTTTTGCGAGGCTATGCCAGTGCCGCATGGAAAGCGAACGCATCTGGACCGCCGCTCTCGTGGTGATCGGGGACGAGATTCTCTCCGGACGCACGCAGGACAAGAACGTCGCGCAGATCGCGCAATGGCTGAACGTCCAGGGCATCCGCCTGGTCGAGGTTCGCGTGGTGCCCGACCGGCAGGAGGCGATCGTCGAGGCGGTCAACATCCTGCGCGCGCGCAACGATTACCTGTTCACCACCGGCGGCATCGGGCCGACGCATGACGACATCACCGTCGATGCGATCGCCACGGCGCTTGGCGTCGGCGTCGTTCATCACCCCAAGGCGGTGGCGGTGCTGGAACGTTATTATGGATCGCGCGGCGGGATCACCGATGCGCGGCTTCGCATGGCGCGCGTGCCCGAGGGTGCGAGCCTGATCGAAAACCGCATGTCGGGTGCACCGGGCATCCACATCGGCAACATCTTCATCATGGCGGGCGTGCCCAACATCACGGCCGGAATGCTCGATTCGCTCACCGGCACGCTGGAGGGCGGCCGCCCCGTCGTCAGCCGGCAGATCGGTTGCTGGGTGGCGGAAAGCGAGATCGCGGAGCTACTCAGCCACGCGGAGCGCACCCATGCCGGCGTCGCGATCGGCAGCTACCCGTTCTTTCGCGAGGGGCGCACCGGCGCGAACTTCGTCGTTCGCTCGTCGGATCCTGCCGCCGTCGACGCCTGTGTCACCGATCTGACCGCCGCGCTGGAAGCGGCCGGCCACACGGTCTTTCCCGACGGCATCTGACTGCCGCTGCGCCGGTCAGATGCGCAGCTCCGCACTGCTCAGAATGCGGGCACGCCCGCGATGCTTCGCCTCGTACAGCGCTGCGTCCGCCCGTCGCGTCGCCTCGTCGAAGGTCCCGCGCGATGCAGCGGTGGTGCCGGCGGAGAAGCTGAGCGGCCGGTCCCCGACATGCGCCAGCGGATCGGCGCGCAGCCGCTCCGCGATCCGCATCAGCACAGCCTGCGCCACCGCCTCGGTCGCACCGGGAAAATAGATCAGGAATTCCTCGCCCCCCCAGCGCGCCACCATGTCCGTCCGGCGCACGGCGGCAACCAGCCTGTGCGCGAAATCGTGCAGCACCCGGTCGCCCGTCTCATGGCCAAGCAGGTCGTTGACCAGCTTGAAATGGTCGAGGTCGACCAAAGCCAGGGCGCCGGCGGTATGATGTTCGGGCATGGCGTCGAGCTGCGCCAGCAGGCCGCGGCGATTGAGCACGCTGGTCAGCGGATCCTGCACAGCGTCGCGCTGAAGCGACCGCATCCGTTCGGCGGTCGATTGCGCCGCGCGGTTGATCCCGGCGAGCAGGCGCGCGACCAGATCATTGCCCGATACCAACGGCACGCTCGGCACCTGGCCCTCCTCCGCCTCGTTCAGCGCCTTGGCCGCAAGATGGATCGGTGCGAGCAGCGCGAAGATACCCGCCAGCGCCAGCGCCAGACCCAGCACCGTCGCGCCGACGACCACCAACACCCCCGTCGGATCCAGCCGATGCGTCGCCGCCGCCCAGATGATGAAGCCCAGCAGCGGAAGATGAGTCGCAACGAAGCAGACGGCAAAGATCCGCAGCTGCAAGCTTCGTGGGAAAATGAATGAGCTTGCCCGGTACAAGCGCATACGAACCAGATCCTCCGTGCACACGCCAGTCTCAGCGTTGCCTGGCCGGCATGGCGACGCGAACCTTACTCAAAGATTGACGGTCAGCCGAGGATGCGGCCGAATGCGACCAATCGTTTCAGCTTTCGACCAGTCCCATCATCCGCTCCATCGCCTCGGCGAACTCCAGCTTGAAATCCTGCACCACTTGCCCCGCTGGCCGGACCTGATCGACAAGGCCGACGCCCTGCCCCACGAAGTATGTCACCATGTCGCGCGCGGCCGGGTCCCCTTTCTGCGCCGCGATATCGCACGCGCGGATCGCAGGTTCGCTGATCAGGCTCTGGTACGGCATCGGCAGCGGTCCGGGCGAGTTCGGCCCTTCCCACGCATCGGTCCACGCCGAGCGCAGCTGGCGGGAAGGCTTGCCGGTGCGGCTCTTCGACCGCACCGTGTCGCGTGACGTCGCCTCGACCATCTTCTCGCGGAACACGTCCGAACATTCGCTCTCCGGCGTCGCGAGCCAGACCGATCCGGTCCACACGCCGTCGGCCCCCATCGCCATTGCCCCCGCCATCTGGCTGCCGGTCATGATCCCACCCGCGGCAAGGATCGGCACGCGCTTCCCTTGCGCCTCCAGCGCGCGGATCACCTCGGGCACCAGCACCATGGTAGAAACCTCGCCGCAATGGCCGCCGGCCTCGCCGCCCTGCACCACCAGAATGTCGACGCCTGCGTCCACCTGCCGTAGGGCATGTTCCTTCGCCCCGACCAGCGCCGCGACCGGCACGCCGCGCTCGCGCCCCATGTCGATCATCGCCTGCGGCGGCACGCCCAGCGCATTGGCGATCAGCTTGATCGGGTGGCGGAACGCCACGTCGAGCATCGCCAGCGCCAGATTGGGATCGAACGGCGCCGGTGCGTCGCTGTCAGGGTGCTCGGGCGGCAACGAGAAGTGATGCTTTTCCGCCAGTTCGCCGACGAAGGCGCGGTGCTGCGGCGGCACCTTGTCCATGATCGACGCGCGGGTCAGCCCCTTCGCACCGCCGGTCGCGAGATTTTCGGGGATCAGCACGTCGAGGCCATAAGGCTTGCCGTCGACATGCGCGTCGATCCACGCCAGCTCGGTCTCTAGGCTTTCCAGCGTGTGCCCGGTCGCGCCCAGCACGCCAAACCCGCCAGCGCGGCTGACCGCGGCGACCACGTCGCGGCAGTGGCTGAAGGCGAGCAGCGGGAAATCGATTCCCAGCATCGCGCAGATTGGCGACTTCATACATCATCTCCCACGGTGTTTTGCAGCTTTGTTGCCGTTTCAGCGGGGGAAGAAAAGAGACCTCGTCATGAAATTTTGCGCCGGGGTGCAGCCCCGCTTCAGCGGGCTGAATTCCCGGCGCCTGTTGTCAGAAGCTGATCGCCAGCCGTGCCGACACCTTGTCGCCGGTGTGCCGCGGATTGGCGAAGGGGGAGGCGAGCACGCGATCATCGATGTCGGTGCCGGTGTACAGCACGCCGATGCTGAATGGCCCGGTGATATGGTCGACGCCCAGCGACCAGTCGGTGTAATTTCCGCCGGGGCGAAGCCGCGCCGCGCGCTGCCAGTCATCCACGCTGCCGGACGAATGCCCGACGGAGGCGTTCACGGTAAACGGCGTCGCCGGCACGCCCACGCGCGCGCGCGCGCCGATCCATAGATTGTCGCCGCCGATCGCGGACTGGCTGGGTGCGTAGCGCGCGTCCACGCCAAGCTCTGCCGGGCCCAGCGCATAGCTCGCGCCAAGGCCGCCCTCGACATAGTCCATGCCGCCCCTCGCCCCGGCAAACAGGTGCCCGGCGACGAAACCGTCCAGCCGCAGCCCGCCGCCAATGTCACGCGTGAAGCCGCCCGTCACGTCGAACACGGCGTCAGCGCCGCCATGTCGTGGGTCGCCCCGCGTGCCGGTGGCCCGCACGCCCAGGTCCAGCCCGAACGGCACACTGGCCCGCACGCTCGCCGCGGGCGCCACCTTTCCGTCGCTCCAGCTGATGCCACGACGACGCTCATCCGTCGCGATCTCGACACTGCCGCCAACCGCAACCTGCGCGATCGCGGGCGAGGCCAGGGCACACAGGCCCGCGGCCGCCATCATCCCGACTGCGCGCACTTAGCTGCGCCCCGCGGCATGGGCGGTATCAAGCTCTAGCGCCAGAACCTCACGGTCCCGCTCAGCCACCGCGAGAAGATGCGCGCGCGTATCTGCGCTGCGGGCCGCAATGTCCTGCGCGATCGCGCCGCGCTGCGCCGAGCACCAGCCCGCGCGGCTGCCCTCCACCGGCGCATCGCCAGCGATCGTGCGGGCGAGAACATGGCCCGCCGTGCTGCGCGCCTCGCGTGCGACGCTGACGTTGGCACGCCAGACGCAACGCAGCGTGCTGCCGCGCCCGGCGGCGCCCACTGCGCCGACCTGCTTATGGATGACGTCAGTCGCGCTCTGGTACGTCACGTCGACCCGCTGGCCCTGATGATCAATCTCGACGTGGTGCGCCTCCGGCTGAGGCGCGCCGAGCAACAGCCCGGCAAGGATGGCAACATTCATGTTCGGTCTCCTGCGGTGCGTCCGGCTTGGTGCCCGATCGCCACTGCCGCACCGACCCGTGCAGCAATCCTCCCATGGCGCAGCGTCGCCGGGGGTTCAATCTGCGCCCCGTAACGCAACGATTTGATACACCCACCCTGTTCACGGACCGGCTGCTTTGTTAGCCCGCCGTGCATGATCCTGCGCACCGCCCTTGCCGCCCTCGCCCTGCTCACCACCGCCGCCACCAGCGCGCCGGAAAAGCGGATGGGGGAGGTGGTCGCGAGCGAAGCGCCGCGCCACGAGGCCTTGCTGGAAAAGCTGGTGCTGCAGAATTCGGGCAGCCTCAACCTTGCCGGGGTGAAGGCCGTCGGCGAGATGATGCGCGCCGAACTGGCGCCACTTGGCTTCACCGTTGACTGGATCGACATGACGGCGACGGGCCGCGCAGGCCACATCGTCGCGACCCACAAGGGTAACGGCCGTGGCAAGCGCATCCTGCTGATCGGCCACCTCGACACCGTGTTCGAACCCGACAGTCCCTTCACCGGCTGGAAGCGGGAGGGCGACCGCGTGACCGGCCCCGGCGTTGGCGATGACAAGGGCGGGCTGGTGGTGATCGTCGCCGCCTTGCGTGCGATGCAGGCCGCCGGAACCCTGCGCAATGCCGATATCAAGATCGTCCTGACCGGCGACGAGGAAAAGACCGGCGCCCCGCTGGAGGTCGCCCGCCGCGATCTCGTCGACGCCGGCAAATGGGCCGACATCGCACTGGAATATGAGAATGTCGCCCGCGATGGCGACCAGGAATATGCCACCACCGCGCGGCGAAGCTCGACCAACTGGGAACTCGTCACCACCGGCAAGACGGGCCATTCCAGCGGCATCTTCAATGCGTCGATGGGCTATGGCGCGGTGTACGAGATGGCGCGCATCCTCGACGAATTCCGCCGCACGCTGGCGGAACCGAACCTCACCTACAATGCCAGCGTCGTCGTCGGCGGCACGCCCGCCGCGCTCGACGATGCCGGCGTGAAGGGCACCGCGGAGGGCAAGACCAACGTGATCCCCGCCCGGGCGGTCGTGCGCGGCGATCTGCGCAGCCTGACGCCGGAACAGGATGCCAAGGCAAAGGCGGCGATGACGGCAATCGTTGCCCGCCACCTGCCCGGCACCCAGGCGTCGATCCGCTTCTTCGAAGGCTATCCCTCGATGCCGCCGACCGCGGCCAACCGCGCGCTGATGAACGAGCTGAACGCGGTCAATCGCGACCTCGGCCTGCCCGAGATGCTGGAAATGGACCCCGCCAAGCGCGGCGCGGCGGATTCCAGCTTCGTCGCCGCGGACGCGGTAACGCTGGGCGGCATGGGCGTGGCCGGGGGCGGCGCGCATGCGGTGGGCGAGTGGGTCGATCTCACCAGCCTGCCGCGCCAGGCGCTGCGGAGTGCGGTCCTCATCTCGCGCCTCGCCGCGCAGCCGCGCGGGAAATAAGCGCCGCACGCGGCGTTTGCGATCGGCCGGCCCCTCGGACATCTCGACCACCTTTAAGGACCACTTCATGCGCGACACCGTGATCTTTGACTTCGGCGGGGTAATCACCTCTTCGCCTTTCGAGGCCTTCAACCGGCTGGAGCGCGAACGTGGGCTGCCGGAGGATCTGATCCGGCAGATCAACGCCACCAACCCGGACGAAAACGCCTGGGCCTTGTTCGAGCGGGCGGAAATCGATGCTGCCGGTTTCGACGCGCAGTTCGCCGAAGAAGCGCGCGCCCTGGGCCATGAACTGCGCGGCGAGGATGTCCTGCTCCTGCTCTCCGGCGACATCCGTCCCCGCATGGTCCACGCGCTCGATTGGCTGAAGCGCAACGGCTATCGCCTTGGCTGCATCACTAACAATGTGCCCGCTGGCGAAGGTGCCGGCATGTCGCGCAGCGCCGAAAAGGCAGCCAAGGTCGCCGAGATCATGGCGCGGTTCGATCATGTGATCGAATCGAGCAAGGTGGGCATCCGCAAGCCCGATCCGCGTATCTATGAAATGATGCTCGAAACGCTGGGCAAGCCAGCCGACAAGTGCGTGTACCTCGATGACCTCGGCATCAACTGCAAGCCGGCTGCGCAGCTCGGCATTCACGCGATCAAGGTAAGCGACGAGACGCAGGCGCTGGCCGATCTTGCCGACGCCCTTGGGGTCGATCGCGCGGTTTTCTGATCGAGGGGCGGCACTACGCCAATGGCCCGGCGGGGCGCCTCGCCGGGAGGTTGGCTCTTGCCGCCGCTCGCCCGCGCATCTCGGCCGAGCCCGCCGCCTTGAACCCCTTTCGCCCAGCCGCTAACCGGCGCAAACCAGCGAAAAGAGGCGGCGTTTCATGAACAAGCTCTATCCCGATGCCGCGGCGGCGCTTGATGGTCTGCTGCATGACGGGATGTTGATCTGCGCCGGCGGCTTTGGCCTGTGCGGCATTCCCGAACGCCTGATCGACGCGGTGCAGGCGTCCGGCGTGAAGGATCTCACCGTCGCCAGCAACAATGCCGGCATCGATGGCGAGGGCCTCGGCAAGCTGCTGCGCACACGCCAGATCAAGAAGATGATATCCAGCTATGTCGGCGAGAACAAGGAGTTCGAGCGCCAGTATCTGTCGGGCGAGCTGGAGGTGGAATTCTGCCCGCAGGGAACGCTGGCCGAGCGGTGCCGCGCTGGCGGTGCGGGCATCCCGGGCTTCTACACCAAGACCGGCGTCGGCACGCTGGTCGCCGAGGGCAAGGAAGTGAAGGTGTTCGACGGCGAGGAATATATCCTCGAACGGGGCATCCGCGCTGACCTCAGCATCATCAAGGGCTGGAAGGCGGACGAGAGCGGCAACCTCATCTTCCGCAAGACGGCGCGCAACTTCAACCAGCCGATGGCGACCGCCGGCCGCATCTGCGTCGCCGAGGTGGAGGAAATCGTTTCCGTCGGCAGCCTTGATCCCGACGCGATCCACCTCCCCGGCATCTACGTCAACCGGCTGGTCGTCGGCGCGCCCTACGACAAGAAGATCGAATTCCGCATGACGCGTCCTCGCCCCACCGGCACTGCCGCGTGAGGAAGGTTCTGGCGCTTGCCGCCGCCGCATCGTTGGCGGGCTGCGCGACCATGCCGGCGCCGTCGCGCAGCGCCCGACCGGCGGTCGTGCCCGGCGCCATGCAATTTCTCTACGGTTCGGCTGAGGCGGCAGCGTTGAGCGAACAGGCCTATAATGCGCTGGTCGACAATGTCCGGCTGCGCATTGCCGGGCGGCGGCCCTCGGAATCGGCGATCGTGCTGCCAGCCGACGGTGCGCCGGTTGCGGTGCCGTGCGGCGACAAGCCCTTTGCCGCCGTGTTCGACATGGATGAGACCGCGATCCTCAATCTCGGCTACGAATATAACGATGCCGTGAGCGGCGCGGCATTCGACGCCGGTCGCTGGGCGCGGTGGGAAGCGGGTGGAGCCGACAAGGTGGTCGCAGTCCCGGGCGCCACGGCCGCCTTCGCCGCGCTGCGCGCGATGGGCGTGACGCCGATCATCAACACCAACCGCAATGTCGCCGCCGCAACGGAGACCGCTGACGCTCTGGCGCGCGCCGGTCTCGGCAGCTTCGTGCATGGCGAGACATTGTTCCTGAAGGGTGACGCAGACGGCAAGTCCGCAAAGGACGGCCGCCGTCGCGCGATCGCCGCGCGCTGGTGCGTGCTGGCGCTGGGCGGTGACCAGATCGGGGATTTCAGCGATGCGCTGGAGGGAACACCGGCAGCACGGCGCGTGGCCGCCTCGTCGCCCCCTTATGCGGCGCGCTGGGGCAGAAGCTGGTTCATCCTCCCCAATCCCGTTTACGGCACCGGCCTCGGCAGCGGCTGGGACGATACCTTCCCGGCGGACAAGCGCTGGACCGACATGCAAGGAGCGAAGTGATGGCGTGGGATCGCAACCAGATGGCAGCGCGCGCCGCCCAGGAATTGCGCGACGGCTATTATGTGAACCTGGGCATCGGCATCCCGACGCTGGTCGCGAACAACATCCCGGACGGCATGACGGTGACGCTGCAGAGCGAGAACGGCATGCTCGGCATCGGGCCGTTCCCCTATGAAGGCGAAGAGGATCCGGACCTCATCAACGCCGGCAAGCAGACGATCAGCGCACTGCCAAGCAGCGTCTATTTCGGCTCCGACCAGAGCTTCGCGATGATCCGCGGCGGGCATATCGACCTGACCGTGCTCGGCGCGATGGAAGTCGCGGAAAACGGCGACATCGCCAACTGGATGATCCCCGGCAAGATGATCAAGGGCATGGGCGGCGCGATGGATCTCGTCGCTGGCGTGAAGAAGATCATCGTCGTGATGGAGCATGTCGCCAAGGACGGCAGTCCGAAGTTCATCCCGGCATGCACGCTGCCGCTGACGGGCAGGAATGTGGTCGACATGATCGTCACCGACCTCGCCGTTTTCCAGCGCCCCGATCACCAGAGCCGCTTCCGGCTGGTCGAACTGGCGCCCGGTGTGACCGTAGAGGAGATCGCCGGAAAGACGACGGCCGCCTACGACGTCGCGCTCTGATCACCGACAGAAGGGCGGAAGGCGAACAGCTCGGCGCAATCTTTGTGCAGCGCAACGCCTAACGCTCTTCCATTTGTTGCGCATCTGCGGCTAAAGCGCGCGCGTCATGGCCAGTCGTTCGCTTACCCTCTACGAAAAGGTCTGGGCCGCGCATGTCGTCGAACGACGTGACGACGGCACGTGCCTGATCTACATCGATCGCCACCTCGTTCATGAGGTTACCAGCCCGCAGGCGTTCGAGGGGCTGCGCGTCGCCGGCCGCCGGGTGCGTCGTCCTGACCTGACGCTCGCCGTTCCCGATCACAACCTGCCCACGACGGCGCGGGTCGACGCCGAGGGCCGCGAACTGCCGATCGCCGACGCCGAAAGCGCGACGCAATTGTCGGCGCTGCGGCAGAATGTCGCTGACTTCGGCGTGCCGTACATCGATGCACTCGCTGCTGAACAGGGCATCGTCCATGTCGTCGGACCCGAACAGGGGTTCACCCTGCCCGGCACCACCGTCGTGTGCGGCGACAGCCACACCTCGGCGCACGGGGCACTCGGCGCGCTCGCCTTCGGTATCGGCACCAGCGAGGTGGAGCATGTGCTCGCCACGCAGACATTGCTGCTCAGCCCGTCGAAGACGATGGAAGTGCGGGTAGAGGGTACGCTCGGCTTCGGCGTGACTCCGAAGGACGTTATCCTGGCGATCATCGGCCGCATCGGCGCGGCGGGCGGCACCGGCTATGTCATCGAATATACCGGCAACGTCATCCGCGAGATGTCGGTCGAGGGACGGCTGACCGTCGCGAACATGTCGATCGAGGCGGGCGCGCGCGCCGGCATGATTGCCCCCGACGAAACCACCTTCGCCTATATCAAGGGGCGGCCGATGGCGCCCAAGGGCGCGGATTGGGACAAGGCCGTCGCCTGGTGGCGAACCCTCGCGACGGATCCGGGCGCGCGCTACGATCGCACCGTGGTGATCGACGCGTCGGAAATCGCGCCGGCGCTCACCTGGGGCACCAGCCCGGAGGACGTGGTGTCGATCACCGGCACCGTGCCGGAACCCGACAGCTTTGCCGATGCGTCGAAGCGCGAGGCAGCCAGGAAATCGCTCGACTATATGGGCCTGACGCCCGGCACCCGGCTTCAGGACGTCCCCGTCCAGCATGTCTTCATCGGATCGTGCACCAACAGCCGGATCGAGGATCTGCGCGCCGCCGCTGCCGTCGCGGATGGCCGGCGCGTCGCCGATGGCGTGCGCGCCATGGTGGTCCCTGGCTCTGGTCTGGTGAAGCGCCAGGCAGAGGCGGAGGGGCTCGATCGCATCTTCACCGCCGCCGGCTTCGAATGGCGGGAGCCGGGTTGCTCCATGTGCCTCGCGATGAACCCGGACAAGGTGCCGCCGGGCGAGCGCTGCGCCTCCACCTCCAACCGAAATTTCGTTGGCCGTCAGGGTCCTGGTGCGCGTACGCATCTGCTATCGCCCGCGATGGCCGCCGCCGCGGCTGTCACGGGGCACCTCGTCGACGTTCGCGAGTTGATGGCTTGAACAGGGGCTTGGCAACATGAAGAAAGTATTCGTCCTGCTGATCGCAGGCTCGCTGCTCAGCGGCGTCGCGGCCTATAGCGCGATCGCTACCCCCAGCACGCTGGCCACGGTCCAGCAACGCTGATGGAGGCCGTTCGTACCGTTGCGGGCAAGGCCTATCCGTGGGGCGCGAAGAACATCGACACCGATGTGATCATTCCCGCCCACTGGCTGAAGACCATTACGCGCGCCGGCCTTGGCCGCGGCGCGTTCGAGACGGTGCGCGCGCAGCCCGGCAACATCTTCGACGATCCCGCCTATGCCGGCAGCCCGATCCTGATCGCTGGCGACAATTTCGGCTGCGGATCCAGCCGCGAACATGCCGCCTGGGCGCTGGGCGACATGGGCATTAAGGCGGTGATCGCGCCCAGCTTCTCGGACATCTTCTCGGGCAACGCGTTCAAGAACGGGATCGTACCCGTTGTTCTGCCGCAGGAGGCGGTGGACCGCCTGATCGAAGTCGCAAAGACCGATGAGATCACCATCGACCTGGAAACGATGACCGTCACCACGCCCTTCCAGGATCGCTTCACCTTTGAACTGGACCCGTTCCGTCGCCAGTGCCTGATGGAGGGGCTGGACGAGGTCGGCCTGACGCTGGCAAGGGATACCGCGATTTCGAAATACGAGACGATGCTTGATGAGCATCGTCCGTGGATTGCGGGAGAGACGAATGCGAGCATTGCTGTCGAGGGCGCCGGGCGGACCTGAAACGCTGGAGATTGGGGAGCTTCCCGATCCCGTTGCCAAACCCGGTGAAGTGATCGTCGCCGTGAAGGCATGCGCGATCAATTATCCCGACGTGCTGATCATCCAGGACAAATATCAGTTCAAGCCGCCGCGCCCCTTCGCGCCGGGCGGTGAGGTGTCGGGCGTCGTCGAAAGCGTCGGCGAAGGCGTGACGGCGTGGAAGCCGGGCGACCGGGTGATGGGCAACACCGGCAACGGTGGCCTCGTCGAGAAGATCGCGATGAAGGCAGACAACATCTACGCCATCCCCGACGAGCGTTCGTTCGAGGAAGGGGCGGCGATGCTGCTCACCTATGGCACGACCATCCACGCGCTGGTCGATCGCGGTAACATCAAGGCGGGCGACAATCTGCTGGTCCTGGGCGCAGCGGGTGGCGTCGGCCTGGCCGCGGTCGAACTTGGCAAGGCGTTCGGCGCACGTGTTGTCGGCGCGGTGTCGAGCGAGGAAAAGGCACAGGCGGTGCGTGATGCAGGCGCCGATGACGTCATCATCTATGGCCGCGCGCCCTTCTCCAAGGACGAGAGCAAGGCACTGGCCGATACCTTCAAGGAAAAGGCCGGCAAGAACGGGTTCGACATCGTCTATGACGCGGTCGGCGGCGACTATGCCGAGCCTGCGCTCCGCTCGATCGCCTGGGAAGGCCGCTATCTCGTGATCGGCTTCCCCGCCGGCATTCCCAAGATCGCGCTGAACCTGACGCTGCTGAAGAGCTGCGACATCCGCGGCGTGTTCTGGGGCGCTTACGCGGCGCGCGAGCCGGTGAAGAACCGCGCCAGCATCAAACAGCTGTTTGATCTGTGGGCAGAGGGCAAGATTGCGCCCAAGGTGACCGAGATCTTCCCGTTCGACCGGGGCGGCGATGCAATCGCGAAGATGGAAAGCCGCGCGGCAATCGGCAAGCTGGTGGTGCGCGTCGCCGATTGATCGGCTCGCGCCCTCGCGGCGCGGCTGAGCAAACAAGGAAGAGCCCCTCCTCACCACGAGGAGGGGCTCTTTTTCTGGTCTAGCGGCCGAGCAACACCCGCGCTTGGCTGGCTACCTGCGCCAGCATCGCGGCGCTCGGTGCGGCAGCGCCGCGTGCGCGGCTCACCACGGCGGTGAAGCGGGCCACGGCCGCCTCATTCTCCGTCAGCCACGCATCCACCGCATCGATGTCGGCGCGATTGTCGCGGGCGAGGAAATCCAGCCGCATCTGCTCGAAGTCACGGGCGAGCCCCGCTACCAGCAGCCGCTCCCACGGGTCGGCCGGCACCAGCCGCGCCGCCATCGCCTGGGCCCAGTCGATGCCCAGCGCTGCGCCCAGCCGCGTATAAGCGCGGGTGAGCTTGGTTTCGTCGGTGTGGTTCTTGCCGCTCAGATCGACGAGGCCGATCGCGCCGTCCATTTCATGCAGCCGGACGACCCGCGCCACCAGCGACGCGGGCGCGCCGGTGGCGGTCAGCGATTCCGCCATCCGCGCGCTGGCGGCACGTGCCTCCTGCAGCAGCAGCTCGCTCGCCTGCCCTTCCAGCTTGGCGACGCCGCCGCCAATCCGCTTCAGCACCTCGCCCGGCATCGTGCCGGGATCGACCACCCGCAACAGGTCCGCCACCTGCCCGCGCACGGCGCGCGCCACGCCTTCGAACAGCGCGAGGCGGCCGTCCTCCGACATGGCGGTCGTCTCGATGTCGCGCCACAGCGCGCCGAGGTCGAACAGCCGCTCGACCACGACGAACATCGACGCCACATCGCCGAGTGCCGCGCCTTCCTCTTCCGCCAGTTCGAACGGGTTGAGCAGGCCGATGCGGTTGACAATGCGGTTGGCGAGCTTCGTCGCGACGATCTCGCCGCGCAGCTGGTGCTCGTCGATCGCCTTGCCGAACTTCTCCTGCATCGCCGTCGGGAAGGCTGCGCGCAGGTCCGGCTCCAGCAAGGCGTCGGCACCAAGGCCCGCCTGCTCGATCGCATCCTGAAGCGCGAGCTTGGCGGTCGACAGCAGCACCGCCAGTTCGGGCCGGGTCAGCCCCTCACCCTCCGCCGCGCGGCGCGACAGGTCGGCGTTGGACGCCAGCCCCTCGACGCGTCGATCCAGCCGGCCCGCCGCCTCGAAGATCTCGATCGCGCGGATGTAGCTGGGCACGGCGCGCACGCCGCCACGCTCGGCGATCGACAGCGCCAGCGTCTGGAGCCGGTTATCCTCCAGCACCAGATGGGCGACATCGTCGGTCATCGCCTCGAGCAGCGTGTTGCGATCGTCGAACGCGAGCCGCCCTTCGGCCATCTCGCGATTCAGCGCGATCTTGATGTTCACCTCATTGTCCGAACAATCGACGCCGGCCGAATTGTCGATGAAGTCGGTATTGATCCGGCCACCTTTGGCCGCGAACGCGATACGCGCGGCCTGGGTGACGCCCAGATTGGCCCCTTCGCCAACCGCGATCGCGCGAAGGTCCTCCGCGTCAACGCGCAGCCGGTCATTGGCGGGATCGCCGACGGTCGCATTGTTCTCCGACGCCGCCTTCACATAGGTGCCGATGCCGCCGAACCAGATGAGGTCGACCGGCGCCTTCAGGATCGCCGAGATCAACGCCGTGGGCTCGATCTCGTCCACCGCGATGTCGAGCGCCGCCTTCACCTCCGGGGTCAGGCGGATGGTCTTCGCGGTGCGCGAGAAGACGCCGCCGCCAGCCGAGATCAGCCCCTTGTCATAATCCTCCCAGCTCGACCGTGGCAGCGCGAACAGCCGCGCCCGTTCGGTCCAGCTTGCCGCCGGATCGGGATCGGGATCGAGGAAGATGTGACGGTGGTCGAACGCCGCGACGATCTTGAGCGTCTTGGACAGCAGCATGCCGTTGCCGAACACGTCGCCCGACATGTCGCCGCAGCCAACCACGCGGATCGGCTCGCGCTGCACGTCGACGCCGCGCTCCGCAAAGTGGCGCTGTACCGATACCCAGGCGCCCCGCGCGGTGATGCCCATCGCCTTGTGGTCATAGCCGTGGCTGCCACCGCTGGCGAAGGCGTCGCCGAGCCAGAACCCACGCTCCAGCGCAATCGCATTGGCAACGTCACTGAACGTCGCCGTGCCCTTGTCCGCCGCGACCACGAAATAGGGATCCTCGCCGTCGTGGACCCGCACGCCGTCCGGATGCACCACCTTGCCCGCGACCACATTGTCGGTGATCGACAACAAGGTGCGGATGAAGATGCGGTAGCTCTCGGTACCCTCCGCCAGCCATGCATCGCGATCGACCGCCGGACTGGGCAATTGCTTCGGATAGAAGCCGCCCTTCGCGCCGCTCGGCACGATGACCGCGTTCTTGACCCGCTGCGCCTTCATCAGGCCGAGGATCTCGGTGCGGAAATCGTCGCGCCGGTCGGACCAGCGCAGGCCGCCGCGCGCGACCGGGCCGGAGCGCAGGTGGATGCCCTCCACGCGCGGGGAATAGACCCACACCTCGCGCCACGGCAGCGGTGCCGGCAGCCCGGGGATGCGGCTGCTGTCGAGCTTGAACGCCAGCGCCTCTGCCGCCGCCGGCGCGAAGGCGTTGGTGCGCAGCGTCGCGGCGATCACCGCCTTGAACGCGCGCAGGATGCGGTCGTCGTCGATCGCCACGATCGTGTCGAGGCCGGCCGCGATTTCCGCATCGATCGCCTCGACATCCCCGGTCGCGGCAGGATCATGCGCCAGCGTGAAGCGGTCGATCAGCGCCTTGGCCAGCACCGGTGCACGGCCGAGCGCATCGGCCACCGTCGACAGGCCGTAGGTCATCCCCGCCTGACGCAGATAGCGGAACCAGGCGCGGTACAGCAGCACCGCGGACGGGGTAAGGCCAGCCACCAGCATCAAGCGGTTGAAGGCATCATTCTCCGCCACGCCCTTCAGCACCGCGGTGATCGCCTCTTCCAGGACGACGCGGTCGATGTTGGCGACATCGCCCTGCGGCTGAACCATGAAATCGTGGACGAAGCTGTCGCTGTCATCGCGCAGCCGCGTCGGCAGTTCGCCGATCACGCGGTAGCCGAAATTCTCCAGCACCGGCACCGCTTCGGACAGCGCCAGCGCGCCATGCGACTTGTAGATCTTCAGCCGGTGATCATCGCCCGCCACCGTCGGGTAGATGTGCACCGCCCGATCATTCTCGTCCGCCAGGTCGGAGACGCGCAGCACGTCCTCCGCCGCTTCCTCCGCGGTCGACAGGTTGCGATAGTTGGGCGGGAAAGCCCCGGCCCAGCGGATCGCCAGCCGGGCCGCGCGCGAAGGCGTGATACGCTCGGCCAGCGCCGCCTCCACGTCGCGCTCCCAGCCGCGCACCATCTTTTCGAGCCGCGCGTCGAGCGGCGCGACATCGGGAACGACGCCGGACTGGCGTAGGTCGATGGTGTAGCGGATTAGCGCGACACGGCCGTCCTCCAGCGCGATCGACCAGTTGAGGATCGACCCGTTGGCCGCTTCCGCCAGCATATCGCCGATCGCCACGCGCCGCGCGGTCGACAGGTCGTCACGCGGCACCCAGGCGAAGGCGAACAGGTGCCGGCCCAGTGCGGAGCGGACCAGCACCAGCTTGGGCCGCGGGCGATCGGCAAGGCCCATTGCCGCGAGCGCCAGTTCCTCGACCGATTCCGCGGACACGGCGGTGACCAGATCGTGCGGCAGGGTGGCCAGCGCGTGGGTCAGCGCCTTGCCGGTATGGCCGAGCGGATCGAACCCGAGCTTTGCCTCCAGGTCAGCCAGCCGCTGGCGCAGCACCGGCACGCTGCGCGGCGGGGCGTTGAGCGCGGCCGAAGTCCACAGGCCCGCGTGGATCGACAGCCCGGCGACCGTCGCGCCGCGACAGATCGGCACGACGACCAGGTCAAGCGGTACGCGCCGGTGCACCGGCGACAGCAGGCTGGACTTGAGCAGCAATGGCGCGGACTTGCCGCTGTTGAAGTAATCCATCGCCAGCCGGCGCGACCGTTCGGCGAGCAGCGGCGGCTCATGCTCATGACGGCTGATGCCCAGCGGCTCGCCATCGCTGCTGCCGTCGGCGAGCCAACGCTCGTGACCCAGCAGGGTGAAATGCCGATCGAGGAACCAGCGAATCAGCGCGGCGCCTTCCGCATCGCCGCCAACATCCTCGATGCTGGCGGCATCGGCCGCGAGCGTCGCCTGCATCCGGCGCCAATCGGCCACCGCCACGCGCACATCGGCCAGAGCGGCCGTCAGATCGTCAACCAGTTCACGTCGTTCACGCGCATCGGCGCGCTCGGTTTCGATATAGATCATCGATTCGCGGTTGCCCGCTTCGTCCACGCTCTCCAGCGCGCCGTCGGCATCGCGGCGCACCGGCACCACGGGATGAAGGATCCGGTCGATGGCAAGGCCGTGCGCCCCGATCATGCCGGCAATCGAATCGACCAGGAAGGGCATGTCGTCATTGACGATCGCCAGCCGCATCCGGCGCTGGGGGCCGTCGCCCGGCAGCTGCTCCAGCGTTACCGCCGCAGTCCCCGCCGCGCGGGTCTGCGCGGTCGCGGCAAGGAAGGCGGCCGCCTCCATCCGCTCGTCCGGACCGAAGCCGTCCAGTTCCCCCGGGAGAGCGCCCTTTGTGAGCCGCTCGGCTAGCGCTTGCGTCAGCGCCTTCATCGAAGCTTTCGACATGGCCGCGGCCTATGCGCCGCCCTGTCGCGGGGCTCAACCCCAGTTAGGTGGCGCGGGGTCTTATCAACGGCTTCGGAAGCAAAGTTCAGCCGATCGTCGTCGATACCCGCCGGATCAGGTCCTGGTCCTCACTGACGCTGCCGATCACATCGAACATGCCATCGCCGCGCGCCTTCGCTAGCAGCACGACCATCTGGTCGGCTGCCGAGGGCAGGTCGAGCGCCAATGTCGCCAGCGGGGTGCGCGCAGGGGGCGCCTCTGCCTCGCTGCCGCGCGACGCGCCGGGGCCATCTGCCCAGACGGCGCCGACGACCTCATGGCGCGGTGCGCTGCGCACCGCCGCGTCGAGCTCCGCGGCAAGCATCGCCTGCTCCTCGGCGCCGACGATCTCCTTCCAGTTAATCACGCCATAGACGAAGTCGATCGTTTCGCCGTTGGACGTGAACGGCATCAGGATGCCGCGATACAGCGTGTTGTGGCCGCGGGTGCCGACGAACTCGGCCTCGAAGCCGATCGGCGCACGGTTGGCGATGATCTTCAGATAATGATCGGTCAGCCGCGACAGCAGCGAGCGTGCGGGCACCTGCCCGATGCGCGAGATCGCACGATCGACACCGCATTCCTCGCGCAGCGCGTCGCCCAGGAAGGTGATGACCGGATCGTCGAGCCCGTCGGTGAAATCGAGCAGGACGCCGTGCGCGCCGAAATCCATGTTGCCGGCGGGATCAAGGTCACTGATACGCGGATAGGCACCGCCCTTCAGCAGCGACACCCAATGGTTGTACGCGCGCACGTGCATGCGCCGCTCATCGGCGCCGATCGCAAACGTCGCCTCGCCGATACCCCCATCGGTGGGATCACTGCCCCGGTCCGCGCCGGGCCGATCGAAGCCGCGGTTATCCATGCCATCATCCCTCTGGACGTGTTGTCCGTCCCGCCTTGTGCCACGACCATGGTAAAAAGCGCGTAAATTCTCGGCCGTGCCCATGTGAGCGACAGCCACTTGCGCGCCACGCAAACCCCTGCTAGGCGCCCGCTTCCAGCGCGCTCGCCAGAGCGCCCGTGCCGCTTTAGCTCAGCTGGTAGAGCATCGCATTCGTAATGCGGGGGTCACAGGTTCGAGTCCTGTAAGCGGCACCACCTTCTTTATGGCACTTCTGCGAACGCGCACGGCGACCGGGTGATTGAAGCATAAGTTGCTTTGGCGCCGTCGCCTAAAGCAGTCCTGGGCGCACAAGAGCTTCCTGCCGCTGGTCGTGCCTAGCCGCTATCAGGCCGCGTCCGCCTTCTCGGCAAGAGAACACCGCCACCACGCTGTAATGCAGGTGCTGCCATCATCGATGTCGCCGTCGCAGACCCAGTTTTATCGCCAGCATGATCCAAGTCAACCACCTGACGTCGTAACAAGCATAAGAAAAACCCGCCTTATTTTCACCAACAACGACCGCTCATCATGGCGCGCTTCCAAGACGGAACCGCATTAATGATGACGGGGGTCAGTGAAACAAGATCGTCCCAGCCGCAGGCTCTCCTCCACGGTTACGTGGCATCTTAGAACCGCTTTCCTCACCAATTGTCTGCTTGTTGCGAATGTCGCCCCCGCTCAGGAGGTGGAGATCGGGCACAGCGCCACGCCAGCGGACGCATCGGCGGAACAAGGCACAGAACCGGACCGCGACATCGTTATCCTTGGCCGACGCGTCGCCGGAACTGCGATCGCCGACGTTGCGCCGATTGCGGTACTTGACCAGGACGCCATCCGCTCGATCGGCGCGACCAGCCTGAAGGAACTGATCGAGCGGCTGAAGCCATTGACGTCGTCGGTGGATGGTAGCGAGCCGGTCTATTTGTTGAATGGCCGCCGCATCTCCGGCCTTGCCGAGCTGGACACGCTGCCGCCGGAGGCGATCGAGCGTACCGAGGTGCTTCCGGAAAGCGAGGCGGCAAGGTTCGGTTTCCCGCCGACCGTGCGCGTCTCCAACTTCGTGACCAAGAAGCACTTCCGCGGACTGCTGATCCAGCAGCTTGCCGGCTCTACGACGGACGGTGGCGGGGAGACCAATTATGTCGAGGCGAACGCAACCCGGATCGACGGCCCGCGCAGGCTGTCGCTCAGTGCGGCGATGTTCCGTCACAATCCGGTGCTTCAGTCGGAGCGGGACATCGCCCCCGATCCCGATGCGCCGTTCGCGACCGGCGGCATCGTCACCGGCGTGGACGGGGGAAGCGTCGATCCCGCGCTCGACGCCCGCGCGCGAACGCCGGTGATGCGGGCACCGGTCCCATTCGATGCCGACGCCCGACAGCGGTTGAGCGGCTACCTTCCCGGCGAACATACGTTGCCCGGCACCGATATCGGCACATTTCGAACGCTCGCGCAGCGTCAGGACATGGTCAACGCCAGCGCCACCCTCGCGTCCCCCATCGGCAAGGCGATCGACGGGTCGCTTAACCTGTCGATGGAGGCGCAGATACATCGCGGGCTCAACGGCCTCGCGCCCGCAATCGTGCCGGTGCCGGGTGACAGCGGCTTCCTGCCCTTCACGCAGGATGTGTTGCTCTATCGCTACCTGCCCGGCATCCCGCTGCGACAGCGCAACAGGAACCTCAACCTGCATGCTGGCGGCACGGTGCAGGGCGGGATCAGCCGGTGGAGCTGGAACGTCACCGGCAGCTATGATCGCTTCCGCAGCAAGGCGCGCTCCGACCAGGGAATTGTCCTTGATCCATTCATTGCTGCCGTGGCGGCCGGCGCAGATCCGCTCGCTCCGATCCCCGTGGACGGCAGCAATCACTTGCTGGTCGATCGCCGCGACACCGTAACCGACACGTTGGTCACCAAGGCCGTGGCGAACGGCCCATTGCTGCGCCTGCCCGCCGGGGATGCTCAACTAACGGTGTCGGCGGACCTCGCCCGCTCCAGCAGCAGCGGCGACCATTTCGTCACCCCGGGCCAACGCGTCGGTTTCGCCAGAACCGTCAAGACCGGCAGCCTGAGCGCCGCCCTGCCGATCGCGTCGCCCGACCGTGACGTGCTGCCATTCCTCGGGCGGTTTGCGCTCAGCGGCATGATCGGCATCACGGACGTCTCGCGTTTCGGACAGCTGGTAAATTACAGCTACGGCGCGACATGGTCGCCGGAGCGGCGGGTCCAGCTTAGCGCGACGATCAGCGATGCGCTGACACCCCCGGCGATCGCGCTGTTGACCAACCCGCTGGTGACCAGCCCGAACACCCCCTTCTTCGATTTCACCAATGGCAGCAGCACGTTCGTGACCACGCTGACCGGTGGGCGCGCCGAGCTGTTGCCAGAACGGCGGCGCAGGTCACAGTTCGGGATCGCGCTGTCACCGATCAGGAACAAGGAACTGCGGCTCAGCCTCGATTATATCGACACAAGCTTCTCCAACCAGACCGCCAGCCTCGGCAGCGCGACGCCGGCGTTCCAGGCCGCCTTCCCGGACGCGTTCATCCGCGATCCCGCCGGCCGCCTGGTCAGCGTCGACCTGCGCCCGGTGAACCTCGCCAGTGAGCGGGACCGTCAGCTGCGGCTCGCGTTCAACCTGTCGACCCCGATCGGCAAGGCCCCGCCACCGCCGCCTGCGACCGACGATGCTCCTGCCGGGTCGCCGCCACCGCCGCCGCCCAAGCCGCGGCCGACCATCAGCGCCTTCGTGACGACGACGCTGCGGCTGGAGAATCGCCTGGTCCTGCGGCCGGGCGCCGCCCCGCTCGATCTGCTCGACGGCGCGACCCGGGACGGCACCGGTGGGCGCCCCAGATGGGAGACCGAGATCGACCTGCGCGGAACGGCCGGGCCGCTGAGCCTTGGCCTCTACGGCCGCCTCAGGGGCGCGACGCGCATCCGCAGCGAGCTTGCCTCCGCGGACCTGTTCTTCTCGCGCCGGACGTGGCTTGTCGCCTATGGCTCGCTCGACGCAAGCAAGGTCGTCAGCGAGCCCTGGGCCAGGAACGTGTCGCTGATGTTCACGATCGAGAACCTGCTCAACGACCGGATCAACGTCACCGACCGAACCGGCGCCACCCCCAACCGCTTCCAACCCGCCTATATCGATCCGCTCGGCCGCTCGATCCGGCTGGGTGTCAGGAAGAAATTCTAGGCGCCGACGGTCACGGCACCGGGTGTGTCTCGCGCTGGCCCGCCCCGGCCGGGACGCCGCGGCGCATCGTGGGACAAACACGTAACGCTCGTTCCATGTCCTGCGGGTTACACTCGCCCGCAGCACCCTCTTGTTGCCGTCCACCTGGCCCGATCGGCGCCGCCGCGCCCAACATGAAGTCGCCCGTGATGACACGCATTCAACGGCTCCGACTGCGGATCCTGGAAGTCGATCCCTCGCTCCTTGCCCTGCGCATGTCGGGGTGCGTCGTCGTGTCGATGATCGTCGTTGCCGGCGTCATGACGCTGATCGGCAAGGCCTATCCCCTGCCCCGCCCCGCCTATGTGCTGGCGTTGATCGCGACCATGCAGGGGACGCTGCAGGTCAACGACCGGACCGAATCTGCGCGTGCGAAGACCCGCATCTATGCCGTCATCGCCTCGTTCGTGGCCATCGCAGCGATCGCGGCGGCGCACGATTCGCTGCGGATCATCAACATCCTGCTGGTGATCATCGTCTTTGCCGCCAGCTATGCTGCACGCTTCGGCACGCGCTGGCGCGCGGTCGGCGTGTTCGCCTTCATGTGCGCGACGGTCGCGGCCTTCCTGCAAGAGGATGAGCGGGACCTGTGGTCGGCGGCAGCGGCCTTGGTGATCTCCGCCGCGGTGGTTCATGTCCTGCGCCATTTCATCATGCCGGATGATCCGGCGCGCGAGTTCAGGCACCTTGTCGCAGCGGCCCTGTCCGTATCGAAGCAGCTGCGCCGGGTCGCCGGCAGCGCCATGCCGCCCAAGGCGGCGAGCCCACGCGCCGGAAAGAGGCAGATGGCGGACCTTCACCTCGTCACGCGCACGCTCGGTGCGGACATCAGGGCGTGCCAGGCGTCGCTCCCGCTGGAGGTCCCCGACCAGCATTCCGCCGTGACCGCGATCACCCTGCGGCTGCTCGACCTGCATTTCGCGGCCGAAACGCTGGTCGCGCGGATCACTCGACGAGAACGAGAGGCCGCGGACTACCACGAGGGCAGCATCGCAAAGGCGCTGCAGGACGTGCAGGATGCGGAGGGCGCGCTGAACGCTGCCGTCGCCACGCTGCCGCCGACATTTACCGCGGCCGGTGGCGCCAAGGCGCCGCCCGCCCCCACCGGCATCCTGCCGCGACGCGGGGAATGGCTGCGCGACCAGACGCTGCGGCAATCGCTGCAAGTGACGCTCGCCTGCGCGCTCGCCGCGGTGGTGGGGGAGGCGGTTTCCAGCCAGCGCTGGTTCTGGGCCGTGATCGCCGCGTTCATGATCTTCAACAACACAAAATCGGGCGCGGCGGTGGCGATCAAGGGGCTGGACCGCGCCTGGGGTACCGCAATCGGCATCGTCATCGGCATCGCGCTCGCGACGCTGACCCACAATCACCTGTTCTGGCTCAGCGCCGCGCTGGCGATCTCGATCTTCGCCACCTTCTTCATCGCGCGCGTCTCCTATGTCGCGATGAGCCTGTTCCTCACCATCGCGCTGTCACTAATCTACGGCCTGATCGGCATCTTCACCCCGGAACTGCTGGTCCTGCGGCTGGAGGAAACCGCGGTCGGCGTGGCGTCAGGGATGCTCGCCGCGCTGCTGCTGCTGCCGATCAGCATCCAGCAGCAGGCAACCACGGCGATGAACGCGCTTCTCTCCGCGCTTGGCGACCTGCTGCTCTCCGCTGCCGAGACGCCGGAAGGGAGCGAGGGTCACCCGCTGGCGCTGAAGGCAACCGCGGTCGATCATGCGCTGGAGGGCGTACTGACCGCCTTCGCGCCGCTACGCACCGCATGGTCGTTCGGCACGATGCTCACCTCCGGCCGCGACGTGCTGAGGCAGGCGCAACTCATGACCTACACCGCGCGTCGGCTGGAACGCAGCATCCGTCATCATCCACCAACCCCGGACGAGATCCAGGCAATGCGCGCGCTGGGGGAGCGCCTGAAGGCGGCGGCCGGTGCCCCTGCGAGTGCCGAAGCGCGCGGGACGTCAGCACCCACCGGTGCGGCGGCCAACATGTCGGGACCGGATGACATGACCGCATCGTCGCTCGCCATCCTGACGCGAACCCTCGATAAGATCGAGACCGAGCGCCACGCCGCTCCCTGAGCGCCGCCCCCTTCTCGGTGCCCCCTGCACGGTGCCCCGCGCTCAGATCCACAGCCAGAGGCCGGCGATCACCATCGTCGCCAGCGTCACCAGGCAGCCCGCCTTGGAAAACTCGCCGCCCGATATCCGCACCCCGCGATCCTTCGCCTGCTCGACGATGATGATCCCCGCAAGGCTGCCGAACACGACCAGGTTGCTGGAGAAATGCGTCCCCAGCGACAGCGCCGCGCCCAGAGCATTGGGATCGGCATCGGCATGAAGATACGGCACCAGCATCATCACCGCGGGATTGTTGCCGACCAGGTCGCTGATGACGCTGCTGATCAGGAAGAGGACCGGCGGGTCGGCAAGGTTGATGCCCTGCGACGCAAGGTCGGTCACCAGTTTCTGCGGCAGTCCGGTGGCGGAAAGCCCGGCGTTGACCACGAACAGTCCCATCACCAGTAGCAGGAGATCGCCGTCCACCTCATGCAGCAGCGACCGGGAGGACACCTTGCGGCTGAGCAGCAGGAAGCCCGCCGCGGTCAGCGCGATGGTCTCGCGCGGCCAGTCACTGAAAATGAAGGCCAGGATCACCGCGACCGCCGTGACCGCCGCCTTCAGCGTCTCGCCAAGCGAGAAGGGCGGCGGCTCGGACGTCTCCACCGTCTTGGCCGACGCTGCTTCCGCCCCGGCGCCCCGACCTGCGCCCGCCTCCTGATTTGCCGCCGGCAGGGCCCAGCGATTGCGGTAGAGCATCGAAATGACGCCCCAGATCACCGGCAGCGACAGCAGGGCGGGCCCGACGGTGATCTCGGACAGGCCGGCGAAGGACAAATGCAGCTTCTGCGCGGCGATGATGTTCTGCGGGCTGCCGATGATCGTGCCCGCCGCGCCCGTGTTGACGGCAAAGCAGAAGCCGAGGAGGAACGGCACCGGGTTCAACCCGCGCGCCATGGTGATCGACAGCAGCAGCGGGCACATCGATACCGCGACGACATCGTTGGTCAGGAATGCCGCCATCACGCCGCCGACCACGATCAGCAGCGCGAGCAGGCCACGTTCCGACATCTTCGAGCCCGCGGCCTTGCGCGCGAGCCAACCGTAGAAACCCGACACGACAAAGGCCGAGGACACCACCATCAGCCCGAACAACATGCCCATCGTCGAATAATCGATCGCGCTCCACGCCTGCCGAGGCGTGATGCTGCCGACCGTCATCATCGCCATGCCGCCGATCAGCGCCGCGCCGGTGCGCCCCACCCGGAAGAACGGCAGCGCACCCAGCCCCATCACCAGATACACGAGGAAGAAGATGACGAGCGTCAGGTCCATGGCATCACCGATTGCACCTCAGGGGGCAGGCGGATCATAGGGCGGCGCGTGCAACCGGCGCCCGGCCGCCAGATGACGAACCGCGATCATTCAGGCTTGCCGGATTTCATGCCCCACAAGGCGAAGGCGCTCTCCCCGTAGAATGGCTCGTCCAGCCCCTCGCGCTGCACCTCCACCGGCACGCGCAGCTTGCTCAGCTTGTCGAGCAGGAACAGGATGATGGTGGTGATGATGACGGCGTAGATGACGACGATCGCCACCGCGATCGCCTGGACCGACAACTGCCGGCCCCCTGCCGCCACGGCGTTGATCGCCGGGCTTGCCAGCACGCCGATCAACAGCGATCCGGTGATGCCGCCGATGCCATGCGCGCGGAACACCTCCAGCGTATCCTCCGCCTTCAGCCACGACTGGATGTACTTGGCGAAATAACAACAGGTCGCGCCGATCGCGCCGATCAGCAGCGCCGACATCGGCTCCACATATCCCGATGCGGGGGTGATCGTGGCCAGACCCGTCACTGATCCGACCAGCACACCCGAGAATGTCGGATGCCCCGCATCGCGCCATTCCCAGAACATCCACACCAGCATCGCCATCGATCCGGCGAGCATGGTGTTGGTGAAGGCATAAGCCGCAAGGCCATCGGCAGCGTAAGCGCCGCCTGCGTTGAAGCCGAACCATCCGAACCATAACAGGCCGGCACCAAGAGCAACCAACGGCAGGCTCGCCGGAATCGGCCCGCTATCTCCCGTTGGCCGCCGCCCAAGATAGATCGCGGTCACCAGCGCCGATGCGCCGGCTGAGGCATGGATCACGATCCCACCAGCAAAATCGACGACGCCCAGCTGCGAGAGGAACCCGCCACCCCAGATCCAGTGGGCCACCGGCAGATAGACGAAGATCGTCCACAGCGCGACGAACCAGAGGAACGGGCCGAACCGCATGCGCCCGACGAAGGCGCCGGTCATCAGCGCCGGCGTGATGATCGCGAACATCATCTGATAACCGAACACCAGGATGAACGGCACGTTGGCGGCATAGGTGGGATCGGCCGCAACACCGATGCCATGCATCCCGAAATAAGTACGGACGTCACCGATAAAACCGCCGATCGATGGGCCAAACGCCAGGCTGAAGCCGCCGAACACCCAGATGATGCCGACCACGCCGATACAGACGAAGTTCTGGATCATCACCGACAGAACGTTCCGTTCCCGAACCAGCCCCCCGTAGAACAGCGCCAGCGCCGGCGTCATCATGAGGACGAGCGCCGTACAGGCGAGCAGAAAGGCGGTATCGCCCGGTTCAATTCCTCTCATCAGCGCTTCCTTTCAGGATTTGGCTCTCAGGATGGATTGGTTGCGGCAGTGGCTCTCGTCTCGGGAGTGGGATCGGCAGGCGCGTGAGCGGCCGGGTTCAGCGCATGATCGACGACCGGCTTGTGCGGATGCGGCGGTGCGAATTTGCGCGGCGCGATGAACAGATACATCGTCAGCACATAGGCCGCGGTGAAGGATGGCAGCCCGATTGGCGCGAGGATCAGGTCGAACGCGGCCTGCAGGAACACCGTCACGATCACGCCCAGCGCGGCATAGCCGATCACGACCGGCGACGGCTGAACGAACACGACGCTCAGCGCCATCGCGGCCAGCACTGGGCTGAACCCGTACAGCCCCTGCGACACCAGGCTCGGATCGGCGCGCATTACGAACGCCGTCCCCATCGCCAGCAGCGATCCGCCCACCGCCGCCACCCCGGCCGCACGCGACGCGATGAAGATGCCAAGCAGGATGATCGCCCCGGAGATCCAGCTGCCCAGCAAATAGACCTGCCCGATGTTGCGGAAGAAAATCTCGACCGCCTCCACCAACCCCGGCAGCGACGCCGCACCCAGCTGGTAATCGCTCGCCAGCTTCTGCGTCTCGCTCAGCACGCGCAGCGATCCGAAGGAGTAAGCGCCCGCGAGCATCAACCAGGCGATCAGCACGAACGGGCCGGTTGATCCCGGCACGCCCCAGCTCTTGGTCAGCGTCGCGGCAAAGGCAGCGGTGACGATCGTGGTGAGCGCCGCACCGACGATGATGTATAGCCACAGCTCGGGCGATGGCGCGACGAAGGTCGGCAGCGCGACGCCGATCAGGATGCCGTTGAACCCGAACAGGCCCGATGCGCGCGAACTGGCAGCGAAATCGAGCATATAGGCAACCGCGGTGGCCACGATCACGCCGACGATCGCGCCGATCGACGTCGCCCACGACTGGCTGACGAACGAGGCATAGAAGATCGCGACCAGGAACAGCGCGCCCGTGATCACATTCTCCATGAAGAAGACCTGTGAGGCCCCCTTCAGGCAGACCGTGATGAAATTGCCGTTCTCGCCACGCATGATCATTCCCTCAGAATGTCATTGCCACAGGAAATCGTCGGGCAGCGTTCGCCCCCGCGCCTCTTCGCGCACCACGGTCCAGAAGCGCTTCACCTCCGCTCGCACGTCATAGCTTTCGACGCCGACCGCCCGGAACATCAGCCCTGCACCATTGGGCAGTCGCGACACGCCCGACATGGCGCGCGGATGGCCCGGCGCGGCGTTGATCGTCATCCGTTCGTCGATCCGCGCCGCCGTCTCGGGCGGCGTCAGGCACAGCACATTGGCAAAGGCGTCATAGCCCCGCGCCACCGCCGGCAGGTCGAGCGTGTCATTGCCCTGTTCGATCAGCAGCTTCTCGGCGAACAGCAATCGCCCATCGGGCCGCCGTGCGCGCACCCGCATCGACAGAAGGTCAAAGCCGAACCGCTCCAGCGCATGGTGATGCTTGCGCCCGGTCATCGCCATCTCGGCATAAAGCACGGTCGCGGTCTCATCGGCGGTGATCTCGGTCTCGCTGACGAAGCGCGAGGTACGATAGGGAATGGTGAAGTTGGGCAGAAACTCCAGATAGGATCCCGCCGCCGCGCGTATCTCCTGATGCTGCGAGGCGTAATTGGCATCCATCTGATGGATACGGTTTGCGCCCTGCGAGGTGACATGCGCTGATGCCCCCTCCGCCACGTCGATCGCGATATGGTAGCGATCGCCCTGCAGGATGCCGCCGCCGACCGAGATTACCGAGACGATCGGCAACTCCGGCATCGCCTCGTCCCAATAGAGCGCCTGCTGCACGAGCAGCGGCGCCACCCGGTACAAGTCGTGCAGCACGGAACGGCCGTCGCGTAGCGAGAAGCCCAGCCGCAATTCGCCAATCTTGCCCGGCCCGGCCGCGCGCATCTGCGCTGGCTCGGTCTGGAACCCGGCGAGTTCCCGGTAGCGGTCGATCCGCGCCAGTTGCTCGTGGAGCGCCATCGCCTACCCTTGCGCCCCCGCCATCGCCGGCGCCGTCGTTGGGGTCGTCGCCGGCGGGCTCACGTCGAACAGCGCCATGTCCATGATCATGTCCATCAGCGTCTCGACGCCCTCACCGGTCTTGCAGTTGGTGAACACGAACGGCTTGGTGCCGCGCATCAGGCGTGAATCGCGGTCCATCACCTCAAGGCTGGCGTCGACGTAGGGCGCCAGGTCGATCTTGTTGATCACCAGGATGTCGGACTGGCAGACGCCGGCGCCGTTCTTGCGCGGGATCTTGTCGCCCGCCGCGACATCAATGACGTAGATGTAGAAATCAGCGAGCGCGGGGCTGAACGTCAGCGTCAGATTGTCGCCGCCGGATTCGATCAGCACGACGTCGCTGTCGGGATAGCGCCCTTCCAGTTCCTCGACCGCGGCGATGTTCATCGACGGATCCTCGCGCACGGCGGTGTGCGGGCAGGCGCCGGTTTCGACGCCGACGATCTTTTCCTCGACCAGGATGCCGTTCAGCGTGCGCCGGACCTGCTTGGCGTCCTCCGTGGTCACCACGTCATTGGTGATGATCAGCGGCCGGACACCGCGCGCGATGAGCCGCGGGGTGATCGTCTCGATCACCGCGGTCTTGCCGGAACCGACCGGTCCCCCGATGCCAATGCGCGTGATCTTCTTCATCGAATGCTCCTGATTAGACAGGTCAGTTCATGAACAGGCGCAGGTGCGTCCTGGTGTGATGGGCAACGACGACTTCGAACACGGGGGCGAAGCTCGACATTTCCTCAAGCTCCAGCGCCCGCGCGCCGCGGTACTGGTCGTGGGTGGCGGCTTGCGCCTCGAACAACAGCCGCTGCGTCGCGACATGATCGATCCGCATCAGCCGAAGCGCGGCGTTCAGGATCATCGACGCCAGCCCATATTGGTGGACGGCGAACGCCTCCGCCTCATGCGCGCCAAGGCCCGTAAGCACGATCCCCTGCGCGACCGGCAGGCATCCGGGCGTCGCATTGCTGCGTATATCGTCCAGCCAGCGCGTCAGCAGCGGCGACGGCGCGATGGCGGACGCGAGCTCGGCGAACTTCTTGCCCATGCGCGCCAGCATCATCTGCTGCTCCTCGCCGACACGGCGGATCCACAGCGCGCTGTCGGCGGCCAGCAGCGCCGCGTAGTCGCCGCGCGCCGCCGCGCGGCAGGCATGGAGCAGCGCGACGCCATCCATATGGGCCGCCTGCCGGAGGATGAGCGTCAGGTAATCCCGCAGGCTGTCGGCGTCGGTGACGATGTGCAGCTGGACCGCGGATTCCAGCCCCTGGGAAAAGGAGAAGGCACCGACCGGCAGGGTGGAATCGGCAAATTGCAACAAGCGCGCGAGGCGACCCACATCGGGGCCGATCGCCTGCGCCGCGAGCTTCATAGGGCCCTGCCCTGCCCCTGCCCCTGCCCCTGCACCTGGCCGTTGCCATGATGATGGTGCGGGGTGGCGTCCGCGCCGCCGAACAGCAGCCGGATCTCGCTCGGCTCCAGGCGCTGCGCCACCGTCTCGCCCGGCTCGAAGCGGATCGACGCATGCTGGAACGCATGGGTCTTCATCACCGACAGCATGACCTTCCGGTCGACCGACAGCGGCACGTAGATCGTCTGCCCCTTGATGACGGCGGGCCAATGCTGGTTGCCGAGCGCGTGGCCCAGCTCGAACACCAGCCGCAGCATCTCCGCCTGCGGCATCAGCGCCGGCAGGTCCAGGTCGATGACCATCACTTCCTTCAGCGGGATGCGGGCAACCACGATCCGGCGATTGTCAGGATCATGGTAGAGGACGTCGCCGTCGTGCAGATGCTCGGACCGCGGCAGCGAGATGGCGAGCTCGATCCCGCTCGGCGTATTCTTGCGCAGCCGGCTCTTCGGCGCTTCCCATTGTTCGAGAACGAGATCCTCGACACTCGCACCCTCCCACCCCTGATCCCTGACATTGCCGAGCGTCTTTTCCACCAGGATCATCATTCTCTCCGATTGGCGTCGATCTCTGTTCTCGCGGTCAGCTGAAGAAGTGCAGTTGCGTCAAAGGCAGCGATTGCGCCGGCTCGATCGTCGCGTGCGTGCCATCCACCGTCACGGCGAACGTCTCCGGGTTCACCTCGATCACGGGAAGCGCATTGTTGCGTACCATGCTCGACTTGCCGATCGTGCGGGTCGCGTACACCGGCATCACCTGTGACTGCAGGTCGTACCGGTCGACGATCCCGTCCTCGAACGCCGCGCGCGAGGTGAAGGTGACGCGCGTCTGCGCCAGCGCCGACCCCATCTGGCCGAACATTGGGCGATAGGTCACCGGCTGGGGCGTCGGCAGCGATGCGTTCGGATCGCCCATCAACGCCCAGGAAATGAACCCGCCCTTGATCACCATCTTGGGCTTGGCGCCGAAGAAGGCGGGCGACCACAGCACCAGATCCGCCATCTTGCCGACCTCGACCGATCCGATGACCTGGCTCACCCCCTGCGCGATCGCGGGGTTGATCGTCACCTTGGCAACGAAACGGAGCACGCGTTGATTGTCGTTGTTCGACGTGTCGCCCGCATAGGCCCCGCGCCGCGCTTTCATCAGATGCGCCATCTGGACGGCGCGCAGCCAGGATTCTCCGACCCGCCCCATCGCCTGGCTGTCGCTGGAGATGATCGAGATCGCGCCCAGATCATGCAGCACGTTCTCCGCCGCGATCGTCTCCGGCCGCACGCGGCTTTCGGCGAAGGACACGTCGGTCGGGATCTTGGGGCTCAGATTGTGGCAGATCATCGTCATGTCGAAGAGTTCGGCCTGCGAATTGACGCCATAAGGCAGCGTCGGGTTGGTCGAACTCGGCAGCACATTGGGCTGTCCCGCCACGCGGATGATGTCGGGCGCGTGCCCGCCGCCGGCACCCTCGGTGTGATAGGTGTGGATCGTGCGCCCTTCGAAAGCGGCGATCGTATTCTCAACGAAGCCCGCCTCGTTGAGCGTGTCGGTGTGGATGCAGACCTGCACGTCGAACCGGTCGGCAACCCCCAGTGCGGAGCGGATCGCCGCGGGGGTGGATCCCCAATCCTCGTGGATCTTCAGCCCCATCGCGCCCGCGATCAGTTGCTCCTCGATCGGTCCTGCGGTCGAACAATTGCCCTTGCCCAGCACGCCGGCATTGACCGGCCAGCCATCGAACGATCGCAGCATCGCCTCGATGTTCCAGGTGCCCGGCGTGATCGTCGTGCCGTTGGTACCATCGGTCGGGCCGATGCCGCCGCCGAACAACGTGGTAATGCCGTTGCTGAGCGCCGCCTGCGCCTGCTGCGGCGAGATGAAGTGGACGTGCGCGTCGATGCCGCCCGCGGTCAGGATCAGATGCTCGCCCGAGATCGCGTCCGTCCCCGGCCCCAGTGCCAGCGAGGGCGTCACATTCGGCATGATCGACGGATTGCCGGCCTTGCCGATGCCGCAGATCAGGCCGTTCTTGATCCCGACATCGGCCTTGATGATCCCCTGGATCGCATCGACGATGGTGACGTTCGTGATGACAAGGTCGGGCGCACCGCCAGCGCTGGTCAGTTCATTGTCGAACCCCATGCCGTCGCGCAGCGTCTTGCCGCCGCCATAGATGACCTCTTCGCCATAAACCCGCAGGTCCTGCTCGATCTCGATATACAGGTTCGTATCGCCCAGCCGGATCTTGTCGCCGGTGGTGGGGCCATACAGGTCGGCATATTGCCGCCGGGAGATGTTCGCCATGGTTCAGCTGCCTGTTCTGGAGGGGGCGAAAGGATCGGCGATGCTCACGCCTTGTCCTTGAACCCGTAGCGCGCGACCCGCTCCTTCGCGTCGGCAAGCCGCGGGCGGAAGGCATCGTAGCTCTCGTTCCCGACCCAGCCGTTGACGAGGCCGTTGAACCCCACCGCGCGCTGACGGCCCTGCAACGGGATCAGCACCACTTCCTTCTCGTCGCCCGGTTCGAACCGGACGGCGGTGGTCGCCGGGATGTTCATCCGCTGCCCGAACGCCTGCTCGCGCGGAAAATCCAGCGCCGCGTTCACCTCGAAGAAGTGGAAATGCGATCCCACCTGGATCGGCCGGTCACCGGTGTTGCGCACCTTGATCGTGGTGGTCGGGCAGCCGGCGTTGATCTCGATTTCGCCCGCGGCGAGGATAAGCCCGCCGACGGGCGCGGTCTGCGTCTTGGGGTCTGTCTTCGCCGCCATCGCGCATGTCCTTCGTGGTGGAGGGGGCCTATTGGATCGGATTGTGGACGGTCACGAGCCGGCTGCCATCGGTGAACACCGCCTCGACCTGGACATAGGGGATCATGTCGACGACCCCCTCCATCACGTCGCTGGTGGTGATGGTCTTGCGGGCAAGCTCCATCACCTCCTCCACCGTCTTGCCCGCGCGTGCATTGTCGAGCGCAGCTGCGGCGATCAGCGAGACCGCCTCGGGATGATTGAGCTTGAGCCCGGCGTCCTTGCGGCGCTGCGCTACCATCGACATCATGTAGATGAGCAGCTTGTCGTTTTCTCGTGGCGTCAGATGCATGTCCAACCTCAAGAGCCTGGGCGCGCCTCTTCGTCGCTTTGTTTGGCGACGAATGGAGCAACCTTCGGAACAGCTGATGTTCCCTGCTCCAATACTTTATGCCCCCGCCAACGCCGTCTGTGTTTACTACGTACCCCCTGTCACAAGTCCGTGAGCGGCGGCAGAAAACCGGCTGCGATTCAGCGCTACGCCTTCCGCGCGCCAATCACGTCGCCCACCCTCACGCCAGCGAGCACCAGCACGAATCCGACCACCAGATTGGCCCCGACATAGGCAAGGCCCACCCCTGCACTCAGCGCCGATCCGGCGAGCAGGACGTAGGTGGCATAGACCAGGCTGGAAAAGGTCGACATGCCGCCGCACAGCCCGGTGCCTAGCAGCAGGTTCGCCTTCGCGCTCAGCGCCTGGCGCGCGTGCAGGCCGGTTATCAGCCCGAGGATTAACGAGGCGACCACGTTGGCGACGAAGATCGACCAGACGAAGCCGTCCCGCGCCGTCGGCACGCCCAGCATCAGCAATTCGCGCATCACCGCCCCGGCCGCGCCGCCGACGAAGACCAATATGATCGCCTGCGCCATGTCAGCGTCCTTCCGTCCGGCGCGCGCCCGAGCGAGTCGCTCCCGCCTCAGCCCGCCGCATGTGCCAGCCCCGCGCCAAGTCCGGCGACCGCAATCCCCAGCACCGTCTGGCCCAGGATATAGCCGGTTGCCGTGCCGGCACCCGCACCAGCCCCGGTGGCCCCGGCCATCTTCGCGGTATCGAGCTCCATCGTGCTGAACGTCGTGAACCCACCCAGCACGCCGGTCAGGATCGCAGCCTTCAGGAAGCTGCCGTACCGGTCGTGCCATTCGATCGAGAACAGCACCGACAGATAGCCGATCACGAACGCTCCGATCAGGTTGACCGCTACGGTCGACCACGGAATGCCGCCCCTGGCCGGGCTCGTGAGCAATTTGCCGACCAGCCAGCGCAGCAACGAACCGGTGCCACCGCCCAGCGCGACCAGCGCGATATCGCTCAGCACCATAAGGCGTCTGCCGTGGAAACTGCGATGACCATCAGCATCGGCTCCCTGTCCCGTGTCGTTGACGCACTCCCCCGTCCACGACGGCGCGCCGCGCAGCGCGTCCGGCTACGCATCAGCGTGACGGCTGGCTGCGGCCCGGCGGCGTGCGGGGCAGATTAGCGGCGCGCGCGCTCCCCCACAGCATCGGTTTTCCCTGATCCCGTTCGCCGAGGCGGTGCGTCATATCTTTGCGCGGAATCTGCATATCGATGGAGCGATAGGATGACTCGTAATTCCTCCCGGGCGCTGAACAATGCGATCCGTCTTGTCGGCTCCGGCCTGCTCGTGCTGCCCGGCGCGGCTTTCGCCCATCCAGGGCATGAGGCGGCCGGCGGGGGCGGCGTCCAGGGCCTCATGCATCCGTTCACCGGGCTCGACCACGCGCTGGCAATGATCCTCGTGGGCCTGTTCGCCTATCGGCTCGGCGGCCGGGCGCTGTGGATGCTGCCGCTCGCCTTCCTGGCGGCGATGGCGGCGGGCGGCATCCTCGGTTTTGCCGCTCCGGCGACTACCCTGGTGGAGGTCGCGATCGCCCTGTCCGTCATCCTGCTCGGCATTGCCGTGGCGTTCAACATCAAGGCGCCGGTCGCGGTCGCCGCGGGGGTCGTCGGGCTGTTCGCCATCTTCCACGGGTTCGCGCATGGCGCGGAGATGCCGGCCGGTGCCGGCGCGCTGCCCTATGCCGGCGGCTTCCTGCTCGGGACGGCGACGCTGCTTGCGATCGGCCTTGGTGCGGGCGCTGCGCTGACCAACACGGTCGTCGCGCGAGGCGGCCATGCGATGCGTTCTGCCGGAACGATCGCCGCCGTGGTGGGAGTCGGGCTGCTGAGCGGCATCAGCGGCTGATCAAGAAGACGTGCCGGGCGCCGCGCCGCCAGCGTTATGGCGTGGCGGCGTCCCCGGTAACGCCGTGGGTCAGCGCATGGACGCGCAGCCGCGGGAATACCTCTTCCAGCGGCTTGCTGTCGGGCAGCACATAGACATAGCCGCCACCCTTCTGGAACAACGGGCGCAGCTTGCTGCCGTAAAAGGCACGCGGCACGTTGATGCAGCCAAAGGTGATGCGGTTGTCATCCGGCGTCTCGGACAGCATGCGCTCGCGCCGCTTCTCCTTCTTCGCCGCGTCGGCCGGGATCGGGTGAATGGCGACGCTGTTGGTGTAATCCACCCACAACACCTGCTGCTTGCCAAAGGCATAGCCGAACTTGGCGAGAAAACGCCCTGCCGGCGTGGTCTTTTCCGCCGGGCCCAGATCGCCCAGCTTCTTGCTGCCAACGCCCGGGCTGGCCTCGTCACCGAGCGCGATACCGATCAGCGTCGGCTCCTGGGCAAGCGGCTTACCCTTGGCATCATACAGGATGAGCGATGCCGCCTTCTTGTCGAGGACGACATAGGGGAGCTTGCGATTGTCGCCGGAGGCGAGAACCCAGGACGCGACCAGCCGCGCCTCGGCGGACGGATTGATCTCGACCGGCGCGGCAGAGGCAGCCGCCGGCTTCGCCGCGGCGCGCGCCTTCTTGGCCTTGCCGGCGGACGCCTTCTTCGGTGCGGCGTGCGCCCCCGTCGTCGTCCCGATCATTGTGCCAGTAATCGTCAGCGCCGCAGCGGCACCCATCAAAAACGTCTTGATCATCCGTTCCCAGGTGAAGGGTGGCCGCCCGCCATCGGGCAGCCACCATGTCAGTCATTGCGCAAGATGCGGCGGCTGACGCCCACGGCCTCAGTGGCGCGGGCGCTTGCCCCGACTTTCCTGCTGCATCATCCGCTGCTCGACACCGTCGACCCGGCCGTTCAGCTGGTCGAGCCGCTGCCCGTTCTGCTGCGCCATGCCCGATGCGGCCTGCGCTTCGGCCAGCGCCTGCTTGGCGGTGCTGTCGGTCGCCTGGAGCTGGGTCTCGATCGCGTCGACGCGCTGCGCCACTGGGGCCACCTGTTCGCGCACATAGGATTTGGTCGCACATCCGCCGAGCACGGTGGCTGCCGCCATAATCGCAATTGCGGGGGCTACTTTGGTCATCGCTGGGAGCATTGCTCTTCTTCCATCATTATTAGCCAAGTGACGGAGCCCAAGCTGACACATTCCTGCAATAGAGCAGGCGGCGAATTGGGGCGATCACACGATGAAATGATCTCTTCCTCACCCTACCACTCCTCGTTAACTTAGTCATCGTTAGTATTATTGCTTAGGTTAACTGCACGCCTGAACCAAGGCTGAACCATCTAGGGGCGCGATACTACCTTTTCGAATCGCGCCGCTGCTTCGCGGCAAACGGATCCAAGGGGATCCGCCCGTCGTCCTTGGCCGCCTTCGTCGCCTTGGCCGGCGTCGCGCGATACACGTCGACGCACTTGCGCAGTTCCGCGATCGCCGCACCGCTGCCGTCCAGCGTCAGCTCCTCCACCGGCACGTCGCCGCGCCGCACATGAAGAAAGGCGGAGGTGGCCAGCGTGCGTGGAAAGGCGTCGCCGAAGCTGGTCACGAACCCCTTGCGGCCGCTGGCGGCAATCCCGATCGCCGCGCGGTTCGGAAAGGCGGCGCCCGAAAAGCGATAGGTCAGCCGCAGCTCCTCCTTCTCCCGGATCGACGACCAGTTCGGGTTCAGCAGCGTCAGCCGGTTGCTCCCGTCCGTGTCGAGCCCGAACAGCAAGGTGGTCTGCCGCGGCCCGCGATAGGTGCGCGTCAGGAAGCACCCGCTGCGGTCGCTGCTCGGGGCCACCGTCCAGTCGCCGACATCGCGCGTCGCATATTCCTGCGCCGATGCCGCGCTGCCAGCCGACAGGCCGATCGCCATCGCCGGCAGCAACAGCCACGCCCACTGGCGCCGGCCGCCGGTCGCGGGGCGCCTTGATACGGGCGCCGGGCAGGCACCATCGCGGCGGGCGTGCGGGATGATCGGAACGGCAGGCAACGGGAACTCCTTCAGCTGCAGATGATGCGCGGGCATGTTGATGCACACCAACGCACCGGCCGCCATATCATTCCCGTTGATGAACCGCGGCTGGGCGACGCCCCGTGCGCACGGCTCGACCGCCAGCCCCGGCGGGGACCAGCGGTCGTACATCCTTCCTCATCCGGTCAGCGGCAGATCACCTGGTCCTGGTCGATCGCCGTGCCCAGCGCCGCACCAGCCCGGGCGCCGATCAGCGCGCCGAGCGGACTGGAATCGCCGTTGCTGAGCAACCCGCCCAGGATCCCGCCGCTGATGCCGCCGATGATCAGCCCCGTCGTGCCGTCGCTGCGGCGGCAATAATAGCGGCCGTTGTATCCGCGATAGATGCGGTCATACGGCCCCAGCCGGCGGGGCCGGTAATAGCGGCCGTCGCGATAGAAATGGTCGGCATAATACCATGGCTGCCCGGGCGGCGGGCGATCGAAGTCATAGCGCCGCCACTGGTTCCGGTTGCGCCCCCAACCGGGCGGCAACGGCGCGGGCGGGCGCGGACGGGCACCGGGCGGCTGCATTCCTGGCGGACGGGCACCCGGCGGCTGCATTCCCGGCGGACGGGCGCCGGGCCCGCCATCTGGTCGCCACGGATTGCCCGGCGGCGGTCCTGGTGGCGGGCCGCCCTGCGGCGGACGGATGCCCGGTCCGCCCGGGCGTCCGGGCGGGGGTCCTGGGGGCCCCTGCGCCTGGGATGGCAGCGCAAGGACGGTGGTCGCGATCAGGGCTCCGGCGACGATCAGACGCATCTTACTCTCCCAGCGTAATGGCCGGGAGCATCGACCCGACGGGCCGGCTTGCCGATGCGATAATCTACGTACCGGCACACCGGGCAACCACCGCCGCCCGGCGCAGCGCCGGCATCAGCGCGCGGGCTGCTGCTCGAACAGACGGCGCAGGAACACCGTTTCCACCTCGCGGCGAAGATCGTTGTTCGGCTTCTTCAGGAAACCATGGCCTTCGTCGGCGAACAGCACGTACCAGGTCTCGTTGCCGTTCGCGCGCAGCTTCTCGACCACCTGGTCGGACTCAAGCTGCGGCACGCGCGGGTCGTTGGCGCCCTGCATCACCAGCATCGGCTTCTTGATGCGATCGACGTTGGTGATCGGCGACACGCGCTGCAGCACGGCGCGCATCTTGGGATCACGCTCGTCGCCATATTCGGCGCGGCGATTGTCGCGGCGATAGGCCTCGGTATTCTCGAGGAAGGTGATCCAGTTGCTGATGCCATAGCGCTCGACGCCGCCGACCAGCCGGTCGGAATAATGCGTCATCACGGCAAGGCTCATGTAGCCGCCATAGGACTGGCCATAAACGGCGACGCGATTGGCATCGAGGTTCGGCTGCTGCCCGATCCAGTCCAGCAGCGCGCCGATGTCCTTCACCGAATCCTCGCGCTTCTCGGCGTTGTCGAGATTGAGGTAGCGCTTGCCATAGCCGTCGCTGCCGCGGACGTTGGGGAGGATCACCGTCGCCTTCAGCACGTCGGCGAAATATTGCGCGCCATAATTCCAGATCGGCCGCGTCTGTGCCTCCGGCCCGCCGTGAATATCGATGATCACCGGGGTCCGCGTCCCCGCCGGCACGCCCTTCGGTCGATAGACGAAGGCCGGCACCGACAGCCCGTCGAACGACTTGAAGCGGATCAGCTCCGGCTCGGCGAGCTGCGCGGGATCGAGATCGCCCAGTTCCGACGTCGTCCAGCGCGTCAGCTCCCCGCCATCGACGTCCCAGCTCCACACGTCCCCGGCCGAGGTGGCGGAGGTCAGGCCGATCGCCAGCTGCTTGCCATCGGGCGAGAATTTCAGCGCCGTCAGCACGCCCTTGGGCAGCGTCGGCTGCGGCAGCGCGCGCCGCGTGATCCGATCCTGCACGACGATGCGCGAGAAACCGTCCTCGTTCACCGCATAGGCCAGCACGCGGCCATCGTCGGTCAGGTCATAGCTTTCGACGTCCCACGTCAGCCCCGGCGTCAGCACCACCTGCGCGCCGGTGGCGAGGTCGATCTCGACCAGCTGGCGCGTGTCGTTGCCGCGGTCGGAGATGGCGATGATCTTCTTGCCGCCCGGCAGATAGCGCGGCGATTCATACACCGCCGCTTCCGCCTTGGGCGCGATACGCCGCGCCTTGCCGGTGGCGAGATCGAGCTCGAACAGCTGGTCCTCGCGGTTGGACAGGCTGCGCACGAAGATCAGCCGCGACTTGTCCGGTGCAATATCCGCCGGGGCCACTGCGCCATCCGCCTGATACAGCGTGCGCGGCGTGCCGCCCGCCTTGGGGTCGACGCCCAGGATCGTATAGGCCGCGCTACCCTTGGTGGCGCGCGCCCAGGCGAGCAGGCTGCCGTCCTTGCTGAACACCGGCGATCCGTTGCGCGTGCCCGCCTGCGTCAGCTGCTGCGCCGTGCCGGTCAGGCCGCGGGTGTACAGCTGGAACCATTCGTCGCCGCCGGTATCACGCGTCATCACGAAGCGGTCGGTGCCCGGGACGACGGTGGCGCTGGCGATCGGCTCCGCACCGAAGGTGACCTGCGTGCGCGTCGCGCCAGGCTTCGCCACATGATGCAACTGCTGCGTCGCGCCGAACCGCGTCGCGATCAGCATCGAGCCGTCGGGCAGCCAATCCTCGAACTGCGCCGCGCGGCTGTTCTGATAGCGCTGCACCGCCTCGCGCACATCGGCCGGGATTTCCGGCACGCCCGACAGCGTGGCGCTGCCCACCTGCCGCTGGGCGACTGGCTGGGCGCCGGCGGTCTGCTGGCCGATGGTCTGGGCGGACGCGCCGGCGGCGAGCGCGGCGAGCGTGAGCGAGGCAGCGAAGTGCTTGAACATGCGTCCCTGATCGAACAGCAAGTGTCCCAGCGTCAAGCCATCGTGGCGGTCGGGGACGCAGCGGCGCTGCCCCCTGCCGCCACCCGCTCCCCACCGATCCAGGTGCCGCGCGGCCGGAAGTCCGCGCCCAGCCACGCAAGGTCGGCGCGCATCCCCGGCAGCAACGCGCCGCGATCGCCCAGCCCCAGGAAGGCCGCCGGCGCGCCCGACGCCATCATTGACGCATCCGCCACATCCAGCCCCAGCAGCCGCACCGCATTGCCGACCGCCGTCGCCATGTCGAGCGCCGATCCCGCCAGCGTCCCATCCTCCTCGACGCACACGCCCTGCTCGATGCGGATCGTCTTGCCCTGCAGCACGAAATGATCGGCATCGGTGCCGACCGGCGGCATCGCATCGGTGACCAGCATAAAGCGGTCATGCGGCCGCGCGGCAAGCGCGATGCGAAGCGCGGCCGGCGCGACATGCCGCCCGTCGACGATGAGCCCGGCATAGGCCGTCTGATTCTCGATCGCGGCCCCCACCACGCCGGGCTTGCGATGATGCAGCGGCGACATGGCGTTGAACAGATGCGTGACGCCCGTCACCCCGGCATCAAACGCGCCGCGCATCGTCGCATAATCGGCGTCGCTATGCCCCGCCGCGACGATCACCCCCGCCGCCACCAATTCGCGAATATGCGCCGTCGTGGTCATTTCCGGCGCCAGCGTCACCAGCGTGCGCCCATGCGTCAGGCTGGACAGAAGCGCGATCTTCTCCGCGTCGAGCCGGGTGAAATGCGCCGCATCATGCGTGCCGCGCCGGCGCGGGTTCAGGAACGGCCCCTCGATATGGATGCCCAGCACGCCGGGCACGCCCGCCGCGATCGCCTGCTCGGTCGCGCGCATCGCGCGGTCGATCTTGTCGATCGTGTCGGAAATCAGCGTCGGCAGGAAACCGGTCGTGCCAAACCGCGCATGCGCCGCGCCGATGGTGGCGATCGTCGCCACGCTGGGATCGTCGTTGAACAGGACGCCGCCGCCGCCATTCACCTGCGTGTCGATGAACCCGGGCAGCAGCCACCCGCCCCCCAGGTCGACCCGCTCCGCGCCTGCGGCATCGGTGCCGGCATCCGCGACGCGGCCGCCCTCGATCAGCAGCTGGTCGGCGACACGGCCCTCGCCGAGCACGACCGTGCCGTTCTCGAACAGGATCTTGCTCATCGCGTCTCGGTCACTTTCCTCAAATGCGGCGGCGCGTCGGGATCGTTCCCGCGCGCGATCGCCAGCGCATTCACCATCCGGTAAAAGCTCTGGATCTGCAGGATCGGCTCCAGCACCGGGTCGCAGGCAAGGGCCGGCAACACGCCCTTCCCCCCGGCATCCGCCAGCAATGTGACCGCGCCGCGCTCGGCGAACAAGGCCGCCGCGTCGCGCACATCGTCGCCGCTCGCATCCGAACTGGCAAAGCCCAGTACCGGAAAGCCGCGCCGGACGATCGCCATCGGCCCGTGCCGCACCTCGGCTGCGGAAAACGCCTCGGCATGCAGCCCGCAGGTTTCCTTGAACTTCAGCGCCGCCTCCAGCGCCACGGCATAGCCATAGCCGCGCCCCAGCACGAACAGGTCACGCGCGCCGACCAGCGGCGGGATCGCCGCGCCCCAGCGTAGCGCAAAGGCGCGCGACAGCGCATCGGGTAGCGCCGCCAGCCGCTCCTGCAACGCTGCGTCGCTCGCCCATGCTGCTGCCAGCGCGGCCTGCGCGACCAGCGTCGTGATATAGGATTTGGTCGCCGCGATCGATCGCTCCGGCCCGGCGCACAGCGGCAGCACCTCGTCGGCGCACGCCGCCAGTGGCGATTCCTCGTCATTGACCATCGCGACGACCAAGGCGCCACCGGCCTTGTAGGCCGCCGCCGTCGCCAGCAGGTCGGGGCTGCGGCCCGATTGCGAAATCGCCAGGCACAAGGCGCCCTTGGCCTCCAGCGGCGCGCGATATAGCGACGCGATCGACGGCGCGGCGGAGGCGACGGTGATCCCCGTCTTGGTCTCGAACAGATATTTGCCGTACGTCGCCGCATGATCGGATGATCCGCGCGCGCAGGTGACGATGAACGGCGGCGGGTCGCGCCGCAATCGCGCCGCCAGCCGCGCGATCGTTGCGCTGTTGCGCGCCAGGAAGCGGGCGGCGGCTTCGGGCGCCTCACCCGCCTCGTTGTGCATCAACGTGCCCGCCGGATCGGGCTTGGCCGGCGGGGCGGCGATCGGCACCGGGCGCATGGTGGCAGGTCGGCGCAGCGCGGCGCGCAGCCGCGCCACTTCCTCCCAGTCGGTGGTGCGGGCAAGCTCGCTTTCAAACCCCAGCCGCAGCGCCGGGGCCCAGGCGACACGCGGGCGGGATGCGGCGGCATGAACCGCGCGAACGCCGGTCTCCTCGACCAGCGCGGCGACGTCTGTCGCCCGGATCGTACCGCCCGCCATGATCTCCACCCGGTCGCCCGCCTGCGCGCGCATCCGGCCAATGGTGGCCGCCCCTGCCGCCGCGGTGCGGGCGCCACCGGACGTCAGGATGGTGGCGATGCCAAGCTCGGCGGCGATCTCCACCGCAGCCACCGGGTCGGGCAGCAGGTCGACCGCGCGATGCAGCGTCACGTCCATGCCGACCGCCCGGGCGACCATCTCCTCCAGCAACGCCACGTCCAGCTCGCCGTCGGGGGTCAGCGCGCCAATTACCACGCCGCTCAGGCCCTCGGCACGCGCGACATCGATATCGTGCAGCATCGCGGCACGCTCCGCCGCATCATAGGAAAAATTGCCCTCGCGCGGCCGGATCATCGCGCGCACCGGGACCGGCGATTGTGCGGCTTGCCGCAGCAGGCCTGGCGTCGGCGTCAGCCCGCCCAGCGCCAGCGACGAACATAGCGCGATGCGGTCGGCGCCGCCGGCGATGGCCGCGGCCAGCCCTGACGCATCGTCGACGCGGATTTCGATCAGGACGTTACTCATGCCCTCAGCCTTCCGTCCGCTGCGCCGGAACGCCGCGCAGCGTATGGCGGCGCCACCTGCCCGATAAGCGTCCCCGCCGTAATAGCGGATATGCGCATCCGCAGCGCTGCTTAGGCTTCGGGCGTTCATGCCGCCGAGTTATGACTCCAGGCACCCTCCTCCTGCGCCGCTCCTGCGCTGCTCCTGTGCCGCCTGCGGGTTGCCTTCCGCGCGAACGCCCGCCTAATCAGTGGCCATGATCGCGCGCGACACCGGACCATGCCGCCATGCGCCGTGATGCACGCGCCCGGCGGGAAGCGCTGCTGGAGGCCGCCGCGGCGTGTTTCGACGCCGACGGCTTCGGTGTCCCGCTGGAGGATATCGCTGCGCGCGCCGGCGTCGGGCGCGGCACCCTGTATCGCAATTTCAAGGATCGGCTCGACCTCGCCTTCGCCATCTTCGAACGGCAGGTGTCCGCGTTCGAGGAACGGTTCGATCCCACCAAGCCGATCGCGCAGCTGTTGCCGCTGCTGGTGCGCGACGGGCTGTTCTCCTGGCAGCTGTTCACCCGCCTCCGGCTCGACATGCAGCTGTCGCGCGACAATCTCGCCGCCTTTGCCGCGCTCGGCGACCGGCTGGAACGGCTGTTCGCCACGGCGGTGGAACGTGCCATCGCGGCGGGGGAGCTCAGGCCCGACGTCACCGCGCGCCACCTCGTCACCGCGATGCGGATGATGTCGGGCTTCATCGTCGACAAGCAGGTGAATGACGCGGTGGAGGCGGAAATTGCCGAGGCGCTCGATCTCCTGCTGCGCGGGCTCGCCCCGCGCTAGCGGGGGATCAGCTACCCGCCGGGCTGCTCCCCGCCTGCCACCGGCGCCCATCCCAGCCCCAGCGCCTTGTTCACCGCGACGAAGCTGTTGGTCAGCTGTGCCTTGGCCTGCGCCACCGCCATCGCTGCGGACAGTCGCTGCCGCTCGACATCGAGCTGGTCGATCAGCGTGCTGGTGCCCGCCTCCACCCGCTGCCGGTTCAGCGCGGCGGCGCGCGATGCCGATTGCTCGGCGCTCGCCAGCCGGGCGAGCTGCCGCCGGGTGGCGGCGAAACGCGACAGGCTCGTCTCCGCATCCTGCAAGGCGGTCAGAACGGTCTGGCGGTAATTGGCCTCTGCCTCGTCGCGCTGTGCTTCGGACTGGCGGACGGCGGCGGCGGTGCGCCCGAGATCGAGGAACGACCAGCTGATCTGCGGCGCCAGCAGCGTCGTCAGATTGCCCGGGTCCAGCACATCGCCGGGCGACGTACCACCCATGCCCAGGATCCCCATGAACCGGATCGCGGGATAGCGTTTCGCCTCGTTCACCCCGATTGCGGCGGTGCTGGCGGCAAGTGCTCGTTCGGCGGCACGGATGTCGGGCCGACTGGCGATCAGCGCGGCGGGATCGCCCACCGCCACCTTGGCCGGGGGCAGCGGCACCGGCACCGGCGCGGCGAGCGTCGCATCCAGCGCGCCGGGCGTACGGCCGGTCAGCAACGCCAGCACGTCGCGATATTCGTCCGCCTGCGCGGTGAGCGGGATCGCCTGCGCCTCCGTGCTTTCCAGGTCGGTCTTCAGCCGTTCGACCTGCAGGGCCGACACCGTGCCCGCCGCCAGCCTTTGCTCCATCAGCGCCAGCGACTGGCGCTGGAGCTCGGACGAGCGGGCGTTCAGCGCGATACGCTCCTGCGCATCGCGATAATTGACGTACGCCTGCGCCACCTGCGCGGTCAGGCTCACCTGTGCATCCGCCAGATCGGCGTAACGCTGCCCGACCGCGGCGCGCGATTGTTCGATCCCCCGGCGCACGCCGCCGACCAGATCGGGCTCCCACGAGGCATTCAGGCCAAGGTTGTAGAAATCGAGGCCATTTGACTCCGATCCTGACCCGCCACCGCCCGATCCCCCGCTGTCGTCGGCCAGATCGATGCCGGGCAATTGGGCGCGCAGATAGGTGCCATTGGCGCTGATGCTCGGCGCCTGATTGGCGCGTTGCTGCCGCGCCTGCGCCTGCGCCTGCCGGATCCGCGCCTCTGCCGCAGCGATGCTCGGGCTGTACGCCAGCGCGTCATCGACCAGCCGGTCGAGCGTCGCATCGCCCAGCGTCTCCCACCACCGCGCCACGCCCGGCGACCGCACCGCCGCCTCGTTGCCGCGGACGAACTGCCCCCGCGCCGCCGCATCGGCCCCGACCGCCGGCGGCCCCTTATAGTCCGGCCCGACCGTACAGGCGCCGAGCAGCAGGAGGCAGAGCAAAGCAGATGTACGCATCAGTGCATCGCCGCTGGCGCGGCGTCCTTGGGCAGTGGACGAAGGAACAGGACCAGCGGCAGCACGATCAACGTACCCACCCCCATGATCCAGAAGATATCGTTATAGGCGATGACCAGCGCCTGCGCCTGAACCTGCTGCGCGATCATGCCGAGTGCTGCGGGGGTGCTGCCGAGCGACTGGCTGAGCCCGCCGACATAATCCTGCACCATCGGCGAATTGGCGTTCAGCGTTTCTTCCATCCGGCGCGAGTGCAGCCACAGCCGCTGCTCCTGCAGGATCGAGATGCCGGCCAGCGCGAAACTGCCGCCCAGGTTGCGCACCGCGTTGAACAATCCCGATGCATCGCCGGCGTCGGCCGCGGGCACGGATCGCACCACTGCCTGGCTCAGGAACAACATGCCCAGTATCTGCCCCACGCCGCGCATCAGCTGCGACACGGTGAAGTCGCTGCCGCTCGTCTCGGTGGTGAGGCCGGAGTCGAGAAAGGCAGATCCCGCCATGATCAGCAGTCCCGCGCCCACCGCCAGCCGGATATCGACGCTGCGCAGCAGGAACGGCACGATCGCCATCATGACCAGGCTGGGCAGGCCCGACAGCAGCACGACCTTCCCCGATTGCAGGGCATTGTAATCTGCCAGTGCAGCGAGGAACTGCGGGATGACGTAGGATGTGCCGTACAGCACCATGCCGAGCACCAGTCCCATCAACGCGACCGAGCCGAACTGACGGTCGAGCAGCAGGCTGAGCTTGATGATCGGCCGGGTTGCCGTGCGCTGCCCGATGAACAGCAGCACGAAGCCGACCAATGATATCAAAGTCATCAGCCGGATCAGGCCGGAATCGAACCATTGTTCGCGCTGCCCGTCTTCCAGGAAGACGGTGAGGCCGCCCAGCCCGAGGGTGAGGCCCGCAATGCCCAGCCAGTCGGCATTGCCCAGCTCGGTCATGTCTGCCTTTTCATGCTTCAGCCCGACGAGCAGCATGGTCACCAGCACGGCGCAGATCGGCACGTTGATGAAGAAGGCATAGTGCCAGCTGATATTCTCGGTCAGCCACCCGCCGACCAGCGGACCCACCACCGGGCCGAGGATCGCGGTCACCCCGAACAAGGCGATGCCGATCGGCTGCTGGCGCGGCGGCAGGCGCTGCGCGATGATCGTCTGCGCCGTCGGGATCATCGCGCCGCCAGTGAAGCCCTGCCCCACCCGCCCGATGATCATCATCGTCAGCGTCGTGGCAGTACCGCATACGACCGAAAACAGCGTGAACAGCCCCGCCGCGGTCAATAGGAACGTGCGAAGCCCCAGCAGCCGCTGTAGCCATGCTGCCATCGGGATGACGACGATCTCCGCCACGAGATAGGCGGTGGCGACCCATGTCCCTTCGGTGCCGCTGGCGCCGATCTCGCCCTGGATGACGGGCAGCGCGGAATTGACGATGGAGATATCGAGCGTCGCCATCAGCGCGCCTAACGTGCCGGCCGCGACCGCCACCCACGCCGACACATCGGCGCGTTCAGGTGGCGCCGCCGCTGGCGAGATCGCCGCGCTCGCCATGCTCAGCGGCTCCGTTCCGACAGCCGCTTCTGCTCCGACCGGATCTGATCCAACTGTCCCTTGGCGCTGCGCGTGTCGACCGTCACCGTTACCGACAGGCCCGGCACCAGCAGGCGACGCGCGGCGGGGCTCGCCTCAAGCGCGATCCGCACCGGCACCCGCTGCACGATCTTGGTGAAATTGCCGGTCGCATTTTGTGGCGGCAGCAAGGAGAATTGCGCACCCGTTCCTGGCGACAGGCTGGCGACGCGTCCGCGCAGCTCAGTACCGTCAAGGGCGTCAACCTTGATCGTCGCCGGCTGGCCGGGACGCATCAGGGCGAGCTGCGTTTCCTTGAAATTGGCGGTCACATAAATCTGGCGCAGCGGCACCACCGACATCAATCGCGTCCCGGCCGTGGCGAACTGGCCGACCGTCGCGGTCTTGTCGCCGATGCGACCTGCCACGGGCGACCGGATGACCGTCGACGACACGTCCACGTTCGCCGCCGCCAATTGTGCCGCGGCACCCTGCCGCTGGGCGCGGGACTGGCCGATCTGCGCCTCCAGTGTCGCGACCTGGCGCTGCTGCGCGGCAAGCGCCGCGGCCTGCGCGCGTGCATTCGCCGCCGACTGATCGGCCGCAGCGCGCAGCTGGGCGAGTTGCTGCCGGCTCTCGGCGCCCGACTCGGCGAGCGGCGTATAGCGGCGCACCTCGTCCGCATCGTAGCGTGCCTTGGCCTGCGCCGCGGCGAACTGGGCCTGCGCCTGCTCAATCGCCGCGCGCTGCTGCGCAATCTGGGCACGGCTGGCGTTGGCACTCGCCTCCGCCTGCGCGATCTGCGCTTCGGCTTGCGCCGCCTGCGCGCGGTAGGATCGCGGATCGATCCGGACGAGCGGCTGCCCCGCAGTCACGTCCTGATTGTCGGCAACGAGCACCTCGGCGACATAGCCGCTCACCTTGGGCGCGATGGTGACCAGATCGGCCCGGATGTAGGCGTCATTGGTCTCCTGCATGAATTTGCCGCTGGTCTGATACCGCACCAGCCACAGCGCGCCGCCGAGTATCGCTGCCAACAGCACTAGAAGAAGAATCAGGCGGGCGCGTCCGCTGAGGCGACGGCGCGGCGTTGTCTCACCCTGTGCCTCCGGCGTCTCGATGATCGACGTGTCGCCGGCGGTCTGATGCGGTTGGTCGCTCATGAGGCCTTTTCATGCTGCCGATGCCGCGGCGCTATAAGCGGACATTCTGTCCGCTATCAACCCGCCACGCGGCAACATCACCCAACATGGTTTGCTCGCCACGGTCAGTTGTTCCCCAGTCGCCATGACCCGTGTGACCGTAAGCGCGATAGACGCGTTCTTTGGGCAGCTCCCTCGATCAAGCAGGTTTTCGTGGTTCGTACCTTCCGGCAAATTCTTCTGCTGCTGCTGATTGTCGCGGGGGCCCCGGCCGTCGCACCCGCGCAGGAAACCGCCCCATCGAACAGCACCGCGCCTGCAGTACCGGCCGATCCTTTCGGTCGTGAAACACCGCGCGCCGCGGTCACTGGCCTGATCGAGGCGCTGGCCAAACGCGATTACGCGCGGGCGGCCAATTATTTCGACCTGCCGGTGCAGCAGGATCCGCGCGTTCTGGACGGCGCGTCGGAGCTTGCGCGTCGTCTGCAGCGGCTGCTCGATAGCGGCGGGTCGCTGACGCCCTTTGCCGGCCTGTCCAACGAACCCGGCGGCAGGATCGACGACAATCTGCCGGTCGACCGTGAACTGGTCGGCGACCTGCGGATCGGTGAGGGCGAGGCGCCGATCTTCCTGGTCCAGCGCGAGGCCGACGGGCGGCGCGTCTGGCAAATTTCACACGACACGATTCGCCGGTTGATGACGGTCCCAGCCGCGCAGGTCGTGCCGCTTCAGCCGACCGCCGTGCCAAGCGTCACCGTGGCGGGTGCGCCGGCGGAGGATTGGGGGCTGCTCGTCGGCATCGCGGCGCTCAGCTTTGTTGTTCTTCGGTTGCTCGCCACGCTGGCGCTGACGCTGATGCGGCGCGGCATCACCGATCCTGATTCCAGCGGCGTGTACCGTTTCTTCCACGCCGCGCTGCCGCCCTTGAGCCTGTTCATCGCGGTCATCGCCTTTTACGGCTGGGCGGAGCGGCTGGAGGTGGCGATCGTCGCCCGGCAGACGCTGCTTCGTTACGCCGGCGGTGTCGCGGCGATTGCCTTGGTATGGTTCGGGCTGCGACTGGTCGACGCAATCGCCGACGTCACGATCGCGCGCATGACACGGCGCGCACGACGCCAGGCGGTGTCGGTCGTCACCCTGCTGCGCCGCGCGGCCAAGATCCTGCTGCTGGTGTTCAGCATCGTCGCGGTGCTCGACACGTTCGGGATCGATGTGACCACCGGCATTGCTGCTTTGGGTATCGGCGGTATCGCGCTTGCGCTCGGCGCGCAGAAGACGGTCGAAAATCTTGTGGGCAGCGTCACGGTCATTGCGGATCGTCCGGTGCAGGTCGGTGATTTCTGCCGCGTCGGCGATGTCGTCGGGACCGTTGAAGACGTGGGGATCCGTTCCACCCGCATCCGCACCAACGATCGCACGATCGTCACCATCCCCAACGGCGATTTCTCGTCCCGCCAGATCGAGAACTTTGCCAAGCGCGACCGCTTCCTGTTCAATCCGGTGATCCGGCTCGATTACGACACCCCGCCCGACAAGATTCGCGCAGCCGTCGACCTGATCGAGGGGGCGCTGAAAGGCCACCACAAGGTGCTGCAGGACGGCCCGCGCGCCAGGTTCACCAATTTCGGCGAGAACGCGCTGGAGGTGGAGATCTTCGCCTATATCGCGGTCAGCGACTTTGGCGAAAGCACCGTCATCCGGCAGGACCTTTTGCTGTCGATCTATGAGGGGCTGAACGATGCCTCCATCCGGCTGGCGGTACCCGCGCGGCGGCTGTTTTTCGCCAATGATGATCGCGCAGAGGCCAGCGATGATGCCGGCGAGGCACCATCAGGCGATCTCGACCGTTCTTCATCATCTTCTACTCGGAATGGGGTGACCTGATGAAAGCAGCGGACGTCTTCACCACGCTGGATATCGAGCTGAAACCCGATCCCTCCCGCACCGTGATCCGCCCGTTCAGCTTCGACTATCCCGACGACATGGCGGACGGGCGCCCCGCCCGCATGAAACAGGTTGCGCAGCGGCTGCTGTCGCTGCCGCCAGCACTGCGCGCCCGGATGCGCATGCTGCTGGCCGTGCCGATGCACGAACGCCATCGCAACGCCGACGAAACCTTCCTGCGCCGCTATGACGAGGTTGCCGCCTCCCTTGATCTCAACGGTACCATCGACAGCACGGACCGACTTCTGATCGGAGCATATTTCAGCCAGGAATATGCCTTCGAATCCGCCGCATTGTTCAATCCCAGCATCATCCGAGTCCCCGACGCCAGCCCCGATGATGAGGCGATGCCCTTCCTCCTGTCGCTGCGCGGGATCGGCGAAGGTCATATCTCCTCCGTGACGTTCCGAACCGGCACCTGGGACGGCAGCGACCGCATCGAGGTCAATCCGGCCAGCCAACACGGCATCCCGCCCCGCATCGATCATGAGCATGATGGCTGGACGCGTCTGTTGTGCAGCGACAGCGACGACGTGTCCGAGACCGTGCTGTTCCCGGTGCTGCCGAGCCAGCGTTCCGGGATCGAGGATCTCCGAATGGTGAACTTCACCGATGATGATGGTGCCCGAAGCGTCATCGGCACCTATACCGCTTATGACGGCATGCACGCCCGCGCCGAGTTGCTGCGCGGGGTTGACCTGCGCACGGTGGAGATGCGCGCGCTGACCGGCCGCTTGGCCCCATACAAGGGAATGGCGCTGTTCCCGCGGCGGATCGATGGCAAGTTCGTCATGCTGGGTCGCCAGGACAATGAGAATATCTGGTTGCTGCGCTCTGACCGGCTCGACCATTGGGACGAGGGGCAGCAGATCATGGGACCGAAATACCCGTGGGAGTTCGTCCAGATGGGGAATTGCGGCTCCCCGATCGAGATTGACGAGGGCTGGCTGGTATTCACCCATGGCGTCGGGCTGGTGCGCGGCTACAGCATCGGCGCGTGCCTGCTGGACAAGGCGGATCCATCGCAGGTGCTGCTGCGCACGGCATCGCCGCTGCTGTTCCCGAGCGCGGAGCAGCGCGGTGGCTATGTGCCCAACATCACCTATAGCTGCGGCGCGCTGCTCCACAAACGGCGCATCCTGCTGCCCTACGCGATCGGTGACGAATATAGCGCCTTCGCCATCGGCAACGTCGACGACCTGCTATCGGTTATGGTCAAGGCCTGACGCGCGATCAGAGGTTGGTCGGCACCGCTGCGGTGGATTCCCGCACCACGAGCCGCGCCGACACCTCCACCGGCGCACGGTCGCGGGCGTCCGCGGCGGTGGTGATCAGCAATTCGGCGGCACGCGCCGTCACCTCGGCGATCGGCTGCGCGATGGCGGTGAGCGGCGGATGATGGAAGCGGACGACGGGCGTGTCGTCGAAGCTGACCACGGACAGGTCGCGCGGTACGTCCATGCCGCAATCACGCGCCTCGGCAATCGCGGCGAGCGCCATCTGATCGTTACTCGCGACGATGGCCGTGGCACCGGCCTCAATCAGTTGCTTCGCCGCCGCAATGCCCGAGGCATAGCTGAAATCGCCGTTCGCCAGCAGGCCATCGGCGGAAAGCCCCGCCGTCTCCATCGTCCAGCGCCAGCCCTCGACCCGCCAATGGCTTAGCTCATAGTCGGTGGGTCCTGCGATGAAACCGATACGCCGGTGCCCCAACCCGACGAGGTGCATCGTCGCATCGCGCGCCGCCACCTCGTCACCCATCGTCAGCCGGAACCCGCCCCCGTCACGCAGCGACCCGATACGCGCAAAGGCGATCCCCGCCTTTTCCAGCAGGTCTGTGATCATGGGGTTGTGCGAATGCGGCGGCGTCAGGATCACGCCATCGGGTTGCAGCGCGGCGAGCGCGGCCGACAACTCCCGCTCGATATGGTCACTGTGCGTGTCGACCAGCTCAAAGATCATGCGATAGCCATGCTGCGCGCAGGTCAGCATCCCACCGAGCAGCATCTGGTCGATCCAGTCGGACCCCTCGCGCTTGCGCCAGTCCGCAATCGTGCGGTCGCGATCGTTCAGAGCCAGCAGAAGATAGGATCGCGAACCGCCCATCCGCTGCGCCGCGATTGACGGCACATAACCAAGCGCCGCGATCGATTCCTGCACGCGTTGCATCATCTCGGGCCGGACATTGGGCTCCTTGTTGATGACACGGCTGACCGTCTGCAACGACACCCCCGCATGGGCGGCGACATGCTTGATGGTGACCGACTGCCGGCGACGCCCCATGACGATCCTCAGGCAGCGCTCTGGCGCGCGCCGGCGCAATAGCGGGCGACATAATCGGCATGGGCCGGCAACCCATTGACCGTGCGCGTCACCTGGGCACGCAGCGTCTGAAGCAGCCGCGCCAGTTCCTCGTCGGTCAGCTTGCCGGTGATCGGATGCCAGGCATGCGGCTCGATCCCCTGCCCCAGCAGCACCTGCAGCCAGCTATGCTCCGCGAACAATTCCTCGTTGCGGCGGAACACACGCGCCGTGTCGCGGAACAGCTCGATCTTCTGTTCGAGACTGTCGGGGATCGGCATTGCGGCGCATTGCCGCCAGAACGCGCTGTCGCGCCGGTCGGTGGCCTTGTAATGCAGGATCAGGAAGTCGCGGACCTGCACCATGTCGGCGTGCTGCTGATCATTGAACTCGGCAATGTCGCGCGGGCTGATCGGTCCGGCTGCCGGCATCATCCGGATCAACCGCAGGACGGCGCGCTGGATCAGGTGGATGCTGGTGGACTCCAGTGGCTCCATGAACCCGCCCGACAGGCCGACGGCAACGCAATTGCGATGCCATTGGCGACGCCGCACCCCTGTGGTGAAGCGCAGGTGATTGGGCTGCGTCAGCACCTCACCCTCGACGTTGCCGAGCAGCCGTTCCAGCGCGTCTTCGCGTGACAGATAGCGACTGCACCACACGATGCCGTTTCCGACCCGGTGCTGCAGGGGGATGCGCCACTGCCATCCGGCATCATGGGCCATGGCGCGGGTGTAGGGCACCGCCGGCCCCACGCTCGCCGTTTGCACCGCGATCGCGGAATCGCACGGCAGCCAATGGGTCCAGTCATCGAAGCCGGCGTGCAGCGCGCCCTCGATCAGCAGGGCGCGAAATCCTGTGCAGTCGAGGAACAGGTCGCCGGCGATCGCGGTGCCATCCTCCAGCACCAGCGCCGCGATGTCTCCGCTGTCGCCATCCAGCTGTACCGTGGCGATCTTGCCCTCGATCCGTACCGCCCCGTCGCGCTCCGCCATCCCGCGCAGGAACTTCGCATAGAGGCCGGAATCGAGCTGGTAGGCATAGTTCAGGCGATCGTCAGGCAGATGCGCGAACTTCCCCGCCAGCGCCGCCTGGAGCTCAACCGAATAATCGCCAAATGGCGCCTGATGCCCCTTGGCGCGCCCAGCGAGCCAGAAATGCTGAAATCCCGCTGCCCAATGATCCTTGCCGGTCAGGCCAAAGGCGTGAACGTAGCGATCGGTGCCATTGCGCCAGCCATCGAACACGATACCAAGTTTGAAGGTGGCATTGGTCGCCGCCATGAACTCGGCTTCGTTGATGCCGAGCAAGCGATTGAAGCCGACGATCGGCGGGATCGTGCTTTCGCCGACGCCGATCGTTCCGATCGCCTCAGATTCGACCAGCGTCACTTGTGCCGCGCGGCCCATGGTGCGCGCGATCGCCGCCGCGGCCATCCAGCCGGCGGTGCCTCCGCCCGCAATGACGATCCGGCGCGGCGTCACTTGCTGAGCTGCCGCAACAGGAAGCCGCGGATCCGCCCGGCCGTTTCAGGATCAAGCGGGCCGAGCACGCTTTGTGCCTGCGCCGGGATGTGCGCACGCGGAAGATCGGGGTCACCGAACACGTAATAATCGAACATGTCGCGCCAATACGCCCGTTCGTCCACCGGCAACTCGCGAATGGACATGATCGCGTGGTTCAGCGCGTCCTGCGGTTGCCCCAACCAGCGCGGCGTTTCCCGCCACCAATAATTTACCAGCACATTGAAGGGGTCGAGGCCCTCCACGTGATGCCACCAGAGCGACGGTATGTAGAGCGCGTCGCCCGGCTCCAGCACCACGGTCTGCGCCGCTTCCGCCGCCTGCGCGAAACGCGGATGCGCGGCGAGGTCGGGATTGTGGAAATCGACCATGCTGACCGCGCGGCCGGCCGGCGTGTTGTCGATCGGTCCCAGATACAAATTGCGGAACTGCTCACGCGAAAACAGCGTGAAGCGCCGCCGTCCCACTGCCACGCAGGCCAGATTGTGCGGAAAATCGTTGTGCGCGGCGATGCGCGTTCTGGTGCCGATCCAGATGCTCTTCAGCAGATCGCGATCACCGAGCGCGAGCGGATTGTCGCTGGTCAGGCCAGAGAAGAAAGCCTTCATGTCGATCGACGCAAGGTAGATCGGCGGGGCGTCCGGCTGGTCCTCGACGCTGGCGATGTGGCGGAAGATGTCGTGCAGCTTGCCCCGCCCGACGCGAAAGTTCATCGCCATCGTGTCGTCGTAGAACAGCCGCCCTCCGCTGCCCGGCTGGCCCACGGAGACGGTGAACGCGACGTCCTTGGCGCGTGCCGCGATATAGTCGCGCGCGGCCTGTGCGGATTGCTGCCCCGCCTGCACCAGCGGCCAGTCACGCACCAGGCCGCGCACGACGAAGGGGGCGGTGGCATCCCGCAATGCCGCATCTAGCGCGGCCGCATCAGCAACCGAGCGTTCGGGCACCGCCGCCATGCGCGCAAAGATGCCGGGCGATGCGGCCGGATCAGCCATGGCCGTCGCGCTTGTTCTTGCGCGCGACGAGCGCCCGCAGGTTGCCGAGCGAGGCGAGGGCCATGAAGATTGGCATCAGATGGCCCTCTCCATGAAGCTCGGTCAGCGCCGCGCCGTCGAGTGCGCGCAACCGGCCTTCGTCGATCACGTGAAAGCCGACCAGTCGGTGCGTCGAACCATCGTTCAGCGTCACTTCAAGGGTCAGCGGCTCGAGAAGATCATGCCAGCGAAGCGCGGCGAAAAATGCCGCCGACTCCTCAAAACCGGTATGCAGCGCACCGAGCCGGTCGGCAATCGTTTCGAGAAATGGCGTCGGCGTACCTTCCGGCTCGAACACGCGCACGCCCTCTTCGCCAGCAATGCGCGGGCTGCCGAGGTCGATATGGACCTGTCGCGCTCCGGACGCGTCGGGGCCACCGATCAGGAAGGGCTGCACATCCAGCGCGAGCGGCACGTAATCGGCGTCCCAGCGCGCGCCCTCCAGGAACAGATTTTCTGCGGTCTCAAAGCCGAAGATTGCGTGCGCGGTGAAATCGTCACGCTCCGCATTCAGCCGGAAGAGAATTGGGTAATGCTGCTGCGCATCGCGGAACTCCGCCGGCATGACGACGCTGGTCATCACGCCGTCACCCAGTGCTACGTCGCGATCGATGCGGACGCGCAGGTCGCGATGGGCCTCGGGGGTCAGAATGGCGTGATGGGGGTTCATGCGATGATCTCGTTCTGCCGATCTGCGCGCAGGACGTCGAGATAGGCACGATTGGTGGGAAGGCTGGCCGCAAGCGCGCGCGCGCGCTGCGCCGCCTGCCGGAGTGCAGCGCTCGCGGGGGGCACGCCCTCGATCCGCATGGGACCGGGCGGGGGCGGCGCCATGCCCATGCCGTACAGCACATATTGATAGCTGGCCGCGGGAAACACCTCGTCCACCATGCCAAGGTCGTGCCCGCTGGGTGGTTGCTCACGCCAGATCGCCAGCAGGCCGGCAAGGCTATGCGGAATCGACGAGCGATCGCGATTGTCACGCCAATAGGGCTGGCCGCGGTCGCTGAGCACGTAGTGAAGTTTCAGGAAGTCGACGATGCGGTCCCAGCGATAGCGGAACAGTGCGTTGAACCGGTCGGCATGCGCATCCATGCTCGCGCGGGTTGCGGGAAAGTTCGCCACAAGCGCATCCAGCGCCAGTTCGATCGTCACGATCGCCGACGCCTCCAGCGGTTCCAGAAAGCCGCTCGACAGGCCGATGGCGAGGCAATTGCGCTCCCAGAACCGCGTGCGATGTCCCGAACGGAACGTCAGCTTTCGCGGGGCAAGTGCGTCCAGATTGGCAGCGGGCGTGGTCCGCCCGAGATACGCGCGCAAGATTCCCTCTGCCGCGTCATCGGTGAGGTGCGCCGACGAATAGACGCATCCGACGCCACGCCGCGTCGGCAGGCCGATGTCCCAGATCCAGCCTGCCTCATGCGCGGTGGCATTGGTGGTTGACGCGATGGCACTTCCCGCCGCCACCGGCACCTGCACGGCCAAGGCGCGGTCGTTGAATAGTTCGTGGCCACGGTCGATGAAGTGCACGCCGAGCGCGCCGCCAATCAACAGCGCGGCATGACCGGTGCAATCGATAAACAGATCGCCCTCCATCGCGCCATGATCGCGGCAGCGAACGGCGGCGATGTCCCCGTCGTGGCGGCGGTCGACCGACAGTACATGATCGCGGACATGGCGCACGCCAAGCCGCTGGGTCGCATGGCGACGAAGCAGCGCAGCCAGCTTCACCGCGTCGAGATGATAGGCGTAGTTCAGCGCACCGGCATAGTCCGGCATTGCCCGCTGCCTTGGTGCGAGATCCAGTGCGCAGGCCCGCGCCTGCGGCGTGACGGCCGCCGCAAAGCCTTCCTCTTCGCCGGCCTGCCACGCGGCGACGAGCGCCCGCGGATCGGCCTCGACCGGGGCTGAAAAGGGGTGAAGGTAGGAATCATCCGGCGCCCCATTGCGCCAGCTGTCAAAGCGCGACCCCTGTTTGAACGAAGCGTCGCAGGCGAGCAGAAATTCCGCCTCGCTGATCCCGATGCGGGCGAGCGTACGGCGGATTGTCGGCCAGGTCCCCTCCCCGACACCGATCGTCGGCACGTCAGGGGATTCGATCAGCGTGACCTGCACGGGAGGTTGCGCAGTAGGATCGGCGCACGCCGCGATCGTGGCGGCCGCGAGCCATCCGGCGGTGCCCCCGCCGACGATCACGATGTTGGCGACCTGCCGTTTCACGCCCACGCTCACCTCTGTCGGCGCACCAACGCGCCGTTTCACCCATAAGAGCCGCCCGTCCATCGCGGAAGGGCGGCTCTCCGGGCGTCCGATCAGAAGTTGAAGCGGACGCCTGCGCTGTAGCGGGCAAAGCCCGGCTGCGAGAAGGTGACCATCCGGTCCGATCGACGATGCCCACGGCGCGCTTCGCCGGTCAGGTTGATCGCCTCCCCGAACACGGTGAGTCCAGGGATGAACTCATAGGCGACGCTCGCGTCCAGCTGGCCGTAGGATTCGACATAGGTCGGATCGAAGCCGTTGCTGCTGTTCAGGAACGACGCGCGCCAATTGTACGCAGCACGTGCCTGCAGCCCGAACTTGTCAAAGAACAGCACGGCGTTCGCACTGTCGCTCAGACCCACGAGCGCGAACTGGCTGGTGTTCGGGTTCAGCGCGTTGTTGAACTTCGCGTCGCCGTTCACGATCGTGTAGTTCAGGATCGTGCCGAAGCCCGTGTCCCAGAACCGGTGCTGTATCGCGAATTCCCAGCCGTTGATATTGGCGGTCTGGTCGCTGTTGAACGGCTGGTTGATCTGGAAGTTGAACAGATTGTCCTCGGGCAGGCCGAAGATGTTGCCGTTCAGATAGGTCACCCCGCCTGCTTCAACCTGGCCGGTGACCTGCGAGGATCCCGGGAAGTTGCGCAGAATGTAGTCGCGGATCTGGATCGCATCCGTCGTGCCGCCCAGAGCCGCCTGTGCGGCGCGATACCGCGGGCCGTCAGCAGGGTTGCGCAGGCCGAACGCCGACTGGTCGATCTGCGTGGTGCCGATGAAGTTCTGCACGTCCTTGTTGAAGAAGCCGACCGAGATGTAGCTTTCGCGGTTGTAATACCACTCGGCCGACACATCGATATTCTTCGACTTGAACGGGATCAGGTTCGGGTTGCCATTGGTGCCGGTGCCGCCGCCGATGCGCGGGTTCGACGCCAGTTCAAGCCCGCCCTGCAGCACGCCATAGTCGGGGCGCGTGATGGTGTGGCTGTACGACGCACGCAGCTTCACGTTGCGGATCGGCTCCATGTCGAAGTCGATCGCTGGCAACCAGTTCTGGTAGCTGCCCTTGGACGTGATGAACGAGCGCTCCGGCGCATAGACCAGCGCGAATTCGTTCGCTGCCGTCCAGCGGGTTCCCGTCGGCACCTGTACCAGCGCGTTGGAGGTAACGGTGGTCTGGTCGTAGCGGACACCAGCGATGATGTGCGCCGCGCCGGCCAGGAGGTCGAAGCTCGAGTTCACCTGGACGTATGGCGAGATCGTCTTTTCGCGCAGGCGACGGTCGGTGGTGAAGTCGGCAAGGCAGGTACCCGGCTGGGCCGTACCAACCTGCGGCGCACCACAGATGTTGTACTGGCCACGCAGCAGCTCTGCCATGCGTTCGAAGTTGAAGCCCAGGATTTGCTGCGGCAGCGCCGCGTCGCCGGCGCCCGGCACGCCGCGGAACTTGTCCGGCAGGCTGATCAGGCTGAACAGATCGTCCGGCGTCGCTGCCGCACCGAAGCTGGCGCCGCGCGGGTCGATGCCGCCCCAGGTGTCGTTCTGGATGAAGCCATAGGCCGACCGCACTTCGTTATCGATGTACGAGAAGCCGAAGTCGATCGAGTCGAGGAACGCGCCCTCATGCTCGTACCGGCCCTTCAGCTGGAACTGGTTGATCTCGTCACGGAAATACGCGTTGCGGAACGAATTGCCGGTCGGCGTGACCAAAGATGCGTTCAGCGGGTCGATGCCGGGCTGCATCGAATAGGAAATGATCGGCAGCGCGTTGCGGAAATCGATCGTCTGGCGCGCCACACCGAACACGGCGCTGCCAATGTTGGTGCTGGTGCCATAATCGTTCGTCGGGCGCGATTCCGCGGTCGAGTGATGCGCGTCGAACGACACGGTGACGCCACCCGGCGCTTCCCAGTTCAGGTTGAAGCCGAGCGACTTGTTCTCGCTGACATTGGCGCTCAGCGCGCCGCTGTACGACAGGTCCTTACCCGGGCCGAAAGCCTCGCTGTAGAACACCGGACCGGCGACCGGGCCGTCGGTCCACTCGCTCGACACGTCGCCGAAGTTGAACCACACGCCAACGCTGTTGGAGCGCACTTCAACCTTGTTGCGCGAATAGGTGAAGTCGGCCGTCGCGGTCAGCGTGTCGGTCGGCTTGATCTGCAAGACGGCCTGGCCGTTGATACGCTCACGGTCGATGTCGCGGACGTTGTACGATGCTTCCTGGGGAATCTCGTAGACGTCATTGCCGGAGGGGCGGTTCACCTGCGCCGGATTACGCGGCAGCGAGCCCCAGTCGTCCTGCGAGCCGAGGAAGCCGTCGCGGAAGCCGACGAACGCCTCGTTCGCGCTCGCCTTGCGGCGCTGGTACACGCCGTTGACCATGATGCCGATGCGATCGTCAGCGAAGGTGGTGGAGAAGATGCCGGAAACTTCCGGCAGGATCTGGTTCTTGCCGTTCTGCGAGGAGTCTAGAACGCCGCGCGCGGCAATGCTGCCACGCATGCCCGGCTTGTCGAGCGGGCGCGGGGTGCGGATGTTGATCGACGAACCGATGCCGCCCGACGGAACAGCCGCGCGGCCGGTCTTGTACACCTCGACGCCAGCGATGCCCTCGGAGGCGAGGTTCGCAAAGTCGAACGAACGCGAAGCCGGCGCGCTGGCACCATCACCCAGCGTCGACGTCGGCATCTGACGGCCGTTCAGCGTGACGAGATTATATTCCGGGCCGAAGCCACGGACGGTGACGAACGAACCTTCACCGTTCGACCGATCGATCGACACGCCGGTGATGCGCTGAAGCGACTCGGCGAGGTTGGTGTCCGGGAACTTGCCGATGTCCTCGGCCGAGATCGCATCAACGACGCCCTGTGCGTCGCGCTTGATGTCGATCGCCTGGCGCAGCGAGGCACGGATGCCGGTGACGACGATATCGTCCTCGCCCTGCGTCGGCTCGGAAGCCGTGGCGGGCGTTTCGGCAGGGCCGGTGCTGCCGACCGTTGCTGCCGCGTCCTGCGCCCAGGCCATGCCCGGGGCGGTCGCCAGTGCCGCAACCGATGCGCCAATCACCAGGCGCGAAAGCGAGCGAGCCGCAAAGCTCCCCATCAGAAAGTCCTCCCCTGTACCCTGCGTACGTCGAACGGTCCGCAAAATGCGGACTGTGAACGTTCACTTCTACCGCGCTCCATGCGGTGTCAAGAAGTCGCGGCCGAAACTTGTGAACGTTCCCAAATTGTGTTGTTGGCGTGCCACAATGGGCCTTTCCGGACAGCATCAGGGGGATATCGACATGTTCAGGAACAAGCGTACTTGGCTCGGCGCCTCCGCTATCGTGATGCTGGCTCTTCAGCCGCTTGCCGCGCAGAGCGGAACGCCCAGGGCGGGCAGTGCGCGATCCACGAGCACTGCCGATGCGCGGCAGCGAGCGCAGTCGATCGTTGATCGCATGACGCTCGATGAGAAGATCCAGCTGCTGCACAGCCTGTTCCCGCCGATGGCCGGGGGCAAGACCACCAACGAACTGATCCCGTCAGCCGGCCATATCGATGGCATTCCGCGCCTCGGCGTGCCGCTGGTTCGTGGAAGCGATGCGTCGCTCGGCGTCGCCAATCAGGTCGAACAGCGCAAGGGCGATGTCGCCACCGCCCTTCCCTCCGCACTCGCCACCGCCGCCAGCTTTTCAACCGATATTGCGCGGGCGGGCGGCGCGATGATCGGCGCCGAGGCGCGGGCGAAGCGGTTCAACGTCCTTCTCGCCGGTGGCGTCAATTTGACGCGCGATCCGTGGAGCGGCCGGAACTTCGAATATCTCGGTGAGGACCCCCTCGTGTCGGGCCTGCTGGGCGGCGCGCATATTGCTGGCGTCCAGTCGAACAAGATCGTGTCGACGGTGAAGCATTTCGCGCTCAACTCGCAGGAAACCGGGCGCATGATCCTCGACGCGCGGATCGCGGAGGCCCCGCTGCGCATGAGCGACCTCCTCGCCTTCCAGATCGCCATCGAACAGGGCAAGCCGGGCTCCGTCATGTGCGCCTATAACAAGGTCAATGGCGACTGGGCGTGCGAGAACGACTTCCTGCTCAACAAGGTGCTGAAGCAGGACTGGGGCTATCGTGGCTGGGTGATGAGCGACTGGGGCGGCGTACACTCGACCGTGAAGGCGGCCAACGCCGGCCTCGACCAGCAATCGGGCCAGGAACTCGACAAGGCGATCTTCTTCGGGGAGCCGCTGAAGGAAGCGGTGCAGGAGAACGCCGTGTCGCAGGCGCGCGTCGACGACATGGTCGTCCGGTACCTGACCGGCCTGATCGAAACCGGCACCTATGATGCACCGATGCCTGCGACCGCACAGACGCCGCCGTACAGCCGCAACGCGGACGTGGCGCAGCGCACTGCCGAGGCGGGGATCGTCCTGCTGAAGAACGACCGCGACGTCCTGCCGATTGCCCGGACTGCGAAGAAAATCGTCGTCATCGGCGGGGCGGCTGATCTCGGCGTCCTGTCGGGCGGGGGGTCCAGTCAGGTGCGCTCCGTCGGCGGTGCACCGATCGAAATCCCGCTATCCGAAGGACCTGCTTCGTCGTTCGTCCGCATCACCTACCATGCGTCCTCACCGCTGGCGGCGCTGCGCAAGGCGCTGCCGGGGGCGCAGATCTCGTTCCTCGACGGCCGTAACCACAATGCCAACATTGCTGCGGCAAAGCAGGCCGACCTCGCCATCGTGTTCGCCACCCAATGGACAACCGAGGCGGAGGACGTGCCCAACATCAAGCTGCCCGACAATCAGGACGCGCTGATCGCCACCGTTGCCGACGCGAACCCGAACACGGTGGTGGTGCTCGAAACAGGCGGCCCGGTGCTGATGCCGTGGATCGACAAGGTGCCCGCCGTCGTCGAGGCCTGGTACCCGGGCCAGCGCGGCGGCGAGGCGATTGCTGCCATCCTGACGGGAGCCGTTAACCCGTCCGGGCGCCTGCCCATCACCTTCCCGGACTCGATCGGCCAGCCGCCGCGGCCCGCGCCGGTGGGCCTCGACATGTTCAATGCGGCGGAGCTTGCCGCCGCGGCCAATTCAGCAGCGACGCCGGTGCCGGCGCCAAAGAGCTTCCCGGTCGATTATCAGGAAGGCGCAGACGTCGGCTACCGCTGGTACGAGAAGAAGGGATTGAAGCCGCTCTTCCCGTTCGGACACGGGCTCAGCTACACCAGCTTTGCCTATCGCAACCCGGTGGTCAGCGGTGGTGACACGTTGCGCGTGACCGTCGACGTCGTGAACACCGGCAAGCACGCCGGCGCCGACGTGCCGCAACTGTACGTCGCGCGCGAAGGTGCGGGGCCGATGCGCCTCGCCGCGTTCCAGCGGGTCGAGCTGAAGCCTGGTGAGATGCGTCGAGTCACCCTGACGGCGGAGCCGCGCGTGGTGGCCGATTATGACACCAAGTTGCCGGGCTGGCGCATCGCTGCCGGCACCTATCGCGTGGCGATCGCACGCGACGCGACCGATCGCACGCTGGTCCGCACCACCACGCTGAACGCCCGTACGATGCGGCCCTGATCAGCTGCCCTCCCTCTCCCCGCGGCGCGGGGAGAGGGAAGTAGCGATTATCCCGCCATGCGGTGCATCGCACACAGCTTGTTGCCGTCCGGATCGCGCAGATAGGCAAGGTAGAGGTTGGCAAAGCCACCCTCGCGAACGCCGGGTGCGTCCTCGATCGCGGTGCCACCATTTTCGACACCCGCCTGGTGCCATGCGTTCGCCTGCTCCGGCGATTCCATCGCGAACCCGATCGTGCCGCCATTGGCGTGCGTCGCGGGCTGCCCATCGATCGGCTTGGTGACCAGGAACAGGCCGCCATTGTGCATGTAGATCAGGCGGCCCTTGTCGTCCTGCATCGCCGGCTTGCCGCCGACCGCGCCGAACAGCGCGTCATAGAATTTTTTCGACCGATCAATGTCGTTCGATCCCACCATCATGTGGCTGTACATTCACCCTCTCCCCTAGAACGCCGGTCATGCGCCGGCACGAACCCCATAGTCCGCGCCGGCGCCAGCGTCATCCCGGCTCAGTAAACCACGACGCTGCGGATGCTCTCGCCCGCATGCATCAGGTCGAAGCCCTTGTTGATCTCGTCCAGCGTCAGGCGGTGCGTGATCATCGGATCGATCTCGATCAGGCCATTCATATACCAGTCGACGATCTTCGGCACGTCGGTACGGCCGCGTGCGCCGCCGAATGCCGTGCCCTTCCAGACGCGTCCGGTGACAAGCTGGAACGGCCGCGTCGCGATCTCCTTACCGGCCTCGGCGACGCCGATGATGATCGATTCGCCCCAGCCGCGGTGCGCCGCCTCCAGCGCCTGGCGCATCACCACCGTGTTGCCGGTGCAGTCGAACGTATAGTCGCCGCCACCATCGGTCATGGCGATCAGGTGCTGGACGATATCGCCGACGTCCTTCGGGTTCACGAAGTCGGTCATGCCGAACTTGCGGCCCCATTCCTCACGATCGGGGTTGATGTCGACGCCGACGATACGCGCGGCGCCAGCGAATTTCGCACCCTGGATCACGTTGAGGCCGATGCCGCCCAGGCCGAATACGATCACCGTCGCGCCCGGCTCCACCTTCGCGGTGTTCACCACCGCGCCAACGCCGGTAGTGACGCCGCAACCGATGTAGCAGCTGGTGTCGAACGGCGCATCGGGACGGATCTTGGCGACCGCAATTTCCGGCAGGACGGTGAAGTTCGAGAAGGTCGAGCACCCCATGTAATGGAAGATCTGCTGGCCCTTGTAGCTGAAGCGGCTGGTACCGTCGGGCATCAGCCCCTTGCCCTGCGTTGCGCGGATCGCGGTGCACAGGTTGGTCTTCTGGCTGAGGCACGACTTACACTGGCGGCATTCCGGCGTGTACAGCGGGATGACGTGATCGTCGGGCGCGACGCTGGTGACGCCGGGGCCGACCTCGCGCACGATGCCGCAGCCCTCGTGGCCGAGGATCGAGGGGAAGATGCCCTCACTGTCCAGGCCGTCCAGTGTATAGGCGTCGGTATGGCAGATGCCGGTCGCCATGATCTCGACCAGGACTTCGCCGGCCTTGGGCCCTTCGAGATCGAGCTCGACGATCTCCAGCGGTTTCTTCGCCTCGAACGCGACGGCGGCACGGGTCTTCATGGAGCGCTCCTTTGCTGATGCGCCGCCCTTTAGAGAAAAGCCCTAGCCCCCGTCACCCCGCGACAGCCGCAATCCAATGTACGATCAGGCGAGCGCCGCGCGAAGGACGGCGCGGGTGCCGCGATGGGCGACGTCATATTCCACCGTCGTCTGCAGGCTCTGCGCCATCGCGCGGATCAGCTTGGTGCCAACGCCCGTGCCGCCCGGCGAAATCCCGCCCGACATGCCGACGCCGTCATCCTCCACCGCCAGCAGAAATACGTCGTCGCCGTCACGATGGAGCGCCACGCGCACCTCGCCGCTGCCGCTGGGATAGGCATATTTGCAGGCGTTGCTGACCAATTCGGTCACGATCACACCGAGCGATACCGCGCGATCGGTGGGCAGCTGGATCGGATCAGCGACGAGGCGCAGCGCGCGCGGCTGTTCCGCGGTTGACCAGGTCTGGCCCAGTTCGTCGACCAGCGCGCCGAGATATTCGCGCATGTCGACATGCTCGACATCGCCGCCGGTATAGAGGCGTCGGTGGACCTGGGCGATCGCGCTGATTCGCCGCTGCGTGTCTTCGAGGGCCGCGCGGGCGGCCGGATCGGAGAGCGCGCCGGCCTGCAACCGGACCATGGCGGAGACCAGCTGGAGAGAATTGGCCACGCGGTGATTGACCTCGGCCAGCAACGCCTCGAGCCGGCGATTGGACAGGCGCAGCTCCTCTTCGGCCGCCGCCTTCTGCCGTTCGAGCTGCGCGCGGGCGACCACCGCCTTGAACGACGCGTCGAGCAGATCGAAGAAATCGTCGCCGACCGACTTCACGACATATTCCGACGCGCCGGCGCGCAGCGCGGCGACGGCAACGCGCTGTTCCTCCGAGCCGGTCACATAGACGACGCTGGGCGGGTCGGGCAGCTCGCGCAGACGGGCGAGCGTTTCCAGCCCGTCGATGCCGGGCATGTAGTGATCGACGGCGACGAGATTGAACTTCTGCTCGGCCGCCAGCCGGACGCCGAGCTCGCCGCCATCGGCGGTCGTCACGTCCCATCCACGACGCGCAAGGGCACGCGACGCCAGCCGCCGAATGCCCTCGTCATCGTCGATGTAGAGAATCCGGTTCATCAGTCGGCGACGTCGGGAACCTGGATCACCGACAGGAACAGGCCGAGCTGACGGATCGCCTGCGCGAAGCTCTCATAGTTCACCGGCTTGGTGATATAGACGTTCGCGCCCAGGTCGTAGCAGCGCTGGATCTCGCGGCTGTCGTCCGTGGTGGTCAGCACCACCACCGGCGTGCGCTTCACCGGGCCGTCGGAGCCCTTGATCTTCGCCAGGATGTCCGTCCCGCTCATGTCGGGCAGGTTGAGATCGAGCAGCACCAGCGCCGGGCCGTTCCGCATCGGCCCCTCGGGCGAGTTGAACAGATAGTCGAGCGCCGACGTGCCATCGAGGAAATGCTTGATGTCATTGAGGATGCCGGCACGACGGATGTTCTTTTCGATCAGCCGGGCGTGACCCTCATCGTCCTCGATCATCACGATGCTGACGGATTGATGTGCGTTCATGGTTTTTCCTGCAGGGTCAGCGTCTTTGGAAGCGATACGCGGAAGGTGGCCCCTTCGCCAAGCGCGGACCGCAAGGTGATCGTGCCGCCCAGGCGATAGGCCAGGGCGCGGACATGTGCCAGACCAATGCCCTCGCCGGGCTGATCCTGGGTGCCGGAGCGCCGGAAGAGATCGAACACGCGTTCATGGTCGCGCGGGTCGATGCCGCGGCCATTGTCCGCGACCTCGATCCAGATCCGGTCGCCAACCGTCCCGCCGCTGACGTCGACCTCAACGGGTCGATCGGGGCTGCGGTACTTCACGGCGTTTTCGATCAGGTTGGACAGGATCTGCTCCACCGCCACCCGGTCGCAGACGATGCTGGGCAAGGTGCCGCGGATCGTCAGCGTCGCACCGGTTTCATCCAGCTTGTGCGCCATCGAATCGCGGATGCTGTCCACCAGCCGCGTCAGATCGAGCGGCTCGGGCGCGAGAACGCGGCGCCCCTGACGCGACAGCGCGAGGATCGCATTGATCAGGCGATCCATCTTCTGCGTCGAGGTGCGGATGAAGTTGATCGATTCCGGCAGATCCTCGCGCGCGGCGAGCCTTGCGTCCTCGGTCAGAAGCTCGGGCGCCTCGGCCTCCACGCTGTCGACCAACGCGCCCAGCGCAGTGGTGGCCGCCTCCAGCTCCGAGGTGAAGCCCATGACGTTGACCAACGGCGAGCGCAGGTCGTGGCTGACGATATAGGCGAACCGCTGAATCTCGTCGTTCGCGCGCGAAAGGTCCGCCGTGCGATCGACCACGATCGCCTCCAGGCTTTCGTTCAGCTGCTGAAGCTGTTCGCGCGACTGCGTCAGATCACTGGTATAGCGGACGACGACCAGCAGCGAGGCGATTGCCACGGCGAGCAACAGCAACCCGGCGACGGTGAGCACCGAGTAGAACAGGTTGATGCCGCGTTCCTGCTGGCGATCGCGCTCAATCAGCAGGACGCGTTCCTCCTTCGACATGGTGTCGAAGATGTCGCGGATTTCGCGCAGCCGTGCCGCGCCCATCTCCTCGCGGAATTCCGCGTTCGCCTGCGCGACCTCGCCATTGGCGACCAGATCGACCGAGCGTGCGCGCAGATCGAGCAGCTGCGACAACTCGCCTTCCAGGCGCGTGATGTTCGCCTGCTGTTTGGGATTGTCATAGGTCAACTGGCGCAGCCGCTTCGCGGATCTCGGCAGCGCATTGGCAGCCTCGCGATAGGCCTGCAGGAAGCCGGGGGTCTCGGGCGCCAGGATATAGCCGCGACGGGTGGTTTCCCCCTGCTCGATCAGCCGCCGCATGTCAGCGATCGCCAGTTCCACCTCATAGGTGTGCGACACGGCCGCGCTGTGCCGGGAGAATTCGCGCGTCATCCAGGCGGCGGCAATGCCCGCGGCGATCAGCGCAACGAAGCCCACCGCCATGAAGGCGATGAGCACGCGTCCGATCCGCCCTTCGCCAACGGCGAAGCCTTGCCCCTTTTCCGCTACCATCGTTGATGCGTCTAGGGACGTGCCGCCAGGAACACCAGAGCCGCTGCCCTATGATGGATCAAAGAAGGAGGTCCTGCGCGCTCATCCGACCGACCATCCCGCCGCCCCGGCGCCGCGCCAGTTCGGTTTCCGCGGTGAAGCGGACATCGGGATCGCGATCGGTGAGGAACTTCACGAGGCTTTCCTCCTCGATCTCGTTCCACGGCTTGCCGCGATCGGCACCGAAGCGAACGCGCGGCAGGAGCGCGGGGATGCTCGACCATTCGATCAGCTGGGCAACGCTCGCCTCGTTCAGCTGATCGCGCAGATGATGGGCGGTGACATAGGCGTCGGGAAAGGCACGGTGCGCCGGCAGCCCGCGTTCATGCTCCAGCCCGTCGGGCTTGCGCCAATAGCGCAGCACCTGGTTGGAGAAACTGGGGCTGTCGGGCCACAGACGCAGCGCGCATTTCCAGGTGCAGATCCATTGTGCGCCGTGAGTCATCGCCGGGGTGCAGAATTGCTGTTCGAAATCCGCCCGGTGCGCCGCCAGCGCGACGCGCCGGGGATAGGGATCAAGCACCGCGCGCGCGACATCGTGCCACCAGGGCGCGTCGGCGACATCCTCGTCACGGATATGGTGGATCGCCTGGGTGATCGGGGGCATCGAGCGGCCCGGATTGACCAGCCGGCTGCCGCCCTCCCCGTACAATTCCCAGCGGCCGTCGGCGCCCAGCGCGACATCCTGCCAGCCGATCTCGCACACGCCATGGGTGGGTGGGGCGTTGCCGGTGGTCTCCAGGTCGATGACGCGAATGATGCTGGGTTGCTGACGCATGGACCCCATGTGGAGATTGCGAGGGTTCCTGTCATCACCTGCGTGTCAGCCGCGCCGACGCCGGGCCGGGCGGCGCGCCCTGCGGCGTCACGCTGTGAGGCGGTGCGGGGCTGAACTCAGGCGCGCGACACGCCGCTTTGCGCCAGTTGCGCGTCGATCGCCGCGATCAGTCGGCCGAGCGCCTCCTCGTCGCGTGCCTCGGCCCGCGCGGTCAGCATCGCCTGGGTGTTGGAGGCACGCAGCAGCCACCATCCGTCCGGCGTCGTCACGCGTGCGCCATCGGTGCGGTCGACCTGCGCGCCTGCGGCGGCGAGCCGGGCAAGTACCTCCTCGACGACCGCCTCGCGGCGATCCTCCGCCACCGGGAAGCGCAGTTCCGGGGTGGAGACAAGATCGGGCAAGGCATCGCGCATCGCACTGAGCGACACGCCGCTTTCGGCGACGGCGCCGATCAGCGCGACTGCCGCGTAGAGCGCATCGTCATGCCCGCCCAGTTCGGCGAAGAAGATATGCCCGCTCATCTCCCCGGCGAGCGGGGCGCCGACCTCATGCATCATGGTCTTGATGTTGCTGTGGCCGCTTTTCCACATCACCGGCCGGCCACCGAGTTCGGCAATCCGGTCGAACACCGTCGCACTGGCCTTTACATCGGCGACGATCGGCGCGCCGGGCGCGGTGCGCAGTACCGATTCCGCCAGGATCGACAGCAATTGGTCGCCCGCGATCACCCGCCCGTGCCCGTCCACCACGCCGATGCGATCACCGTCGCCATCAAAGGCGAGGCCGACGTCGAGGCCCTTGTCCGCCACCAGCGCGCGCAGGGCGGCGAGGTTTTCCTCCTCCGTCGGGTCGGGATGATGATGGGGGAAGCGGCCATCGACGGCGGTGAACAGCAGATGATGCTCGCCCGGCAGTGCCGCCGTCAGCCGCTCGATCGCCGGCCCGGCCGCGCCATTGCCCGCGTCCCAGCCGATGCGGAACGACGGCAGGTCGCGGCCGCGGGCCAGCAGGATCGCGACATAATCGTCCAGCACGTCGGCCTCATCGACCGTGCCGCTGCCGCTCGCCAAGTCACCCTCCGCCGACAGAAGCGCCAGCGCCTCGATATCGCGGCCGAAAAAGGGGCGATGGCCGAGGACCATCTTGAAACCATTGTCGTCGCCGGGATTGTGGCTGCCCGTCACCTGAATGCCGCCGTCGACCGCGGCGTGACGCTCTGCATGATAGAGCATCGGTGACGGGCCGATGCCGATGCGCAGCACATGGATGCCGCTTTGCGTCAGGCCACGGACCAGGGCCTCCTCGAGCATGGGGGAGGACAATCGGCCGTCGCGCCCGACCGCGATGCGGGTGCCGCCGCGCTGGGCGACGATCGTTCCGAACGCCCGGCCGATCGCGGCTGCATCGTCGGCGCCGAGATTGCGGCCGACCGTGCCCCGGATGTCATATTCCCGCAGGATGGAGGGGCACAGGCGATGGTTCATCGCGCCAGCCTAGAGAGGGGCGACCCGGACCGCCATGGCCCGTCGCCACGGACGGTCCCAAGATTGGGCACGTTCCGGCGCGCCGACGTCAAGGCGCGCCACATGGGGGCCGGGCGGGCGGGCATTTCGCTATGCCGCCCGGCGGGGGTGTCCGGCGCGACCTGCACGCCGGCCCTTCCCTTATCGGCCGGTCTGCTTCTGCGCAGCCGGATCGACCGACGGCGCGCCGCTTGCCGGCGTCGCGGCATTGGCGATGTCACCGGTTTCGCCGCGCACGTCGGTGGCGACCGCGTCGACCGCATTGGCCGCTTCCGGCGCAGCGCCCTCGACCGCATTGCCGCCGTCGGTGGCCGGTGCCTCACCCGCCGCCGGTGCTGCCGGCAGCGGCAGGTTCGAGCCCTGCTGGTTCATGTACAGGATCAGATTGGCGCGATCCTGCGGGTTCGACAGGCCGGCAAAGGTCATCTTGGTGCCCGGCGCGAACTTACGCGGGCTGGTGAGCCACGCGTTCATCTTGTCGAAATCCCAATTGCCGCCGACCTTCTTCAGCGCATCGGTGAAGGCAAAGCCGCCGCGGCCATGCGCGACCGGATCGCCCATGATGGCGTACAGGTTCGGCCCGATGCCGTTGGCGCCACCCTGATTGATGGTGTGGCAGGCAGCGCACTTCTTGAAAACGTCGGCGCCCTTGGCGGCATCCGCGCTCGCCAGCAGGGTCGCAATCGGAACCTCGGCCGCGCCGCCGCCGCCAGCCTCCTCGGCTGCTTCGATCGGGTAGCCCTGCTTCTCCACTTCGCCCGAATGGAAGATCATGCCACCGGCGATCGACAGCCCCAGCGCGGCGCCACAGGCAGCAAGAACCCAGCCTGCAATCGTGTTGGTGCGATCATCCATTGTCTAAGGTCACCCCTCCAAAGTCGTGCGTCCATAGAAAAGCCCTTGGCGAACGGCAAGCGCTTGAGACGAACAAGATCGTCGCTTAGCGGTCAGAACGATGGAAAACTTCGCAGCGCCAGCCCGTCCGATCGTCGCCAGCATGATCGCGGCCGCCGAAAACGCGCCCGAACGAACGGTGGCTTTTCAGGGAGCTCCGGGCGCAAACAGCCATGTCGCGGTGCGCGAAGCCTTTCCCGACGCGCTGCCGCTGCCGTGCTTTTCGTTCGAGGATGCGATCGACGCGGTGAAGCGCGGGATCGCCGATCGCGCGATGATCCCGATCGAGAATTCGCTGCACGGGCGCGTCGCGGACATCCACTTCCTGCTGCCCGAATCCGGGCTGGTCATCACTGGCGAGCATTTCCTGCCGATTCGCCACGCGCTGATGGGGGTGGGCGAGCGGGCCGATGTGCGCGAGGCGATGAGCCATCCGCAGGCGCTGGGGCAATGCCGCCACTGGCTGAAGGCGCATGATATCCGCCCCGTGGCCTATCCGGATACGGCGGGCGCCGCCGCCGAGGTGGCGGAGCGCAACGTGCCGTCGATCGCCGCGCTCGCCCCGCCCGCGGCCGCCGACATCTACGGGCTGAACCTCCTCGCCACCGACATTGCCGACGCGGATCACAACATGACCCGTTTCGTGGTGCTGGCGCGTGGCGGCAAGCCGCCGGTCGGCGACGGGCCGTGGATGACGACGTTCATCTTCGAGGTGAAGAACGTGCCTGCCGCGCTCTACAAGGCGCTGGGCGGCTTTGCCACCAACGGCGTCAACATGACCAAGCTGGAAAGCTACCAGCGCGGCGGGACCTTTGCCGCGTCGGATTTCTACGCCGATGTGGAAGGGAAGCCCGGTGACCTGAACTTCGACCGCGCGATGGAGGAACTGGGCTTCCACACCAAATGGATGCGCGTGCTGGGCACCTATCGGCAGGCGCGCAAGCGCGGCTGAGCCGGGCGGCTTGCGTCCTGCCGCGCCTGTCGTATCACAAGCAACGACATGGCGTGGGGGTTGATGATGCGGAAGATGTTGCTTGCTGGCGTGGCCTTCACTGTGGCGGCCAGCGCCGCTGCGCAGATGCCGGCCCCGCCGCGGCCGGCGAAGAAGCCGCATCAGGTCACCTCGCCCAATGGCACGCGGACCGACGAATATTACTGGCTGCGCGACGACACCCGGAAGAACCCGGAAATGCTCGCCTATCTGAACGCGGAAAACGGCTACACCGATGCCGCGCTCGCGTCGCTGAAGCCGCTGCAGGACCGGTTGTACCAGGAGACGGTCAGCCACATCAAACAGGACGACAGCAGCGTCCCCTATCGCAAGAACGGCTATTGGTATCAGACGCGGTTCGAGACCGGTGCCAATTACCCGATCATCGAGCGCCGCAAGGGCGAGAAGACGGCGCCGGCCGAGATCCTGTTCGACCAGCCGGCGATGGCGAAGGACCGCAGCTTCTTCGCGCTGAGCGACTGGCAGGTCAGCCCGGACAATCGCCTGGTCGCCTATGCCGAAGATACCGTCGGCCGCCGTCAGTACACGCTGAAGGTGAAGGACCTCGCCACCGGGCAATTGCTCAGCGACACGATCACCAACGCGGAGCCCAACATCGTCTGGGCCGGTGACAATCGCACGATCCTGTATGTCGCCAAGGATCCGACCACGCTGCGCGGCTACAAGGTGATGGCGCACGTTCTGGGCACGCCGGTGGCGCAGGACAGACTGCTCTATGAGGAGAAGGACGACACGTTCCAGATGGGCATCGGCCGCACCACGGACGATCGCTTCATCTGCGTCTTCGTCCAGTCGACCGTCAGCAACGAGCAGCGTTGCGCGCCCGCTGCGACCGCGCCGGCCAGCTTCCAGACGATCGCGCCGCGCAAACGCGATCTGCGCTATTCGGCCGATCACATGGACGGCCGCTGGATCATCCGCACCAACCTCAATCACAAAAATTATACGCTGATGACGGTGGCGGACGATGCGGTCGCCGGCGGAACGGCGGCGTGGAAGGCGCTGACGCCGGCCAGCGACACCGTCTTCATCGAGGATTTCAAGCCGTTCGCCGGCTTCATCGCGATCGACCAGCGCGAGGGCGGGAACCGCATGATCCGCCTGCTCGATGCCGCGGGCACGTCCATCCCGGTCAAGGCGGACGAACCAGCCTATCGCATGACGCTGGACGTCAATGAGGAGCCGGACACGCCGTGGGTGCGCTACACCTACGGATCGCTCGTCACACCGACGACCACCTATGAGGTGAATGCGAAGACGGGCGAGCGCCGCGTGCTGAAGGTAGCGCCCGTTCCCGGCTATGATCCGGCCAATTATGTCACCGAGCGGGTCTGGGCGACGGCGCGGGACGGCACCAAGATCCCGGTCAGCCTGGTGTACAAGAAGGGCGTGAAGCGCGACGGCACCGCCCCGCTCTTCCAATATGCCTATGGCAGCTACGGATCCTCGACCGATCCGTCGGTCGATCCGGGCCGCATCGGCCTGCTCGATCGCGGTGTCGTCTATGCCATCGCGCACATCCGCGGCGGGCAGGAAATGGGCCGCCAATGGTATGACGACGGCCATCTGCTGAAGAAAAAGAACAGCTTCACCGACTTCATCGACGTGACGCGCCATCTCGTCGCGCAGAAATATGCCGCCAAGGACCGTGTCGCGGCGATGGGTGGTTCGGCCGGCGGCCTGCTGATGGGCGCGGTCGCGAACATGGCGCCCGAGGATTACAAGGTGATCGTCGCTCAGGTGCCGTTCGTCGACGTGGTGACGACGATGCTCGACGCCTCGATCCCGCTCACCACCTTCGAATATGACGAATGGGGCAATCCGGCGCAGAAGCAATATTACGATTATATGCTGAGCTATTCGCCCTATGATCAGATGGCGGCGAAGAATTATCCGTCGATGTACGTCGGCACCGGCCTGTGGGACAGCCAGGTGCAATATTACGAGCCGGCCAAATGGGTCGCCCGCCTGCGCGAGAAGAAGACCGACAGCAATCCGTTGCTGTTCCGCGTCAACATGGAGGCGGGCCACGGCGGCAAGTCCGGCCGCTTCGAACGCTATCGCCAGAACGCCGAATGGGGCGCGTTCGTGCTGCAGCAGCTGGGCGCCGCGGAATAACGGCGCCGTTCCTGCCATCATCCCGGGCCAGCCCCGGGGTGATGGCCGGGCATCATCCCTACGCTGCCCAGCGGGTCAGCAGCGTATGGGCGATGGCGTAGTTCGGCGGCGCCACGAACGGTCCGTCGCCGGCAAGCGCGGCGCGCACCTCGTCACGGGTGAACCATCCCGCTGTTTCCAGCTCATTGTCGTCCAGCGTGATCGCGTCATCGTCGGCGATCCCGATGCAGGCGATCATCAGCTGTGAGGGGAAGGGCCAGGGCTGGCTGGCGACATAGCGCACGCCGGAGACGCTGACGCCGGCCTCCTCCTGAATCTCGCGCGCGACCGCTTCCTCGATCGATTCGCCCGGTTCGAGAAAGCCCGCCAGCGCCGAATAGCGCCCTGCCGGCCAGCTCGGCTGGCGGCCCAGCAGCGCCCGGCCGTCATGTTCGGCGATCATGATCACCACCGGGTCTACGCGCGGGAAATGCTCGGTCGCGCAATTGCCGCACTTGCGCCCCCAGCCGGCGCGGAAGGATTCGGTCAGTGTGCCGCAGTTCGCGCAGAAGCGATGCCGCGCGTTCCAGTCGAGCACCGAACGCGCCATGGCATAGGTCGCCGCCTCACCCGCCTCCAGCTGGTCCAGCGCCCGGAACAGCGCGGGCGAGCGGAGCGGTGGCGCTGGCACCCCTTCGGGCGCGGCGGCGAAGCGCGGCCGTCCCTCGTCGAAGCCGAGAAGCACGATATGGGCGTCGTCGGGCGCCTCGGTCACCATCGTCCAGCCGAGGCGGCCATCCTCGGTGATCTCCGGGTCGTAACCATCGAGCTTCAGCAGCCGCGCGCGCCAGTCGCCCATCGCGGCGGCGAATGCCTCGGCGTCGTTGCGATGGTCGGCGACTCGGCTCAGCGTGCCGCCGGTAAAGCCCGGCATTGCCTGTGCCCCGCTCACTTCGCGCGCATCCGCATCGTGTCGCGGGCAAGCGCCGCAGGGATGCTCTGCCGCAGGCCCCATTTCTCGGCCGGAAAATATTGCACCATCACCGTGCCGCGCATCTTTCGCGCGGGATCAACCCAGGCGATCGTCCCCGCCGCGCCGCCCCAGCCGTACGTGCCCTTCGACGGTCCACCGTTGGGGGCATCCTCCAGATAGACCGATCCGCCCGCGCCGAACCCCATCTTGGCTGACATCGCGCCGCCAGTGCCGCCGCCGATGCCACCAAAGGCAACGCCCGGCGGCAACAGGTTGGACATCGCCAGCGCCGCCGTCTCCGGCTTCATCACCTGCTTGCCGTCCAGCGTCCCGCCGTTGCTCAGCATGTGGAGGAACCGGTCGTAGTCGCGCGCGCTCGAGACGAGGCCTGCGCCACCATAAGGGAAGCTCGGCGGCTGGAGGTAGACGGAGGTCGCTCCCGGGTCGATCGGGGTGCGATTGTCGCCCACGAACACGTAATTGGTCGACAGCCGCCCGGCCTCGCTCGCCGGCACGCTCCAATAGGTCGATGTCATGCCCAGCGGATCGAGCAGCCGTGTCTGGACGAACCGGTCGAACGGCATGCCGCTCGCCTTCTCGATCACCGCGCCCATCACGTCGAGGCCGATCGAATAGACCCATTTGGTGCCGGGCTCCGCGATCAGCGGCGTGCTGGCGACGCGGTTCGCGAACTCCGCCAGCGTGGCGGGGCGCGTCGTGCGTGCCTTTGCCTCCAGCTGCGTGTTCACCTGCGCCGGCAGGATGCCCAGCCGCTCATATTCCTTCAGCAGTGGCCCCTTGGCCGAGATGTTGTAGCCGAGGCCCGCCGTGTGGGTGAGGAGGTTGCGGATCAGGATCGGGTTCTTTGCCGGCACGCTGTCCAGCGACGTGTCGGGGCTGGTCAGCACCCGCATGTTGGCAAAGCCGGGAATGTATTTGCTGACCGGATCGTCGAGGCTGATCTTGCCGTCCTCCACCAGCAGCATCGCCGCGATGCCGGTGATCGGCTTGGTCATCGAATAGATGCGCCACAGGCTGTCCGGGCCGGCGGCGGGCGCATTGGCGCCGTCCGCGATCTTCCCGGCTGAGACGAACTGCGTGGGGAAATCACCAATGCCGAACGCGCCGACGATGCCGGGCATCTTGTTCGATTGGACCAGGCCATCGAACAGCGCCTGCGTTTCGGTCAGCAGCGGATTGCCGCGCTGTGCGCCGGTTGCGGGTGCGGGTTGCGGGCTGGGCTGCGGGGCAGGCTGGGCTTGCCGGGCGGAGCCGACTCCCGCCGCCAGCGCCACTGCCGCCACTGTACCGAACAGCCACTTGCCCCTCATCATTCCCTCCCTATCGCCGCCGCCGCTTTGGCGAACACCGTCGGCAATCCAGCGCCGGCGAGTTCATCCACCGGCCACCATTCGCCATCGGCCGACGCTGAATGCGCGTCCAGCCGCGCGACGGCAAGCGCGAGTTCCAATGTGAAGTGGGTGAATCCATGGGCGACACTTTGGTTCAGCATCAGCCAGTCGGCCGCTACGGGCGCACCGCTGAGCCCGGGCTGGCTGTCCTCCCACGGCCCGGTCGGCAGCGCGCGCATGCCGCCGAGCAGGCCCTTGGCCGGGCGGCGGACCAGCAGTACCTCGCGTGCGCCGTCGGCCTGCTCGCGCTCCAGCCAGAAGATCGTGCCGAACCGCGCCGGTCGCGGCTTCTTCGCCGGCTTCACCGGGTACGCTTCTTCCTCGCCCGCGGCATGCGCGGCGCAATCCCTCGCCAGCGGGCAGAGCAGGCACTTCGGGCGCGTGGGGGTGCAGATTGCCGAGCCGAGGTCCATCATGGCCTGCGCGAAATCGCCCGCGCGCCTGTCAGGCGTCACCGTATCCGCCGCGGCGCGCACGGCGGGCTTCCCGGCTGCCCGGAACAGCCGCGCCACCACCCGTTCGACATTGGCGTCCACCACGACCGCGCGGCGGCCAAAGGCGATCGCCGCCACCGCCGCCGCGGTATAATCGCCCAGCCCCGGCAGCGCGCGCAGCGCCTCCTCGGTATCGGGCAGCGCGCCGCCATGATCGGTCGCGATCGCGCGGGCCGCACGTACCAGGTTGCGGGCGCGGGCATAATAGCCGAGCCCTGCCCAGGCGGCCATCACCTCCGCCTCGTCGGCCGCGGCCAAGCTCGCCGCGTCGGGCCAGCGCGCCACCCACGCCTCGAATCGCGGACGCACCGTCGCCACCGTCGTCTGCTGCAGCATCACTTCGGACAGCCACACGCGATAAGGGTCGGGCCGCTCGCCCGGCGCCGCGCGCCACGGCAGCGTGCGGCGATGACGATCGTACCAATCGAGCAACTTGTCGGCGATCGAGCGCTTGGCGTCCACGTACCGGCTATGGCATGGGACGCGGGATGAGCAAGCGGGTCCGCGCCTCCGAAGCCGAACCGGCACGATCCAACCGTTCGCGCCAGGTTTCCGAACTGCTGCCCGCCGTCGGCGGCGCGGCGTTCCGTCGCTTCGGCTTCGTCCAGTCGTCGATCGTCACGCGGTGGCCGGAAATCGTCGGCGAGAAGCTGGCCGCGGCAAGCGCCCCCGAATCGATCAAATTCCCCGTCGGCAAGAAGCAGGACGGCACACTGACGCTGGTGGCGCGCAGCGCCCATGCGGTGATGATCCAGCACGTGACCCCCGAGATCATGGAGCGGGTGAACCTATTCTTCGGCTATCCCGCCGTTGCCAAGGTCGCGATCCGCCAGGGCGACGTGGCCGCCCGGCCGAAGCCGCGCGCGGTGCCCGAACCGCGGCCGGTGCCGGCGGAACTGGGCAACAGCCTGAAGACGATCGAAGATCCTGAATTGAAGGCCGTACTGGAGGCGCTTGCCGCCGGGATCGGCGCCACCAGTGGATTGCCCAGCATCAGATGAAGAAGCTTGCCCTGCTCGCCGCCATCGCCGTCACGGCGCCCCTGTCTGCCGCTACGCAGCGCCCCTGGGCCGATGTCGCCACCCCTGCACCGCAGGGAAGCTATGTCATCGGCAATCCCGCCGCGAAGGTGAAGCTGGTCGAATATGTCAGCTACACCTGCCCGCATTGCGGCCATTTCACCCGCGATTCGGCCAAGGTGCTGAAGGGGCAGATGATCGCGTCGGGCTCCACCAGCGTGGAGATCCGCAGTTCGGTGCATGATCGCTACGATCTGGTCGCCGCGACGCTGGCGCGCTGTTCCGGCCCCCGGCTGTTCCCCAAGATGCACGAGATGCTGTTCGACCGGCAGGAGGAATGGCTGAACAAGGCCGTCGCCTTCGATCCGGTCGGTGGGCAGAATCCGGCTGGCAACAACCAGGGCGAAAAGATGCGCACGCTGGCCAAGGGCGCCGGGCTGATCGACATCGCCAAGGCGGCCGGCATGACCGATCCTGCGATCAACGCCTGTTTCAGCAACGAGGCGAACGTCAACGCCACGCTGAAGGTGGCGCAGGCGATGCAGGGCAAGATCAAGGGCACGCCGACCTTTGAACTGAACGGCAAGCTGATCGAGAACGCCGATTGGGCGGCGCTCGAACCGATGCTGCGCAAAGCGGGCGCCAAGTGACGCCCGACACCCGAACCATCTGTTCAACGGAGTAAAAGCATGAACCTGCGTCTTGCCGCCACCGCGCCGATCATGGGCGCCATGCTGGCGCTGCTCGCTGCTTGTGGCGACGGCAACACCACCAACACCGCAGCGCCCAATTCGATCGCCGCCGCGCCGGCGCCGGCCGGGCAGGACTGGACCCAGACGGTGTCGAAGACGGCGGACGGCGGCTATGTGATGGGCAATCCCAACGCGCCGCTGAAGCTGGTCGAATATGGTTCGCGCACCTGCCCCACCTGCGGCAATTTCGGCCGGACCGCGACGCGCCCGCTGGAAGACAATTACATCAAGAGCGGCAAGGTTTCGTACGAGTTCCGCGACTTCCTGGTCCATGCGCCGGACCTTGGCGTCGCGCTGCTCGGCCAGTGCGCCGGCCCGGCACCGTTCTTCGGCATGCTGGAGCAGATGTTCGTCGACCAGGACCAGTTCCTGTCCAAGCTGGAAAGCGTGCCGCAGGACTTCCAGCAGCGCCTGCAGAGCATGACGCCGGCGCAGCAGGCAGCGGCCTGGGTCGAGCATCTCGGCTATCTCGATTTCGTGAAGCAGCGCGGGCTGACCGAGGCGCAGGCGCGCCAGTGCCTAGCCGACACCAAGGGGATCGAGGATCTGGCCAAGGTTTCCGAAGTCGCCATGCGTGACAAGCAGGTCACCGGCACGCCCACCTTCTTCCTGAACGGCGAGAAGATCGACGGCGCGTCCTGGCCGCAGGTCGAGCAGGCGCTGAAGGCCGCCGGCGCTTAACCCATCATCGCTCCCGCTGCCGCCCGCGGGGCGGCGGCGGGATCAGATGCGCGCCCAGGCGTCGATCTCGTCCGCCCGGCGCTCCGTGACGATCAGGTCGCGTGCGCGGCCGTCCTCTACCGTCACCGACCCCGACCATTCGAAGGTCGCATTGCCGCTGAGCGTGACCATGCCGTCCGCCGAGGCGGAGGCGCGGACCAGCCCGCCGCGGTTGCGCACGGTGATCGGCTGGTCGAACGGCAGCCGCCCGGTCAGCCCCGCGACGAAGATCGACGCGCCCATCGCGCTGCCGCAGGCGTTGGTGAGGCCGACGCCGCGTTCGAAGGTGCGGACGTAAACTTCTCGATCATTGCGCATGTGAACGAATGACACGTTCGCGCGGTTGGGGAGCCAGTCGGGCGCGGCCTCGCAGATCGCGCCGATACGGACCAGCTCCGCCTCGTCCACCTCGTCGACGAAGGCGATGAGGTGCGGATTGGGGATGGCGACCGCGGTGAACGCGAGCGTCGGGGACAGGCGCGCGATCGGGCGGTCGATGATCTGTTCCCCCTCGCCATGAAGCGGCCAATCCGCCACGGCGAGCGTCGCGGGGCCGGCGGTTTCGCGCACGGTATAGACGCCGGGCGCCAGATCGGCGTCGCGCGCGACCTCGGCCTCGCTGGTCTTCAGACGGACGGTCGCCGTATCCAGCCCAAGCGCTTCCAGCCCCGCACGCGCGACGCAGCGCAGGCCGTTGAGGCAGGTTTCGGGCTCCGACCCGTCAGCGTTGAAGATCCGCATGCCGAAGGCAGCCGCGCCGGCGCCGTCGGTCAGCAGGAGGATACCGTCGCCGCCGACCGGCCCCGCGCGATCGGCGAGCGCACGGGCGACATCCGCCCAGGCGGTGTCGGGGAGGTCCAAGCCACGCGCGTCGATCAACGCGAAATCGTTACCCGAGCCGTGGCATTTGATGATGTCGAAGCGCATGGCGGCGGCATATCGGCCGCCTGCTTCCGGTACGCAAGCAGCGGCGGGGGACACACCGCAGGTGCCGGGCGCTGCGACTATGGCAGCCGATAATGATCGGCGAGGCGATCGAGCGCCATGGTGAACACCAGCCGGCCCGAGCGCGCCGGCCAGCCGAGCGCCTTTTCGGCGACCGGCAGCCCCTCGCCTGCGCACACCACCCGCCACAGCACGTCGGAGAGGCCGCGTCCGACGCCGGCCATCGCCGCATCGAACCGCCCGCGCGCGGCGAGATGCGCGCTGGTCGGATCGAGGCCCGTCCCTGCCCCGCCATCGACGCGCGCGGACCAGCGCATGGTGACCGATGGCGCGATCGCAGCCCGCTCATAATCAGTGCGCAACCGCTCCCCCGCCTCCACCTGCCGCGCATCGACGAGGCCGCGCGCGCTGAGCCAGGACAGCGGCGATTCGGCGACATTGACGGTGACGCTTCGCCCGCCGCGGCGCCGCGCCAACAGCCGCCCGTCCGGCGCGATCCCGCGCTCCTCCAGCATCCGCATCGGCAATGTTCTCCTTGTGTTCCGCACAAGCTCCTGCCACGGGGCGGCGCCTGTAGGACAGCGGAGACGATCGGCGCACGCGCTATACGCCGGGAACGGCGTCAGGCGTGGGGGCGCAGCCGCAGCCAGGAACCCAGCGCCCACCAGGCGAGCGCCCACAGCGCGCCCGCGCTCCATCCGGCCAGCACGTCGCTGGGCCAGTGCACCCCCAGATAGACGCGGCTGAACCCGATCAGGCCGACGAGCAGGATCGCGGCGCCAAAGATGTACCAGCGCGCGGCAGGGCGCGAGACGATCTGCATCACCATCAGCGCAATGGTGAAATAGACGATCGCGCTGTTCCCGGCATGGCCGCTGGGGAAGCTGGCGGAGGCGACCTCCACCAGATGATCGACCAGCGCCGGCCGGTCGCGCCCGACCACTGCCTTACCGAGCGAGATGGCGAGCGAGCCCGAGATGGTGCCGCCCAGGACGAGCGCGGCGGTGAGGAAATGGCGGCAGGCGAGGAGCAAGCCGATGGTGAGCGCTACAAGCAACGTCAGCACCGTGCCGCCGCCCAGCGCCGTGATGTCGATCATCGACCCCTGCAGCCACGACGGGCCGATCGGAATTGACTGGTCGCCCGCGGTACGCAGCGCGAGCATGATCGCATGGTCGAAATCGAACTGCGTGCCGCGCGCGATCGTCCCGCCGAGCAGCGCGACGATCAGCACCGCCCCCGCCAGCGCCGCAAGCGCGATAAAGGCATAGGGTGGATGGGTGATCCCCTGCGGCGCGGTCTGATCCGGCGTGGCGGGCGTGTCGGCAAGATGCGCGAGCGGGGATTCGGGAGCCATGCCGGGGGGTGTAGCAGGGAAAGGCGGGTGCGCAGTCCCCTTGTTAGGGGGGCGGGCGGCGGCGGGTCGTTGAGCCTTGGGCGGCGTGTTGCTATATTGGTATAGCAGGAGGCTCAGATGCTGGCAGTACGATTGCCCGACGAAACTGAACGGCGGCTCGAAGCGCTGGCGCGGCGGACTGGCCGAACCAAGACCTTCTATGCGCGCGAGGCGATCGAGGCGCACCTGGATGACCTCGAGGATTTCTACCTCGCCGAGGAGCGGATGAAGGATTTCCGTTCTGCCGACGCGATTCCGCTCGCTGCGCTGAAGGCCGAGCTTGGCCTGGACGATTGAGTTCGTTCCGGCCGCGGCAAAGGAACTCAAGGCGCTCGACCGGCAGGCCGCCCGGCGGATTGTCAAAACGCTGGAAGAGCGGATCGCGGCCGCCGACGATCCCCGCACGATCGGCAGCGCATTGGTTGGGGAGCACGCGGGCTACTGGCGGTGGCGGGTCGGTGACTATCGCGTGATCGCGCAGATCGAGGATGAGCGGGTGACGATCCTCGTCGTGCGGGTGGCGCATCGCCGGGAGGTTTATCGGTGAGGCAAGTGACCCCGCCTGCGACGGTCGAGCCATTCTGCGAGATTTGATGTATCTGCTGAAACGGCGACGATCGGCGGGGGCTGGGACGCGTCAATGTGCTGATCAAGGAATGCCAGCGTGACGCGTTTCGCGGCACCGGGAAGCCCGAGCCGCTCGGCGGGAACCTGACCGGCTGGTGGTCCCGCCGGATCAATCGCGAACATCGGCTGGTGTACCGGGTGAGCGGCAGTGGCGACGCGCAGACGCTGGAGATCGCGCAGTGCCGGTATCATTATTGAGGATGGCGCGGGGCCGCGGCGCGGGCAGCGGCCCTTCTGCACCTCCGATCGGCAGACAGCTGGCGTCTTATTCGACGTAGATGCCGGCGACCTTCCAGGTCCCGCCTTCGCGATTGAGCGCAACCGTTTCGATGGCGCCTTTCCTGTTGGCGAAATCGGTGCGGAACTGGACGGTGCGATTGCCATTGGGCGGCGCGGGCGTGTCGATATCGCTGATCAAGGTGCGGGACACGACCTTGCCGAGCGGCAGGCGCACCTTCTGCGCGGCGGATTGCCAGTTTTCGAGTGTGCTGGCGGTGCGGAAGGACTGGGCGGTGGCGGCATAGCTGTCCCGCCAGTTGGCAGCGTCACCAAGCTCCAGCCATTCCCGTGCGGCCTTCGCGCCCTCGCTTTCGGTCAGGGGCACGGTGGCGGCTGACGGGGATTGGTCGGCGGGCTGGGTGATGGGACTGGTCAAGGCCAGCAGGGCAGCGGCGATGGTGATCATGGCAACTCCTCCGATCGCCCAGCCAGTCGCTCGCGACGATCGCGGCGTTGGTGGGGATAGAGGCTCATGGTGTTGATCGTGGCCGGGCTGCGCACCCCGTAATCCGGTGTCCCCGAGGATTTCGGGGGTCGTGCCTTCCGCCTCGCGGAGCAGCCGTGCGGCTTCCTTGCTGCTGGAGACGGCGAGCTTTCGGCGTGCGTCGCGCAACCGCTCGTTGATCGTATGGACCGATAGATCGAAGTGCCGCGCCATCGACTTGGCGTCGTGCCCGACGAGGAGCAGGCGAAGCGTCTCCTTCTCCTTTTCCGTCAGCGCCTCAACTCCGGGAGCCATCAAACCTCACGCTGTCCCACCTGATCCTGACACTGAGGCTAGCGGAGCGACCGGCAAGCGTGACCCCCAAAACGATTGTACCCGCGGCTGGTGGGCCGCGGGTACGGGAGAAACAATCGCGCGTGCGGTGTCAGTCGTGTTCGCGGTCACCGGCGCCCATGTAGAGCTCGCGGCCGGTTTCCTCGTAGACGTTGCTCATCTTTGCCATGCCGGCTTCCGCCTCTTCGGTGGCGATGAAGCCTTCGCTGCCCTGGTTCTGCAGCCGGGCGAAGTCGCGCACTTCCTGCGTGATCTTCATCGAGCAGAACTTCGGCCCGCACATCGAGCAGAAATGCGCGGTCTTGGCGCCCTCCGCGGGCAGCGTCTGATCGTGGTACTTTTCCGCCGTGTCGGGATCGAGGCTCAAGTTGAACTGGTCGCGCCAGCGGAATTCGAAGCGGGCGCGCGACAGGGCGTCGTCGCGCATCTTGGCGGCCGGGTGCCCCTTGGCCAGATCGGCGGCGTGGGCGGCGAGCTTGTAGGTGACGACGCCGACCTTCACGTCGTCGCGATCCGGCAGGCCGAGGTGCTCCTTGGGCGTGACGTAGCAAAGCATCGCCGTGCCATACCAACCGATCATCGCCGCGCCGATGCCGCTGGTGATATGGTCATAACCCGGCGCGATATCGGTGGTCAGCGGCCCGAGCGTGTAGAAGGGTGCCTCACCGCACGCCTCCAGCTGCTTGTCCATATTCTCCTTGATCTTGTGCATCGGCACGTGGCCGGGGCCCTCGATCATCACCTGAACGTCCTGCGCCCAAGCGCGCTTGGTCAACTCGCCCAGCGTGTAGAGTTCGGCGAACTGCGCCTCGTCATTGGCGTCGGCGATCGAGCCGGGGCGCAGGCCATCGCCCAGCGAGTAGGCGATATCGTACGCCTTCATGATCTCGGTGATCTCGTCGAAGCGCTCGTAGAGGAAGCTCTCCTTGTGGTGCGCGAGGCACCATTTCGCCATGATCGAGCCGCCGCGGCTGACGATGCCGGTCACGCGCTTGGCGGTGAGCGGGACATACGGGAGGCGGACGCCGGCGTGGATGGTGAAATAGTCGACCCCCTGTTCGGCCTGCTCGATCAGCGTGTCGCGGAAGATCTCCCATGTCAGATCCTCGGCGATGCCGCCGACCTTCTCCAGCGCCTGGTAGATCGGCACGGTGCCGATCGGCACGGGCGAGTTGCGGATGATCCATTCGCGCGTGTCGTGGATGTTGCGCCCAGTGCTGAGGTCCATCACCGTGTCCGCGCCCCAGCGGATCGCCCAGACGAGCTTGTCGACCTCGGTCGCCACGTTGCTGGCGACGGCGCTGTTGCCGATGTTGGCGTTGATCTTGACCAGGAAGTTGCGACCGATCGCCATCGGCTCGGATTCGGGGTGGTTGATGTTGTTGGGGATGATCGCGCGGCCGCGGGCGACCTCGTCACGGACGAATTCGGGCGTGACGTAATCCGGGATGGCGGCGCCGAAGCTTTCGCCGTCGCGGGCGTATTCGCGCAGCATCTCGCGGCCGAGATTCTCGCGCGTGGCGACGTACTCCATCTCGGGCGTGATGATGCCGCGGCGGGCGTAGTGCATCTGGCTGACGTTCTGGCCCGGCTTTGCGCGCAGCGGGCGCTTCACCACATTGGGGAAGGGCTGGACGCCGCCCGAGCGGTCGGGGCCGAGCTGGCCGTTATCCTCCGGGCGGATTTCGCGCGCGTCATAGGCCTCGACGTCGCCGCGGGCCATGATCCACTCGCGGCGCAGCGGCGCGAGGCCGGCGTTGATGTCGATGCGGACGGTCGGGTCGGTGTACGGGCCCGACGTGTCATAGACGTTGAGCGGGGGTTCGCCGCAGCCCGGCTCCAGATCGATCGCGCGCATCGCGACCTGCACCTTCGGGTTTCCGGGGACCGCAACGTGGATCTTGCGGCTGCCGCGGATCGGGCCGGTGGTGACGCCGATGGCGCCGCGTGCTGCTTCGATGGGGGAATCTACGTCGGCCATGTCTCACTCTCCAATAGCCGAAGAGCGAAAGACGGATTGCCGGTGGTGGCGCGCCGCTCCCTCCCTCCGCCGGTGTCAACCGGATCAGGTTCAGCGGGTCGGGGGCTCGTGCCCCCCTCTCAACCGCCGTCAGCGGTCCCCCGGGGATATGGCCGTTCTACGCGCCTTGCGGGACGCGGTAAAGCCGGGCGCGATCGGTACCGCGTCCGGGAGCAGGTCAATTGGCCGCGCTGGTCTTCACGTCGCCGTTCAGCCCGGCGGGGAAGAAGCCGCCCGACGAGACCGCGGCCTTGTTGAGGTAGAGCACGTTCAGCACCTGCGGCGCCGAGCGGCTGAAGGTGATGCCGTTGCCGTCCGCCGGCGTGATGTTCGCCGCGCCGTTCGCGCCGACCACGCCCTGGTCGAGATCGGCCCCGCCATCGAGCGAGTCGCGATAGTTGCTGAGCGTCACGGTCTGCGCGCGGATCGCGGGCCGTTCGTAGATCGCGGTGCGGATGAAGCCGGCATGATAGGCCTGCGCGCCGGCGATTCCCGTGAACGCCTCACGCGTGGCGTTGAGGTTGGCGAGCGCGACCAGCCCCTTGTAGGCGGTGACGATCACGTCCTGCAGGAAGAAGGCGCCGAGGAGGAAATTGTCCTCATTGGCATAAGGGTTGAACAACTCCCCTGCGCCGACCGTGGTGGCATTGCGCGCCGCGGTGGTGAAGGCGCCGTCGGCAGCGCCGGAAATGTTGATCGCCGGCTGCGCGACCCCCTCCGCCGCGATCAGGGTGCGCAGCGCCACGACGCGGGCGCGGGCATCCTGCGCGATCTCGCGCGCGCAGGCGGCGATCACGGCATCGGTGAAGGGCACGGTCGACCCACCGGTGACGGCGCCCGGCGTGCCCGTGCCGGTCAGCAGCGCCGCATCAAGGCCCGCGCCGGTGGTCGCATAGGAGAAATATTGCGCCTGGAGATATTCGAGCTGCAGCGCGAAGTTCAGCGCCGCGCGATCGGCGTTGCTGGTCGACGTCGGGGTCGGCGTCGGGCTGGGCGACGGATTGGGCGCGGGGCCGTTGTCGTCGTCGTCATCGCCGCCGCAGGCCGACAGCAGCGCAAGGCCCCCGGCGGCGATCGAGGCGCCCCCGGCAAGCTGGAGGAAACGGCGGCGTTCGGCGCGGCGCGCGGCGGCAGCGTCGAGCATCGGGGGAATGGTGTCCTGATCGGTCATGGCGATGGGATCCTGGAATCGAATACAGACGGGCGCGGCGCGCGCGGCCTCAGCCGGCGGTCGGCGAGGCCGAGGGCGTCGGGGTCGGGGTCGGGGTCGGCGCGGCCGTCGTCTTGATCGTGCCGTTCAGCCCGGCCGGGAAGAACCCGCCGGTGGAGATCGACGTGGCGGCGTTGAGATACAGGATGTTGAGCACCTGCGACGGGGTGCGCACAAACACCTGCCCCTTGCCGTTGAGCGGCGCCACATTGGCGACCGTCGCGCCCGAGGCGTTGGTGGTCGGTCGGACCCCCTGGTCGAAATCGCTGGTCGTGCCGTCCAGCGTGTCGCGATAATTGGAGATCGCCTCCGTCGCGTCGATCAGCGACGGCAGCGTCAGCCCGCGACGATAAAGGGCGAGGCGCACGGTGGCGGCATGTTCCGCCTCCACCTGCAGGATGCCGGCCACTGCCTCCGCCGTGGTCGGGGTGCCGAGGAAGCCGAGCACGCCGGCATAAGCGGTGACGCTGACGTCCTTCAGCATGTAGAGGCCGAGCAGGAAATCATTGTCGGTGCCATAGGGATCGAAGCCTGCCCCGGCGCCGACGAGGCCGGCCGCGCGCGCGAGCGTGCTGAACGCGCTGGTCGCCCCGGTGCCAAGGTCGATCGCCGGCTGCGCGACGGCATAGACCGTGCTGGCCTGCGCGCGCAGGAACTTCACATGCGCCAGCGCATCGGCAGCCATTTCCTGCGCGATGGAGGCGAGCGCGGGATCGGCAAAGGTCTTCTGCCGGCCGCCGTTCGCAGCGCCCGCCGTGCCGGTGCCCGAGGTATCGGCCGCCACCAGCGTCTTGCCGGTGGTGGCGACGGACAGGAAATTGGCCTGCAGATATTCGAGGTTCAGCGCAAAGTTGATCGGATCGACCTCTCCCAGCGACTGGGCGCTCGCCTTGGTGCCGAGCGCCAGCGCGCCCGCCCCGACCGCAGCGGCGCCGGCCACGGCAGTGAAGAAACCGCGGCGGTGCACCCCCGCAGCGCCGGACGCCTGCGGCGCCTCAATCAACGGATCGGTCTGCGACATCGCGGCTTCCTTCTTCCTGTGCGCGCGCACCGGCAGGCGCGTCACCGCCGGTGCGTAACTTCGTTCGCTGTCGGGTTCCTGAACGGATCGACAGCTTATCCTGTATCGCTAGCGGGAAACGCGGCGGAGGGGAATGACTTACGCATCGACCGGGCGCGTCCGCGCGCCCGCTACGGCTGGCCAGATGGCGCGATCAGGCGTCGGCCCAGCGGCGCAGCAGGTTGTGATAGACGCCGGTCAGCTGAATCACTGCCGGATCGCCCTGCCCCCGGTCGGCGCCGATCGTCTGCACCGCGCGGTCGAGATCGAACAGGATCCGCCGGTCGCCATCGTCGCGCACCATGGATTGCAGCCAGAAGAAGGACGCGACCCGCGTGCCGCGCGTGACCGGCGTCACGTGATGGAGGCTGGACGAGGGATAGACCACCGCATGGCCGGCGGGCAGCTTCACCCGCTGCACCCCGAACAGATCCTCGATCACCAGCTCGCCGCCGTCATAGTCGGCCGGATCCGCCAGGAAGAGGGTGCAGGAAATGTCGGCGCGGATGCGGAAATCGGTGCCGCGCTGGATACGGATCGCATTGTCGACATGCGTGCCGAACGTCTGGCCAATGCCGTAGCGGTTGAACAGCGGCGGAAATACCTTCAGCGGCAGCGTCGCCGCGAAGAACAAGGGCGAGCGGCCGAGCGCGTCGAGCACCATCTGCCCCGCCTCGCGCGCCGCCGCGCTGTCCTCGGGCAATTGCTCGTTGCGCTTGGCCAGCGCCGACTGATGGCCTGACGTCACATTGCCATCGACCCATTGCGCGGCGTCGATGATGCCGCGCAGCCGCGCGACCGCGGCGGCATCGAGCAGGTCGGGGATCGCGATCAGCATGGCGTGGCGTTCATCCTTGGCGGTCGGCGGGCGGAGGAAGGACGCGCCCTCCCCCCGCCCGCGCGATCAATAGCGGTAGGCGACGGTCAGCACCGCCGAGCGCGCGTCGCCCGGCGTCGCCCAGCCATTGTTGCGGATCCGCGTGAAATACAGTTCGTCGCCGATGTTCTTCACGTTCAGCTGCGCGGTCAGGTTGGGCGAGATGTCATAGGCCAGATAGCCGTTGTGCACCCAATAATCGTCCGAGCGATAGATCGTCGGCGCGGTCGCGGTCGGCAGGTTGAAGGCAAACATCCCCTGATAGGTGACGCCATAGCCGATCGTCAGCCCGAACGGCAGGCGATAGGTGGTGAACAGGCTGCCCGAATGATCGGGCGTGTTCTGCAGCGGCGCACCGCGCGCAGGATCGGGATTGGCGGGCGTGTTGCCGCATGCCGCGCCGGGATTGGCGAGGCAGTAATCGGACACCGACTGGAGCAGCTTGGGCTTCAGATAGGTGTAATTGGCGGTGATATCCCAGGCGGGCGTGATCTTGCCGGTCGCACCCAGCGAAATGCCATCGACACGTGAGCGGCCGTCCAGCGCCTGATCGGGCACGGTCGGATCGTTGGAGGCGACACGATATTTGTCGCGTTCGTTGCGGAACGCCGCCGCGGTCAGCAGCAGCCGGCCGCCGAACAGCTCCGCCTTGGCACCGATCTCGTAATTCTTGGCGGTTTCGGGATCGACGTTGCAGGTGGCGACGGTGCAGGCACCGTTCACGGCGTTCTGCGACGGCGTCATCGCATTGCCATAAGCGGCGTAGAGGCTGACCGCCTCGACCGGCTTGTACACCAGCCCGACGCGATAGGAGAACAAGGTCGCATTGTTGGTGAGGCGCGGGCCGGGGATGATCGGCCCTTGCGGTGTCGTCGCCGTTGCGCCGGTGTTCGCGGCCAGCGCGTCGGTCCGGTAATTGCCGCGATTGTCCTCCAGCCGCAGCCCGCCGTTCAGCTCGACCTTGCCGAGCTTCATCGTGTCGAAGAGGTAGACCGCCCAGTTGCTGAGCTCACCCCGCTGGCGGCCCGATTCCAGCCGATTGATCGGACCGGTATAGACGTTGCTGCCGTATACGCGGCCGGCGGGACCGGGCACCACGACATTTGGATTGGTGTAGTTGATCAGCGGGAAGGAGGCATAGGCCGCGGTGCCGTTCGGATTGCGGTACACGTTGCCGGTCGACAGCGTGAACTCCTCCCAGCTGTACGATCCGCCGAGCACCAGCGTATGTTCGATCGCGCCGGTGCTGACCGTCGCGCGCAGATCGAGCTGGTCATACATCAACAGGTTGGTGACATCGCGGTAATTGCCGCGCGGGCCGCCGATCAGATAATAGCCGACGGGTGTCGTCGTCGGGCAGGCCGCGCCGGTCGGCTGGACGTTGCCCGGCAGGCAATAGGTGCCCTGCGGCGGGCCGACGATCGAGAGCTGCTGCACATTCTGCCAGCGCGCGAGATTGCGCAGCGAGACCCGGTCGCTGAACTCATGTTCGAAGATCAGCGTCGCACGGTCGATCGTGATGTCCTGCGTGTCGACGTTGCGATAGCCGAAATAGTCGCTGCGATCGACGCCGGGCAAAGGCCCGTTGTTGAAGGCGTTCTTGTAATAAGGAACGCCATATTGCGGGATATTGTCGTCTTCCTCGTGGAAGTAATGCAGCGTCAGCCGCGTCGGCCCGCCCAGGCCGAGCGTGGCGGACGGCGCGATGCCCCAGCGCTTGTTATACTCGACATCGCGGCCCGGCACGTCATTGCGATGTGCCATGGCGTTCAACCGCAACGCCAGCGTATCGGTGGCGCGCACGTTCGCGTCGATCGTGGTGCGGTAATAATCGTCGGTGCCGATCCCTCCATCGACGCGGGTCGCGGTCTCCGCCTGCGGCAGCTTCGTGACGAGGTTGATCGAGCCGCCGACCGAACCGGCGCCCGAATAGACGGAATTGGCGCCGTTCACGACCTCCACCTGTTCGATCACGAACGGGTCGCCGCGGGTATATTGCCCGCTGTCGCGCACGTTATCGACGGTGATGTCGCTCGACGCCGAATAGCCGCGCAGCGTGATCTGGTCGGACGGCGCCACGCCGCCTTCCGCCGCGCCAAAGGTGATCCCCGGCACGGTCGACAACACGTCGCGCAGGGTGAGCAGGTTCTGCTCCTCGATCGTCTTGTTGGTGAGGATGGTGACCGTCTGCGGCGTGTCGCGCACCGGGCGCGTCGCCTTGGCGCTGGCCTGTTCGGAGGTCACCTGCTGCCCGGTGACGATGATGTCGTCGCGGCGGCGATCCTCGGTCGTCACCTGCTGCGGCGCGGGCGTGCCTGCGCCTGGTGCTGCCGTGCCCGCTGCCGCCTGCGCCGGCGCGCTGGCAATGAAGCCGACCGCTGCCAATGCGAGGAATGACGGCGCCCCCGCCGAACCCACCCGTTCCATCATCTCTCATGCCCCCCTGAACTGTATCAAATTGTGTCCGGGCAGCTATTGAGAGTCGTTCGCACTGTCAACGATAATGCGACTGATTATTACTTATTGTCCGCTTCCGACAGGATCCAGCTCCGCAGCGCGCTCGCTAGGTTGGGGGGGTCGTCGGCCGCGATGCGCAACGCATCGACCTGCGCCACGAGTGCCGACAAGGGCAACGCGCGGCGGACGGCGGCGCGCTCCAGCGCCTGCCAGAACATCGGTTCGAGGCTAATCGACGTGGCGTGGCCGGCGATGGTGATCGATCGCTTGACCGGGCCCGCGAAGCCCCCTGCCGGCGCGTTGATATTGGTCATGGCTGGATTGCATCGTGCGCGGGCAGGTGCTCGGGGCGGAGGGGCATCGCACGACCGTACAGCGAGGCGGCGGCGCAGCCTAGCCGCGCCGCCGCCGGGGACGCCGCGCTATTCGAGGTCCGCTTCGCTGACGACGATCGGGTTGGCGTCGGAATTGCGCGACAGCGCCGACAGCGCAGCGTCGCTCACCTGGTCGATGAAGCGATTGAGCATTTCCACCCCGTCGCCATCGGGCCGGTCGCCGCTCAGCGCCTCGAGCAGGTCATATTGCACGGCGAACTCGTAATCGTCGCCGTCGACCTCCGCGGTGAATTCCACCAGTTCGGCATCGATGTTGTCGAGAATGCTGTTGTTGTCGATTTCAATCTGGCCTTGCGCCATCCTAGTCCATCCTTCCGTGGGTCGATGTCCATGTCCGTTGCGGGCACGCGGTCAGGCCGGCAGCACCCGCACCAGATCGCCGATGCCATCCCCTTCGAACCTGTCCAGCGGCATTTCGGGGATCAGCCACACCGGACGCTCCAGCTTCAGCACCGCGTCGGCGCGCATCGCGGGGTCGAGATCCTGCCAGGCACGCACCGCCGTCTCGAGGCTGGTGACTTCGGGCACCGCCGCGTCGCCGCGCGGCACATTTTCCAGCGAGGCGCTCATCTTCCAGTCGATCGGCGGGGGGGTCGCCTCGCCCCAGGTTGCTTCGGCCATTCCAGTCTCCGGCTCGCTGCGGTTTCTTTCCAATTGCCTTATCGCCGGAGACGGCGGCACGGTTCCCGCGCGGTCGCACTGGAGATGGCAACGCGCATCGACTAGGGCGCGATCGAAACCGCCCGGCAGGCGTTGACGGTCAGGCGCGCAAGAGAGGATCGATCATGACGCGGCATCTTCCCTGGATTGCGCTGGCCATCGTCGGTGCCGTCAGCCTGGGCGTGGTCGCCACCGTCCGGGGCGAGCCGATCAACGCGCTGTGGATCGTCGCGGCAGCGATTTCCGTCTATCTCATCGCCTATCGTTATTATGCGCTGTTCATCGCGCGCGCGGTGGTCGGGATCGACCCGTCGCGCCCGACCCCGGCGGAGCGGCGCGCGGACGGGCTGGATTTCATCCCCACCGACCGGCGCGTCCTGTTCGGCCATCATTTCGCGGCCATCGCCGGCGCAGGGCCATTGGTCGGCCCGGTGCTGGCGGCGCAGATGGGCTATCTGCCCGGCACCTTGTGGATCCTCGCTGGCGTGGTGATTGCCGGGGCGGTGCAGGATTTCATGATCCTGTTCATCTCCATGCGGCGCGACGGCCGCTCGCTCGGCGAACTGGTGCGGATGGAGATGGGCGCGATTCCGGGCACGATCGCGCTGGTCGGCGCCTTCATGATCATGGTCATCATCCTTGCCGTGCTGGCATTGATCGTGGTGCGCGCGCTGGCCGAAAGTCCCTGGGGGCTGTTCACCGTGGTCGCCACCGTGCCGCTCGCGATGCTGATGGGCGCCTATACCCGCTGGATCCGCCCCGGCGCGATCGGCGAGGTATCGGTGATCGGCCTCCTTGGCCTCATCGCGGCGATTATCCTCGGCCAGTCGGTCGCGGAAAGCGCCGTCTGGGGCCCGATCTTCACGCTGACGCCGGTGCAATTGTGCTTCGGCCTCATCGCTTATGGCGCCATCGCCTCGTTGCTGCCGGTGTGGCTGCTGCTCGCGCCGCGCGACTACCTGTCGACCTTTTTGAAAATCGGCGCGATCGCCGCGCTGGCGATCGGCATCGTCGTGCTCGCCCCGCCGCTGCGCATGCCGGCGCTGACCGAGTTCGCCTTCTCCGGGACCGGCCCGGTCTGGGCCGGGCCGCTGTTCCCGTTCCTGTTCATCACCATCGCCTGCGGGGCCGTCTCCGGCTTCCACGCGCTGATTTCCAGCGGCACCACGCCCAAGCTGATCGCCAATGAGCGCGATGCGCCCTTCATCGGCTATGGTGCGATGCTGATGGAAAGCGCGGTCGCGATCATGGCGCTGATCGCGGCGTCGATCCTCGATCCCGGCATCTATTTCGCGATGAACGCGCCGACCGCGATCACCGGCGGCGACCCCGTCACCGCAGCCGCCGCGGTAACGGCGATGGGCTTCCCGGTGTCGGCGGAAACGCTGGCGAACACCGCGCGCGAGGTGGGCGAGACGACGATCGTCAGCCGGGCGGGCGGCGCGCCGACGCTGGCGGTCGCGATGGCGGAAATCTTCAGCGCGATCCTCGGCGGGCCGGGCATGAAGGCCTTCTGGTACCATTTCGCCATCCTGTTCGAGGCGCTGTTCATCCTGACCGCGGTCGATGCGGGGACGCGCGCCGGCCGCTTCATGCTTCAGGACCTGCTCGGCCTCGCCGCGCCGCGCTTCAAGGAAACCTCTAGCTTCCTGCCCGGGCTTATCGCCACCCTGCTGTGCGTCGGTGCCTGGGGCTTCTTCCTCTATCAGGGGGTCACCGACCCGCTGGGCGGGGTGAACACGCTTTGGCCGCTGTTCGGTATCTCCAACCAGATGCTGGCGGCCGTTGCGCTGATGCTGGCGACGGTGGTGCTGTTCCGTATGAAGCGCGATCGCTTCGCCTGGGTGACGATCGTTCCCGCCGGATGGCTGGTGCTGTGCACCGGCACGGCGGGGCTGATGAAGCTGTTCCACCCCGATCCCAAGATCGGCTTCCTCGCGCACGCTCAGGTCTTTTCGGACGCGATCGCGCGCGGCGAGGTGCTGAAGCCGGCGGCGTCGATGGCGGAGATGGGGCGGATCGTGTTCAACGACCGGATCGACGCGGCATTGTGCGCGCTGTTCCTCGTCGTGGTGGCGGCGATCCTGTTCTACACCGTGCGCACCTGCGTGGCGGCGCGGCGCATCGCCTCCCCAAGCGTGAGCGAAATCCCGCCCGCGCTGGAGATCGCACGATGAGCTTCCTCGGGCGCGTAGCCGAGACCGCACGGCTGATGGTCGGCCTGCCCGACTATGACACCTATTGCCGGCACATGGCCGATCGCCACCCGGAGCGCACACCGATGACCCGCGCGGAATTCTTCCGCGACCGGCAGCAGGCGCGGTACGGCAGCGGCGGCGGGCGCTGCTGCTGACCCGCCCGCCCGAACAGAACGTCTAGCTGAGGTTCGGCCGCAGCCAGCGTTCGACCTCATCCTTCGGCCGGCCACGACGCGCGGCATAATCGGCCACCTGGTCCTGCCCGATCTGCGCCACGCCAAAGTAAGCTGCGTCGGGATGGCCGAAGTAGAAGCCGGAGACTGCCGCGGTCGGCAGCATCGCCATGCTTTCGGTCAGCGTGATTCCCGCGACATCGCTCGACCCGTCAGCCAGCATTGCGAACAATTCCGGCTTCAGCGTGTGATCGGGGCAGGCGGGATAGCCCGGCGCCGGGCGGATGCCGCGATATTGCTCACGGATCAGCGCCTCGTTGGTCAGCTGCTCGTCGGGCGCATAACCCCATAGGGTGGTGCGGACATGCTGGTGCAGCCTCTCGGCAAAGGCCTCGGCAAAACGGTCGGCCAGCGCCTTCAGCAGGATGTCGTTGTAATCGTCGGTATCGGCCTTGAACCGCGCCAGATGCGGATCGATGCCGTGGATGGCGACCGCGAAGCCGCCCATCCAGTCGCCATGCGGATCGATGAAATCGGCGAGGCACATGTTGGCGCGCCCTTCCCGCTTCGCGACCTGCTGGCGAAGGAAGCACAGCCGGCGGCTGTCCTCGTTGCTGCGATTGAGGTCAGGCACGCGGATATATTCGGGCACGCTGCCGCCATCGGGGGTGCGATGGTCGTCCGAATGGCGATGCTGGACGAACACGTCGTCGCCATGGCGGTGACACGGCCACAGCCCGACGACGCCGCGCGCGGTGAGCCACTTCTCCGCGACGATCGTGTCGAGCATCGCCTGCGCATCGGCGTAAAGCGATCGCGCGCTTTCGCCAACGATCGCGTCATCGAGGATCGCGGGGAAATTGCCCGCCAGTTCCCACGAGCGGAAGAAGGGCGTCCAGTCGATCACCTCGCGCAGGTCGGCGAGATCCCAGTCGTCGAACCGGTGCACGCCGGGCTGGAGCGGTTCGGCAGGCTTCAGCGCCATGTCCGCCACGAACGCATTCTCGCGCGCCTTCTCCAGCGACACCAGGTTCGATCCGCTGGCGTTGGCGCGCTTGACGCGCACCTCGTCATATTCGGCCTTCGTCTTGGCGACGAACTCGGTCGATTGCGTGTCGGAGACCAATTGCGTGCACACGCCGACCGCACGGCTGGCGTCGAGCACATGGACCACCGCGCCCTTGTAGGCGGGGTCGATCTTCAGCGCGGTATGGACGCGGCTGGTCGTCGCGCCGCCGATCAGGAGCGGCATCGTCATGCCGGCGCGCTGCATTTCCTCCGCCACCGTCACCATCTCGTCGAGCGAGGGGGTGATGAGGCCGGACAGCCCGATCATGTCGGCATCATGCTCCACCGCCGCCTCGAGGATCCGGGTCCACGGCACCATCACGCCAAGGTCGACGATCTCGAAGCCGTTGCACTGGAGCACCACGCCGACGATGTTCTTGCCGATATCGTGGACGTCGCCCTTCACGGTCGCGAGCACAATCTTGCCCTTGCCCTTGGCCCCCGGCTCCTTCGACGCCTCGATATACGGCAACAGATGCGCCACCGCCTTCTTCATCACGCGGGCGGATTTCACCACCTGCGGCAGGAACATCTTGCCCGATCCGAACAGGTCGCCGACGACGTTCATGCCGTCCATCAGCGGGCCTTCGATCACCTCGATCGGCTTTGCCGCCTGCTGCCGCGCCTCCTCGGTATCCTCGACCACGAAGGCGTCGATGCCGCGCACCAGCGCATGTTCCAGCCGCTTGGCGACCGGCCAGCTGCGCCATTCCAGCGCGGCGCTGTCGTCGGCGACGGCGCCCTTCTGCCCGCGGAACCGCTCGGCGATCGCGATCAGCCGCTCGGTCGGCGTCTCGTCCGCCGAGCGCGCCGGGCGGTTGAGGATCACATCCTCGCACGCCTCGCGCAATTCGGGGTCGATCTGGTCATAGACGTCGAGCTGGCCGGCGTTGACGATCGCCATGTCGAGGCCCGCGGGGATCGCGTGGTAGAGGAACACCGAGTGCATCGCGCGGCGCACCGGCTCGTTGCCGCGGAAGCTGAACGACAGGTTGGAGAGCCCGCCCGAGAAATGGACGTGCGGGCAGCTCGCCTTGATGCGCTTCACCGCATTGATGAAATCGACGCCGTAATTGTTGTGCTCGTCGATCCCGGTCGCCACCGCGAACACATTGGGGTCGAAGATGATGTCCTCCGGCGGGAAGCCGATGCCGGTCAGCAGCGTGTAGGCGCGCTGGCAGATCTCGACCTTGCGATCCTCGGTGTCCGCCTGCCCAACCTCGTCGAACGCCATGACGACGACGGCGGCGCCATAGGCCATGCACTTCCTGGCCTCGGCGAGGAATTTCTCCTCGCCCTCCTTCATGCTGATCGAATTGACGATCGGCTTGCCCGACACGCATTTCAGCCCGGCCTCGATCACCTCCCATTTGGAGCTGTCGATCATCACCGGCACGCGCGCGATGTCGGGTTCGGCCGCGATCCGCTTCAGGAAGGTGGTCATCGCCTCGACCGCGTCGAGCAGGCCCTCGTCCATGTTGACGTCGATGATCTGCGCGCCGTTCTCGACCTGGTTGAGCGCGACGGTGACGGCGGCGTCATAGTCGCCAGCCATGATCAGCTTCTTGAACGCCGCCGATCCGGTGACGTTGGTCCGCTCACCGATGTTGACGAACTGGGTGGAGGAGGTGGGTTGGGAAGCCATGATATCCAGTATTTTCCGTGCGTGCCGGGCGTGCCCGCGACACGGCCGCGCGGGGGCGGCCGGCAACAGGGAAGCCGCGCCTAGGCGGCCATGGTGAACGGTTCGAGCCCGGCGAGCCGCGTGCGCACCGGCGGCACCGGGATCGCCCGCGGGGCCAGACCGCGCACGGCGTCGGCAATCGCCTTGATATGCGCCGGCGTCGAACCGCAGCAGCCGCCCAGCACGTTGACCTGCCCCGCGTCGGCCCATTCCCGGACCAGCCCGGCGGTCGTCTCCGGCGCCTCGTCATAGGCGCCCAGTTCGTTGGGCAGGCCGGCGTTGGGATAGACCATGATCAGCGTGTCGCAGATCTCGCTCAGCGTCTTCACATGCGGGCGAAGCTGCTGCGCGCCGAACGAGCAATTCAGCCCGATCGTCACTGGCTTCGCATGGCGCACGGCGTGCCAGAACGCCTCCACCGTATGGCCCGACAGATTGCGACCCGACAGATCGGTCAGCGTCATCGACAGCATGATCGGCACGTCGCGCCCGATCGCGGCGCCCGCCTCCTGCGCGGCCATCACGCCGGCCTTGGCGTTCAGCGTGTCGAACACCGTCTCGATCAGGACGAAGTCCGCCCCGCCCTCGATCAGCGCATCCGCCTGTTCGCGATAGACCTGCTTCAGATAGTCGAAGTCGATCTCGCGAAAGCCGGGATCGTTGACGTCGGGCGACAGCGACAGCGTCTTGTTGGTCGGCCCGATCGCGCCGGCGACGAAGCGGCGGCGGCCGTCACGCGCGGCATATTCGTCAGCGATACGGCGCGCCATGGCGGCGCTTTCGACGTTGATCTCGCGCACCAGATTCTCGGCGCCATAATCGGCCTGGCTGATGCGATTGGCCGAGAAGGTGTTGGTTTCCGCGATATCGGCCCCCGCCTCGAAATAGGCGCGGTGGATCGATTCGGGCACCTCCGGCTTGGTCAGCGCGAGGATGTCGTTGTTGCCCTTCTGGTCATGGCCAAGGCCAAGCGTGCCGGCATAATCCGCCTCCGACAGCTTCCAGTTCTGGATCTCGGTGCCGAATGCCCCGTCGGTGACGAGGATACGCTCGCGCGCGGCATCGAGCAGGGCTTCGCGGGCGCCCTCGGGCGCAAGACTGGCGTGGCTGGGCATGAAGCGCAGCATATAAAGATATCTTTATATGTTCAAGCCAGGTGGTCAGAGCCTTTCATCAGGCACGATCACGCGGCGGCCGTCGGCGCGTGCGAGCACCTCCACCCCAACCCCATAAGCCGCGGCGAGGTGCGCATGCGTCATCACCCTGTCGGTGGCGCCATGCGCGAGCACGCGGCCGTCCTTCAGCAGCAGCACCTCGTCGGCGATCGCGGCGGCCTGGGTCAGGTCGTGCAGCACGACGACGACGCCCATCCCGCGCGTCGCCGCATCCCGCAGCAGCGCCAGCGTCTCGAGTTGGTGCAGCGGATCGAGGCTGGCGAGCGGCTCATCGGCGAGCAGCCAGCGCGGCTCGCCGGCCAGCACCCGCGCGAGCAATACACGCGCGCGTTCCCCACCCGACAGGCTGCGCACCGCGCGCTCGGCCAGATCGATGGTGTGCGTGGCCGCAAGCGCCCGCTCCACGGCCGCCGCGTCGCCGTCGCCGTGCGGCAGGCGGCCGAGCGCGACCAGATCGCGCACACGCATGTTCCAATGCACCACCGAATCCTGCGGCAGGTAGCCGATCGCCTTGGCGCGCTCGCGCGGCGACAGCGCGGCGACAGCGGCGCCGTCGATGCTGACCGCGCCACCCTCCACCGGCACCAGCCCGGCGGCGGCGCGCAGCAGCGTGCTCTTGCCCGCGCCATTGGCGCCCAGCACCACCGTCACCCGGCCGGGCGCGAAGGCAGCGTCGACGCCGTGGAGGATTCGCCGCTGCCCGAGCGTGACGGCCAGATCGCGGGCGATCAGCCCCATGACCGCCCCCGCTCGCCCAGCAGCAGGGCGAGGAAGAAAGGCGCGCCGATCAGCGCCATGGCGACGCCCAGCCGCACCTCACCCGCGCCGGGCACCAGCCGGCAGAGCGTGTCTGCGCCGAGCACCAGTGCCGCGCCGCCCAATGCGCTCGGCACCAGCAGCGCAGAAGGCCGCGCCCCGACCAGCGGGCGCAGCAGATGCGGCACGACCAGCCCGACGAAGCCGATCACGCCAGTCACTGCGACACCCGCGCCCACCGCCAGCCCCGTTCCCGCGATGACCAGCGCCTGCAAGCGCCTGAGGTCCACGCCCAGCGATCGCGCGGCGTCGCTGCCCAGCGTGAGCGCGTCGAGGCTGCGCCCGGTCAGGAGCAGCAACACCGCGCCCGCCAGCATGAACGGCGCGGCATGGGCCAGATCGGCGAAGCTGCGATCGGTCAGCGCGCCCATCAGCCAGTCGAGCACCTCGGCCACGACATAAGGATTGGGCGCGATCGAGATGAGGAAGGCGGTGAGCGCCGCGGCAAGGCTGGCGAGTACCGATCCCGCCAGCACGAAGGCGGCCGGGCTCTCCGCCCGCCAGGTGAGCGCGGCGAGCAACGCCATCGCCCCGATCGCCGCCGCCATCGCCGCAGCGAACACGCCCCACTGGCTCGCCACCCCCAGCACCAGCGCGGCGACCGCCCCTAGCGCCGCGGCGGAGGAAACCCCCAGCACGCCGGGGTCGGCGAGCGGATTGCGCAGCCATCCCTGAAGCACCGCGCCCGACAGGCCAAGCACCGCGCCAAGCACCGTCGCCAGCAACGCGCGCGGCAGCCGCAGTTCGGCGATGATCATCCAGCGCGGATCGCCCGACCACCAGGCGTCCAGCGGCACCCACGCCTTGCCCGCCATCAGCGAGCCGGCGAACAGCAGGAGGACGAGCAGCAGCAGCGCGGCGTTCAACGGCACGCGGCTCATGCGCCAAGGCTCCGGCGGATCGCGGCAAGCCGCTCCAGCGCGAGCGGGATCGTCGGCCCGCCGCAATTGACGAGCGTGCGGGGAAAGGACGCCTCGCGGGTCGCTGCGCCGCTCGCCGCGAGCAACCGGCGGCGCATCGTCGCGGTGCGCCCGCCAGCGTCGGAGGACAGGATCGCCGCGGGTGGATCGGCAACGATCGTCTCCACCGGCAACCGCCCGGTCATGGCGAGGCCGTAATCGGCGGCGGCATCGCGCAGCCCGACGTGGCCCATCATCTCGTGCAGCAGCGTGCCGTCACCATTGGCAAGGTCGCCGCCGATGAACAGCAAGGCGGACGGGCCGGGCCCGTCGCCACGTGTCGCTGCCAGCGCGCCGGCGATTCGCGCGTCGAGCGCTCCGCCCCGCCGCGTTGCGCCGACAGCGGCGGCGACCTCGGCGATCTGCGCGCGGCTGGCGGCGATCGTCGTGGGGGAATCGAGGTACAGGGTCCGCAGCCCCGCGCGCTCAAACGCCGCGCGGGTCGCGGGCGGCGTGAAGCTGCTCGCGATCACCAGATCGGGCGCGAGCGCGATCACCTCCTCCGCCGTTCCTGCGGTGGCGCGAAACTGGCGCGCCACGTCGAGCGGGAGCGAGGTGGCGCGGGGATCCTGCGAATAATGGCTGATCGCGGCGATCCGCTGCGGCGGCACCAGCGCGAGCAGCAACTGGTCCGCGCACGGGTTGAGCGAGACGATCCCGCCACCCCGCTCGCCGACGCGCGCCGGCGCCGCGCCGGAACAGCCGGCGAGCAACAGCGCAAGGAGCAGGATCAGCCGCATCGATCGTCAGCCTACCGCTCCCGTCCCCGCCCCGTCGCGATCAAAATGAACGCGAGGGGGCGGCGGCGGGCGCGGTGACGCCTCAGTCCAGCTTCACGCGAAGGCCGCCATAGGCCGCGCGCCCGATCGTGCCGTAATTGGCGACCACGCGGTAATCGGCGTCGAACACATTCTCGACCCGGCCATAGATCGACAGGCGGTCGTTCAGCGGCAGCTCGGCCCGCAGGTTCGCCAGCGTATAGCCGTCGAGCCGCACCCGGTTGGCCGCATCGTCGAAACTGCCGCCTACGGTCAGCACGGTCGCGCCCAGCGCCAGCCCGAAGGGGAAACGATAATCGGCCGACACGCTGACGCTGTCCGCCGGCCGGCGCGCCAGATCGTTGCCGACCAGCCCGGCGCTGCGGTTCTCGCTGTCGACATGGGTATAGGCGGCGTTGATGGTGAAGCGATCGACCGGGCGCATCAGCAGCGCGAACTCGGCGCCCTTGGCGCGCGTGCGCGCGATGTTGCTGTAGGTGAAGGTCAGCGCGTCGAAATCGATCTGGTTGCGCGTGTGGCGATTGAAATAGGTCGCGCTGGCAACCAGCCGGTCGTCGATCAGCCGCTGCTCGATCCCTGCGTCCCAGCTCTTCGCGGTTTCCGGGTCGAGCGTCGGCGTGCCGTAGAAGGGCGCATACAGCTGGTACAAGGTCGGCGCCTTGAACCCCTCGGCATAGCTGGCGCGCAGCGTCGTGCCGGTCGGCAGCGTATAGGCGGCATTGGCGGCAAAGGTGGTGCGCCCGCCAAAGGCATCGTCATCGTCGTGGCGCACGCCCCCGGTGATGGCGAGTCCCGCGACCGGCGTCAGGATCACCTCGCCCCACACGCTCGTCGTGCCGCGGCTGAACCGGTCGGTGCCATCGGCAAGGCGGGTCGTCTCATGCTCCGCGCCGAGCACGACGCGGATCTGGTCGGTCGCCTGTAGATCGCCCTTGTAGGTGTAGCGTTCGCTGCGCCCGCGCGACAGGAACAATGGCGCGGCGCCGACATCGGGATCGTAATTGTCGCGGTCGATATCGGCGATCTGGAACGCCAGCACGTTGCGGAACCGGCCGTCGAGGAAATCGGCGTTCAGCCCGGCATAGCCGTACAATTCCTGCGCGGTGGAATATTCGCGCGTATCGGCAAAGGCGAAGGCGGGCGCGGGAAAGCCGTCGAGGTCGGTACGGCTGTCCGCCCAATACCCACGCAGGTCGAGCCGGATGTTGGGCGCTAACGCCACTTCCACCCGCCCGCTGGCGCCATATTGGCGATAACCGTCCCGCTCGGTGCCGCGATCATAAGCGGAGATGCCATCGGTGCGCAGGTACCCGCCGGTGAGCGCACCGGTCACGATCCCGCTGCCGCCCGAAATGCCGCCGCTGGCAAACAGCGTGTCCATCGCGCCATATTCGACATTGCCGCGTGCGCGCAGCTGCTGCGTCGGCGCCTGGGTGATCACGTTGACGACACCGCCGATCGCCTGGCTGCCCCAGGGCACCGAATTGGGCCCGCGCACCACCTCGACCCGCTCGACCGAGGCGGTGAGCAGATTGGCGAAATCGAACGCACCGCCGGGCGAGGAGGGGTCGTTGACGCGTACGCCGTCGATCAGCGTCAGCGTCTGGTCGGCCTCCGCGCCGCGGATGCGCACGTAATTGACCGTGCCAACCCCGCCGTTGCGAGTCATCGTCACGCCCGGCGTCGTCTGCAACAGGTCGCTCAGCATCACTGTCTGCCGCTGTTCGATCGTCTCGCGGTCGATGATCGTCACCGCCTGGCCGGTGGTGTCGACATCCTGCGGCACGCCGCTGGCCGTCACCACGATATCGCCGCGCGGCGGCGCTTCCTGTGGCCCCTCCTGCGCCAACGCAGGTGCGGCGATCAGGGTGGCGGATGCCGCCAGCCAATGCATGGTCTTCATTGTTCTTGCCCCAACAAAAGGGCTGCGGCCGGCGCCTTGCACAGCGCCGCCGGTCAGCCGATCCCTCTTGTCGTTCGCTCGAGGGTTTCGGCCTCGTCCGCCCGGCACACCCCGTCCGCGCGATGGATCGACGTGCGACCGGCAGGTCTCCTGGCTCTCGGTTCACCGTGCCGCCCGGCCTTCCCGGAAGCCTCAAGCCTCCAGTGGCGCGGATGGGCGACACTCGCCGATCACAGTTGCGGGGGCAGCGCGGGATCAGGCTGTTGGCCCTTCCCGACTTCCCTTTTCATCCCGTCTCCGGGAACCGTTCGCGGCCGCGCCCCTAGGATCAGCGGCCGGGGCGCGTCAATATTCGACGCCCTTTTGCGCGTTGAAGCCGGCGTTGAACGGGTGCTTCACCTCCCCGAACTCGGTCACCAGATCGGCGATTTCGACCAGCTCTGCCCGCGCGCCGCGCCCGGTGATGCAGATATGCTTGGTCAGCGGCCGCTCCTTCAGGAACGCCAGCACCTCCGCCGACGGCAGCGTATCGTCGGCAAGCACGATGTTGAGTTCGTCGAGAATCACGAAGTCGATCTCGGAATCGAGGATCAGTTCCTTCGCCCGCTCCCAGCCGCGGCGCGCGGCGGCGATGTCACGCGCGCGATCCTGCGTGTCCCAGGTGAACCCCTCCCCCATGCTTTCGAAGCTGACGAGGTCGGACGGGTGATCGGTGAAGAAGTTGCGCTCGCCGGTTTCCCACGTGCCCTTCACGAACTGCAGGATCGCCACGCGCATCCCCCAGCCGATCGAGCGGATCGCCATGCCGAAGGCGGCGGAGGACTTCCCCTTGCCGTTGCCGGTGTGGACGATCAGCAGCCCGCGCTCGAGCGTGCGGCGCGCCTGCATCTTGTCGCGCGCCACCTTCATGCGGCGCATCCGGTCATTGTGGCGGGCGTGATCGTCGGGTGCGTCGGTCATCCGCGCGCTATCGTCATGTGCCGCGCGGCTGGCAACCGGCGGCTCATTTCGCCGCGGCAGGCGCCTTCTTGTAGGGCACGAAATCGCCGAGCACGACGAAGCCGCGCGGGATGCGCGACGTACGATCGAGCAGCTGGAGCGAATCGGTCCGGCACAATTGCGGGCCGGCCCAGCGGTTCAGCAGCGCGTCGAAATCGTTGAGCTGGTCAGCGCCGGTCTGCGGCTCGTTGACATACAGGGTGCTGCCGACGCGGTAGATGATCGCTTTCTTGTCGATGATCTGCGTTGACGTGATCGCGGTGGTGCTGATGCAGCGCACCGGCTCCCCGGCGACGCGCCCGGCGAGCGCCTTTTGCAATTGCACGTCCGGCGTGTCGCGCGGGGCTGCGGTGGCGGGAGCGGCCAGCACGGCCGCGGCGAGAAGGGCGGGTGCAAACATATTCATGCGGGAAGGCTGCGCCCGGCTTGCTGAACGCACGCTGACCATCGACAGGCCGGCGGCGGCACGATCAGCAGCGTGCGCAGACCTGTTTCGCCATCGGCGGCACGCCCTCGCCGTCCAGCGTCACCAGCGCGGCGTTCAGGTGAAGGCTGGTGGTCGACAGCCCCAGCATGTCCGCCATGCGCAGCGCCTCGCGGATGACATCGATCAACGGCCGGCCGGCATCGGCATATAGGTCAGGGGAGCACAGGTCGGATTGCATGGCGCGCGCCCTAGCCGCGTCGGCACGGCGCGGGAACCCCGCGGGCGGTAAATACCGCCGGGCGGAACGTTCCACCGGCCAGGCTGCTCGATCGCCCGCACAGCAAAGCCCTCCCCTCACGGATGCGGATGACGGATAACCTGCATTGCACTCGCTCGGGCGCTGCCCCACATAGCCGGGTAACACACCAACGGGGCAACAATGGCTGATCCATATTCGACGCTCGGCGTAGCGCGTGGCGCCTCCGAGGCCGAGATCAAGAAAGCATATCGCAAGCTCGCAAAGGAGCTGCATCCCGACCGTAATCAGGACAATCCCAAGGCGGCGGAACGCTTCAGCCAGGTCACCAATGCCTATGACCTGCTGAGCGACAAGGACAAGCGCGCCCGGTTCGACCGCGGCGAGATCGATGCCGATGGCAATCCCACCTCGCCCTTCGGGGCGGGCTTTGGCGGCGGCGGCTTTGCCGGCGGGCGCTCCGCCGGCGGCGGTTTCCGCAGCGAGGATTTCGGCGGCGCCGAGGGCGTCGACATGTCCGACATCTTCGAAGGGCTGTTCGGCGGCCGCGCCGGCGGGGCTGGCGGCGGCTTTTCCAGCGGCTTCGGCCGGCGGCAGCGCGCCGCGCCGCGTGGCGAGAATGTCGCCTATCGGCTGCGCGTCCCCTTCGTCGATGCCGCCGCGCTGGAGCCGCAGCGGATCACGCTGGCCGATGGCAAGACGATCGACCTGAAACTGCCGCCCGGCGTCGAGACGGGGACGCAGATGCGCCTGTCCGGCAAGGGTGAGCAGGGTCCGGGCGGCGCCGGCGATGCGATCGTCACGATCGACATCCAGCCGCACCGCTTCTTCACCCGCGATGGCGACGACGTTCGCCTCGACCTGCCGATCACCCTGGCGGAGGCGGTGAACGGCGGCCTGGTCAAGGTGCCGACGGTGCAGAAGCCGGTGATGCTGACCGTGCCCAAGGGATCGTCCTCGGGCCGCACGCTGCGGCTGAAGGGCAAGGGCTTCCACCGCAAGGACGGGACGCGCGGCGATCAGCTCGTCACGCTGATGATCCAGATTCCGGCCGACGATGCCGCGCTCGCGAGCTTCGTCGAGGGCTGGTCCGGCGGCGGGAACCCGCGCGCCGACATGGGCGTCTGACCTTTCCTACAGGATCGGGTCGTGCAGCAACGGGGGCGATAGGTTGAGCGAGGAAGCGGGATCACTGACGCCGGAAGATCGCAAGCATCACGGCGCCGCCCGCACCAAGCTCGACCATCAGCTCGCCAAGGTCCGGCCCGGCAGCTACGCCTATGAAGTGGTGAAGCGCGCCTGCGTGGGCGTCTACAATGACGGGTTCATCCACGCTGGTAACCTTGCCTATCTGGCGCTGATGACGGTGTTCCCGTTCTTCATCGTCGCCGCCGCCGTGCTCGGCGCGCTGGGGCAGGATCAGGGCACGCGGCAGGCGGTGGAATCCTTCCTCCATGTCCTGCCGCCAGACGTCGCGAGCATCCTGCGCAAGCCGATAGCCGATGTGCTGGCGGCGCGCACCGGCGCCTTGCTGTGGCTGGGCGCGCTGATCGGCCTGTGGACGGTGGGCAGCTTCGTCGAGGCGATCCGCGAGATCTTCCGCCGCGCCTATGGCACGCGCAGTTCGCAGTCGCTGTGGCGGTCGCGCCTTGGCCTCACCTTCGGCATCGTCGTATCCGTACTGCTCGCGCTGATCTCCTTCCTGGTGCAGGGCATCCTGACCGCGACGGAACAGTTCATCTACAATCTGCTGCCCTTCGCGCAGGACATTGCCCGCTGGGTCGGGCTCAGCCGCGCGATCCCGGGGGTCGTGATGTTCGGCGCCTTGTGGATGCTGTTCTACTTCGTGACGCCGTCCAAATATCGCTATTCGGGCAACCGCGTGTGGCCCGGCGCGCTGTTCACCACCGCCTGGTGGGTGGGCATGACGGCGGGCCTGCCCTTGGTCTTGTCCAACCTTGGCGGTTATGACCTGACCTACGGCAGCCTGGCGGGGGTGGTCGTCATGCTGCTGTTCTTCTATCTGATCGGTCTTGGTCTCGTGTTCGGCGCGCATCTCAACGCGGCGCTGGCGGAACCACCGGAGAACGGGCTAGAGGGAGTCCCCCCGGTTTCGGAAGCAAGGGCAACGACGTGAATGGATTGATGGCGGGCAAGCGTGGGCTCATCATGGGCCTGGCCAATGACAAGTCGCTTGCCTGGGGGATTGCGCAGAAGCTGGCGCAGGCAGGCGCGGACCTTGCCTTTTCCTACCAGGGGGAATCGCTGGCGAAGCGGGTGCGCCCGCTCGCCGAGCAGCTCGGCTCCAGCCGGCTGATCAATTGCGACGTGTCCGACATGGCCGCGCTCGACGCGGCGTTCGATGAACTGGCGCAGGACTGGCCGACGATCGACTTCGTCGTCCATGCGATCGGCTTTTCGGACAAGAACGAGCTGCGCGGCAAATATGTCGACACCAGCCTCGACAACTTCCTGATGACCATGAACATTTCCGCCTACAGCTTCGTCGCGGTGGCCAAGCGGGCGCGCGCGATGATGCCGGAAGGCGGCAGCCTGCTGACGCTGAGTTATTATGGCGCGGAGAAGGTCGTCCCCCATTATAACGTGATGGGCGTGGCGAAGGCGGCGCTGGAAACCAGCGTGAAATATCTCGCCACCGATCTCGGGCCGGAGAACATCCGCGTCAACGCGATCAGCGCCGGGCCGATCAAGACGCTGGCGGCGAGCGGCATCGGCGATTTCCGCTACATCCTGAAGTGGAACGAGCTGAATTCGCCGATGCGTCGCAACGTGACGATCGACGATGTCGGTGGCGCCGGCCTCTACCTCCTGTCTGATCTGGCGAGCGGCGTGACGGGCGAGATCCACCATGTCGACGCCGGCTATAATGTGATCGGCATGAAGGCCGAGGACGCGCCCGACATCGCGCTGTCGTAACGCCGTGACCATCGCGATCCGCCCGGCCGCCGGCGGCGATGTCGCCGCGATCGATGCACTGCTGCGCACCAGCTTCCCCTATCCGGAGGAGGCCGACCTGGTGCGCGACCTGTGCATCGCGGGCGACATGGTGCTGACGCTGATCGCGCATGACGAGGATGCGGACGCGCTGGCCGGCGCGATCGTATTCAGCCGGATGGACGTGACGGTCGCGGGCAAGCAGGTGCCCGCCGTTGCCCTCGCCCCGCTCGCCGTTGCGCCCGCCTACCGCCGGCAGGGCGTGGCGGAGGCGCTGGTCCAGGCAGCGCATGAACAGCTGGAAAGCGCGGGCGTGGTGCTGAGCTTCGTGCTGGGCGATCCCGCCTTCTACAACCGATTCGGCTATGACGCCGCGGTCGCGCGCAATTTCGATTCCCCTTACGCAGGGGACAATTTCATGGCGCTGCCGCTGCAGGGCGGGCTGACGCCGTGCGGCGTGCGCGAGGCGGCGCACCATGCCCCCGCCTTTGCGCGACTGGGGGCGCAATGAGCTTCAACACCTTTGGCCGGATGTTCCGCTTCACCACCTGGGGCGAATCGCACGGGCCGGCGCTGGGCGCGGTGGTCGACGGCTGCCCGCCGGGGATCGGCTTGAGCGAAGCCGATATCCAGCCGTGGCTCGACAAGCGGCGCCCCGGCACCTCGCGCTTCACCACCCAGCGGCGCGAGCCCGATCAGGTCCGTATCCTGTCGGGCGTGTTCGAGGGCCGCACCACCGGCACCCCGATCAGCCTGATGATCGAGAATGTCGACCAGCGGTCGAAGGATTATTCGGAGGTCGCGCTCGCCTATCGTCCGGGTCACGCCGATTACGCCTATGACGCAAAATACGGCTTTCGCGATTATCGCGGCGGCGGTCGGTCCTCGGCGCGCGAGACGGCGGCGCGGGTAGCGGCGGGCGCAGTGGCGCGCGCGGTGATCCCCGGCGTTCGGATCCGCGCCTGGGTCGAGGCGATCGGCGGCGATGCGATCAACCCCGCCGCATTCGATGATGCGCAGATCGATGCCAATCCGTTCTTCTGTCCCGATGCCGCCGCCGCGGCGCGCTGGGAGCAGAAGGTTGATGCCGCGCGCAAGGCTGGCTCCTCGCTGGGCGCGGTGGTGGCGTGCGAGGCAACCGGCGTTCCCGCCGGCTGGGGCGCACCGCTTTATGCCAAGCTCGACAGCGAGCTTGCCGCCGCGATCATGTCGATCAATGCGGTAAAAGGCGTGGAAATCGGCGACGGCTTCGCGGCCGCCGCGCTCTCGGGCGAGGAAAACGCCGATCCGATGCGTCCCGGCGAGGGCGCGCCTCTGTTCCTGGCCAACCATGCGGGCGGCATCGCCGGCGGGATCGCTACCGGCCAGCCGATCCGGGTGCGCGCCGCGTTCAAGCCGACCAGTTCGATCCTCACCCCGGTGGATACGATCAACCGCGAGGGTGAAGCGGCGCAGATCGCCACCCGCGGCCGCCATGATCCATGCGTCGGCATTCGCGGCGTACCGGTGGTGGAGGCGATGGTGGCACTGGTCCTCGCCGACCAGTTCCTGATGCATCGGGGACAAACAGGCGCCGACATCTGAGTTTAGTTTTCAGCACCGACAATGGTCGCCCAACGCCGTTATTCGGCGCCTCCGGGATGAATTGAGCCGAATCCTGCGACGACTCGAAGAACTTTCCGTGATCCCGTGCATTCTACTCTCAGCACTTAAGAACAGCAGGAGAGTATGACATGAAGTATTTTGGCCTCGTTGCCGCTGCTGCGCTTGTCGTCCCCACGGTCGCCGTGGCGCAGACCGCCCCCACCGCGCCGCAGTCGGCGCCGGGCAGCACGACCACGCAGGGTGACACCACCGGCACGACAATGACCGAAGACAGCACGACGACGCCGTCGACCCGAACGCCGACGTCGCCATCGACCACGCAGTCGACGATGGATCCGAATGATCCGACGGGCACGACGACCAGCCCGACCGCTGATCCGTCGACCACCCAACCCACGGTGCCGCCGCGCGGCTAATCGCCCCACGGCGCATTACGGACGGGGCCCGGCAGCAACCCTGCCGGGCCCCAGTCGTTTGGGGCTTCCGCCCTTTGTCTCCCCCTCCCCCGCGAGATCATCGTTCATGCGTCTTGCCGCGACCGTCAGTGTCACGCTGATCGCCCTTTCCACCGCCGCTCTGGCCCAGATGATCGACCCGGCGCGCCAGCATGCTTCCAGCCCGGCCGTCACTGCGCCGCGCACCGCAGCGCTACCGGTCCCCGCGCCACTGCATGGCCAAGCCGCCGGGGAACGCCGCACCCAGCCGCGTTAACCAATAAGTGTTCGATCATCGGACACTGACCCCGACCGCGCACTGAATCAGCAGGCGCGCACGACCACCTGATCCGGTACAGCCCGCGCATGGCGTTCCCCCATCGGACCGGACAAGACTGATCATGACCGTCGCGCTGCACCCGAGCGAGCGCGCGGCGCTGCGCCGTCGGCGCGCACCCGATCCATGGCGCCTGTGGCGAGAGGCGGCGGTGATCGCCGTGCCGATCACGCTGGTCCTGGCAGCACTGATGGCGGCGGCACTCGCCTGGTCGGGGGCGTTCGCGCTGGGGGGTGGCACACCGCCCCAGACACGCACCGCTGGCAGCCCCGCACAGTCCTCCCCCGGCAGCGGGACGACCGGCACGGCGCCGCTTCCCGCCGAACCCGCCGGCCGCCCGATGCCCGCCTCCGCGACGGCGACCGGGGTCACTCCCGCCGCGCCGTTCAGCCTGCGCAGCGCCAGCGCGCTCGACCGCGCGCGCGCCACCGAATGCCTCACCGCCGCGCTTTATTACGAGGCGGTGTCGGAGCCGGATGACGGGCTGCGCGCCGTCGCGCAGGTGGTGCTGAACCGGGTGCGTCACCCCGCCTTCCCGGCCAGCGTGTGCGGCGTCGTCTATCAGGGCGTCGAGCGGGGCCAGGGCGGCTGCCAGTTCAGCTTCGCCTGCGACGGCGCAACGACGCGCGTGCCGGTGCGGTCCGGCTGGGCGCGCGCGGCGCGGGTCGCGGCGGGGGCGCTCGGCGGCTACGTCTATGCGCCGGTTGGCCTGGCGACGCATTACCACACCTATGCCGTGACCCCGGCGTGGAACCGCACGCTGGTGATGACCGACGTGGTCGGCGCGCATTTCTTTCACCGCTGGAAGGGGTTCTGGGGCACCGCCGCGGCCTTTCACCAGCGTTATGCCGGGTCCGAGCCGGCGCTGGGCCCTGCCCCGCGGCTGGCAACGCCGGTGATCGCGCTCAACCACCCGGTCGCGGTGGCCCCGCTCACACCGGTGGTGATCCCGGCGACGCAGGTGCAGCCCGCCTTTCGCGACAGCGGCACGCCGCTGGAGCCTGAGGCGGCGCCGGCGCCCGCGCCCGAATCGCAGATCCTCGACCGGTGGAAGAACAGCGGCAAGCCGCTGCGCTGAGCGGCAGCCCGCTTATTCCATGCCGATGCGGATCGCCGCGGCCGCCACGAAGGGCGCACCGGCAACCAGCAGCAGGCTGACCGCGCCGAGCAGCTTCAGCCCGCCCGCGCCGCCGTCGATCGCCCCCGCGCCAAAGATCAGCAGCGGAATGGCGAGCGGCAGCAGCACCAGCCCGGCGATCGCCCCCGCGCCGCGCAGCCCCGCCGTCAGAGCACCCGTCGCCACCGCCAGCGCCGCCAGCCCGGGTGTGCCGATCACCAGCCCCGCCTCGACCAGCAACAACGTCTCCCCGTCTACGCCCATCAGCCCGGCGACGATCAGCGCGGCGACCATCACCGTCGGCGCAAAGGCGAGCCAATGCCCCAGCATCTTCGCCGCCGCTGCCGCGGCCAGCGACTGGCCGCGCACCGCGAGCTGATCGAATATGCCGGCCTCCAGATCGGGCGCGATCAGGCGATCGACCGGCAGCAGCGCCGCCAGCAGCGCCGCCGCCCAGATCACCCCGCCGCCGATGCGCGACAGCAATGCGGCGTCCGGCCCGATCGCGAAGGGGAAAAGGATTGCGACCAGCAGGAAGAAACCCACCGTCATCGCCGCCCCCCCGCCGGCATAGCCCCGCCGCGCCTCGCGCAGCACCAGCGCGATCATGCCGCCATCTCGCAATGTGCGGCGAGGTCGAGCATGGCGGCACCGGCAAGGTAGAGCGGCTGGTGAGTCGCGACCACCACGATCCCGCCGCCCGCGCGATGGAGTGCCATCGCGGTTTCGAGCAGCGCGATCGATCTTGTGTCGAGGCCGGTCGCCGGCTCGTCGAGCAGCCAGATCGGTGCCTGCGTGGCGATCACTCGCGCCAGCGCCGCGCGCCGTCGCTGGCCGGTCGACAGCATCCGCACCGGAATGTCCGCCAGGTCATCAAGTGCCACCATCGCCAGCGCCTGCGCGACCCGCTCGCCAGGCGCGGGCAAGGCATCGAGCCGCGCCCACAGCAACAGCGCCTCGCTCAGCCGGCGCTCGGGATCGAGCGCGCTCGCCTCGCCGAGCAGCGCGAGCCGACCCTCAGCCGCAACCGACCCGGCAAAGGGCGGGAGCAGGCCGGCGGCGAGCCGCAGCAGGCTGGATTTGCCACAGCCATTAGCCCCCGTCACCAGCGCCGCGCCGCCTGCCGCAAGGCTCAGCGATACGCCTGCGAACAACAGCCGCCCGCCGCGGCGACAGGCGACATCCTCCAGCGCCAGCGACGCGCTCAATCGCTCACCGCGTCCTCGAGCGCGTGCATGTCATCGTCGCTGAGGCCGAAATGATGTCCGATCTCATGGATGGTGACATGCGCCACCAGATCGTCGAGCCGCACGCCCGTCTCGCACCATTCGGCGAGGATCGCCTGGCGGTAGAGGTGGATGCGATCGGGCGCCGCGCCGCTGTCGAATGCCGATTTCTCGCCCACCGGCCGCCCATGGTACACACCGGTCAGCTCCAGCGGATGCTCCAGCCCGAGGCTGGCGAGCGTCTCCTCATCCGCCTCCTCCTCGACCAGCAACACCACATCGCCCAGATGCGCGCGAAAGGCAGCAGGTAGCCGATCGATCACGCCAAGGGCATGGTGTTCGATCGCTGCCAGCGAGGGCGGTTCGCCCGGAAGCTCTTGTCCGCTCATGCCGCCCGCCATAGGCGTTGCGCCTTGGATGCGACAAGCTTTTGGGAGCGCAGCGATGGTCGATCAATTAAGCGAAGCCGAACGCGCAGAGGCGCTCGATGCCCTGCCTGACTGGGATTATGACGAGGGTCGCGATGCGATCAGCCGGTCGATCGTGTTCACCGATTTCGCCGAGGCGTTCGGATTCATGACCCAGGTCGCGCTGATCGCGGAGCGCGCGGATCACCATCCCGAATGGACCAACGTGTGGAACCGCGTCGAAATCACGCTGACCACGCATGATGCGGGCGGCCTGTCGGCGCGCGACGTCGACCTCGCCACCGCGATCGATTCGATCCTGGACGGCTGATCCATGATCCTTCTCGCCATCACGCTTCAGGCCGCCTCGCTCGGCGCCACCAACTATGCCGCCGACGCGCCGATGACGGTGCCGACCAGCCAGCCCAGCTTCGCCGACGAATTCGACGGCAAGACTGTCGATACCGCCAAATGGTCCTATGACACCTCGTACAATGCCAGGGGCTGGTTCAACAACGAGCTGCAATATTATGCCGCCGATCGGGCCAAGAACGCGCGGATCGAGGATGGCGCGTTGGTGATCGAGGCACATGCCGAAGTGGCGGACAAGGCGCGCTTCCCCGATACCGGCGGGCAGCGCTACACCTCGGCAAAGCTGATCGCGAAGGAGCGGCTCGGCTATGGCTTCTACGAGATCCGCGCAAAGCTGCCGTGCGGGCGCGGGGCGTGGCCGGCGATCTGGATGCTGCCGATCGGCGACAAATGGCCGGACGGCGGTGAGATCGACATCATGGAAATGGTCGGCTGGGATCCCAATGTGATCCACGCCACGCTCCACACCGGCGCGTTCAATCACAACAAGGGCACGCAGCGCGGCGCGCAGCGGACCGTGCCCGACGCCTGCACCGCCTTTCACAATTACCAGCTCGATTGGCAGCCTGACACAATCACCATCGGCATCGACGGCCGCGCGGTGATGCAGGTGCGCAACGACCAGCCCGGCGGCGCGGCGGCATGGCCCTTCACCACGCCGTACGACCTGATCCTGAACCTCGCGGTCGGCGGCGACTGGGGCGGCAAGATGGGCGTCGACGACGCGGTCTTTCCGCAGCGGATGACCGTGGATTACGTCCGCCACTGGGCGCGCCAATAGGCGCCGCCGGCTGGGGCGAGCGCCAGCCTCGCCTCAGCGGCGGCTGCGCACGCCCAGCATCGCCAGCCCGCCGGCAAGCGTCAGCGCCGCCAGCACCAGCAGCACCGCGCTGAAATCGCGCGGGGTGGCGAGCATCCAGGCGAGCAGCGGCCCGAGCAGCGCGGGAAGCGTGTTGGTGAGGTTGAGCAGCCCCAGGTCACGCCCGCGATGCGCCGGGGTGGGCAGCAACTGCATGGCAAAGGCGGCGTGCAGCGCCAGGAACACCGCGGACCCGATCGCATAAGCGACAAAGGCGATCGCCGCCCAGCGCCAGTCGGGCGCCACCGCCATGCCGGCAAGCCCGATCGCCGCCAGCACCGCGCCGCCCACCAGCGCCGGCTTGCGCCGCGCCGACCGGTCCGACGCACGGCCCGCAAGCAACGCCACCGGCAGCGACAGGACGAAGCCCACCGTCAGCAATTGCCCGACGCCCGGCGCCAGCGCCGCGGCGGGGACCGTCGGCATGATGCTCTGGAAGTAGTAAAGGAGGTAAAGCGACAGCGCGTTGCCGGCGACCTGCACCAGCAGCCGCGCGGCAAAGGAAATGACGATGTCCTGTCGCCGCATCATGACCACGCCGACCGGCGGTGGCGGCTGCGCGGCGATCCGCGCCCGAGTCACCAGCAGCGGGGTGACCGCCGCGCCGGTGATCGCTGCGACGATCGCCAGCCGCATCCCCTCGCTCGCCCACGCCAGCCCGACCAGCATCGCCGACACGGCGGACGCGGTCGGCACCGCCGCCGCCAGCAGGCCGCCCGCAACTCCCTTTTGCGCGTCGGGCACCTCGTCCGCCATGATCGCCAGCAGCGGCCCGAGCAGCGCGTTGACCGCTGCCTGGAACAATCCCACCGCCAGCATGATCGCCCACGGCGTCTGGGCCAGCGCGATGCCGGCGAAGGATGCCGCCGTCGCGACCAGCCCGAAGGCAATCCAGCGCCGCCGCCCGCCGCCGCGCGCCACGGAGCGGTCGCTCAGCCAGCCGAACAGGATGTTGGAGGCGCTGGCGACGATCGCGCCGACGATCACGATGGCACTGAACAGCCCGATCCGCGCCTCGCCCGCGATCAGTTCGATCTTCAGCGGCAGCAGCAGCGCGAGCAGCGGCTGGTACGCGATCACGCCGCCCGCATTGGCCAGCGCAAACACCAGCAGGAAGCCGGCCGATCGCCGTTCCCCCGGCGTCAAGATGCGCGTTTGAACCATCAGATCCGCACGATTGTGCGCTTCTCCAAAAAACCGGGGCAATTGCGCCACAGGATCGCGACCCGAAAACAACGACGTGCACATTAAGCACGATCGCAGACAAACAAACCTTGCAGTGCGCGCGGAACGGACCATGTAGCGTTCAATCATGACATTTGACACACTTCCCGCGCCGCTCGCTGGCGCGCTCGCCGAGCGCGGCTATCAGGCGCCCACGCCGGTCCAGGCCGCCGTAATCGAACCGGAGGCCGCTGGCCGCGACCTCATCGTTTCCGCCCGGACGGGTTCCGGCAAGACCGTCGCCTTCGGCATGGCGATGGCATCCGAACTGCTGGGCGAGGACGATCGCATCATTCCCTCGCGTGAGCCGCACGCGCTCGTCATCGCGCCGACTCGCGAACTCGCGCTTCAGGTCAGCCGCGAGCTGATCTGGCTCTACGGTCCGACCGGCGCGCGCATCGTCACCTGCGTCGGCGGCATGGACGCGTCCAAGGAGCGCCGGAACCTCAATCACGGCGCGCATATCGTCGTCGGCACGCCCGGCCGCCTGCGCGACCATCTCGAGCGCGGCGCGCTGGAGCTTTCCGCGCTCAAGGTCGCGGTGCTCGACGAGGCGGACGAGATGCTCGACATGGGCTTCCGCGAGGATCTCGAGGAAATCCTCGACGCGACGCCCGAGACGCGCCGCACGCTCCTGTTCTCGGCCACCATGCCCAAGCCGATCGTTCAGCTGGCCAAGCGCTACCAGAAGGACGCGCTGCGCATCTCCACGGTCGAGGAAGACCGCGGCCATGGCGACATCAGCTACCAGGCCGTCGCGGTCAGCCCGTCGGACATCGAACATGCGGTGATCAACCTCCTTCGCCTGTACGAGGCGGAGACGGCGATCCTGTTCTGCGCCACGCGCGACAATGTCCGCCACCTCCACGCCAGCCTCGTCGAGCGCGGCTTTGCCGCCGTGGCGCTGTCGGGCGAGCACAGCCAGAATGAGCGTAACGCCGCGCTTCAGGCGCTGCGCGATCGCCGCGCCCGCGTCTGCGTCGCGACCGATGTCGCCGCGCGCGGCATCGACCTGCCGAGCCTCAGCCTCGTCATTCACGTCGAGCTGCCGCGCGATGGCGAGACGCTGCAGCACCGTTCAGGCCGCACCGGGCGCGCGGGGAAAAAGGGCACCGCGGTGCTCATCGTCCCCTATCAGCGCCGCCGCTGGGCCGAATCGATGCTGCGCAACGCCAAGATCCCGGTCGAATGGGTGCCGGCGCCGACGCCAGAGGACGTGCGCGCCAAGGATCGCGAGCGGCTGCTCGAACAGCTGCTCGCCCCGGTCGAGGTGGAGGAAGAGGATCAGGCGCTCGCCGAGCGGCTGATGGCCGAGAAGACGCCGGAGGAAATCGCCGGTGCCCTCGTGCGCGCCTATCGCGCCGCCATGCCCGCGCCGGAGGAGATCGTCGCCGCGACGCCGGAGGCGCATCGCGCCGCCCAGCGCGAGAAGCACCGCCCCGGCTTTGACGATGTGGTCTGGTTCCGCATGAATCTCGGCCGCCGCCAGAACGCCGATCCGCGCTGGATCCTGCCGCTGATCTGCCGCCGCGGCAATCTGACGAAGAACGATGTCGGCGCAATCCGCATCGGGCCGAACGAAACCGCCTTCCAGATCCCGCGGGCGCTGGCCGCGAAGTTCCAGTCGGCCGTGGCAAAGACCGCGAGCCCCGAGGACGACGTGCTATTCGAGGTGTCGGACCAGGCACCCTCCTCGCGCGGGGTCTCCGGGCCGCGTACCGGCAGCGCGGATCGTGCCGAAGGTCGGGCGGGACCGGGCCGTGGCCCCGCGCGCGGTGGCCCGGATCGTGGTGGGCTGGGTCGTGGCAGCGCGGGCCAGGGCGGCCCGGCGCGTTATTCCGCGACGCGCACCAAGCCGTCGGGCGGCGGTCCGCGCCGCCCCTGACCGGCGCGCGCATCGCTGCACTTTAAGCGCATCGACTTAAATCTCGTTGCACCCGTCAGCGGTGCCCATTACCCCCGGCGCAACGGCCAGGAGCGCCGGGGGAGAGATTGATGCGCACCATAAAGTTACAGAAGCCCGGCGGGCTCGACCGCCTGCAGGTCGCCGATAGTGAGCGGGTGGCGCCCGGCTACGGCGAGATCGTCGTGCGCATCGGCGCCAGCTCGCTCAACTTCCACGATTATGCCGTCGTCACCGGGATGATCCCGACGCCGGACGGCCGCATCCCGATGTCGGACGGCGCGGGCGAAGTGGTCGAGGTGGGCGAAGGCGTCCGCGAGTTCGCGGTCGGCGACAAGGTCGTCTCCACCTTCTTCCCGCACTGGATGGATGGCGAACCTGCGCTCGAATTCATGCTCGACGTCCCCGGCGACGGCGCCGATGGCTTCGCGCGCGAATATGTGACCGCGCCCGCCACCTCCTTCACCGGCGCGCCGCAGGGCTATTCGGATGCGGAGGCGGCGACGCTGACCTGCGCCGGCCTCACCGCGTGGCGCGCATTGGTCGTCAACGGCCAGCTGAAGGCCGGCGATACCGTGCTGGTGCAGGGCACCGGCGGCGTGTCGATCTTCGCGCTGCAATTCGCCAAGGCGGCCGGTGCGCGCGTCATTGCCACCTCCTCCTCGGACGAGAAGCTTGAGCGGCTGCGCAGCATGGGCGCCGACCACCTCATCAACTACAAGAGCCAGGAGAATTGGGGCGAGGTCGCGCGGGGCCTGACCGGCGGGCGCGGCGTTGACCATGTCGTCGAGATCGGCGGATCGGGCACCATGCCGCAATCGATCGCCGCGACGCGGATCGGCGGCCATATCGCGCTGATCGGCGTGCTCGCGGGCATCGCCGGCAATGTGCCGACGATGTATGTGATGCAGGGCAATCAGCGGATCATCGGCCTGACGGTCGGCGCCCGCCGCCACCAGCAGGACATGGTCCGCGCGATCGAGGCGAACGGCATCCGCCCCGTGATCGACACGCACTTCCCGCTGGAACAGATCGCCGACGCCTTCCGCCACCAGGAATCGGGCAAGCATTTCGGCAAGATCGTGCTCGACATCTGACCGGCATGGGTGCGCGCGGGGATCGGCCCGGCGCGCACCTAAGCCATTGCACCCGGGCGCCTTGGCGCATTAGGTGCGGCAATCTTATTGTCGCAATCCGGGGACATCATGAAATTCACGGCGGCTTCGCTCGTCTCTCTCGTCGCGCTTGTTGCGCACAGCGCATCCGCCCAGGTTCCGGCCACCAAGCCCAAGTGGGACGTGAACGCCCCCGCCGGCGCCACCATTCGCGAGGTACCGATCCGCACCAGCGAGGGCAGCTGGATGGACGTGGACGTCAGCCCCGACGGCCGCACGCTCGCCTTCTCGCTGCTGGGCGACATCTACACCATGCCGATCGCCGGCGGCACGCCGACGCGCATCGCCGATGGCCTCGCCTATGAAGTGCAGCCGCGCTTCTCGCCCGATGGCCGGCGCATCGCGTTCACCTCCGATCGTGGCGGTGGCGACAACATCTGGGTGATGAACGTCGACGGCAGCGACAAGCGGCAGGTGACCAAGGAGGACTTCCGCCTCCTCAACCAGCCGAGCTGGAGCAAGGATGGCCGCTTCATCGTCGCCAAGAAGCATTTCACCACCGGGCGCTCGCTCGGCACCGGCGAAGTGTGGATGTACCACGTCTCCGGCGGCAGCGGGGTGCTGCTGGTCAAGCGCCCCAACGAAACCCACCAGAAGGAACTGGGCGAGCCGGTGTATGCGGCGGACGGCAAGTCGGTGTTCTACACCCGCAACGTCACGCCCGGCCCGATCTTCGAATATGCGCAGGATTCGAACACCAACCTGTTCGATATCGAGCGTTATGACCTCGACACCGGCGAGGTGACCAAGGCAGTGACCGGCGCCGGCGGCGCGGTGCGCCCGACGCCGTCCCCCGATGGCAAGAAGATCGCCTTTGTCCGGCGCGAGGCGACCCGCTCCAAATTGTACGTGAAGGATCTCGCTTCGGGCGAGGAGCGCAAGATCTACGACGATCTCGACCAGGATTCGCAGGAAACCTGGGCCGTCACCGGCGTCTATCCCAACATGGCGTGGCTCCCCGACAATTCGGGCCTCGTCTTCTGGGCCAAGGGCAAGATCCGCCGCATCACCGCCGATGGCAGCAACGCGCGCGAAATCCCGTTCACGATCAACGACACGCGCGGCATCCTCGATGCCCCGCACCCGGAAATCGCGGTCGCGCCCGATCGCTTCACCACCGCCATGCCGCGCTTCGCCAGCGTCTCGCCCGACGGGCGTCAGGTGGTGTTCGAAACGCTCGGCAAATTGTGGGTAAAGCCGGTCGCCGGCGGCGCCGCCCGCCGCCTGACCCGCGACAATGACGCCTTCGAACTGTTCCCCAGCTGGTCGCGCGACGGCAAGTCGCTGGTCTATGTCAGCTGGACCGACGATGGCCTCGGCCGGCTGCGCGTGATCGGCGCCAGTGGCGGCACGGGTCGCGACGTGACGGGCCAGCCGGGCCATTACGCGCGCCCGCGCTTCTCGCCCGACGGCAAGACGATCGTGTTCGAGCGCAGCGGCCATGGTGGCCTGACCAGCCCGAAATGGGCCGAGGATTCGGGCGTGTACCGTGTCGCGACCAGTGGCGGCGCGGTCACCCGCGTGCTGCGCGGTGCCGCCTCGCCGCAATTCGGCGCGGCCAACGACCGCATCTTCATGCTGGAGGATGAGCGCAAGGACGGAAAGTCGGTGCGCCAGCTCGTCAGCACCGACCTGTCGGGGCAGGACAAGCGCGTTCACGCCGATGGCGAACTCGCGACCGATTACATCGTCTCGCCGACCGGCGAATATGTCGCCTTCCGCCAGAATTACGCCGCCTATGTCGTCCCCCTGATGCCGGGCGGGCAGACGGTGTCGCTCTCACCCGACAGCAAGACGCTGCCGGTGACGAAGGTCAGCGCGGGCGGCGCCGATTATATCAACTGGTCGACCGACGGCACGCAGCTGCACTGGAGCCTGGGCCCGACGCTCTACACCGCGTCGACCGCCAGCCTGTTCCCCGCCGCGCCGCGCGGCGAAGGAACGCCCGGCTTCACCCCGCCGACCAGCGGCATCAGCCTCGCCATGGAGCAGGCGGCGGCCAAGCCGACCGGCACCGTCGCGATCACTGGCGCGCGGCTCGTCACCATGGCGGGCGAGGATGGCGGCATCATCGACGATGGCGTGGTGGTGATCCGCGGCGATCGCATCGTCGCGGTCGGCCCGCGCGCCTCCACCGCCATCCCCGCCGGCGCGACCACCGTCGATGCCGCGGGCAAGACGATCATCCCCGGTCTCATCGATGCGCACGCGCACGGTCCGGCCGGCACGGATGAGCTGGTGCCGCAGCGCAACTGGTCGATGATGCAGAACCTGGCGCTTGGCACCACCACGCTGCACGATCCGTCCAACCGCTCGAGCGAGATCTTCGCCGCGGCGGAGATGCAGCGCGCCGGCCTGATCCTCGCGCCGCGCATCTTCTCCACCGGCGAGATCGTCTATGGCGCGAAGGCCGCCGATGTGTACGCGCAGATCGACAGCCTCGACGATGCGCTGGCGCACGTCCGCCGGCTGAAGGCGCAGGGCGGCCACAGCGTGAAGAACTACAACCAGCCGCGCCGTGACCAGCGGCAGCAGGTGGTGGAAGCATCGCGGCGTGAGAACATGCAGGTCGTGGCGGAGGGCGGCTCGCTCTTCGGCCTCGACATGACTCACATCGCCGACGGCAATTCGACGCTGGAACACAATATCCCGCTCGAAACCTTCTACGATGACGTGCTTCAGTTCTTCTCGGCGTCGAAGACCAATTACACGCCGACGCTGGTGGTCAGCTACGGCGGCCTCGCCGGCGATCCGTACTGGCGCCAGGCGACGGATGTGTTCGCGCATCCGCTGCTGAAGGCGCATACCCCGCCGACGCGGCTGCTCGCCGACAACGCCCGCCGCATCAAGGCGCCCGACAACAATTTCGTCGACGACGACAATGCGCGCGAGGCGCACAAGCTGGCCAAGCGCGGCGTGCTCGTGTCGATCGGCGCGCATGGCCAGCAGGCCGGCATCGGCGCGCATTGGGAATTGTGGTCGTTCGTGCGCGGCGGGATGACCCCGCTCGAGGCGCTTCGTGCCGGCACGATCGTCTCGGCCCAGTCGCTCGGCATGGCGAAGGACATCGGCTCGCTGGAGGTGGGGAAGCTCGCCGATCTGGTGGTGCTCGATGCCGATCCCACGGCCGACATCCGCAACAGCGACAAGGTCCGCCAGGTGATGCTCGGCGGGCGGCTGTACTATGCGGCGACGCTCAACGAGGTCGCCACCGGCACGGCAAAGCGCGGCCGCTATTTCTGGGAGAATGGCGCCGCCGAGTAACCCCGGCGCCCTCCTCCACCCCATCCGCAACCCCTTGTGTTCGCCGCCCACCGGCGGCGAACGTCCGTCCCCCAGGAGTATGATCATGGATCGTCGCACCTTCCTCGGCAGCACCGGCGCTGCCGCACTGGCGACTGCCGTTCCCGCCGCCGCGCAAAAGGCTGCCGCCCCCGCCGCCGCCGGCACCAACGACCAGCAGCTGCGCACCTTGCTCGACCGTATCTTCTACGAGCGGATCGACGGGAACCCGGAGGGCGCCACTGCGCTCGGCCTCGACACTGGTGAGCGTGCGGCGCTGAAGTCGCAGCTGAACGACGGCTCGGCCGCCGGCGCGCAGAAGGATCTGGCGCGCGCGAAGCGTGAACTGGCCGCGCTGCGCCAGATCAACCCCGCCTCGCTCTCCCCCGCCGCCCGGCTGGATTACGAGGTCGTCTCCTACCAGCTCCAGCGCGGCATCGCCGGTGCCGAGAAGTTCACCTACGGCGCCAGCATGGGCCGGTTCACGCCCTACGTCCTCACCCATCTGACCGGCGCCTATCGCGAGGTGCCCGATTTCCTCGATGCGCAGCACCGTATCAAGGATGCCGCCGACGCCGACGCCTATGTCGCGCGCGTCGCCGCCTTCGCCACGGCGATCGATCAGGATAGCGAGCGGCAGCGCGCCGACGCCGCGCGCGGTGTGTTCGCGCCCGATTATGTCCTCGACACCACGCTGAAGCTGATGGGCGGGCTGCGCGATCAGCCGGCCGCCTCGACCGTCCCGGTGACGGCGCTGGCGGGCAAGCTGAAGGCTGCGAACCTCCCCGACGCGCGCGTCGCCGAAGCGACGAAGATCATGAATAAGCAGGTGTTCCCGGCGCTCGATCGCCAGCGCGCCTTGATTACCCAACTGCGCGGTCGTGCGGTCCATGACGCGGGCGCATGGCGTCTGCCCGATGGCGAGGCCTATTACGCCGCCGCGGTCGAGGCCGCGACGACGGTCGCCATGTCGGGCGAGGAAGTGCATCGCCTCGGCCTTGCCCAGGTGGCCGAGATCAGCAACCGGATCGACGGCATCCTGAAGGCGCAGGGCATGACGCAGGGCAGCGTCGGCGAGCGGCTGGTCGCGCTCAACAAGCGCCCGGATCAAGTCTATCCCAATACCGACGCCGGCAAGGAGCAGCTGGTCGCGCAGCTCAGCGCGCAGGTCGTCGCGATGCAGAAGCGCCTGCCCGAGCAATTCTCCTTCATCCCGAAGGCGCCGGTCGAGGTCCGCCGCGTGCCCAAGTCGATCGAGGCGGGCGCACCTGGCGGCTATTACCAGAACGCCTCGCTCGATGGCTCGCGCCCGGGCATCTACTACATCAACCTGCGCGACAGCTTCGATCGCCCGAAGTTCGGCCTCGCCACCCTGTCCTATCACGAGGCGGTGCCGGGCCATCACCTGCAGGTGATGACCGCGCTCGAATCGCAGGACATTCCGCTCATCCGCCGCCGCGGCGGCTTCAGCGGCTATACCGAGGGCTGGGCGCTCTATTCGGAGCAGCTGGCAGACGAAATGGGCATGTACGAGGGCGATCCCCTCGGCCAGGTCGGCTATCTCCAGTCGCTGCTGTTCCGCGCGACCCGCCTCGTCGTCGACTCCGGCATGCATCACAAGCGCTGGAGCCGCGAGAAGGCGACCGATTACTTCATCGCCACCACCGGCATCGCGCGCGGCCGCAGCCAGAATGAGATCGACCGCTACACCGTCTGGCCGGGCCAGGCGTGCAGCTACAAGATCGGCCACACCGTCTGGGCGCGCCTGCGCGACGCGGTGAAGCAGAAGCAGGGCGCCGCCTTTGATCCGCGCAAGTTCCACGCGGTGCTGCTCGACGGCGCGATGCCGCTCACCATCCTGGAACGCATGGTGACGGAGCGGATGCTGAAGGCGTAACGCCGCCGCGCCTTTCCGCGCCGCCATCTGCGCCGCCACCTGCGCCACCCTCGCTAAGGAGGCAGGATCCCGTCGATCCTGCGCCTTTGCGGCGGTGGCGTTTGTGTTAGGGGTCGGGGCAAATACGGGAGAGGCACCAATGCAGACCTATGACGACGTCGTGAACGGCCGCCGCAGCATTCGCGGGTTCAAGCCCGATCCCGTCCCCCGCGCGCTGATCGAGGAAGTGCTGGCGCTCGCCATGCGCTCCCCCTCCTCGCTCAACACGCAGCCGTGGAACTTCACCGTCGTCACCGGCGAACCGCTCGACCGCATTCGTGAGGGCAATACCGAGCGCAACCTCGCCGGCGTGCCCCATTCGCGCGAATTCCGGCTGGGCGAGGATTATGGCGGCGTCCACCGCGAGCGGCAGATCGAAATCGCCAAGCAATTGTTCGGCGCGATGGACATCGCGCGCGAGGACAAGGCGAAGCGGCACGATTGGGTGCTGCGCGGCTTCCGCCAGTTCGACGCCCCCGTCTCGATCGTCATCACCTATGATCGCGTGCTGCTGGGCAGTGACATCGCGCCGTTCGATTGCGGCGCGGTCACCACCGCATTGGTCAACGCCGCCTGGTCGCGCGGGCTGGGCTGCGTCATCAACAGCCAGGGGATCATGCAATCACCGGTAGTGCGCGAACATGCCGGCATCCCCGACGATCAGGTAATTCAGACCTGTGTCGCCATGGGCTGGCCCGATGACAGCTTCCCCGCCAATGCGGTCGTGTCGCGCCGCAAGCCGGTGAGCGAGGCGGCCCGCTTCGTCGGCTTCGCCGACTGACGCTCAGACGCGCGGTCAGAACCGGACGCAAAACAAGAAAGAGCCTGCCGGCGATCCGAACCGACGTGGAGTGCCGCGGTTCGGCGCCGACAGGCCCAGATGAACGGGCGGGAGCCCCTCCTCCCGCCGTCGTTCAGCGCGGAAAGCGCTTGTCCATCCAGCCCAGGATCGCGCGGTTCACCTCGTCGGGATATTCCTGCTGCGTCCAATGGCCCGATTTCTCGACGAGCACCTTGTCCAGATCCGGCACGTAGCGTTCCATCCCCTCGGCCATCGCCGGGCTCAGCACCACGTCATTTTCCGCCATCACCATCAATGACGGCACCTCGACCTTCTCGACGAGGTCCGCCGAGGCCTGCCAGTTGCGTGTGAAATTGCGGTACCAGTTGATCCCGCCGGTGAAGCCGGTCGCGGCAAAGGTCTGCGCAAAGGCCGCAATCTCGTCGTCGCTCAGGAATTGCTGCTGGTCGGTCGCCGGGTCGTACAGCTTCAGCCCTTCGCCCAGCGCCAGCGTGCGCTGCTCGGCCGGCAGCTTCTCATATTCCTTCAGCGTCAGCATCGGCTTGCGCATGAAATAGCGCATCGACCGTTCCGGGTCGGCGCCCAGCGCGGCATCCGCCTCCCCCGGCTTCTGGAACCAGACGATGTACATGTCATCGCCATAGACGTGGCGCATCGCGGCGATCGGATCATTCTCGCCGCGCGGCAGGAACGGCGTGTTGACCCCGATCACCCCCGCGCACCGCTCCGGATAACGCAGCGCGAATTGCCACACGACCATCCCGCCCCAGTCATGGCCGCAGGGAACCGCTTTTTCGATACCCAGCGCGTCCATCAACCCGGCGATGTCGGCGGTCAGATGCTCCAGGTCATAATCCTCGACCTTCTCCGGCCGGCTGGTCAGCCCATAGCCGCGCTGGTCGGGCGCGATCGCCCAGCGCCCCGCCTTCTCGAACGCCGCCAGCTGGTGCCGCCACGAAAACGCCAGTTCGGGAAAGCCGTGGCAGAAGATGACCGGAACGCCCTCGCCCCGTGGCCCGACCTCATAATAGGCCATGCGGATGCCGTTGGTGTCGGCGTATTGCACCGGCGGCATCGCCTCTGCGAGCGCGCGCGGCGCTTCCATCGCATCGTTCATCGCGGCGCTCATGCCCGCAACTCCGGCCGGACGACGACCTTGCACTGTTTCTCCGGGTCGGCCAGCGCGGCAAAGGCGGCGGCGACGTCATCCAGCCCGACCTCGTCGGTGATCGCCGGCAGCACGTCGATCCTGCCATCCGCGATATTGACCAGCGTCGCGGCAAATTCGCCCGCGGTGTAGCCAAGCACGAAACGGAAATCGATCTGCTTGTTGATGCACAGGAACGGCTCGATCTTGTCGGTTTCCATGCACACGCCGACCACGATCACCTGCGTGCCCACCGGCACCGATTCGATGATGTTCTGCAGCACGCCGGGCACGCCGACGCATTCGAACACGATCGCCTTCTTGCCGGCCTGACCGCTCATCATCGCCGCCATCCGCTCGGACGAGGTGCGCGGCACGCCCAGCTCGCTCCACTTGGTGTGCGGCGATTCCTTTGCCGGATCGACGATGATGTCGGCGCCCATCTTCTCCGCCACCGCGCGCCGCGCGGGTGAGAAGTCGGCCGCCACCACCGGGCCCAGCCCGCGCGATTTCAGCGCCGCGATCACCGCCAGGCCCACCGGCCCGCACCCGATGACGAGGTTCACCGTGTCCGCTCCCGCCGCCGACATAGCGACGGCATGTTCACCCACCGCGAACGGCTCGGTCATCGCGGCCTGCACGTCGCTGAGCCCGTTGGGCACCGCGATCAGCATCGCCTCGCTCAGCACCATCTGCTCGCTGTAGCCGCCGGGATAATTGTTCGAATAACCGATCGCCTCATAGCCCTGCGGCTTCATCGCGATCGGCATGGAAACGACGCGAGTCCCCGCCTTCAGTGTCTTCGCCGATCCCGGGCCATGATCGAGGATCTCGGCGGAGAATTCATGGCCGAAGATCATGTCCTTGGACGGGTCGGTGCGCGATTTCTCGCCGGTCCGCTCGCCCAGTTCCAGCATGTTCTCGAACGAATGGACGGCGTGAAGGTCGGAACCGCAGATGCCGCAGGCCAGCGTCTTGACCAGCACCTCGCCCTGGCCCGGCGTCGGATCGGGTACCTCGTCACACACCAATTGCTTGTTGCGTCTCACCACTGCGCGCATCGCGAGCCACCCTCTCCTGTCGTCCGGCCTGTTCCGGCGGATCATGCGTCGCATGGTGGCGCGCGCCCTCGTCCGGCGCAACCCTTATAATCATAACATGTTCGTATTTATTGCACGTGATCGGTATTTGGCGTATCCGGCCGTCAATCATGGGCGGAGGGACGAATGGTCGGCAACAGCGTGCCCGGCAGGCTGCAGGAACAGGTTATTGTGGTCGGCGCGGGGATTGCGGGGCTGTGCACTGCGCTGCGGCTGGGCGGCGGCACGCGCCGGCTGCTGCTGCTGGAACGTGACGACGCCCCGCCGGAGGGTGGCCCTGATGTGGCGTTCGACCAGTGGCAGCGCCGCGGCGTCGGCCAGCTGCGGCAGAGCCACGCCTTCCTCGCCCGGCTACGCAACATCATCCGCGACGAACATCCCCAGCTGCTCGCCGATCTCTACGCCGCCGGGTGCCGCGACATCGCCTTCCCGGACATGCTGCCGCCCGCACTGCGCGCGCGCTACGTGCCCGCGCCGGGGGATGAGGATCTGACCATCATCACCAGCCGGCGCACGACGATCGAACTCGTCATCCGCCGCTATGTGGAGCAGCTTCCCGGCGTCACGATCCGCAGCGGGGTGAAGGTGCGCGAGCTTATCCAGGATCGCGACGGCTCGGGCCTGATCCACGTCACCGGGGTAATCGCCGATACCGTCAACGGGCGCGAGGAAATCCGCGCCGACGTGGTGGTCGACGCTGGCGGCAAGGCGGCCAATCTGATCGAGCAATTGATCAAGGCCGGCGCACCGATCGGCGAAGCGGCGGAGACCGCCGGCGTGCTCTATTTCACCCGCCACTACCGCCTCCACGACGGGCAGGAGGAGCCGCCGCGCGGCGAGATCGCCGCCTCGGGGGACCTTGGCTATCTGAAGTTCGGCGTCTTTCCGGCCGACAACCATCGTTTCTCGATCACGCTGTGCGTGCCGGAGATCGAACACGGCCTGCGCCGCGCGGTGATGGACGGCGACATGTTCCAGCGCATCTGCATGGCGATGCCGGGCATGGCGCCCTGGGTCGATCCGGCAAAATCGGAACCGGTCGGCAAGGTCATCGGCATGGGCGACCTCCACAGCCGGTGGCGCAGCCTCGTCACGGACGGGCGACCGGCCGTGCTCGGCTATTTCGCGATTGGCGACGCCTTGGTACGCACCAACCCGCTCTATGGCCGCGGCTGTTCGCTCGCTGCGGTCAGCGCGGGCGTGCTGCGCCGCGCGCTCGATTCGGGCAGCGATCCTGCCGCGCGCCTGCTGGTCTATGACGGCGGCATCCGCGCAGAGGTGAAGCCCTATTACGACCTGATGCTGAAACAGGATCGCTCCGCCATCCGCCGCGCGCGCGCGACGCTGACGCCCGGCCATCGCCCGCGCGTCAAGGCGCGCCTCGCCAAGAGCTTCGTCGACGACGGTATCACCATCGCGGCGCGATCCGACATCAATCTGATGCGCGCGATGATGCGCGGCTTCCACATGCTCGAACATCCCGAGGCATGGCTGAAACGCCCCGCCAACCTCAGCAAGGTACTGAGCTATTGGGCGCGCGGGCGACGGCGCAATGCCGCGGCCTATGCGCCCGTCCCCGGCCCGGACCGCCCCGAACTGATGGCGCGGCTGGGGCTCGATCCACAGGCGGACATGCTCGCCGCCTGACGGCAGCACGGGCGCGCCGCGTGCCCGCGCGCCCCACGCCTCATCCGGCGGTGGCGCCGATCGGGATCGGCGTCGCGGCAGCAACCTCGGCGTCGATCGTCGCAAACAATTTGCCCGCCGCCATCTCGTCGCGCGTCCGCTCCGGCTCCAGCGCCGCCATATGGTCCAGCCGCACCAGCTCGCGCGGCACGTACCAGTGCAATGTGTCGCTGTGATACGCCTCCCACACCGTCTCGGCGACTTCCCGTGGCGGAATGGCGCGGAACACGCCGGCCTTGGGCGCGCTCGCCGCCGCGCCTTCCGGCAGGATCGGCGTATCGATCAGCGCCGGCAACACGTCGGCGACGCGCACGCCATAGGGCTTCAGCTCGATCGCCAGCGCCTCGGTCAGCCCCTTCACCGCATGCTTCGTCGCCGAATAGACCGCGATCATCGGCATGCCATAGGTCGCCGACGAGGAGGATGTGGTGAAGCACAGCGACCCCGGCGTCGCCTTCAGCAGCGGAATCGCCAGATGGATGCCGGTCAGCACGCCAATGAAATTGACCTGTACCACCGCCAGCACATCATCCCACGGCTGGTCGGCGAACGGCCCGCCCCGCCCGATCCCGGCATTGTTGTAGAGCAGGTCGAGCTTGCCGTCGGTGCACGCGGCAAAGGCGTCGAGCGCCGCGCGATACGCCGCGCGATCAGTGACATCGAGCCGCTGGACGAGGCAATTGTCCGCGCCCAGCTCTTCCTTCAGCCGCGCCAGCCCCGCCTCGTTGACGTCCACCCCGCCGACGAACCAGCCTTCGCGGGCGAACAGCCGGGCGGTCTCCAGCCCCATGCCCGATGCCGCCCCGGTGATGAAGATCGCCTTGCGCCCATTGGCGCGCGCGCCCTCGCTCGCGCCGCTCATTCCGCCGCCTCCGATTTCTTGTCGAGGCCCATCGCGGCCAGGATTTCGGGGCGGATATTCTCCGTCCCCTTCTTCTGGATATGGTCCGCCAGCCGCGCGCCGACCGCCGCCTGCGCCTCGCCGATGAAGCGGGGGCGGTTCGCCGCCGCCCATTCGATCGACGCCTCGCGATTGGCATTCACCCCGTTCACCGCCGGCATGACGTAGCGCGCGATCAGCTCATAGGATTTCTTCTTATTGTCCCATTCGGCCCAATTGTGGTCCATCATCAGGAACGCGCCGAACCCGCCCGATTGCTCGCGCAGCCGCTCGATCTGCTTCATCGCATCCTCGGGCGTGCCGATCACCGCCATGCCAGAATTGACCAAGGCGTCGACCGGGTCGCTGCCATCCGCCGGGGCGAGCGGCAGCGCCGCCACCTCACGGAAATAGTACAGCCATTTGTCGAGGCCGAAGCGCACCTGCGCACGCGCCTCCTCGCGCGTCGCGGCGACATGCATCGGCCCGACCAGCCGCCACTGACTACGGTCGACGCGCGTGCCGCTATCGGCCGCCTGCTGCTCGGCGATCGCCCAGTTGGACGCCAGCGCATTGAACCCGCCGCTTTGCGTGGCGCCGATCGACAGCAGCCCCAGGCCGTGCCGCCCCGCCGCCGTCGCGCCCGATGGCGACACCTGGCTCGCCACGCTGATCTCCACCGAGGGGCGGCTGTACGGCAGCATCTGCAACCGCGCCTCGTTCAGCTCGAACCAGTCGGTCTTCTTCGTCACCTGCTCACCGCGCAGCAGCGGGACGAGCACGTCGATCGCCTCGTCCATCCGGTCGCGCTGCTTGGCGACGGGAATGCCCATCATGAACGCGTCCGACGGCAGCGCGCCCGGCCCGACGCCGAACATCACGCGCCCGCGGGTGATATGGTCCAGCTGGTTGATCCGGTCCGCCAGCATCAACGGGTGGTGGTACGGCAGCGACGACACGCCGGTCCCCAGTCGGATGTGCCGCGTCCGCTCCGCCACGGTGGCGATGAACAATTCGGGGCTGGCGATCAGTTCGTAGCCGGCCGAATGATGCTCGCCCAGCCACGCCTCATCATAACCCAGTTTGTCCATGTGGACGACGAGATCCAGGTCGCGCTCCAGCGCCAGCGTCGGGTTCTCGTTCAACGGGTGGAAGGGCGCAATGAACGCCCCGAAGCGAATCCTCTCTCCCGCCATCTCTTCTCTCCTCCTGCCCTGTTTGGCGGCGATGCTACGCCGCACCACCGGCGGAGGCCATATGGATTCTGCAACATGTTATGATAATTTGCCCCGGCGCGGCGTTGCGGCTAAGGGACGGGGTGCCTAGGGTCCATGCCATGCAGAGGAATTACGGATGAGCCGCCGCGAGGAGGCGAAGGCTGAGCGTCGCCACCGCATCATCGCGGCCGCCCGCGATCTGATCAAGGAAACCGGCGACACCGGGCTGTCGATGCGCGCCATCGCCGCGCGCGCCGGCGTGTCGCTCACCACGCCCTACAATCTGTTCGGCTCGAAACGCGCGATCGTCATCGCCTTGCTGGAGGACGTGCGCGAATTCCACGAACGCTTCTCGCAATTGCGCAGCGTCGGCCCGGTCGACCGCATCTTCCAGGCAGTGTCGATCACCATCGCCTATCTCGCCGACGACCCCGATTTCTACCGCACCCTGTGGACCGAGGCGCTGCGCTTCGACAGCAAGGAATTGCGCGGTGAGCTTCAGTCGCCGCAGCGCTACGGCTTCTGGTTCTCGCTCCTGGGGGAGGCGCGCAACGAAGGCGCGCTGCTGCCGGGGCTGGAGCTTGATCCGCTGCTCCACGCGCTCGACGGCGTCTATGTCGCCGCGATGCTCGCCTGGGTGCTCGGCGCGATCGACGTGCAGGAGATCGAGGCGCATGTCAGCTACGGCTATGCGCTGGTGCTGCGCGGCGCGGCGACGCCCGAATATAGCGCCGCGATCGAGGAAAAGCTGATGGGCTATCAGCGCGATCTGATGACGCTGCGCCCGGCAATCGTCGCCGCCTGAAACCATTCGGGCGCCGCCCCGGCACGCGGCCGGGGCGACCTCCTTCTGGCTTACGCCTTGATCGCGGCCAGTGCCTGGTCGAAATCGGCGATCAGGTCATCGGCATCCTCGACGCCGATCGAGATGCGCACCAGATTGTCGGTAATGCCCAGCGCCGCCTTGCGATCATCGGCGACCGACAGGTGAGTCATCCCCGCCGGGTGGCTCGCCAGCGTCTCGGTGCCGCCGAGGCTCACCGCCAGCTTGGCGATCTTCAGCGCGTCGAGGAACGCGAACGCCTCCGGCTCGCCGCCCTTCAGGTACAGCGAGAAGGTCGAACCCGCGCCGCTGCAATGGCGGCGATAGATGTCGGCCTGCCTTTTGTCCTCGCCCCGCTCCAGGAAGCCGAGGTAGCCGACTTTCTCCACCTTGGGATGCGCGGCCAGGAATTCGCACACCTTGGCGGCATTCTCGCCCGCCCGGCTCATGCGCAGTTCCAGCGTCTCGAGGCTGCGCAGCAGCATCCACGCCGTATTCGGGTCGCAGATCGTGCCGATCGTGTTGCGCATCAGCCGGATGGTGTTGATGTGCTCCTTCGATCCCAGCACGCCGCCCGCCACCAGGTCCGAATGGCCGCCGGCATATTTGGTCAGCGAATAGACGACGATGTCCGCGCCCTGCTGCAGCGGCTTGGCCCACAGCGGCCCCAGGAACGTGTTGTCGATCGCGATCGGCGGCTTGTTCTCGCCGGTGAAGATCGCGTCACGGCTCGCCGCGACCGCTTCCACGTCGACCAGCGCATTGGTCGGGTTGGCCGGGCTTTCGAGATAGATCAGCGCGACATTGCCGGTCGCAGCCTCGGTCAGCACCGCGTCGATCTCCTCGCGCGTCGCACCGGCCGGGAAGTCGAGCCACTTCACGCCGAACTTGCCCAGGATTCGCGCGATCAGCGTCTCGGTCGCCGCATAAAGCGGGCCGGAATGGACGATCGTGTCGCCCGGCTTGGTCATCGACAGGAACAGCGTGGCGATGGCCGACATGCCGCTGGAAAAGGTCAGCGCATCCTCGGCATCTTCCCACACGCTCAGCCGGTCTTCCAGGATCTCCTGGTTCGGCCCGTTGAAGCGCGAATAGACAAGGCCCTCGGCCCCGCCCGGGCGCTTGCCGGTCACGCCCTCGAAATGGCGCTTGCCGGCGGCGGCATTGGGGAAGACGAAGGTGGAGGTGAGGAAGATCGGCGGCTTCAGCGCGCCTTCGGACAGCGCCGGATCATAGCCGTGGCCCATCATCAGCGTCGCCGGCTTCAGCTTGCGCCCGCCGATCTCCTCGACCGCCGCCTTGGGTGAGACGCGCGGGGCGACGCCGGTCAGGTCGGCTTCGGTTTCCTTGGTCATTCAGTAACTCCGGTCGGTGGCAGGTTGATCGCCACCTTGCCGGCAGTCTTACGGCCAGTGGCCTCGCCCCGCCATCATTTGGCGACATAAGGGGTGAAGGCGCCGATGACGCAGCTGCCGGTGGGGAAACGCGCCGAGCGATCGACCGTTTCCGCAATATCACCGCGGCACAGCCGGGGGCCGAACTGGCGCGTGACCAGCATGTCGCCGCGCGCCACGCCCTCGCACCCGCCGTTGGTATCGCTGACATAGATGCGGTTGCGCCCTTCGCGATAGACCAGCTTGTCGCCGATCGCGCGCAGCGAGATGGTGCGGAACCGCGTATCGATGCAATCCACCTGCGGCTGCGGGGTCAGCCGCGCGAGGTCGCGTTCCAATTGCGCACGATCGCGCTCCTGCGGGCCGGGGCGGTCGGCGGCGGCCCCGGTCGCACAGCCAGTGGCGGAAACGGCGGCGGCCCCGGCCATCGCGGCAAGCGCAAAGGTTGTCAGCACCCTGGCCATCATCATCCCTCCATGCTCGCGCGCAGGTTTGTCCTGTCGCGCCACCAACGTTTCTACCCGCGAAAACTATCCTTCGCCGCTCGTAGTTCACCCAGTCGGGCGGCGCTGTCGGCGCGCAGGAAGGGATTGGTCGCCAGCTCCTCGCCGATGGTGGTCGGGATCGTCGCCTCGCCCGCGGCACGCGCCGCATCCACGCGGCCCATCCGGTGCCGGATCGCCTCATTGTCGGGCTCGGCGACCAGCGCATAGCGGCCGTTCGACTGGGTATATTCATGCCCGCAATAGACGCGCGTTGCCGGCGGCAGCGTGGCGTAGCGCTGCATGTTGCCGAACATGTCGTCCGGGGTGCCCTCGAACAACCGGCCGCAGCCCATCGCGAACAATGTGTCGCCAGTGAAGATCGCAGCGTCATCGGCAAAGTAGAAGGCGACATGTCCCTGCGTATGCCCGGGCACCCGCATCACCGCCGCGCGATGCGCGCCCAGCGTCACCACATCGCCTTCGCCCACGCCATGGTCGATCTGCCCGATCTTCTCGCGCTCCGCCTCCGGCCCGGTGATCCGCGCACCGGTCGCCGCGACGATCGCACCATTGCCGCCGACATGATCGGGGTGCCAGTGCGTGTTCCAGATGTCGGTGATCGTCCACCCGCGCGCCGCCGCCGCATCCAGCACCGGCTGCGCCTCGCCCGGATCGATCACCATCGTCGCGCCCGATGCGGGGTCGTGGACCAGCCAGCTGTAATTGTCGCTCAGCACCGGCACGCGCACGATTTCCAGCGCCCCCGTCGCTGCTTCAGCCGGCACCCTCTCCTGTGACAATGGCATCATAGCCCCTTTCATTGAATTCGATCAGGCAGAAACCGTGGCCGAACGGATCGGCAAAGCCCGCGATCCGGCCATAGGGTGCCGCACGCACCCCCGTCTCGTCCACCGCCCCCGCCGCGATGGCGGCCGCGCGCGCCGTGTCGAGGTCATCCACCGCAATGTCGAAATGCACCGGCGTCCAGTGCCGGCGATAATCGCGGCGCGCCGGCGAGGCATCGCTCGCCACGCTGCCGTCCGCCTGTTCCAGCAGATAGAGCGGCGCTTCCAGCCCCAGCAGCTCGACCGCGCCTGCCCCGATCCGCCGCCCGACCCGCAGGCCGAGCGCGCGGCAGTAAAAGGCCTCCGCCCGCGCGAGATCGGGAACGTCGAGGTTCACGATCAGTCGCGCGGGCGCGGGCATCACCAGGTCCCGGTATTCGGCATCGACGCCCAGGGTTCCTGCGGCGGCTTCGGCCCGTTCAGCTGCAGCAGCTCGATCGAGATGCCGTCGGGCGTCTTCACGAACGCCATGTAACCGTCCCTCGGGGGGCGGTGGACGGTATAGCCGGCGTCTAGCACCGCCTGGCACGTCGCGTAGATATCGTCGCAATCATAGGCGAGGTGCCCGAAATTGCGCCCGCCGGTATATTCCTCCGGCGCGCTGCCATCCTCGGGGGGCCAGTTATAGGTCAGCTCCACCTCGGCATGGGCGCGCTCGCCCGGCCCGCGCATGTCGTCCGGCGTGGCAAGGAAGATCAGCGTGAATCGCCCTGCCTCGCTCTCGGTACGGCGCACTTCCTTCAGGCCCAGCACCTCAAAGAATTTGATCGTCTCTTCCGGGTTGGTGACCCGGATCATGGTGTGCAGATAGCGCATCAATCCTCCATGCTCATTTCTGTTCGCCGCCTTTCTGTTCGTCAGCGCCGAACTGCGCCAGCGCGCGCGCCGCCGATTGTCCCGCGGGCCGATCGGGCGCCAGTCGCACCGCTTCGCCCCACGCCGCCTTGGCGCCGGCCTCGTCGCCCGCCGCGGCGGCGATATTGCCGGCCTCCAGCTGCACCTGCGCGTCGTCGGCCGATCGTCGGAGCGCCTGCGCGATATCGGCGCGCGCCCGGCCCAGGTCGCCGTCGCGCCGCGCCAGCGTCGCCGACAGCAGCCAGGCGAGCGGATCGTCCGCCGCATCCTTGACCGCCATGTCGAGGTCCGCGCGCGCCGCCTTGCTGTCGCCGATCGCCACCAAGGCGCGGGCGCGGTCGAGCGCCGCCTCGCCGCGCTCCATGCCGGTCAGCGTGCCCGCCGCCAGCGCCGCGTCGAGCGCGGATCGCGCCTTCGCCGCATCCTGCCCGGCGAGCCAGGCATTGCCGGCCTGCGCCCAGTAACGCGCCGCCGCCTCGTCCTGCGCCAGTTCCGCCGCCCGCGCCGCTTCCTCGAACGCGGCGGCCGCCGCCGGGAAACGGTTCTGCCCGGCGAGCGCCAGGCCCAGGCAGCCGCGCCCGGCCGCGCTGCGATCAAGCGACGCTCGCCGCTCCGCCGCAACCGGATCCTCCGCAGCCAGCGCGACACAGCTCGTCGCGGATGGCGCCGCGACCGATGGCGCAGCAACCGGAGGCGGCGCCACCGAAGGGGTCGCGGCCTGAAGCGCGGCAAGAAGCAGGATCATGGCAGCAGGTCCCCGACGGTTCGGGTCAGCAGCGCAATGTCCGCCTCGCGCGACAGGCGATGATCGCCGTCCTTCACCAAAATCACCTGCACGTCGTCGGACCGGATCAGCTCGGCCAGCCGCACCGATTGCGCCCAGGGCACGTCGGGGTCACGCTGGCCATGGATCAGCCGCACCGGGCAATCGATCGCGATCGGCCCGTGCATCAGCCGGCTCGCCTCGCCCGCCTGCCAGAAACGGCGGGTATAGACGGTCGGCGCCGGGCCATAGGGGTTGGCCCGCTCCAGCTTGTTATATTGCAGGATGTAGAGCTTTTCGGGCTGGCTGAATCCCCAGTCGGTGAAATCGGGCGCGGCGGCGATACCGACCATGCCGACCACGCGATCGGGCCGTGCCAGCGCCGCCAGCAGCATGATCCACCCGCCCATCGACGATCCCACCAGCACCACCGGGCCCTCGACGGCATGGTCGATCATCGCCAGCGCATCGTCGCGCCAGTCGGTCAGCGACTGATCCTCGAACTTGCCCTCGCTCTCGCCGCAGCCGGCATAGTCGAACCGCAGGAATGCGCGGCCGTGCTCGCGCGCCCAGGCCTCCAGCGCCAGCGCCTTGGTGCCGCTCATGTCGCTGGCATAGCCGGGCAGGAACACGATCGTCGGGCCGTCGCCCTCGGTCAGGTGATAGGCGAGGCGGGGGCGCTGGGCTTCGGTCATCGCGCGCGATGTAGGGGCGATCGCCCGATTGCGAAAGGCGACAGCATCGCGATGCGACGCCGCGCCGCCGCGATCAGATCACATATTCGACCGTCTTCAACTGCGTTTCCGCATCGCGCTTCGCGGTGCGCTTGGCGACCATCTCGGCATGCAGCTCGGCGATCGTGCGGCTGCCGGTGGTCTTGAACGCGAACGGCAGCACGCCGTGGATCACTGCGCCCACGCCGCCCGCCAGCATCCGCACCCCGAACCGCGTCGCGACGCCGAAATGCTCGGCATAGCTTTCCCCGACGGACTCGGGGTGATCCAGGAACAGGCGGCGGAACAGGGTGGGATTGGTCGTGCGCATCATGAGACCTTATCACGCCTGTCGATCTGCGTCAGCATCTCCGCGGCCAGCAGCGGCAGCGTATCGTCGCGCGCGCCCATCACCACGATCCGGTCGCCCGGCCGGGCATTGGCCACCAGATGCGCCGCCGCCGCCGCCCGCTCGGCGATATGCCGCGCATTGCCGCCGCTGATCGTTATGTCGTTGGCGATATCGGCGCTGGTCACCTCGCGGCTCACCGTCCCGCCCTGGTAGACCGGGTCGGGCAGCACCAGCAGGTCATCGACGCCGAGCCCGTCGACGAACGTCTGCACCAGCTCGCGCCGCATCGTCTTCAACGGGCCATAGCCGTGCGGCTGGAACAGGACGAGCAGCCGGCCGGGAAAGGCATGGAGCGTGGCGAGCGTCGCGGCGATCTTGTCGGGGTTGTGCCCGAAATCGTCGATCACCGTGACCCCGTCGGCAGTGCCGATGACGTCGAACCGGCGCTTCAAACCGGTGTAGGCCGAAATTCCCCGGAGAGCGGCCGGCAGCGTGACACCCGCGGCCAAAGCTGCCCCGATAGCGGCCAGGGCATTGGCGACATTATGCCGCCCCGGAACAGCCAGGCGGACGCTTTCACCGTTCAGCGTGAACGACACCGCGAACGGCTCCTCGACCACATCGCGCGCCACCAGGTCCGCCTCGCCGCCCAGCGAGAATGTCGTCACCCGCTCGCGCGGCACCCGCATCGCCAGCGCCGCCGCATCGGGATTGTCGGCGTTGACGATCGCGTGGCCCGCCTTGGCAATGAAGTCACCGAACAGGATGTTCAGCTCTTCCAGTGACTTGTGATCAAGGCTCACGTTGTTCAGCACCGCGACGCGCGGCGTGTACAGCGCGATCGACCCGTCGCTTTCATCCACCTCGCTGACGTACGGCGCCCCCTCGCCCACCAAGGCGCTGGCGAACGGCCGGTCGGCGCCGGCGAAATCCTTCATCACCGCGCCGTTCATCACCGTCGGATCCATCCCCGCATCGTGCAGGATCCGCGCGATCATCCCGGTAACCGTCGATTTTCCGCTCGTCCCCGCCACCCCGATCGGCAGCCGGCTGGCGTTGAACAGCGCCGCGTTGAGCTCGGCACGGCTCATCCGCGGGCAGCCCAGCCGCGTCGCCGCGACAATGTCCGCGACCGTATCCTCGACCGCGGCGGAGGCGACGACGATCTGCTCGGTCGAGGTAATCCCGCTGCCGTCCTGCGGGAACAGCGCGACGCCCTTCGCCTCAAGGTCGGCGAACTTGGCCGGCACCCGCCCCTGGTCCAGGCCCCGGTCCGATCCCGCAACGCTCGCGCCGCGCCCGGCGAGGATCATCGCCAGCGGCATCATCCCCGATCCGCCGACACCGACGAAGAAGAAGCGTTTTCCTGCGATGTTGCCGTCCTGCATGGCCGCGGGCTATCGCCGCCGCGGGGCTTGGGCAAGGCGAAGGCGACGAGGCACATGACATTGCGGCCGATACGAAGGGTGCAGGCGTGAGGATCGGCATCGTCGCGCCCGCGAACAGCGCCAGCCCCGACATGGTCGCCCCGCTCACCGCTTATGCCGCGCTCGCCTATCCGGAGGTGGAGCTCGTCTTCCATCCGCAATGCTGGGAAAGCGACGGTCATTTCGCCGGCCCGGACGCGCGCCGCGCCGCCGCCTTCCTCGAATTCGCCAATGATCCCGGTTTCGCCGCGATCTGGTTCGCGCGCGGCGGCTATGGCTCCAACCGAATCCTCGACGCCGTCATGCCGCAGCTCAACGACGCGGCACGGCGCAAGAAATATGTCGGCTATTCGGACATGGGCTTCATGCTCGCCGCGCTTTACGCCCGCCGCATCGGCCAGGTCGCGCACGGGCCGATGCCGGTCGACGTGCTGCGCAGTTCGGGCGGCGGCGACGCCACGGTCGCCCGCTCGCTCGGCTGGATCGCGCGCGGCGAGCGGCAGGGGCTGGAGCCCGGCCTCGGCCGCCGCCCCGCTGCCGCCTTCAACCTCGCCATCCTCGGCGCACTGATCGGCACGCCCTGGCTGCCCGATCTCACCGACCACGAATTGCTGATCGAGGAAGTGGCGGAGCCGCTCTACAATGTCGACCGGCTGCTGTTCACCATGGCCAACGCGACGCAGCTGCGTGGCATCGCCGGTGTGCGCCTCGGCGCCGTCACCGCGATCAAGGACAATAATCCGCGCTGGGGCGAGACGCTGGACACGATGATCCGCCGCTGGTGCCGCGACATGGGGGTGCCGTTCCTCGGCCCGGCGGAGGTCGGCCATACCCAGACCAACCGCGTCGTGCCGTTCGGCCTCGCCTGAGCCGTTACCTGCCGGTCAGTCGGCCGGTGCGGTGGCGAGCGCGTCGGCCAGCCACGGCGGGATGATCGCATCGCCCAGCGACTCGACCCGACGATGCTCCACCATCAGCCCCAGTGCGGGATAGGTCGCGCGCGTCCGGTCCCCCGCTTCGGTCAGCGGCGCGACGACCAGCCGGCGATTGACCTTGGAGCGGTAATTCATCCGCGCGGTATTCTCCTGCCCGACATAACATCCCTTGCCGAAACTGACGCCGTTCAGCTCGCGCGCATTGCATTCCAGCCACAATGTCTCGCCGCTGCCCAGTTCCCCCACCCCCTCGGTCACGCCCAGCGACAGGCGGTGCGCCAGCCAGCCCTCCGCCGCCGCGCCGGGCGCGGCGATCCACCGCTGCCCCAGCGTGGCGAGCCGCGGGTCGGGCACGCCCTCGCTGCCGTCCACGGCCCAATGCACCGCCAGCGAATCGTCCCGCGCGATCGCGATCTTGCGCCGCAGCCGATACAGCGTCAGCCGCTTGGCCAGCGCGTCGGCCTGCTCCCCCCCGCAATCGAGCAGCAGGTCCTCGCCATCGGCCCACACCAGGAAATCGAACAATGCCTTGCCTTGCGGGGTCAGCAGCGCCGTCCACACCGGCAGCGGCCCCGTGACATCATTGGTCACCAGCCCCTGCAGGAATCCGCGAACATCCTCCCCGCTGAGGCGTAGGACGGCGCGATCGGTGAGCATGGTGGCGTTGGTCATGCCGACAAGCTAGGGCGTTCCGGCCCTATTCCAAGCTCCCGGATTGTCCGATGACCGACCGCCTCACCATCCGCCGCCCCGACGACTGGCACGTTCACCTGCGCGACGGCGCGATGCTTCAGCTGGTCGCGCCCTACACCGCGCGGCAATTCGCCCGCGCGATCATCATGCCCAATCTGACCCCGCCGGTGACCACCGCCGATGCCGCGCGCGCCTATCGCGAACGGATCATGGCCGCGCTGCCCGCCGGAACCGATTTCACGCCGCTGATGACCTGCTACCTCACCGACGGCGCCGATCCCGACGCGATCGCCGCCGCGCATGCCGAGGGCGTGTTCACCGCGTGCAAGCTCTATCCCGCGCATGCGACGACCAATTCGGCGCATGGCGTGACCGACATTTTCGCGCTCGCGCCGGTGCTGGAACGGATGCAGGCGATCGGCATGCCGCTGCTGATCCATGGCGAGGTCACCGACAAGGACATCGACATCTTCGATCGTGAGGCGGTGTTCATCGATCGCACGCTGCGCCGGCTGGTCGACGATTTTCCCGCGCTCAAGATCGTGATGGAACATATCACCACGCGCGAGGCGGCGGACTATGTCGCCGAGGCGCCGGATACCGTCGCCGCGACGATCACCCCGCAGCATTTGCTGATCAACCGCAACGCGATCTTCGACGGTGGCATCCGCCCGCATGCTTATTGCCTGCCCGTGGCAAAGCGCGAGCAGCATCGCCTCGCCGTGCGCAAGGCGGCGGTGTCAGGCTCGGCCAAGTTCTTCCTGGGGACGGACAGCGCGCCGCACGTCGTCGCGGCGAAGGAAACCTCCTGCGGCTGCGCCGGCATCTTCAACGCGCCCTATGCGCTGGAAAGCTACATCCGCGTGTTCGACGAGGAAGGCGCGCTCGACCGGTTCGAGGCGTTCGTCAGCGAAAATGGGGCGCGCTTCTACGGCCTGCCGCTGAACGAAGGGACGATCACGCTGGAGCGTGTCGACCAGACGGTGCCCGACCAGATCGGCAACGATACCGAGTCGGTTGTGCCGTTCCATGCCGGCGAAACTCTGGGCTGGCGGGTCGTCGCCGGCTGATCGCCGGCGTCGGGAAAAGGCTCAGGCCTTTTCCAGCGTGCATTGCAGCGGATGCTGGTTGGCGCGGGCGAAATCCATCACCTGCCCGACCTTCGTCTCCGCCACTTCATAGCTGAAGGTACCGCACACGCCGACGCCCTTCTGGTGGACGTGGAGCATGACGCGGGTCGCCTCCTCCGCGTTCATGCGGAAGAACCGCTGCAGGCATAGAACGACGAATTCCATCGGGGTATAATCGTCGTTCAGCATCAGCACGCGATACGGCGTCGGCTCCTTGATCTTGGCGCGCGTGCGGGTGGCCACGCCCACGCCGGTGCCTTCGCCGTCATTGTCTCGACGTTCTGCCATGGTCAGGATGCTGGTCATTGTTTCCGCCGAAATATGGCAAGCCTTGGATCAAGGGCAAGGGCCGAACATGCCCGCACCCGCGCCGCCCGCCCCTCACGCAAAGGCCGGTGCCTGCCGCAACTGCTGATAGGCCGCGATGACCTTCTGTAGCATTGCTTCATGGCTGCGGTCACCGCCGTTTCGGTCGGGGTGATAACGGCGCACCAATTCGCTGTAGCGCTTGCGCAGCGCCATGCGGTCCGCATCGGGGGCCAGCCCCAGCACCTTCAGGCTCGCGCGGTCCTGCCCCGACAATGGCTTGCCGTCGCTCCGTTCGGGCGCCTGCTCGCGGCGATAGCGCGCACCGATCGCGTCCAGCGGATCGGAAAAATCGGCCCAGCGCGGCCCCTGGTCGCCGCCACCGGCACGGGCGAAGGCGCGAGTCTCGCGTTCCCACCCCGCCATCGGCCGCTGCGCATGGTGGATTTCCTCCGCGCTCATCCCGTCGAAATAATTGTAGCTCGAATTGAACGCGCGGACATGGTCGAGGCAGAACCAGCGGAACCGCGGCGGGCCATCGCGCGCTGGCCCGTCCAGCGGCGGCGCGCGAAATTCCCCGGCCGCATCGCAGCCCGGCGCCTCGCACGGCCGGTCCCCTTCGATCCTTCCATGAAACCGTGCGTTCGGCCGATCCTTCGCCAAAATCAGAACATCCCCAGCAAAACGGACTATATAGGCGGCATGACCCAGCCTGCCACCGGCCCGATCCAGCACGCAATCGCCGCTCGTCTGACCGACGCGCTCAGCCCGACGCACCTCGACGTGATCAACGAAAGCGCGCAGCATCGCGGCCATGCCGGCGACGACGGCTCGGGCGAATCGCACTTCCGCGTGGTGGTGGAAAGCCCCGCTTTCGCCGGTCTCACCCGCGTCGCGCGGCAGCGGCTGGTGAACCAGGCGCTGGCCGATCTGCTGCGCGATCACGTCCACGCACTGGCGATGAAGACGGTCGCCCCCGGGGAGCCACGATGACCTATCGCCTCTGGTACTGGCCCGGCCTGCAGGGCCGCGGCGAATTCGTCCGCCTGCCGCTGGAGGCGGCCGGGATCGCCTATGAGGATTGCGCCCGCACCCGTTCGGTCGATGCGCTGGTGGAAAATATGGCCGCCGGCGATCGCGCGCCCTTCGCCCCGCCCTATCTGGAGCATGACAGCGTCCGCATCGCGCAGGTCGCCAACATCCTCCTCTATCTGGGTGATCGGCACGATCTCGCGCCCACCGACCGCCTTTGGATCCTGCAACTGCAGCTGACCATCGCCGACATCGTCGCGGAGGTGCACAACATCCACCATCCGGTGGAGCTCGGCGCCTATTACGAGGATCAGAAGCCCGAGGCCGCGCGCGCCGCCCAGCAATTCCGTACCGAGCGGCTGCCCAAGTTCCTCGACCATTTCGAACAGGCGGCTGGGGCCAATCCGGGCGTCTGGCTGATCGACGATCGCTGGAGCTATGCCGACACCTCGCTGTTCCAGCTGGTCGAGGGCCTGCGCTACATGTTCCCGCGGCGCATGGCGGCGCTGGAGCGCGACTATCCCGGCGTCGTCGCCATCCGCGATGCGGTGGCCGCGCTGCCCGGTATCGCCGCCTATCTCGCGAGCGATCGTCGCGTGCCGTTCAACACCACCGGCATCTTCCGCCATTATCCCGAGCTCGACGGTGACTGAGGCGGCGACCGCCCGCATCGGCCGCGCGCTTCGCCCCGCCGCGCGCATCCTGCTGGTCGACCGCGAATCGCGCGTGCTGCTGTTCCGCTTCACGCCCGATGATCGCGCGCCCTTCTGGTGCACGCCCGGCGGCGCCTGCGATCCGGGCGAAAGCTACCCCGATGCCGCGCGCCGCGAATTGTTCGAGGAAACCGGCATCCGCGCCGATCCCGGCCCGGAAGTGGCGCAACGCTGGGTCGATTTCCTCACCATCGAACGGGTCGAGGTCACCGCCGACGAACGCTGGTTCCGCATCAACGTCGATGCCGATGCCGTCGACACCTCCGGCCACACCGATCTCGAACGCCGCGTGATGACGCAGTGGCGCTGGTTCCGCCGCGACGAGATCGCCGGCTGGCCCGAGACCATCTTCCCCGACGACCTTCTCCTTATGCTGGAAGCGACCGATGACGCGTGATGACCTGATCGAGCTGACCCTGCTGCCCGCCACCCACGATATCGGCGGGTTCAAGGTCCACCGCACCCTGCCGCATCGCGAGCGGACGATGGTGGGGCCGTTCCTGTTCTTCGACCAGATGGGCCCGGCGCACCTGCCGCCCGGCGAGGGGATGGACGTGCGCCCGCATCCGCACATCAATCTCGCCACCGTCACCTATCTGTTCGACGGCGCGATCGGCCACCGCGATTCACTCGGCACGCAGACGGTGATCCGCCCCGGCGCGGTCAACCTGATGACTGCCGGGCGTGGCATCGTCCATTCGGAACGCTCGCCGGAGGAGGCGCGGCGCGACGGCCCGGCGCTGTCGGGCATCCAGACCTGGCTCGCGCTGCCCGACGGACAGGAGGAAATCGATCCGGCCTTTGAGCATGTCCCCGCCGCCGACCTGCCCGTGATCGAGGGCGACGGCGTCACCGCCCGCGTCATCATGGGCGACCTGTGGGGCAAGCGTGCGCCGACCACCACCTATGCCGGCACGATCTACGCCGACATCGCGCTCGCCCCCGGCGCCAGCGTGCCCATCGACGCCGCTGCCGACGAACGCGCCATCTATCTGGTCGAGGGGGAAGCCATGCTGGAGGGCGTGGCCCTCGAACCGCAGCGGCTCTACGTCCTGCGTCCCGGCATCGCCGCGACATTGCGCAGCACCAGCGGCGCGCGCGCGATGCTGGCGGGCGGCGACGCCTTCGCCACCCCGCGCCACGTGTGGTGGAATTTCGTCAGCTCCTCGCGCGAACGCATCCAGGAGGCGAAGCGCGCATGGATGGCGCGCGAATTCCCCGTCGTGCCTGGCGACGAGATCGAATGGATCCCGATCCCGGGCCAGCCCAAGACCGTCAGCTATCCCTGACGGCGTACGTCGCCGGCCGGGGGCGTGGTCATGCCCCGGCCAGGCGGCGCGTCGCCTCGTTCGCCCAATATCCCTCCCCGCCCTCGACGAAATCGCCACCCGAGGGCGTTTCGGCGGGGTCGGTCGGCGCCACCCACGTACCATGCGCATGGGTCTGCGCGACTCGCACCGGCGTCGCCGCGCCAGGCCATGCCTGCACCCACACTTCCTGCACCGCGCTTTGCTTGTTGGGCTCCATCCGCACCCAGGCGAGCGGCCGCTCGTCATCCGCTTCCTGCGCTGCGGCCAGCATCGCCGCGCGAATCCGCGCCTGCCGCTCCGGCCCCAGATATTGCCACACCACCGAATGCATCAGCACGCGGGTCACGCCGCGCGGTTGCGGCTCGGCCAGCCGCTCCTCGATCCAGGCCGCAGCGTCGCCGGCGTCCAGCCGCGGCGGATCGGCGGCGAACATCGCGAACGCTGCCTCCAGCCGGGCGGCACGCTCGGGCACATCGACCCAGCTATAGGCGATCAGCCGCTGCGCCGCCGCCGGATCACGCACGTCGATCGGGTTGATATCCACCCCCCGGACCGACGCGAAGCGCACCGCTTCGGGCGCCGGTGCCGCCCCGCGCCACTCGGGCCGGATCGTGACCGGCGACGCATCCGGCCCCACGATCGTCCCGCCCAGGTCGAAACGATAGCGATCGATCAGCAGGTTCAGCCCGGCGCTCGATCCGATCTCCAGCAGCTCGATCGGCTGGCCGAACCGCCGCGCGACCTGAAGCAATCCCATCATCAGCGCCGCCGATCGCCCCGGCTCGTTGGTCTGGGGCGGCCCGTCCAGCCAAGGCAGCAGCGCCGCGTCGTGCGCCACCAGCACCTGCGCGAGGATCGCCGCCACCTCCCCCTCGTCCACCACCTCGCCGCGAAACACCCGCGTCAGCCCCGCATCGGCACCGGCACGGTGCAGCGCGTGCAATCCGCCCACCAACCGCAGCGGCAGCGCGTCGACGGTCGGCTCGCCCGGCCAGCCCAGCACGCGGCGCCCGGCGGCGCTGTCGCGGGTGATGGCGGTGGCCAGCGCCCTGCACACGCGCGCCGTGATCGGCGCATCCATCGTGGTGCAATAATGGTGCTGGATCAGGAATGCGCCGCGGTTCGTCGCTTCGTCAGCCACCCGATTTCCCCTTTGCACAGGATATTGCGCGTGGCCGCGATGTTGCGCCTGCGCGGCGCACTGGTAAAGCCGCGCCCATGGCCGAACCGCTCGTTATTGCCGTCCCAAAGGGACGTATTCTCGCCGAGGTGCAGCCGCTGCTCGCCAGCGCCGGCGTCGTGCCGGAGGCCGCCTTCTTCGATGAGGACAGCCGCGCGCTGCGTTTTGCGACCCAGGATCCGGAAATCGCGCTCATCCGCGTGCGCGCCTTCGACGTCGCGACGTTCGTGGCACATGGCGCCGCCCAGCTCGGCATCGTCGGCTCGGACGTGCTCGGCGAGTTCGCTTACCCGGAGCTTTATGCCCCGGTCGATCTCGGCATCGGCTATTGCCGCCTCTCGGTCGCCGAGCCGGCGGAGCTGGCCGCGCACGATGATCCGCGCGGCTGGAGCCATGTGCGCGTCGCCACCAAATATCCGCACCTGACGGCGGAGCATTTCGCCCGCCGCGGCGTGCAGGCCGAGTGCATCAAGCTGAACGGCGCGATGGAGCTTGCCCCGATGCTCGGCCTCGCGCCGCGCATCGTCGACCTCGTCTCCTCGGGCCGCACGCTGAAGGAAAATGGCCTGGTCGAGGTGGAAACGATCGTCGAGGTATCCTCGCGCCTGATCGTCAACCGGGCGGCGATGAAGATGCGCGCCGGCCGCGTCGTCCCGCTGGTGGAGGCGTTCCGCCGCGCCGTGGCCGAGGCGAAGGCGGCATGATTCGCCTGTCCACCCGCGACGCGTCCTTCACGCGCGATTTCGCCGCGCTGGTCGATGCCCGGCGCGAATCGGACGCCGATGTCACGCGCGACGTGTCCAACATCCTGCGCAGCGTGCGTGAGGAGGGCGACGCGGCACTGCGTGCCTTTACGCAGAAGCTCGACGGCCATGATCTCGATGACGGCGGCTGGTCGATCCCGCTCGCCGATTGCGCCGCCGCGTTCGACGTCCTCGATCCGGTGCTGCGCGACGCGCTCGAACTCGCCGCCACGCGAATCCGCGCCTATCACGAGAAACAGCGCCCGGCCGGCAGCGACTTCACCGATGAGGCGGGCGTCCGACTCGGCGCGCGCTGGCGCCCCGTCGATGCCGCCGGCATCTACGTCCCCGGCGGGCGCGCAGCTTACCCCTCGACGCTGCTGATGAACGCCATTCCCGCCAAGGTTGCGGGCGTGGAGCGGCTCGTCGTCGTGACGCCGACGCCCAAGGGCGCGATCAACCCGCTGGTCCTCGCCGCGGCGCATCTCGCCGGTGCTGACGAGGTGTGGCGGATCGGCGGCGCGCAGGCGATCGCCGCGCTCGCCTGGGGCACCGACCGGATCGCCCGCGTCGATGTCGTCACCGGCCCCGGCAACGCCTGGGTCGCGGAGGCCAAGCGGCAGGTCTATGGCGTGGTCGGCATCGACATGGTCGCCGGCCCCAGCGAGATCATCGTCGTCGCCGATGGGGCCAATGATCCGGACTGGATCGCCGCCGACCTGCTCAGCCAGGCCGAACATGACGTGACGACCCAGTCGATCCTGTTCACCGATTCGGCCGACTTCGCCGATTCGGTCGTCGCGGCCGTAGAGCGTCAGCTGGTCGAGCTGCCGACGCGCGACACCGCGCGGATCGCCTGGGAGGCGAATGGCGCGATCGTACTGGTCGACACGCTCGAACAGGCGATGCCGCTGGTCGATGCGCTCGCGCCCGAGCATGTCGAGATTGCGGTCGATGCTCCCCAGCCGCTGTTCGACCTGATGCGCCACGCAGGCTCGGCCTTCCTCGGGCGCTATACGCCGGAGGCGATCGGCGATTATGTCGCGGGTCCGAACCACGTCCTCCCCACCGGCCGGCGCGCGCGCTTCGCCAGCGGGCTTGGCGTCACGGACTTCATGAAGCGCACCAGCTTCCTTCAGCTCGACGCCGCTGCGCTGGCAAAGCTCGGCCCGGCCACCGTCGCGCTGGCGGAGGCGGAGGGGCTGCCGGCGCACGCCCAGTCGGTCGCCCGCCGGCTCTGACCGCGCCGCCCCCGCACGCCGCGGGGGCTGGCCGTTCCGGGCCTATGCGCGTATGGGGCGCCGCCATGTCCCGTACCGCTGCTCGTACCAAGGCGCGCGCTGCCGCGCGTCTCGCCGCCACCCAGGCGCTTTATCAGCATGAGATGGAGGGCATTGCCATGTCCGCCCTCCTGCACGAATTCCACGCCCACCGTATCGGCGCGACGATCGAGGGCGCCGAATATGCCGAGGCCGATGTCGCCTTCTTCGACGATATCGTCACTGGCGCGCATGCCCGCGCGGGCGAGATCGATCGCCTGATCGAGAGCAAGCTGGCAAGCGGCTGGACGCTCGACCGCCTCGACAAGCCGATGAAGGCGATCCTGCGCGCCGGCACCTACGAACTGCTGTCGCGTGTCGATGTGCCCAAGGGCGCGGTGATCAGCGAATATGTCGATGTCGCCCACGCCTTTTACGAACGGCGCGAGGCGGGCTTCGTCAACGGCCTGCTCGACGCGATCGCGCGCGAGGTTCGCCCCTGAGGCGGGACCACTGACGTGGGCGACCTGATCAACCTCAACCGCGCACGCAAGGCGCGCGTGCGGGCCGCCGCCGCCGAACAGGCGGCCGCCAACAGGCTGGCGTTCGGCCGCACCCGGGCCGAACGCGACGCGATCAAGGCCGAATCTGCCCGGCTGGAACGACATCTGGACGCAACCCGCCGCGAGGATTGATCCCCCGCGTAGCTCCGAATCGGCTCAGGCGCGCGGCGCCCCCTCGACCGGCACGATCGTCATCGAGCCGCTGCTGGTCCGCTCCACCGCGATTGCCAGCGCCCATCCGGCCAGGATCAGCGTGACGATCCACGTCACCACCGCCCCGCCCGCCCGCAGCGGATTGGGCGCCGCCCGTGTCATGCCCAGCGGATGCGCCACCCGCGCCAGCACGAACAATACCCCGATCACCCACAGCGCCACCAGGGATCCGCGCGCCAGCTCGATCAGCGCCATCAGGATGAGGACGATCGGCGCATATTCGCCGAAATTGGCGTGCGCGCGCATCCCCGCCAGCATGCCCGGATCGCCCCCGTCGCCGACCATCACCTTGCCCCTGACGCGCCCGCGCACCAGCCGGATCGCGAGCCAGATGTTGATCACCGCACAGGCCGCAGCAATCGTCATTGTCACCGGCAGAACCATGGTTCCTCCCCCTTTTCGTTGATGGAGAAGCCTGCCAGCGCGCCATTCGGGTTGCAACGGCCGCCCGATCAGCTATAGGCGCGGGGCTTCGCGATGCGCCCGGCTACCCGGTGCGACCGGTGATCCGGTTCGCATCGATCGTCGTCGGGCTAATCGCATTTATTTCGAACAATAAAAGATCAAGGTGCCGCGATGGCCGTCCCCAAGCGAAAGACTTCCCCCTCCCGCCGTGGCATGCGCCGCGCACACGACGCTCTGTCGGTCGAGGCGTTCCAGGAATGCCCGAACTGCGGCGAACTGCGTCGCCCGCACAACCTGTGCACGGCATGCGGTCACTACAACGGCCGCGAAGTCCTTTCGGTCGAAGGCTGATTCAGCTGCCGGCACGGCGCGCGGACGCGCGCCGCTGCCGCTTCGGCATTGCAGATTAGGTTTACGGAGTCCGTCTTATCATGGCCGACAGTTCCTGGATCGCCGTCGATGCGATGGGCGGCGACGAGGGGCTGGCGGTCATGCTGGCGGGCGTCGCACGCGCGCGTCATCGCTTCGAGGGGATGAAATTCCTTCTCGTCGGTGACGAATCGGCGATTCGCGAAGGCCTGAAAAAGCATCCGAACCTCAGCCAGCATGCCGAGATCGTGCATGCGCCCGACGTCATCGCCGGCGACGAAAAGGCCGGCCAGGCGCTGCGCCGTGCCAAGACGACGTCGATGGGTATCGCCATCGATTGCGTGAAGCAGGGTCGTGCCGGCGCCGCCGTCTCGTCGGGCAACACCGGCGCCCTGATGGCGATGGCGAAGCTCGCGCTGCGCACCATGCCGGGCATCGATCGCCCTGCCCTTGCCGCGCTGCTGCCGACGCTTGGCACCAATGACGTCGTCGTGCTGGATCTCGGCGCCAATACCGAGGTCGAGGCCAAGAACCTCGTTCAGTTCGCGGTCATGGGCGCGGCTTATGCTCGCGTGGCCATGGATCTGGAAAATCCGCGCGTCGCGCTGCTCAACATCGGCAGCGAGGATCAGAAGGGCACCGAGGAGATCCGCGATGCCGCTGCCGCGCTGCGCGCTGCGCCGCACCTACCGATGGAGTTCACCGGCTTCATCGAGGGCGACCGGCTCTCGCGCGGCGACCATGACGTGATCGTGTGCGACGGCTTCTCCGGCAATATCGCGCTCAAGACCGCCGAGGGCACCGCCCGATTCGTCGCCGACCTGTTGAAGCGCGCCTTCACCAGCTCGGTCCGCTCGAAAATCGGCTTCCTGATCTCGCGTCCGGCGACGCAGCTGCTGCGCGACCATCTTGATCCCAACAACCACAATGGCGCCGTATTCCTCGGCTTGAACGGCCTCGTGCTGAAGAGCCACGGCGGCGCCAACGAGGTCGGCGTCGCAACGGCGATTGGCGTTGCAGCAAAGATGGTGAAGGCGGATCTCGCGCGACGCATTGCGGATGATCTCACCCGGTTCGAGAGGGAGACGGCATGATTCGCAGCGTTATCACCGGCACCGGATCGGCGCTGCCGGCGCGGCGCGTGTCCAATGCCGAACTGGCCGAGATGGTCGACACCACCGATGAGTGGATCGTCGAGCGCACCGGCATCCGCTTCCGCCACATCGCCGGGCCGGAGGAAACCACCGCCACGCTCGCCCGTGACGCGGCCAAGGCGGCGCTGACTGCGGCCGACGTGTCGGCGCAGGACATCGACCTGATCGTGCTCGCCACTGCGACGCCTGACCAGACCTTCCCGTCCAGCGCCACCAAGGTGCAGGCGATGCTGGGCATCGACGATTGCGTCGCGTTCGACGTCGCCGCCGTCTGCTCGGGTTTCCTCTACGCGGTGCAGGTGGCGGACAGCATGATCCGCGCCGGCGCCCACCGCCGCGCGCTGGTGATCGGCGCCGAGACGTTCAGCCGAATCCTCGACTGGGAAGATCGCACCACCTGCGTTCTTTTCGGCGATGGTGCTGGCGCAATCGTACTAGAGGCGCAGGAAAGCGAGGGTCCTGAGGGCCGCGGCATCCTCGCGTCGAAGCTGCACGCCGACGGGCGTCACAACGAACTGCTCTATGTCGATGGCGGCCCGTCGACCACCGGCACGGTGGGCAAGCTGCGGATGAAGGGACGCGAGGTGTTCCGCCACGCGGTCGTCAACCTCGCCACCGTGATGCAGGAATCGCTGGAAACCGCCGGCCTCACCGCCGACCAGGTCGACTGGGTCGTGCCGCATCAGGCGAATGCCCGCATTCTCGATGCTACCGCGCGCAAGCTGGGCCTGCCGGCGGAGAAGGTCGTGCTGACCGTCGATCAGCATGCCAACACCTCCGCCGCATCGGTGCCCCTGGCGCTCGATGCCGCGGTGCGCGACGGGCGCATCCAGCGCGGGCAGATTGTCGTGCTGGAAGCGATGGGTGGCGGGTTCACCTGGGGCGCCGCCGTCGTCCGGTACTGAAACACGGCAAGGCGCCACATCAATCTTTCACCACGCCCTCGCGGATGCTAACCTGCAGCAATCGGAGTGGGGAGTTGTAGTGCAAATGAGTGATGCGGGGACGTTAACTAGGGCGGATTTGGCGGAATCGCTGCATCGCCAGGTAGGTCTGTCGCGGGCTGACTCGGCACGCCTGGTCGAGCAGATCCTGGAATCCCTGTGCGGCGCGCTTGCCCGCGGGGAGAATGTGAAGATCTCCGGCTTTGGCACCTTCGTCCTGCGCGACAAGGGCGAGCGGATCGGCCGCAATCCCAAGACCGGGGTCGAAGTGCCAATTGCACCGCGCCGTGTGCTCACCTTCCGCGCCAGCCAGATGATGCGCGATCGCATCGTCGCTGCCCAGGCGTGAGCAACTCCCAAAAGGCTGAGGGCGCGTTCCGCACGATCGGCGAGGTCGCCAGCGCGACCGGCGTCGCGCCGCATGTCCTGCGCTATTGGGAAACCCGTTTTCCGCAACTCCGCCCGGTCACACGTGCCGGTAACCGGCGCTACTACCGGCCGGCGGATGTTGCACTCGTCCAGCGGATCCAGCGCCTGCTGGGTACGGAGGGCTATACGGTGAAGGGCGTGCAGAAACTGCTCGCCAGCGAAACGCGCGGCGGCAGCGCCGAGCCTGCGGCGGCGGCGGCCCCGACACCAGCCGGCAAGAGCGTGCCGATGGGCGCCCTGCTGGCGATCCGCGACCATCTTCAGGATGCGCTGAACGCCTACTGACCGCCGCGGCAGGCCTGTCGCGGCAACCGGTATGCCGCGTCAGACGCCCGGCCAGTCCTTGGGGCGCACCAGATGATGCCCCATCGGCCCGTGCCCGGCGCCCAGCCCCGGCGCCTTGGTCAACGCCTCGCGAACGAACAGCCGCGCACGCTCGACCGCCGGCGGTAGCGCCAGCCCGCGACCCAGACCTTCCGCGATAGCGCTCGCCAGCGTGCACCCCGTGCCATGGGTATGCCGCGTCTCGATCCGTGTGCCGGACCATCGCGCAATCTCGCCCTCGGGGCCGATCAGCCGGTCGGTGATGATATCGCCCTCCGCATGGCCGCCCTTGGCCAGCAGCGTCGCTCCGGTCGCCAGCACCGCCTGCTCGCCGCCCAGCGCCACCAGTTCAGGGCAATTGGGCGTGACCAGCGTGGCGAGCCGCATCAGCCGCCCGAACGCCGCCGTCGTATCATCGTCGGCGAGGACCGCCCCTGAACTCGCGATCATCACCGGATCGAACACGATCGGCACGTTGCGCAACGTCTCGATCACATCGGCGATGGCGTGCGCGGTCGCAGCGCTGCCGATCATGCCGATCTTCACCGCATCGACGCCAATGTCGTCGATGCACACCTGCATCTGCTGCGCGACCATCTCCGGCGGGATCGGGTGGACACCCGACACGCCCAGCGTGTTCTGCGCGGTGATCGCGGTGATCGCGGTCATGGGATGGCCGCCCAGCATCGTGACGGTGCGGATATCCGCCTGAATGCCCGCGCCGCCGCCCGAATCGGACCCGGCCACGATTAGGATACGCGGGGTCATCGCCACCCAGCCGCCGCTGCGCCCGTCACTGCGCTTCAGCGCTTGGCATCGGACGGCACGAAATGCCGCCTGGTCGATGCGGGATGCTTCTTCAGCGCGTCTCCGACCCGCGCCGGACGGTCGAGCAACTCACCCCCGCAATTGGGGCAGCGCTCGTCCATCGCATCGGCGCAATCCGCGCAGAAGGTACATTCGAACGAGCAGATGAACGCCCCGCCCTCATCGGCGGGAAGATCGGTTCCGCAACGCTCGCAATCGGGGCGCATCTCCAGCATGGCCAATCCTTACGCCACGCGGTCCGGCTGCGCCACCATCAGCGCTTCCAGGAACTGGCGCACGTCGGTGGCGATCGGCACCGGGCGGCCGGTCGGCAGGTGAACGTTGACGCTGACCATGTCGATCACCGCGCAAAGATCCCCGTCCTGATTGGCCAGCTCGAACCGCTTGGTCAGGCTGGAGTTGCCGATCCGCTCGATCCGCACCGATGCTTCCACGGTGTCGCCGAGCATCAGCGGCTTCAGATAGTCCACCGTCGCGCGGCGCACATGGAATTCCATGTCGAGCCATGCGTCCTTCAGCGCCTCGCCGATCCCGGTCCATTCCCAGAATTCGCTCACCGCAACATCGGCATATTCGAGATAGCGCGAGTTGAAGACGACCCGCTGGCCGTCAATCTCGGCGTAGCGGACCTTGAAGCTGGTGGAAAAACTGAAACCGGGACGAGTCACGTCGATGTCCTTGAACGCGGATGCACAAGCGACAGGCGCTTAGAATATCAGCTTCAGTCCGACCACCGCCAGCGTGGTGGCGAGGATCGGGGTCAGCAGTCGATCGGTCACGCGCGAGGCAATGATACTGCCCAGCACGATACCCGGGATCGATCCGGCCAGCAGCGAGGCGAGCAGGATCACGTCGACCGACCCCAGCCACCAATGGCCGATCCCGGCGATCAGCGTCAGCGGCACGGCATGGGCAATGTCCGATCCGACCAGCCGGTTCACCGGTGTCAGTGGATACAGCACGAGCAGCGCCGTCATGCCGAGCGCACCCGCCCCGACCGAGGTCAGCGAGACGAGCACGCCCAGGATTGCGCCTAATCCGACGGTGAGCAGCGCCAGCGTGCGCGGCCGCATCCCTTCGAAGAACGGCTCTACCCGCGCCACGATCCGCGCACGGAAGAAGGTGGCGATCGCGGTCGCTACCAGCGTCACGCCCAGCGCCAGCGCGATGCGCCCGCCGGTATCCGCGCCATGGACGCTCATGCGGCTGAGCGCGAGCAGCGTCACCAGCGCCGCGGGAATGCTGCCGAGTGCCAAGCGGCGCACCACCCGCCAGTCCACCGTCCCACGCAGGCCGTGCACCGCGCCGCCAACCGTCTTGGTCGCCGATGCGTAGAGCAGGTCGGTGCCGACGGCGGTGGCGGGGTGGAAGCCGAACGCCAGCACCAGCAGCGGCGTCATCAGCGATCCGCCGCCGACGCCGGTCAGGCCGACCAATATCCCCACCAGCACGCCGGCGAGCGAATAGAGCGGGTTATAGGCGTCCAACGAACACCCCCCGCGATGAACCGTGCGGCTGGTTCAACCAGCGTTCCGCGCCGGCACGTTCACACCCATGCTGGCCAGATACTTCTTCACGTTGCGCGCCGCCTGGCGCAGCCGCTGCTCGTTCTCGACCATGGCGATGCGCACATAGCCCTCGCCGTTTTCGCCATAGCCGACGCCCGGCGCGACCGCGACCTTGGCTTGGGTCAGCAATTGTTTGGAGAATTCCAGGCTCCCCAGATGCGCCAGCGCGGGGGGCAACGGTGCCCAGGCGAACATGCTCGCCTTGGGGCTCGGGATCTCCCACCCGGCCCGGGCAAAGCTCTCGACCATTACGTCGCGGCGCTTGTGATACAGCTTGCGGTTCTGCTCGACGATGTCCTGCGGGCCGTTGAGCGCGGCGCACGCCGCCGCCTGGATCGGCGTGAAGGCGCCGTAATCCAGATAGGATTTCACCCGCGTCATCGCCGCGATCAGCGTCTTGTTGCCGACCGCAAAGCCGATCCGCCAGCCGGCCATCGAATAGGTCTTGCTGAGCGAGGTGAACTCGATCGCAACGTCCTTCGCGCCCTTCACCTGCATGATCGAGGGCGTCGGGTTGCCGTCGTAATACAGCTCCGAATAGGCGAGGTCGGAGATGATCCAGACCTGGTTCTCGCGCGCCCAGGCGACCAACCGTTCGTAAAAAGCAAGATCGACCGACTCCGCCGTCGGGTTGGACGGGTAATTGACGACGAGGATGCTCGGCCGCGGCACGGTGAACGCCATCGCCCGCTCCAGGCTCTCGAAATAGCGCTCGTCCGGCGTCGTCGGCACCGCGCGGATCGTCGCCCCGGCGATGATGAAGCCAAAGGTGTGGATGGGATAACTGGGATTGGGCGCCAGAATCACGTCGCCCGGCGCAGTGATCGCGGTGGCGAGGCTCGCCAGCCCTTCCTTCGACCCCATCGTCACGACGACTTCGGTCTCGGGATCGACCTCCACGCCGAAGCGCCGGCCGTAGTAATTGGCCTGCGCCCGGCGCAGCCCGGGTATGCCCTTGGACGCCGAATAGCCATGCGCATCGGGCTTCTTCGCCACCTCGACCAGCTTGTCGATGACGTGCGGCGGCGGCGGCAGGTCGGGATTGCCCATGCCAAGGTCAATGATGTCCTCGCCGGCCGCGCGCGCCGCGGCCCGCATCGCATTCACCTCGGCGATGACATAGGGCGGCAGGCGCTTGATGCGGTAGAACTCTTCGGACATGCGAACCTCGATGGTGGAACGGCGCAACATAGACCGGGCGCGCACCCGGCGAAAGGCAGGCGGGGCTTTCGCGCGCCCATAGCCACGCTATGCTGACGGGCGGAGAGCGATGAATGACCGACAGTCCCCTGCCGCCAAGCTTGGCCGATCTGCAGCAATGGACGGCGATGATCGGTCGCGCCCAGCAGATGATGCTCGAACAGAGCGTGGCGGCGCTGGATGCCGGCAAGGAAAAGGGCACAGGGGCGACCCCCGGCACTGACGCCGCCCCGCGCGATCCGTGGGCCGAAGGACTGTCCGCCTGGCAGCAATTCATCGCCGCCACCCTGCCGCCCGAGCAGCAGCAGCCCTCGCAGGACAAGCGCTTCGCCGCCCCGGCGTGGCAGCAAAACCCCTTCTTCGCCGCGCTGCGCCAGGCCTATGAGTTCATCGGCGAACAGCTCATGCGCAGCGTGGAAACGATGCCGGGCGTCGACGATCGCCAGCGCGCGCAATTCCGCTTCGCGATGCGCAATTTCGTCGACGCGCTCAGCCCGACCAATTTTGCCTTCACCAATCCGCAGGTGATCGAACGGACGCTCCAGACGCGCGGCGACAATCTGCGCAAGGGGCTGCAGCACATGCTCGACGACATGGCGCGCGGGCAGATGACCCACACGCCGCTCGGCGCGTTCGAGCTCGGCCACAACCTCGCCACCACCCCCGGCAAGGTCGTGCTGCGCACCCCGCTCTTTGAACTGATCCACTATGCGCCGACGACGCCGCAGGTGCTGCAAACCCCGCTGGTCATCTTCCCGCCGTGGATCAACCGCTTCTACATCCTCGATCTGACCGCGGAGAAAAGCTTCATCCGCTGGTGCCTCGATCAGGGGATCAGCGTGTTCATGGTGTCGTGGAAGTCGGCCGACGCCAGCATGAAGGACGTTGGCTGGCGCGATTACATCGCGGCGCAGGTCGAGGCGATCGACACCGTGCGCGACCTGCTCGACGTGCCCGCTGTCCACGCCATCGGCTATTGCGTGGCGGGCACCACGCTGGCCGCGACGCTCGCCCTGCTCGCCGCGCGCGGCGAGGCGGAAAAGGTCGCCAGCGCCACCTTCTTCACCGCGCAGGTCGATTTCGCCCGCGCAGGCGATCTTTCCGCGCTGATCACCGACGAACTGCTCGACCGGATCGACACGCTGTCGCCCGAAGGGTTCCTCGACGGTCGCTACATGGCGGCGACCTTCAACATGCTGCGCAGCCGCGACCTTGTCTGGAATTACGTCACCAACAATTACCTGTTGGGGGAAGAATACACGCCGTTCGACCTCCTTCACTGGAACGGCGACGTCACCAACCTACCGGCCGGCTGGCATCGCAGCTATCTGGCGGATCTTTATCGCGACAATCTGCTGGTAAAGCCCGGCGCCATCACCATCGACGGCGTTCCGCTCGATCTCGCCAGGGTGGAAACGCCCACCTTCGTTCAGGCTGGGCGGGAGGACCATATCGCGCCGGCAGAGAGCGTCTGGGAAATCACCCGCTACTTCCGCGGCCCATTGCGCTTCGTGCTCGCCGGGTCGGGCCATATCGCGGGCGTCGTCAACCCGCCCGCGGCGCGCAAATATCGTCACTGGACGAATGATGCGCCGGCCGGATCCTTCGCCGAATTCGTGGCGGGCGCAACCGAGCATGAGGGCAGCTGGTGGCCGGACTGGCTCGCCTGGCTGCGCGGTCACGACGACACGATGGTCGAAGCGGCGGGTGCGCGCATCCCCGGCGCAGGCAAGCTGCCGGCGCTTGACGATGCGCCCGGTCGTTATGTCCGCACGCGATAAGGTAACAGCAGAGACCTTTTGCTGCGTTGCACAAAGTCCTTGAAACAGCATAACGCGGCCCTTATTTTGCGCTGCAGCATAAGATGAGCATGCACCATGTCAGTGGACATACCGTGCACCGCCAAGGAGCCGACGATGATCGACGCGATCTCTGCGATGACCGAAAAGACCCGCGCCCTGTTTGCCGAGGCGAACGACCATGCCCGCACGCAGTTTGAAAAGGGCTCCAAGGCGTTCGAGGACATGCACGTCTTTCAGCGCGACAATGTCGAGGCGGTCGTGGAATCCTCGAAGATCGCGGCGAAGGGCCTGGAGCAGATGGGCCAGGACGCCGCGGCCTATGTGAAGTCGTCCTACGAACAGGCGACCGGCGCGGTCCGCTCGCTCGGTTCGGTGACCTCGCCGGCCGACTTCTTCAAGCTGCAGAACGAATTCGCGCGCACCTCGTTCGACGCGTTCATGGCGCATGCCTCGCGCTCGACCGAATCGGCGCTGAAGCTGGCGGGCGAGGTCGCCCAGCCGGTGTCGAACCGCATGGCGCTGGCGGTCGAAAAGGTGAAGGCCGCCGCCTGATCCATCCTGTTGGCGCCTGACGCGCCAGCCGCATCGATACGCGCCAGCAGCGCTGATCTACCGTCACCCCGGGGCCATGCTCCGGGGTGATGTCTTTTGGGGCACCGGGGACGATAGCGGCGGCTCCCTTACCGGCCATCCGCCCGCACGGACAAAGAGAAAGGGCCCCGGCATCACTGCCGGGGCCCTTCCTGTATCACCCGAAGGCGACGGATCGCTTAGTCGCGATCGCGGTCGTTCGTCAGGAACGCCGGGGCGAACTCGGGCGCGGGGCCGTCATCATTGCCACCGCCGTTGCCGCCTTCCGGACGGTCACGACGCGGGCCACGGTCACGGCGCGGGCCGCGATCGCCACGGTCGCCGCCGCGGTCGCCACCACGGCCACCCCGATCACCGCCGCCATCGCGACGCGGACCACGGTCACCACGCGGCTCGCGCGGTTCGCGGGCCGGACGGGTGTCCTCCAGCTCGGCGCCGGTCTCCTGGTCCACGACACGCATCGACAGGCGAACCTTGCCGCGCGGATCGATCTCGAGGACCTTGACCTTCACTTCCTGGCCTTCGGACACGACGTCGCCCGGCTTCTCGACCCGCTCGTTCTTCATTTCGGAGACGTGGACGAGGCCGTCCTTGCCACCCATGAAGTTCACGAACGCACCGAAGTCGACGATGTTGACGACCTTGCCGGTGTAGATCTTGCCGACTTCCGCCTCTTCGACGATGCCCTTGATCCAGTTGATCGCGGCTTCGATCTGCGAGTGATCGGACGAGCTGATCTTCACCACGCCCTCGTCGTCGATGTCGACCTTGGCGCCGGTGGTGGCGACGATCTCGCGGATCACCTTGCCGCCGGTGCCGATGATGTCGCGGATCTTCGACTTGTCGACCGTGATCGTCTCGATGCGCGGTGCGTGCGCGCTGAGCTCGGTGCGGGTTTCACCCAGCGCCTTGTTCATCTCGCCCAGGATGTGCGCACGGCCTTCCTTGGCCTGGTGCAGCGCCGCCTCGAAGATCTCCTTGGTGATGCCGGCGATCTTGATGTCCATCTGCATCGTGGTGATGCCTTCGGACGTGCCGGCCACCTTGAAGTCCATGTCGCCGAGGTGATCCTCGTCACCCAGGATGTCGGACAGGATCGCGAAATCCTTGCCTTCCAGGATCAGACCCATCGCGATGCCCGAGACCGGGCGCTTGATCGGCACGCCGGCGTCCATGAGGGCCAGCGAACCGCCGCACACCGACGCCATCGACGACGAGCCGTTGGACTCGGTGATGTCGCTGGTCAGACGGATCGTGTAGGGGAACTCTTCCTTGGTCGGCAGCACCGGGTGCAGCGCACGCCACGCCAGCTTGCCATGGCCGACTTCGCGGCGGCCCGGCGCGCCGAAGCGGCCCACTTCACCGACCGAGTAGGGCGGGAAGTTATAGTGCAGCATGAAGTGCTGGTACGACAGGCCGTTCAGGCCGTCGATCATCTGCTCCGCATCGCGGGTACCCAGCGTCGCGGTCGCGATCGTCTGCGTCTCGCCACGCGTGAACAGTGCCGAGCCATGGGCACGCGGCAGGAAGTGCGTTTCCGCCTCGATCGGGCGGATCTGCGTGGTGCTGCGGCCGTCGATGCGCTTGCCGTCCTTCAGGATTGCCTGACGGACGATGTTCGCCTCCAGCTTCTTCACCAGCTTCAGCGTGCCGAGATACTGGGCGGGATCGCTTTCCTTGAGGTCAGCAAATGCCTCACGCGCCTTGGCGCGCGCCTCGTTCAGCGCGTTCTGGCGCTGCTGCTTGTCGGTCAGCTTGTAGGCGGCTGCGATATCCTTGCCGATCGCCTTCTCGAGCTTCTTCAGCGTCGCCGACTTGTCGTCGACCGGCGCCAGCTCCCAGGGATCCTTGGCGGCCTGCTCGGCGAGCTTGACGATCGCCTTGACGACCTCACGGCAGGCATCGTGCGCGAACAGCACGGCGCCCAGCATGATCTCCTCCGACAGCTCCTTGGCTTCGGATTCGACCATCATCACCGCGTCGTAGGTGGCGGCGACCACCAGGTCGAGCTGACCCTCTTCGACCTGCTTGTCGGTCGGGTTCAGGATATACTCGCCATCGACGTAACCGACGCGCGCGGCGCCGATCGGGCCCATGAACGGCACGCCCGAGATGGTGAGCGCGGCCGATGCAGCGACCATCGCCAGGATATCCGGCTCGTTCTCGCCGTCATAGCTCAGCACCTGAGCGATGGCGTTGATCTCGTTGTAGAAGCCTTCCGGGAACAGCGGGCGGATCGGGCGATCGATGAGACGCGAGACCAGCGTCTCCTTCTCGGTCGCGCCGCGCTCACGCTTGAAGAAGCCGCCCGGGATACGACCGGCGGCGGAGAACTTTTCCTGATAGTGGACGGTGAGCGGGAAGAAATCCTGCCCTTCCTTGACCGTCTTGGCCGCGGTGACGGCGCACAGCACCACCGTCTCGCCGAGCGTCGCGATCACCGCGCCGTCGGCCTGGCGGGCAACCTTGCCCGTCTCGAGCGTCAGGGTCTTGCCGCCCCACTCGATGCTTACCGTTTTCTTGTCGAACATTTCGTTTCCTTCACTCCGGCCGCCCTATGCAGCCGGGGCCTGCTTGAGCCAGTCTTGGCTCGTGCCAGTCGGGCCTTATTGCCCGCTGGCGTTGGACGCTCGCGTCACACGCGAAGCGCATATGCGAGAAGGGCGCCGCAAGGGCGCCCTTCCGTTATTACTTGCGAAGACCGAGCTTCGCGATGAGGGCGAGGTAGCGATCCCCGTCCTTCTTGCGGAGATAGTCGAGAAGCGAACGACGCTTGTTGACCATCATCAGCAGGCCGCGACGCGAATGGTTGTCCTTGGCGTGGCCCTTGAAGTGCTCGGTCAGGTTCCGGATCCGCTCGGTCAGGATCGCGACCTGAACTTCCGGCGAACCGGTGTCGCCTTCGGCGCGGGCGTGATCCTTGATGAGTTCCTGGCGGCGTTCCGCAGTGATCGACATGTGTTTTCCTTCGACATCTTTACAGGTTGAAGCCGCGGACGACACGACCCTCGCGGGCCTGGACCTCGATCAGCGCCACCGGCACATCGTGCAGGCAGGCAAAATACTGGCCATCGTCGGCAACGATCCCGGCCAGAACACGCCCTTGGCGGAGCGCCCCTGCCTGGTCGGGCGTGAGGGGTAGAGCCGGGATGTCGTCCAGCCCCGCCCTCAACGGCAGGAGAATATGTTCAAGGGTGCGCCCCTTAGCGGCTTCGCTCAAATTGTCCAGCGATATCGCCTGCGAAAGGCCGAAAGGCCCCGCCTTCGTCCTTCTGAGATAGGTGACATGCCCCACCGATCCAAGGGCCAGCGCAATGTCCCGCGCGAGGCTGCGGATATAGGTGCCCTTGGAGACATGCGCGCTCAGCGTCGCCTCCTCCAGCGCGCCTGCGTCGGCCGCCTCGGTGACGCTCAGCGCGAATACCGTCACCGCGCGGGTCTTGAGCACTACCTCCTCGCCCGCCCGCGCCAGGTCATAGGCACGCTGCCCGTCGACCTTCAGCGCGGAGAAGGCCGGCGGCATCTGCTCGATCGGCCCGGTGAAGTCCGCCAGCACGGCGGCCAGCGCCTCGCGCGTCGGGCGCACCTCGCTGGTCGCGATCACCTTCCCCTCCGCGTCCAGCGTATCGGTCTGCGCCCCGAAGCGGATGGTGAAGTCGTACACCTTGTCGCTGTCGAGCATCCGCCCGGCAAGCTTCGTCGCCTCGCCCAGCGCGATCGGAAGCACGCCCGACGCCAGCGGGTCCAGCGTGCCGCCGTGCCCCACTTTCGCCTTGCCATATCCGCCCTCGCGCAGCGCCCGCTTCACCGCGCTCACGCCCTGAGTCGATCCAAGCCCCAGCGGCTTGTCGAGGATCAGCCATCCATGCATGTCAGGGGTCCTCAGGCAAACAGCTGCGCAAAGGCGAGATACTGGCGCACCAGCCAGTCGGCGGGCGGGCCGACGATCTTGCCCACGATGCTCGCGCTCGGCCAGATCATCGGCACCACCACCAGGAGGACGATGATCAGCGGAAAGCCGAAACGCGCCAGCTTCGCCCATTCCACCGCCAGCCGACGCGGCAGCACGCCTTCCACCACATGCCCGCCGTCAAACGGCGGCAGCGGCAGCAGGTTGAACACCGCGAGGAAGATGTTGATCAGCAGGAAGTTGACGAGATTCGCGAAGATGAACTGGCTGACGCCCTCCGGCGGCCCGCTCATCTGCCCGTAAAGAACACCGATCGCGATCGCCGCGACCGCCGCCAGCAGGAAGTTCATCCCCGGCCCGGCGAGCGCCACCGCCACCATGCCCCAGCGCGGATTGCGCAGCCGCCGCGCATCCACCGGCACCGGCTTGGCCCATCCAAACACCGGCGCCTTGGCAAGCGCGAGGCCCAGCGGCAGGATCACGGTTCCGATCGGATCGACATGGCGGATCGGGTTGAACGACAGCCGGTTGAGCTGCGCCGCGGTCGGATCGCCGAGCGCACGCGCCATCAGGCCATGCGCCACCTCGTGAAAGACGATCGCGATGATCAGCGGAATGATCCACACCGCCGCGGCGTAGATGGGATTGTCGGGTGTCATGATGCCGGCGAGATAGGGGGGCGGGCGAGCGAGCGCCAGCGCCCCCGCGTGTCACGCCTGGCCCGCGGCGCCCAATTCCAGCGCGGCGGTGAAATGCCGCCGGCACAAGGCGACATAGCGGTCGTTCCCGCCGATCACCGTCTGCGCCCCCGCCGCGACCGGGCGCCCCTTGGCGTCGACCCGAAGGTTCATGGTCGCCTTGCGCCCGCATTCGCAAACCGACTTTATCTCGATCAGCGCGTCGGCCAGCGCCAACAGCCGCGCCGATCCCTCAAACAACGCCCCCTGGAAATCGGTGCGCAGGCCATAGGCCAGCACCGGAATGCCATCGACATCCGCCAGCCGCGCGAGCTGATCGACCTGCGCCGCCGTCAGGAACTGCGCCTCGTCCACCAGCACGCACGCCACCGTCTCCTCGGCGTGGCGATCGAGCACGCAGGCGGCGATATTGGTGCTCGCGTCGAACATCGTCGCCGGCGCCGACAGGCCGATGCGCGAGGTAATCGTGCCCGCCGCAAAGCGATCATCGATCGCGGCGGTGAACAGCATCGTCGCCATGCCGCGCTCGCGATAGTTGAAATCGGCCTGCAGCAGGTTGGTCGATTTCCCCGCATTCATGCTGGCATAATAGAAATAGAGCTTGGCCATCGCGTTGCTGTTCCCCATCGGCGCGCGCCGCGCCACTATTTTCCTGCCGCCCGTTTTGCAGCTCGTGCGGGATACGAAACCGCTCCCAGCGATTGTTCGCGCGAACCACACGAGGAATTCGCCGATGCTTCGTTCCTACCTCATCGGGCTGGCCGCGGGTCAGCGCGGGATCGTGCCGCTCGCCGCGCTCGCCGCCGCCGGCCGTCGCGGCGCGCTGCCCGATGACATGCCGCTCGCCAAATTGTTCAAGAACCCGCTGATCGCCTGGGGCGCCGTCGCCTTCAGCGCCGCGGAAATGGCGGGCGACAAGCAGAAGACCGCACCCGACCGGATCGTGCCGATCGGCCTTGCCGTGCGCAGCGTCACCTCCGCCTATGCCGGCGCGGCGCTGGCGCCCAAGGGGCAACGGGTGACCGGCGCCGCGGTCGCGCTCGGCACGGCACTTGCCAGTTCCTACATCGGCTGGCGCATCCGCATGGCCGCGCTTCGCCGCTATGGCCAGACCGCCACCGGCTTCGTCGAGGATGCGCTGGTGCTCGCCACCGGCGTCGCCGCCGCCGACCCGCGCCTCGTCAAGCGCGCTGCCTAAGCCGGATCGTAGCTAAGCTGAACCTTCGACGCCGCCTCGGCCGCAATGCGCCGGGCGTCGTCGGTGGTCGCGGCGCGCGCCAGCGCCACGCCCATGCGGCGATAGGGCCGTGTCGTCGGCTTGGCGAAAATCCGCACGTCCACGTCGCCCCCCGGTGTAGCCAGCGCCTCGGCGATGCCGTCATAGCGCACCGTGTCCGACGCGCGATCCGCCAGGATCACTGCGGAGGCGGACGGGCCGTAGCTGGTCAGCGTCGGGATCGGCAGGCCAAGGATCGCGCGGGCGTGCAGGTCGAACTCGCTCAGCGATTGCGAGATCAGCGTCACCATCCCCGTGTCATGCGGGCGCGGTGACAATTCGGAAAAGATCACCTCGTCATCCTTGACGAAGAACTCCACGCCGAACAGGCCATAACCGCCCAAATCGTCGACCACCTTGCGCGCCATGTCCTGCGCGTCGGCGATCGCCTTTTCCGACATGGCGGCCGGCTGCCAGCTTTCCTGATAATCGCCGCGTTCCTGCCTGTGGCCGATCGGCGGGCAGAAGACGACGCCCTCGCGCGTGCGCACCGTCAGCAGCGTGATCTCATAGTCGAAATCGACGAACTCCTCGACGATCACCCGCGCCCGGTCACCGCGCATATTGGCCACCGCATAGTCCCACGCCGCCTCCAGCGCGCCCTCCTCGCGCACCGTGCTCTGCCCCTTGCCCGATGAGGACATGACCGGCTTGATCACGCACGGCAGCCCGGTGTGTGCCGCGCCCGCGCGCACCTCGACCAGCGTCTCGGCATAGCGATAGCGCGACGTGCGCAACCCCAGCTCGACCGCCGCCACTTCGCGGATGCCGTCGCGGTTCATCGTCATCATCGTCGCGCGCGCCGACGGGACGATCGTCGTCCCCGCCGCCTCCAGCTCGGCCAGCACTTCGGTACGGATCGCCTCCACCTCGGGCACGACGAAATCGGGCCGATGCTTCTCCACCGCGGCCCGCAGAAGGTCCGCGTCGAGCATCGAGAATATCTCGCGCGCATCCGCCACCTGCATCGCCGGCGCGCCGTCATAGCTGTCGCAGGCGATGACATAGCAGCCCAGCCGCTTGGCCGAGATCACGAACTCGCGCCCAAGCTCGCCCGAACCGAGCAGAAGGATTGTTGCCGTGAACGCCATGCCGCACCGCCTTGCTGTTGCCGGTCGCGTGAGTGGCCCGATCAACGCGGCTTGTCCACGGGGGGCATCACTCGTAGCACCCGGCGAAACAGACGGGAGGATACATGGCCGGGTCCGATTTGCCGAAGGTGCTTGCGTTCGACGTGTTCGGAACGGTGGTCGACTGGCGCACCAGCATCACCGCCGAATCCGCCGATTTCCTCGCGCGCATCGGCCGCGCCGACCTCGATCCCGCCACCTTCACCGACAATTGGCGCCGCCGCTATCTCACCGGCATGGCGGCCTATGCCAAGTCTGGCCGCGACTTCACGATCCTTGATGTGCTCCACCGCGAGATGCTCGACGAAACGCTGACGGACGCTGGTGTCGATCCAGCCACGCTCGACGATGGCCTGCTGCAGGACTGGACCTTCGCCTGGCGCCGCCTTGCGCCGTGGCCCGACTCGGTCGAGGGGCTGACGCGCCTCAAGGGCCGCTTCCCGATCGTCACCTTGTCGAACGGCAATATCGCGCTGATGCTCGACATGGCGCGGCGCGGTCGTTTGCCCTGGGACGCGATCATGGGTGCCGAAGTCACTCGCGCCTACAAACCCGATCCGCGCGCCTATCTCGGCACCGCAGAAGTCCTGGGCCTGTCGCCGCAGGAGGTGTGCCTGGTCGCCGCACACCACAGCGACCTCGCGGCCGCGCGCGCCTGCGGGCTCAAAACCGCCTTCGTGTCACGCCCGATGGAATATGGCGGCCGCCCCGCCCCCGATGCGAACCTGGCGCAGGATTGGGAATGGTCCGCCGACAGCCTCACCGACCTGGCGGGAAAGCTCGGCTGCTGATTGGCAGCCGGCGGCTTATTCCCCGCCGGCGTCCAGATCGCGCGCCACGGTGGGCGATCGCAGCAGCTGGTCGATATGGCTGCCCTCGTCGAAGCTCTCGTCGCTCAGGAACTTCAGGCGCGCGGCATATTTCATCTTCACCCGCCGCGCGACTTCGCGCTGCAGATAGGCGGTGTTGGTACGCAGCGCCTTCAGCACCGCTTCCTCGTCCTTGCCCAGCAGCGGCTTCACGAACACCGTCGCATGGCGCAGGTCGGGGGACATGCGCACTTCGGTGATGCTCACCAGGTGAGTCGTCAGCACCTCGTCATGCACGTCGCCGCGTTGCAGGATCTCCGACAGGATATGACGCACCTGTTCGCCAACGCGCAGGGTACGGACGGATTTTTCTGGTTGATCGGTCATCGTGAGACTCCCCTCTCCCCGCCTGGGGGAGAGGGTTCATGTCCTTACAGCGTGCGTTCGCGCAGCTCGACCTCGAACGTTTCGAGGAAGTCGCCCGGGCGGATGTCGGTGAAGTTCTGCGTGAACGTCACACCGCATTCCAGACCAGCGCGAACTTCCGGAACGTCGTCCTTGAAGCGTCGCAGCGACGCAATTTCGCCATTGTAGATAATGACGTCGTTGCGCGTGATGCGGGCCTTGAGCGCCTTGCGGATGACACCCTCGACCACCAGAAGACCGGCGGCCTTGCCGTGCTTGCCGGCCGAGAAGACCTCGCGGATTTCGGCGCGGCCAACGACCGTCTCGAACGCCTCGGGGCCAAGCTCGCCCGCCATGCCGGCGCGGATCTCGTCGATCAGGTCATAGATGACGTCATAATATTTCAACGCCACCTTGTGCCGCTCGGCGATCTCGCGCGCCTTGGCATTGGCACGCACGTGGAAGCCGATGATCGGCGCGCCCGAGGCCGCAGCCGCGTTCACGTCGCTCTCGGTGATGCCGCCGACGCCCGAATGCAGGATGCGCGCGCGGATGTCGTCGGTCGAGATCTTGTTGATCGCGGCGACGATCGCCTCGACGGTCCCTTGCGTATCCGCCTTCACCACCAGCGGATATTCGATCGCCTTGTTCGCTGCCAGCGCAGAGAACATGCTCTCGAGGCTCGCCGGCGCCGCGGTCGTGCGCTTCTGCGTCAGCACGCCCTGGCGATATTCCGCCACTTCGCGTGCCCGCGCTTCGCTCTCGACCACCTGCAGCTGGTCACCAGCCGACGGCGTGCCCGAAATGCCGAGCACCTCGACCGGCGTCGACGGGCCCGCTTCCTTCAGCTGGCGACCCTTGTCGTCGACCATCGCACGCACCTTGCCGCTTTCCGCGCCGACGACGAACACGTCGCCGACCTTCAGCGTGCCGCGGGTGACGAGCACGGTGGCAACCGGGCCACGGCCCTTGTCCAGCTTCGCCTCGATCACGCTGCCTTCGGCATCGCGGTCGGGGTTGGCCTTCAGGTCCATCAGCTCGGCCTGCAGCTGGATCTTCTCGATCAGCTCGTCGAGGCCGGTCTTCTTCAGCGCGGAGACCTCGACGTCCTGCGTCTCGCCGCCCATCGCCTCGACCTGGATGTCATGCTCCAGCAGGCGCTCGCGCACGCGCTGGGCATTGGCATCGTGCTTGTCGATCTTGTTGATCGCCACGATCATCGGCTTGCCGGCCGCCTTGGTGTGATTGATCGCCTCGATCGTCTGCGGCATCAGCCCGTCGTCTGCGGCAACCACCAGCACCACGATATCGGTGACGTCGGCACCACGCGCACGCATGGCGCTGAACGCCTCGTGGCCCGGCGTGTCGAGGAAGGTGATCTTCGACTTGTCCTTCAGCGTCACCTGATAGGCGCCGATATGCTGCGTGATGCCACCGGCCTCGCCGCGCACCACGTCGGTGCCGCGCAGCGCGTCAAGCAGGCTGGTCTTGCCATGGTCAACGTGGCCCATGATCGTCACGACCGGCGGACGCGGCTTCAGATCGGCCTCGGCGTCCGGCGCGGTATCCAGCACCAGATCGATGTCGCTGTCGCTGACGCGCACGACATTGTGGCCGAATTCGGTGACCAGCAGCTCGGCCGTATCCTGGTCGATCGTCTGCGTCATGGTGACGGGCGAACCCATCTTGAACAGCGCCTTCACCAGGTCAGCGCCGCGTTCCGCCATGCGGTTCGCCAGCTCCTGGACGGTGATCGCCTCCGGCACCTGAACGTCGCGGACCTGCTTGGCCTGCGGTTCGCGCGGGCCGGTCCAGCCACGCTTTTCCTTTTCGCGCGCACGCTTCAGCGCGGCGAGCGAACGGGCGCGTGCGCCATCCTCGTTCAGCGCGCGGGTAACCGTCAGCTTGCCGCCACGACGCTCGTCGCCCTTGCGGTCGCGCTGCTGCGGACGCGCCGGCGCCGCATTGTTGCGCGGCGTCGCCTGCCCCGACGGCAGGTTGCGCTGCTGCGGCGAGGACGATCCGGCCGACGATCCGCTGGCTGTCGAGGCTGCTGCCGCGACCGGCGCTGGCTTCGGCTCGGGCTTTGGCTGCGGCTTCGGAATCTCCGGACGTGCCACCGGCGAGAAGCGGCGCGGGGCCGGCATCGACGGGTCGCGGCCCAGCACCGGGGGTGCAGGCGGCGGCGCCGGGGTCGGCTTGGGCGCGGGCGGCGGC
>NZ_LAZX01000016.1 GCF_000980895.1 Sphingomonas sp. Ag1 | reverse complement strand
CAAGACGATCGACCTGATGACTCGCAATCACTTGCCCGGCGGCGCCGATATCGCGGCGCTTGCCCGCGCACCGATCGCAGATGCGGGGTCGGGCGGCACCGGCTTCGGCCTCGGCGTCGCGGTGACGATCGATCCGGCGCGCACCATGATGCCGGGATCCGCCGGGGAATATTTCTGGAGCGGGATCTATTCGACGCAATTCTTCATCGATCCGGTGGAGCGGGTCCATGCCATCCTGATGACGCAGCAGATGCCCGTGCCGACCATCCCGGTACGGCGTGATTTCCGCACCATGGTCTATGCCGCATTGATGTGACGGCCGCCGCGGGTTGCGACGGCCGCTGATCGGTTCAGCCGCCCGCCGCGACCCGCGGCGCGGCGCTCGTGCCGCTGCTGACCTGCCACGGCTCCCCGGCCTTCACCAGCCGCAGGACGCCGTCGGCGACCGGTTCCTTCAGCATGATGCGCCGGTCGGTGACATAATCCTGGTGGACCTGCCACGGATGCTCGACGCCCTGGCGCGGCATGTCCTCGCGCGCCCGCACGACATAACCTGACGTGAACGTCTGCATCCACGTCGTCTTCATCGATGCGACGTCCGCCGCCGGCACGGCAATGTCGGCGCCGCGGCGATCCAGCTCCTTCAGCACCCGCACCATGTAGCGCGCCGCAAGGTCGGCCTTCAGCGTCCAGGACGATCCGGTATAGCCGAACACCAGGCTGAAATTGGGGATGTTGGAATACATCGCCCCCTTGTAGATCACCGTATCCTTCAGGTTGGTCGGCTGGCCATCGACCCGCAATTGAACGCCCCCACCGCGCAGCAGCTTCAGCCCCGTGGCGGTGACGATGATATCGGCCTCGATCACTTGCCCGGACGCAAGCTTCACGCCCTCGGGGACGAAGCGCTGGACGCTGTCGGTGACGACCGATGCCTTGCCGCGGTGGATCGCGCGGTAGAAATCGCCGTCGGGCGCCAGGCAGATGCGCTGCTCCCACGGCTGATGCCGGGGCGTGAAATGCGTCATGTCATAGCCGCGCGGCAGCGACGCCTTGGCCAGGCCGATCAGCATCGGGCGCGCTTGCGCCGGGTCCTTCATCATCCGCTGCCGCATCTTGCGCGACGTCAGGACATTCTTCCACCGCACCGCCGCCCCGGCGAGGTTGGCGGGCAGCCATGATTTCAGGCGGTTGGCCTGCTTGTCGCGGCCGGGGCGGGCGACGATGTAGCTGGGGGACCGCTGGACCATTGTCACATGCGCCGCGGTCTGCGCCATCGTCGGGATCAGCGTGACGGCGGTCGCGCCCGACCCGATCACCACCACCTTCTTGCCGGCATAATCCAGGTTTTCCGGCCAGAATTGCGGATGGACCACCTGACCGGCGAAATCCTCCTGCCCAGCAAACACGGGATTATGACCCTCGCTATAATCGTAATAGCCCGACCCCATGTAGAGGTAGCGGGCGACGAAGGTCACGCGGGTGCCGTCCTTCTG
>NZ_LAZX01000094.1 GCF_000980895.1 Sphingomonas sp. Ag1 | reverse complement strand
GACAAACCCGGGGCGGTTCAGACCACTTTCCCGATGCTACTGAGGAAGAGCACACTGAAGCCATCGATCAGATTAACAGCAACGGTCCGGAGTTCGCGCCAGCGGGGCATCGGATCTTGCCGCCTGATGACTATGACGACCTCTATCCGCCGCCGCCGTTGAACGTTCGCCTGGATGCGCTTTCGGGTCAGCTGCAAGAGATCAAAGCTCACGTTGAGCAGATGCTGGTTCTCCAGCGACGTGAGCGCGAGGAGCATCAAGGCCCGCCACCCGCTGGCCACAATAATCCGCCCCCTGACGACGAGCCTGATCTTTACGACGTTCTCGATAGCGTTCGTGAGGTTGAAGGTGAGTTAGCGAAGGAAGACCGTGAGAACACCGCGGATGTCGCCGTGCTCGAACGTGCTGAGAGCCGCTTCGCTCGGCTGAAAAAGTGGCTTCGCGAGATAGCCAAGGATGCGCCTACAAAGCTAGCACTCGGGGCACTGACCGGCGTCGGGTCGGCAATCGGCGTATTAGCGACGAACTATGCCAAACAGCAATTCGTAGAGATAATGCCTGCCTTAGATGCAGCATTGAGCACGGTGTCGACATGGGCGTTTCTTGTAGGCGGGGTTTAGCAAAGACCCATCAAAGACGCGATCTGCTTTAACTTCCTGGTTGTCCTGCGTGGAGTCTGGCAGCAACAACCTGGGGAAGGAGACACGCAGATGCGCGCACCGATCAAGAAGGACGCAGAGTTTGAAGCTGTCCTAGCTCACACGGCCAGCATGGAGCGGCCTGCAATGTACCGCCTAATGATGCTGCTCAGCATCCGCTTAGGTTTGCGTCCAATGGAGCTTGCAGGGCTTGAGACCAGCTGGTTCCGCTCTGACGAGCTTCGCATCCCGCTCGGTCACTCCAAGCGCAAGAGCGGGCGCAGCTTGCCGATCAGCGAGGAAATCATCGACGCACTAGAGGCGCACATGGGCAGCGCTACAGGTCGCGTCTTCCGCAATGCGCGCGGGGAAGCCTTCGATGCAGCAGGGATCAGCATGGCGATGCGGCGGCTCTACAAGCGCGCTGGTGTTGAGGGTTGCTGCTATTCAGGGCGAAGGACGCTTGCTACCTCGATGGTGGACAAGGACATTAACATCGCAGTGGTTAGCAAGGTACTCGGTCATAGCAGCATTGCAACCACGCAGTCTTACATCGGTGTATCGGACAACATGATGCGGAGAGCACTTTTCGCATAATCTCAGGTTGTACTAAAACAAAACTGGTGTTCAATACCCTCACTAGCAGCAACGCTGCATCGTTGGAGATAGAAGATGGATTGGAAGAAGATGGTGAAGCCGGCGCATGAGGTCGAAGGCTTCTCGAAGGGAAATGTCGCCAAGGCACGGACGGCGTCGGCGGTGGTCGCGCAGACGATCGACAAGCAGATCGAGCTTTTCAACAAGCCCCGTCAGGAAGGCCGGCGCATGTTCCGAATTGAGGGCGAGAACGTCGCTTTCACGGTGCGCTACGCCAACAGCCCGCTGAAGCTGCTGGGCGAGGACAAGGAAGTCGCTGTTCCCAAGGACAAGTTCGTTGAAGTCCTGAACGCCATCAAGGCGGATGTGGAAAAGGGCGCTTTCAACCCGCAGCTTGAGGCGATGGAGCAGCAAGTCAAGGCTCGCTCTGCAAAGATGGGCGAGACGCGCCGGAGTAAGAAGGCCGAAGCGTAACCCCTCACTCCGAGTGATCGCAAAAGCCCCGGTGAAAGCTGGGGCTTTTTCGTGGCTGTAGCGTTCACGGGAAAGCCGAGCCGCTTGCGCGACCCGGCTCCCGATCAGTTAAGCTGTGATGCGACCTGCTGCGCGTGCTTCAGCGGCGTACTCGCTTAGCGTCTTCGTGGCCGTGAAGTGTATGTCGCGCTCGACGCGCAATCCTCCAGGCCCGACTACATCCCAGATTTCATCGAGAGAGATATAGCCGAGTTCAGGATAGCCCATGTCCGCTAGGCCGAACGCCAGCCCATCATCGTCAAGCTCAGTCAGCAACCATGTGCCGCTCGTCCACGGCAAAAATATCTTGCAAACAGGCTCAAAATCACGCTCGCGGCGGCTGCCCTTTAGCGGTGCTTGTTCCTTCCCGTTTGCGATTAGCTGCTGGACACCCTCTGTCCCCAGCATTGCGATCCATTCCATGTGGCTCTCCTGTTTGTGGCCACATGCGGATCAAACACCAGCTGGTTAGCAGGACAACCGAAGAGTGCTCTAATTCTTCACAGACTGAGGGCGGCCAAACGAAGCAAGCGCATAGGCGTGGAAGTCCTGCTCGGCCTGTTCCCAAGTAACGATTGCGTGATTGCGGAAGCCAGCTCCAGTGTAGAGCCGATAGAAGCCGTGCGTTGCGGTTTCTGGATCAGGGGGCTGCCGAGGGTTGAAGGCGAAGATCATGCCTCTTTGCATTGGACCTTCTTCGGGCCACTCGATCTTCACGTAGGTCACTGGATCGCCCTCAAGCGTTTTGCTTGCAGTCTCGACAAGGTGTCGGCCCGCGCCACGTATGCGCGCGAGAAGCTCTCCATTTGGTAGCTGATCCCGATCCACTCTTTCCGTGAGGATCGTATTGTAGATCAGGTTTTTGAAGCCACCAATTTGAAGAATGTCGATCTTTTTGGGCATCGTTTCGTATCTCTGGCAGCTTCCCAATTATGAGCACGAGGCGAAAAAAAGGGCAAGCTAGGGAATTGCGCGATGGGCAAAAAAAGGAAGCGTTATCATTCGTTTCCCGCGCCTTAGTCCTGTCGCCGTCGATGCGCTACGTTTGTTGGATCGACGTCTCGACATCCATGTCGCTGCATCCGCCAACGCCGTTGATGAAGCCGACGCGCGTGAGGTCAGCGATTTCGCCTGCCGCGAGGAGCGTTGCGCTGACACCTCGCCCATACTGGTTGCGCGGGTTGGCGTCCAATGCTGCTAAAGGAGCTGCCCGTCGAGCAGCAATGCGTGCTAAAGCGATAACGAAGACGCGATCGCATGTTCTAGCAGTAGGCTGTCCTCCTGGGGAGTTTATGCCACAAACAAGAATAGCGAGGGGTATCCCTTCTGCATTATTCTAATGGTAGATGGTTAAACAAGGTGATTGTTCGCCTTGCTCAAGCGAGGTATTCTTCGCTCGCCCTGCAAAAACACTGGTTATATCTGGAGTGTCGGACAACGGAGATGCCCGACATGCAGATCGATCTTGCAGCACTCGCAAGCTACGTCGAAGCTACCCTGGATTGCTCGTCCGAACATGAAGACGATGCCTTCACTTTCGATTTCCAAGGGGAGCGAATCTACTGCGAGCGTCATCGCAGCTACTTCAGGCTCGAGATTGCCGACGAGCAATTTCAATTGCCGCGCTTCTAGGCTGCGCTAGGCCCCCCCACAGGGGTTCGAGAAGAAGGGGATGCTATCCGCGTAGCATCCTCTTTCTGTCTGCCTCTGGGACGCTCTGTGGCGTTATGCGGCGTACTCGTATTCCTTGTCTTCGGGATCGTCGGGGCTCCAGTCAAGTTCGCCATTCGGTCCGGTAAAGATCGTGTTTGTTTCGCTGAAGCGTGAAATGACCTCGTTCCCCTCGTTGTCGATGACGATCGTCAAAGAGCCGCCGAGCGTGACGGAGGTCAGGCGACTGTCGAGACAGACCATGCGAGTGACGAGCCGAGCGAGCGTTTGCTTCATCGCGACACGAGTTCGGTTGCGTTCCTCGTCATCGTCGCTGCTAAGTGCTTCAACCTGCGTCTGCATCTGGACCATGAAGTCGGGGGAGGGGGCCTTTGTGCGCGCAGTCGCTAGGCCATCTTCAAGTGATCTGATCGCCTTCAGGTCGTCTGCAACCTCTGCCTCCAGTTGAAGCATTAGGCGCTCCATCGTGAGACTGTTGGTACGAACGAAGCTACTCGCGGCGTTCTCGGCCTGCTTCTGCTTGTCCTCTAGGAAGCGCCGTGCTTCTGCTATCTGAACCTCAAGCTCCGCAACTTCTGCAGATGGTGCAGCTTCGCGGTGCTTGGCTAGCCATCCGACTGCAATGCGGACTACCGCATCTTCCAGCTTTTCATATCTAACGGTGGCGCGGTTCTCGCAACGTGGTCGATCGTTCTTCTCGTCCCAGACGCGGTTGAGGGCGTTGTGACACTTGAGATAGCTAAAGTCCTGCTTGGCTGGAGCGATGACACGCTGGTTCCTCGAGTTGCGCCGAGCGCCGCCTTTTTTGACCGTGAATTCTTGCTTCATCCGACCGCCGCAGTGGGCGCATTTCGCCAAACCGCTGAATAGGTTGTTGTGCGTGATCTGCCATGCACCGCTGGTGCCCTTACGTTCCTGACGGGCAGCTTGCGCCTTCGCGAACGTGACCGGGTCGATCGCTTGTGGGAAGTGGTTCAGCACAGCGATACCTTTGCTGGTCTGCGCTCCCGAACGCGGGCGGTTCATCGGATGGTACTCGCCCATTACCGCGCGGTTCATCACGATCTTGGTGAGATAGCCAACCGTCCAGCCATTGTTGCTGCGCTGACCAAGGTGGCTCCACACGGGTTCACCACGAGCGTTGAGCCTCTTTGCAATAGCGGGAGTGCCGAAGCCTTCGATTGTTAGCTGGAATATCTCCCGCAACACCGCCGTGCGGGCCTCATTGAGCGTCATCTTGTACGCTGGTCGTTCCGTCGGCTTGCTGATGCGCGTAGCCTCGATCCAAGCGGGGATCGTTGCTGTGCGACTGATGTGCTGGCCGGCAGTTGCCTGGGCATCGCTGATCCGCTTGTTCTGCGCGGCCTTCAAACGTCGGCTTTTCTTCTCGCTTTCTTCTCGGCTCAACTCCGATTTGACCACGGCTTCGATGACGGACGCCATCGTGACCCGTTGATAAGCTGCGTAGATGCGATCACCATCAACCGTCGCGACAGTGACGCCCTGGCTGGTCAGCTTTTGTAGAAAGGGAAGGATTGCGTCGTAACCTTGACGGCTGATGCGATCCAAATTCTCTACGACAAGGACGTGGCCGTTGCGGTAGCGACCAGCTTCCACATCTTGCTCGAAGATATGCAGGAGACCACCTGAGGCGCGGTTTGCACCGCTGTATGCTGACACACCCTCATCTATCAGCTCGCGATCCGTCGAGCCCTGCCAATTGTGCCGGGCGATCATATCGCGACATAGGGTAAGCTGCCGGGTCTTACTGCTTCCCTGCGCCTGTTCTTGCGTCGAAAAGCGCGCATAAATCGTAGCTGGTACAGTCATTTCCGATCTCTGCGTCGGAAGGGGTTAACAGCTTCCAACTCCTATAACTGTATTACCGGGAGCGAGGTGCCCACGATCCGCAGTTGCATCGCCGCCTTGCTGGTGCTCGCCGCCATGGCGATGGGGCGAGAGGCGCTGACCTTGCGGCTGGTGGCGACCGGCGCACTCGTCGTGCTGCTGCTCTGGCCGGATTCCCTGGCGGGGCCCAGCTTCCAGCTCTCCTTCGCCGCCGTCACTGCGATCATCGCGCTGGCTGAGCATCCGGCGGTCCGCCGCGGGTTCGCGCCGCGCGAGGAATCATGGGGCCGCCGCCTCCTGCGCAATGGCGGCTCGTTGCTGCTGACCGGCGCGATCGTCGAAGTCGCGTTGATGCCGATCGCCGTCTTCCACTTCCACAAGGCCGGCATCTATGGCGCGCTGGCCAATATCGTCGCCATCCCGCTGACCACCTTTGTCGTGATGCCGCTGGAGGCATTGGCGCTGCTGTTCGACACGGCTGGGCTCGGCGCGCCCTTCTGGTGGCTGACCGGGCAGGGGTTATCGCTATTGTTGTGGATCGCCCGGACGACAGCGGCGGCGCCTGGCGCGGTCGCGGCGCTGCCGGCGATGCCGGCGGGCGCCTTCGCGTTGATGGTCGGCGGCGGACTGTGGCTGGCGCTCTGGCGGACGGGCTGGCGGCGGATCGGCTTGATCCCGGTCGCGGTCGGCGCGCTTTGGGCGCTGGTGACACCGCCCCCCGACCTTCTGGTAACCGGCGACGGACGTCATCTTGGCGTGCGGCTGGCCGATGGGCGCGTAGCGCTGCTGCGCGATCGGGCCGGCGATTATGCGCGTGACATGCTGGCGGAAAATGGCGGATCCGACGCCGAACCGGTGCTCTTGTCCGATCAGGGCGCGGCGCGCTGTTCGCGCGATCTATGCCGCGTCGATCTGCCGGTCGGCGACCGCACATGGCGCGTGCTGGCGACGCGCAGCGCCTATCTGGTGCCCGCCGGCGCGCTGATCCAGGCATGCCGCAATGCCGATATCGTGGTCAGCGAACGCCGCCTGCCGCGTCGCTGTACGCCGCGATGGCTGCGCCTCGATCGTGAGATGCTCGCGCGAACCGGCGGGGTGGCGATTTCGCTCTCTACCGGACGCGTCGATACCGTGATCCGCCCCGGCGATGCTCACCCCTGGGTGCTCGCCGGGATGCCAATCCTGCCGGGCCGCTCAACGAACCGCTGGCGCAAGGATGAACAACCGACGTTTCGCCCGGAGAAAGCGTTCAGCCCGCTGCCGGCGGGCCTGCGCCCGGCCAATCAGGAATAACGCCGCAGAATCCCGGCCAACTTGCCCTGCACCCGCACCTGCGCTGGCGCATAACGCTGCGGATCATAGGAGCGGTTCGCCGGGTCGAGCCGGATCATCGTGCCTTCGCGCCGGAAATATTTCAGCGTCGCCTCGCTGTCCTCGATCAGCGCGACCACGATCTCGCCATCGCGCGCCACATCCTGCTTGCGGATCAAGGCGAAGTCGCCGTCGAGGATGCCCGCCTCGACCATCGAGTCGCCGGCAACCTCAAGTGCGAAATGCTCACCCGAGCCCAAAAGCGCCGCCGGCACCGGCAGGCTGGTGGAGCCTTCGAGCGCCTCGATCGGGGCGCCGGCCGCGATCCGCCCGTGCAGCGGCACTTCGACGACGTCGTTGGCCGGTTCCGGCAATGTAGGCGCCGGCGTGGATGAACGGACCGCCTCGCGGCTTTCCGGACGGTCGGGCACCTTCAGCACTTCCAGCGCGCGGGCGCGGTTGGGCAAGCGACGCAGAAAGCCACGCTCTTCCAGCGCAGAAATGAGGCGGTGGACCCCGGACTTCGATTTCAGGTCCAGCGCATCCTTCATCTCTTCGAACGAAGGGGAGACGCCGGTTTGGGCCAGTCGATCATTGATGAAACAGATCAACTCGTGCTGCTTTTTGGTGAGCATGCATCATCTCCGCGGCGAACAGACTGGGAACCTTTAAGGAACGTAAACCGACGCGTCAAGCAATCACGAGGATTTCTGCCGAGTCGCCCATCGCCGCAGCAGGAGCATGTGGTTGACGAACGACGAGGCAGCCTGCCCGTGCCAACGTTCGTAGCATGGAACTGTCCTGGATCGTAGCAACATAGGCCCGTCCATCGCGCAACTCTGCGCGTAGATAATCAGTGCGCGGGCCATTGGCCGGCAACGCTTCGCCAAGGATGCCGGTGGTCGTTTGCGGCAGGGGCTGCGCCGCCCCGGCAAGCGCCGCCACCATCGGCTTCACGAACAGCAAGCCGGTGACAAAGGCGGAGACGGGGTTTCCCGGTAGCCCCAGCACGGCCATGTCGCCGCGCCACCCCGCCATCAGCGGCTTGCCGGGGCGAAGCGCGATGCGCCAGAAATCGATCGCGGCGCCCGCCGCCTGCAGCGCAGGACGAACCAGGTCGTGATCCCCAACCGAGGCGCCACCGGTGGTGACGAGGACGTCGGCCGCCACATGGCGGAACGTGTCGGTCAGCGGTTCCAACCGGTCAGGGAGGATGCCGAGGTCGATGATCTCCACCGGAAGATCCGCGAGCAGCGCCCGTAGCAGCAGGCGGTTCGATTCCGGTAGTCGGCCGGGCTCGACGGCCCGTCCGGGTTCGACCAGTTCATCGCCCGTCGCGGCGATCGCCACGCGAACCCGGCGCCGGACGGTGACGTCGCCCAGCCCCCCGGTGGCCGCCACCGCCAGGCGCGCCGGCGTCAGCCGTTCGCCGGCCGCGACCAGCGTATCGCCGTTCGCAAAATCGAGCCCGCGTCGCCGGATGTTGGCGCCCTCGCGTGCCGGTCCTTCGCCATCGAGCCATAAGGTATCGCCGTCGTGACGGGCCTCTTCCTGCACCATCACCGTGTCGGCGCCCTCGGGCACGGCGGCGCCAGTGAAGATCCGGGTCGCCTGGCCCGCCTTCACGGCACCTGCAAATGGCCGTCCGGCGGCGCTCTCGCCGATCACTCGCATCGGGCCCGGCAGGTCACTGAACCGCACGGCATAGCCGTCCATCGCCGACAGGTCGCGCTCGGGCTGGGTACGGCACGCGATCAACGGGACCGCCACCCAGCGTCCGATCGCGTCCGCCAGCGGCAGCGTTTCGGTCGACAGCGCGGGCGCCGCAGCCAACAGGCGCGCCTGCGCCTCTGCGACAGGAAGCAATTCGCTCATGATCCGGCGAGTGACAGATTCATGCTGTCGGCAACACCCATAATAATCGCGGCGCGGCCCTGAGGGTCAGGCGACGAAATCGCCCGACTTGCCGCCGGTTTTCTTCAGCAGGCGGATGTTGTCGATTGTCATCCGCTTATCGAGCGCCTTGGCCATGTCATAGACGGTCAGCAGCGCCGCGGAGACGGCGGTCAGCGCCTCCATCTCCACGCCGGTGCGGCCGCTGGTGGCAACGATGGCCTGCGCGCTGACACCGTCGTCCTCGATCGACAGGTCCAGCGTCACCTTCGACAGCGGCAATGGATGGCATAGCGGGATGAGGTCACTGGTGCGCTTTGCCGCCATGATCCCGGCGATCCGCGCGACCGCCAGGACATCGCCCTTTGCCACTGCGCCGGCGGCAATCGCGTCGCGTGCCTCGGCCGACATCGTGATCCTGCCCCCCGCCACCGCCTCGCGCGCGGTTTCGGTCTTGCCGCCGACGTCCACCATCCGGGCGGCGCCCTGCTCGTCGAGATGGGTCAGGCGGCTCATTGCACCAGCGCGCGCGTGGCCGCCGCCACATCGGCCTGCCGCATCAGGGATTCGCCGATCAGGAAGCAGCGCACGCCGTGCTCGGCCATCGCATCCAGGTCGGCCCGCGTGTTGAGGCCGCTTTCGGCGACAAAGGTGCAATCGCTGGGCGCGCTGCCGACCAGCTCGTACGTTCGTTCGAAACTGACGGAGAAGTCGCGCAGGTTGCGGTTGTTCACGCCGATCAGTCGCGATTGCAGCTTCAGGGCGCGTTCCAGTTCCTCCGCGTCATGCACCTCGACCAGAACGTCCATGCCCCGTTCGATCGCGGCCGCCTCGATCTCGGCAGCGGCGGCATCGTCGAGCGCGGACATGATGACCAGGATCGCGTCGGCGCCGATCGCCCGCGCTTCGGCCACCTGCCACGGGTCGACCATGAAGTCCTTGCGGATCACCGGCAGGTCGCACGCATTGCGCGCGGCGATCAGATAATCCTCGTGCCCCTGGAAATAGTCCTGGTCGGTCAGCACCGACAGGCACGTCGCGCCGCCTTCGGCATAGGCGCGTGCATGCGCCGGGGGATCGAAGTCGGGTCGGATCAGGCCCTTGGAGGGGCTGGCCTTCTTGATCTCGGCAATCAGGCCGTAGCGCGGCAGCGCATTGCCAGCAGCGCCGCTCGCCACCCGGTCCAGCGCCGCCTTGAAGCCACGCGGCGGCGTCCGGTTGCGCGCCTCACGATCAAGCGCCGAGATCGACCGATCACGTCGACGCGTCGCCACTTCGTCCTGCTTGGTTGCCAGGATCCGGTCGAGAATCGTCATGCTGCTCCCCGTCGCGCCGCTCATGCCCAGGCGATCCAGCGGTCGAGCAGGTCGTTGGCCGCCCCGCTGTCCAGCGCCTCGGCCGCGCGGGCGGCGCCATTCGTCAGCGTCTCGCCGGTCAGCGCCAGCGCCACGGCAGCGTTGATCAGCACGGCATCGCGATAGGCCCCGTGCTCCCCTTTCAGCAGGCGGCGCAGGGCATAGCCGTTATGCGCCGGGTCACCGCCGCGGATCGCCTCGATCGGGTGGCGGCGCACCCCGGCATCCTCAGGCACGATCCGCTTGCCCAGCAACACGTCACCGATCGCGACCGCCACCGTCGGTCCGGCACCGGACACTTCGTCCAGCCCTTCCTCGCCCGACACGACGATTGCCGCTTCGGTCCCCAGTTGCTCCAGCGCCTCGGCATACACCGGCGCATAGTCCGGCCGCGCGATCCCGATCAGCTGGCGCGTGACATGCGCCGGATTGGCCAGCGGCCCCATCAGGTTGAAGATCGTGCGCTTGCCGATGCGACGGCGGATCGGCGTGATCCGCTTCATTGCCGGGTGGTGATTGGCCGCAAACAGGAAGCAGATGCCCAGTCCGTTCAGCGTCTCCTCCGCCAGCATCCCGGCACGCTCCATGTCGAGGCCGAGTGCTTCCAGCGTGTCGGCGGCGCCGGCCTTGGACGATGCGGCGCGGTTGCCGTGCTTGGCCACCGGCACCCCGCACGCCGCCACGACCAGGCTGACCGCCGTCGAGACGTTCAGCGTATGGTGCCCGTCACCGCCGGTGCCGCAGACGTCGATCGCACCGGCAGGCGCGCTGATCGGGATCAGCCGCTCGCGCAGCGCACGTGCCGCCTCGGCGATCTCGATCGATGTCTCGCCGCGATCGGACAGGTCGATGAGGAACCGCGCAATCGCGTCCTCGCTGGCGCGTCCGTCGAGAATGTCGGCGAACGCCTGCGCCGCGCTCTCACGCGACAAGGGCGACCGCGGGTCCGGCAGCAGGGCGATCGTTGTCATGCTGCCACCTTCGCGCCCGTCAGCGCCACGAAATTGGCCAGCAGGTCATGGCCATGTTCGGTCGCGATGCTTTCGGGGTGAAACTGGACGCCGTGGATCGGCAGCTCCCGGTGGCGCAGCCCCATCACCGATCCGTCCGCCGCATGCGCATTGGGGATCAGCACGTCGGGCACGTCCTCCACGACCAGCGAGTGATAGCGCGTTGCGGTGAATGGGGACGGAAGGCCGGCAAAAACGCCGGTGGAGTCATGGTCGATCGCGCTTGTCTTGCCGTGCATCAATCCCCCACGGACGACCCGCCCGCCGAAATGTTGCCCGATCGCCTGATGGCCAAGGCACACGCCCATCAACGGGCGGCGGCTCTCGGCACAGGCCGCGACCAGGCCCAGGCTGATCCCCGCCTCATTGGGCGTGCAGGGGCCCGGCGACAGCAGAAAACCGGTGGCATTCGACGCCAGCGCTTCGGCCGCGGTCAGCGCGTCATTGCGTTCCACCCGCACCTCGGCCCCCAATTCCATCAGATAATGGACGAGGTTCCAGGTGAAGCTGTCGTAATTGTCGATGACGAGGATCATGTTGGCCCCGACATAGCGTAACCCGCCGTCGCCGCAACGGCTGTTGCGGGCGCCGCCGGATCGCGTAATCACCGCCGCGACGTTCAGCGGGGAGAAAGCTGCTGGCGTGATCGTTGATGGACCATCTAGGAGGTCGCCTCGCATGTTCCGCCCCGTGTATCTCGTTCCGCTAGCGGCGCTGTCGCTGCTGCCACTGCCGGCGCTCGCCCAAGCCCAGGCCCAGGCGCAGCCCCAAGCTCAGGCGCAGGAAGGCGCATCCTCGCAGGCGGAAACGGGTCAGCCGCCGCAGCGCATCCGCCAGGTGACGCTGACCGGGAATGAGGCGTGCCCGACTGCCGCGGCGGACGAGATCGTGGTGTGCAGCCGGCTCGATCCCAACGACCAGTTCCGTGTGCCCAAGCCGCTGCGCCGTCCGCCCGAGGTGCCGGCGCAGAACCAGAGCTGGGTCAATCGCGCCGCCACCGTCGATCGTGTCGGCCGTGTCGCCGGCGGGCTCCCGAACACCTGCTCGCCGATCGGTGCCGGCGGCCAGACCGGCTGCGGGATCCAGGCCGGCCAGGCGTGGGCGGCGGAAAAGCGCCAGCAACAGCGCGAAGTGGAACAGGCGACGCCCGAATCGCGCACCGACATCGACATCGAGGACGATCCGCGCGACTGACACGCATCCCCATCATCGCGGCCGATCGTCAGCCGCGATGATGCGCCTGTGGTCTAGTTCGTCGCCATCAGGCGCGACAGGTCGGCCTTCCAGAATTTGGCCCAGGTATGCGTGCCGTGGCCCTTGGTCTCGGGCGTGGCGGCAATCAGGCGAAACGTGGCGCGCGGCATCCTCTTCGCCGCGGCGTCGGTGATGCCGTAACCCGCCGGGTTGATGAAATCGTCGGCGGAGTTGATCCACAGCACCGGCACGGTGATCTTCTCCAGCCCCGCCGACGGATCATAGGTCCGCGACGCGTCGAGCTGGTAGATATAGTCATTGGCGTCGCGATTGGCGCTGTTGCGCGTGAACGCCTGATCGAGGAACGCCTCGGCAGCCTCGCGCGTGGGATATTGCTGTTGCAGCGCCAGCGGGTTGGAACCGGCGATGATCGACAGGCTGGCCGCCGTCCGCAGGCCCTGGGCTGGCTGCGCGGCATAATTGCCGCCATTCCATGCCGGATCCGCCTTGATCGCGTCGATCGACAGCTTGCGCCACATGCGGTTCAGCCCGGCGATCGGCACCGGCAAACAGGCGAACGGTGCCAGCCGCTCCGCAAAGCCCGGATAGGTCTGCCCCCAGACAAAGGCGTGCATGCACCCCATCGACGTGCCCAGGATCACCTTCACCCGGGTGACGCCCAGCCTCCCCAGCATCGCCTTTTGCGCCGCGACCATGTCGCCATAATCATATTTCGGGAACGCCATCCGCATCCCGTCCGACGGCTTGGACGATCCGCCATGACCGATATTGTCGGGCAGGATGACATAGGTCGTCTTGAGGTCGAACGGCTGGCCGGGGCCGTAAAGCTCGTCGGCGAATTGCGGCGAGAGGAACTGCTTGCCCGTGCCGCCGGTGCCATGAAGGACCATCACCGCATTGTTGATCCCGCCGTCAGGGCCGCGCCGCGGCGTGCCGAGCGTCGTGTAGTGGATCTTCAGGTCCATCGTCTCGCCCGTGCCGAAGCGAAAGCCCGGCAGCGTCACATCGCCTTCCCTGGTGGGCCAGTTCGTCGGCGCGGGCGCAGGGTTCGCCGGCGTGGCGACTGGCTGGGTGGTCTGGGCAGCGGCGGGCGCGGCGGCGGCGATCAGCAGCAGGGGAAGGAGGCGCATGCCCCGTGCGTATCGGGCGGATCGCCGGTTGAGAAGCCCGCAGATTACGGCCGGCTCAGCGCAGCGGTATCGCGGCACCCGACCCGACGACGGTGTGCCAGCGGCTGACCTGCCAGCACACCACCAATCCCTCGCGCACATAAGGATCGGCATTGGCAAAGGCCTCGGCCGCCGCGCGGTCGGTGAACAGCAGCAGCGCGGACTCGATCGGCTCTCCCACCGCGCCGCCCAGCAGCAAGGCGCCGCGATCCGCCGCTTCCCATGCAAGCGCCAGATGAGCGTCGCGCAACGTACCGCGCCGTTCCAGATAGTTCGCCGCCAGTTCGTATCGCAGCAGGAAATGGCCGTCGGTGGCTGCGCCGTCGCTCACTGGCCGAAACCGCCAGCACTCGCCTGCGCGATCGCCTCGCGCGCGGCGGCCAGCAACGCCCCCGACTTTGCCTCACACTCGCGCTGCTCATAAGCCGGGTCGCTGTCCGCCACGATGCCCGCGCCCGCCTGGACGTGCATGGTGCCGTCCTTCACCACTGCGGTGCGCAGGACGATGCACGAGTCCATCGATCCGTCGGGCGAGAAATAACCAACGCCCCCGGCATAGGCCCCGCGCTTCTCGCTCTCCAGTTCGGCGATGATCTGGCAGGCGCGCACCTTGGGCGCGCCGCTGACCGTTCCCGCGGGGAAGCCGGCGAACAGCGCGTCGATCGCGTCACGCTTGGGGTCGAGCGCACCGACCACGTTCGACACGATGTGCATGACGTGGCTGTAGAATTCGACCGTGTAGCTGTCGGTGACCGTGACCGACCCGGCTTGTGACACGCGGCCAACGTCGTTGCGCCCGAGGTCGAGCAGCATCAGATGCTCCGCGCGTTCCTTCGGGTCGGCAAGGAGGCTGGCGCGGTTCGCCTCGTCCTCGGTCGCGGTCTTGCCGCGCGGCCGGGTGCCGGCGATCGGCCGGATCGTTACCTCGCCATCGCGCACCCGCACCAGGATCTCCGGGCTCGACCCCGTCAGCGCAAAGCCGGGCAGGTCGAGATGGTAGAGGAACGGCGACGGGTTGATCCGCCGCAACGCGCGGTACAATTCGAACGGCGGCAGCGTAAACGGCGCGGTGAACCGCTGCGCCAGGACGACCTGAAAGATGTCGCCAGCGACGATATAGTCCTTCGCCGCGCGCACCATCTCGGCATAGCGCCCCTCCGGCAGCACCGGGGACAGCGCCACGTCGCTGGCCTCGGCGCGAACGCGCGGGGGCAGGGCAGTGGCCTCCAGCCGCGCCTCGATCGCGTCCAGCCGCTCGGCCGCCGCGGCGATCACGCTTTCGGGCGATCGCTGGTCGTCGGGCCAGACAGGCGCCACCAGGAACAGGGCGTCCGCCAGCCGGTCAAAAACAAGGATCACGGTCGGGCGGACGAACATCATGTCCGGCAGGCCAAGCGCATCGGTCTTCGGCGCGGGCAGGCTCTCAACCAGCCCGATCGTCTCATAACCGAAATAGCCGACCAGGCACGCGAGCGCCGGCGGCAGTTCCGCTGGAACGTCCATCCGGCACGAGGCGACCAGCGCGCGCAGCGCGGCCAGCGTCGGGGTGTCGCATGGCGTGAACGCCGATCGATCGGTCAGCCACTGGCGGTTGATCGCGGCGTCGTTTCCCTCGGCGCGGAAGACGAGGTCAGGCGCAAGCCCCAACATGCTGTACCGACCGCGAATCGCGCCACCCTCGACCGATTCGAGGAGGTAATCGCCGCGCCCCGGCTCGATCAGCTTCAGGGCCGCGGCGACCGGCGTCTCGGTGTCCGCGATGCGGCGGCGCCACAGCAGCGCCGGCCGCCCGTTCGTCAGCGCAGCCGTGGCTGCGTCATGCCCGTGATTACGGATTGGAGCCCCCCTCGCCAGAAAGGCTTGCCTTCACCCGCGCCAGCGCCTCGGCGTTCTGCGACACCTTCATCGCCCGCTTCACCGCCTCGGTGAACTGCTGGGCATATTCCGGGCCCATCGCACGGCCAAGGTCCTGACGCGTGGCAGCGATCACCTGCGGCGCCTTGGCGGCGTCACCCGGCGAGATCTTGTCGACCTTGACGATCAGCCAGCCGCTGCGATCGGGCGCTTCCAGCATCTTGGCGGTGCCGCCCTTCATGCTGAACAGCAGGGCCAGTACCGGGTTCGGCCCACGCGGATCGGCGTTGATCTGTGAGCGGGCGGCGACCACGCTGTCGGTCTTCGCGCCCTTGGCACCAGCCTCGGCCAGTGCCTTGTCGAACGCCACACCCTTGTTGATCGCGGCCAGTGCCTTGCTCGCGGCGGTGCGCGCGGCGCGGCGGGCGCGATCCTCCTGCAAGTCCTTGGTCACCTGGTCGCGGACCTGCGCGATCGGGCGCGGCGCGGCGCGAACGATCCGGTCGAGCGCGACGAGGGCGAAGCTGCCGTCAGGCCCGGTCTGCACCACCTGCGGATCGTCGCCCTCTTCGGACTGGAAGGCGGCGGACAGGATCGGCATCAGCGCCGCGTCAGGCTGCGCGGCCGGAGCCTCCGGGTTGGCGCCGGTTGCGGTCAGCGCCGGCGTGGTCGCGGCACTCAGCTTCTGCTCGGCCACCAGCTCGGAGAAGTTGGCATTGTCAGCGATCGCATTTTCCAGCGAGTCGCGCATCGCCGTCAGAGCGTCGGCGGTCTTCTTCTTGGTCAATTCCTCGACCAGCGTCGGGCGCGCCTCGGCCAGCGTCTTGCCGGGGACCTGCGCGACCTTCTCGATCTTGCCGACGACGAAGCCGATCGAACCGCGGACGGGGCCGATCACGCCATTGGCCGGCGCGGCGAAGGCGGCATCGGCCACCGCGCCAGAGGTCGCGCCGGTCAGCGCCTGCTTGTCCTGCGCCTCGAGGCGGCGTGCCTCCAGCCCGGCGGCGCGCGCCGCATCCGCGACAGGGGTGCCGCCGCGGATCTTGGTCGCCAGGGCATTGGCGGCATTCTGGTCAAGCACGGTGACCAGCGACACGGTGCGCGTCTCGCGCGCTGCCCAGCGGGCCTTGTCGCCATTGTAGGCTGCGGCGATCTCGGCATCGGTGGGCGTGCCGCGGGCCTTCACGAACTCGGGCGTCACCATGGCGTAGCGAACGATGCGACGCTCGGGCAGCGAGTAGCGCGCGATGTTGCGCTTGTACCAATCCTGCAGTTCCGGGTCGGTCGGCGCGGCACCGCCCGGCATCGCGGCGGCCGGGATCAGCGCGACCTGACCGGCACGACGCTCCAGCAGCAGCGAGGCATAGGGCAGCGCCAGCGATTCCGGCACCTGCGTCGCGCCCATCTGCGGCCGCAACAGGAACTGCACCATCGTCTCGCGCGCAATGTCTTCCTGCACCTGCGCATCGGTCAGCCGGTTGCGGGCGAGCACCTGCTCATACACCGCCTGGTCGAACTTGCCCGTCGGGCCCTGCAGCCCGGGGATGTTGCGCAATTCGCTGCCGACCAGCGCCTTGCTGACGACCATGCCCTGGTCGCGGCCGAACGCTTGCAGCGCCAGGCCGTTCAGCATCCGGTCGAGGATCGCCTCGACGCCGCCCTCGGCGACCAGCTGGCTCATCTCGAGCCCCGGGTTGCGCTGCTGCGCGCCGCGCAGTTCGTCCTGCACGCGCCGGGTCAGTTCGGTCTCGTTGACGCTCTGGCCGCCCACCTTGGCGACGGTCGCGCCAGACGCGCCGCCGGTCTGGAGGCCGGTGATGTCACCCAGCGCAAACGCGATCGCGATAAGGCCAAGGACACCCATGGTGACGATCACGCCGACGCGCGAATTGATGATACGACGAAAGAACCCGAGCATGCAGTGCCAATCCGTTGAACGACGCTCGCTTTAGGGTGCCGCCTTCGTTACCGCAACGGCACAACCAAGTGGGGAGAGATCATGCGGCGCAAGTTGGTAGCCGGAAACTGGAAGATGAACGGCAGCCTCGCGGCATTGGCCGAGCTCGATGCGATCAATGACGCGGCGGACGGCGGTGTCGATGTGGCGATCGCGGTCCCGGCGACCCTGATCCATCCGGCCGCTGGCCGCGCGCGTTTTCCGATCGGTGCCGAGGACGTGCACGGCGCCGACAGCGGCGCGCATACCGGCTGCGTCTCCGCTCCGATGGTGAAGGAGGCGGGCGCGTCCTTCTCGATCGTCGGCCATTCCGAACGGCGGCAGGGCCAGCATGAAAGCGACGCCGACGTGAAGGCCAAGGCGGAGGCGCTGCACCGCCACGGCCTCACCGCCATCCTGTGCGTCGGCGAAACGCTGGAGCAGCGTGAGGCGGGCAAGGCGGAAGCAGTCGTCACGGCGCAGTTGCGTGCCTCACTGCCGGATGGCGCGTCGGGTGACTGGCTGTCGATCGCTTATGAGCCGATCTGGGCGATCGGCACGGGCAAGGTTGCGACGGTCGCCGATGTGGAGGCGATGCACGCCGCCATTCGCGCGGCGCTGGCAGAGGCGCTGGGTGTGGATCAGGCGGACAGCATCCGCCTGCTCTACGGCGGCTCGGTGACGGCGGAAAACGCCGCCGGCCTTCTCCATGCGGCCAATGTGGATGGCGCGCTGGTCGGCGGCGCCAGCCTGACCGCGGCCAAGTTCGTCCCGATCATCAAAGCAGCCGGCTGATCCGCGCCACGGCGTCGCGCCCGTGCGCGACGCCGGACGCTGGCAGAAGCGTCAGCCGTAGCGCTTGCGCAGCACACCCCAGGCGGCGGCCAGCCCCAGCGCCGCGCCGCCCTTGGGCCTGCCCGGCCGGGGGGCAGGGCGCCACGCGAATGTATCGACATGCGCCCAGGCGATATCCTTGGGCACGAAGCGCCGCAGGAACAGCGCCGCCGTCACCGCACCGGCAAAGCCGCCATCGGGCGCATTGACCATGTCTGCGACGTCCGACTTCAGCATGTCGTCATAGCCATCCCACAGCGGCAACCGCCACAAAGGGTCATGCGCGGCGGTGCCTGCGGCAAGGAAGTCGGCCGCCAGCTCCTCGTCATTGGCGAACAACGGTGGCAGGTCCGGCCCCAGCGCAACCCGCGCCGCACCGGTCAGCGTCGCAAAGTCCACGATCAACTCCGGCCGATCCTCCACCGCGCGGGTCAGTGCGTCGGCCAGGATCAGTCGCCCCTCGGCATCGGTGTTGGTATTCTCCACCATCAGCCCCGCCCGACTGCGCAGCACATCGCCGGGACGAAAGGCATTGCCGGCAATCGCATTCTCCACCGCCGGCACCAGCAGGTGCAGCCGCACCTTCAGCTTCGCGCCCATGACCAGCCCGGCAAGCGCGATCATGTGCGCCGCGCCGCCCATGTCCTTCTTCATCAGCCGCATCCCGCCCGACGTCTTGACGTCGAGCCCGCCCGAATCGAAGCAGACGCCCTTGCCGACCAGCGCGATGCGGGGGTGGGCAGGATCGCCCCATTCCAGCTCGATCAGCCGCGGCGCACGTTCCTTGCTCGCTGCCTGGCCGACGACGTGGATCATCGGATATTCCACCGCCAGCGCATCGCCGCGCGTCACTCGCGTCGTCGCACCATGCGCCTTCGCCAGCAGCTCGACCTGCGCCTCCAGATCCGCCGGCCCCAGGTCCGATGCGCCGGTGTCGACCAGATCGCGGACCAGCGCGGTCGCCTCCGCCAGCCGGACGATCTCCTCGATCCGCCCCGGCTCGCCGGTCAGCAGCACGCGCGGCCCCTGCGCGTCGGGCGCGCTACGATAGCGGGTGAAGCGATGCTGCGCGAGGCACCAGCCCAGCATCGCCGCGCCCGGCTCGCCCTCCGCCAGCCGGTACGTGCCTTCGGGCAGGCCATCACCCAGCGACGCGATCCGCCACGGCGATGTCACATCCTCGTTGCACACCAGCAGCATCGCCCAGTCGTCGGGCGCATCGCCGGGAAGGATCGCGCGATTGCCCGGCTTTCCCACCACCTTGTTGGCCGCCACCGCGGTGCGCGTGCGCGCCGGCTGGGCGATGAGCCATTCCTTGAACCGGTCGGGGTGGACGACATGGATGGTGCGGGCAGGCTGGCCCCGGTCGGGGGCGAGAAGGCTGGAAAAGTCGGTCATCGGGCCAGCAAAGCAGGACTTCACCGTCGGCGCAACGCGCGGTTCCCTTGGGTCGCGCCGCATCCTACATCGCGGGCATGACCACTCACTCGACTCGCATGCTCATCCTCGGCTCGGGCCCCGCTGGCCTTTCTGCCGCCATCTATGGTGCCCGCGCGGGCATGAAGCCGATCCTGGTGCAGGGCATCCAGCCCGGCGGCCAGCTGATGACCACCACCGACGTGGAAAATTACCCCGGCTTTGCCGAGGTGATCCAGGGCCCGTGGCTGATGGAGCAGATGCAGAAGCAGGCGGAGCATGTCGGCACCACGCTGGTGTGGGACACGGTCGTCTCGGTCGATCTGTCGCGCCGCCCGTTCCGCCTTACCGGCGACAGCGGCGATATCTATGAGGGCGACGTGCTCGTCATCGCCACCGGCGCGCAGGCCAAGTGGCTCGGCCTCGCCAGCGAGGATGCGATGAAGGGCAAGGGCGTCTCCGCCTGCGCCACCTGCGATGGCTTCTTCTATCGCGGCAAGAAGGTCGCGGTGATCGGCGGCGGCAACACCGCGGTGGAGGAGGCGCTCTACCTCACCAACCATTCCGATGACGTGACGCTGATCCACCGCCGCGACTCGCTTCGTGCCGAGCGCATCCTGCAGGAGCGGTTGTTCGCCCATCCGAAGGTGAAGGTGCTGTGGAACAAGGAAGTGCGTGAGTTCGTCGACGGCGGCGGCAATGCCGGCCTCGTCGCGCTCGACCTTGTCGATACGGTCACTGGTGAGCACAGCCGCCTCGACGTGGAGGGCGGCTTCGTCGCGATCGGCCACCATCCGGCGACCGAGCTGTTCCGCGGCCACCTCGAACTGGACGAGGATCATTATATCAAGGTCGATACCGGCTCGACGCGCACCAGCGTGCCCGGCGTGTTCGCCTGCGGAGACGTGATGGACAAGACCTATCGCCAGGCGATCACCGCGGCGGGCACCGGCTGCATGGCCGCGCTCGACGCCGAACGCTTCCTCGCCGAGGCGGACTTCGAGAAAATGGCCGAAGCCGCAGAGTAAACCTCCAAAAAACAGCCGTGCCGGGCTTGTCCCGGCATCCACCCTGCCGCAGTCTCGGCGCGCGTTTATCACGCGGAAAAAGAGTGGATGCCGGGATCGGGCCGGCACGGCCTATTTGGGGGATTGCATGAAGTTACGCATCGCGCTGGCGCTTGGCGCCGCGCTCGTTGCCGCGCCGTTGAGCGCGCAGGACAAGCAGAACAGCAAGGCCGAACAGGCCGCCGACGACACCAGCATTCCGCCGCCAGTCGTCTCCGTCACCCGCCATTCCGGCACCTTCGGCGGCACCCGCATCAATTATCGCGCGATCGCCGGTGAAACCTATCTGAAGGACAAGGCGGGCAAGCCGCTCGCCGCGATCACGTCATACAGCTACATCAAGGAGGGCCCGGTCGATCCCAAGCGTCCGGTGACGTTCCTGTGGAACGGCGGCCCGGGTTCCGGCTCCTTGTGGCTCCACATGGGCGCCTTCGGGCCGAAGCGCGTCGTGCTTCCCTCGGACGCCCGCGACGATGGCGCGCCGCCCTATCCCGTCATCGACAATGTCGATTCGCTGCTCGACGTCACCGACATCGTGTTCATCGATCCGGTCGGCACCGGCTTCAGCCGCGCGCTGGGGAAGACCGATCCCAAGGATTATTGGGGCGTGACGAAGGATGCCAAGTCGATGGCGGACTTCATTCGGCTGTGGCTGAACGAACATGGCCGCTGGAACGCGCCCAAGTTCATCGGTGGCGAAAGCTACGGCACCACGCGCTCGGCGGCGGTGATCAACGAGCTGGAGGGCACCTACACCGACGTGGCGGTGAACGGCATCCTGCTGATCTCCTCGATCCTCGATTTCAGCGTCGCGGCGGATTCGCCGGGCAACGAGTTGGGCTATGTGACCAACCTGCCGTCGATGGCGGCGACCGCCTGGTATCATAACAAGGTCGCCAATCGCCCCGCGACGGTCGAGGAATTCATCGCCGAGGCGAAGGCGTTTGCCATCGGCCCTTATGCCGCGGCGCTGCTGAAGGGTAATTCGCTCACCGCGCAGGAGCGCCAGCAGGTTCTGCCGCAGCTGTCGCGCTACACCGGCGTGTCGCAGGATTACCTTGCCCGCGCCGATCTTCGCCTCTCGCCCGGCCGCTTCTACAAGGAACTGCTGCGCGATCGTGGGCAGACGATCGGCCGCCTCGACACGCGCTACGTCGGCAAGGATTATGACGACGCCGGCGAAACGCCCGACAATGATCCCAGCTTCTACGCCATCGACGGCGCCTATACCGCGGCGATGAACGCCTACTCGCGCGAGACGCTGAAATACTCGCCCGACGTGACGTACGTGTCGATCGGTGGCGTGCGTGACTGGGACTGGAAGATCGGCGGCCCGCGTGGCGGGGAGGGCTATCTCAACGTGGCGCCCTACATCGGCAAGGCGCTGCGCGAGAACAGCGGCCTGCGCGTGTTCGTCGGCCAGGGCTATTATGATTTCGCGACGCCCTTCTTCGGCGCGGAATATTCGCTCAACCGCACCGGCATCCCCAATGACGGGCGCATCAGCTGGCATTGGTACAATGCCGGCCACATGATGTACGTTCGGGATGAGGATCTGCGGAAGCTGTCGAACGACATCCGGGCCTTCATCAAGGCGCGCTGAGGACCTGCCGGATCGCCGCTTCCAACGCGGCCGCATCGCCGGAACGGGCGAAGCTGTGCGATCCGGTGTCCACGGTGACGGTGCGCGGGGAAATCCCCGCGCGCCGCGCCGCATCGGCATAGGCGATGGCGGTGCCGTCGCCGCGCGCCAGCACGATCGTCGCATCCGGCCCCCATTGCGCAATCGACGCGATGGTCCGCCCAGTCACGCCATCATCACGCGGCGATGCTGCGATGCTGCGCAACCCGCGCACCAGCTTGGGCAGCGAAAGGCCCCGGCGCAGAATCCGCGCCCATGCCGCAGGATCGCGTAGCTGCGCCGCATAATGCGCGCGAACCGCGGCCGGCGGCGGCAGCGTGTCGCTCGGCTTGACCGCCCAGGGGTTGGCAAGCACCAATGCATCGCACCCGGCCTCGCGGCCCCAACAGGCCAGGCTGGTCGCGCCATCGCAATTGCCGAACCCGATCAGCCGCGTGACCTGCGGCGCCGCCGCACGGAATGTCGCCGCCGCAGCGAGCAGATCGTCGCGCGCGCCGCGAAAGCCGCTGTTGATCCCGCTCGAATCGCCGACGCCCCGCCGATCGTAGCGAAAGACGGGCGTGCCGTCCGCCGCCAGCCGCGCGGCAAGCTCAGCCATGCCGCGATGCGCCCCAGCCCGTATCTCGTTCCCGCCAGTGACGATCAGCAACCCGGTCGCGCCGCCTCCCCCTTCCGGTGGACCATCCAGCGTCCCGACCAGCGTGTGGCCATCGCAAGGAAAGGTCAGCAGCCGGCGGCTCAAGCGGTATCCCCGTTGATCCAGCGCGCCACGTCGTCCGCGATCAGCGCCTGTAGCGCCGGGTCCACGCCCGGCTCGGCCGCACGCCACAGGGCGCTGCCGGGAAGCTTGCGATCAGCGGCTCTGGGGTCGCTTTCCAGCCGCACCACGCGGACGCTGCCCTCGGTCGTCGGCTGTGCCCCGGCCAGCTGCGCCAGCATCGCGTCCGAGATGATATTGCCGCCAGCGTCCTCGCCACCGCCCGCCCGTTGCAGGCGCCGCAGCTCGCGCTCGGCAGCTTCCCCGGTCTGCGGCGCCAGATACCAGCGGCTCGACACTTCCGCGGTCCCGTCGACCAGCGCGCCGGTCCGCCACGCCATGCTGTGCACGGGCCCCGACATGCTGGCGCAGGCAGCGGCAAAGGCATCGCGCCACCTCGCCAGCGTCGCCTCGCCTGTCGGCAGCAGACTTTCGTTGGTGCCCGGCAGGTCGGGCAGGGCGGCGGCGATCCCCCGTGCGGCCAGTCGCCGAAGCACATCGATCAGCGCGGCGCGCGTCCGATTGGCTTCTTCGTAAAAGGGCAGGGCGGCGACCACGACCGGTCCCCGATCCGGTCCGAAGCGGAGCATCGCCTCACGCCCACCGGCCCAGTCATAATGTCTGATGGTCAGGCCGGACGTCCCGGCCATTCGCTCAGACCAGCGCCTTGGCGGACGCGAAGGTGCTCAACGCGCCGAATGTCTCCAGCATCTCGCCATCGACCTCGTCATCGTCGATCACGATGCCCAGCCGATCCTCGATCTCGGTCAGCACGCCGGCGACCGCCATCGAATCGAGCTCCGGCAACGCGCCGAACAGCGGGGTGCTATCGTCGAACCCAGCCACCTGTTCGTTCGACAGACCAAGCACGTCCTTGAGTATCGCGCGCAACGTGGCGTCAACTTCGGGCTTGCCTTCAGGAATCACCTGCGTCCCCTCAATTTTGTTGCACCGCCGTTAAGCCGGGGGGATGAATTCCGCAACTTTCCGGGGCAAGGTCAGCCGATATGGTGCCAATCGACCCCGTTCCGCAGCCGATCGACCATGTTCTCGCGGGTGCAGCAGACGCGCCCGCACTGGTCGATCGTTCGGGCACGCTGAGCTACGCAGAGCTTGAGGATCGCGTGGCGCGGCTCGCCGGCTGGCTGGCGGCACAGGGCTTCGCGCCGGGCGACCGAGTCGCCACCTGGCTGCCCAAAACGCGTGAGGCATGTCTGATGCCGCTCGCCGCGCCCCGCGCCGGTCTGGTGCACGTGCCCATCAACCCGTTGCTCAAGCGGGCGCAGGTGGCGCACATCCTCGCCGACAGCGGTACCCGGCTCCTGCTCACCCAGCCTGCGCGGGCGGCGACTCTCGACGCGGCGGACACGCTCGACATCGCTGTTCACCTGCTGGCCGGAGACGGGCCGCTCATGCCTCCGTCCGCGGCCGATCCGGACTTGCTTGCGGCCATTTTGTACACGTCCGGCTCCACCGGCAGGCCGAAGGGCGTGATGCTCAGCCACGCGAACCTTTGGCTCGGCGCGAACAGCGTGGCGCATTATCTGCGCCTCGCCGCAGACGACGTGGTCCTCGGCGTCCTTCCGCTCAGCTTCGATTATGGCCAGAATCAGCTGTTCTCCACCTGGGCGGCCGGCGCCACCGTCGCACCGCTCGATTATCTCACGCCGCGCGACGTGGTGAAGGGCGTGGAGCGTGTCGGCGCCACCACGCTGGCCGGCGTCCCGCCGCTGTGGGTTCAGTTGCTGGAGGCGGAGTGGCCAACCGAAACGGCGGCCAGGCTGCGACGGCTGACCAATTCCGGCGGCGCGCTGACGCCCCGGCTCGTCCGCAACCTGCGCGCGCGTTTTCCGCGGGCTGATCTGTACCCGATGTATGGCCTGACCGAGGCGTTTCGATCGACCTTCCTCGATCCGTCGCTGGTCGATGCTCATCCGGATGCGATCGGTGCGGCCGTCCCCCATGCCGAGGTGATGATCGTCCGCGCCGACGGCGGCGAGGCCAGTCCGGGAGAGGCGGGGGAGCTCGTCCATGCTGGACCGTTGGTAGCGCAGGGTTATTGGCGCGATCCCGAACGGACCGCGCAACGCTTCCGCGCGGCCCCGAGCTTTTCGCGCTGTGGCGGCGTCGCTGTCTGGTCGGGCGACACCGCGCTGCGCGGGCCGGACGGATTGCTCCGCTTCGTCGGTCGCGACGACGAGATGATCAAGTCGGCGGGCAACCGGATCAGCCCGGGCGAGGTGGAGGAAGCAATCGTGGCCGGCGGCGAGGCTTTGGAGGCGGTGGCGATCGGCGTTCCCGATCCTCGCCTGGGCCAGACGATCATGGTCATCGTGCGGGGTGATCCGGCGAACGAAGCCGCGTTGCGCGACCGACTGCGGCGAGATCTGCCCAATTTCATGCAGCCGGCGCAGTTCGAGTGGCGCGACGATCTGCCGCGCAACGCCAATGGCAAGCTGGACCGTGCGGGGCTGCGCGCGGCGATGCTGTCGCGGCAGGCGCCTGCTGCGCTCGGTGAGGAAAAAGCATGAGCAAGCCGTTCGGGCCGCTACCCCCGGAATTTGCCGCTCAGCGCGGTGAGCTGATGATCGGCGATCGCGCCGCATCGGCATGGGTGGCCGAACACGGATCGCCGCTCTTTGTCTATGATCCAGCGATCGTGGCCGACCGGGTACGCGCTTTTCGCACGGCCTTCCCGGCTGTCGACCTTCATTATGCGATCAAGGCCAATCCGCACCCGGCGCTGCTTCAGGCGGTGGCGCCGCTGGTCGACGGTCTGGACGTCGCGTCGGCCGGCGAACTCGACAAGGCGCTGCGCGTAAAGCCAGCCGGCGCAATCAGCTTTGCCGGTCCGGGCAAGCGCGATGCGGAACTGGAGGCTGCGATCACTGCGGGCGCCACGCTCAACGTGGAATCCGAAGGGGAGGCGGCGCGCGCGCTGGCGATCGGCGGGCGACTTGGAACCGCGCCGCGGCTCGCGGTTCGCGTCAATCCAGACATGGAGCTCAAGGGGTCCGGCATGAAGATGGGCGGGCGCCCATCACCCTTCGGCGTCGATGCGGAACGGGCCGCCGCTCTCGTGCGGGCGATCGTCGCTGGTGGGGGTGCCTGGCGCGGTTTTCACATCTTCGCCGGCAGCCAGGCGCTCGACAGCCAGGCGCTGATCGAGACACAGGCCGCGACGCTCGCACTCGCCGAACGTCTCAGCGACGAGGCGGGGCATATGCCGCCCCTGGTCAATCTCGGCGGCGGTTTCGGTATCCCGCATTTTGCCGGCGACACGCCGATCGATCTGGCAGCGATCGGCGCGGCGCTTGGTGACGCCCTAAGTCGCACCCGGCTCTCATCGACCTTTGCCATCGAACTGGGCCGTTGGCTGGTCGGCGAAAGCGGCGTGTATCTCACCCGAGTCATCGACCGGAAGGAAAGCCGCGGCGAAACCTTCCTGGTGGTTGATGGCGGGCTTCACCACCAGCTCGCCGCCAGCGGCAATTTCGGCACCGTCGTCCGGCGCAACTATCCAGTCGCTGTGACGCACCGCATGGCCGAGGCGGGCGACGAGGAGGTGTCGGTGGTCGGCTGCCTGTGCACCCCGCTCGATCGGCTCGCCGACAAGGTCGCCCTGCCGCGTGCCGATGTCGGCGACACGATTGCGATCTTTATCGCTGGTGCCTATGGCGCGACGGCGAGCCCCGGTCTCTTTCTGGGACACCCCCCGGCGGTAGAGTGTGTCGTCCAGCGCCCCTAAACGCTATCTTCACCTCTTACTTACATAGTTGACCGTGAGCGATGCTGGTCGGGAACCATGTTTTCCGTGCCGGTTGTGTGCGCCCGACGGAGGTTTTTCGATGCGTGTTTCGCGTGGGTTGAGTTTGCTGTCACCGGTCTTGCTGGCCGCCACCATGCTGGCGGGCTGCGCGACGAATGGCGGCGCCCGACCCGAACTGCCGCCGGCCGCCTTTGTCGCCAGCAAGGAGCAACCGGGCGAGGAATATGTCATCGGCCCGCTCGATTCGCTCCAGATCTTCGTGTGGCGCAACCCGGAACTGTCGGCCAAGGTTCAGGTGCGCCCCGACGGCCGCATCACGACGCCACTGGTCAACGACATGCCGGCGGTTGGCAAGACCCCGGCGATGCTCGCCGACGACATGAAGCTGGCGCTCGCCGAATATATCCAGGACCCGATCGTCAGCGTCATCGTCGACAGTTTTTCGGGAACGTATAGCCAGCAGGTCCGCATCGTCGGTGCGACCGAAAAGCCGGCCGCGCTACCCTATCGCGCCAACATGACGCTGCTCGACGCGATGATCGCCGTCGGGGGGCTGAACGAATATGCCGCCGGAAACCGCGCGCGGCTGATCCGCTACGATCGCGCGACCGGCAAGCAGAAGGAATACAAGCTCAGCATCAACCGGCTGCTGAAGAACGGCGATTCGTCCGCCAACGTCAGGCTCGAACCGGGCGATGTGATCATCATCCCCGAGAGCATGTTCTAAAAGGACGATCGCGTGACCGGCCTTTACGAAGAGATCAGGATCGCGGCCCATGCGATCTGGACGCGGCGCTGGCTGGCGCTCGCGATCGCCTGGGGCATCTGCATCCTGGGCTGGCTCGCCGTCAGCCAGATCCCGAGCCGGTATGAAAGCCGGGCGCGCGTCTTCGTTCAGATGCGCTCCATCCTGCCCGCCGGCGCTGACCCTTCGGCGATGGGCGACCAGCAGCGCGACATCGACACCGTGCGCCAGACGCTGACCTCGTCGGTCAACCTGCAGAAGGTCGTGCGCGGCACCGACCTGGCGAAGACGGTCTCGTCCGATCGCGACATCGCGGATCGTGCTGCCGGGCTGCAGAATGCGATCAAGATCACCGCGCAGCAGGACAATCTTTTCGAGATCGTCTCGACCGCAGCGTCGCCGAAGCTCGCCACCAGCATCACCCAAAAGCTGATCGACATCTTCGTCGAAACCAACCTGTCGGACGACCGCCAGCAGAGCAGCCAGACGCTGCAGTTCCTCGACGGCCAGCTCGAAACGCTCGGCGGTAAGCTGCAGGATGCCGAGGCGAAGCGCGCCGATTTTCAGAACCGCTACCTCGGCTCGCTGCCGGGCACCGGATCGGTCAGCGACCGCATCGGCGCGGCGCGCGCGCAGTTGAGCCAGGTGGACGGCGATCTCGCCGCTGCCTCGACCAGCCTCGCTGCGTTGCAGGGGCAACTCGCCGGTACGCCTGCAACGATCGCGGGCGGCGGGGGCGGTGCGCCGGGTGTTGGCCCTGCACGCGCGCGGGTCGCTGCGATTCAGGGCCAGCTCGCCGACGCGCGTGGCCGTGGCTATACCGATAATCACCCGGACGTGGTGGCACTGAAGGCCCAACTCGCCCAGGCACAGGCCGCTGCGCGCAGCGAGCCGGCGGGCGCCGCCGCCGCCGGCGGGGTCCCGAATCCCGCCTATGTGTCGCTGCAATCGATGATGGCGGACCGTCAGGCCAATGTCGCTGCGCTGCGCATCCGTCGCCAGCAATTGCAGGGTGATCTCGACACGCTGAACGCGAAGCTGACGGAGGATCCCGAGGTCGCCGCGCAACAGGGTGAGATCGAGCGCAATTACACGGTCCTCAAGGATCAATACGATCGTCTGCTCGCACAGCGCGAACAGGTGAACCTGCGCAGCCAGGCGCAGACCCAGACAGACGCGGTCAAATTCTCGGTCATCGATCCGCCGACCCAACCGCGCGCACCGTCCGCGCCCAACCGGGTGCTGCTGCTGACGGGCGTGCTGATCGCCGGCATCTTTGGCGGCATCGGCGGCGCGTTCGCCATGTCCCGGGTGCAGGCGACGTTCCCGACGGCGCAGCGGCTGGAGAAGGCGTCAGGCATGCCGGTGATCGGGTCGATCGGCGAAATGCTGACGCGTCAGCAGGCCGAACTGCGGCGCAAGCGCCTGAAGCTGTTTGCTGGCGGCGTCGGTGCGCTGGGTGTCAGCTACGTGGCGCTGCTTGGCGTCGAAATGCTCCAGCGGGGATTAGCGGCATGACCAACGCCAGAAAGCGCGAAGAGTCGCTGATCGAGCGTGCAGCGCAGGTCTACGACTTTGGCGCTCACCTCCGCCGCCGCGACGTGGTGCCGGGGTCGGCGCCGGAGGCGCCAGCGCAGGATCCGGTCGCCACCCGGTTGCTCGCCGACGATCCTGTTGCTTTGCCCCCCGATGCGGACGACCCGGTCGACGCTACCGTGCCAGAGGCGGCGCCGCATGATCAACCGTCGGCTGACGACGAGCCGCTCGACCTCACCTTTGACCTTCTCGCTGCTGCGCCGCCTGCGCCGGAGGGGGCCGAGGCGCTGTCACCGATGGCCGCCGCAACGCTGATGGCCATTCCGCCCGAGCTTCGCGCTGGGGCCGAGGAAGAAGATGCGCCGATCCTCTACGACGACGGTATCGCGCGGATCGATCGGGCAATGCTGGCGGAGAAGGGCATGCTCGTCCCGGGCGCACCGATCGGCGCGCTGGCCGAGGAGTTCCGGCTGGTAAAGCGGCAGCTGCTGCTCAACGCCCGCGCCATCGCGAAAGGGCCGTTGGGCGAGCGGTCCCGCACGATCCTGGTGGGGTCCGGCAAGCCTGGTGACGGCAAGACCTTCTGCGCGATCAATCTCGCGATCAGCCTCGCCGCCGAGCGCGATGTCGAGGTGCTGCTCGTCGACAGCGACTTCGCGAAGCCCGACATCATGGCCTCGCTCGGGCTCGATGATTCAACCGGCTTGCTCGACATCCTGGCGGACGAAACGCTCGATCCCGAGGCGTTTGTCGTCCGCACCGACGTGCCGCAACTGTCGCTGTTGCCCGCCGGCAAGCGCAGCCATTCCGATACGGAACTGCTCGCCAGCGCGCGGACCGGCGACGTGATCGATCAGCTGCTGGCCAACGATCCTCGCCGCATCATCGTATTCGATACGCCGCCGGCGCTCGCCGCGTCGCCAGCCTCCGTCCTCGCCCTGCTGGTCGGCCAGGTGATGCTGGTCGTTCGTGCCGACCGGACCACGGAAGCGGATGTGCGCGAGGCCGTCGCGCTGCTCGACGGTTGTGAACAGATCAGTCTGGTGCTGAATTCGCGGTCCTATGAGCCGGGCGGCGGCCGCTTCGGCAGCTATTATGGTCATCAGGGGTAACCCGGTGGGCGTGCGGCATCACTTGGCTGGCGGCGTCGCTCTGGCGGCGCTGGTCGCGTCCAACGCGGCTGAGGCGCGTACCCGCTATGTGCAGCCTTATGTTGAGCTTTCGCAGGTCGTTGCAGCGGATCTCACCAACGATGAAGTGCTGACCTATTCTCAGGTTGCGGTCGGGGTCGATGCCGGCGTCTCGGGCCGGAATGTCGAGGGGCAGGTCAGCTACCGCTACGAACGGCGGATCCAGTGGAACGATCGCTACGCCGACGATAGCGTGCACACCGGCCTCGCCCGTGCCTCGGCGCGGGTCGCCCCGGGCTTTTCCATCGAGGGCGGTGCCATCGCGACGCGGGCGCGCAGCGACATTCGCGGTGCGGCGCCAGGCACATTTGTCGGGCCGGCCGACAATCTGACCCAGGTCTATTCGCTCTACGCCGGTCCCAGCGTCACGACGCAGGCCGGGCCAGTGCGGATCGCAGCATCCGCCTTTGCCGGCTACACGAAGGTGGAAGCGCCGCGTGCGACTGGGGTCGCACCAGGGCAGCAGCGGCTCGATTACTACGATGATTCGCGCAACGTCGTGGCGCAGGCGTCGGCCGGCGTTGCGGCGGGCACCGTATTGCCCGTCGGCGTGACGGTCAGTGGCGCGTATGAACGCGAGGAGGCGGGCCAGCTCGACCAGGCATACGAGGGGTATTTCGCGCGGGGCGACGTGACGGTGCCGGTCAGTCGCACCGTCGCGCTCCGGGCGGGCGCGGGCTACGAAAAGATCGAAACGACCCAGCGCGACGCGCTGCTCGACGCGAGCGGCAATCCGGTGATCGATCGCAACGGACGCTTCGTGACTGATCCGGGCTCACCAGCGCGGATCGCCTACAACACCGACGGCCTCATCTACGATGCCGGGGTGATCTGGCGGCCCAGCCCCCGGCTCGAGCTTCAGGCCAACGCTGGATACCGCTATGGCGGCGACACCTATTTCGGCTCGCTCAACTGGAACATCGCGCGCGACAGCGGGCTCCAGATCGTGCTGTACGATGGCATCGGTACGTTCGGGCGACAGCTGCGCAACGGCCTGCGCGATCTGCCCACCGTCTTTCAGGGCTCGGCCAACCCGTTCGGTCAGCAGTTCAACGGCTGTGTCTTCGGCGGCAACCCCGGCGGAGGCGCCGTCGGCGGCGCAGGGGCATGTCTCAACGACGTCTTCCAGTCGATCTCCACCGCCAGCTATCGCGCGCGGGGCATCGACGGCGTGATCTCCACCCGTCGTGGCCGAACCGCATATGGCTTTGGCGCGGGCTACGCCAACCGCCGGCTCAACGTGCCGCAGCTTGCGGAGGGGACCGTCGCCTACGGGATCACCGACGAAAGCTATTATGCGCAGCTTTTCTGGTCACGCGCGCTCAGCCGCGTGTCGCAGGTCGATGCCAATCTGTTCGCCAATTATTATGAAAGCGGGCTGCCGGGCGCGGACGGCGTGTTCAACCTGGGCGCCACGGGCACCTACAGCCACCAGTTCGGCCGGATCGGCACGGTGGCGTCGCTGGGCGTTTACACCTTCGACCAGGAACGCTTCGATAGCCAATGGTCGGCACAGGCGCTGCTCGGCGCGCGTTATACCTTCTGAGGAAGCTTGGTATGTACGAGGATCATTTCGGCCTGACCGAACGCCCGTTCCAGCTGACGCCGGACCCGCGTTACTGGTTCGATTCGGCCACGCACAAGAAGGCGATGGCCTATCTCGGCTATGGCCTTGCGCAGGGTGAGGGCTTCATCGTCATCACGGGCGACATCGGCGCCGGCAAGACGACGCTGGTGGGCCACGTGACCGAACAGATTGATCCGGCGAACCTTTCGGTCATTACCATCGTGTCGACCGCGATCGAGGCGGACGATCTGTTGCGGGTGGTGGCGAGCGGGCTTGATATCGATCCCGTAGGCCGAACCAAGGCCGAGCTGCTGACGCTGATCGAACGCGGGCTTCACGCAGTCGCGCGGACTGGCCGGCGCACGTTGCTGATCGTCGACGAGGCGCAGGCGCTTCCTGTGTCGGCGCTCGAAGAGCTTCGCATGCTGTCCAACTTCCAGGCCGGCAACCGCGCGCTGCTGCAGATATTCCTTCTGGGTCAGCCCGAGTTCCGCGAGCGGCTGAACGGATCCGACCGGCTGGAGCAACTGCGCCAGCGCGTGATCGCCATCCATCATCTCGACCCGATGGAGCCAGAGGAAGTCGCCGATTACGTCGCCCACCGGCTACGCATTGCGGGGTGGAAGGGCACACCCGATTTCGCCGACAACGTGTTCCAGGTTTTGCACCGTGCGACCGGCGGCGTACCGCGGCGGTTGAACCAGTTGATGGGCCGTGTCCTGCTGCACGCAGCGATCACCGACGCGACGGTGATCGATGCGGCGCTGGTCAACACCGTGCGCGCCGACGCCGCCAAGGACCTGCCGAGCGCTGCACGGGTGACGCCGGCGGTGCGCGCCGTGCCCGACCCGATCCGGTCCGCGCCGTTGGAGGCCGTGTCTCCTAGCGCCGACACCGACGCCGAGCTGCGGCAGCGCATTGCCGCGCTGGAGTCGCGGGTGGAGGAGCAGGATGCCGCCCTGCGCCGCATCCTCACGCTGCTGGTCGACTGGGTGGAAAGCGACACGCCCGCCCCGCGCGGCAGCCTGGAGGCAGTACGCGGCGCGGCTGCATGACATGACCATCGTCAACGGAATGTCGGTCGACGTGGAGGAATGGTTCCAGGTCGGCGCCTTCGAACGCACCATCGACAAGAACGACTGGGACCGCCTCGAAAGCCGGGTCGTCGCGAACACCGGCGCCGTCCTCGACCTGTTCGGCGAGGCAGGGGTGACGGCCACATTCTTCACGCTCGGCTGGGTGGCGCATCGTCACCCGGCGTTGATCCGGCGGATCGTTGCGGAAGGGCATGAGGTCGCTAGCCACGGCTGGGATCATCAGCGGGTTTTCACCATGACCGCGGATCAGTTCCGTGCCGATCTGCAGCGGGCACGGATTGCGCTGGAGGATGCCGGCGGCGTCGCCGTGACGGGCTATCGCGCGCCCAGCTTCTCCATCGACACGCGCACGCCATGGGCGCATCCCGTGCTGGCGGAGGACGGCTATGCCTATTCCTCCAGCGTGGCCCCTGTGGCGCATGACCATTATGGCTGGCGGGAGAGCCCACGTTTTCCGTGGCGACCCCTCGCCGACGCATCGTTGATCGAGCTGCCGGTTTCCACTGCCGAGCTGGCGCGTCGGCGCATGGCCGTCGGAGGTGGCTTCTTCCGCCTGCTGCCGGCCGCGTTGACCGACACGGCGGTACGCCAGTCCAACCAGGCTGGCCACGCGGGCATGTTCTACTTTCATCCCTGGGAGGTCGATCCGGCCCAGCCGCGCGTCGCTGGAGCCCCGCTTCGCTCCAGGCTGCGGCACTACAGCCGGCTCGGCGCCATGGCCGGCAAGTTGCGCCGCCTGCTCGGACGCCATCGCTGGGGCCGTGTCGACGCCGTGGCCGTGCAGGAACGGCGCTGGTGAGCGGCGCGCTGGGTGCCGTCGCGGACCGGGTCCTCGTTCGCGATGCCGTCGGCGAGGATGAGCGTATAGATGCCTTCGTGCGCGCGCACCCGGATGCCACCCCCTTTCATCTGACCGGCTGGACGAAAGCGGTGGAGGTGGGTTGCGGGCAGCGTGGCCGTTTCCTGATCGCCGAACGCGACGGAGTAATTATCGGCCTGCTGCCGCTGACCGAGATGCGGTCCCCCCTCTTCGGCAAGGCGCTGGTATCGGCTGGCTTCGCCGTCGGCGGGGGCGTGCTGGGCGAAGGCACCCGGCCGCTCGCCGCCGCCGCCCGCGCGCTTGGCTGTCCCTCCGTGGAGTTGCGCGGCGGTCCGGTGCCGGACGGCTGGTCGAGCGACAGCAGCAGCTATCTCGGCTTTGCGCGACCGCTCGCGGCGGATGACGACGCCGAACTGCTCGCCATCCCCCGCAAGCAGCGCGCCGAGGTGCGCAAGTCGCTCACCAGCGATCTTGAGGTGGTCACCGGCGGCGCTGAACTCGCTGGCGAACATTACCGGGTATACGCCGAATCGGTTCGCAACCTGGGCACGCCTGTGTTTCCCCGCCGCCTCTTTACCGAGGCGCTGGCGCGTCTCGACAGTGACATTCTGACGGTGCGCTGGCAGGGCCGCGCCGTGGCGAGCGTCCTCAGCCTGTATTTCAACGGCGTGGCTTATCCCTTTTGGGGCGGCGGCACCGTGGCGGCGCGTGCGCTGCGCGCCAATGACCGGATGTATTTCGCGCTGATGGCGCATGCCCGCGCGCGTGGCTGCACGCATTTCGACTTTGGCCGGTCCAAGACGGGGACCGGGCCCGCGGCGTTCAAGAAGAACTGGGGGTTCGAGGGCGTGCCGCTGACCTACGCGCGATGGTCGGACGGCCCCGCGCGAGAGGTTAATCCCCTCAACCCGAAATATGCCCTGATGGTGCGCGGGTGGAAGAAACTGCCGCTTCCGCTGGCGACACTTGTCGGTCCCTGGATCAGCCGCGGGCTCGGCTAGGGTGGAGATCCTGTTCCTGGCGCATCGTGCGCCGTTCCCGCCTGACCGCGGCGATCGCATCCGCAGCTTCAACATCCTGTCGTATCTGGCAGCGCGGGCGCGGGTGCATCTGGTCGCCTTTGTCGAGGAGGACGGAGCCATTGCGCCAGAGCACCGAGCGCGGGTCGACGAATGCATCCTGGTGCGCCGGACCAAGTCGCAGGTGCGTGCCGCGGCCGAGGCACTCGCCACCGGTCGCCCAGTGTCGCTGACTGCCTTCGCCGACTGCCGGATCAAGACCGCGGTGAACGATCTGCTCGCCCGCCGGTCGATCGACGCGATCTACGCCTTTTCGGGGCAGATGGCGCAATATCTGCCGGGGCAGTTCCCGCGCGTCATCATGGATTTCGTCGATCTCGATTCCGCGAAGTTCGCCGCCTACGCCGCCGATGCACACGGACCGATGCGGTGGATGATGCAGCGCGAGGCACGGCTGCTCCACGCGTTCGAGCGGCAGGTTGCGGGTCGCGTTACCGCCAGCCTGTTCGTCAGCGAACCCGAGGCCGCGCTTCTTCCCGGAAGCCTGGCCGTCGAAAACGGCATCGACACGCTCCGCTACGATCCGGCGCTGGTCACGCCGGTGCCCGCAGCCCATCCGTTGATCGTCTTCACGGGCCAGATGGACTATCGCCCCAATGTGGACGCCGTTGCCTGGTTTGCCGAGCGGGTCATGCCGCTGCTCCCCGATGCGCATTTCGCGATTGTCGGTCGTGCGCCCACGCCCCGGGTTCGCGCATTGGCCGGCCCCCGCGTCACGGTGACGGGGGAGGTCGCCGACGTTCGCTCCTGGCTGGCCGCTGCGGACGTCGTCGTTGCACCGCTGCATCTCGCGCGCGGGATCCAGAACAAGGTGCTGGAGGCAATGGCGATGGCTCGTCCGGTGGTCGCCAGCCCTGCCGCGGCAGAGGGCATCGATCATGCCGGCACCCTTCGTGTCGCGGTGCAGCCGGAGGATTATGCGGCCACGATCCGCGAACTACTCGCCCGCCCTGAGCAGGCCGACCAACTCGGCACAGCTGCGCGGCGGCAGGTGATCGGCCGCTACGGCTGGGATGCCCGGCTGAAGCCGCTCGACACGCTTCTCGGTCTGGGGCCGGCATGAGGCTCGCGCTCTCTCGCCCCGCTGCCCCGGTAGCCGCAGCGTGGCGGGTGCACCTCTCTTTGCTTGTGCTGGCGTCGACGGCGATCCTCCTGCTGTTCCGCCGCGACGTTGCCGACCTTCTGACACTGTGGTGGACCAGTACGACCTACGGTCACTGCCTGTTCATCCTGCCAGTGGTCGGGTGGCTCGTCTGGACGCGGCGGCGGGAACTTGCCGTGGTGCGCCCCGCCGCTTGGTGGCCCGGCCTTGCGCTGGTGGCGGCTGGCGGGGCGGGATGGCTGATGGGGGAGGCCGCCGGGGTTGCGGCTGCGCGTCATTTCGGCGTTCTGATCACGCTTGAGGGTGCCGTCGTCACCATTCTGGGGCCGCATGTCGGCCGCGCGCTCCTCTTTCCTCTCGCTTACGCTTTTTTCGCGATTCCCTTCGGCGAATGGCTTGAGCCGCCGCTGCAACAGGTGACGGTGCGGATCGTCATGCCGCTCCTGCATCTGGCCGGTGTGCCGGCCGCGGCGGACGGCGTCCTGATCCATGCAGGCCCCTATTATTTTGAAGTGGCAGAGGCATGTTCCGGGTCGAAGTTCGTGCTGTCGATGCTCGCCTTCGCCGCGCTGGTGGCGAACACTTGCTTCCGGTCGCGCCGCCGCCGGGCTATATTCCTTGCGGTGTCGCTGGTTCTGCCGGTGCTCGCCAACGGGGTGCGTGCGTTCGGCACGATCTACGCCGCGCAACTCGTCGGGCTCCAAGCCGCCACCGGATTTGACCACATTGTGTACGGCTGGCTGTTCTTCGCGCTTGTCATGGCCGTTGTCATGGCGGTCGGCTGGCGGTGGTTCGACCGGGCGCCCGATGATCCCGCCTTTGATCCTGCCACGCTCCCAGCGCCTTCGACCAGGGTCATTACCGCGCCGGTCGCCGCCCTTCTAGTGATCGCCACCACCGCGATCTTTCCGGCATGGGCCGACGCACTTGGCGCGCGTACGCAACCATTGCCGAGAGAGATCGACCTGCCGGAGGTGCCGGGCTGGACGCGTGCACCGCTGAGCACCCGGGCGTCGTGGCAACCCTTCTATCCCTCTGCCGATCATCAGGTGATCGGCCGCTACGTCGATGCTCAGGGGCGCGCCGTCGACGTGGCAATTGCGGTGTTCGGCCACCAGGAAGAGGGCAAGGAGATCATCTCCTATGGCACCGGCGTCCTGCGCGAAGGGGATCGCTGGGTCCGTATCGCAAACCCGCCGCCCATCGACGGTGGTTCGGCCATGCGGATCACCGCGGCAGCAAGCGATGGGAAGCCGGTGGAGCGTCTCGTGGTCACATGGTACCGGGTCGGCGGAATCGTGACCAGCCAGCCCGCCATCGTCAAACTCGCCACACTGCGCGCCCGTCTGCTCGGTGGTGAGCCGGGGGCGGTCGCGCTTCACCTGTCCGCGGTGAAGGCGCCCGATGTCGATCCGGCAGCCGACGTGGCACGTTTCCGCGCGGCACTTGGCCCGCTCGATGAGGTAACCGCTGCGGTGATGCGCTGATGTGCGGCCTCGCCGGTCTCTATTATCCCGAGACGCCCAAGCCGGTCGATCCCGCGCGCATCCGCACGATGATCGACGCCATGGCCGCGCGCGGCCCCGACGGGGAGGGGGTGTGGACCGCGCCGGGCGTCGGCTTTGGTCACCGGCGATTGTCGATCATCGACGTCGAAGGCTCGCCGCAGCCGATGCACGATCCTTCGGGCGCGCTGTCGGTGCTCTTCAACGGCTGCATCTACAATTATCGCGAATTGCGCGCGGAGCTTGGCGCGAAGGGGTGGGCGTTCCAGACCGCGGGCGACACCGAAGTGCTGCTGGCGGCATGGTCCGCCTGGGGTCCGGCGATGCTGGACCGGCTCGACGGGATGTTCGCCTTCGTGCTGCACGACTCGAGATCGCAGCGTCTGTTCATGGCGCGCGACCGGCTGGGCGTGAAGCCGCTTCACTATGCCCGCCTTGCTGATGGCGCGCTGGCCTTCTCCTCCGAGCTGAAGGGGTTGCTGGCGCACCCGCTGCTGCGCCGCGTCGCAGACGTGCGCGCGGTCGAGGACTTCATGGCCTTTGGCTATGTGCCGGATGACGCCTGCATCATCGCCGGGGTGAGTAAGCTTCCGGCCGGCCACTACCTGTTGGTGGAGCGCGGCAAGCCTGTCCCCGCACCCATTCAATGGTGGGACGTATCCTTTGCCGATCGGCGGCGCGGCTCGGTGCGCGCGCTGGAAGAGGAACTGGTCGACCATCTGCGCACCGCGGTGCGGTCGCGCCTCGTCGCGGATGTACCATTGGGTGCGTTCCTGTCGGGCGGGGTGGACAGTTCGGCGGTGGTTGCCCTGATGGCGGAGGCGACCCCACAGGCGGTGCGCACCTGTACGATCGGCTTTGACGAGGCAGGCCATGACGAGCGTGGCTATGCTGCGCTGGTCGCGGATCGCTTTCGCACCGATCATAGCGAGCGGGTGGTCCGGTCCGACGATTTCGGTCTGATCGACCGCATCGTCGCCGCCTTTGATGAACCCTTCGCTGACGCTTCCGCGCTCGCCACCTATCAGGTCTGTGCCTTGGCGCGGGAGAAGGTGACCGTGGCGCTGTCGGGTGATGGCGCAGACGAGATATTCGCCGGATACCGTCGCTATCGTTTCCAGGCGGCGGAGGAACGCGTGCGCGCGATCCTTCCCGCTGAGTGGCGCCGCCGCGTCTTTGGAGCGGTAGGCGCCGCTTATCCGAAGGCGGATTGGGCGCCGCGGCCGCTGCGCGCGAAGACGACGTTGCTGTCGCTCGCGATGGACGGCGGGGAGGGATATGCACGCGCCGTCGGCGTGACCGATCCAGCGCTGCGACGCCGGCTGTTCACCGATGCCGCGCGTCGGGCGCTCGGCGGGCATCGGGCGGAGGATCGCTACGTCGCCGCCATGGCTGCGGCCCCCGCTCGCGACGCGATCGACCGGGCGCAATATGCCGACATCAAGATCTGGCTGCCGGGGGATATCTTGGCCAAGACGGATCGCACCAGCATGGCCGTCAGCCTGGAGGCGCGCGAACCATTGCTCGATCACCGGCTGGTCTCCTTCGCCGCGTCGCTCCCCGCCTCGCTTCGTCTGCGGCGAGGCGAGGGCAAGTGGCTGATGAAGAAGGCGATGGAGCGCTATTTGCCCAAGCAGGTGCTGTACCGGCCCAAGATGGGCTTCGTGACGCCGGTCAGCGCCTGGTTCCGTGGGCCGCTCGCCGGGGAAGCCGCGGCTCTCGCACGGTCGCGCACCCTCGCGGATACCGGCTGGTTCGATCTTGCCGCGCTGGCGGATCTCGCCGAAGCGCATCGCTCCGGCCGGGCCGAGCATGGACGGACCTTGTGGCAGTTCGTGATGCTGGAACGAAGCCTGCGGCGGCTGTTCGGCTGACCAGCACTACTGGCGCGCGCGCGCCTGCCACGTCTGATATTGCTCCACCGCTGACGAACGGCGCAGCACCCGCGCCATCGGGTCGATCACGACGTGCTGACCAGCGGGAACGGTCAAGGTGCCCCTGCCACCCGCCATCGCGACCCGTTCGACGCGATCGCCGATCTTCACCTCGATCGGCATCGGGAAGCGACTGCCTTCGCGCCAGTCCAGCCGCAACGTGTCACCGTCACGCCGTACGGTCAGGTCAGGCAGTTCGGCGCGGCGAAGATAGGCATCGAAGAACCAGCCGAGATCCTGGCCGCTTTCCTCCTTTACGATCCCTTCGAACTCTCGCGTAGAGCCGAACCGCGGCCGAAAGTTGCCGGGTGCAGGATCTTTACGGCCGTAGACCAGCCGGCGTACCGCACGATAAAAGGCGTCGTCACCGATCAGCCCTCGCAGCGTGTGCAGTGTCAGCGCGCCCTTATAGTAGATGTCGGTCCCGGCACCCCCGAGGGACGGCTCATACACCTCCTCCTCGCTCAGCAACTTGTCCCGGACAATCGGCGCGCGATTGGTGATCCGGTTGCGCTGTGTCTCCAGCATGGTGAGGTAACGCGCGTCGCCCTCGCGCCAGAGACCGTATAATGGCTGCATATATTGGGCAAAGCCCTCATGCAGCCAATAATCATCCCAGTTCCCCGCCGTTACTTGGTTGCCGAACCATTCATGCGCGAATTCATGGTGAAACAGCCAGTCGAAGCCTTCCGGTGCCTTGGCGTAATTGTTGCCATAGGCGTTGATGGTCTGGTGCTCCATGCCCATGTGCGGCGTTTCGACGACGCCGACCTTTTCATCGGCAAAAGGGTAGGGGCCGATGACTTGTTCGAAGAAGTCGAGGGTCGGCGCAAATTCGGCGAACAACGCCTTCGCCTGTTCGGTCTTTCCGGGCAAGTACCAGTAATACAGCGGGATTTCGTTGCCGTAGCGGCTGCGGTACGTGCCGGTGAGTTCCTCGAACGGTCCCACGGCGAGCGCGATGGCATAGGTATTCGGCTGCCGGGCGCGCCAGTTCCAGCGCGTCCGCCCGTCGCTGAGCGTATCGACGCCGATCAACCGCCCGTTCGACGGCGCCTTCAGCCCCGGTGGTACGGTGATGTGGAGATCGACCAGCGCCGGCTCGCCCGAAGGGAAGTCGAGGCATGGCCATAATTGGTCGCAGCCATAGCCCTGCGTGGTGGTGGCGACCCAGGGGCGACCATCGGGCGTGCTGCTCCAGACGATACCGTCATCCCAGGGGGCGTTCAGCGCGACGTGCGGCGTGCCGCCATAGGTGATCCGCGCCTGCACCTTCTCGCCGGCGGCCAACGGTTTCGGCAGCGCAATGACCAGCTGCCCCTCGGGATTGCTCCACGCCCGTTTCGACAGGGGCGATCCGTCGATCGCGATCGATGATACGGGAAGATTGCGATCCAGATCGATCACCAGCCGTGCCAATGGCGCGCGCGCGGTGAAGGTCAGGAGCGCATCGCCCCGGATGCGGCGCTGCCGCGGCACGACTTCGAACGACAGGTCGGCGTGGTCAAAGCGGACCGCAGTCTGCTCGGCCGGCCTCGGTCCGCCGGACATTCGGGTTTGGGCGGTCAGTGGTGGCTGGCCCTTGTCCGGCAGCGAGGATGCCGCCGCGATCAGCAGAAGAAGCGAGATCATGCAGAATAAGAATGCTGCAGCACGTTATCGGCTCCGCAAGCGACATGCGGCGATTGATGGACAAGCGCGCCACCCCATATACACTGCAAATCGCCGCCTGTTCGAAGCGGCGCCGGAGTTTGCATGACCCAGACCTACCCTCTTCTGCCCCTGCGCGACATTGTCGTTTTCCCGCACATGATCGTGCCGCTGTTCGTCGGTCGCGACAAGTCGGTCGCTGCGCTTGAGGCAGCGATGGCCGCGGACAAGGAGATTTTCCTCGTCGCGCAGCTTGATCCGGCCGAGGATGATCCCAAGGCGGACGACCTCTATGATATTGGCGTCACCGCGACGGTGCTTCAGCTGCTGAAGCTGCCTGATGGCACGGTGCGCGTGCTCGTCGAGGGCAAGCAGCGCGGCCGGCTCGGCGGTCTCGTCGACGCTGGCAGCTATGTGACGACCGAAGTGACTCCGATCGAGGAGGTTGAGGCCGAGGGCACCGAGGTGTCGGCGCTGATGCGGTCCGTGATCGACCAGTTCGAGAATTACGCCAAGCTCAACCGCAAGCTGCCCGCGGAAACCGCCTCGCAGCTGGGCGAGATCGAAGACGCCTCGCGCCTCGCCGATGCGGTGGCTGGCAACATCTCGATCAAGGTTGCGGACAAGCAGTCGCTGCTGATCGAGTCCGATCCTGCCCGCCGGCTGGAGATGGTCTATGCCTTCATGGAAGGCGAGCTCGGCGTCTTGCAGGTCGAGAAGAAGATCAAAAGCCGCGTCAAGCGCCAGATGGAGAAGACGCAGCGCGAATATTACCTCAACGAGCAGCTGAAGGCGATCCAGCGCGAGCTCGGCAACGAGGGCGAGGAAGGCGAAGGCGACGAGATCGGCGAGCTGACGCAGAAGATCGCGACGCTGAAGCTTTCCAAGGAAGCGCGCACCAAGGCCACGGCCGAGCTGAAGAAGCTGAAGACCATGGCGCCCATGAGCGCCGAGGCGACCGTCGTGCGCAACTATCTCGACGTGCTGCTCGGCCTGCCGTGGGGCAAGAAGTCGAAGCTGAAGAAGGACATCGCCGCGGCGCAGGCGATCCTCGACGAGGATCATTATGCGCTGGAGAAGGTGAAGGACCGGATCGTCGAATATCTCGCGGTCCAGGCGCGCACCAACAAGCTGAAGGGGCCGATCCTGTGCCTCGTCGGCCCGCCGGGCGTGGGCAAGACGAGCCTCGGCAAGTCGATCGCCAAGGCGACCGGCCGCGAGTTCATCCGCCAGTCGCTGGGCGGCGTGCGCGACGAGGCCGAGATCCGTGGCCATCGCCGGACGTACATCGGCTCGCTGCCGGGCAAGATCGTGACGAACCTGCGCAAGGCAGGGGCGGCGAACCCCTTGTTCCTGCTCGACGAGATCGACAAGCTCGGCCAGGATTTCCGCGGCGATCCCGCCTCGGCGCTGCTCGAGGTGCTGGATCCGGAGCAGAACAGCAAGTTCAATGATCACTATTTGGAGATCGATATCGATCTTTCGGACGTGATGTTCGTCTGCACGGCGAACACGCTGAACCTGCCGCAGCCGCTGCTCGATCGCATGGAGATCATCCGCCTCGAAGGCTACACCGAGGACGAGAAGGTGGAGATCGCCGAGCGTCACCTGATCGCCAAGCAGATCGAGGCGCATGGCCTGAAGGACGGCGAGTTCACGCTGACCCAGGAGGGCCTGCGCGCGCTGATCCAACGCTATACTCGTGAGGCCGGCGTGCGCACGCTGGAGCGCGAGATCGCCAAGCTCGCCCGCAAGGCGCTGCGCCAGATCCTTGAGGGCAAGGCGACCAGCGTCACCATCACGCCGGAGAACCTCCACGAGTTCGCGGGTGTGCAGAAGTATCGCCATGGCCTGTCCGAGGAGGAGAACCAGATCGGCGCCGTGACCGGCCTCGCCTGGACCGAGGTGGGCGGCGAACTGCTGACGATCGAAAGCGTGACGGTGCCCGGCAAGGGCGCGATCAAGCTGACCGGCAAGCTGGGCGATGTGATGAAGGAATCGGCGGAGACGGCGATGAGCTTCATCAAGGCGCGCGCGCCGTCCTACGGGATCAAGCCGAGCCTGTTCCACCGCAAGGACGTGCACGTCCACTTGCCGGAAGGCGCGGTGCCGAAGGACGGCCCGTCGGCCGGTATCGGCCTCGTCACCTGCATCGTTTCCACGTTGACCGGCGTGCCGGTGAAGAAGGAAGTGGCGATGACCGGCGAGGTCACGCTGCGCGGCCGCGTGCTGCCGATCGGTGGCCTGAAGGAAAAGCTGCTCGCGGCGCTGCGCGGCGGCATCACCACGGTGCTGATCCCGCAGGAGAATGAGAAGGACCTCGCGGACATCCCGCAGAACATCAAGGACGGCCTGAAGATCGTACCGGTGACGCATGTCGACGAGGTGCTTCGCCTCGCACTGACCGAGCCGCTCGAAGCGATCGACTGGACTGACGCGGACGAGCTGGCGGCGCAGCCGCCGGCCCCGATCGCGCCGGCCGGGGGGGAGCTTCACCACTAAGTTCCTTTAAGGCAGCGAAAACGGGACACGGCGGTTCATCGCGACCGCCGTGGTTTCGTTTGACACTGAACGGGCCAGCCGTCTTACTGGAACGAGCGGCCTCGCGCGGGCCGAATCCGTATTTTTTCGAATATCCGCAAAGCCAAACGGGGGTCGGTGCATGAATAAGCAGGAGTTGATCGCGACGGTTGCGACCGCGTCGGGACTCGCCAAGGGCGATGCCACGCGCGCGGTCGAGGCCGTGTTCGACACGATTACTGCGCAGCTCAAGAAGGGCGATGAAGTGCGCCTGGTCGGCTTCGGCACCTTCGCGGTGACCAAGCGCAAGGCGTCGACGGGTCGCAATCCGCGGACTGGCGAACCGATGACGATCAAGGCGTCGAGCCAGCCGAAGTTCAAGGCGGGCAAGGTGCTGAAGGATTCGTTGAACTAATTTGATGATGGCGGGCTGGACAGGCGGCGCGATGCCTCCTAAAGGCCCGCTTCCGGTTTCGAGCTGAAAGGCTCTCCGGGCGCGTAGCTCAGCGGTAGAGCACACCCTTCACACGGGTGGGGTCACAGGTTCAATCCCTGTCGCGCCCACCATATACAAAGCCCCGCAGGTCGATCGACCGGCGGGGCTTCCTGTATCACGGGGCCTGAGCTTCGTGCCTCAAGTCATTGTGGTGGCGCGACTTGTCACGCGGCCCGGCGGGCGAGGAGCGGCGATGCGCCTGCTCCCCCCAGACGGGTCAGATCCTCGCCGCGATCAGTCCTTCCAGCACCAGTAGAGCTGCGCCGGCGGGACGTTCCACCATTCCATGTCATGGTCGATGCGCGTGAAGTGCGGCGACAGGAAATCGCGCACCTTCGGGCTGAACTGATAGACGAGGAAGGCGCCGCCGGGGCGGATGACGCGGTGCGTCGCCTCCGCGATCGCCGGGCCGATCCCGGCCGGCAGCGTCGAGAAGGGGAGCCCAGACAGGACAAAGTCGGCCTGTTCGTGGCCATTTTCGGCCACGATCGCCTCAACGTCGGCCGCGGACCCGTGGACGGCCACGAAGCGGGAATCGACGATCGTGTGATCGAGATAGCGAACGAAATCCGCATTGGTGTCGATCGCAATCAGCGTCGCGTCCGGCGCCATCCGCTCCAGGATCGGGCGGCAGAAGGTGCCTACGCCCGGACCATATTCGACGAACACCTTGCAATTCGCCCAGTCGACCGGCGCCAGCATCTTGTCGATCAGCTTGGCGGAGGACGGGATTACCGAACCCACCATCACCGGATGCTTCAGGAAGCCGGAGAAGAACATCTGCCACGGCTTCGGCACGCCGGCCTTGCTGGTTCGGGCGCGGCGCACCGCACTGGTTGAGCTGGGCATGGAGGAAAAGTAACTCCCCGGAAAAGTCGTCAATTGTGCCGAACGCGGCACGGCCTAGACAGTTGCCATAGCGGGGTTGCGCGGCGCTCCCAAGCGCCTAATCGAGCGTCATGGTAGAGGAACGGGGGCACAAGCAGAGCGCCATCCCCAGGCGCCCGAGGATTCGACGCGCGTTCGACCGTCGGTTTGCGCTGATGTTCATGGTGATGCTGACCATCGCAGCGGGCAATACGGCACTGCAATCGGTACTCCCCGCATTGGGCCGCTCGCTGGGTGTGGCGGACAGCGCGGTCGCGGCGGCATTTTCGGTATCGGCGCTTCTGTGGGTGATCGCGGCGCCGTTCTGGGCCAATCGATCGGACCGTTATGGCCGACGGCTGATGATCCTGCTGGGCATGGGCGGATTCTGCGTGAGCCTCGCGACCTGCGGGCTGTTCCTGGCCGCGGGCATCAACGGGTGGATCAGCGGATCGGCGGCGTTCCTGCTCTTCATCATGGCGCGCCTGATCTATGGCACGTTCGGATCGGCCGCGCCGCCCGCGGTGCAGGCGATCGTGGCGGGCGAGACGACGCGCGAGGAGCGCACGCGCGCGCTGACGCTGATCGCCAGCGCGTTCGGCTTGGGCACGATCCTGGGACCAGCGATCGCGCCCTATCTGCTGCTGGGGCATATCGGGGAGATCGAGATCGGGCTGGCCGGGCCGGCGTTCGTGTTCACCCTGTTCGGCATCGCGATGTTCCTGACCGTGCGCACGATGCTGCCGGAGGATCGCGCCACGCCGCTGGGCGGCCACGGCGGGACGACCGGTTATCCGTCGATCGGCGGGCAGGGCACGGGGGCGAGCGTGCGCGGCGCCACGGCGCTCAAGGGCGGCGTCAAGGTCAGCTATTTCGATCGGCGGATCCGTGGCTGGATGATCGCCGGGCTGGTGATGGGCCATGCGCAGGCGATGACGGGCCAGGCAATCGGGTTCCTGGTGATCGACCGGCTGAACCTGCCGCCCTCGCAGGCGCTGGAGCCGACGGGCATCGTGTTGATGATGGGTGCCGGCACCGCACTGCTGGCGCAATGGGGCATTATCCCGACGCTGAACCTGGCGCCGCGCGCGCTGGTGCTGGTCGGCCTCGTCTTCGCTGCGGCGGGAACGGTGATGACCGGCTTTGCCACGTCGCTGTACGGCATCGCCACCGGCTATGCGCTCGCCAGCCTCGGCTTCGGCTTCACCCGGCCGGGCTTCACCGCCGGGTCGAGCCTCGCCGTCGGGCCCGCCGCGCAAGGATCGGTCGCGGGCAAGGTGACGAGCGTCAATGGCGCCAGTTTCGTGCTGGGGCCATCGATCGGCGTCGGCCTGTACGGCCTTTGGCATTCGCTGCCGTATCTGATCGCGGCGGTCGGCTGCGTCGCGCTGTTCGCTTATTGCTGGTTCGCGCTGCAGGAGCTCGATGAGCAGGAAGTCGCGGCATTCGACGACCCGGTGATCTAAACGCGATTGCCGTCAAGGCGGCGAGCGAATAGACGCGCGCGCCATGACCGACTCCTCCATCAAGCGCGTCGTGCTCGCCTATTCCGGCGGCCTCGACACCAGCGTCATCCTGAAGTGGCTGCAGCAGACCTATAACTGCGAAGTCGTGACCTTCACCGCCGACCTCGGCCAGGGCGAGGAGCTGGAACCAGCGCGCCGCAAGGCGGAGCTGGCCGGCGTGAAGCCCGAGCATATCTTCATCGACGATCTGCGCGAGGAGTTCGTCAAGGATTACGTGTTCCCGATGATGCGCGCCAACGCGACGTACGAGGGACTGTATCTGCTGGGCACCTCCATCGCCCGGCCGCTGATCGCCAAGCGCCAGATCGAGATCGCCAAGATGGTCGGCGCCGATGCCGTGAGCCATGGCGCGACCGGCAAGGGCAACGACCAGGTCCGTTTCGAGCTGGGCTATTATGCCCTTGCACCCGACATCAAGGTGATCGCGCCGTGGCGTGAATGGGATCTCACCAGCCGCAGCCGCCTGATCGAGTTCGCCGAGCAGAACCAGATCATGGTCGCCAAGGACAAGCGCGGCGAAGCGCCGTTCTCGACCGACGCGAACCTGCTGCACACCTCGTCCGAAGGTAAGGTGCTGGAGGATCCGTGGGAGGAAGTGCCCGATTACGTCTATTCGCGCACGGTGAACCCGGAGGACGCGCCCGACGCGCCGGAATATATCACGGTCGATTTCGAGCGTGGTGACGGCGTGGCGCTGAACGGCGAGGCATGTTCGCCCGCGACGCTGCTGACCAAGCTGAACGAGCTTGGCCGCAAGCATGGCATCGGCCGGCTCGACCTGGTCGAGAACCGCTTCGTGGGCATGAAGAGCCGCGGCATGTACGAGACGCCGGGCGGCACCATCTATCACCTGGCGCATCGCGGCATCGAGCAGCTGACGCTGGATCGCGGCGCGGCGCACCTGAAGGACGAGCTGGCGATCCGCTACGCTGAGCTGGTGTATAACGGCTTCTGGTTCGCGCCGGAGCGCGAGATGCTGCAGGCGGCGATCGATTATAGCCAGGAGAAGGTGTCCGGCACGGTGCGGCTGAAGCTGTACAAGGGCAGCGTCAACGTGGTCGGCCGCAAGTCGCCCAACTCGCTCTACAGCGAGAAGGTGGTGACGTTCGAGGACGACCAGGGCGCCTATGACCAGCGCGACGCGGAAGGCTTCATCAAGCTGAACGCGCTTCGCCTGCGCCTGCTCGGCCGTCGCGACCGCCTGTAATCGGCCTATCGCACGCCGGGGGAGGATTCCTGCCATCTCCGGCGTGCCGGCCACTGCGGACAACGCGTATGATCGTTGTCGATCAGGAACGATCCTGCCGCCATCGACGTTCTTTCCGCGCCTGGGGCGGCTCAAGGCCCCGAGTCTGAGGGAGATTGCGATGAAGGGTGCAACATTTGGCGCATTGCTGCTGGGGGCCACCGTGCTCACCGCCTGCGCCGAAAACCGCCAGGACGTGGTCGCTCCGGCGCCGCCGCTTGGCCCGGGTGCACTGGCCGGAACGGTCGCAGCTGATCGCAACGGCGATGGCCTGGTCGATGGCTATTACACGCCGGACGGCGTCTATGTAGCGTTCCAGGCGCCGCCGTGCCCGCCCCCGCCGCCGCCCCCGCCGCCGCCCACCCCGCGCGGCGAACGAGGCTGAGCTTGTCGGCCGGCGAGGGCGCGCCGGCGCGGCGCGCGAGCCGGCTGGCGCTTATCCTGTCATTGCTCCTGCCGGTGGCGGCGCTTCCCAGCGCCGCCGCCGCGCAGGACAATGTTCCCGTCGGTGAGGCGACCAACGCGGTTGCCCAGGCAATTCGCGGCCAGGTCGGCGGCCGGCTGAAGGATTTCTATCGCGCGCGCGGCTATTGGCCGCTGTGGATCGTCGATGACCGGCCCGGCCCGCAGGCCGAGGCACTGGTCGGCGTGATCGAAAGCGTGCGCGTGGATGGCCTCAACCCCGATCGCTATTCGCCCGATCGACTGCGCCGGTTGATCGATGAGGGGCAGGACGGCAATCCGCGCGCGCTCGCCTATCTTGAGGTGGCATTGAGCGGCGCGCTCGGCAATCTGGTTCGCGACATGCGCGAGCCGACGATCGATATCGAATATCTCGAGGAAACGCTGAAGCCGAAGCGCCTGCGCCCGGAAGAGGTGCTGCGGCGCGCGGCGCTGGCCAAGTCGATGGCCGATTATGTGCGCAACATGGGCTGGATGAGCCCGCTGTACGTGCAGTTGCGCGCGGCATTACCAGCGACGGCGCCGGACGATGAACGTGATGTGCCGGGGAGCGACGTCACCGTGCCCGGCGGGCCGTTGCTGAAGCCGGGGATGACGGGCGAGCGCGTGATGCTGCTGCGGCAGCGGCTGGGGCTGGCGGATGGCGACACTTACGATGCGGAGCTGAGGGCCGGCGTGCGCCGCTTCCAGGCGTCGCGCGGCTTGCCGGTCGATGGCATTGCGGGCGCACAGACGATCGCCGCGTTGAACGGCGAGGGCGGAGCGAGCGAGGACCGGATCGCGCAATTGCGGCTGAACCTGGAGCGGGCGCGGCTGCTGCCCGATGCCTATAGCCGGCATATCGTGGTCGACGCGGCCGCGGCGCGGCTGTGGTATTACGGCGGCGGGGCAGAGCAGGGCACGATGCGAGTCGTTGCCGGCACGCCCGAGACGCAGACACCGATGATGGCGGGGCTGGTGCGCTATGCGACGCTCAACCCCTATTGGAACGTGCCGGTCGACCTGGTGCGCAAGCGGATCGCGCCCAAGGTGCTGGCGGGTACCTCGCTGGAGCGGCAGGGCTATGAGGCGCTGTCGGACTGGACCCATGACGCCACCGTCATTCCCTCCTCCTCGATCGACTGGCAGGGGGTGGTGGACGGCACCGTGGAGCCGCGCGTGCGCGAGCTGCCCGGGCGGGGCAATTCGATGGGGTCGGTCAAGTTCATGTTCCCCAACGATCACGGCATCTACCTGCATGATACGCCGCAGAAGAATTTGTTCGCCAAGGCGGACCGGCATTTCTCCAACGGTTGCGTCCGGCTGGAGGATGCGCCGCGGCTGGGCCGCTGGCTGTTCGATCGCCCGCTGAGGCCCGACAGCTCCCAGCCCGAGCAGCACGTGCCCGTGCCTGAGCCGGTACCGGTGTATCTGATGTATTTCACGGCCAGCCCCTCCGAGACGGGACGCGGCGTGAAATATGTCGCCGATGTCTATGATCGCGATTCGCCCGCCCTGCAGCATCTCGCCAGCCGGTGATCTGGTGCGCCGCGCGGGCGGCGCATTAACCACGCCTCAATCATCGTCCTTCATTGCCGATGCTGCATTGCTATGGGGCAGCATCAGATGGCGAATCCTGTCGGCACGGTGGACGTGGCGATCATCGGCGCGGGACCGGCGGGGCTGACGGCGGCCTATCTGCTCGGAAAGGCGGGCTATTCCGTCACGGTGATCGAGAAGGACCCGCGCTACGTCGGCGGGATCAGCCGCACCGTCGAGCATGAGGGCTTCCGCTTCGACATCGGCGGGCACCGCTTCTTCTCGCGATCGAAGGAGGTGGTCGACCTCTGGAATGAGATCCTGCCCGACGATTTCATCGAGCGGCCGCGGATGAGCCGTATCTACTACGAGGGCAGATTTTACAGCTATCCGCTGCGCGCGTTCGAGGCGCTGTGGAACCTTGGCGTGTGGCGATCGGCGTTGTGCATGGCGAGCTTCGCCAAGGCCAAGCTTCTGCCCAACAGGAGCGTGAAGAGCTTCGAGGACTGGACCGTCAACGCCTTCGGATGGAAGCTGTATTCGATCTTCTTCAAAACCTACACCGAGAAGGTGTGGGGCATGCCGTGCGATGCGATGAGCGCCGATTGGGCGGCGCAGCGGATCAAGGGGCTAAGCCTGTGGGGCGCGGTGACCGACGGGCTGAAGCGGAGCCTTGGCCTCAACAAGCGGCCAAACGACGGGATGGCGGTGAAGACGTTGCTGGAAAGCTTCCGCTATCCGCGGCTCGGGCCGGGCATGATGTGGGAAGCGGCGCGCGATCATGTGGTCGCGCACGGTAACCATGTGCTGATGGATCACAAGCTGAAGCAGCTGGCGTTCAACGACGTCACGCAACAGTGGACGATGACCGCCACGGACGGCGAGGGTGCGCAGGTCGCGATAAAGGCGGCGCACGTCATTTCCTCGGCGCCGATGCGCGAACTGGCGAGCCGGCTCCATCCGCTGCCGGCTGCATTGCCGGAGGCGGCGAACCTCAAGTATCGCGACTTCCTGACGGTCGCGCTGATGATCCGCTCGCCCGACCTGTTTCCGGACAATTGGATCTACATCCACGATTCGAAGGTGAAGGTGGGGCGGGTGCAGAACTTCCGGTCGTGGTCGCCGGAGATGGTGCCCGATCCCGATCTCGCCTGCGTCGGCCTGGAATATTTCTGCTTCGAGGGCGACGGGCTCTGGTCAGCAAGTGACGACGAACTCGTTGCGTTGGCGACGAAGGAGATGGCGCAGCTTGGGCTATGCGAGGCGGAGCAGGTGGTCGGCGGAACGGTGGTACGGCAGGAGAAGGCCTATCCCGTCTATGACGAGGATTATGCCGCCAATGTCGAGGTGCTGCGCCAGGAGATCGAGACACGCTATCCGACGCTGCATTGTGTCGGGCGCAACGGGATGCACCGCTACAACAATCAGGATCACGCGATGATGACCGCGATGCTGACGGTGCGAAACATCGAAGCCGGCGCGCGGGTCTATGACATCTGGGCGGTGAACGAGGACGCCGAATACCATGAGAGCGGCAACGAGGGGGAGCGCGCCGCGCTCGCCAGCGTACGTGCGGTGCCGGAACGCCTGAAGGCGGCGTGACCTTGTGGGCCACCCGGCAGCAGGCGACGCGGTGACGGGCGCCCTCGTCGGGGGCGGGCGTGCGTCGGATGGACAAATCCTCGCCTCCCGCGCGCGAAAACGGGGCCGCGGGATCGTCCGCCCTGTCCTGATCGGGTGGCTGCTCTCCGCCATCGTTCTGCTGCTCGCCACTGCCGGCGATATTATGTCGCTGCGCTTTCCCGATCCCGATGACGCGATGCGCCTGATGGAGGTGCGCGACTGGCTTGCAGGGCAAAGCTGGTGGGATGTGGCGCAGCATCGGCTGAACGGCGGCGACTTTCCGATGCATTGGTCGCGGCTGGTGGACCTTCCGCTGGCGATTGTTTTGGCGGCGACGCGCCTCGTCATGAGCGAGGATGCGGCGACGCGCGTGACGATGGCGATCGTGCCCTTGCTGTCGTTGCTGGCCGTCATGGCACTGGTTGCGGCGATGACCCGGCGGCTCTCGGGCGCGGAGGCGGCGCGCTACGCCGTGCTGCTGGTGCCGCTGTCGGCGCCGCTGGTGTACCAGCTGCGGCCGCTGCGGATCGATCACCATGGCTGGCAGATCGTGCTGGCGCTGGTCGCGGTGGCGATGCTGATCAGGCGCGGGCGGGTGCGTGATGGCGCCGTGGCCGGCATTGCGCTGGCGATGCTGCTGACGATCTCGTTGGAAGGAATGCCGATCGCGGCGGCGATTGCCGGCGTCGCGGCGCTGGCCTGGGTGTGGCAGCCGGAGCGGCGCGGGTTCTTGCTTGGGCTGGTGTGGAGCCTGTTTGGCGGCGCGCTGCTGCTTCACGTGGCAACACGCGGGCCAAGCTTTTTCGCGCCGGCCTGCGACGCGGTTGCACCTAGTTGGCTGGCGATGCTGGGTACGGCGGCCGTTGGGACGAGCGTCGTGACGACGGTGTTTCAGCGCCGGCGGGCGGGCGTTAGACTCGGCGGATTGCTGGGGGTGGGGGTGCTGACCGCGGGGGTGTTGGTAGTGGTATCGCCGGGGTGTTTGGCGGGGCCGTTCGCGAGCCTGCCGCCGATCGTTCATGACATCTGGTATGTTGGGGTGAGCGAGGGGCGGCCCTTGTGGGAGCAGAAGCCGCACTGGGCGGCGATGACGATCGGGCTGCCGCTGGTGGGCCTTTTCGCCACGTGGCGCGGCTATCGTTCGACAAAGGGCGACGTCAGGGTCAGGTGGTTGCTTTTGCTTGCTATTCTAGCTCTTGCGACATTGGTGGCGGTGCTTGTCAATCGCGCGGGGGCGACGGCCAATGCGCTGGCCATCCCGGGGGCGGCGACGTTGTTGCTGACGCTGCTGAAGCGGGCGCGGGCGGTGCCGGGGGCCGGCAAGCGCTTGGTCGCGACGGCGGGGGCGTTGCTGGTCGCGTCCCCCGGACAGGTCGCGGCGATCGGCGTGGTGGCCGGGAAGGCAGTGGCCGCGGACGACCGATCGGCGGCGACATCCGGCCTGTCCCCGGCGAATATCGGCCGCGCCGGGACGGCGTCCGGCCAGCAGCGCCCGTCATGCGAAAAAGTCGGCGACGTTCGCGTGATCGGGCGGCTGCCGCCGGGCATTGTCTTTGCCCCCATCGACATTGGACCGGACATCATCGCGACCACCCATCATGACGCGATCGCGGGCGGATACCATCGCGCGCCGCGCCCGATGGAGCAGGTACTGACCGCCTTCACCGGGTCGCCCGAACAGGCGCGGGGGATCGTGATGGCGAGCGGGGCAGCGTATATCGCCGGTTGCCCGGGGCTGAGCGAGACGGAAATCTATCGCCGCGATTTTCCGGAAGGCTTCTGGGCGCGGTTGCAAGCTGGCGAGCGGTTCGACTGGCTGGAGCCGGTCGAGACCGGCACCCCGGCGCTGGCGTGGCGGGTCATTCGGCCCTTGCCCCCCGTCGCCCGACGCCCGTAAGGCAAAGCGATGGATCACATGGGGGCGCCCCTTCGTTGGTGGCAGACGCGCACGTTTGTCGTGATCGCGACGCTTATTTCGATCGTGCCGCTGATCTGGCCGGACATTCCGCCGCTGGTCGACCTGCCGGGGCATATGGGCCGCTACCGCGTTCAGCTGACGCCGGTGGAACAGGCGCCGTGGCTGGCCGAATGGTATAATTTCCAATGGTCGCTGATCGGTAACCTGGGGATCGACCTGCTGGTCGTCCCCTTTGCCAAGGTTTTCGGCCTGGAACTGGGCGTCAAGCTGATCGTGATGACGATCCCGGCGCTGACGGTGGCCGGTTTGCTGTGGATCGCGCGCGAAGTGCATGGCCGGATCCCGCCGACGGCGATGTTCGCGCTGCCGCTGGCCTATTGCTACCCGTTCCAGTTCGGTTTCGTGAATTTCTCGCTGTCGATGGCGCTGGCGCTGTGCCTGTTCGCGCTGTGGCTGCGGCTGGCGCGGCTCGGCCGGTTGCGGCTGCGCGCGATCATCTTCGTGCCGATCTCCTGCCTGTTGTGGCTGTGCCATACGTTCGGCTGGGGCGTGCTGGGCGTGCTCGCATTTTCCGCCGAGATGATCCGCCAGCACGATATCCGCAAGGATGCGGGATCGGGCCATTGGGTGGAAAGCTGGATCCGCGCGGGGCTGGGTTGCGTGCCGCTGGCGCTGCCGATGCTGCTGATGATCTTCTGGCGGTCGGGCGACCATGTCACCGGCCAGACGGCGGACTGGTTCAACTGGCAGGCGAAAGTCGCCTGGCTGCTGATGGTGCTGCGCGATCGGTGGGAGCTGTGGGACGTCGCCTCGACCGCGGTTTACCTGCTGCTGCTGTTCTACGCGGTGCGGGACCCGGTGCTTGGCTTTTCGCGCAACCTCGTGCTGTCGGCGCTGTTCCTGGCGGCGGTGTACGCGCTGCTGCCGCGGATCGTGTTCGGATCGGCCTATGCCGACATGCGGCTGGCGCCGTTCGTGGTGGCGGTGACATTGATCGCGATCCGTCCGCTGCCGGGAATGAGCGCGCGCAAGGCCGGTATCCTGGCGATGCTGGCGACCAGTTTCTTCGTCGCGCGGATCGCGGGCAATACGGTCAGCTACTGGCTGTTCGATCGCGATTACGACACCGAGCTTGCTGCGCTGGACGAATTGCCGGAGGGCGCGCGGGTCGTGACGTTCGTCGGCACCAATTGCCGCAACGAATGGAAGATGAGCCGGCTGGAGCATTTGCCGGCCATCGCGCTGACCCGGCGGCTGGCCTATGCCAATGACCAATGGTCGATGCCGGGCGCCCAGCTGCTGACCGCGAAATACAGCAAGGCGGGCATGTTCGCGCATGATCCCTCGGAGATCGTGACGCCGGGCTGGTGCCCGCGCGAATGGTGGAAGCCGATCGATTTTTCGATGGCGCGATTCCCGCGCGAGGCGTTCGATTACGTCTGGCTGATCCGCACGCCGCCGTTCAATGCGCGCTATGCCAGCGACCTCGATCGGGTCTGGCGGTCGCCGACCGGGGCGAGCGCGCTGCTGAAGGTGAACCGCGACCGTCCGACGCCGCAGATTGCCGACGAGGAACTGTACCCCAGATGGTTCCTCGAGCTGCGGGAGCGGCGGATGCGCGAGCGCAAGTCGGAGCTGCCGCCGCCACCGCGTTCGTGACGCCCCGAGCACTCGCCTGAACCCTCATAAAGCCGCAGCGCAAAAAAATGCGCCGCGCTGCGGCACCTTTCCGATCCTCAAGGTGTTGAAGAAGGAGAGGGGAGGACCGGCCTTTGAACCGATGCTGGGCGGCAGCTGTGGCTGCATGTGCGATGGGGGTTGCGCTACCGGTGGCGGCCGAGACCAACCACGGCGGGCAGATCTGGGGCGGGATCCAGGTGACGGCGCCGCTTTCCGACGATGTTTTCATCACCAGTGAGATACAGCCACGCTGGTCGACCAAGAATGCCGCGACCGCACCGATCACGGTCATCCCGCCGATCATTTCCTGGCGAAAGAGCGAGTCGCTGATCCTGTCGGCGGGGTATCTTTATGCCTTCATTGATGGTGCGCGGCTGCCGCAGGACCTGCACGAGAACCGGTTCCTGCAACAGGCATCCTATCGCATCGGGGCGATCGGGCGGGTCGGCGTCCGCGCGCAAACGCGCTTCGAGCAGCGCCAGCGATCGACCGGCAAGGACTGGAATTTGCGCGTGGCGCAGCAATTGCTGCTGGCGACGCCGCTGACCAAGAAGGAAAGCGGCGGGCCGGTGGGCGTCGTCTCGGTCGAACTGTACTGGAACCTGACCGACGCCGACTGGGGCGCGCGCAAGGGATATGACGACCTGTGGACCTTCGCCGGGGTGCGCACGCCCATTTCGGAGTCGGCGGCGCTGGAGCTTGGTTATCTGAACCAGCGACAGCGGGCAGTGAACGGCCGCGCCAACATGAACCATGCCGCAGTGATCGGCATATCGTTCCAGCTGTCCACCAAGATCGTCCCGCCCAAGGTGGTGCCGACGACCGGGCCGGGATTGCAGCCGCTGCCCGACCGCGAGCGCGTGCGGTAGCGATCAGCCCTTGCGGAAGGGAGTGAGCTGACCGAGGAATTCCTGGTCTGCCTCCACCGCGACGCGTTCGCGGGCGAGGAAATCGGCCACCGCGCGGCGGAAGCCGGGGTTGGGGAAATAATGCGCCGACCAGGTGGGGACGGGCGCATAGCCGCGCATCAGCTTGTGCTCGCCCTGCGCGCCGGCCTCCACCGTCGAAAGCCCGCGTTCGATCGCAATGTCGATCGCCTGATAATAGCACAGCTCGAAGTGCAGGAACGGCACGTCCTCCGTACAGCCCCAATAGCGGCCGTAGAGCGTGTCGGCGCCGATCAGGTTGAGCGCGCCGGCGATTGGCTGGCCGTCACGCTCTGCGAGGATCAGCAGCACGCGATCGCCCATCCGTTCGCCCAGCATCGGGAAGAAGGCGCGGGTGAGATACGGGCGGCCCCACTTTCGGCTGCCGGTATCCTGGTAGAAGGTCCAAAAGGCGTCCCATTCGCGCTTGCCGATCTGATCGCCGACGAGGTGGCGGATCGTCAGCCCCTCAACGGCGGCGGCGCGTTCCTTGCGGATCGCCTTGCGCTTTCGGCTGGCGAGGGTGGCGAGGAAATCGTCGAAACTGGCGAAGCCCTGGTTGCGCCAGTGGAATTGCGTGCCCTCGCGGATCAGCCAGCCGGCGGCCTCGAAGGCGTCGATCTGATCGGGGGCGACGAAGGTGGCATGGGCGGAGGACAGATCATGCTGATCGGTCACCGCCTCCAGCGCCGCAATCAGCGCCGGCGCGGCGCTGGGATCGCGCAACAGCAGCCGGGGGCCGGGCACGGGGGTGAAGGGGGCGGCGACCTGAAGCTTGGGATAATAGCGCCCGCCTGCGCGCTCCCACGCATCGGCCCAGGCATGGTCGAAGACATATTCTCCCTGGCTGTGCGCCTTTGCATAAGCGGGGGCGACGGCGATCGGCGCGCCATCCGCGCCATCGACGACGACGGGTACCGGCTGCCACCCGGTGCGACCGCCGACGCTGCCCGAATCCTCCAGTGCGGAGAGGAAGGCGTGGCTGACGAAGGGATGGGCGGTGCCGGCGCAGGCATCCCACTGTTCCGCCGAGATGCTGGCGACGCCGTGCATCATGCGGGCCGAGAGGTTCATTCGGCCACAGTCCCCGTCATGTCCGGGGGGCAGACAGGATGGAGGAAGCGCGCCAGCGCGCGGGGATAAGCCGCGGCTGGCGCCGATTCGGAAAAGATCTGGTCAGGCAAGCGCACGGCTTGGCCGGAACGACCGGGTAGCGCGAAGGTTCAGCGCGCCACTTCGATGATGGCATCGATCTCGACCGCAGCGTTGCGCGGCAGGGCAGCGACGCCGACCGCGGCGCGGGCGTGCTTGCCGGCATCGCCGAACAGCGCGACCATCAGGTCCGACGCGCCATTGGCGACTTCGGGCTGATCGCCGAAGCCGGGGGCCGAGTTCACGAACACGCCGAGCTTCACGATGCGCGCGACGCGCGACAGGTCGCCGAGCGCGGCCTTGACCTGCGCCACGACCATCAGCGCGCAAAGCACGGCAGCGTCCGAACCGGCGGCGACATCGAGATCGTCGCCGAGGCGGCCGGTCACGACCTTGCCATCGCGGAACGGCAGCTGGCCCGAGACATGGAGCAGGCCGCCGGCCTCGACCGTCGGGACATAAGTGGCGACGGGCGCAGCCGCCGTGGGGAGGGTGAGCCCGAGCTCTTCGAGCTTGCGATCGATACGGTCAGTCATGGTCCGGGGTAGAACACCAGCCGCCGTTCGCGGTCAACCGTGCGCGGCGGCGGTGCGCAGCGGGGTGGGCGCGTGCTGACCGCTGGCGAGACGATCGATGATCCAGGGAAGCGCATCCGGCCAGGCATCGATCCGCGCGTGCGCGGCCGGGGCGGCGGGCACGCCGGGGGCAAGCGCAGGCTCGGCCACCATGTGCAGGCGATGGACCTGCGGCGCATGTTCGGCGACCGATTCATGGTGCATCGGCAGATCGTCGACGAACACCGTTACCGGATTGCCATGCTCTGCGACGAGCGCGGCGACCGGGCCGCCCTTTGGCCCCTGGTTGCATTCCACGCGGTGCGCGATGCCGAAGGCGGCAAGCTGATCCATGCGGTGGGTGCGGCAGCTGTCCTGCAGGTTGGTGAGGATGACGATGTCAGCAACCTCGGCGATCCGCGCCAGCGCGTCGCGCGCGTGGGGGACCAGCGTCTGGCGGTGCATCTCGGCCGGGAAGAAGCCATCGAGGAAGCCGCGCATCTCCTCCCGGCTGGGGGCGTCGCCACCGCTGCGCCGGCGCATGTTGCGTCCCAGTTCCCAGCTCGAGGGCGTGAATTCGATATCGTGCGCCTCATCCAGCCAGTCGCCGAAATGGCGCACCATGTGGATCAGCACCTCGTCGCAATCGGAAATCAGCAGCGGTCGGGTCATAGCCTCTCCAGTTCGTGGCGGGCGCGCACCAGCGCCTCGGGTTTGCAATCCAGCACAGACGCGCAGGCGATGAGATCGGGTTCATGCGCCTCCAGAAACAGGAGGCAGGCGGCGAGGACGGAGGGCTCGCCAATGCGTTCGCGCAGATCATGGGGGTGAAGCCCGGTCAGCGCCAGCAGGCGTCCCGCGCGGTCGGAATCGGACAATGTCCAGGCCAGCGCCTGCAGCGCGAGCGCGTCGGCAGGTTCTCCGTTTGAATCGGCTATTTTCATTGCCTATTGTCGTTCACCAATCGGGGGATCTAACGCGCGTGGCAAAGAAGGTGCTCGTTGTCGAGGACAACGAACTCAACCTCAAGCTGTTCTGCGACCTGTTGCGGGCGCATGATTTCGAGGCAGAGCCGGTGCGCGACGGACGCGAGGCGGTGGCGCAGGCGCGCGCCTGCCTGCCCGACCTCATCATCATGGACATCCAGATGCCCTATGTGACGGGCTATGAACTGATCCTGGAGTTGAAGGCGGACGAGGAATTGCAGCGTATCCCGGTGATGGCGGTCACCGCCTATGCCGGGCGCGACGACGAGGAGCGGATCCGGGCGGCGGGGGCGGAAGCCTATGTGTCGAAGCCGATCAGCCTGGTGCGGTTCATGGAGACGGTGCGCGCGCTGATCTGATCGGCGCGCCCGCTTATACGAGGCCAAGCTCCGCCAGCTTGCCGAGCAGGGCGGGGGGCAAGGTCGCCATGCCGCTGCCGTCGCCGTCGAGGTCGGCGGGCGCATCGGCATCCTCAAGATAGCGCCAGCCCTGGTGCGCGCGCTTGGGCCGGGCGGCGACCATGCGAAGCACCGGATCGATGTGGATCGCGACGCGGCCGCCCTCCGCCTCGCCGAAGCCGAGGATCGGCGAACGGGCGACGAGCTGGTGCTTGATGATCCAGAACAGTGAGCCCTGGCCGGCGATCTCCTCATGCCGTTTGGGCAGATAGCGCGTGGTCAGGAACAGCGGGCCTTCCTCGCCGCGCTCACGCAGCCGATCGGCGAGATGCTCGACGGCCGTGTGGCCGAAAGCGACTTTCGTGATGTGAAGCGGCATGGCTCTCCGGCAGCAGGGGAGGCTGCCATGTGGGGAGTGTCAGCCCACCAGGCCAGAGGCGCTGGCGAGGCCGAGGAAGGCGAGGAAGCCGATCGAATCGGTGGTCATGGTGACGAACACCGAGGAGGCGACCGCGGGATCGGCGCGCAGCCGTTCCAGCACCACCGGCACGAGGACGCCGGCGAGCCCGGCGACGAGGATGTTGGTCATCATCGCCGCGGCAATCACGCCGCCCAAGAGGACGTTGGCGAAGATCAGCGCGACGCCGGTGCCGATTACCAGCGCGATGGTCGCGCCGTTGAGCAGGGCGACGCGGATCTCGCGGCCGATCGCGCGCGCGGTGTTGGATTGCGTCAGCTGGTTGGTGGCCATGGCGCGCACGGTGACGGCCAGCGTCTGCGTGCCGGCATTGCCGCCGACGCCAGCGACGATCGGCATCAAGGTGGCGAGCGCGACCATGCGTTCGATCGTACCCTCAAACCGGGAGATGATGAACGAGGCGAGGAGCGCGGTGAACAGGTTGGCGATCAGCCAGCGGACGCGCGCCTTGTAGCTGTCGAACACCGGCTCGTTGATGTCGCCTTCGCCAGCGCCCGAGAGCAAGAGCGCGTCCTCGCCGGCCTCTTCCTGAATGATGTGGACGATATCGTCGACGGTGATCATGCCGACCAGGCGGCCGGAATTGTCGACCACCGCGGCGGAAATCAGCGCGTATTTCTGGAAGCGGAGCGCGACCTCTTCCTGATCCATGTCGACCGGGATCAGCGTCTGTTCGCGCGCCATGACGTCCGAGATGGCGATCGCGCGCGGCGTGCGCAGGATCCAGGACAGCGCGCAGGTGCCGACCGGCTTGTGCTGCGGATCGACGACGAAGATTTCCCAGAAGTCGGTGGTGAGTTCCTCGTCACCGCGCAGGAAATCGAGCGTGTCGCCGACCGTCCAATGTTCCGGCACCGCGATCAGCTCGCGCTGCATCAGGCGGCCGGCGGATTCCTCCGGATAGCTCAGCGCCTCCTCGATCGCCGCGCGATCGTCGGGCTCCATCGCGCGGAGCACCTCGCGCTGGTCGTCGGCGTCGAGATCCTCGATGATCGCGACCGCGTCATCGGTGTCGAGTTCGGACGCGATGTCCGCGACCTGCCGCGCGTCGAGCGCGTCGATCAGCTGTTCGCGGACGTAATCGTTCATCTCGGCGAACACGTCGCCATCGAGCAGGTCGGCGACCGCCGAGGCCAGAGCGGCGCGGCGGTCCTCCGGCGTCAGCTCGAACAGGTCGGCAATGTCGGCGGGGTGGAGCGGTTCGACGAGGCGCTGCGCTTCCTCGGTATCGCCGCGCTCGACCGCATCGAGCACCGCATCGACAAAATCGGGCTTCAGCCGATCATCCGCGTCGAGCTGGCCTTCATCCTCGCCCGCGCGATCGGCATGACGGAGTTCGGTTTCGCTCATCGCTGGCCTCCTCCGGCGGGTTGATCCGTGCGGCTCCTAGCGGGCGGAAAGTCGCGTGCCAACCGCCTGCGGGTTTGCGTTCGGGAGGGCCGACGGGTAGGGCGCCGGCTTTCCGGATAACCCGAAGGAGGCTTGCGATGGCCGATACCTACAACACCCTGACGCTGACGCTGGATGGCGGCGACGTGACGATCAAGCTGCGCCCGGATCTGGCGCCCGAGCACGTCAAGCGCATCGCCGAACTGGCCAACGAGGGCTTTTACGACGGCGTCGTGTTCCACCGCGTGATCCCGGGCTTCATGGCGCAGGGCGGTGATCCGACGGGCACCGGCATGCACGGGTCGGACAAGCCGAACCTGAAGCAGGAGTTTTCGAAGGAGCCGCACGTGCGCGGCGTCTGCTCGATGGCGCGGACCAACGATCCGAACAGCGCCAATTCGCAGTTCTTCATCTGCTTCGACGACGCGCGCTTCCTCGACGGCCAGTACACCGTGTGGGGCGAAGTGACGAACGGCATGGAGCTGATCGACGCACTGCCCAAGGGCGAGCCGCCGCGCGAGCCGGGCAAGATCGTCAAGGCACGCGCCGAGTAAGCGACGGGTCACGCCGCCGGGTGGCTGCGTGACCGTTCCGCCGGGGTGCGGGCGGAGAGATCCGCCCGCGCCGTCCGGTGTTCTGCCGATACCCGCTGACAGTCAGACGTTCTCGGCCGCGAGCGTCGTCACGAGCCAGTCGCGGAAGATCCGCACCTGTTTGAGCTGCAGCGCCCGCGGGCGGCAGACGAACCAATAGCTGTACGGGCTCACCACCTCGATATCGAACAGCCGGACGAGGCGCGGGTCGGCCGCGTCCTGAAAATGGCTTTCGTGCATGAAGGCGACGCCGAGCCCCTGTGCCGCCGCCTCCAGCATCAGCGCGCCCGAATCGAAATGGTCGACCGCCAGCGGCTCGATATCGTGGAGCCCCGCCGCCTGGCGCCAGGCGGTGAAGGTGTCGGGCATCTCGCGATGGACGAGCGCGGTCAGCGTCGCGAGTTGCTGCGGCCGGACGATCGGGTCGGCGCGATCCACCAAGGTGCGGCTGCCGATGACATAGACGCTGTTGCGGTCGAGCCGGCGGGCATAGAGGCTGGGGTCAATGTCGCGGGCGAGCGCGATGACCGCATCGAGCCCCTCGCCGAGCCGGGCGATGCCGTGGGCGCCGGTATCGATGTCGAGATGGATTTCCGGGTGTGCGCTGCGCAACTCGCCCAGCCGCGGGAACAGGCGCTGCGAGGCGAACAGCGGGAGGACGCCGAGGCGCAGGCGCAGCACGTCGACCGCGCTGGTCATCGATTCGACCGCGTCGGACAATTGATCGAGCAGCGGCGCGATCTGCGCCAGCAGCCGTTCGCCATCGCCGTTCAACACCATCGCCTGATGCCGCCGGTCGAACAGGGGGCGGCCAAGGAAGCGTTCGAGCGTCTGGATCCGGCGGCTCAAGGCAGGATTGGACAGCGCCAGTTCCTGCGCGGCGGCCTTGATCGAGCCCAGCCGTGCCACGGCCACAAAGGCCTCGATCGCAGTCAGCGGCGGCAAACGGCGCATGGACTGATCATTCCCCTATATCCGGCCATCATGAGACCGGCCCGGTGCCGGAACAAGCGGCACGAGTGACGATTGCAGGTTTTGCATTCATCATTCGTTTCTTCGCACTTGCACAAAAGACACCCCGACGGCAATTAGGGCGGGCCTTTCAGGCATCCTCTCCTAAAAACTTTCATGGGCTGGTCTTCGGACCGGCCCTTTTTTTGTGCCTGTCGCGCGCGCGCGGGCACGTCGTCGGACCCGAAGCGTTACGATCACGGGTGGCACCCCTCTAAAAACGCGGGCGCGCTTCCATATCTATCGTCGCCTAGCCCGGAGGAGAAGTGCATTGGCGGACGTCGAGACACAGGCGCAAAAGCTGCAGGTCGCGAATTCGAGACCGGAGGACAGCGGCCGGGGCATCGCCCACCTGCCGCGTGCGTTCATGGCATCGCTGGGCCTGACGGAAGGCGATGTGATCGAGATCGTCGGCAAGAAAACGACTCCGGCGCGCGCGGTTGGGCCCTATTCTGAGGACGAGGGGCTGGCGATCGTCCGGATCGACGGCCTGCAGCGCGCCAATGCCGGCGTCGGCTCGGGCGATTTCGTGGAAGTGCGCAAGGCCGAATCGAACCCCGCGACGCGGGTGGTGTTCGCGCCGGCGGCGCAGAATTTGCGGCTGCAGGGATCGACGGTGGCGCTGAAGCGCACCTTCATCGGCAGGCCGCTGGCGCAGGGCGACGTGGTGGCGACCGCAGGGCATCAGCGCGTGGCGAACATGCCGCCGGGCATGCAGCAGTTCGTCAACGCGCCGGCCTATGCGCTGCAGGAGATCCGCCTGGTCGTCGTCTCCGCGGCGCCCAAGGGCATCGTCCACATCGACGAGAATACCGAGGTCGAGCTTCGGCCCGAATATGAGGAGCCGAACGAGGCGCGGCGTGCCGACGTCACCTATGACGATATCGGCGGCATGGCGGCGACGATCGACCAGCTGCGCGAGATGGTGGAGCTGCCGCTGCGTTACCCGGAGCTGTTCCAGCGGCTGGGCGTCGATCCGCCCAAGGGCGTGCTGCTGCACGGCCCGCCCGGCACCGGCAAGACGCGGCTGGCGCGCGCCGTCGCCAACGAGAGCGACGCGCAATTCTTCCTGATCAACGGCCCCGAAATCATGGGCTCCGCCTATGGCGAGAGCGAGGGGCGGCTGCGGCAGGTGTTCGAGGAGGCGTCCAAGTCAGCGCCGTCGATCGTGTTCATCGACGAGATCGATTCGATCGCGCCCAAGCGCGGGCAGGTATCGGGCGAGGCGGAGAAGCGCGTTGTCGCGCAGTTGCTGACGCTGATGGACGGGCTGGAGGCGCGGGCGAACCTGGTCGTCATTGCCGCCACCAACCGACCCGAGGCGCTGGACGAGGCGCTGCGTCGGCCGGGGCGGTTCGATCGCGAGATCGTGGTCGGCGTGCCGGACGAGCGCGGGCGGCGCGAGATTCTGGGCATCCACACCCGCGGCATGCCGCTGGGCGACAAGGTGGACCTGGGTGAGCTGGCGCGCACGACCTTCGGCTTCGTCGGTGCGGACCTTGCCGCGCTGACCCGCGAGGCCGCGATCGAGGCGGTGCGCCGGATCATGCCGCGGCTGAACCTGGAGGAGCGGACCATCCCGCCCGAGGTGCTCGACACGCTGGCGGTGACTCGCGAGGATTTCATGGAGGCGCTGAAGCGCGTCCAGCCGAGCGCGATGCGCGAAGTGATGGTGCAGGCGCCCACGGTGCGCTGGGACGATGTCGGCGGGCTGGACGATGCCCAGATGCGCCTGAAGGAAGGCGTCGAGCTGCCGCTGAAGGACCCGGATGCGTTCCGGCGCCTCGGCATCCGGCCGGCCAAGGGCTTCCTGCTCTATGGCCCGCCGGGCACCGGCAAGACGCTGCTGGCGAAGGCGGTGGCGCGCGAGGCGGAGGCGAATTTCATCGCCACCAAATCGAGCGACCTCTTGAGCAAATGGTATGGCGAGAGCGAGCAGCAGATCGCCCGCCTGTTCCAGCGCGCGCGGCAAGTGGCGCCGACGGTGATCTTCATCGACGAGCTCGACAGCCTGGTGCCCGCGCGTGGCGGCGGGCTGGGTGAGCCGCAAGTGACCGAGCGGGTGGTGAACACCATCCTCGCCGAGATGGACGGGCTGGAAGAATTGCAGTCGGTGGTGGTGATCGGCGCGACCAACCGGCCCAATCTGGTCGATCCGGCGCTGCTGCGGCCCGGGCGGTTCGACGAGCTGATCTATGTCGGCGTGCCGGACGAGGCCGGGCGGCGGCGGATCCTTGGCATCCAGACCGCCAAGATGCCGCTGGCGCATGACGTCGATCTCGACGTGGTGGCGCGGCGGACCGAGCGGTTCACCGGCGCTGACCTTGGCGACGTGGTGCGGCGGGCGGGCCTGATCGCGCTTCGCCGGTCGCTGGGTGCGCGCGAGGTCTACATGGGCGACTTCGAGGCGGCGCTGGGCGAATCGCGCGCCAGCGTTACCGACGAGATGGAGCGCGATTACCAGCAGATCGCGTCCCGGCTGAAGCAGGACGCGGCATCGATCCAGCCGATCGGCTTCATCTCCCCGGGGCAGCTCAGCCCACGCGGCGACCGCCGCGACTGAACGCAAGAAGGGGAGGGCAATGCCCTCCCCTTCATGGCGTTTGTGCCGATGGGATCAGGCGGCGGCAGCTTCGGCCGCTGCTTCGCGATCCAGCTGGGCGCGGCTCTTGCGCTCGGCCGCGGTCTTGAGCTGGCCGCAGGCGGCGTCAATGTCGCGGCCGCGCGGGGTGCGCACCGGCGCGGAAATGCCCGCTTCGAAGATGATGTTCGAGAAGGCGCGAATCCGCTCCGGCGTCGAACATTCATAGGCGGTGCCCGGCCAGGGATTGAACGGGATCAGATTGACCTTTGCCGGCAGGCGATAGTGGCGCAGCAGGCGCACCAGTTCACGCGCGTCATCGTCCGAATCGTTCTTGTCCTTCAGCATCACATATTCGAACGTGATGCGGCGGGCATTGTTGGCGCCGGGGTAGTCGGCGCACGCCTGGAGCAGTTCCTCGATGCCGTATTTGCGGTTGAGCGGCACGATCTCGTCACGCACCGGTTTCGTCACGGCGTGGAGCGACACGGCGAGGTTGACGCCAATCTCCGCCCCCGCGCGCGCCATCATCGGCACGACGCCCGAGGTGGAAAGGGTGATACGACGCTTAGACAGGGCAAGGCCGTCGCCGTCCATCACCACCGAGAGCGCGTCGCGCACATTGTCGAAATTGTAGAGCGGCTCCCCCATGCCCATCATCACGATGTTGGTGAGCATGCGGCCTTCCGGCTGGCTGGGCCATTCGCCAAGGCCATCGCGCGCCAGCATGACCTGACCGACGATCTCGCCGGCGGTAAGATTGCGCACGAGCTTCATCGTGCCGGTGTGGCAGAAGGTGCAGTTGAGCGTGCAGCCGACCTGGCTGGACACGCACAGCGTCCCGCGGTCCGCATCGGGGATGAAGACCATTTCGAAATCCTGGCCGTCGTCCGAACGCAGCAGCCACTTGCGCGTGCCGTCCGACGACACCTGCGCCTCGACCACCTGCGGGCGGCCGATGACGAAGCGTTCGGTGAGCCACGGATGCTGCGCCTTGGCGATGTCGGTCATGGACGAGAAATCGGTCGCGCCGCGATTGTAGATCCAGTGCCAGATCTGCTTGGCGCGCAGCTTTGCCTGACGCGGCTCAAGCCCGGCGGCGGCGAGCGTTTCGCGTAATTCGTCCTTGGACAGCCCGACAAGGTCAATGCGGCCATCGGCGCGCGGGGTGACCGCACGGGCAACGGGCACGGGATCGAAGTGCCCCGGGATGGGCATGGGCGCGGCCGACACTGTCTGCATCGCGCGCATATAGCGCAGGACAGGGGGAATTTCCAGCACGGCCGCCGGACAGCGGCGCCTAGCCGGCGCAGCCCAGCGTCGCGGCGTCGATGGCGGTAGCGGCGCCGCCCAGCGCATAGCTGTCGGCAAAGGGGCGGCCGGCGCGGTTGAGCGTCGAGACGCTCATGCTGCGCGCGCCGCGCATCGCCGCGACGATCGCGCGGTCGGTGGCGGCGTCGGGCGACCACACAGAGCGATCGTTGCCGGTCAGCACGAAGCGCCGCTCACCGATCGCCAGCGTGACCGGCGCTGCCGCATCGCGCGGGCGCGACAGGCGGACGTAGAGCGCGGGGCGGCGGCTGGTGCCGAAGCGCGCGGCGATGCTGGCGAAAGCGCCGCTGCCCGAGCGCACGGGAGAGGTGATCGCGTAACAGCGCGGCGGCGACCCGGTGCGAAACGCGCCCCACGCGTCGTACACGCCGATCGCCGTCGGCTCCCCGGCGAGCAGGAGCGCGGCGACGAGGATCATGCTCACAGGACCACGCGGCCAGGATCAGGCCGGGGCGTGGCCGGTGCCCAGATGCACCACCGTCTCGCGGCCGCGCTCGATCATCGTCACCGTGCCCTGTGGGTGGCCGGGCAGCACCGGCGCGCCGCACGGATCGATCGGCGCACCCGTCATCACCCCGCGCATCACGCGGCTGGAGATTCCATGCATGATGACCAGCCGATCGCCATCGTCGTCAGCGGTATCGGCGAGCCAGCCGCCGACCCGCGTCGCAATCGCCTCATAGCGCTCGCCGTCGGGGGCGCAGCGCAGCAGCCCACGTTCGTCGATTACCGGGCCGACTTCATCGACGACATCGGCGTAATAACGGCCACCCCATGCGCCCATGCCGATTTCGATCAGCCGGTCGTCGTGGCGCGCATCGTGCCAGTCGAGTTCGAGATGCTCGGCAATGATCGCCAGCGTCTGCAGCGCGCGACCCGTCGAGGAGGCCCACATGGTCAGCTTCGGCCTGGCGCCGAGATGCGCACGCAGCGCGCGGCCCATCTCCTCCGCCTGAGCGAAGCCGGCGCGGGTGAGGGGGGTGTGCGGGGCATCCCCCTGCAGCCGGCGCGCGGCGTTGAAGACGGTTTCGCCGTGACGGGCGACGAAATCGCGGCCACGCCGCTGGGTGGGATCGATTGCCATGGCGCTGCTTTTGGTCGGACGGGACGCGAAAGCAACGATTTTTGCCGATCGGGCGCGCGCGAAAACAGTCAAACCGGTCGTCAAGACGTCGCGTGTCCGAGCGAGGTTCCAACGAAACAAATGGCTTGTCCGGATAGGTCGGCAGGATCGTTGTTCAAGCCCCTGTGGCGCAAAAACAACGAAAATCCTTGTTTATCTGAGGTTCATGCAACGGCCCGCGAAATTCATCATTTGACCGTCACCCGCCCACGCTTGTGGGACGGAAACGCAAATGGAGTTGTTTATGCGTAAGCTTATCCTGGCGACGCTCGCCGCCACCACCGCTGCCGTTGCTGTTCCGGCTGCTGCGCAGGACGCCGGCCCGTTCACCGGCCCGCGCGCCGGCGTGATCCTGGGCTATGACGCGCTGCGCCCCGGCGACACGCAGGATTCTCTGATCCGTGGCGATCAGGGCAGCGACGGTTTCCTGTACGGTGGCGACATCGGCTATGACGTGGCGTTCAACAACCTGGTGGTTGGCGCCGAGGCCGAAATCACCGGTTCGACCGGCAAGGTGACCAACGATCCGCGCAACCCGAACGATTTCGGCTATGGCCGCGTGAAGGCTGGCCGTGACCTGTACATCGGTGGCCGTATCGGCGTGATCGCCGCCCCGACCACGCTGATCTACGGCAAGGTCGGCTACACCAACGCCCGCCTCGACCTGACCCGCGACGACACCACGACGGTGACCGGCCGCAACTTCAACCTCGACGGTTTCCGTCTGGGTGCCGGTGTCGAGCAGTCGCTCTCGCCGAACACCTACGCCAAGCTCGAGTATCGCTACTCGAACTACGGCGAGGCGAAGCTGCGTTACCCGAACGGCGCGACGACCGGCACGTTCGGCGTTGACACCGACCGTCACCAGGTGGCGGCCGGCCTCGGCTTCCGCTTCTGATGCGGACGGGCGCGGCCGTTGGCCGCGCCCGACAGGCGGTGGATGTGAACAATCCACCGAAAAGAGGGCCGGGGCGCTTGCTCCGGCCCTTTCTGTTTGGCTAGGAAACGGGCGAGTTGCCCCTGGTCGAATCCGGCGGGCCGGGGGATGAAGTGATGAAGGCGACGATCGAACGCGCAACGCTCCTGAAGGGGCTGAGCCATGTCCAGTCCGTGGTGGAACGCCGCAACACCATTCCGATTCTGTCCAACGTGCTGATCGAAGCGACGGCCGAGGGTGCGCTGCGCCTGATGGCGACCGACCTCGACCTGCAGATCAACGAGAGTGTCGCGGCATCCGTGGAACAGCCGGGCGCGACCACCGTGTCGGCGCACACGCTGTTCGACATTGCGCGCAAGCTGCCCGAGGGCGCGCAGGTGTCGCTGAGCGCCGCCGACGGCCGGATGACGATCGTCGCCGGGCGGGCGCGATTCTCGCTCGCGACGCTGCCGCGGGACGATTTTCCGGTGATCGCCGAGGGCGAGCTGCCGACCCAGTTCGAGATGCCGGCTGAGGCGCTGAAGCAGATCATCGACAAGACGCGATTTGCGATCTCGACCGAGGAAACGCGTTATTATCTGAACGGCATCTTCCTCCACGTGTCGGAGGATGGCGGATCGCAGCCGGTGCTGAAGGCTGCCGCGACCGATGGCCATCGCCTGGCGCGCGTCACGTTGCCGCGGCCCGAAGGCGCGGAGAACATGCCGGATGTGATCGTGCCGCGGAAGTGCGTGGCGGAGTTGCGCAAGCTGCTCGATGAGGTGGACGGTTCGGTCGGCGTGTCGCTGAGCGGCACCAAGATCCGGTTCGACCTGGGTCAGGCGATCCTGACGTCCAAGCTGATCGATGGTACCTTCCCGGATTACAGCCGCGTCATCCCGACCGGCAACGACAAGATCCTGAAGCTCGACCCGTCGGCGTTCATGGAGGGCGTGGATCGCGTGTCGACCATCGCCACCGAGAAGACCCGCGCGGTGAAGATGGCGCTGGATCGCGACAAGATCACGCTGTCGGTGACGAGCCCGGAGAATGGCACCGCAGCCGAGGAAGTGCCCGGCGAATATGTCGCCGCACCGTTCGAGATCGGCTTCAACAGCCGGTATCTGATGGACATCCTGGGCCAGATCGATGGCGACGTGGTCGAGGTGCACCTGGCCGATGCGGCGGCGCCGACGCTGATCCGCGAGAATGACAAGGCGCCGGCGTTGTACGTGCTGATGCCGATGCGGGTCTGAGCAGCGAGCGAGAATGGTGCCGGGGTGATGAGCCCCGGTGCCGACCTTAGGCGTTTCCGATCAGGCTGTTTCGATGAGGCGGTCGGCCTGCGCCCGGGCCTCGTCGGTGATCGTCGCGCCGGACAGCATCCGGGCGATTTCCTCGCGCCGTTCCGAATTGTCGAGCTGACGCACGCCGGTGCGCGTGACGATGCCGTCATTGCGCTTGGCGATCAGCAGATGCGCGGCACCGCGGGCGGCGACCTGTGGCGAGTGGGTGACCACCAGCAGCTGCGCCTGCGTGGCGAGGCGATGCAGCCGCTCCCCGATCGCCGAGGCGACCGCGCCACCGACGCCGCGATCGATTTCGTCAAAGATCATCGTTGCCGCGCCGCCTTCTTCCGCGAGCGCGACCTTCAGCGCGAGGATGAAGCGTGACAGTTCGCCGCCGGACGCGATCTTGATCAGTGCGCCGAAGGGCGCGCCGGGATTGGTCGCGATCTCGAACTCGACCCGATCCTGGCCGGCCGGGCCCCAGAGATCCTCGGGCAGCGGCGCGATGGTGGTGCGGAAACGCGCGGCATCGAGCTTGAGCGGGGGAAGCTCGCCAGCGACCGCGACGTCGAGCCGCTCGGCGGCGGCCGCGCGTGCCGTGGACAGGGACGCGGCGGCGGCGAGATAGAGGTCGCGCGCCGCCCGCGCGCGCTGCTCCAGTGCGGCGATGCCTTCCTCACCCGCCTCGAGCCGGTCGCGGCGCTCGCGCAATTCATCGGCCAAAGCGGCGAGATCATCGGGCTGTACGCGGTGCTTGCGGGCCATGCCGCGCAGGTCGAACAGCCGCGCCTCGTCCTGTTCGAGGTCGCGGGGGTCGAACGCCAGCGCGCGGCTGGCCTCGCTCACCTGATCGCCGGCGTTGCCCGTTTCCACCATCGCACGGTCGAGCGCGGCCAGCGCCTCGGTCAGCGCCGGATGGTCGGGGGCGATTCGGTCGAGGATGCGCGCTGCCTGGCGCATCCTGGCCAGTGCGCCGTCCGAGCCGTCGAGCGCGTCGACGAGCGCGTTCAGATCCTCGGCGATCTTTTCCGACCGTTGCATGATGCGCCGGCGCTCGGCGAGCGTTTCCTCCTCGCCGGGCTCGGGCGCGAGCGAATCGAGTTCGGTGACGGCGTGGTCGAGCCACTCGCGATCGCGGGCGGCAGTCTCGATTTCGTCCCGCGCCGACGCCAGCGACGCTTCGGCGGCGCGCCAGTCGTGCCAGGCGGCAGCGACGCCTGCGGTGTCGAGTCGCGCGAAGGTATCGAGAAGCGCACGGTGGCCGCGCGGGTTGAGCAGGCCGCGATCGTCGTGCTGGCCGTGGATCTCGACTAGCCGGCTGCCGAGTTCGCGCAGGAGCGCAGCCGAGGCGGGCTGATTGTTGACGAACCCGCGGCTGCCGCCGTCCGCCTTCACCACCCGGCGGATGATCAGCGGTTCGCTATCCTCCGCCTCAAGCCCGTTGTCGTCGAGCAGCGCGGCGATGCCGGCGGGCGGATCGAAGGTGGCGGTGACGCTGGCCTGCGCCGCGCCGTGCCGCACGAGTCCGCTGTCGCCGCGTGCGCCGAGCGCCAGGCCGAGCGCGTCGAGCAGGATCGACTTGCCCGCGCCGGTTTCACCGGTGAGCACGCCAAGCCCGGGGCCGAAATCGAGGTCAAGCGCCTCGATCAGGACCACATCGCGAATCGAGAGCGCCGTCAGCATGAAGGGCCCAACGCCCGAACGGCCGGGCGGTGCATCAGCGGTGCTGCGCTCACTGGTCCTGCGGCGGCGGGACGTCCGCTGGAGCGGGGGGCGTGCCCGGCTGCACGCCGGTCGGCGTCGCGGTGGACGGGGCGTTGCCACCCGGCGTCGCGCCGGCGCCGCCGCTGGTGGTTGCCGGCGTCGGGGCGCCCGGCGCCTCGGCACGCGGCGTGGGCGTTTCCTCGACCGGCAGCACCTCCACCTCCTTGCGGATCGGCGCCTCGGGCGCGGGGACGGTCGCCTGGGGAATGATCTGCTCGCCCGGGGCGAGCGGACGAATCGGCGTGGTCGGGTTCTCGCCCAGCAGATCGTAGGCGCGCTTGTACCACCAGGTTTCGGGATAGTTGGCGCCGAGCACCGCCGCGGCGCGCTTTGCCTCCTCGCGCACGCCGAGCGCCAGATAGGTCTCGGTCAGGCGCATCAGCGCCTCCGGCGTGTGGGTGGTGGTCTGATAATCGTCGATCACCTTGCGGAAGCGCAGCGTTGCCGCCAGCCACTGGCCACGCCGTTCGTAGAAACGGCCGATCTCCATTTCCTTGCCGGCGAGGTGATCGCGCACGAGATCCATTTTCAGCCGGGCGTCCGCGGCATAGCGGCTGTTGGGATAGCGGCGGGTGAGCTCGCCCAGCGCATCCTGTGCCTGCGCGGTGATCTTCTGATCGCGCGTGACGTCGTTGATCTGCTCATAATAGCTGATCGCGATGAGGTAATAAGCGTAGGGAGCGTCGCGATTGCCCGGGTGGACCGACAGGAAGCGCTGTGCGCCCTGGATCGCCTCCGTATAATTTTTCGCCAGATAGTTGCTGAACGCGCCCATCAGCTGCGCCCGGCGGGCCCAGACCGAATAAGGGTGCTGGCGCTCCACCTCGTCGAACAGCGCCGCCGCCAATTTGTACTGGCCCTGGTCCAGCTTCTGCCGGGCCGCGGTGTACAAGGTGCCCACGTCGCGCGCGACGTACGGGAGATCGCCGGCGGCGCGATTACGCGCACAACCTGCGATCGGCAGTGCCATCGCCGCAAGGAGCAGGGCGACGAGCGGACGGGACGGGAGTTTACGCATCGTTGTGGCCTTTAGCGCAGGGCCGCGCACGCGAACAATGCTGAAACGTCGTGAATGAAACGCATTGAGGGCGGCGGCGTTCGGCGGATAGGACTAAGCCTTATCATTATGGGACCTCATATGACTGCAACCTTGCTGGCCACCAAGCGGGTCGAGAAGCCGTGGGGGCGGCATAGGCTGTACCCGGGATTTCCCGATCCGGCCCCCGGGGGGGAACCGATCGGTGAGGTGTGGTTCCAGTCGCCGCATCCCGAAGAGCCGGAATTGCTGATCAAATATCTGTTCACCAGCGAGAAGCTGTCGGTGCAGGATCACCCGTCGGACGAGGAGGCGCAGAAGCGCGGCCTGCCGCGCGGCAAGGACGAATGCTGGCTGATCCTGGATGCCGAGCCCGATTCGACGATCGCGATCGGGCCAAAGCAGCCGATGACCGCGGACGAATTGCGCCAGAGCGCGCTGGACGGGTCGATCGAGGACAAGCTCGACTGGAAGCCGGTGAAGGCGGGCGACTTCTATTACTCGCATTCCGGCGTGGTCCACGCGATCGGCGCTGGACTGACGCTGATCGAGGTGCAGCAGAATTCCGACACGACCTATCGCCTGTACGATTATGGCCGACCGCGTGAATTGCATCTGGATGACGGCATCGCGGTCGCCGACCTGCAGCCCTATGTCGCGCCGCCGCGGCCGGGCGAGATTGCGCCGGGGCGAACGATCCTGGTCGAAGGGCCCAAGTTCGTGCTGGAACGCTGGGGCGGCGGCAAGCGCGAGATCGACCTTCCTGAGGGCAAGAGCGGGTGGCTGGTGCCGATCCGCGGCGAGGGTGTGGTTGGCGGCGTTGCCTGGCGCGCGGGCGAGTGCGTGATGGTGACGGGTCCCGAGCTGCTCCATGCGTCGGAGGATGCCGACCTGCTGTTCGCCTATACGGGTACCAGCCGAATCTGATTCGCGGGGGGCCGCGCGGTCCGTCGCGGCAACACGGCCCCTCGACAAGCAGGGCATGCGCGGCAAAGAGCCGCGCGTGCCTGATCTTGCCATTATTGCCCTTGTCACCGGTGCCGGATTCCTGGGCGGCGCCATGAATGCGCTCGCCGGCGGCGGATCGTTCGCGACCATGCCGGCGCTGCTTGCCATCGGGCTGCCGGCGAACATCGCCAATTCGACCTCCAATTTTGCTGTCCTGCCGGGCGCGGCGATGAGCAGCTGGTCGTTCCGGCATGAGCGCACGCCGCTGGGCGGCGTCGACCTGCGCGTGCTTGGCTGGGTGACGTTCGTCGCGGGGCTGGTCGGCAGCATGTTGCTGGTGCTGACGCCGGCGACCACGTTCGACGTGATCGTGCCGTGGCTGGTGCTTTACGCCTTTGTCGTGCTGGCGATCGGCAAGCGCGCGTCCGTGTGGCTCGCGCAGCGAGTGACAATTGGCGGGCGCACGCTGATCGCGGCGCAGGCGCTGCTGGGCATTTATGGCGGCTATTTCGGCGGCGGCGTCGGGCTGATGATGACAGCGACCTATGGCCTGCTCGCCGGGATGGACCCGCGGGCGATGTTCGCGCCGCGCACGCTGATGCTGGCGGTGGCCAATGCCGCGGCGGCGATCGTTTTTGTCGCGGCTGGGATGATCCACTGGGGATCCGCGGTGCCGATGCTGATCGGGGCGCTGGTCGGCGGCTGGGCTGGGGCGGTGATCGGCAAGATGCTGCCCGCGGCGGTGATCCGGTGGTGGACGCTGCTGCTGTCGGGCGCGACGACGATCGTTTTTTTCTGGCGCGCCTACGGCTGATTTCGGCGGCGGCGCGGCCGCCTTCCGGCGACAATCGGCCACGGATGGACGCCGCGCGGAATGATGGTAGCCTGCGGCCGATGCGCGCCGTTTTCCGCCACCGTCTCGCCACCCGATTGTGGCATTGGATCAATGCGGTTGCGATTTTCGTGCTGATCGGATCGGGGCTGGGCATCTCCAACGCGCATCCGCGATTGTACTGGGGGCGCTATGGCGCGAACTTCGATGCGGCGTGGCTGGAGCTGCCGCGCTTTCCCGCCTGGCTGACGATCCCGGCGAACTACAATCTGGCGCTGTCGCGGCGCTGGCATCTGTTCTTTGCGCTGGTGCTGGGCTTTGGCCTGCTGGCCTATATGATCGTCAGCCTGCTGAACCGGCATTTCGCCCGGGACCTGCGGGTGCGGCGGCGCGACTTGTCGCCGCACAACCTGGCCGCGGACGTGCGCGAGCATCTGGCGCTGCGTTTCCATGATCCGGCCGATCCGACCGCGTACAATATCTTCCAGAAGCTGTCGTACGTGACGGTCGTGTTCGTGCTGTTGCCGCTGGTGATTTTTAGCGGGATTGCGCTGTCGCCGATGATGAACGCCGGCTTCCCCTGGATGCTCGACCTGTTCGGCGGGCGGCAATCGGCGCGGTCGATCCATTTCCTGTGCATGGTGGGGCTGAGCGTGTTCATCGTCGGCCATCTGGCGCTGGTGATCCTTGCCGGGCCGGTCAACGAGGTGCGCGCGATGATCACCGGCTGGTGGCGGGTGCCCGAGGAGCTGCGGCCATGATCGTCGGACGACGCGGCCTGATCGCCGGCGGCGTGGCTGGCGGCGCGGCGATGCTGGCGGGGTGCGACAGGGTGCTCGAGCATCCCGCCGCGCGCCGCATCCTGTTCATGGGGGAGGATATGCAGCGCGGGCTGCAACGCGCGCTGGTCGACCGCAACGCATTGGCGCCCGAGTTCACGCCGGAGCAAAGATCGCCCTTCTTCCGGCCCAACGGCACACGTGACCCTGGAACGCCCGAATATGATGCGCTGCGCGAGGGCCGGTTTGCCGACTGGCGACTGCAGGTCGACGGGCTGGTAGCGCGGCCGCTGTCGCTGGCGCTGACCGACCTTGCCGCCTTTCCGCAGCGCGCGCAGATCACGCGGCACGATTGCGTCGAGGGGTGGAGCGCGATTGCCAAATGGCAGGGGCCGAAGCTGGGCGATGTGCTGAAGGCGGCGGGGATGCGCGACGGCGCGCGCTACATCGTGTTCACCTGCGCCGACATGTATGGCGGGGCGCCTTATTATGAGTCGATCGATCTGGTGGACGCGTTTCACCCGCAGACGATCCTGGCCTGGGCGCTGAACGACCGCTTCCTACCGGTGATGAACGGGGCGCCGTGCCGCCTCAGGGTCGAGCGGCAACTGGGCTACAAGCACGCCAAATATCTGATGCGTGCCACCGCGGTCGCCAGCCTGGCCGGGATCGGCAAGGGCAGGGGCGGCTATTGGGAGGATAATGTCGACTATGACTGGTATGCCGGGATCTGACGGGTAGGTACGTACTGGTAACGATCGGACGAGGCGGCTAGCAGGTGGCCCATGGCGCTGATCGATCTGTTTCTCTCGCGCGCGGTGACACGCGGTACCCTGACCCTCCATCGTCCCGATGTCGCGACCAAGACCTTCGGCACGTCCGAAGCCGGCTTCCCCGATGTGGTGATCCGCTTCACCGACAAGAATGTCGGCCGCTCGATCGTGTCCGACCCCGGGCTGGGCGCGGCGGAGGCGTTCATGGATGGCCGGCTGGTGATCGAGCAGGGCGACATTCGCGCGCTGGTCGAGCTGCTGACCTCCAACGATCCGTGGGAGGACGGGCGGTCGGCGCTGGCGGCGAGCCCGCTGCGCCGCGCCGTCGCGGCGGCGGCGCATCGCTTCGGCCGGATCAACATGGAGCGCGCGTCCAAGCGCAACGTGGCGCATCATTACGACCTGTCGGATCGCCTCTACGACCTCTTCCTCGACGCCGACCGGCAGTACAGCTGTGCCTATTTCACCGATCCGGCGAACAGCCTGGAGCAGGCGCAGGCCGACAAGAAGGCGCATATCGCCGCCAAGCTGGCGCTGAAGCCGGGGATGCGCGTGCTCGACATCGGCTGCGGCTGGGGCGGGATGGCGCTGTACCTGCACCAGAAGACCGGCGCAGAGGTGCTGGGGGTGACGCTGTCCGAGGAACAGCTGAAGGTCGCGCGCCGCCGCGCCGAGGAAGCGGGCGTCGCCGACAAGGTGCGGTTCGAGCTGATCGATTATCGCCACGTGACCGGGCAGTTCGACCGGATCGTGTCGGTCGGCATGTTCGAGCATGTCGGCGTGAAACATTATCGCGCCTTCTTCGGGAAGTGCCGCGAGCTGCTGACCGAGGATGGCGTGATGCTGATGCACACGATCGGGCGGCTGGGCGGCCCGGGCGTGACCGACCAGTTCACGCTGAAATACATCTTCCCCGGCGGCTACAACCCGGCGCTGAGCGAGATCGTTCGCGGTTACGAGGGGATGCGGCTGTTCCCGACCGATATCGAGGTGCTGCGCGTCCATTATTCCTGGACGCTGGACCATTGGTACGATCGCACGGTGACGGCGAAGGACGAGATCGTCGCGCTGTACGACGAGAAGTTCTTCCGCATGTGGACCTTCTACCTCGCCGGGGCGGCGGCGGCGTTCCGGCATGGCGGCCTGTGCAATTACCAGGTGCAGCTGACGCGCGGGCGATTCTCCGTGCCGGTGACGCGCGACTATATCTATGAGGAAGAGCGGCGCCTGCGCGCCGAATGACGGCCATGCCGGGCGGGGCCCGGCATGGCGTGTCCGATCAGCCGCCGCCGTGGAGGTTGATCTTCTGCCCGTTGGCATATTCGCCATCGGCCGAGACGAAATAGGCGACCGCCGCGGCGACATCCGCCGGGGTGGAGACGCGGCCGAAGGGCGATTGCGCGGCGAGATCGTGGATGTCCGCGACGCCGCGGGTCGCCTTCGCCAGCCGTTCGCCCATGTCAGTGACGGTGAGGCCCGGGGCGACGATGTTGGTGCGGATGTTGTTGCCGCGCTCCTCCTTCGACAGCACCAGCGCGAGCGCCTCGGCCGCGGCCTTGCCCATCGAATAGGGCGCACCATTGGGGGCATGATAGAGCGTCGCAACGCTGGAAATCATGATGATGTCGCCGCGACCCTTTTCTTTGGCGCGTTCACGCATCGAGGGGAGGACGAGCTTCGACATGTAGTGCGGCGCGAAGCAGTGGGTGCGCATGACACGCTCGAACTCGGCCGGGTCGGTATCGGCGACGCTCTGCCCACGGCTGGCGATGCCGGCGTTGTTGACGAGAATGTCGATCCCGCCGAAGTCGGCGACGACCGCGTCGACCAGCTTCTCGCAATCCTCGAAACGGTCGACCGAGCCGGCATAGGCCTTGGCGCGGCGGCCGAGGCCCTCGATCTCGCGCACGACTTCTTCGGCGGCCTCGGCGTCGCGGCGGTAGTTCACCGCGACGTCGGCGCCGTCGCGCGCCAGTCGCAGCGCGATCTCGCGCCCGATGCCGCGGCCCCCGCCGGTTACCAGTGCAACGCGTCCTTCCAATCCCCGCTCGTTATTGGCGCTCATGCAGCCTGCTCCTTCTTCTTGGTATAATCCGGGCGGCGCTTCTCGAAGAACGCCTTGATCCCTTCGCCGAAATCGGGGGAGGTCGCGCACAGGATCTGGTTGCGGTCCTCCATCGCCACCGCTGCCTCGAGGCTGGGCGCGTCAATCGACATGCGCAGGCACTCCTTGGTGAGCCTGAGGCCCATCGGCGAGGTGGTGAGCATCTGTTCGATCAGCGGCGCGGCGGCTTCCTCCATCTGATCATCGGGCACGACGCGGCTGACGAGGCCAGTGGCAAGCGCGCGATCGGCGGTGATGAAATTGCCGGTAAGCATGAATTCGGCCGCCACGCTCGCGCCGACCAGACGTGGGAGGAAGTAGCTGACGCCGATGTCGCAGGCGGAAAGGCCGATGCGGATGAAGGCGGCGTTCATGCGGACGGATTCGCCGGCGATGCGGATGTCCGACGCGAGCGCCATGGCGAAGCCGCCGCCGCACGCGGGGCCGTGGACGAGGCTGATGATCGGTTGCGGGCAATAGCGCATCTTCATCACGATCTCGGCGATCGAGCGCTGGTGCGCGAGGCGGTCGATCGTGTCGAATTCGGAACGGCCGCCCTCCTGCAGATCGAGGCCGGCGCAATAGGCGCGGCCGGCGCCCTTCAGCACGACGACGCGGCAGTCGCGATCCTTGTGGAGCGCGCCGAAATAATGGTTCAGTTCCTCGACATGGCGATCGTTGAGCGCGTTCAGGACGTGCGGGCGGTTCATCGTCACCCAGTCGACTTCGCCCCGGCGCTCGACCGAGATCATCTCATATTCCACGATGCCTCTCCCACTCATGCTTGTTGCGATGCTTGTTGACGGCGCACTCTACATAACTAAAGTTATCCTGCAATCGCGGACGGCCAATGGGGCCGCCGCCAGGAGTTTAGGGGAGAGGGGCGTGAAGCTCGGACCGGATATTGCTGCCGTCATCACCGGGGGGGCCTCGGGACTGGGGCTGGCCACCGCCAAGGCGCTGCGCGCGCAGGGCGTGAAGGTCGCGCTGTTCGACAAGAATACCGAGATCGGCCCGGGCGTCGCGGAGGAGATCGGCGCGGTGTTCTGCGAAGTCGATGTGATGGACCAGGCATCGGTGGACGCCGGCTTTGCCAAGGCGCGCGCGGCGAACGGCCAGGAGCGTGCGCTGGTGAATTGCGCCGGCGGCGGCTTCGGTGGGCCGAACAAGACGGTGGCGCGGTCGAAGGAGGACGGATCGATCGTGCCTTATCCGATCGAGAATTTCCAGAAGACGCTGGAATTGAACCTGGTCGGATCGTTCCGCTGCATCGTCGGATCGGTTGCCGGGATGATGACGCTGGACCCGACCGAGGACGGGGATCGCGGGGCGATCGTCAACACCGCCAGCGTCGCGGGCGAGGAAGGGCAGATCGGGCAGGTGGCCTATGCCTCCGCCAAGGCGGGCGTGATCGGCATGACGCTGAACGTCGCGCGCGACCTGTCGGCCGAGGGCATCCGCTGCAACACGATCCTGCCGGGCATTTTCGACACGCCGCTGCTGGCGCGCGCGAAGCCGCAGGTGAAGGCGGCGCTGTCGGCGATGGTGCCGTTCCCCAAGCGGCTGGGCATGGCGGAAGAATATGCCGCGCTGGCGGTCGAGATGCTGCGCAACGGCTATTTCAACGGTGAGGACGTGCGGCTGGACGGCGCGATCCGGATGCAGCCGAAGTAACCAACAGGATGGCAGCTTCCCGTTCGTGCTGGGCATGGCCGAAGCACGAACGGCGCGGGCGGGGAGAGTTTAGATGAACTTCGATTATTCCGACGACCAGAAGATGCTGAAGGACGAGGCGCGCAAGTTCCTCGCCGCGAAGTGCGACGCCAAGGTGGTGCGCGGCGTGCTCGACCATGACGACTGCGCCTATGACGAGGCGCTGTGGAAGGGCGTCGCGGAGCAGGGGTGGCTGGGCGCGGCGATCCCCGAGGAGTTCGGCGGGCTTGGCCTTGGCCATGTCGAGCTGTGCGCGCTGGCCGAGGAGCTGGGCCGTGCGTGCGCGCCGATCCCGTTCGCCTCCACGGTGTATTTCGTTGCCGAGGCGCTGATGAAGTTCGGCTCGCAGGAGCAGAAGGCCAAGTGGCTGCCGAAGATCGCCGCTGGCGAGGTGATCGGCGCCTTTGCGACGACCGAGGGCAAGGGGCCGGTGACGGCGCGGTCGATCAAGACCAGCGTGTCGGGCGGCAAGCTGACCGGCGAGAAGATCCCGGTGACCGATGGCGATGTCGCTGACCTGATTGTGGTGCTGGCGAAGGACGGGCTGTACCTGGTCGAGAAGGGCGAGGGCGTATCGGCCGAGGTACTGACGACGCTGGACCCGACGCGATCGGCGGCGAAGCTGACCTTCTCCGGCGCGCCGGCCGAGCGGCTGGGGGACGAGGACGGCATTGCGGCTATGCAGGCGGTGTTCGACCGCGCGGCGATCCTGCTGGCGTTCGAGCAGGTCGGCGGTTCGGACAAGTGCCTGGAGATGGCCAAGGCCTATGCGCTGGAGCGCCATGCCTTTGGGCGCGCGATCGCCGGCTATCAGGCGATCAAGCACAAGCTGGCCGACATCTATGTGAAGAACGAGATCGCGCGGTCGAACGCTTATTATGGCGCCTGGGCGCTCAATACCGATGCGGGCGAGCTGCCGCTGGCGGCGGCGACCGCGCGCGTCGCGGCCAGCGAGGCGTTCTGGTTCGCCGCCAAGGAAAATATCCAGACGCATGGCGGTATCGGCTTCACCTGGGAAGCGGACCCGCAGCTTTATTACCGTCGCTCGCGGCAGCTCAGCCTCGTGGCGGGTGCGCCCGCGACGTGGCGTGAGCGGCTGGTGAGCCAGCTTGAAATGAAGAACGCCGCCTGAGCGCGTGAGAGGATAGCGAGATGGACTTCAACGATACCCCGGAAGAAGCCGACTATCGCGCCAAGGCGCGCGCCTGGCTGGAAAAGAACGTCGCCGAGCACAAGGCGATGAACCACGCCGACGACATGGCGGCGGGCAAGGCATGGCAGCGGCGCAAGGCCGAGGCGGGCTATGCGCAGATCACCTGGCCCAAGGAATGGGGCGGGGCCGGCGGCACGCCGATCCAGTCGGTGATCTTTGGCCAGGAAGAGGCCAAGTTCCCCGTTCAGTACGGCTATTTCACCATCGGCCTTGGCATGTGCGTGCCGACGGTGATGGCGTTCGCCGATGCCGACACCAAGAAGCGCTTCGTCGGGCCGGCGCTGCGCGGCGAGGAGATCTGGTCGCAATTGTTCTCCGAGCCCGCCGGTGGCTCCGACGTGGCGGCGATCCGTACCCGCGCGGTGCGTGACGGCGACGATTGGGTGGTGAACGGCCAGAAGGTGTGGACGTCCGGCGCGCATTATTCGGACTATGGCATCGTCCTGGTGCGCACCAACCCGGACGTGCCCAAGCACAAGGGCCTGACGATGTTCTGGCTCGACCTGAAATCGCCGGGCGTCGAAATTCGGCCGATCCACCAGATGTCGGGCGGCTCGAACTTCAACGAAGTGTATTTCACCGACGTTCGCATTCCCGACGCACAGCGGCTGGGTGCGGTGGACGACGGCTGGAAGGTCGCGCTGGTCACGCTGATGAACGAGCGGCTCGCGGTCGGCGGGGCGAGCGGAGCGAGCCCGAAGGAGATACTGGCGCTGGCCAAGGATCTGGACGCGGCGGACGGCCCGCTGATCAAGGACAGCGCGTTCCGCCAGCGGCTGGCCGACTGGTACGTCCAGTCCGAGGGGCTCAAGAACACCCGGATGCGCACGATGACCGCGCTGAGCCGCGGGCAGACGCCGGGGCCGGAAAGCTCGATCGGCAAGATCATCGCCGCCAACGTGCTTCAGGACCTGGGCAATGCCGCGGTCGAGGCGGAGGATCAGTATGGGATCATCAACGATCCCGCGCTGCTGCCGCTGAAGGGGCTATTCCAAGGCGCGGTGATGAACGCGCCGGGCCTGCGCATCGCGGGCGGCACCGACGAGATCCTGAAGAACATCATCGCCGAGCGGGTGCTTGGCCTGCCGGGCGAGATCCGGACGGACAAGGATGCCGCGTTCAAGGATCTGGCGGGCTGAGGGGGAGCGGTGATCGGATCCGCGTGCCGCGGGGATGATCGCCGGTCGACCGGGGCGCCGTCGCGGCGGCGCAAACAGAAGCGAGGGCGTGTCGCTGGCCGAACCGGCGCACGCCCGTTGTCGCGTCAGTCCTTCTTGCGGGTGAAGAGGACGGCGGCCGCGATGGCGGCGGAGCCGATGCCGACGCCGAGCCCGATCTTGCCCAGATCCCAGCCACGCTTTTGACGCGCGGCCTTGGCATCCTTGGCGGCGGTTTCATGCTGCTTGGCGGCAGCGGCGGCGGCGAGAATTTCGTTGGGTTCGTCAGACACGCTTACTCTCCTTTGCCGCGCTGGTACCGCGACCGGAACGCATCGGCAAAGGCTTTGAGCCTCTGTTCGGCGATCGCAGAGCGCAGGTCGGCCATCAGCGTTTCGTAGAAGAAGATATTGTGCTCGGTCATCAGCATGGCGCCGAGGATCTCGCCCGCGCGGACCAGATGATGGAGGTAGGCGCGGCTCCAGGTGGCGCAGGTCGGGCAGCCGCATTCGGGATCAAGCGGACCCTGATCCTCGTTGAAGCGCGCGTTGCGGATGTTGATCGGACCCGAGCGGGTGAACGCCTGACCGGTGCGGCCCGAGCGGGTCGGCAGCACGCAATCGAACATGTCGATGCCGCGCTCCACCGCGCCGACGATATCGTCGGGCTTGCCGACGCCCATCAGGTAGCGAGGGCGATCGGCGGGTAGCTGGCCGGGGGCGAAATCGAGGCAGGCGAACATCGCCTCCTGCCCCTCGCCGACCGCGAGGCCGCCGATCGCATAGCCGTCGAAGCCGATGTCGATCAGCGCGTCGGCGGAGGTGCGGCGAAGCCCCTCGTCGAGCGCGCCCTGCTGGATGCCGAAGATGGCGTTCTGCGCGGCATGATCGCCGCCGCTGTCGAAAGCGTCGCGGCTGCGGCGTGCCCAGCGCATCGAGCGTTCCATTGCCGCGGCCTGCACCTCGCGCGTCGACGTGGTCGGCACCAGCTCGTCGAATGCCATGACGATGTTGGAGCCGAGCAGCCGCTGGATCTCGATCGAGCGTTCCGGGCTGAGCAGGTGGCGGGTACCGTCGAGGTGCGATTTGAAGGTGATGCCTTCTTCCGACCTTTTGGTGAGATCGGACAGGCTCATCACCTGATAGCCACCCGAATCGGTCAGGATCGGCTTGTTCCAGCCCATGAAGCGGTGAAGCCCGCCGAGCCGCGCGACCCGCTCCGCGCCTGGGCGCAGCATGAGATGATAGGTGTTGCCCAGGATGATGTCCGCGCCCGCCGCCTCGACATCGGCCGGCTTCATCGCCTTCACCGTGGCGGCGGTGCCGACCGGCATGAAGGCGGGGGTGCGGATGGTGCCGCGGTGCATGGCGATGCTGCCGGTGCGGGCAGCACCGTCAGTGGCGGCGATGGTGAAGGCAAAACGATCGGTCATCGGCGGGAGCGCTTCTTCTTCTTGCCGTCGGGCGGCAGATCGGGGGTTGAGCGCGTGGCGTTGGCGCGGATGGTGAGCAGTTCGGCCCGAGTCACGACCGCGTCGCGATCGCGATCGAAACGCGCGAAATAGCCGGCCAGCGTTGCCTGAAGCTCATCCAGCGTGATCCGGTTGTCGGCGTTGCGATCAGTCTCGAACGGGCTGGGCAGGGCATTGCGATCGCCCAGATACCGCTCCGCCCAATCGGCAAAGGCGATATAGCCAAGCGAGCCGGTGCGACCGGTGTCCATCGCCTCGAAGGTGCGGCGAACGCCGGCCTCAAGCTCCGCCTTGGTAACGCGGGCGTCGCCATCGGTGTCGAAGGTCGCGATCAGCATGCCGACCGGTTCCACCACCATGGTTGCGGGTGGCTGAGGCGGCAGGCCGGGCGTGGGCGTGGCAACCGCTGCCTGGAGCAGCAAGGACAGGATCAGCATGGGCAACCCGCGCGCTATTCAGGAAAACAGGGGGCGCCGTGGTGGCTTGCCAGCAGGAACGTCAGCGGCCTTTGGTGCGCCGGCGAAGATAGAAAGGTGGATGCCCGACAAGGATTCGAACCTTGATTGACGGAGTCAGAGTCCGCTCTCTTACCATTAGAGGATCGGGCAACAGCCGCGTCGCAGCGATGAAGCAGCGACAGGAGGGCGCCTCTAATCCCGCTGTTTCGCAAGGTCAAGCACCTGATTGCGTGCGCGGGTTGCAGTGGGGGGCGGTGCACGCTAGCTTCGCTACCAAGCACCGGGCGGGCCAACCCGCGACGGAAGAACAAAAGAAAGACGACGGCACGTGGCGCATCATCACGCCGACCTGCCGTACCGGCGCGATCATCGCCGCGCCCGTTCGGCACTGGAGGGTCACCAATCGGCCCCTTTTCGCCAGCATTTCGCGCGCCATTATGCCGCGCTGGATCTCGGCACCAACAATTGCAGGCTGTTGATTGCCCGGCCGCAGGGCGATGGTTTCGCGGTGGTGGACGCCTTTTCGCGAATCGTCCGGCTGGGCGAGGGGCTGGCGACCAGCGGGCGACTGTCGGACGCGGCAATCGAACGGACGATCGGCGCGCTTCGGATCTGCGCCGACAAGCTGAAACGGCGCAACGTCACGCTGGCGCGGTCGGTTGCGACCGAGGCCTGCCGGCGCGCCACCAACGGACCGGCGTTCATCGAGCGCGCTTATGGGGAAACGGGCATTCATCTCGACGTGATATCGGCAGAGGAAGAGGCGCGGCTGGCCGTGCTTGGCTGCCATGTGCTGCTGGAACCGGGCAATGCCCCGGCGCTGGTGTTCGACATCGGCGGAGGATCGACCGAACTGGTGCTGATCGATACCTCCACGACCGTGCCGACGGTGATCGACTGGCATTCGGCCCCCTGGGGCGTCGTGTCGCTGACCGAGAGCGCTGGCGGCGGCGACGGTGATGGCGCGGTGGGCCTGGCGAGCGCCTATGAGCGGATGTGCAACCTGGTGCGCGAAAGCTTTGCGCCCTTTGCCGCGCGGCTGCCGAAGGTCGAAGGGCCACGGCGGCTGCTGGGCACGTCGGGGACGGTGACGACGCTGGCCAGCGTCCACCTGGGGCTGGACCGGTATGACCGTGCGCAGGTCGATGGACTGATCGCGCCGGCGGCGTCGATGCGTGCGATCAGCCAGCGGCTGGCGCATCTGCCGATCGCCGAGCGCGCGAAGCTGCCGTGCATCGGCCGCGAACGCGCCGATCTGGTCGTCGCAGGATGCGCCATCCTGGAGACGATCCTGGACCTGTGGCCAGCCGAGCGGCTGGGCGTGGCGGATCGTGGCATTCGCGAGGGCATCCTTCGCCGCCTGATGGCGTCTGCGGCATGAGGGGTGGGGGCGGACTTCGCACGCGCGTGAAGACGGCGCGTGGGCGCACGGCGCAGTCGACGCGCTGGCTGGAGCGGCAGCTGAACGATCCGTACGTCAAGCGCGCCAAGGCCGAAGGGTATCGCAGCCGGGCGGCGTACAAGCTGATCGAGCTGGACGAGCGCTTCGGCTTCCTGCGTGGCGGCAAGCGGATCGTCGATCTGGGCATGGCGCCGGGCGGGTGGAGCCAGGTGGTGCGGCGCAAGCTGCCGGGGGCGGCGGTGGTCGGCATCGACCTGTTGCCGGTCGACCCGCTGGACGGCGTGACGATCCTGCAGATGGACTTCATGGCGGACGAAGCACCCGACCGGCTGATCGCCGAACTGGGCGGTGCACCCGACATCGTGCTGTCCGACATGGCGGCGAACACCGTCGGCCATCCGCAGACCGATGCGTTGCGCACGATGGCGCTGGTCGAGGCGGCGAGCGACTTTGCGATCAGCGTGCTGAAGCCGGGCGGGACGTTCGTCGCCAAGGTTTTCGCCGGGGGTGCGGATTCGACGCTGGTTGCGCTGCTGAAGAAGAATTTTGCCACGGTGAAACACGCCAAGCCGCCGTCGAGCCGCAAGGGATCGGTGGAGTGGTTCGTCGTGGCGCAGGGCTTCAAGGGCCGGCGCGGCGACGTGGCTGAGCGAGACGAAAGCGACGCCGATCAGGATTGATCGGCCGCGGAACCGGCAGGCTCCATAACAAATGCGGCCGCATCACGGGGGAGGTGATGCGGCCGCCGCTGGCTAAGGCTGACGAGGCTTACGGGCCGCCGCTGTCACGGATTGTCCCGTTCACACCCGAGGGGAAGAAGCCGCCGCCCTGCGTAGCCGCCGGGTTGAGATAGACGACGTTCAGCACTTGCCGCCCGGTTCGCCCGAGGACGAGGCCGCCCGGATCGGTCGGGACCAGATTGGCGACCGCTGCATTGCCGATGTCCTGATCGAGATCGAACGAGCCATCGAGCGCGTCGCGCCCGGCGGAGAGCCGCGCGACGGCATCGTAGATGGCGGGTACGGTCAGCCCGCGCCGCCACAGTTCCGCCCGGATCACCCCGTCATGGTAGCATTCGGTGGCGAGGATGCCGGCCGATGCCTCCAGGAAGGTCTTGTTGGTGATGAGCCGCGCCGCGCCGCGATAGGCGCTGACCCCGACGTCGGTGAGGAGATACGACCCGATCAGGAAGTTCTCGTCATTGGCGAAGGGATCGAAGATGGCGTTGGGCCCGACCACGCCCGCCGCCCGGGCCGCCGCGGTGAAGGCGCCAACCGGCGTTGCATTGCCCACCGTTACCGTTGCGCTGCCCGACAGGTTGATGACCGGTTGCGCCGTCGCTGCGCTGCCCAGGGCGCCGCGCAGCAAGGTAATATGGCCGATCTCGTCAAAGGCGATTTCGCGCGCATATTGCTGAACCACTGGATCGGTGAAGGACACCTGGCGTGCCGCGCCTGGACCCGTCCCTGTCACGACATTGCCCTGTGCGCCCGTGCCGGTCTGCAGCGCGGCGGGGATGCCCTGTCCGGAGACCGCATAGGAATAATAATTGCCCTCCAGATATTCGAGCTGCAGCGCGAAGTTCAGGACGTCCTGATCGGTCAAGGCCGGCGGGGTAGGAGAGGGGCCGGGCCCGGGCGGGGGCGGGGGTGGGAAGGGGCCATCGTCATCGTCGTCATCGCACGCCGCCAGCAGTGACAGGCCGCCGGTCATCGCTGCTGCTCCGCCGCACAGGCGGATGAAGTTGCGCCGCGCCTGCCGCTGGGTCTCGGCACGCTCCATGAGGTCGAGGAATTCCATCTTGTCGCTCATCGCCGCCTCCTCAGTTCGCGCCCGAGCGGCGCAGCGCCGGGTTCGGATTGTTGGTCCCGTTGGGGAAGAAGCCGCCCGATGTCGCCGCATTGGGCGTCAGGTACGCGATGTTGTGCACCTGTTCGGCGTTGCGGCTGAAGACGATCCCGTTGCTGTCGGTGGGGACGAAATTGGCGGTGAGGCCGAATTGCGTCTGCACCGGCGAGACACCGGAATCGTCATTGGCGACACGCTGGGGCGGTCCGGGCGAATTGACGTTGCCGTCGACCTGATTGCGCAGCGCGGAAATCTTGTCGGTGTCGGTCCACAAGGCGGGGATTTCCACCCCGCGGCGATAAAGCGCGCCGCGGATGATCCCGGCATGGAAGCCCTCCGCCGCGAGGATGCCGGCCGCCCCGTCGATATTGTCGATATCGCTGAGCAGCGGCGCCGCACCCTTGTAGGCTGTGACGCCGACATCCTCGAAAATATAGGCGGCGAGCAGGAAGTTATCGTCGCTGGCATAGGGATCGAACACCCCGCCGCTGGCCGACAGGTCGATCCCCGCCAACGTAGCGGCGGTGGTGAAGATCTGCGGCGACAGATCAATCGCCGGCTGGGCAACGACGGCGGAGCCCAGCACGCGCCGCAGCGTGGTGACATGCGCCAGTTCGTCCGAGGCGATTTCCCGCGCATATTGGATCACCACCGGATCCTGCAGGTTGGCCTTGCGCGCGCCGGTGGCGGCGCCCTGCGTCTGCGTTCCGGTCAGCAGATTGGGTGGAATGCCGGTGCCGATCGCGGCGAAGCTGTAGAATTGCGCCTCGAGATATTCGAGGTTGAGCGCGAAATTGAGGAGATCGGTATCGCTGGGCGCGGTGGATTGGGCCGCTGCACGCCCGGCGAGCCCGGCGGCGCCCAGACCGACCGCACCCGCGGCTGCCAGCTTGAAGAAGTCACGCCGCCCGGCGCCCCGCCGCGCCGCGCGTTCCTCGCGCATCAAGGTGAGTTGCTCGCTTTCAGCCATGGGTCTCTCCTTCCCGACATGCGCGATTCTGGCGGCCTGCTTCGTGCGCCACGCGCCGGAAGAGCTACAATCATCGAAGAAGGAAGGAGCCGCGATAGGGGAATAGACCTATCCGCCGTCGCGTAAGTCGCTGAATCCTCAAGCAGCTACTGGCGGACCTCGGCGACAGGAGGCCACGCCATCAACTCTGCGGGCAGCGAACGAGGACAACAAAAAAGCCGCGACGGATGCCGCGGCTTTTTTGGTTTTCAACGCTGGTGCGGCCGATCGCTGCGCCGGCCGACGCGGGCGTCAGCCGTCGTAGTCGGCACCCAGGTTCTGGTTGCGCGGCGGGGCAGCGGCGGTGAGGCGGAGCGCCTCTGCCGATGCGGCCAGCGAGCCGACGGCATCCGCCTCTTCCTCGTCGTCGATCTGGACGCGCTGCAGGCTCTGCACCACGGCTTCCTTCAGATCCTTGGGCTTGACCGTCTGTTCAGCGATCTCGCGCAGCGCGACCACCGGGTTCTTATCCCGATCGCGATCGATCGTCAGCTCGGCGCCACCGGACACCTGCCGCGCACGCTGTGCTGCGAGCAGAACCAGATCGAACCGGTTCGGGATCTTGTCGACGCAATCCTCGACCGTGACGCGCGCCATAGACGCTTCCTTCGCTTAACTATCGCTGGATGAAGGACGGCGATCTAGGGGAGGGGCTTGGGGAAGTCAAGAAAAGCGCGTCCTTGCCGCTGCGGGCCCGGACGGCCAAGGCAGGGCGGATGAACCATGCAGCGCCCTTCACCGTAGACGGAAACCGATTGCGCCTGCTGGTCGAGGGTCCGGAGCGGCTCGACGCGCTGATCGACCTGATCGCGGGGGCCACGCGATCGCTGCGCATTCTTTATTATATCTACGCCGATGATCAGGCGGGAGAGCGGGTGAATGCGGCGCTGATCGCGGCGGCGCGCCGCGGTGTCGACGTGAACCTGATCGTCGACGGATTCGGCAGCGACGAGGCCGCCGATCGGCGCTTCTTCGATCCGCTGGACGAGGCGGGGGTCCATGTCTGCCGCTTCGTACCGCGGCTGGGCCGACGCTACCTGCTGCGCAACCACCAGAAGCTGGCGCTGGCCGATGCGGAGGAGGCCAATCCGCGCATCATCATCGGCGGGTTCAACATCGAGGACGATTATTTCGGCACCACCGGCGACCAGGCGTGGCGCGATCTTGGCCTGTTGATGGAGGGGCCGGCGGCGGCGCGGATCGCCGGCTATTTTGACGCGCTTCGGGCCTGGGTGCGGTCCGATGACGGCAAGCTGCGCCACGTGAACCGTGCGTTGTCGCAGTGGAGCGAACATGCCGGGCCGGTGCGCTGGCTGATCGGCGGACCGACTCGGCGCCTGTCGCCCTGGGCCCGCGCGATCCGACGCGACATGAGCAAGGCACGCAGGATCGACATCATCGCGGCCTATTTCACGCCGAGCCCCAATCTGCTGCGGCGGATCGACAGGGCCGGGCGGCTGGGACAGCAGGTTCGTGTCGTCACGGCGCGCAAGTCCGACAACAATGCGACGATCGCCGCGGCGCGCTTCACCTATCGCGGGCTGTTGCGGCGGGGCATCCGGGTGTTCGAATATCTGCCGACCAAGCTGCACACCAAATTGTACGCGATCGACGATGCGGTTCACATCGGCAGCGCCAATTTCGACATGCGCAGCCTGTTCATCAACCTCGAGCTGATGCTGCGGATCGACGACCCGGCGTTCGCCGCCCATGTCCGGCAATATATCGATGGCGAGATCGCCCAGTCGGAGGAGATCACGCTGGACCGCTACATGGCGGCGACCGGCCTGTGGCAGCGGGCGAAGCAGTTCATCGCCTATCTGCTGGTCGGTGTCGCCGACCCGCTCGTCTCGCGCAGCCTGAACTTCGGCATCGACGAATAAAGCCGGCCGTGCGCTGTCACGGATCCGAAACAGTATCGTCACGCATCCGACCCTGAACCTCCACGCGGCTGTCACGCGCCGCGCCTAGCGGCGCTGGGGAGGGCGGCGGGCAATCAGCTCGACTCGCTTCCGGTCCAGGGGACGGACCGTCTGTTCAACGGGAGTGAGACATGCTGAGCTTCAGCCGCCGCAATCAGTTTCTTGCCGGTACCGCCTGCCTTTTGCTGGCCGCTTGTGGCGGCGCTGACGGCGTCGCTTCGCCGGGCGCGGGCAACATCGACGTGATCGTCACGCCGGCCCCGACCCCGACCCCCGCGCCGACCGGCACGCCGAACCCCGGCCCGATCACTGCGGCGCAGTTCGCGCTTGCGACGACGCAGAGCGGCGTCACCATCACCGCCGAAGAGCAGCTCGCCATCGTCAACGCGGGCGCCAACAACAACGTCAACGGCTTCGCGGGGCTGAACGGTGTCTATCCGGTCAGCGCGACCTCGCTGACCCCGGCGACGAACCCGGCCACGATCAACCCGTTCTTCACCGCGACGAACTTCGTCGGCGCGCTGAATGGCCCCAATGACACCTCGTTCCAGGGCTGGACCTGCAATTCGACCTCGGCGAATTTCGGTGGCACGACGGCTGCCTGCACCGCGGTGCCGAACATCGGCACGCTGGCGGCGGGCACGGCCTGCCCGACTGGCACGATCGATGACAATGTGACCGTCGGCGGCTTCAAGGCATGCCGCCTGCCGCAGACGATCACCACCAGCCTGACGCTGCCGAAGATCCCGGGGGTCTTCTACCGCTTCCGCGGGCAGACCGAAGTGGGCACCGATGTCGGCTCGACCGGCGCCGCCTCGGGCGTGGTGCTGACGATCGCGCCGGGCGTGGTGCTGGCGGCGGATTCGAGCGAGAGCTCCAACGACCTGATCCTCGTCAACCGCGGCGCGCAGATCAACGCGGTCGGCACCGCCGAAGCGCCGATCATCTTCACCGCGCAGCAGAATTTGACCAATAACGGGGTGTCGGAAGCCTCGCAGGGCTTCTGGGGCGGCCTCGTCATCCTGGGCCAGGCGCCGACCGCGGTGTGCGCCACGGGCACCGGCCCGAACAATGCAGGTGGCACCAGCACCAGCTGCCAGAACCCCATCGAGGGCGTGACCGGCCGCTTCTATGGCGGGCCGAACCAGGCGAGCAATTCGGGCACGCTGCGCTATGTCCAGATCCGCTATACCGGCATCGCGATCAGCGAGGGCAACGAGCTGCAGGGGCTGACGCTGGGCGGCACGGGCAGCGGCACGACGATCGACCACGTGCAGAGCCACAATTCGGCCGATGACGGGATCGAGATCTTCGGCGGCACGACCAACCTCAAATATTTTGCGGTGACCGGGTCGGACGACGACGCGTTCGACGTCGACAACGGCTGGCGCGGATTCATGCAGTTCATCATCGCCGCGCAGAAGCCGTCGGGCACGACCGCCGATTCCTTCGCGACCGAAATCGATTCGAACGGTTCGGAAGACCTGCTGCCGCGCACCTACGGCCGCTACGCCAACTTCACCTTCATCCAGACCACGCCGTCGGCGCCGGCCGCGATCCGCCTGCGTGGCGGTGCGGACTTCGCCTTCATCAACGGCGTGGTGAAATCCGCCGCCGGGCAGGCGTGCATCAACATCGTCGCCGGTGCGGGCGAGGGCGCGAACCGCACGACGATCCGGCCGGCGAATGCCGACCTGCAGGATGTCGGCCCGCCGACCTTCAACTCGGTCTATTTCCAGTGCCAGGGCCGCTGAGCCCCCTTCGGCATCCATGACCAAGGCGGGCCCCGGCGAGCGTTTCGACGCGGCCGCGGGCCCGCCCATTGCCATCTGACCGGAAGGCCCGACCATGCTGCGCCAGCGCACCGCTTATTCCACCCTGCTTCTTCTCACGACCACGCTGGTCGCGCCGGCCGCCCTGGCCCAGGTCGCGCCCTCCACGAGCACGCCTGCCGGGCCGCCGGCCACCAGCACCATGTCGACCGGCGTCGATCCCGCCCGGCCGCAGGTAGAAACCGCCGCTCAGCCCGACGCCGAACAGGGCGTCCCGGAGGTCTCCGCGCCGGGGATCGACGCCTCGTCCGGCGGTGACATCGTGGTGGTGGGGCGCAACATCCCCAATACGGTGCGCTCGACGGCGCAAGTCATCAGCGTACTGTCGAGCGCCGACATCGCGCGGACGGGTGAGGGCGACATCGCGGGCGCGCTGACGCGAGTCACCGGCCTGTCGGTGGTCGGCAATGGCTATGTCTTCGTACGTGGCCTCGGCGATCGCTATTCCTCGGCGCTGCTCAACGGATCGCCGCTGCCCAGCCCCGAGCCGCTGCGCCGCACCGTGCCGCTGGACATCTTCCCGACGACCATCGTCGGGTCGGCGCTGGTCCAGAAGACCTATTCGGTGAATTATCCGGGTGAGTTCGGCGGCGGCGTCATCAACCTGACGACCAAGGCGATCCCGGACGAGAATTTCGTCACGATCGGCGCGTCGGGCGGGATTGATACCCAGACCACCGGCAAGCTGGGCTATACCTATTACGGGTCCAAGACCGACTGGCTCGGTTATGACAATGGCGAGCGCAAGGTGCCGGATTTCATCCGCAACGGGGCGCAGGGCAGCGGCATCATCCCGACCGAGCAGGTGGCGCAGCTGTCCAATGCGCGCACCACGCTGCTCCAGCGCAACGGCGACATCCCGGCGAACTGGTCGGCCGACATCAACGTCGGCCTGACGGGCGATCTGGGAGCGGGGCGCGTCGGCATGATCGCGACCGGCAGCGTCTCCAACACCTGGCGCACCCGCGCCACGTTGCAGCAGGATACGATCAGCGAAGACGGCACGCTGCGCAACGATTTCAACACCGTCATCACCGACATGCGCGCGGTGGTGAACGGGATGCTCGGCCTCGGCTATGAGTTTGACGAGAACCGCATCCGCTGGACCAATGTCTATATCCACGACACGCTGAAGCAGGGGCGTGCCTCGGCGGCGACGGTGTACAACAATTCGTCGGGCAACCCGCTGTTCCAGCAGAACACCAACTGGTTCGAGCGGCAGCTGATCGAGACTCAGCTGGTCGGCGAGTTCAAGCCGGTCGAGGATCTGTCGCTGGACGTCCGCGGCGCTTATGCCAATTCCAAGCGCAATTCGCCGTACGAGCGGCAGTTCGTCTATAACTGCAACACCAGCTACAATGTGACGGGCGCCAATTCGGTCGGCGGGTCGGAGCTGCAATGCCCCGGCGTGTGGGAGGCGAGCAACTCGTTCGGCCGCTTTGCCACGGTGGTGTTCAGCGAGCTGAACGAGGATCTGTATTCGGGGCAGGCGGACGTCGCCTACAAGCTGCCGGGCGACCGGCCGTTCACGCTGTCGGCGGGCTATTATTACTCGCAGAACGAGCGGACCTCGACGCGCCTGCCCTACACCTACCAGACGGTCGCAGGCGGGGCGATCCCGTTCCCGTGCAACCTGTATCGCCCCGATTACCTGCTGTCGCCAGAGGTGCTGAACGGCTGCCCGGTGGCGACCACGGGAACACCGGCGAGCAATGCGGTGCAGCTGCGGTTCGATGCGGGCCTGAACGGATCGACCCGCTATGATGCGAGCCTGCTGATCCATGCCGGCTATGTGCAGGCCGAGGCGGAGGCGATCGACGGGGTGCGCGCGATCATCGGCGTGCGTTACGAAACCGCCAAGCAGACGGTGACACCGCTGGCGGCGCCGTCCACGCGGCTCAACAACGATTATTTCCTGCCGGCGGCGACGCTGACGTGGAATTTCGCGGCCGACATGCAGCTGCGGCTTGCGGCGGCAAAGACGATCGCGCGTCCGCAGTTCCGCGAGCTGGCGCCGCAGGCGTTCCGCGACTTCGAATCGGATCGCCTGTTCTTCGGCAACCCGTTGCTGCGCGACTCGGAGCTCTACAATCTGGAAGCGCGCTACGAATGGTTCTTCGACCGTGACCAGCGTCTGACCGCAGCGGGCTTCTACAAGAGGATCGACAATCCGATCGAGCAGGTCGGCTTCTATCCGACGCCGGATGCACGGTTGCAGACCGGCTTCACCTATCTGCCCAAGGCGACATTGTGGGGCGGCGAGATCGAGGCGCAGAAGTATTTCCCGCTCGATTTCATCTCGGAGAGCCTGGGCGGCAAGCGCGCGGTCCTCATTGCCAACTACACCTACACCCAGTCCAAGATCACGGCGAATTCCGAATGCGTGCCGAGCGTGCTGGGTGTGTCGCTTGGCGGATGCCCGGGTGGCTTCGCGCCGGCGAACCTCCAGTTCCGTGACGGCGCGCCGCTGACGGGGCAGTCCGACCATCTCGTCAACCTGCAGCTGGGCTATGAGGACAAGGACAATGAAACGCAGCTGACGCTGCTGTTCAACTACGCCAGCGACCGCGTGACCAACCGCGGGCCGTCGCTGCTGGGCGGTGTCGGGTTCCAGCCCGACATCATCGAGCGGCCCGGCATCCGGGTCGATTTCGTGGCGCGCCAGACGGTCGACTTCCTTGGCACGCGTGTCGAGATCAAGGGCGAGGCGCGCAACCTGTCCGGTACGAAATATCAGGAATATCAGACGTTCGAGGGCGGGCGCCGGGTGTATATCAACCGGTTCGAGCAGGGCCGGCTGTTCACGCTGGGCGCCAGCGTCACCTTCTGATCGGCCGGATGATACGGCTCTGCGCGCCCGGTGCGGCGCGCAGGGTCAGCCCCACGGGCGCTCGCGAAACCATTTGGTGATGACGTATTTGACGCCGGCGCGCACCTTCATCCCGTGGTGAATGGTGGCGGGATTGGGCGTGCCGTCGTCGCGGCGGTTGTTCCAGGCGACGAGCTTGCCCGGTTCGGGCTGGATCGTCTTGTCGAGCGCCTTGAAGCGGGTCGCGCCGCCGGCCTCGGGCGCGTTCAGATAGGCCATCACCGTCCAGGTGCGGTTTCCGGCGACCGCGCAGTAACGATGAAAGTCGATCCCGCCGGGCTCGAAATAGTCCGTGTGCGCCTTGAACTCCTGCCCGATCGCATAGCGCTGGCCCTGCAGCGGTTCGCCATAGGCGGGGTCGATCCCGGTCAGTTCGGCAATCGCCTGCTCCACGCGGTGAACCACCGGATGGGCCGCGGCAAGATCGCAGGTCTCGCTGGTGCGATATGCCGAATCGCCATTGGCGTCGGAGACGGTGGAGGGGCGGCGATCGGCCTCGATCAGCGCGATCAGCGCCGCGCAGGTCTCGGCATCCAGAAAGTCGCGTAGCAGGAACAGGCTGGCGCGCGGGGTAGGTACACGCTGCACCCCCGGGACAGCGGTGAGCCGTGCGGCGACGGTGCCATCATGGTCGCCGACGAGCCGGGGGTCGGGAGCAATATTCCGCATCGCCGCAGGGTGTGCCAGCCGATCGCGAGAGGGGCCAGTGCGGAATTATTACACTTGGCTGCAATCGCGCTGTAACATCACGGACATAGCGGCGGCCGGGCGGCGGCCGGGGCGGGGATTGGCAAGCACATGCGATTGAGTTTCGACGCTCGTGCGCGAGCGCTTCTGCGGCGGATCCCCGTGGTGAATGTGTATTCGCTGGCGGAACTGGCGCTGCTGGCGGCGCTGGCGGTGCAGGGCGCGCGGCTGGTGTGGACGGTGGTGACGCCGGTGACCCCGCTGGGTGAATGGCGGCCGGCGGGGCCGACATTGCCGATCGCGCCCGGCGAGGTGCTGCGCGGTTTCGATCCGTTCTACCGCATCAGCGGGGCGGCGAGCAGCGGTCCTGCCGTGGTGACATCGTTGCAGCTGAAGCTGTTCGGCACCCGCATCGACGAAGCGACCGGACGCGGCTCGGCCATACTGGCGGGCCCCGACGGGGTGCAGCAAAGCGTCGCGGTCGGCGAGGAGATCATCCCCGGCGTGGTGCTGCGCGCGGTGGCATTCGACCATGTCACGCTGGAGCGCGGCGGGGCGCGCGAGGACCTGTTCCTCGATCAGTCTGACGGCGCAGCGGCTGCCGCTGTCCCGGCTCCGGCGCCCGGCGTGCCGCAGCCGGCCGCCGCACCTACGACGGCAGGGATCACGGTCCAGCAGTTCCAGAACGAGATCGGCTTCGTGCCACGCGTCGAAGGCGGCCGGATGAACGGACTGGTAGTCCGGCCGGCGGGATCGGGCGCGGCCTTTCGGGCGGCCGGCCTGCGCGACGGCGATATCGTGACCGAGATTGGCGGGCGGGCGGTGCAGGGACCGGGTGACATCGAGCGGCTGTCCGCGCAATTTGCCGGTGGGGGCACGATCGGCCTGACGGTGGAACGAGGGGGGCAGACGGTGGCGTTGAGCGTTCAGGTGACCGGACAATGAAGCACTGGATCCTGGCATCGGCGCTCGCGCCGGTGCTCGCCGCAGCCGTGCTTGCCGCGCCGGTGCAGGCGCAGACCACGCTCAACGTGCGCGACGCCGACATTCGCGCGTTCATCGCCGATGCCGCCAAGGTCACGGGGCGTACCTTCATCATTGACAGCCGGGTGCAGGGCAAGGTGACCGTCGTCACTGACCGACCGCTCAGCCGATCGGAATATTTCGAGGTGTTCCTGTCCACGCTGCGCGCCAACGGGCTGGTGACGGTGCCGACCGCCAATGGCGCGCTGCGCGTCCAGCCGATCGAGAATGCCGCCGCCAATCCGGGGCGGATCGGCAGCGCGGGCGCGGCGCGCAACCAGTTCGTGACGGAGATCGTGCGGCTTCGTTCGGTCGATGCGCAATCGGCGGTGGATACGGTGCGGCCACTGGTGTCGGCGCAGGGATCGGTCAGCGCCAATCGCGCCGGCAGTTCGATCGTCATTGCCGATTTCGCCGACAATGTGCGCCGCGTGCGTGAAGTGCTGCGGCGGATCGATACCGACAACAATTCGACGCGGGTGATCGCGCTGCGCAATGCCGGCGCGCGCGATATCGCGACGGCGCTGCAGGGCCTGATCGGGACGCCCGCGCAGGGGCAGACGGCGACGGCCAGCGTGGTCGCGGTTGAAGGCGCCAACTCGGTCGCGCTGCGCGGTGACCCGACCACCGTCGCCCGGCTGGCGCAGGTCGCCGCGGATCTCGACCAGAAGGCAAAGAGCGGGACCGAGATCCGGGTCGTGTTCCTCGAACATGCCGATGCCGGGCAATTGCTGCCCGTCCTGCAGCAACTTGTCGGGCAAACGCCCGATACGATCCCGCAGAATCAGCTGAGCCAGTCGAATTTCGGCGCCTCTACCAATGGCGGAAACGCCGGCGGTCAACCCACGGTGAACACCGGCGGGCAAACGCAGAGCCAGGCGGCGCCGGGGGGCGGGGCCAGCGGCACGCCGGCGGTGCAGGCGCAGGGCGGCCGCGCGCCGGCGGTGGTGACACGCTTCGTCGGCGCCAATGCGATCGTCATCGCGGCGCCGGCCGATATCCAGCGCCAGTTGAGCGAGGTGGTCCGCCAACTGGATACGCGCCGCGAACAGGTGCTGGTGGAGGCGATCGTGGCGGAAGTGTCCGATCAGACGGCCAGCCGGCTCGGCTTCCAGTTCCTGCTGGGCAGCCTGTCGGGCGGGGCGTTCGGGGCGACGAGCTTCTCCAACACCGCGCCCAGCCTGTTGACCATCGCTGGCGCGGTCGCTGCGCGCGAGATCGGCGGGACCACCACCACCGTCGTCGGTGCCGATGGGTCGCGCACCACGACGAGCACGCCCAATCCCGCCGCCGACGCGCTGGCGCAACAGGCGCTGAATTCAGTGCTGGGGGCGAGCGGCGCCTTTGGCGGTTATGGCGGTACGCTGGGCGGCGACACGGTGTTCGGCGCGATCATCAATGCGGTGAAATCCGACACGACATCGAACCTGCTGCAGGCGCCGAGCCTCATCACGCTCGACAATCAGGAAGCGCGTATCCTGGTCGGCCAGGAAATCCCGATCACCACCGGCGAGGCGCTGAGCCAGAATTTCGACAACGCCTTCCGCACGGTGCAGCGCGAGAATGTCGGCATCCAGCTGGAGGTACGGCCGCAGGTGAACTCCAGCGGGTCGATCAAGCTGTTCCTGCACCAGCAGGTCAGTTCGATCGCCGGCCCGGTCAGCAACGACAATTCGGACCTGATCCTCAACAAGCGCGAGGTGGAGACCACGCTGACCGTCGACGACGGACAGATCGCGATCATCGGCGGCTTGCTGAGCGACGACGAGCGGCGCACATTGGAAAAGCTGCCGCTGCTGGGTGACATTCCGGTGCTGGGAAATCTGTTCCGATCAAAGGGCAAGCAGCGCACGAAGACGAACCTGATGGTCTTCATTCGCCCCACTATCCTGCGCACACCGGAGGACAACCGCCGGGTGACCGAGCAGCGCTACGGCTATCTGCGGTTGCAGCAGGGGCTGCATGATCCCGCGCGCGAGCCGTCGATCGACGAACTGGTGCGCGATTACATGGGGGCGGCGGCGCCGATCCCCTCCGCGCCGGTGCCGGGCAATATCGAGGATCCGAGGATCCAGGTGCCCGTGCAGCGCAATTCCGCCGTCACCATCAAGCGGCGCGACAGATGATCCGCACCGGGCACGACCTGTCTGTCGACGCGGAGGGGGCTGGTGTCGCCGGCACCATCCCTGACGCCATGGTCGTGCCCGATATCGGGGCGGATGCGCCGGACCCTGTGACCGGGTCTGCTGTCACCCCGGTGCTCGAGCTGGACTTTGTCGCGCTGCCCTATGCCTTTGCGCGCAAGTTCGGCGTGACGCTGTCGGGCGAGGCGGTGGCGTTGCGCGAGGGCGGAGATCCCAAGGCGCTGATCGAGGTGCGGCGTGTGCTGGGGCGTCCGTTCGACGTGGTCGTGCTGGAACCGGCGGCCTTCGACCGGCTGCTGGGCGACAATTATGCGATGGACGGTCAGGCGACCGCGCTTGCCGCCGTGGGCATGGGGGATGAGCTCGACCTGCTGGCCGACGGCATCCCCACTGCCGAGGATCTGCTCGACACGGCGGACGATGCGCCGGCGATCCGCCTGATCAACGGCGTGATCGCCGATGCGGCGCGCAACGGCGTGTCGGACATCCATATCGAGCCGTACGAGACCGGGCTGGTCGTGCGGATGCGGATCGACGGCGTGCTGCGCGAGACGCTGCGCATGCCGCCGCATGTTGCCCCGGTGGTGGTGAGCCGGATCAAGGTGATGGCGCGGCTCGACATTGCCGAGCGCCGTGTGCCGCAGGACGGGCGGATGGGGCTGACGCTGGGCGGCAAGCTGCTCGACGTGCGCGTGTCCACGCTGCCGAGCCGGGCGGGCGAGCGGGTGGTGCTGCGTATCCTCGACAAGGACAATGCCGGGATCGATCTCGACGCTTTGGGCATGTCGCGCGCGATGCACGATCTGCTGGAAGGGGCGATCAACGAACCAAATGGCATCGTGCTGGTGACCGGCCCGACCGGCAGCGGCAAGACGACCACACTCTACGCCGCGCTTCGTCTGCTGAACGACGGCAGCCGCAACATCCTGACGGTTGAGGACCCGGTTGAATATGCCGTCGAGGGGGTCGGCCAGACGCAGGTCAATGCCAAGGTCGGGCTGACCTTCGCCGCGGGACTGCGTGCGATCCTGCGTCAGGACCCGGACGTGGTGATGGTCGGCGAAATCCGCGACCGCGAGACGGCCGAGATCGCTGTGCAGGCCTCGCTGACCGGCCATCTGGTGCTCTCCACGGTGCACACCAATGACGCGATAGGCGCGATCACGCGCATGCGCGACATGAAGGTGGAGCCGTTCCTGCTCGCCTCCACGTTGCGCGCGGTGATCGCGCAGCGGCTGGTCCGGCGGCTGTGCCCGGCGTGCCGGCGCGCGGTGCCAGCGCATGACACGGTGGCACCGCTGCTGGGCATCGCGCGCGACGCGACCGTTTATGCTGCGCAGGGCTGTGCCGAGTGCAACGGCACCGGATACAAGGGCCGGGTCGGCGTGTTCGAGGCCATCCGCATCGACGATACCATACGCCGGATGATCAACGACGGGGCTGATGAAAGCGCCATCGCCGCCCATGCCTTTGCGCGCAGCGACACGCTGACCAGTGCGGCCCGCCGGATGGTGGAACAGGGCGTGACCACGGCCGAGGAGGCCGTGCGCGTGTCACGCCGTGATACCGATGGCTGAGCGACCCCTGGCCGGCGTCCGATCCATGGCGCGTTCGGATGGCTGATTTCGACTATCTGGCGATCGACACGCGCGGCCAGGAAATGCGCGGGCATATTGCCGCAGCGAGCATGGAGGCGGCGCGCGCGACGCTGGATCGCCGGCGGCTGTACGTGGTGAGGATCGCGCCGGGCAGTGCGCCGGCAGCGCGCGGTCGCCCGCTGTTCGGCCTGCAACTTGGCGCGCCGAAGATGTCGGCCAAGCAGCTGACGCTGTTCACGCGGCAGCTGGCGACGCTGTCGCGAGTCTCGCCGCTGGAAGAATCGCTGCGGACGATCACGCGCCAGACCGAACAGGACAAGGTTCGCGCCGTCGTGGAGAATGTCCATGCCGGCGTCGTCGAGGGGCGGCGGCTGGCCGATGCGATGGCGCGCGAGCCACGAAGCTTTCCGCCATTGTACCGCGCGATGATCGCGGCGGGCGAAAGCTCCGGCACGTTGCCGGCGATATTGGAACGGCTGTCGACGCTGCTCGAGCGGCAGACAGAAATACGCGGCAAGTTGCTGACCGCGCTCGCCTATCCCGTCATTCTCGCGCTTGTCGCGACTGGCGTGGTGGCTGCGCTGATGATCTTCGTCGTCCCGCAGGTGGTGGAGCAGTTCGACACGGTGGGGCAGCAACTGCCGCTGCTGACCCGCATCGTGATCGGCATCTCGGACTTGCTGGTCCGCTGGTGGTGGCTGATGCTGCTGGTGCTTGGCGCCGCGGTCGCCGGGTTTGTCGTCGCGCTGCGTCAGCCACCGATCCGGCTGGCGTTCGACAGCTGGTTGCTGCGGATCCCCTTGCTGGGACGGCTGCTGCGCGATCTTCATGCCGCGCGCATGGCGCGTACTCTGGCGACGATGGTGGCGAGCCGTCTGCCGCTGCTCGAGGGGCTCACGCTCACCGCCGGCACGATCCACAACCGGCGGCTGAAGCTGGCGTCGGATGAGATCACCGACGCGATCCGTGGCGGCGGCAGCCTGTCCGCGGCGATGCGGCGCGCCGGCGTATTCCCCCCGCTGCTCACCTATCTTGCGGCGTCGGGCGAGGCGGCGGGGCAGCTCGACGAAATGCTGGAGCGCGCCGCCGACTATCTGGAGCGCGAGTTCGATCGCTTCACCGCGACGGCGATGTCGCTGCTGGAACCGGCCATCATCGTCGTCATGGGCGGCGTGGTGGCGACGATCGTGCTAGCGATCCTGCTTCCCATCCTCCAGCTCAACACGCTGGCCGGGCAATGAGAGACATTATGCGAACACAGACCAACAAGCGTCGGAAGAAGAACGGCTTTACCCTCGTCGAGCTGATGGTGGTGATCGTCATCATCGGCCTGCTGGCGACGATCGTCGCGCTGAACGTGATCCCTTCGGGCGATACGGCGCGGGTGCAGAAGGCGAAGGCCGATATCGCCACGATCGAGCAGGCGCTGGAAATGTACCGGCTGCAGCAGAGCAATTACCCGACCACGGCGCAGGGGCTGGCGGCGCTGACGTCCGCGCCCGCCGGGCTTGCCAATCCGGCGGCCTATCAGGCGGGCGGCTATATCAAGAAGCTGCCGGATGACCCGTGGGGCAATGCCTATCTCTACGCCTCGCCGGGCAAGCATGGCGCGTTCGACGTCTGGACCAACGGCGCCGACGGGAAGGAAGGCGGCGAGGGGATCAATGCCGATATCGGATCCTGGCAGTAAGCGGCCGATAGAGGCTGGCCAGAGCGGCGAGGCCCGATGATGCGATCAGCCCGGTCCCGATACTGGACCCGCGAGCGCCCCGGTCCGGCGTGGCGGCGCGATGCGGGGTCGCGCGGGTTCACGCTGGTCGAACTGATGATCGTCATCACCATCATCGGCCTTGCCTCCGCCATTGCCGTGCTGGCGATGCCCGACCCGCGCGGCCGCCTGATCGATGAGGGCGCGCGCTTTGCGACGCGCGTGCGTGCCGCGCATGATGCCGCCGTCATTGGCGGGCGGCCGGTCAGCGTCTGGGTGGATCGCAGCGGCTACGGCTTTGACGAGCGGCGCGGTGGCCAATGGATGGCATTGGCGGACAAGCCGCTGCGCGTATCGCAATGGGGGGAGGGGACCGAGGCGCTGGTGGCCGAGCGGACGCGGGTGACATTTGATCCGACCGGCATGGCCGACCGCGCACTGGTGGTGCCGTTGCGGCGTGAGCGGACCCGCGTGACGGTGACGCTGGGGTCGGACGGAGGCGCGCGGGTCGATGGCTGAACCTGCTCCGCGAGGCGGCGGCAGCGCCGGATTCACGCTGATCGAGGTGATGGTCGCGCTGGCGGTGTTCAGCCTGGCTGCGCTGGCGCTGATCCGGCTGGAAGGCGCGACGATCCGCTCCACCGCACTGCTCGGCGATACGGTGGTCGCCCAGATGGTGGCGCGTAATGTCGCAATCGATGCGGTGACGTCGGCGCGCGCGCCGGCGCTCGGCCGGGCGGCGGGGGTGGAGCAAAATGGCGGGCGGGCATGGCGCTGGGTGCGCGATGTTCGCCCGACCGGCGACGCGCGTATCCTGAGGATCGACGTCGCGGTGGCGGATGCGCAGGGGCGGCCGCTGGGTCGATTGACCATGATCCGGCCGCCGCAGCTCGAGGTTCAGATATCGTGACCGCCCGGCCCGCCCGGCGCCGCGCCAACGGCTTCACCCTGGTCGAGGTGATGGTGGCGCTGATGATCTTTGGCATGATCGCCTCCGCCGGGGTCGGGCTGCTGGCGTTCAGCGTGCGTGCGCAGGGTGCGACGGTCGAGCGGCTGGACGATGTCGGGGCGCTGGCGCGCCTGTCGTCATTGATGGGGGCCGATCTGGCGCAGGCGATCGACCGGCCGGCACGTGACGAGCGGGGCACGCGCTTTCCCGCCTTTGTTGGCAACGAGAATAGCGTGACCCTGGTGCGTGCCGGCTGGAGCAATATCGACGCGCAACCACGATCGACGCTGCAGAAGGTCAGCTATCGGCTGGCAGGCGACGCGCTGGAGCGGATCGCATGGCCGATGGTGGACGGCGCGCCGGCGCTGCCGGCAGCGACGACGATCACCGGCGTCCGGGGCGTGCGGATGCGTTATCGGGTCGCTGGCGCCTGGAACGACCGCTGGGATGGCGTGCCGGGTGCGCCGCTGCCCCAGGCGTTCGAGCTGGCGATCCAGCGTGATGACGGCACGGTGTTTCGCCAGATGTTCCTGGTTGGGAGCGGTGCGCCGCCGCGGCCGCGTGAGCAACCCGATGCGCCGCAAACGTGAGGGGGAGCGCGGTGCCGCGCTGCTTACCGTCCTGCTGCTGGTGGCGATCATCGCGGTGATGGCGGCGACCGCGCTGGAGCGATTGCGGCTGTCGACACGGCTGACCGCCAACGCGGTCGCACTGGATCAGGCGCGCGCGCTGGCCTTTGCCGCAGAGGCGCTGGCCACGGGGCGGATCACCGACATGCTGCAACGCGAGCCCGGCCGGATCACGTTGGCAGGCGGCTGGAGCGACCGACCCTATACGATCCCGCTGCCGGGCGGGGTTGCCACCGCGCGCGTGACCGACGGGGGAAACTGCTTCAACCTCAACAGCCTGGTGACCGATCTTGATGGCGTTTATGTCGCCGATCCGACCGCGGTGACTCAGTTCGCGCGGCTTGCCCGGCTGCTCAACGTGCCGGGCGGCGACGGAATTGCCGCCGCCGCAGCGGACTGGATCGACAGCGATGACCAGCCGCTTGGCGCGGGGGCGGAGGATAGCGCTTATGGTGGGCTGGCGACGCCGTACCGGACCGGCGGCACGCTGATGGTCGACCCCAGCGAGTTGCGTGCGGTGGCCGGCGTGACGGCGGAGGCCTATGCCAAGCTGCGCCCGTGGCTGTGCACGCTGCCCACCGCCGAACGATCGCGGCTGAACGTGAACACGCTGACGCCGGAGCAGGCGCCCTTGATCGCCATGCTGTTGCCGGACACGCTGGGCGTCGATCAGGCGCGCGCGTTGCTGCTGCGCCGTCCGGCGGCTGGCTATGGCGAGATAGCCGATTTCTGGAAGCCCTTGTCCGAACAGGGGATTACGCCCGATCCGGCGGCGCAGCAGCAGGCCGATGTGAAGACGAAATGGTTCGACCTGCGGGTCGACGTGACGGTCGCGAACAGCGAATTGCAGGAGCGGGCGTTGATCGACGCGACGCGGCTGCCGGCACGGCTTGTTTCGCGGCAATGGGGGGAATTGTCATGACGGCCACGCTGCTTTTCCTGCCGCCCGGCGCCGATGATCCGTGGCAGTGGCTTCGGATCGACCGGGATGCGATCGTCGATCGCGGTGAGGGGCTGCCCGAGGGAGACGCGGGGACGGTGATCGCGGTGGCGCCGGCCGATGCGGTGACGCTTCACTGGGCGGATATCCCGGCGCGCTCCGCCGCGCAGGCCGCCGCCGCGGCGCGCATTCTGGTCAGCGATGCGAGTGCGTCGCCGATCGAGCGGCTTCATGTGGCGGTGGGGGCGGCCGAAGCGGGGGGCGGCGAGACCGACCCGCGCGAGCGCCCGATCGGCGTGGTGGCGGCCGAGCGGATGCGCGCGTGGCTCGACGCGCTGGCCGGAATCGGCATCGATCCGTCGGCCGTTATTCCGGCACCGATGCTGCTGCCGCGGCCCGATAGCGGATATGTTCGGGCACAATTCGGCCCCCAATCTGTGGTGCGTGGCCCGTCGAGCGGCTTTGCCGATGAAGCGCGGCTGACCGCGCTGATCACTGGCGACGATTCGCCCGAATCGTTGGGACGCGATGCACTGGATGCCGCCATCGTGTCGGCGGTCAGCCGGCCCGAGCTGGACCTGCGGCAGGGGCCGTTTGCGAAGCGTCGGCGGCGGGCGATCGACTGGCGGCTGGTGCGTCGGCTGGCGGTGCTGGGCGGGTTGATCCTGCTGGCCACGCTGGCGATCGACGTGGTTCGGATCGCCAAATATTCCGCCGCTGCCGACGCCGCCGACGCGCGGGCCGAGGCGATCGCGCGTGACGGATTGCCGCGCGGCGCGGATCAGGGCGATGCGGATCGATTGCTGGCGGAACGGCTGGCGCGGCTGCGCGGACCCGGCGCCGGCTTCACCGCGACCGCGGCGGCGCTGTCGAGCGCGGTGCGCGGCGTCGCGGGCACCGAATTGGTGGCGCTAACCTTCGAGCCCAACGGTACCTTGCGCGCGACCGTCGCGGCGGAAGGGGAGGCGCAGGCCAACCAGATCGTTGCCCGGCTGCGCGAGGCCGGGTTCGTCGTGACCGCGAGCACGTTCGAGTCGAACGGCCAGCGCCTGCGCGGCGATGTGACGGTGGCGCTGCCATGAGGGCCCTGCGATGAGCAATCTGATGAGCTGGTATCAGGGGCGGTCGCTGCGCGAGCGGCGGTTGATCCTGGTCATGCTGGCGCTGCTGGTGGTGACGATCCTGTGGGCCGGCGTGATCCGCCCGGTGCGCGACGGCCTGGCATCCAGCCGCGAGCGATATGCGACTGCCGTCGTTCGGCTGGGCGAGGTTCAGCGCGAGGTGGCGCAGGTGAAGGCGATTCAGCGCGCGCGGCCCAGCCCGATCGAAGGCCCGCTGCCCGATGCGATCCGCACGCGCGCCGACGAGGCAGGCTTTACGCTGACCACGCTGGAGCCGGACGGCAATGCCGTTCGCATCGCCATCGCCACCGCGAAGCCCGGCGCGCTGCTAGGCTGGATCGCCACGCTGGAAGCGGACGGGCTGCTGGTCGATGCGACCACGATCACCGGCAATGGCGACGGCACGGTATCGGCGACGATGACGCTGAGGGGGCGCGAGGCATGAGGCGTATCCGGCTGAAGACAGGACCCAACGCGCTGTTCCTCGCCATGTTCGTGGTGGCGTTGATCGTGTTCCTGCCGCTGCGGCTGGCGCTTGGCTGGTTCGGGCTGGCGGAGCAGGGGCTGACCGCGCGGTCGGTGAGCGGCAGCATCTGGTCCGGCCATTTGCGCGAGGCACGGTTCGGGCAGATCGCGCTGGGTGACCTGTCGGCCGGGGTGTCGCCGCTGCCGTTGCTGCTGGGGCGTGCGCAGGTCGTGCTGGATGGTGTCGCCGTGCCGCCGGCGCCGCGGCTCAGCGGGTCGATCGCGGTCAGCCGGCACAGCTTTGCCCTGGACGACATCACGGCAACGCTGCCGGTGGGAACGGCATTTCGCCCGGTTCCGGTGACGGTGCTGGATCTGGAGCAGGTCAGTGTGCGGTTCAGCGGCGACCAGTGCGAATCGGCCGAGGGACGGGTTCGCGCCACCCTTGCCGGCAACATCGGCGAATTGCCGGTGCCGGCGACGCTGACGGGCAATGCGCGCTGTGACGGCGGGGCGTTGATGCTGCCGCTGGTCAGCGCGGCCGGGAATGAAGGAAGCACCATCAGGCTGTGGCCGGACGGGCGGTACCGTGCCGAACTGACGCTGCAACCGAGCGATCCGGCGGCGGCGCTGCGGTTGCAGGCGGCCGGCTTCGTCCAGACCGACACGGGCATGGAACTGGCGATCGAGGGCAGGTTCTGAACGAACCACGCTGACGCCGCCGAGTGGGAGTTTTGAGGTTGGGGCGAGCCAAGTCCCTTGACGCCGCCAGCGCCCGGCCGTAGGGGCGCGCATTCTGACGGCGATCGTAGCTCAGTTGGTTAGAGCATCGGTTTGTGGTACCGAGGGTCGCGGGTTCAAGTCCCGTCGATCGCCCCATTTCCCCTCCTTGCAATTTCATCCTCGCCTTTTGGCGGTGGCAACATTATTGCGCCGGTCGACAATATTCGTACGACCACCGGAGGGTTGAAATGACCGCGTGGGGCTTCCCCGATTTCGACGACCATGAGGGCGTCCATCTGTTCACTGACCCGGCATCGGGTCTGCGCGCGGTCATTGCCGTGCATTCGACGGCGCTTGGCCCGGCCGCGGGCGGCGTGCGCTTCTGGCATTATGCGACCGACGCTGCCGCGATCACCGACGCGCTGCGCCTGTCGCGCGGCATGAGCTTCAAGAACGCCATGGCCGGCCTTGCGCTGGGTGGCGGCAAGGGCGTGGTGCTGGCCGACAAGCCGGGTGCGACGATCACCGAGGAGCAGCTGCGCGCGTTCGGCCGCGCGACCGAATCGCTGGGTGGCCGCTATGTGACCGCCGAGGACGTCGGCATGTCCGAAGCCCGGATGAAGGTGATCTCCGAGGAAACGCGCTACGTGTCCGGCCTGCCAGTGGCGAGCGGTGCGGCGGGCGGCGACCCCGGGCCGTACACCGCGCTTGGCGTATATCTGGGCGTGAAGGCCGCAGCGAAGCGCGGGCTGGGCGCAACCGACATGAAGGGCGTGCGCGTCGCGATCCAAGGTGTCGGATCGGTCGGTGGCGGCCTCGCTCGCCTGCTGGCGGCCGATGGCGCGGTGCTGACGCTGGCCGATGTGAACGCCGATCGCGCTGCGGCGCTGGCGGCTGAGCTTGGCGCGACGGCCGTATCGGCCGAATCGATCCTGGCGTCGGACGTCGACCTCGTCAGCCCCAATGCGCTGGGCGCGGTGCTGACTGAGGAATCGATCGCGGCGCTGAAGGTGAAGGTGGTTGCCGGTGGTGCGAACAACCAGCTTGCCACCCGTGAGGACGGCCGCCGCCTTCATGAGCGCGGCGTGCTGTTTGCGCCCGATTACGTCATCAACGCTGGCGGCATCATCAACGTCGGCCTGGAATATCTGGGGCAGGGTGACGAGGCCGAGGTGAAGGCGCGCATCGCCCGCATCCCGGATCGCCTGGTTGAGGTGTGGGACGAGAGCGACAGCAGCGGCGATCCCGCCGCCGACGTCGCCGACCGTATTGCGCGCCGCCTGATCGGCCGCGCCTGAGGTAACGGGTGGAGGCGGCCCTGGCTGCCTCCGCCGCTTTCCGGGCGCCGGCGTGTATCGCGACGCCCGCCAGGCCGGCCCCGGGGCGATCAGCGCGCCGGGCCGATGCGTTCAAGCAGATGACGCGCCGCCAATTTCCCCATATGGGAAGCCCATCGTGCCTGCCCTTCACGCCCTCGCCAATCCTGCGCGCTTTCTGAAGATCGCCCGCCCGCTGACCCCCGTCCTGGGGTGGCTGGGTCTCGTGCTGATCGCGGTCGGCAGTTGGGCGGGGCTGACGCAGACGCCGCCCGATTACCTGCAGGGCGAGACCGTCCGCATCATGTACGTCCATGTGCCGTCGGCCTGGCTGGGCATGGGCGGATGGAGCGGCATCGCGATTTCCAGCATCGCCTATCTCGTCTGGCGCCACCCGCTGGCTGACGTGGCGGCGCGCGCGATCGCCCTGCCGGGTGCTGCCTTTGCCGCCATCTGCCTGCTGACCGGCGCGATCTGGGGCCGGCCGACCTGGGGCACGTACTGGCAGTGGGACGGGCGGCTGACGTCGATGCTGCTGCTGTTCTTCGTCTATCTCGGCTATATCGCGCTGGCGCGGGCCGACCGCGAGCGCGGCGGCGACGGGCGGATCGCGGCGCTGTTCGGCGTGGCGGGGACCGTCCTGCTGCCGATCATCCGTTATTCGGTGGTGTGGTGGAACACGCTGCACCAGGGGCCGAGCATCGGCCTCACCCATTCGACGATCGACCTGTCGATCCTGTGGCCGCTGCCGATCATGCTGTTCGGGTTTTCGTTCCTGTTCGGCGCGGTGGTGCTGATGCGGATGCGCACGTTGCTGGCGGTGGCAAAGGCAGAGGCGCGGATGCGCCGGAAGGCACGCGCATGATCGCCTGGCCCTATGTCATTGCCGCTTATGCGGTCGCGCTGTCCGCGACGGCGGTGATCGTGCTCGTCAGCTGGCGCGCGATGCGCCAGGCGGAGAAGGGCGGCAAGTGAAGGCGAAGCATCAGCGACTATGGCTGGCGGGCGCCGCGCTGCTGGCGATCACGCTGGCGGCGCTGCTCGCGCTGTCGGGGCTGCGTGACCAGGCGGCGTTTTTTTATGCGCCGTCCGACGTGACGCAGGAGGTGCTCGCCTCCGACCGCGCGGTGCGGCTGGGTGGCATGGTGGCGGCGGGATCGGTGGCGCGCGCGGCCGACGGCGTGACGATCCTGTTCACGGTCAGCGATGGCCGCGCGACGACACCGGTGCAGTTCGCGGGGATCGTGCCGAACCTGTTCCGCGAGGGATCGGGCGTGGTGGCGGAGGGGCGTTTCCGCCCGGATGGATCGTTTATCGCATCCAACCTGCTCGCCAAGCATGACGAAAAGTACATGCCGCCCGAACTGGCCGGGAAGATGCACGAGACGAAGAGCCTGGAGCCGTGAGCGGCTTCATCGGCCTGGCGCTGGTCGGCGCGCTGGTCTTTGCCGCGCTGGTCGTGCTTCGGCTGCCGCGGCTGCTGTGGTCGTTCGCGGGAGCGGCGCTGTTCCTGGGCGCGGCGGGCTATGCCTGGCAAGGACGGCCGGGGCAGGCGGCGGCCCCGGCCAAGCCGCGAGTCGACGCGGTGGCGATCGAGCCGGAGGCGATCATGCTGCGCGAGCGGCTGATGGGCCGCTACACCGCCGATACCGCCTATATCGTCGCGTCGGACGCGATGCTGCGCGCGGGCGACAAGCGCGCCGCCGCGCAGGTCGTGCTGGGCGGGGTGCGGGCGTTGCCGCGCAGCTTCATCCTGTGGACCCAGCTGGGCAGCACCCTCGTGATCCTGGATGGCGACCAGATCTCGCCGGCGGCGAAGCTGGCGTTCGGGCGGGCGTTTCAACTGGCGCCCGAGCATCCGGCGCCGCCTTATTATGCCGGGATCGCTTATGTCCGCGCCGGCGACCTGCCGGCGGCGCGGCGGATGCTGGCGCGCGCGGTGAGCCTGTCGCCCGAAGGCATGGATTACCGCACCACCATCGCCAACCAGCTCAAGGTGCTGGACCAGTTCATCGCCGCGACGGAGCAGGCGGGCCGCTGATCCGCAAGCCCGCGGCGACGAATCGCCTCAGCGTCCGCGGCCTGTTTTCTCCTGAAGCGCGTCGATCCGCTTTGAGGCGTCGGCCTTGCTAAGTTGTTCCTCGAACGGTTCGCCGGCTTCCTCGCTCAACGTCTTCAAGTAACTTGCCTGCGCGCCGGTCATCGGCTCGTCGCCGGTCGTCCAGTCGTCGGGATCCTTTTCCGCGTTTGAAAAGGGTTCGCTCTTTGGGTTCGAGTCGCTCATGAAACTCTTCCTTTCAGGAGCAGCAACTCCTATGTTCTTGTAACGTTCCCGCTTGCGCGGATGGGAACAAGTGCTAGGCGCGCCGAGGCTTTGACAGGATGACGGTGGCTTTCTTCCCCTTGAACCTGGCGTCAGCGGCGCTTTGATGAGCCCGGCCGCCGGCGCAGCTGTGCCCCAAGCGCATGGCCATCATCACAGCGATTCGCTGCGCAAGCTGGCGCTGGGCGCGATCGGTGTCGTCTATGGCGATATCGGGACGAGCCCGCTGTATGCGATGAAGGAGGTGTTCGTCGGGCACCATCCGCTCGCCGTCGACCAACTGCATATCTTTGGCGTGGTGAGCCTCGTCTTCTGGTCGCTGGTGCTGATCGTCACGTGCAAATATGTGATGACCATCCTGCGCGCGGACAACAATGGCGAGGGCGGAAGCCTGGCGCTGCTGGCGCTGATCCAGCGGCGCAGCGGGGCGGGCAAACGGTGGGAGCCGGGGCTGGTCGTGCTGGGCGTGCTCGCCACCGCACTGTTCTTTGGCGACTGCATGATCACGCCGGCGATCTCGGTGCTATCGGCGGTGGAGGGACTGGCGACGGTCGAGCAGCGGTTCGACAGCTTCGTCATCCCGATTTCGGTCACGATCCTGATCGGGCTGTTCTACCTGCAATCGGTCGGCACCGCGCGGGTGGGGCGGCTGTTCGGGCCGATCATGACGATCTACTTCGTCACGCTTAGCGCACTTGGCCTGTACCATGTGGTGGCGCAGCCGGAGATCCTGCTGGCGCTTGATCCGCGCTGGGCGTTCCGTTTCGCCGCGGCCGACGGGATGCTGGCGTTCCTGGCGCTCGGCTCGGTCGTGCTGGCGGTGACCGGCGCCGAGGCGCTCTACGCCGATATGGGGCATTTCGGGCGCAAGCCGATCGCTTATGCCTGGCTGTGGTTCGTGTTCCCGGCGCTGATGCTCAATTACCTGGGGCAGGGCGCGCTGATGCTGAGCGACCCAACGGCGGCGAAAAACCCGTTCTTCCTGATGGCGCCCGAGCAATGGCGCCTGCCGCTGGTGATCCTGGCCACCATGGCGACCGTCATCGCCAGCCAGGCGGTGATCACCGGCGCCTATTCGGTGGTGCAGCAGGCGGTGCAATTGGGCCTGATGCCGCGCATCCGGATCGAACATACCAGCGCGTCGGCCGCGGGGCAGATCTACATCCCGTCGATCAACTGGGCGCTGCTGACAATGGTGCTGCTGCTGATCCTGGGCTTTCGCGAATCGTCCAACCTTGCGGCGGCCTATGGCATCGCGGTGACGGGGACGATGTTCATTTCCACCTGCATGGTCGCGGTGCTGATCCAGCGCGTCTGGCATTGGCCCTTGTGGGCGGTGGTGCCGTTCGTCGCGGTGTTCCTGTGCATCGACGGGCTGTATTTCTCATCCAACCTCACGAAGGTGCCCGACGGCGGCTGGTTCCCGCTGCTGGTGGCGATCATCGTCTTCGTGCTGCTGACCACCTGGGCCACGGGCCGCAAGCTGATGCTGGAACGGATGCGCGAGGGGGCGATGCCGATCAAGGTGTTCATCGGCTCCGCCGCGGGCAGCGCGACGCGGGTGCCGGGGACGGCGGTGTTCATGACCTCCACCCCCGAGGGCGTGCCGCACGCATTGCTCCACAACCTCAAGCACAATCGCGTGCTGCACGAGCGCGTGATCCTGCTGACGGTGAAGGTCAGCGACATGCCCTATGTCGCCGAAGAGTGGCGGTTCGAGCACAAGGCGCTGGGCGAGGGGTTCCACCGCGTGATCCTACGCTACGGCTTCATGGAATCGCCGGACATCCCTGCGGCGCTCAAATCGTTTGACGAATGCGGTGGCGAGTTCCGCATGATGGAGACCAGCTTCTTCCTGTCGCGCCAGACGCTGCTGCCCTCCGCCCGGCCGGGCATGGCGATCTGGCGGGAGAAGCTGTTCGCCTGGATGCTGCGCAACGCCGAAAGCGCGATGGAATTCTTCCGCCTGCCGACCAACCGCGTGGTCGAGCTGGGCAGCCAGATCGAGATTTGAGCGAGCCCGCGCCCATCCAGCCGCCGGGCCCGCTTGCGGCGCCGATCATCATCGCTGCCGTGTTCGGCAAAGCGGACCAGGCATGGTTCGATCAACAGCGCGCGGCGCACTTCCCGCCGGAGCGTAACGTTCTCGCCGCGCACCTGACGATGTTCCACCATCTGCCGCCCAGCATGGCGGCAGAGGTGAAGCAGCGGCTCATCGCGGAGACACGGGGTGTGCCCGCGCCGGCCGCACGCGTGGAAGCGCCATTCTCGCTCGGGCGCGGCGTCGCCTACCGGATCGCCAGCGACGAGCTGTGGGCAATCCGTGCGCGGCTCGCGGATGGCTTTGCCGGCGTCCTGACGCCGCAGGACCAGGCCGGATGGCGCCCCCACGTGACGGTGCAGAACAAGGTGGAGCCGGCGGTTGCGCGCGCGCTGCTGGCGCAATTGCAGGGCGGGTTCCGGCCGCGCGCGGTACAGATCACGGGACTGGCGGCCTATTGGTATCGGGGCGGCCCGTGGGAGTTGTTGTCGCGGCACATGTTCAGCGCTTGACGCCCCGCGAACCCCTGCTATAGCCCGCGCCTCGCGAGCGGTACTTGCCCCTTCACGAAGGCGCGGCGGAGTAGCTCAGCTGGTTAGAGCACGGGAATCATAATCCTGGGGTCGGGGGTTCAAGTCCCTCCTCCGCTACCACTCGCGACGTATATGAGGTTGGTGATCTGCTTCGCTCGCTAGTGGATTGCCTAGCTTCATTCGAGACAAGTTCAAGGCGTGGCTGCGAATACTTCCCCAGTCGAGACTGGGATCTCACTAAGCTCTATGGCGCGGGCTCAATTGCAGACGGAATGCAAGCCTACTATCAGTTTAGGTGGGAACGATCTGATGATAATTCGTTCATATGAATTATCTCAAGATAGTATATGTCAAATAGGCTATCACATAAACTCCAGCGAGTAGTACCGCGCACCCAGCGGTATGAATTGAATGGTTAAGATCGGTGGCGTTGCGTTCGGCCAAAGCTGCGTTCTTGACGATTTGACCGTTTATAGTGCGCGCCTGCTCTATTCGTGCCTGCCTAAAGTCTCGTGTTCTTCCGCTTTCCCAATGCTCGGGTAGCCAGTTCTGGGGAAGGTTACCAGGCATGCCGTATTTGCGTGGACGAACCGCCCGCACGGCGTAGTATCCTGAGATGGCCATGAGAATGGCGCCCGCCCCGGAAATTGCTGCAAGCGGTAGTTGTTTTCCGTCGATCGCAAGACTTGCGCTTCCGCCAATCGACGCAATTGCGATCGTAAGAACAAAGCCGGCCCAAGTGAGTGCACGTTGATCCGAGGCTGTGGCTACGCTGAGCTGTGCGGCCATCATCAGCTCGCCCTCCCTGACAACCTCCTTAAGGATGTCGTCGTCGAACTCTCTAAGCCCGTCGAGGCTCTTGAACTGATCCATGACATCTTCATACGTTGTGTCATGGCACGACCACCAGACGATCAATCGCGTAAGAAGAATGATTGGGCACGGCCCGCACCGCCGCCGCCGCCGCCGCCACCCCCGCCGCCACCCTCGCCTAAGAAGTAAGCGTACAGTGGAAGTTCGAGCCGCTCGCCACACGGCTCCGCCATCAGGTTCAAAAACATTCGAGCGGGGACACAGGAAGGTTGGCACCGCGCAGAGCGGTGCGCGTGCGTTGCTTGCCGTCGAACATGAGGGAGCCGGGGCGGCGCATTGCTGCGGCCGCCCGGCTGATTGTCAGTTGGTGACGGGTACGCCGAACAGGTCGTGTTCGTCGGCGTCCTCGATCGTGACGCGGACGATGTCGCCTTCGTTGAGGTGGCCGGCGTCGCGCAGGTGGACTTCGCCGTCGATTTCCGGCGCGTCGGCATAGGAGCGGCCGGTGGCGCCCTCATCGCCCACGGCGTCAATGATGACGTCGAAGCTGCGACCGATCTTGGCCTGGAGCTTGGCCGCGCTGATCGCCGCCGTCTTGGCCATGATGCGGGCGTAGCGTTCTTCCTTCACCTCCTCTGGCACCGGGTTGGGCAGCGCGTTGGCGCTGGCGCCCTCGACGGGTTCGAAGCGGAAGGCGCCGACGCGGTCGAGCTGCGCCTCGTCGAGCCATTCGAGAAGATATTCGAAGTCCGCCTCGGTCTCGCCCGGGAAGCCGACGACGAAGGTCGAGCGGATCGCGATATCGGGGCAGATCTCGCGCCAGCCGCGCAGCCGGGCGAGCACCTTGGCATCGTTCGCCGGGCGCTTCATCGCACGCAGCACGTTGGGCGCGGCATGCTGGAACGGAATGTCGAGATACGGGAGCACCAGCCCCTCGGCCATCAGCGGGATGACCTGATCCACGTGCGGGTAGGGGTAGACATAGTGCAGGCGGACCCAGGGCGCGATGCGGCCCAGTTCGCGCGCCAGATCGGTCATGTGCGCACGCACGTCTCCCCCGCCCTTGAGCGGGTAGCTGGCATGACGCAGGTCAAGGCCATAGGCCGACGTATCCTGGCTGATCACCAGCAGCTCGCGCGTGCCGGCCGCGACCAGCTTCTCCGCCTCACGCAGGATCGCGTCGGGGCGCCGGCTGACCAGGTCGCCGCGCAATGACGGGATGATGCAGAAGGAGCAGCGGTGGTTGCAGCCCTCCGAAATCTTAAGATAGCTGTAGTGACGCGGGGTCAGCTTCAGCCCGGCATCGGGGATGAGATCGATATAGGGCGACAGGTTCGCGGGCGCCGCCTCATGCACCGCCTCCACCACCTGCTCATATTCATGCGCGCCGGTGATCGCGAGGACGTTGGGGAAGCGGGCACGGATGACATCGGCTTCCTTGCCCATGCAACCGGTGACGATGACGCGGCCGTTCTCCGCGATCGCTTCGCCGATCGCCTCCAGGCTCTCCTCCTTCGCCGAATCGAGAAAGCCGCAGGTGTTGACGAGCACGACGTCAGCGCCGGCATAGTCGGGCGACATCTGATAGCCGTCTGCGCGCAGCTGGGTGAGAATACGTTCGCTGTCGACCAGGTTCTTGGGACAGCCGAGCGACACCATGCCCACGCGGGGCGGTGAGGGAAGACGCGTTGCCATGAGTGGTGGCGCACATAATGTGCAATGCACCATTTTGCCATATCTGCGCCGCTATGCGCGTTGAAAGGCTGGCCTTATCGCGGGACAGCGCAGGCAAGATGGGGACAAGATGATGCTGGCGATCGGGCTGATGTCCGGCACGTCGCTCGACGGGATCGATGCGGCGCTGATCGAAACGGACGGCGAGGCGATGGTGAGGGCGGTCGCATTCCGTGGTGAGCCTTATTCGGACACGGCGCGCGCGCAGCTTGCCGCGGCGACCGCGTTGGCGCTGACGTTCGACCGGCCACGCGCCAACCCCGACATGGTGGCGGCGGCGGAGCTGATCACGCGGACGCACGTGCTGGCGGTGCAGAAGCTGCTGCGCGACGCAGGGCTGAGCGCCGCCGATGTCGACGTGATCGGTTTTCACGGGCAGACCGTGGCGCATCGCCCCGATCGTGGCTGGACGTGGCAGATCGGCGACGGACAGGCACTGGCGGATGCCACCGGGATCGTCACGATCGCCGATCTAAGGAGCGCGGACGTGGCAGCGGGCGGGCAGGGCGCGCCGCTGCTGCCGATCTATCACGCCGCGCTGACTGCCGGACTGCCGCGGCCGCTGGCGGTGCTGAACCTGGGCGGGGTCGCCAACATCACCTGGATCGGCGCGGACGGCGAGCTGGTGGCATTCGACACCGGCCCCGCGAACGGGCTGATCGACAGTTGGGTCGAGCAGGAGACGGGGGCGCGGTTCGACGCCGATGGCGCGCTGGCGGCGAGCGGGCGCGTCGACGAGGCGATCCTTAACGCGATGCTGGACCATCCGTTCTTCGGGCAACCGGCGCCCAAGTCGCTCGATCGCAACGATTTCACCGTGCAGCCGGTGCGCGGGCTGGGGGCGGCCGATGGTGCGGCCACGTTGACGGCGTTCACCGCAGCGACGGTGACGGAAGCGCTGTCGCACCTGCCCGAGCGGCCGCTTCGCCTGCTGGTGGCGGGCGGCGGGCGGCACAATCCGGTGATGCTGCGGATGATCGCGGAGCGGACCGGCCTGGTGCCGGAGCCGGTCGATGCCTTGGGGTGGAACGGCGACGCGATGGAGGCGGAAGGCTTCGCCTATATGGCGGTGCGTACGCTGCGCGACCTGCCGATCTCCTTCCCCGGAACAACCGGCGTGCCAGCGCCCATGACCGGTGGGGTGCAGCACGACCCGGCGAGCGCGAGCGCCGGCTGAGCGGCGGGACGGCAAGCCCCGCCAATTCGATCAGCGCTCGACCGTCACCGTCGAGGGGTGATGGCGGTCGAGGTGGCGCCTGATCGTCTTCAGATTGCGGGTGTTGGAACGATAGAAGAAATCCGCGGCGTCGCCGACGAACGGGACGATGCCCAGCAACGTGTCAAAGCCGACGCGCGCGCCCATCCGCGCGAGTTGAAGCCGGCTCATCCCGAGGTTGCGCGCTTCCCATACGATCCACGCGCCGAGCGCCGCAGCCACCGCATCGCCGACCACGGGGATGAGGCCGAGGAAGAAGTCCAGCCCCACCTTGCGGTTCATGCCGGGGACGTCGACCACGCCCTCCAGCAGGCGCTCCATCGCCTCGATCCGGCGCCTGACGGACTCGGGATCGCGCCCGAGCGGCAGCGTCGCGGCGAACGCCATGGGCGAATTGGGATCGGCTTTGATCATGATGATATCAATTGGGGGCGCGGCGCAGCAGGTTCAACGGGTGCCACGCGCGGTCGTTGGGCTGCCACGCGCGCAGCCGCTGCGCCACCAGCGCCCAGCGGAACGGCCGGGCGAGCGGGATGAAGGCGACATCCGCGGCGAGCGCCTCGTCCGCGGCGGCAAGCTCGCGCGCGCGGATCGCCAGCGTTGGCGCGACTCGCGCGGCCTCGATCGCGACGGCGGCGCGTTCGTCACACGGCCGGCAGGCCTGGTCCACGTACCAGCGGGCGCTGTCATAGGGGGCGACCAGATCGACCAGCCGCAGGTCCGCGTCGTCAGTGGCGCTCACGCGGACCGGGCGCACCCCGATCGCGAACAGATCCGCCGCCAGCCGCGCCCACAGCAGCGTGCCACCCGAGCCGCCGGGTAGGGCCAGGCGCAGCGTCGGGACGGGATTTCCCGCCTCGCGCCATGCGCTGACGCGGGCCTGCGCGGTGGCCACCCGGTCGGCCGGGCGAACCGCCTGCCAGGCCCCGTGGGCAGGCGGCGCGGCTGAATCGAGCGCGGCCGGCAGCAGGTCCTCCGCCGGGCGCCAATCCTGGCTGAAGCTGCGGGTAAGCGCGGTGCGGTCAATCGCCATGGCGATGGCGGCGCGATTCTCAGGCAGCGCCAGGAAACCCTCCCGCCGGCTGACGGCCAGCCCGAAGACGCCGGCCGCCGGATCGACGCGGATGTTGACCTGCGCCACGCCGGCCGCGGCGACCAGCGGCCATTCGGACAGTCGCCCGCCGGCGAACAGATCGGATTTGCGCTCCGCGAAGCGGGCGATGCCCGCAGCAGGACGCTCGGCCACCAGCAGAACGTCGTCCTCGGGCACTGGCTCGTGCTGTTCGTCGGCGGCGCGGTTCGGGTCCGGACGCGGGGTGAGGCGCGTGACATTGCCGGCCTGGCGCACGATCCGCATCGGGCCGCTGCCGATCGCGCGGGCGGGGTCGACCAAGGTCATCTCTGGCTGGGCGAACAGCTTCAGCAGATCGGGGCGGGGGCGGGACAATTCGACCTGGATGACCTGCGGCGTCATCTCCACCACCGAATCGACCGCGGTGAGATAGTCGGCGAGCGGGTTGCGCGCGCGCTGCTGCAGCCGGCTGCGCAGGATGGTGACGATCTCTGCCGCGCGGACCGGGCGCCCGTTGGTCCATGTCATCTCGCGCAGGCGGAAGATGTAGGTGCGCCCCTCGTCCGTGACGATCCAGCGTTCGGCAATGCCGGGTTCGATCTGCCCGGCGGCGTCGAACCGGACCAGCCCCTGCGCTGCGGCATCGGCCAGCAGAAGCCCGGCGAGGTCGTCCGGTGCCGGGATCACCGGGCTCAGGCGCGGCGCGGTGCCGGCAGCGCTGACGATCACCGCGCCGACATCGGGCCGACGCTCACAGGCCGTAGTGGCCAGGAGCAGGGAGAGAGCGATGGTGCGGACGGCGGGACTCGAACCCGCACGCCCCTGAGGGCAGAAGATTTTAAGTCTCCGGCGTCTACCGGTTCCGCCACGTCCGCGCATCACGCCCGACGAAAAGCGGCAGGGAAGCGCCGCCGTCAAGCGTTACACGTTCAAGCGAACGCGCATTTCCTTGCCAGGCTTGAAATATGGGACGCGCTTGGCGGTCACTTCGACCACCTCGCCAGTGCGCGGGTTGCGCCCGGTACGCGCGTCGCGGGCCCGCGTCGAGAAGGCGCCGAAGCCGCGCAGCTCGACCCGGCCGTTCTCCGCCAGGCGGCGCACGATCTCGTCAAAGAACGTGGAGACGATCGCCTCGACCTCGCGCAGGGAGAGGCTCGGGTTGGCCTCTGCCAGATGCTGCACCAGTTCCGATCGGATCATCTGTCCCGTCCTTGATCTGCCCGTGGCCGTCGCCGGCTTCGATTCACCTTAATACAGATAAAGCTTTATCAGAATAGGGCCGAAACGAAAGTTTAATTATTACGCCCGTGAAACGACAAGGGGCCGGGCGGCATGTGCCACCCGACCCCCCTTTCGGTAATCCTGGGATGCAGGATTACTGCTTGTTCTGACGAGCCTTGAGCGCTTCGCCCAGGATGTCGCCGAGCGAGGCACCCGAGTCGGACGAGCCGTACTGCGCCACAGCCTGCTTCTCCTCGGAGATCTGCATCGCCTTGACCGAGAAGGTCGGCTTCTTCGAACGATCGAAGCCGGTGACCATCGCGTCGAACTTCTGGCCGACCTGGAAACGCTCCGGACGCTGCTCGTCGCGGTCGCGGCCGAGATCGGTGCGCTTGATGAAGCCGGTCGCGCCATCGTCGCCCGCCTGAACCTCGAGGCCCGCGTCGCGGACTTCGAGAACGGTGACGGTGACAACCTGGTTCTTCGACAGGCGATCGCCAGCGGTGGCACCGCCCACGACCGGTGCGCCACGCTCCAGCTGCTTCATGCCGAGGCTGATGCGCTCCTTCTCCGGATCGACGTCGAGCACGATCGCCTGAACGGTCTCACCCTTGCGGTGCAGGTTGAGCGCGTCCTCACCCGACACGCCCCAGGCGATGTCGGACATGTGGACCATGCCGTCGACGTCGTTGTCGAGGCCGATGAACAGGCCGAACTCGGTCGAGTTCTTGACTTCGCCCTCGACGGTCGAACCGACCGGATGCTCGGCGGCGAAACGCTCCCACGGGTTCTGCTGCGCCTGCTTCAGGCCCAGCGAGATGCGACGCTTGTCGGCATCGACCTCGAGCACCACCACGTCGACTTCCTGCGAGGTCGACACGATCTTGCCCGGGTGGACGTTCTTCTTGGTCCACGACATTTCGCTGACGTGCACCAGGCCTTCGATGCCCGGCTCCAGCTCGACGAACGCACCATATTCGGTGATGTTCGTGACGCGGCCCGACAGCTTCGCGCCGACCGGATACTTGACCGATGCGCCATCCCACGGATCGCTCTCGAGCTGCTTCATGCCCAGCGAGATGCGCTGCGTGTCCTTGTTGATGCGGATGATCTGCACCTTCACCGTGTCGCCGATGTTGATCATCTCCGACGGGTGCTGGACGCGCTTGTAGGAGAGGTCGGTGACGTGCAGCAGACCGTCGATGCCGCCCAGGTCCACGAAGGCGCCGTAATCGGTGATGTTCTTCACCACGCCTTCGATGATCTGACCCTCGGCCAGGCTCTGGATCAGGCCCGAACGCTGCTCGGCGCGGGTCTCTTCCAGAACGGCGCGACGCGACACGACGATGTTGCCGCGCTTGCGGTCCATCTTCAGGATCTGGAACGGCTGCGGGATGTCCATCAGCGGCGTGACGTCACGCACCGGACGGATATCGACCTGCGAGCCCGGCAGGAAGGCCACGGCGCCGTTCAGGTCGACGGTGAAGCCACCCTTCACGCGGCCGAAGATCACGCCCTCGACGCGCGCGGTCTTGGCGAATTCGGTCTCCAGCTTGTCCCATGCAGCTTCGCGGCGTGCGCGGTCGCGCGACAGCATCGCTTCGCCATGCATGTTCTCGACGCGGTCGACGTACACTTCGACTTCGTCGCCGACCTTCAGCTCGGCCTTCTGGCCCGGCGCCGGCGCGAATTCGCGCAGCGGCACGCGGCCTTCGCTCTTCAGACCGACGTCGATGACGGCGAGGTCATTCTCGATGCCAGTGACGGTGCCGAGCACCACGCGGCCCTCGAAGCTGTCGGCGCCGCCGAACATGTCATCGAGCATCGCCGCGAAATCGTCCCGCGTGGGAGCTGCCGTTGAGGCCATAAAATCGTTCGTCCTAGTCAGTTCGTTTCCGGCCAAGCGGTTGGTTCCGCTGGTCTTGGCCATCGTTGCCGCGGCAGCCGCATGCCGTCGCAGCATCCGTGCAACCGGGGTGGGAAGGGCCAAGACGCACGAAATGCGAAAAGGGCGCTGGAGTGCTCCTCCGCGCCATGCCTCCACGAACCCAGGTTCGCCGGACGGTGCGCCATACTGCAAAGGAGGGGCGGGAGCAAGGTTGGCGTAGCACCGGCGTGGGAGCAAGGTGGGGCGGACAAGCGGGGCGATATTGCGGGGCGCTCACCGCGCCACCGACCAACCCCTGGCCCCGAGTCGTCAGCCCTCCTTGCGGCGCCGTGCCTCGACCAGGGCGATCGCCTTTTCGATCGACGCCTCGATCGACAGGAAGCTGGTGTCGAGCAGCGCCGCGTCATTCGCGGGCACCAGGGGCGCGGTCGAGCGGGAGCTGTCGCGCGTGTCGCGCGCCCGGATGTCGGCGAGCACCTGGTCGAAGCTGACCGATGCGCCGTGGGAAATCAGTTCATTGTGGCGGCGGCGGGCGCGGATCGTAGGCGTCGCGCGGATGAACAGCTTGGCATCGGCATCAGGCGCGATGACGGTGCCGATGTCACGCCCGTCGAGGACGGCGCCGCCCTCCTGATGTGCGAACCTTTTCTGCCGCTGGAGCAGCGCGGCGCGGACCAGCGGATGCGCGGAGACGACGGAGGCGAGCTTGCCGATCTCCTCCTCGCGCAGCACCGGGTCTGCGAGCGTCAGTTCGTCGAAGTCGCACGCGGCGACGGCATCGGCCTCGCGCGTCGGATCGAGTTCCAGCCGGCGCACCGTCGCGGCCACCGCGCGGTACAGCAGCCCGGTGTCGAGATGCGGGAGATTATAGTGGCGCGCCAGTGCCTTGGCGATCGTGCCCTTGCCCGACGCGGCGGGGCCATCAACGGCGATGATCATGCCAGCACGTCCTGCCGGGCGAGCCAGGCACGCAGCATGCCGATCGTCTCCGCCGGGCGATCGTTGAACAGGCCGTGGGCGGCCCCCGGGACGACGCCGAAGCCGGCGCCGGGCACCCGCGCGGCGAAGGCGCCGACGGTGACGGGGCGTGCCTCGTCATACTGACCGCAAAGGAACAAGGTACGCTTCCCCTCGAGCTTGGCGAGCAACGGCTCGCCATCATAATCCTTGAGCGTCCCCGTCGAAACGAACTCGCTGGCGCCCCACATCGCGCGATACAGCTCCGCGTTGAAGCCGCGACCCTGCCCCGTGTAGGCCTTGATATCAGGTGCCGGCGGCTCGCGCCGGTTGAACGCCGCATAGAATGCACGGGTCGGCTCGTCGCAGCTGGGCGGCGGGGCGGGCAGGGTGAGCGCGCCGCAGCGACGCAGCTCCTCCTGGATGGGGGCGGGCAGTTCGCCGATCAGCGCGCGCGCATCGGCCAGCCAGCTGCGGGTCGAGATCAGCGGGCTGGCGAGCACCAGCCCGGCGAGCGCCGCCGGCCGGCGGGCGCCATATTCGAGCGCGATCGTTCCGCCCCAGCTTGCGCCGAGCATGTGCCAGCGAGCGACACCCAGCGCGGCGCGGATCGCCTCCAGCTCATCTACGAAGCGCGAGACGCGCCAGTTGGCAGGATTGTTGGGGTGATCGGAGCGGCCGGAATCGAGCTGGTCGTAGAGGATCACCGCCCGCTCGCCAGCGAGCGCGAGCGCTTCGAGGAAGCTCGCGTGCGTTCCCCCGGGGCCGCCATGGGCCATGATGATCGGCGCGCGCGCGCCGGCGAGGTCGCCATCGACGCGGACATAGACGCGCCCGCCCTCGACCGGGACCATCAGCTCGCGCGTCGGCCGCGCGAGATCTCGCGCCCGCGCGGGGCCGGCACCGGCCAGCGCGACGCCCGCCAGGCTGGCACCGCCAGCGATCAGCGCGCGGCGGTCGATCAATGAGGCGCCGGTCGGCCTCCTGTTTGGCCCCCTGTGCAGGCCCGTGCTCAGGCCCATGTGACGCGGCCGCCAAGCTGGGTCAGCAGATCGAAGAAGCTGGGGAAGCTGGTGGCGACGGGGCTCGCGTCGTCGATCGCGACCGGCTGCGCGGCGTGGAGGCCGGCCACCGCCATGCTCATCGCGATGCGATGGTCGAGCCGCGAGGCAACCGTGCCGCCGCCGGGGATCGGGTCGCCGCCCGTCCCCTCGATCGTCAACCCGTCCTCATGCTCCTCGCAGGGGACGCCATTGGCCTCCAGTGCGGCCTTCATCACCGCGATGCGATCCGATTCCTTGACGCGCAGCTCGTCCGCGCCACGCGCGATCGTCCGGCCGCTGGCAAAGGCGGCGGCGACGAACAGCACGGGATATTCGTCGATCATCGACGGCGCGACATCATGCGGCACCTCGATCCCCGACAGCGCGGCGTGGCGCACCCGCAGGTCGGCGACCGGCTCGCCGCCGACGACGCGCGGATCCTGTTCGACGATGTCCGCGCCCATCAGGCGAAGCACGGTGACAAGGCCGGCGCGGGTCGGGTTCAAGCCGACGTTCTCGATCACCACGTCGCTGCCCGGGACGATCGACGCGGCGACCATCCAGAAGGCGGCGGAGGAGGGGTCGCCCGGCACGACGATCGACTGTGGGCGAAGCTCCGCCTCGCCCGTGAGCGAGATGATGCGCCCTTCATCGCTCTCCTCGACGCTGATCTCCGCGCCAAATCCGGCCAGCATCCGCTCGCTATGATCGCGCGTCGGCACCGGTTCGATGACGCGCGTGATGCCGGGCGTGTTGAGGCCGGCCAGCAGCAAGGCGGACTTCACCTGCGCCGAGGCGACCGGCAGGCGATAGGTGATCGGCACCGCAGGGCACAGGCCGCGCACCATCAGCGGCAGCCGGCCGCCCGGCGAGGCGGTGAACTCCGCGCCCATCGTCGAGAGCGGATCGATGACGCGGTTCATGGGCCGCGTTGACAGCGACGCGTCGCCGGTGAAGGTGGCGGTGATCGGATGGCTGGCGACCAGCCCCATCAGGAGGCGCGTCGAGGTGCCCGAATTGCCCATCTCGAGCGCGGCCTGTGGCTGGAGCAGCCCACCGACGCCGACGCCGTTGATCCGCCAGATTGCGTCATCGCCGCGTACGATGGTGGCGCCCATCGCGCGCATCGCGGCGGCAGTGGCGAGCACGTCCTCCCCTTCCAGCAGTCCCTCAACCTGGCTTTCGCCAACCGCCAGCGCGGAGAGCATCAGCGCACGGTGGCTGATCGACTTGTCGCCTGGGACGCGAATGCGGCCGGCGAGGCGAGGGGCCGAATGAACGGAGACGGGACGGGGATCAGGGTGCGCCATTGCGCGCCGCGCCTTGCCAGCGGGGTTGCGCTATGGCAAGGCGCGCGCCACTTCACAGGTCAATACCTGCTGAACCAATTTTCCGAAAGGCAAGAGACGGCATGATCAAGCCGGAATGGGGCACGAAGCGGACGTGTCCGAAATGCGCGACGCGTTTTTACGACCTGCAGAAGGACGAGCCGGTCACGTGCATCGAATGCGGCTACGCATGGGAGCCGGAGCCGATCCTCAAGTCCAAGCAGCCGATGCCGTTCGAGGCGGCGAAGTCCGAGAAGGCAGCCGACAGCGATCTCGCTGGCGATGACGATACGGATCTGGTCGAGAACGAGGACGAGGAGCCCAACGCTGACGACGAAGTCGATCTGGGCGGTGACGACGATCTGGGCGTGGAAGCGCCGACCGACGACGACGACAACAACTGATCGTCTGAAGAAAAATAGGCTGGCAGGCGGCTTTCTTCAAAAAGGCCGCTTGCCAAGTCTGAAGCGCCCCGTTAGTGGGCGCCTTCCCAACGGAATGGGGCCGTAGCTCAGCTGGGAGAGCGTCGCAATGGCATTGCGAAGGTCAGGGGTTCGATCCCCCTCGGCTCCACCATTTCCACCACATTACGATCCATCCACCAGCGCGTGATCGCGCGGTGAGGCGCACTTGCGAGCCACACGGCTGCAGCGTGCCGCGGCGGCTAAACCGTCGCCATCCCATCGGAACGATCACGATCCCAAGTTCGTGCGAGCGTCAGTCCGCCAAGACGGTACCGTCGTGCGCGATCCGTGCCGGCCATTATCGATCGGGTTCACGCAACCGCGCCAAAAAGTGTGCCGACGCGGTCAGCGCCGGCACCGAGGCGGGGAGTTAACGTTTCATGCCGGCACGCTGCTGCGCCATGGCACGGCGGACGGCGGCGACGAAATTGTTGCCCGGGGTTGCACGACAAGCGTCCACCACGACTGGCACGACGCTGGCGACGCCGTCGACGGTGACCGACGGATCGGACATCTTTCCCTTCGGGCCATAATTCGCGGCAAAGACGACGGCCTGCGGGCGATAATTGACGTCCACGAGGTTGAAGTCGCGGCAGGTGATCGTCTCCATCTTCTTGTTCACCTTGAACACGTCGATGTAGGTCATGCCGTCCTTCTGCGGCACCTGGGCCTGCCGTTCGATCTGGGGCGTCGTCTGGGCCGAACCGGTGGTAGCTGCGCAGGCGGCCAGGATTGCCCCCGCGATTACAAAGCTTCGCGTCATCGGAAACTCCTTCGAGTAGGGCAGCACGGGTTGAACGCTGTCCCGAAACCAGAGTTCAGCGGATCAGCGCCGAGGTCTAGTGAGGGGATGCACGGATGGCTCGGGTGGCCGTGGCCATTACAGGGCACGACGACAGGTGCTGCCGCCACGCGGCTGGGCAGGCGGCTAGCGCAGCTCAAAGAATTCCTGATGGAAGCGGGACGCCGGAAAGCCGTTGGCGATCATGCCGCCGCGCATCGCATCCCCGAAGGCGGCGGGGCCGCAGAACCAGACATCGGCACATCGCCAGTCGGGCACCATTTCCTCAAGGCGTGGAACCGTCAGCTGCGGGTCGGGCGGGGTGACGAGCAGGTGCAGCCGCACGCCGGTGCGATCGACCAGCTCGGACAGACGATGCAGCAGTGCATCGTCGCGCATCCTGGTGGAATAGATCAGGTCGACGCTGGCTGGCCGATCCTCATCCGCCAGCCATTCGAGCCCGGCGACGAAGGGGGCGATGCCGATCCCGCCGGCGATCCACAACTGGCGGCGGCCGGAATCGAAATCGAACCGGCCATAGGGCCCCTCGATCGTGACGGTCTGTCCGGGAAACAGGCGGTCGGGCAGCGCCTTGGTATAATCGCCCAGCCCCTTGATGCCGAAGCGGAGACGGCCGTCATGGCGCCAGGCAGAGGCGATCGAAAAGGGGTGCGCGCCCTCCCGGTCGCCAAAGTCGACAAAGGCGAACTGGCCGGCAAGATGCCCGGGCCAGGCAGTCGTGAGGCGGACGACCACCTCGGTCACGTTGCTGTCACGATAATGCTCGACCGCCTCGATCGTACCCGTCGCACGGCGCGATTTGCCGATGCGGTGGAACAGCGATGCCATGGCCGCGACCGATGCGGCGGCCATCAGCACGCTCAGGAAAGGCCCGATCGGCGCCGCCCAATAGGTGCGCCCCATGAGGATCGTGGCGTGGAACACCAGCACGAGAAAGACGACCGAGAGCAGCCGGTGGGTGGTGAAGAACAGCCGATAGGGAAAGCGTTTCCACAAGGCGATCAGCACCAGCGCGATCATCAGGTACAGCGCAGGCTCCGCCACGCTGACCGCGGCGCCATGCCAGTCGCGGAACGGGTCGAAGCCGGCCGGTACTGCGGCGCCGCTTCGTGGGCGGCGCACGGGTGCTTCCAGCCAACCCCAACGCACAAAATTGCGCGGCAGGATCTCGATCAACCAATGGATGATCGCGACGATCGTCGCCGCGATCCCGAACCATTTGTGCAGGCGGTAGTATTTATCCAGCCCACCCAGGAAGCCTTCGATCTGGACGGGGCGCGCGGCCAGGATCAACCCGACGGACATGAGCCCGATCGCCACCAGCCCGGTGTAATTGATCAGCGTATGGCGAACCCCCCAGAAGCCGCCGGAGCCTGGGGTGCGCATCATGCTGAAGGCCCACAGGATGCTCAGCAACAGCGGTACGGCGACAAACGCGAGCACGATCCGCGCGCGATGCGCCATCTCCTGTCCTCCGCTCCCGTTGGCTTTTTGTCCGCTGTGCGGATCACAGGGAATGACAGGCCGTGCGCGCGGGTGCGCTCAGCAATCTTACGGAGGGGCGACCGTCAGCGCGCGTCTCCGGCCGCAGTGCGCAGGCTGCGCAAGGTGATTGACCAGCGGGTTTCCTCCATCGCGGCGATGCTATGTTCCCAGTCGTCGCGTGCCATGCCGCTGAGGTGATAGGCGCCGCGCGGCGCCAGCGGCACGGTCACGCGGGAGAATTTCGCGCCTGCCCGGCGACGAAAGCGCATCGCGGCCGGCGCGCCGAGCGAGATGCCGAGCACATGGCCGAAGGCAGGCCGGTCGCGATGCCAGCCGATGCCAGCGCCGGGATCGTAGCGGATGAGGAGCGCCTGGACGAGATCAGTGGCGGCAATGCCGGCAAAGGCGGCGGCCCGGTCGCGGATCGGAATCAGCCAGTCGGGAAAGGGCACCCCCGGCTCCAGCCGACCGCGATCGAAATCATAATGCCAGCCAAAGGAGCTGGTCAGCCGCTTGCCGGTCCAGCCTTGGAAGCGGAATGGCGCGAGCGCCGTCGCATCGATCGCGGCGATCAGTTGCTGCTCCTCCGCTGCCGTGACCAGATCGCTGGTGGTGGACAGGCCGGGAAGGGCAGGCTGCGCAGGCATGGCAGGCAGGTCGAACAGCATGTCCATGGCCATCATTGTGCCCCGGCGTCGCGCGGCGCGACTTCATGGCCGAACACGCTGCGGCCGCCGTAGGCGTGCGACTGGCGGCGTTCCTCGGCGATGAATGCCTCGACTGACGGGCCGCGCGCACGCGCCTCGAGCCGGCGTGCCTGTCGATCGAGGCGGCGGAGCGCGGCGCTTTTCTCATCCTGCCCGAGCCGTGCGGCCGTGACGGCCGCCTTCATCACGCCGATCGTCTGATCATAAACGTGCGTCGGCACCGGGAAGGGGTGGCCGTCCTTGCCGCCATGCGCCAGACTGAAGCGTGCCGGATCGCTGAACCGACAGGGTGCGCCGTGCACGACCTCCGCCACCATCGCGAGCGCGCGGACGGTACGCGCACCGATGCCGGGGATCAGCAGCAGCTCCGGGAAGTCCGCCGGCCCGCGCTCAGCCGCAGCGGCAAGCGCACCATGGAGGCGGCGGGTGACGACGTTCTCCGACCTGACATCGTGATGGGCCGGCATCGCGAGATGCGGCAGCATCGCCTGCGGATCGGGCGGCGCGGGTCGGTGGCCGCCCGCTTCCGGATCGATGTCGCGGAGCAGCCCGACAACGCCGTCCGGGCCCTCATCACGCAGCAGCGACAGTTGCCGGTCGCGGGAGGCGGCGGCGCGGGTGTCTGCCAGGTTCACGATTCGCCCGCGGCTGTTCCCCTCGATTGCGGCATGGGGCGCATCGAGGAAGCTTTCCATCCCTTCCGACAGCCAGTGGTAACGCCGGGCCTGACGGCGATCGCCATTCATCCCCTGCTGGATGACCACCCAGCGCCCGTCGTCGCCGACGATGAAGCCGTGAAGATAGAGATCGAACCCGTCCTGCACCGCCGCGCTGTCCACCTTGGCGACCAGCCGGCTGGCGCGGGCAAGCGCGTCGCCGTCGATACCGACGCGCGCACCCACCGCGGCGAGTTCCGCCGGCGTGGCGCGGCTATGGCGGCCGCGCCCGCCGCAGACGTGGAGGCCAAGGTCGCCCGCGCGCGGCGCCGGCCCCCGCTTCAGCGCGCCGAGCACGCTGGTGGTGATGCCGGAGGAATGCCAGTCCATCCCCATCACCGCGCCAAAGGATTGAAACCAGAAGGGGTGGGCCAGCCGGCGGAGGAATTCGTCGCGCCCGTATTCGATTACGATCGCCTCCGCGATAACCGCGCCCAGTCGCGCCATCCGCTGCCCCAGCCACGCAGGCACGCGGCCGCCATGCAGCGGCAGATCGGCACTGCCCCCGCGCCGCGCCATCAGCGGTGATCCGCCAGGAGCGCGCGGTGGGGACGGCGGGTGATCGGCCGGCTCGGCATGGCAGCGGCTATAGCCGATCCGGAACGAAGGTGGAACATCGAATCGCCGCTCATGGTCGGTGGCTGACCGGGGCGGGGCGGCCATGGGAACTGACGACGCCATCCTGCGCTGTGTTCCGGGACAAGGATCATTGATGTGATGGAGACGCTGGTGGCGGATCAAAAGTCTGCGATTTTGTACCGGATGGTGCTGCCCGACCATGTTTGCCCGTTCGGGGTGCGTGCGAAGGAGATGCTGGAAACGGCGGGATATGCCGTTGACGATCGCATTCTCTCGACGCGCGAAGAGGTGGATGCGTTCAAGGCGGACCAGGGTGTGGAGACCACGCCGCAGGTCTTCATCGATGGTGAACGGATCGGCGGCAGCGACGATCTGCAGCGGTATCTCGGCGCATGATCGCCGCCCGCACGCAGCCCGCGACTGGGCTTTCGCGCGTCGCCGCAGCGACGATCGTTGCTGGTGTCATGGGCGTGAGCGCGCTGGTCGGTCGACGCAACGCCCCTGACAAGAGCCACCCCGGCATCCGCGGGTGGTATCGCCGGCTGGACAAGCCGTCGTTCACCCCGCCCGACGCCGCCTTCGGTGCGGTCTGGCCGGCACTCGAAGCGAGCCTCGCGGTCGGCGGCTATCGCCTGCTCCGCGCACCCGCGAGCACGAGCCGTAATCTGGGCGTTGGCCTGTGGCTGCTCAACACCGGGATGATCGGCGGCTGGACCGAATTGTTCTTCCGCAAGCGCGCGCTTGGCGCGAGCACCGCGGCATCGGCGATGATGATGGGCACCGGCGCAGGCTATGTCGTCGCGGCGAGCCGGGTAGACCGACCGGCCGGGCTGCTCGGCGTGCCGTTCGTCGCCTGGCTCGGCTTTGCCACCCTGCTCGCCGAACAGGTGTGGCAGCGCAATCCCGATCGCGGCGCGGCGGCGGCGTGAGCGCGATGCGCGCGGGCGTCACCTTTGCTGGATCGGTCGAGCGTCGCTGACGGCGTGGCGCGCAACCGTTGTTACCACGGGCCCCCGACCGACCATTTCGACGGCACCCGCTTCTTCAACCCCGGGCAATCGGGGCCGGAGGGCGGGCTGCGCGCCATCTTGCGGTGGAAACTGGCGGGGGGCGCAGCACGCTGGCCCGAAACGGTGCCGGTATCGCCCGCGGTCCCCGACGCGCACGTGCCAGGGATCCGCATTACCATGGTCGGCCATGCCTCCACGCTGATCCAGGCGGCGGGTTGGAACATCCTGACCGATCCTGTGTGGTCGCCGCGCGCCAGTCCGTTCAGCCGGCTCGGGCCCCGACGTGTGACGGCGCCCGGCATCCGGTTCGAGGATCTGCCGCCGATCCACGTCGTGCTGATCAGCCATGCGCATTACGATCATCTGGATATCGCGACGTTGCGCCGGCTGCAGGCGGCGCATGATCCGCTGATGGCGATGCCGCTGGGCAATGACGCGATCGTCCGCGCCGGCGTGCCCGGCGCACGCTGTCTCGCGGGGGATTGGTGGGACACGCTGCGGCTGGGCGAGGGCGTGGCGACGACGCTGACCCCCGCCTATCATTGGGCGAACCGCTGGCCGACGGACGTGCGCATGTCCTTGTGGAGCGGCCATTATCTGACGACGCCGGCGGGGACGATCTGGTTCGCCGGCGACACTGGCTATGGCGACGGCGCGATCTTTGAACAATTGCCCGAGCGGCTCGGCAGCCCGGACGCCGCGCTGATCCCGATCGGCGCCTATGCCCCGCGCTGGTTCATGGCGCCCCAGCATGTTGACCCGGCCGAAGCCGTGCGCATCTGCGAGCAGGTCGGCGCGGCACAGGCAATCGGCATCCACTGGGGCACGTTCCAGCTCACCGACGAACCGCGTGAGGAGCCACCGCGGCTGCTCGCCGCCGCCGCGCGTGCGATGGGCTTTGCGCCGGACCGGTTTGTCGCTGGAGAGCCCGGCGATGCATATGACATCAGGCGCTCATCACCGCGCGGGGCGTGAGCAGAAGTCGCCTGGCTCAAGCGGCGCGCAGCTTCATCATCATCGAACGGCCGGGCGCGGTCCGCACGCGGACATAGCCCTCCATGGCGCGGTCCAGCGCAGCGTCGCCGCTGTCGACCAGCAATGTCGCATCGCTGAGCGCCGCCAGCTTCCCGGCGTCCGCCAGGACGATCAGGCCCTGCGGCGCAGCGCGGGCGATCACCGCGGCGTCGATCTGCTGGTTGCCGCGGCCAAGGACGAAGCCCTGCCCGCCGATCACGCCCAGCACGAGGCGCGGCGGCGTATCGGCGGTCAGCCTGCGCAGCGTCGCGGCACGGGCGTCGATCGCCACCGGCTCGCCATGCGCAAAGGCATCGACGCCCAGCAAGGTGCCGCATCCCGCCAGCGCATGCTTCACCATCATCATCGTGGCGCCAGGACCGATGATCGCCAGCGGTTCGCCGCGCAATTCGCGCGCCAGCGCGGCGGCGGCACGCTCCAGATCAGCGGCCGAGGTACTGGCCGATGTTGCCTTGGCCGCCTGCATCCCGCGCGCCCGCGGCACATGCAGTACGCCATATAGCGTGATAGCACCCCGGTCATCGCGATCCATCACGTCCGCCGCAACGGGCGGGCGACCGTAGCCGGTGAGGCAGCTTTTCAGGATGGTGCCAGCCGTCGCGGGACTCGTCGCAAAGACCGCACTGTGCATCTTCACCCCGGCGGGTATGCCGATGACGGGCAAGCACCCCAGGTCAGCGGCAAGAAGGTCACGTGCCGTGCCGTCCCCCCCTGCAAAGACCAGCAGGTCGACGCCGGCGGACAGGATCGCTCGCGCTGCCGCAATCGTGTCGGCTGAGGTGGTCCGCTCGGCAGCTGCCGCGTGGGCCAGGTCGCACGGTAGGGAGGCGGACCGGGCGGCATCCTCGCCCATCGCGCCTGCGCTGGTCACGATCGTGCACGGTTCGCCGGCAAGCGCGGCCAGCGCCGCCGCGGCACGCGCCGTTGTCAGCGACGGAGCCGTCGTCGCCAGCGCGGAGCCGCTCACGCCATCGGATCCCTTCAGCGCGAGCGGCCCGCCAATCCCGGCGACCGGGTTGACAATCAGGCCGAGGCGCACGCAAGTCCTGTTCGCACAGCAATCATAATGTGCGCTGTTAGCACAAATCCATGAGAGACTCCATGCCAGCACCGGATCGCGCGCATCCTTACATGCCCAATTCGACGGCCGAGCAACGCGCAGACCTGCTGCGGGCGATTGGCGCCGACACGACCGAGGCCCTGTTTGGGCAAATCCCAGATTATCACCGCCTGCGCACGCCGATCGAAATGGCGCCGACGCTCAGCTCCGAGGTGGAGCTGGCGCGGCATCTTGACGGGCTGTTGGCGCAGAACCGGCCGGCGGCGTCGATGACGAGCTTTCTTGGCGGGGGCTGTTGGCAGCATCACGTCCCCGCCGTGGTGGACGAGATCGTCAACCGCGCCGAATTCCTGACGCCGGTGTGGGGCACGCCCTCGTCCGACTTCGGGCGCAACCAGGCCTGGTTCGAATTCACCAGCCAGCTCGGCGCGCTGCTCGAGCTCGAGATGGTCGGCCTGCCGGTGTACAGCTGGGGCTGTGCCGCCGGGCACGCGCTGCGCATGGCGGCGCGGCTGAACGGCCGACGCCGCGTGCTGGTCCCGGCGCGGATGTGCCCGGAGCGGCGCGCGGTGCTCCATTCCTATTGCGCCTCCGCCGGTGCCGACCGCGGGATCGTGGTCGAGACATATCCGTGCGACCTGCTGGGCCGCGCCGATGTCGATGCGCTGCGTACGCTGGCGGATGACGGGATCGCGGCGGTCTATTTCGAGAATCCTGCATTCCTCGGCGGGCTGGAGCATCGCGTGGCCGATATCGTCGATATCGCGCACGCCGTGGGTGCCGAGGCGGTGGTTGGTGTCGACCCGATCAGCCTGGGCGTCATTGCTGCACCGGGCGCCTATGGCGCGGACATCGCAGTTGGCACGATCCAGACGCTGGGCATCCACATGCATGCTGGCGGCGGTCTGGGCGGCTTCATCGCGTCGCGCGACGAGGAACGCTACACCGCCGAATATCCGACGCTGCTGAACAGCATCACCGAGACGGTCGATGGCAAGATGGCGTTCGGCATGATGCGGTTCCACCAATCCTCCTACGGTTCGCGTGAGGAGGGGAAGGACTGGACCGGCAATTCGACCTACCTCTGGGCGGTTGGCGCCAGCGTGTACATGGCGCTGCTCGGCCCGGCCGGCTTTCGCGAAGTGGGTGAACTGATCCTCGATCGATCGCACCGCGCCGCCGAGCGGCTGGCCGGGATAGCCGGGGTCTCGGTTCCGGAGACCGAAGGGTTCTTCAAGGAGTTCCCGCTTTCCTATGATCGCGCCGATGTCGCGAGCGTCGACGCGGCGCTGCGCGCGCGCAACATCCTGGGCGGGATCGACGTGGGCAAGCTGTGCCCCGAGCTGCCGTCGGCCGCGCTTTACGCCTTCACCGAAATTCATGACGACGCCAGTGTGGATGCGCTGGGCGTCGCGCTGCAGGAGATCCTGGCATGACGCTCCGTCGCTATCACGCACCCGTCTGGGACGAGCCGATCATCATGGAAATGGGCGCGCCGGGCCGGCGTGGACAGCATTTCCCGCGCGTGGAGGGCGGCGCCTCCCGCGTGCCCGCCGCGCTGCGCCGTGCGAACCCGCCAGCGCTGCCGGAAAATTCCGAGCCGGACGTGCTGCGCCATTACCTGCGCCTGTCGCAGGAGACGATGGGCATGATCGGCATCAGCCTGTTCGGCACCTGCACGATGAAATACAATCCGCGCCGCGGCGAGCAATCGGCGATGCGGCGCGAGATCGCGGGCGTCCATCCGGCGCAGCATCCCGATACGATTCAGGGCCTGCTGGCCGCGGTTCATGGGATGGAAGAGGCGCTGCGCGCGCTGTCGGGCATGGACGGTTTCACTTTCCAGCCGGCGGGCGGGGCGGACGCCGCCTATACGCAGGCGTGCATCACGCGCGCGTGGCACGCGTCCCGTGGCGAGGCGGGGCAGCGCACCGAGATCATCACCAGTATCCAGTCGCACCCGTGCAACCCGGCGACCGCCGCGACCGCCGGTTTCGATGTCATCACGCTTCCGCTGGGGCCGAACGGTTATCCCGAACTGGACGCGCTGCGCGCCGCGGTGTCGTCAAAAACGGCAGCGCTGATGATCAACAACCCCGACGACATGGGCGTTTATAACCCCGAGATCGATGAGTGGGTGCGCATCGTGAAGGCCGCCGGTGGCCTCGCTTTCTACGATCACGCCAATTTCAACGGCGTGATGACGAAAATCCGGGCGCGTGACCTGGGCTTCGATGCGTGCATGTTCATGCTGCACAAGACGTTCGGCGTGTCGAAGGGCGGCGGCGGTCCGGCGGTTGGCGCCTACGGCTGTTCGGCGGAACTGCTGCCGTTCCTGCCGGGGCCGCGCGTGGTGCGTGCCGAGGATCGCTTCACGCTTGAGGACGGATCGGTTGATGCGCCCAAGGTGCGCGAATATCTCGGCAACCTGCATCAGGTGTTCAAGGCATATGCCTGGGTCCGGGCGATGGGCGTCGAGGGGCTGTCCGAAGCGTCCGACATGTCGGTGCTGCTGAACAATTACATGGAGAAGCGCCTGCTTGAGGTGCGCGGTGTCACCCGCTCACACCCGGACATGCCGGGCTGGCGTCTGGAAATGACGCGCTTCAGCATGGAGAAGCTGTTCGAGGAAACCGGCGTCAGCGCGCTCGACGTGCAGAACCGCATGGGCGATTTCGGCATCGACGCCTTCTGGCTGAGCCATGAGCCGTGGCTCGTCCCACAGCCGTTCACGCCGGAGGCGGGCGAGATGTGGTCGCGCGAGGACGTGGATTACTGGATCGACGTGCTCGCCCATGTCGTGGACGAGGCCTATCGCGATCCGGAGATGGTGAAGACCGGCCCTCACAATCAGGTCGTGAAGCCGCTGGCCCCCCGCAACCTGGATGATCCGGCGATCGGTTCGACCACTTGGGCCGCGCATCAACGGAAGAACGCCCGCGCCTGAACGGCAGTCGTGACCGCAGATGGAAAGGGGCGCGGACCGATATGGTGCGCGCCCCTTTTCGCTTGTCTGTGCCGCCGCTTTTTGGGGTGCGGCGGCACCGAGTTTCAGATCAGGCGTCGCCACTGCCGCGCAGCTCGGCCAGAACCTGATCCGCGGCATCGCGGAACGCAGCAACCGAGCGATCGATCTCTTCGCGCTGGATGACGAACGGGGGCGAGAAGGCGACGGTGTCGGCCGACGGCAGCGCGCGGCCGATAACGCCGCGGTCCAGCGCGCCCTTCACGATGCGCGCGGCGACCTTCAGCGCCGGATCGAAGGCAACCGGCCCGGTGTCGCGGATTTCCTTCACGAACTCGACCGCGCCGATCAACGCTTGGCCGCGCACTTCGCCGACCAGGGGATGATCCGCAAAGGCAGTGCGCAGCGCCGCCTGCATATGCGCACCCTCGTCGGCGACGCGGGCGAGCATGTTCTCCTTGTCGATCAGGTCGAGGTTGGCGAGCGCGGCGGCCGCGCCCAGCGGGTGGCTGGAATAGGTGTAGCCATGGCCGAAGGCGCCGAACTGGCTGCCCGCGCCGCTCAGCACGTCCCACACCCGCTGCCCGACGATACAGGCGGAGAGCGGGAAGTAAGCGGAGGTCAGGCCCTTCGCGACGGTGATCATGTCTGGCTGCATGTCGAGCAGCTCGGACCCGAACATCGCGCCCAGGCGCCCGAAGCCGCAGATCACTTCGTCGGCGATCAGCAGGATGTCGTGGCGGCGAAGCACGTCGCGCATCGCGGCATAATAGCCCTCCGGGGGAGCGATCACGCCGCCGGCGCCCATCACCGGCTCCATGATCATCGCGCCGATCGTGTCCGCGCCCTCGCGCGCGATCAGTTCCTCGAGGTCCGCGACCAGCTTGGCGGTGAATTCCGCGTCGGTCAGGCCATGGCCTTCCCACAGGCGGCGCGGGGCAGTGGTGTGGCGCACCATCGGCAGCGGTAGGTCGAACCCGGCGTGGAGGCCCGGCAGGCCGGTCAGGCCGGCGGTCATGATCGTCACGCCATGGTAGCCGCGCTGGCGGGCGATGATCTTCTTCTTCTGCGGGCGGCCCAGCGCATTGTTGTAATACCACACCAATTTCACCTGGGTGTCGTTGGCGTCCGAGCCCGAATTGCCGAAGAACACCTTCGACATGCCGGCGGGTGCCATGTCGATCAGCCGCTGGGCGAGCAGGGCGGGCTTGTCGCTGCTCATCGAGGAAAAGGCGTGGCAATAGGAAAGCTGATTGGCCTGATCGCGCAGCGCGTCGGCAATCTCGCTGCGACCATAGCCGACGTTGACGCACCACAGGCCGGCCATCGCATCGACATAGTCGATACCGCGCTCATCGGTCAGGACGGCGCCCTTGCCGTGCGTGATCACCACGGGTGGGCCGCTGCGCTCATGGTCGGCCAGCATGGTGAAGGGGTGGAACACGAACTTGCGGTCGATCTCCGCCGTGCTGAGACCGGAACTGCTCACTGCCATTACGTAAAACCCCTCGCTCGTCACGCGAACACATGTGCGCTATGTGGTAATAATGCCGCGGGGCGCGATCGCGCAAGGGGATGGCGCATTCTGCGCTGCGCGGAATCGACGCAATGGCTGAAGCATTGTAGGCCGGGTTCAAACAACGCCGCCTCGATCGACGGTCGGGCACGGCAAAGGAGTGAATATGGTTTCAGCCGAACAGGACGTCAGTGATCGCGATTATGTCAATTCGCTGGCCCGCGGGCTCGAAGTGATATCGTCCTTCACGCGTACACGGCCGAAGATGACCTTGAGTGAAATCTCCCGGGCGACTGGTATGACGCGCGCCACGGTGCGGCGGTTCTTGCTGACGCTGGTGCGCGAAGGATATGCCGAAAAGGACGACAAGCTTTTCAGCCTGAAGCCCAAGGTGCTTGAGCTTGGCTATTCGGCGCTGTCGTCGATGGGTATTCTCGACGTCATCCAGCCCGTCATGAATGACCTTTCGCGAGAGCTTCAGGAATCGGTCTTCGCCGCGGTCCTGACGGGTGACTACGTGACCTATATCGCGCGGGCGACATCCGAACGGCTGGTGAACGTAAGCATCACGATCGGCAGCACGACTCCCGCCCATGCGGTGTCGACGGGGCGCGTTCTGCTGGCGGCCGAGCCGAACGATGCGCTGGAACGCTATATCGATCGCGTGAAGCTGGAGCCGATCACGCCGCACACGGTCACGTCCAAGGTCAAGCTGCGTGCCGAGATCGAAAAGGTCCGGCTGGAAGGCTATAGCTTCGTCGACCAGGAACTGGAGATCGGGCTTGGCTCGCTGTCCGTCCCGGTGCGCAACCGAGAGGGCCGGGTGCTCGCCGCCCTCAACGTCTGCTGCCCGACGGCGCGCGTTACGTCGGAGGACATGCGCAAGAACATCCTGCCGGAACTGATCGCGGCGTCGCAGACGGTGACGCGCGGCATGTAAGGAAATCGCCTCCCGCCGGCGTCATGCGGGGCGGGGGGCAGGAGGACGAGCGGCCGGCGAAGTACGCCGGTCCGCTCGCCTCCCGATCGATCAGTTCGCGCTTGTCAGCGCGGCGCGTGCCGGCGGCGTGGCATCGCTCCGGTTGAATTTGGGCGTGCTTTCCCCGCGCAGCGTGCGCACGAAGAAGCTGTACTGGCGACGCAGCACGTACTCCATCGGCTCCTCCGACCGGCCCACGCCGTGATCGGCGCCCGGTACCACCAGCAGGTCGAAATCCTTGCCCGCCTTGATCAGGCGATCGGCCACCTGCATCGTCACCGCCGGATCGACATTCATGTCGAGCTCGCCGGAGATCAGCAGCAGGTCGCCCTTCAGGCGCCAGGCATTGTCGACGTTGGACGACCGCGAATAGCTTTCGTCGATCGGCCAGCCCATCCACTGTTCGTTCCAGCTGACCTTGTCCATGCGGTTGTCGTGGCAGCCGTTGTACGCCACCGCCGCCTTGTAGAAATCGGGGAAGAACAGCAGGCCGCCCAGCGCGTTCTGCCCGCCCAGCGAGCCGCCGTACAGGCCCACGCGATCGGCATCATAATAGCTGTACTTGGCCGCGGCGGCGCGGTGCCACAGGATGCGATCGGGCGCGCCGCCTTCGCCGACATTCTTCCACGTCACGTCATGGAACGCCTTTGACCGGTGCAGCGTGCCCATGCCGTCGATCTGGACGACGATGAAGCCGAGGTTCGCCTGGGCCTGCATGCCGACCACTTCGTCGCCGCCGGCGTGGAAGCCGAACGGCCACCATTTCTTCGGCACGAAGGCGTCGAAGCCGGCGCCGTAAATGTTCTCGATCACCGGATATTTCTTGGTCGGGTCGAAATCGGCCGGGCGGACGATCACGCCCCAGATGTCGGTCTTCCCGTCACGGCCCTTGGCGACGAACGTCTCCGGCGCCTTCCAGCCAGCGGCGAGCAGGCGCGAGATGTCGGCTTTCTCGATCGTGTCCACCAGCGAGGCGTCGGCGGTGCGGCGCAGCTCGGCGACCGGCGGCATGTCGGTGCGCGAATAGATGTCGACATAATGCTGCCCGTCCGGCGAGAAGACGACATCGTGGAACGCGTCCGCCTGCGTCAGCCGCGTCAGGCCGCGGCCGTCGAAGCCGATGCGGTAGAAATGCTGGAGATATGGATCGCCGCCCTCGCGGCCATTGGCGGTGAAGATGATCGTGCGGGTCGCGGGGTCGACGCTGACGATGCGGCGCACCACCCAGTCACCCTTGGTGATCTGGTTGCGGATCCTGCCCCCGCGCCCGTCGACCAGGTAGAGGTGGTTCCAGCCGTCGCGCTCCGACATCCAGATGATCTCGCGCCCGGTGCCATCGACATCGCGATGGTCCATGCGGGGCGCATAGACGAAGGTGTCGGACTTCTCCGCCATCACCTCGCGCGGCTTGCCGGTACGCGCATCCACCTCGATCAGCCGGTACACCGCATGACCGCGCTGATTGTAGGTGAAGGCGAAGCTGGCGGAATCCTTGCGCCACGTCACCTTGCCCAGCTGATAGGGATTGTCGAACAATGCCGGGTCGACGTCGATCTGCTTGGCGGCAGCGACATCGAACAGGATGGGGCGATCGATATCGATCACGTCGCCGGGCTTCGGGTACAGCTGGGTGATCAGCTTGGGTTCGAGCTGGTCGGTGGGCGAGCTCGCCACGCGATAGATCTCGCGGCGATGCCCCGGGCGCACGCGGTTGATGACGAGGCGCGCGGAATCCGGCGACCAGGTGATCGTTTCCGGATCGTAGAAATTGCCCGGTGAGCCGTCGCCGCTGCGGACCAGCTCGCGTCCGTCGGCCGTTGCGCGCACCACCAGATTGTCGCCCTCAACCATCGCGACGTAGCGGCCATCCGGTGACACGCGCGGCGTGTTGTCGGCCGGCACGCTGAGGTCACGCAGCACGCCGATCGCCTTGGGACGACCCGGCGCGGTCGAGGTGGGGCGACAGACATAGGTGTCGAGCGCGCAGGTGAGCCGCCGGTCACCAACCGCGATCAGGATCGCGCGATCGTCGGGTGAGAGCGCGAACTCGCTGAACGGCAGGCGATCGGCGCGATAGGTGTCGCCAGTGATCTTGCCGATCGCACCGCCAAGACGCGCATGATCGAACGCGTCGCGCTTCTCCCTGTCCGCCAAGCGAACACTGATGAAGCGAAAACCGTCCTTTTCGGTCCGACGATAGTGGAAGTGGCTGCCGTCGTTTGACCAGACGGCCGCATCCGCCACCCCATCGGTCAGGTACATCGTGCGCTCACGCAGGCTCAGCGCGTCCTTGTAGGCGGCTTCGTTAGGCTGGGCGGCAGCCGTCCCGCTGCATGCCAACAAAAAAACGCCGGCTGTTGCAGCCCGAACTAAGCGCATCAGATCCCTCCAAAAAGTTCCACGAAGTGCGAGGAAATCGCAAATTTGTTGTGCCCCGCGTTCGAACTACGCAGGAAAATGCTTGACGACAAGTGCGCTCTACGAACAAAACTGCGCCTTGCGAACGAAAAGAGCAAAGGGGTTTGTTGATGACTAGGGCTTCCGCAGCCAGGCGTATCCTGTTGACCACTGCTGCGCTGTTTGTGTCGATTCCGGCGGCCGCGCAGGACGTGGGCGGTGAACTGGCGGGCCAGCCCGCCGCGGACAATGGCGGCGGCGATATCGTGGTGACCGGCTCGCGCATCGCCGTGCCGAACCTCCTGTCGAACAGCCCGATCAACACCACGGATTCGCAGGAACTCGCGCTTCAGGGCACTGTCAACGTTGAGGATTCGCTGGTCGAAATTCCGCAGGCGACGCCTGGCACCAGCAGCACCAACAACAACGGCAGCAACGGTACGACGACCGTCAACCTGCGCGGCGTTGGCGATATCCGCACGCTCGTCCTCGTCGATGGCAAGCGCTGGATGCCGTCGGGCAACACCGGCGTGGTCGATCTTAACACCATCCCGGTCGCCCTGCTGAAGCGGGTCGAAGTCGTCACCGGCGGCGCATCGGCCGTGTACGGCTCGGACGCGCTGGCTGGCGTCGTCAACTTCATCTTCAACGACCGCTTCGAGGGGGCGCAGCTTGGCCTGACCTCGCAGATCACCGAGCGTGGCGACGGGCATCTGTTCGACGCAAACCTGACGGTCGGCGGCGAATTCGCCGACGGTCGCGGCCACATGACCATGTGGGGCGGCTATACGAAGCGTGAGCCGATCTTCCAGGGCCAGCGCGAATTCTCGCGCTACGCACTGCAGCCGAGCCGCGACCGCACCAGCCTGATCCGCGCCGGCTCCACCACTTCCTTCCCCGCGAACATCGTGCTGTCGGCCCCGGGTAACCGCGGCATCGACGCCGATGGCGACGGCACCGTCTCGTTCGGTCCCGGCGGCACGCTCAACGGCGAGGCGAGCTTCTACAACACCAATCCGGTCAACTATTTGCAGGTCCCGCAGGAGCGCTGGCTGGGCGGTGCGAACGTCCGCTATGACGTGACCGACGATATTGAGGCGTTCGGCCGCTTCACCTTTGCGCACAACCGCGTCTCCACGCAGCTTGCGCCGAGCGGCACCTTCTTCGCCTCCTTCGGCCTCAATCCGGACAATCCGTTCCTTGCGCCGGCGACCGTCGCGGCGCTGCGGGTCGAGGCGGGTGCCGGCGGTGTCGACGCCAACGGCAATCTGCGCACGCAGATCGGCTATCGCTTCGCCGCGCCGCGCTTCTCCGAATTCACCCGCAACGCCTTCCAGGTGCAGGGCGGCCTGCGCGGCAAGGTGGGCGGCTGGAACTGGGAAGTATTCGCCCAGCATTCGCGCACTGACCTCAACACCCAGCTGACCGGCGACGCCAACCTTGGCCTCATTCAGCAGGCGCTGCTGGTGCGTGACGTCAACGGCACGCCGCAGTGCATCGATCCGACCGGCGGCTGCGTCCCGCTCAACATCTTCACCAACGATCCCTCGTCGGTGAGCCAGGCCGCGCTCGACTTCATCTCGCTCGACCTTCAGGTCCAGGCGATGACCCGTCAGACGGTCGCCGGCGGTACGCTGTCGGGTGACCTCGGCAACATCCGCTCGCCGTTCGCCGACAATCCGATCGGCCTCGCCTTCGGTGTCGAATATCGCGAGGAAGGGTCGAGCTATCGCCCCGACGCCAATTACGAGGCAGGCCGGTCGGCCGGCTTCGGCACCGCGGCGACCGTCATCGGTAACTTCAACGTGAAGGAAGCCTTTGGCGAAATCCGCATCCCGCTGATCGAATCGCGCCCCTTCTTTGAGGCGCTGTCGTTCGAAGGCGGCTATCGCATCTCGGACTATTCGACGGCCGCCGGCACGGTCCACACCTTCAAGGCAGGCGGTGACTGGGCCCCGGTCCGCGACATTCGCTTCCGCGGCCTGTACCAGCGCGCGGTTCGTGCCCCGAACATCAACGAGTTGTTCCAGCCGCGCGTCGAAACAGCCGTCACCGGCATCGATCCGTGCGCGGGCATCAGCCCGACTGCCAGCCAGTCTTTGTGCGAGGCGACCGGCGTCCCCGGCGGCCGCTATGGCGCCGTGCCGCTGCCCCCGGCCGGCCAGTTCCAGGGCTTCACGGGCGGTAACCCGAACCTGAACGTCGAGAAGTCGGACACCTATACGATCGGCGCGATCTTCCAGCCGTCGTTCATCCCGCGGCTCGTCGTCTCAGTCGATTATTACAGCCTGAAGATCGTCGATGCGATTGAATCGCTGGCGGGCGGCGCACAGAACGCGCTCAACGCCTGCTATTTCAACACGCAGAACATCAATTCGGTGTTCTGTCAGTCGATCCTGCGCGATCCGATCAACGGTTCGCTGTTCGGTGGCAATGAGACCGGCGTTTACGCCACGCTCGTCAACACCGGCCGGATCGAGACCAAGGGCTTCGACTTTGCCGTCAACTATTCGGTGCCGATCGGCTCGGGCCAGGTCCGCTTCGGCGGCAACGCGACTTATGTCGACAGCTTCATCCGTCAGGGCGGCGAAGGGCTGCCGGCCTATGAATGCTCGGGCCGGTTCGGCGCGATCTGCAACGGCCTGATTCCGCAGTTCAAGTCGACCAGCCGTCTCGCGTACGAAAATGGCGGCACGATCGTGTCGCTGCGCTGGCGCCACATCGGCAAGGTGGAGCTCGATCGCTTCGCGCTCGGCACCGATACGCGTCCGTCGCCGGTCACCAGCCTGCGTGCGGCGAACTACTTCGACCTCGATACCTCGCTCAACGTGTCGGAAGCCTTCACGCTCACGGCAGGCATCTCGAACCTGTTCGATCGCCAGCCGCAGGTGTTCGGCAACGACGTGGGCGGCCTCGGCGCCACCGCGAATACCTATCCGGGCACCTATGACGGCCTGGGCCGCATGTTCCGGATCGGCGCTGTCGCGAAGTTCTGAGGCAAGGAAGCAGTAAGATGATGGATCGGCGGAGCCTTCTGAAATCCGGCGTTGCGTGTGCCGCAGTCGCCGCACTTCCCGGCGGGGCCATGGCCCGCGCCGGGAAGGGGGCTCCCCGATCCGATCCTGCCACGGCGGCGCGGCTCGATGCTCTTTATGCCCGTGTGTGGCGCGAAGAGATCGCGTCGTCGCCGCAGCGGCTGACCTCGCTCGGGCTGGACCGCGGCGCGGAACATGCCGCGGCACGGCGCCTGCTGAACGACCGGTCGGAGGGCGCGTTCGCCCGCTCGATGGACACGCTGCGGCGTGCCCGCACGGAGCTGGCGCAGATCGACACGACGAAGCTGGCCGGGATCGACCTGGTCAATCATCGATCGATGAAATTCTACGCCGACATCACCCTCGAGGGGTATGACCGGTTCAAATATGGCGAGCCGGGTTACCCGCGCGCCTATGCCGTCAACCAGCTCGATGGCACGTACAACAACATCCCCGACTTCCTCGACACCGCTCACCGGGTCGAGACGGCGGAGGACGCCGAGGCTTATCTCAGCCGCCTGGATGCCTTCGCGACGGTGCTGGATCAGGACACCGAACGCTCGCGGCGCGACGCCTCCAATGGTGCGTCGGCCCCCGATTTCATCCTCGATACGTGCATCAGGCAGATTTCGCTGCTGCGCGGCGTGCCCGCGGCGCAATCGATGCTCGCCACGTCGGTGGCGCGGCGGGCGACTGCGCGCGGCGTAACGGGGGACTGGGCGAAGCGATCGACCGAGCTGGTCGAGAAGCGCGTCTATCCCGCGCTCGACCGCCAGATTGCTGAGCTGCAACGCCAGCGACAGACCGCCAATCACGATGCCGGCGCGTGGCGCCTGCCGGATGGCGAGGCCTATTACGATTGGGGCATCCGCCTCTTCAACACCAAGGCCTTCAGCGGTGACGAGATCCACCGCCTTGGCCTGGAGATGGTGGCGCAGAACACCGCCGATATCGAGGCGATCCTGAAACCGGGCGGCTATACCCGAGGCACCCTGGGCCAGCGCATCCACGCGATGGCGATCGACATGAACGGCGTGTACGAGAATTCGGACGCCGGCCGGGAGAAGATGCTGGTCGATGCCACGCGCCAAATCGAGGAGATCAGCGCGCTGCTGCCGCGCTATTTCCGCACCCGGCCACGCGCATCGGTTGTCGCCAAGCGGATCCCGCAGGCGATCGAGGCCGGCAAGGCAGGCGGCTATTACAGCCGCGGCAGCATCGACGGCAGCGTGCCGGGCTCCTATTTCATCAACATGCGCGAGATGGAGGATCGCTCCATCGTCGGACTGGCCACGCTCACCCATCACGAGGCCGTTCCGGGCCACCACATGCAGATTTCGCTCTCGCAGGAGAATGAAAGCATCCCGATGTGGCGCCGGACGATGGAATGCAGCGCCTATGTCGAGGGCTGGGCACTCTACGCGCAGACCGTCGCCGACGAGATGGGCGTGTTCGAGAAAGATCCGCTTGGTCGCCTCGGCTATTTGCAGAGCGAATTGTTCCGCGCGGCGCGCCTGGTGGTCGACAGCGGGCTCAACCACCATCGCTGGAGCCGTGAGAAAGCGGTCGATTATATGGTCGCGGCCACGGGCAGCAGCCGCGATTCCGTTACGTCGGAGGTCGATCGCTATTGCCTGATCCCGGGGCAGGCGCCGAGCTACAAGATCGGCCAGCGCGAATGGATCCGCCTGCGGGAGGACGCACGTCGCCGGCTCGGCGCGCGCTTCGACATCCGCGCCTTCCATGATGCGGGGCTGTTGTCGGGCATCATGCCGCTCGGCGTGCTGGAACAGCGGATCGAGGAATGGATCGGCACGCAAGCGATCTGAACAACCACATCAGGCAACGGAAAAGGGCGCGGGGGCTGATGCTCCGCGCCTTTTTTGTGCTTGTCGCCAGTTAAGTGCTTGACCCGCCGATTTAACAAGTCACAAATGACACATCACGTCCGGCCCGCGGCCGGGACGAAAAAAAGGGGGCCGACCATGGCCGGTCAGCACCCCTGAGTTTCTGGGTTCCCCCGGCGCGGGAACATGCATGATGACACCGGGGAAAGGTGCCGCCATCGCTGGGGAGCGATGGCGGCCGTTTCCGACTACGCCCCTCCGGGGAGAGGGTCGCGTCGCCAGAAAGTGGACACTTCGTCGTCGTTGCCGGTCATCTCGAATCGGATCAGCGACAAGGGTATGCGGCCGATCGTCATCATGCGATCGTGGAAATCGCGGAGGACGAACTTGTCGCCCTGGTGCCGGCGAACGTCACCCAGCAATTTCTGCATCTCGACCATGCCGATCGTATAGCCCAGGCCGTAGCCGGGCGGCCGCCGCAGGTAGATTTCGGCGTCGACACGCGCCACGTCCGCATCGAGCCAAGGCGTATATTTCTGCCACTCGGCCACGACCTGCGAGACATTGGCGCGGTTGAGCTGCAGGTCGAGGTCGCCGGCGACGCGTACCGCGCGGAAGATGCCGAACAGGTCGATCAGCTCACGCGTGCGCGCGCGATCCTTGTCGAAGAAGCCGAGCCGCTGGGCCGCTTCCTCCAGATACGTGCCCCAGCCTTCGGTCCGCACGCCATCGTCGATCTTGCTGCGGATCGGGTGGGTGTCGCGCTTGTCCATCTGCCCGTCAAAGGCGTGGCCGGGGATGGTGGCGTGGAACAGGTCGGGGCTGGGATCGCGATACTGGATCTGCTCCCAGAAATTCGGCCCGTTCGGCCGCACGATCCACGGAACGTTGACATAGAGATAGCCGATGTCCGCCGGGACGGTGATGATCTCCTCGTCCTTCAGGAAGGCGTGGATGTCGCGCAGCGTGTCGGCCTTGCGCTTTTCATAGTCCGCCTCGCTCGCCGGCAGCGGCAGCTCGGGCAGGTTGCGGTTCCGATGCTTCTCCAGCGCATGCATGCCCCACAGTCGCTCGGTCTCGCGGTTGCCGATCGTGCGCAGCTGGTCCGTATTGTACGGCAGCAGCTTCACGTTCTTTACATACCAGTTGAAATTCGCCTCGCCGACGCCGGCCGGCGCGGTCATCTTCGGCCGCTCCGCTTCCAGCCACGTGCGAAGGTCCGCCGCGGCGGCGCGCGCGGCGCGAATGTCGGGGAGGATCGCCGGCTGCGTGGTTTTCGCACGCGCTTCCAGATCGTCGAACCAGCCGATGATGCCGGCGGGCGGCACCTCGCGATACGGATGGCCATGGCCGACGCCATCGGCGTTGGTCAGGTTGTGCAGCGCCAGGTCGGCATAGTCGCCGGGCACGTTGCGCAGCGTTGCCTTGGCGCGCGCTACGATCGCCGGCATCTCCCGCAGCTGGCCGCGCAGCGTGATCAGCGCGGCGCCCTTGGCGGGCAGTTCGGTGAACGACACGCGCAGCATCTGGTCGACGTAGAAACCGGGATCACGCTCCCACGGCTTCGAGACGCGCAGGAGGAAATCCTCCTCGTTCATCTTGGCGCGCGCGGCGAGCCAGTCGACCTGCTGCGCCCGCTCCCAGCCGGCGACGTTCATATTCTCCATCGCGCTGAGGTAGCCCCCCACTTGCGCACGCCTTGCCTTGGTCGCGACGGGGGTGAAATCCCTGCTCTTGGCCTGCGCGGTGCGCCATTCCAGGAACTCACCCCAGGTCCGCAGCAGGTCCTGGTAGCTGCCTTGGCCCGAGGGCGGGCGTGCGGTGGTGGATGCCGCGGCGAGCGTCGTTCCGCCCTGAGCAACGGCAATGCCCGGCACCGCGGTCGTCACCAGTGCGGCAGCGATCACCAGCGTCATTGGCCGGCGTTTCAAGGACATGGCATCGACTCCTTTTAGCATCTTGTTGCTTCGCGCAGTGTGCACGTCGGCAGGTCCGGGCGCCGATCCAACCGTGGTCGCTCAGCGAACATCCTGCTCTCTGTGCGTACTATCGTGTGGGGGCATCCGAACTGTCAAGAAAGATATCATCAGGCGAACACATAGCCGCTGTGCGCACATAGTGTCTGGTGTGACCACTGCTGCTGTGTCATGGCCGGCAAAGGCAAGATGCCGGTGCGCCTGATGGATGACCGGCGGGTGCCCGGTACCGCGCGGGAAGGGGATGGTAGATGAAACATGGTTTGTTGCTGGCGGCGGCGATGATGGGGACGATGGCGGCGCTCGCCGTGCCGACCCCGCTGGCGGCGCAGGTACGGCACGACACGCTGGAGAGCGTGTTCCGCGACTGGCGCACGCTGCAGCTTGGCGAGGTGAAGAACGGCGCGACGGATTACAGCGCCCCCGCGCTGGCGCGGCAGGCGGCGGGGCTGAAGCAGCTTCGTGCCCGGCTCGACGCGCTGCCCACCACCGGCTGGACCGTGTCGCAGAAGGTCGATCGCGAGATCATCCGCGCGGAGATGAACGGCCTCGATTTCGACCTGCGCGTCGCGAAGCCGTGGGAACGTGACCCCGCCTGGTACCTTTCCGTCTGGGCGGCGCAGAGCGATACGCCCGCGCACGAAGGCCCGGTCCACCCGATGCCGGTCGAACTATGGACCTACAGCTTCCCGCTCGATGCCGCCGCGTCGAAGAAGTTGGCGGGCGAGCTGGCGCATATCCCCGAGCTGCTGCGCCAGGCGCGCGTCAACCTGACCGGCAACGCCCGCGACCTGTGGACCGCGAGCCTCGTCACGCTGGGCGGCCAGCAGGAGGCGCTCGACGACCTTCAGCGCAAGGTTGCCGGCGGCGATCCGAAGCTGGTGCGCGCCGTCAGCGATGCCGCGACCGCCACGCGCAGCTTCATCGCCTGGGTGAAGGCCGAGGCGCCGCGCAAGACCGGCCCGTCGGGCGTTGGCATCGAGAATTACAACTGGTTCCTGAAGAACGTTCAGCTGTCGACGCTCACCTGGGCCGACGAGGTCGCGATCATGCAGCGCGAGCTGGATCGCTCGCACGCCGCCTTGCGCATGGAGGAACAGCGCAATCGCAACCTGCCGCAGCTGGTCGGCGCCTCCACCCCGCAGGAATATGACGCGCTCGCCGCCGCATCGGTGCGCAAGTACATGCAGTTCCTGAAGGACAAGGACATCCTGACCATCCGGGACTATATGGAACCGGAGCTGATGAAGCGGGTGGGCAGCTATGTCCCGCCGGAAAAGCAGAACTTCTTCCACATCGTGATGCACCGCGCGCCGATGACGCTGTGGACGCATTATTATCACTGGTGGGACCTGCGCATGATGCAGGCCGATCCGCACCCGAGCGAGGTGCGCCGCGGGCCCCTGCTGTACAATGTGTGGCTCAACCGCTCGGAAGGCATGGCGACTGCGGTCGAGGAACTGATGCTCCACGCCGGGCTGTTCGACGATGAGCCTCGGTCGCGCGAATTCGTGTGGATCATGCAGGCGCAGCGCGCCGCGCGTGGCCTCGCCTCGCTGTATGCGCAGGCCAACATGATCGACCTGAAGGCGGCGATGGACATGCAGGTCGCGCGCACGCCCAACGGCTATATGTCGCCGACGCTGCCGCTGCTCGGCTTTGAACAGCAGATGTACCTGCGGCTGCCGGGCTACGGCCCCAGCTACATCACCGGCAAGGCGATGGTCGAGCGGCTGCTGACCGAAATGGCGGAGGATCGCGGCCAGCAATTCCGTCCGCGCGAATTCTTCGACGGCCTGAACCGCCACGGGATGATCCCGCTGTCGCTGATCCGCTGGGAAATGCTGGGCAAGACCGACGAACTCGAAAAGCTGGGGATCAAGCCGTAACCGATGAAGGGCAGCCGGTGGCTATTCGCCCCGGCCGCCCAGCCCGCCGGCGTCGCGCACCCAGCGCGCGATGTCGGCATGGGTGGCGAACCACGCGCCGCCCAGATCCTTCGCCGCCTCGATCAGCGCCTCCAATATCCAGATGCGCGATCGGTAGCCAATGACGAAGGGGTGCATGACCAGCTGGAACACGCTGCCCTCGACCGCCGCGGCTTCCAGCTCGCGTTTGAAGATTGAATAGACGTCGTCAGGGGTCATCCACGGGCGGGTGGCGGGCGTCCGGTTGAACATCATGTAGACGGCATCGTCGCGCAGCCATTCGACCGGTATCTCGACGACCCCCGTGGCCCGCCCGTCGAGCAGCAGCTCGTACGGGACCTCGTCCGCCATCAGCGAACTGTCGTACAGCAGCCCCATTTCCGCGACGATCGCGATCGTGTTGGGTGACAGGTCCCAGTTGGCGGAGCGGAAGCCGACCGGCGGCGACCCGATCAGCGGGGTGAGCACGTCATGCGCGCGCAGCATCAACTCGCGCTCGGTCGCCGCGTCGAGCAGGCTGTTATTCTCATGCACCCAGCCATGCATGCCGACCTCGTGACCCGCGCCGATCAGCCCACGCGTCTCGTCCGGATCAAGGATGGCGCACAGCGCAGGCATGAAGAAGCTTGCCGGCACGTCATGACGACGCAGCACGTCCAGCACGCGCGGCAGGCCCACCCTTCGCCCGAACTCGCCCCAGGCGAGGCGCCCGATCGCACGCCCGCCGGCGCCGATCTCGAACGATTCATGATCGCAGTCGAACGACAGCGCGACGGCGAAGCGCGCCCCGTCCGGCCATGATGCGGGCTGCAACGTTCGTCCCGCGCGTACGCGGTTGATCAGCGAACGTAACTCGTCCTGCGGGATCATCCACGGCTTGGCATCCTGCATCGCCGATCCTTCTCACTTAAATGCGCCATGCGAACTTGCGTTCGCACTGTGATCGTGTTTCGGTTGGCGGACAAGGGAGGGGTTTGATGAATAGAATGTTCCGGGGAATGATGAGCGCGTCGCTGGCGCTGATGGTGCCGCTCGCCCCAGCTATCGCGGCTCCCGCGGCGCTTCAGGCCGCGCCATCCATGACGACGCCGACAGGCAGCGTGCGCACGCATGACGGTCTGGTCGCGCTCTATCAGCAGGCGCGCAAGAACGTGGACTTCACCGTCCGCAACCATGTGCCCGACGTGTCCGAAGCGGCGATGGCCGCGCGGCAGCAGGCGGCGCAGCGTGCGGTCGCTCAGATCGGCGCGATTGATGACAAGGCGTGGCCGATCCCGCAGCGCGCCGACCTGATGCTGGCGCTTGCCGAAATGCGCGGGGTCGATTTCGAACACCGCGTCCTGCGCCCGTGGGCGCGCGACCCAAGCTGGTGGTCGACGCTCGACCTTGGCTGGGGACCGAAGGTGAAGACCGCTTTTTCCCCGCCCAAGCTGCCGATCACCGACGCGGCCGCAAAGGCGACATTTGCGGCGCAGTTGCGGGCAACGCCGACGATCCTGGCCAATGCGCGCCTGACGCTGACCGATGCGCGCGGCGACCTGATCGACCTCGGCATCATGCACCATGATATTGAGACGCGCGTCTATGGCCGGATGGCGCGCGATCTGGCGAAGCATCACCCAGAGTTGGTCGGCCCGGCGCGTGCCGCAGAAAAGGCCTCGAGCGACTTCGCGGCATGGCTGCGCGCCGAAAAGCCGCGGGTGAAGCAGCATGCCGGCATCGGCGTTGCGGACTTCGATTGGTACATCAAGAATGTCATGCTGATGCCGTGGACCTTCGCCGAGCTGAAGGCGCTGGGCGAACGCGAATGGGAACGCAGCATGGCCTTCCTCGCGCTTGAGGAACATGAGCATAAGGCGACGCCGATGCCGGCGCCGGTGACGTCGCTCGAGGGGTTCGAGGCGCTTCGGCGTGAGGCGGATGAGGATCTGCTGCGCTTCCTGAAGGAACGACGGATCATGACCGTGCCCGACTGGCTGACGGTGCCGCCGCCCGAGGGCCCCTATGTCATGCCCGCCAACCAGGACCCCGCGGTGCCGGGGCCGTTCGACGCGCCGATCGACCGCAACTTCTTCCGCGAGGCGGAGGATCGCGATCCGCGCAGCCTGCGCGCGCACAACCTGCCGGGGCACATCTTCGACAGCGCCTATCGCAAGCGCGACACCCGGCCGATCCGCGGCGACGAGCGACTTGGGTTCATCGACAGCGGACGGCTGGAGGGCTGGGCCTTCTATCTGGAGGAAATGCTGCTCCAGTCCGGCTGGCTCGACGATCGGCCCAAGGCGCGTGAGATCCATTATGTGCTGCAGGCCAATCGCGGCGCACGGCTAAAGGCGGAGCTGCTGGCGCAGGCGAATGAATGGACGTTCGACCAGGCGCTCGAGTCACTCTCCGGTCGCACCCCGCGCTGGATGGAAAAGACCGACGACACCGCGATCTACGACATGGCGCTCTACCTGCGTCAGCCGGGACTTGGCATGAACTATTATTTCGGGAAGGTTCAGCTCGAACAATTGCTGGCCGAGGAGCGGCTGGCCAAGGGCGACGATTTCGATCTGACCAAATTCCATGATCGCTTCATCCAGTCGGGTATCATCCCGATCGCGCTGATCCGCTGGGAAATGACCGGCAAGGACGATCAGGTTCGCACGATGCGCTGATCGCCGGAGCCCCGTCGGTAATACCGGCGGGGCTCGGGACGAAACGAAGACGCCCGCGCTGCCAGGGGCGACGCGGGCGTTTCCTTGTCGGTTAAGCGATCTCAGCGATACCGCCGACGCTCCAGGAAGAAGGCGTAGTTACGCGGGAACACCGCATTGGGCCGCTCCATCCCCAGCTCGGCCGCGGCGCGATAGGCAAAGTTGCTGTCGGCCAGCAATTCGCGCCCGATCGCGACCAGATCGGCACTGCCCGACGCGATCGCCTGCTCGGCAATTTCGGGCGTGACGATCAGCCCCACCGCCATGCTCGCGACGCCGCCTTCGGCACGGATGCGCCCTGCATGGGGCACGAGATAGCCGGGGGAGGGAGGGGCATCGGCCACGCCCGAGCTGCCGCGTACGCCGCCCGACGAACAGTCGACCACGTCGACCCCCGCCGCGCGCAGCGCCGCTGCCAGCCGCACCATGTCATCGACCGTCAGCCCGCCGTCGACGCCGTCGAACAGCGACAGGCGATAGAAGATCGGCATGCCCTCGGGCAGCTCGGCGCGCAGCCGCCGCACGATCTCCAGCGGCAGCCGGAACCGCCCGGCCTCGTCGCCGCCCCAGCTGTCGCTCCGCTGGTTGCTCAGCGGCGAGACGAAGCTGTGGATCAGATAGCCGTGCGCGCCATGCACCTCGACGAAATCGAAGCCAGCAGCGACCGCGCGCTGCGCAGCGGCAGCGAACGCATCGATGACGCCGGCAATCTCATCCTCGCTTAGCGCATGCGGCGTCGGCCAGCCATCGAGGAACGGCAGCGCGCTCGGCGCTACCCTCTGCCACGCGCGCGGGTCCGCCGGGTCGATCGGCTGCGCCCCGTCCCACGGCACCTCTGCGCTCGCTTTGCGGCCGGCATGGGCCAGCTGGATGCCGACGGCGGCACCATGATCGTGGTACAGCCTGGTGATCGTCGACAGCCCGGCGACATGATCGTCGGACCAGATGCCAAGGCACCCGGGCGTGATGCGCCCGTCCGCCGTGACGCCCGTCGCCTCGACCAGCGCGCCGCCCACGCCCCCCAGCGCGAGCCGCGCATGGTGGGCACGGTGCCAGTCGGTGACGTGCCCGTCCTGCGCGACATATTGGCACATCGGCGACAGGATGATGCGGTTGCGGAACGCCACGCCCCGGCACGCAAAGGGCGTGAAGAGGACGGGCGTCTCGCTCACGCGGCGGTCCCGACGGTGTCGGTCTTGCGCGCGTCAATGTCCTTCATCAGCGCGTCGATCTCCTCGAAGATCGCGAGGATCGCGGCCAGCTTCTGCTTGCCCTCATCCCCCAGGCTGGCGAAGGTCGTCAGCGGCTGGCGCACATCGCCGACTGGATGGCCGACCGCAGCGGCCAGCGCCTTGGAATAGCATTGATGGCCATAGGTCGGGTGGCCCTCCGCGATGATGCGATCGGCGCGGTGCACCAGATGCTGGATCGCGGCGGCATCGCGCACGCGCCCTTCCTCCAGCAGCTCCCACATCCGCGTCGTCGAATAGGGCAGGTAATTGCCGTAAGGGTTCACATAGCCGACCGCGCCTAGCAGGAAGCTTTCCACCGGACGCTCGCCGGCGAACACGTTCATCACCCCGCCGGTTTCCTCGACGATGTCGTACACCCGGGCGACGTCCATGCTCGCCTCCTTGATGTAGCGGACCTGCTCGAACGCGGTCGTCAGCCTGGCGATCAGCGCCGCGCTCATGTCGCGGTTCGACGTCACCGGATTGTTGTACACCATGATCGGCACGGTGACCGCGTCGCAGATGGCGCGATAATAGGCGAAGATCTCGTCGTCGGTCGGCGTGTAATAATAAGGCGGGATGATCATCAGGCCATCGGCGCCCAGCGCCTGCGCCTCTGCGCTGTGCGCGACGGCGTTGGGCGTATAGGCATCCATCGTGCCGACCAGCACGTCCATGCGGCCATCGACATGCTTCACCGTCTCCTCGACGATCGTGCGGCGTTCCTCGCGGCTGATGGTCAGGAACTCGCCCGTGGTGCCCAGCATGATGATGCCGGGCACGCCGCAGTCGATCTGCCAGTCGAGGAAGGAGCGAAGCGCGCCCACATCGACGGTGGCGCCATCGGTCGAGAACGGCGTGACCGCGACGGTGTAGCTACCGCGGAATTTCTTCATGAACCTGCTTTCTGTCTGGGGACGCATGACGGATATGCTTTCGTCATGCGATGCGATAAGCGAACACTTGTAACCATAGCGCCCAACTTTGCAGTGGCAAGATGGGAACGTTACGGTGTTGGTTAATAACGGGAGCATGCGCGTGGACGAGGTGATCGTGGTCGGCGGCGGAATCGCCGGATGTGCGACGGCCTATTATCTGGCGCGTGATGGCGTTGCCGTGACGCTGGTCGAACAGGCGGGGCTCAGCGGCCTGGCGAGCAGCGCCAATGCCGGGAGCCTTCACGCCCAGATCCCGCACGATCCCTTCCGCAATCTCGGCCCGGAATGGGCGCAGAACTATGCGCAAGCGATCCCCTTCTACATGGCGTCGCTCGACATCTGGCGCACGCTGGAGGCGGAGCTTGGCACCGATCTCGAAATCGGCTTCGGCGGCGGCCTGCTGGTCGGCGCGACCGAGGCGGAGATGGCGGAGATCGCGGCCAAGGCGCAGGTTGAGCGGGTTGCCGGGCTGCCGATGGAACTGCTCGACAGCCGTTCGCTGCGCGAACACGCACCCTATCTTTCCGAATCGCTGATCGGCGGCGCGCTTTGCCCGATCGAGGGGAAGGCCAATCCGATGTTGGTCGCCCCCGCCTTCGCCCGCGCCGCGCAGGCGGCGGGCGCGCAGATCGCCAGCTACAGCGGCCCAGCGGCGCTCCGGCGCGAGGCGGGGGCCTATACCGTCACCACCGACACTGGCCGCTACACCGCCGATCGGATCGTGATCGCCGCCGGCTCGGCCAGCGGCGCGCTGACGCAGTCGCTGGGCGTGACGCTGGGCGTTCAGGCCTTCCCGATCCAGGTGAGCGTGACCGAGCCGGCCGCGCCGCTGATCAAGCATCTCGTTTACAGTGCTGGCGAAAAGCTCACCATGAAGCAGACGCGCGCGGGCAGCATCTTGATCGGCGGCGGCTGGTCGGCGCGGCTCGACGCGGAGGGGCGGCCGGTGGTCGATATCGAAAACCTGGCGCAGAACCTGTCGCTCGCCCGCGCTGCGGTGCCGGCGATCGGCGGGCTGAAACTGGTGCGCAGCTGGGCGGCCTTCGTCAACGGCACCGATGACTGGCTGCCGATCCTGGGCGAGCTGCCCGGCGCGCCCGGCGTGTTCCTGAACTATGTGCCGTGGATGGGCTTCACCGGCGGCCCGGCGGCGGCGCGCGCGATCGCCAGCATGGTGCAGGGCAAGGCGCCCCCGATGGCGGCGCCCTTAGACGCCTTCAGGCCGCGTGCCGGATGACGGCACCGACAAAGGCACGCGTCCGCTCCATCTTCGCGGCGGTGAAGATCTCCGCCGACGTCCCGGTCTCCACCACCTGCCCGGCATCCATCATCACCACGCGGGTCGATATTTCGCGTACGAACGCCATTTCGTGGCTGACCAGCAGCATGGTGATGCCGTCCCCCGCCAGCGCGCGAACCGTGTCCAGCACTTCGCCGACACGCTCGGGATCAAGCGCTGAGGTCACTTCGTCGAGCAGCAGAATCTCCGGCTCGACCGCCAGCGCCCGGGCGATCGCCACCCGCTGCTGCTGGCCGCCCGACAGCTGATCGGGATAGCTGTCGCCCTTGTGCCCCAGGCCGACCTTCTCCAGCAGCGCCATTGCGCGCTCCTCCGCCTCGCGCTTGGGCACGCCGTGCACCTTCACCGGCGCGATCGCGACATTGGCCCGCGCGGTCATGTTCTGGAACAGGTTGAACTGCTGGAACACGATCGACATTCGGCTGCGCAGCGCGCGCAGGCTGCGCTTGTCGGCATAATCGACCGCTGTGCCGCCGATGCAGACCGCCCCCGCCGTCGGCGGCGTCAGGCCGATCAGGACGCGCAGCAGCGTGCTCTTGCCCGATCCCGACGGGCCGATCAGGCTGACGACCTCGCCCTTGTCGGCGGACAGGGTAACGCCGCGCAGGACAGGGTTGCCGGCATAGCTGGCTTCAAGGTCACGGACGTCGAGATGGTGCAAGGCGGTTCTCCAGGCGCTTGGCGAGCAGGCCGAGCGGCCAAGACAGAAGGAAATAGAGGATCAGGACCGCGCCGAAGCCCAAAGTCGGCGGGAAGCCGCGGTTCACCAGGATCTTGCCCGAAAAGGTCAGTTCCACGACGCCTAGGTGCGAGGCGAGCGAGGTATCCTTGATGAACATGACGATGAAGGCGGTGGCGGGCGGCAGGATGATGCGCCAGCTCTGCGGCAGGACCACCAGCCAGAACACCTGCCAGGCGTTGAAGTTGAGCGCCTCGGCGCCCTCCACCTGGGTACGCGGCACGGAATCGAGGCCGGCGCGGATGATCTCGGACAGATAGGCGGTGGCATAAAGCGTGATCGCCACCGTCGCGATGCCGAGCAGCGACAGCTCCGGCGCGATGATCTGCGTTGCGAACAGCGACAGGATCAGCAGCACCAGGAAGGGCAGGCGGCGGAACGTCTCGACGACCAGCATCGCGGCGAACCGCAAGGGCGCCAGCGCCGGCGCGCGGGTGCGCCGCAGGACGGCCAGTCCCATGCCGAACGCAAAGCCGAGCGAGCAGCCGATCGCCGTCATCACGATCGTTCGCCACAGCGCGCCGAGCAGGAACAGCGCGACGCCCGGCGTGAAGAAGCGCGGCGCGCTTTCGACGATGGACTCGATCATGGTCAGGCCCCCGTGCGGACGCGGAAGAAGGTGCGCCCGAACCACGCCAGCGCCGCGGAGGCGATCAGGGTCAGGGCGATGTAGATGAGGCCCGCGACGGCGAACGTCTCGATCGTGCGCAGGCTCGTGGTGCTGACGTTGATCGCGCGGCCGGTCAGTTCCTCGACGCCGAACAGCGCGGCCATCGAGCTGCCGAGCACCAGCACGATGAAGAAATTGGCCAGCGGGCGGTACACCGTGCGCAACACGTGCGGCACGATGACATGAGTCATCACGTCGCGGCGGTGGAGACCAAGGACGCTCGCCGCCTCGAGTTCCGCCGGCCGCACCGATGCGACGCCCGCGCGGATGATCTCGGTCAGATAGGCGCCGGCGTTAAGCGTCAGGCCAATGACCACCGCAGTGAACGAGCCCAGTTTGATCCCCGCGTCCGGCAGCGCGTAATAAATGAGGAAGATCTGCACCAGCGCAGGCGTGTTGGTGAATAGCGTCACATAGCCGCTGACGAAGCTGCGAACCGGCCCTGCCGCATAAAGCAGCGCCATCGCGCCGCCGAGGCCGATCGAGGCGCCGATGATGAAGGCGAGGAACGCGATCTGCAGCGATATCGCCGCGCCGCCCAGCAGGTAGGGGATCTGGCCGATCACCCCGCTGAAATCGAAGGCGTAGCCGCTGCTCTCCGCCTGCGTGGCGGCGGGACGATCGCGCAGCGCGGGCGCGATCTGCTCCTCGCCCACCGGCACGCTCATGTCCGCGGCATAATGGTTGCGCCACATGGCGGCGATGCTGCCGTCCTTGTGCAGCGCATGGAGCACGCGGTCGAGTTCGGCCTGAAGGCTGGCATTGCCCTTGGCGACGCCAATTCCGCACCAGGCGGCGAAGATGGGGTCGGGCAGGACGCGCCATTTGACCTCGGGATAGTTGCGCGTGAAGCCCAGGAAGAAATCGGTGTTCTCGATCAGCGCGTCGGCGCGCCCCTGCGCGATCGCGCGGATCGTGTCGGCGTTGCCGTCGACCAGCAGGCGGCGGGGCAGGGGCAGCTTTTCCTGCAGCACGCTGACCGACTGGTTGCCGCGCATGTTGACCAGCGTGATGTCGGGGCGGTTCAGATCCTCCCAGCGCTCCGCCTTCACGCGATCGGTGGTGATGACCCCCATCGCTTCCGAATGGAGCGGAATGGTGAAATCGATCAGCGCCTGGCGTTCGGGCGTGATGGTCAGCGCGCCCATCGACATGTCGATGCGGCCCGACACCAGGAACGGGACCCGCTGCGCGGCCTCGGTCGGCACCAGCGTCAATTTGACGCCGAGCGCGTCGGCGATGCGCCGCGCCACATCGACGTCGAAACCGGCGAGCCGGTTGTCGTCGCCATAGCTGCTCATCGGCGGGAAATTGGGGTTCACCCCGACGCGGATCTCACCCGATTGGCGGACATCCTCCAGCGTGCGCGCATGCGCCATCCCGCCTGCCACCACAGCAATCAGAAACGATACGATCCAGCACAGGCGCAGCACGGCAGCCCTCCCCGCTGCGTCGAATGACAATGACCCTCCGGCCAGTCAATGTTCTTCTGTCGAACTTTCGTTCTTTATGCGACCATTCGTTGCGGTAGCGACGATCTGATCGATCGTCGTCGGCTTGAACGGGGCGCGCGGCGCAAAGCCCGGCAGCGCGGTGGCCACGTTGCCCTCGCCGGCCGCTTTCAGGCGCGCTTCGATCACGGCGGCGCAATATCTTCCCCCGCACGCGCCCATGCCCGCGCGGGTTGCGCGCTTGATGGCCGAAATATCCCGCAGACCGGCCGCCAGCAGCGAATTCACGGCCGAAACAGGCACGCTTTCACACCGGCACAGCAGCGCATCAGGCCGCAAATTCGGCAGCCCCACGGGCGCGTAGATGCGCCACAGCGCATCCTGGAACACACGATGCCGCCCCAACTCGCGAACCGCCTTCGCACGCTCCGCGGCGGCAACAGGTCGCCCGCCCAGCGCCTCCACCAGCGCCGCGCCGCCAAGCACGCCCTGCGCCATCGCGATCCGCGCGCCGCCCAGCCCGCCGCCGTCGCCGATCACCTGAACATCCTCGATCGTGGTGTGCCCGGCATCGTCGCGCACGACGCGGATCGTGCCGTCGGCGCTGCTCTCCGTCGCGCATCCCAGCGCCCGCGCCGCCTCCGCTTGCGGCAGGAAGCCATAGCCCAGGCACACCGCATCAACCTCGAACGACCGCTCGCTGCCGGGGACGATCGTACCGTCGGCATCGGTCCTCGCGACCGTGACCCTCTCCGCTTTGTCGAAGCCCTCGATCCCGGTCACCACATGGCCGTACAGCATCGGCACCTTCGCCCGGCGCAACGCAGCCAGCATCCCCGCGCCATCCATCACCAGCCTTGGTGCAGCCTTGGCCATGCGAAGCACATCGAGCGTGCGTCTGGGCCCCGGTGCCGGTGCAGCCTCGACCAGCGCCACCACCTCACATCCTGCGCGCAGCAATTCGCGCGCAACCTGAATGTTGAGCGGGCCATTGCCCGCCACCAGCACGCGCCGCCCCGGCGCGGTCGCATAGGCGCGCAGCAACGTCTGCGCCGCCCCCGCCGTCATGACGCCCGGCAGCGTCCAGCCGGGCACCGGCCACGCCCGCTCATAGGCGCCCATCGCCAGCACCAGCCGCTTCGGTCGAACCACCACCGCGCCTGCATCACCGGAAAGGCTGATCGACAGCTGCCCCGCCTCGTCTCGTGTGGCGGCCCACATCGTACGCCCATGCAGCAGGCGCGCGCCGGCCGCCAGTGTCTGCCCAATGAGCGCTCGCCCCTCGGCGGTCTGCCGATCGCTGCGTTCAGGATCGATCGCAAAGGCACCGGCCGGCTGCTTGAAATACTGCCCGCCCGCCATTGCGCGCTCGTCCGCGATCAGGACGTCGAGCCCGGTGGCTGCCGCGATGCGCGCGGCGGACAAACCCGCCGGTCCAGCGCCGACGACCAGCACGTCGGGGGTCTCCACCGTAGCCGCGCGGGGGGCGGGCAATATCGTCCTTTCGCCTGCCACGACGCGGTTAGGCGCCTGCTTGATCTGCTGGTCAGGTTTCGCCGGGGTCATGCAGGCGAGGCGCACTGCGCCGTCCACCTCCACCCGGCATTCGCCGCACACCCCCATGCCACACCACATGCCGCGGCGCGCGCCGGTAGACGCCTCCCGCAGCGCGCGCTTGCCCGCCGAGGTCAGCGCAGCGGCGACGCTTTCGCCCGGCCACGCCTTGATCGTCTCCCCATCAAAGGTCAGCTCGAAGGGTGAGCCGCGGCGTTCCGCTCCGGGCAGGGTGATGCGCATGTCAGCGGATGTACGTCGCGCCGTTCACGTCCAGCGTCGCGCCCGACAGCTGCCGCGCCGCGCCGCTGGCGACGAAGGCGACGATGTTGCCGACTTCCTCAGGTGTGACCCATTCGCCGCTCGCCAAGGTGGCGTTGACCGCCTCCTCGCCGCCCTGGCTGGCGGCAAACTCCTCTGACAAGCGCGTGCGGACGACGCCGGGCGCGATGATATAGGCCTGGATATTGTCGCGAGCGTAGGCGCGCGCGATCGACTGGGTGGCGGATCGCACCGCCGCCTTCGACGCACCATAAGCGATGGTGGCCGGATTGGTGACGCCGCGCTGCGCTGCCCAGCTCGAAATGGAGACGATCGCACCACCTCCGGCCTCTTTGAAGTGGTTCACGGCCGCGCGCATCAGTCGCGCTGGCCCGCGCACGTTGACCTCCAGCGACTGGTCCCACGCCGCCTCGAAATCCTCATCCGGCCCATCGAAGGCGCCGTTGAACGGCATCACCGCCGCATTGTTGACGAGCACGTCGATCCGCCCACGCCACGCAAGCGCCGCATCCCACAACGCCAGCGTCGATGCGCGGTCGCCGAGGTTGGCGGAGAGCAGCGTCACGCGGTCTTCGGGATAGCCGTCGACTGCCCGCCGCGCGCCGGCTTCGTCGCTGCCATAATGGGCGATCAGGTGCGCGCCGGCATCGAGCAGGATGCGCGCCGTTGCTGCCCCGATGCCCTTCGACGCGCCGGTCAGAAGGATGGTCTTTCCGCTAAGTGCTTCAGTCATGGTAGAGCCATATCGCCGCGAATTTTGCTCGTAAAGCGAACTTTCCGGCGCTATGCGAACATCAACAGTCGGGGCGCAACGATCGTCCCGCGCGGAGGATTATGGCTTACGATACTGAATTGCAGTTGTTCGTGGACGGCGCGTGGCAGGGCAGCGAAGGACGCGACGCGCAGCCCGTGCTGAACCCGGCAAACGGCGATGCGATCGCGGCGGTACCGCTCGCCTCCAAGGAAGACCTCGACCGGGCGCTGGACTCGGTCGGCCGTGGTTTCGTGACGTGGCGCAACACCGAACCTGCGCAGCGCGCGGCGGTCCTGCACAAGGCGGCGACGCTGATGCGCGAGCGGGTGGAGGCGATCGCCACCTTGCTGACCACCGAGCAGGGCAAGCCGATCGGCGAGGCGCGCGGCGAAGTGGGTGCCAGCGCCGAACTGCTCGATTTCTATGCGGCGGAAGCGACGCGGATCGACGGACGGGTGCTGATGCGCCCGGCGGGGTCACGTTCGATCGTGATTCGCCAGCCGGTGGGCCCGGTGGCCTCGTTCACGCCGTGGAATTTCCCGGTTTATCTGATGATCAAGAAGCTGGCACCGGCGCTGGCGGCGGGCTGCTCGGTCGTGGCCAAGCCGCCCGAGGAGACGCCCGGCTGCACCAGCGCGGCCGTCCGCTGCCTGCTCGACGCCGGCCTGCCGGGCGAGGTGCTGCAGCTCGTCTTCGGTGATCCGGATCTTGTCAGCCGGCACATCCTGGGATCGCCGGTGGTACGCGCGCTGAGCTTCACCGGATCGGTGCCGGTGGGACGTCATTTGATGAAGCTGGCGGCGGAGGACCTGAAGCGTACGACGATGGAATTGGGCGGTCATGCGCCGGTCCTGATCTTCGACGATTGCGATCTGGAGCGTACGCTCGACATGGTCGTGCCGCAGAAGTTCCGCAACGCGGGCCAGGTCTGCGTGTCGCCGACGCGCTTCTACGTCCAGCGCAGCATCTACGAGAAGTTCGCCAATGGCTTTGCGGCGCGTACGCGCGGCGTTGCCGTGGGCAACGGCATGGACCCCGACACCAAGATGGGGCCGCTGGCGCATGGTCGCCGGCCGGATGCGATCGAGGCGCTGGTTGACGATGCCGTGTCTCGCGGCGCGCGGGTGATGGCGGGTGGCGGCCGGATCGATGGCGGCTTCTTCTATCAGCCGACCGTGCTGGCCGACGTGCCGCTGGAGGCGGACATCATGTCGAACGAGCCGTTCGGCCCGGTCGCCCTGATCCAGCCGTTTGACACCGAGGAAGAGGCGATCAGCAGCGCCAATCGCCTGCCGTATGGCCTGGCATCGTTCATGTTTACCGAGAACGGACGCCGTGCCGCGCGTGTGTCGGATGCGATCGAGGCAGGCATGGTGGGCATCAACAGCTTTGCCATCAGCGGCGCGGATTCGCCGTTCGGCGGGGTCAAGCACAGCGGCTTCGGCAGCGAGGGCGGGCGCGAGGGGCTGGAGCCGTTCCTGAACGTCAAGGCAATCCACCAGGCCTGAGGCACGGCGATGCGCTCCAAGATCTACGACAGCCCGGCAGCGGCGCTGGAGGGCGTGCTGTTCGACGGCATGACCATCATGTCAGGCGGCTTCGGCCTGACGGGCAACCCGGAGAGCCTGATCCCCGAGATCAGGGCCTCCGGGGTCCAGCGGCTGACGGTCATCTCGAACAACGCGGGCGCGAACAACTTCGGCCTGTGGATGCTGCTCCAATCGCGGCAGATCACGAAGATGATCGCGTCCTATGTTGGCGACAACAAGCTGTTCGAGCAGCAATATCTGTCGGGCGAGCTGGAGCTGGAGCTGACGCCGCAAGGGACGTTGGCGGAGCGCATCCGTGCGGGCGGGGCTGGCATCCCCGCCTTCTACACCGCAACGGGGGCGGGCACCCTGCTGGCCGAAGGCAAGCCGGCGGAGATGTTCGAGGGGCGGGACTATGTGCGCGAGACTTGGCTGCGCGCAGACCTTGCCATCGTGAAGGCGTGGAAGGCGGACCCCGCGGGCAATCTGGTGTTCCGCCGCACCGCTCGAAACTTCAATCCCGAGATGGCGACCGCAGCCCGAGTCACGGTCGTCGAGGTGGAGGAGATCGTGCCCGCCGGGAGCATCGACCCCGATCTGGTCCATACGCCCGGCATCTACGTCGACCGCATCGTCCAATGCACGATCAACGAAAAGCGCATCGAGAAGCTGATGACTCGACCCCGGGAGGTGGCGTGATGGCCTGGACTCGCGACCAAATGGCGGCGCGTGCCGCGCGCGAATTGCGCGATGGTGATTACGTCAACCTGGGCATCGGCATTCCGACGCTGGTGGCCAATCACATTCCGGCAGGGATCGACGTGATCCTTCAGTCGGAAAACGGCATGCTGGGCATGGGGCCATTCCCCTATGACGATGAGGTTGATCCCGACCTGGTCAATGCGGGCAAGCAGACGATCAGCCTGCTGCCGACATCAAGCTTCTTCTCCTCCGCCGACAGCTTCGGGATGATTCGCGGCGGGCATATCGACCTGACCATCCTTGGGGCGATGGAAGTCTCGGCGCGCGGTGACATCGCGAACTGGACGATACCGGGCGCGATGGTGAAGGGCGTCGGCGGGGCGATGGACCTGGTGGCCGGCGTGAAGCGCGTGATCGTGGTGATGGATCACGTGTCGAAGCATGGGAAGCCGAAGGTGCTGGAGAATTGCACCCTGCCGCTGACCGGCGCGCGCTGCGTCGATCTGGTGATCACGGACCGGTGCGTCATGCAATGCGGTGAGGAGGGGCTGACCCTGGTTGAGCTGGCACCCGGCGTCACGCGGGACGAGGTGCGCGCATGCACCGGCGCGCCGTTTCGCGAGCTTGCCGTCGCCTGATCCAGGCGCCGCGTGACCTCAGGCCTTGCGGTGGCTGCGCATCGCGAAACTGGACGTGATGCGCGAGACCCCCGGCAGCCGCGAGAGCACTTCGCGGTGGAAGGTCGCATAATCCTCCATGTCGGCGATCTGCACGCGGAGTAGGTAATCGCCCATCCCGGTGAGCAGGTACCATTCGCGAATCTGGGCATGTTTGCGCATCGCGGCCTCGAAGCGGGAGAGATATTCCTCGGACTGGCGCAGCAATTCGACCTGGACGATGGCGACCGTCCCCTCATCCGTATCGACGCCAGCGACCACGGCAGTGTAGCCGCGGATGACGCCCGATTTCTCCATGATCTTCAGCCGTCGAAGGCAAGCGGATTCCGACAATCCGACCTCCCGCGCGAGGGCCGTATTCGTGATCCGCGCGTTGAGCCGCAACTGGTTCAGGATGCGACGATCCACCGCGTCGAGCATGGTTGCAGAATCCTTCGAAGATTGAGCGGTTTTTGCTAATGAACACCATATTTCGCAACATCCGTCGCAGAAAGGAGCGGACATTTGCAGGTGCCGCATCCACCATGCGCGCAATAATGCCAAGGGCGATGACGCACGAAATGACCTTTTCCAGCGAGCTGACGATCGATCTGGACGCGCTCGCGGCAAACTACCGGAACCTGCGCGATCATGTCGCGCCCGCGCAATGCGGCGCCGTCGTCAAGGCGGACGCTTATGGCCTTGGCGCACGGCGCGCCGTACCGGCCCTGTACCAAGCGGGATGCCGGACGTTCTTTGTCGCGCAATTGTGCGAAGCAATCGAGCTTCACGACGTTCTTGGCGACGATTGCACGCTCGTGATCCTGAACGGGCTCGATCCGGGGGCAGAGGACCTCTGCGCAGACCATGGCTTCGTTCCGGCGCTCAATGCGCCCGGCGCGCTCCAGCGGTGGCGTGAGGCGGCGCGTCGGCGCGGGCAGCGTTTGCCGGCTGCGCTGCAGTTCGACACCGGGATGTCGCGTCTGGGCGTGGATGGCGCCACAGCGCGGCGGGTGGCCTGTGATCCGGGCTTTGCCACGGAGGTGGAGCTGCGGCTGGTGATGACCCACCTCGCATCGGCCGACGAGCCGGGTGCGCCGAGCAATGCCGCGCAATTGAGCACCTTCGATGCGCTTACCGCGCTATTCCCCGGCGTGCCGCGATCGATCGCGAACAGTTTCGGAAGCGCCTTGCCGGCGGCTTTCCACAATGACGTCGTGCGTGCCGGAATTGCCCTGTACGGCGTGCCACTGCCGCCGGGCGCGGCGGTGATCCAGCCGGTGGTGGGCCTGCGCGCGCGCATCCTGCAGACGCGCCAGATCGCTGCTGGCACCGGCGTAGGCTATGGGTTGACCTACACCGCACCGGATACGCGGCGGCTGGCGACGCTGGCCATTGGTTATGCGGACGGCTGGCCGCGCGCGCTGAGCAACCGGGGCGCTGCATGGCACGACGGCAAGCGACTGCCGATCGTCGGCCGGGTCTCGATGGACAGCATCATGGTCGATATTACCGCGCTGGACGAGGGCGCGCTGGGCGAGGGTGACCTCGTCGAACTGATCGGCCCTGGGCAGAGCCTGGACCAGGTCGCCGCGGATGCCGGCACCATCCCCTACGAAATTTTGACAAGCCTGGGCCGGCGGCACGCGCGCTTCTACAAGGAGCACGGCATGGCCACCGCCTGCATCGCTGGAGAGGTACGTTGAAGGTCGTCGTTCTCGGCGCCGGTGTGATCGGCGTGACTGCTGCTTACTATCTTCGGCAAGAGGGGCATGAGGTGGTCGTGGTCGACCGCCAGCCTGCCGCCGCGCTGGAAACCAGCTTCGGCAATGCGGGCGAGATTTCGCCCGGTTATGCCTCACCCTGGGCAGCGCCCGGCATCCCGGCAAAGGCAATCAAATGGCTGATGATGCGCCACGCGCCCTTGATCCTGCGGCCCAAGCTGGACCCGCAGATGCTGGCGTGGCTGGCGATGATGCTGCGCAACTGCACCGAGCAGCGTTACGCGCTGAACAAGAGCCGCATGGTGGGACTGGCGGAGTTCAGCCGCGATGAATTGCGCGCGCTGCGCACGAGCCTGGGCATCGCCTATGACGAACGGGCGCAGGGTACGCTGCAGCTGTTCCGTACGACCAAGCAGGTTGAGGGCAGCGCGAAGGATGTCGAGGTGCTTCGCTCCTACGGCGTACCATTCCAACTGCTGGACGCCGATGGCTGCGTGCGGGCGGAGCCGGGTCTTGCCTCGTCGCGGCACCTGATCGCCGGCGGCCTTCGTCTGCCCAATGATGAGACCGGGGATTGCCACATCTTCACGACCAAGCTTGCCGAGCGATTGGCGGCCGAGGGGGTGGATTTCCGCTGGTCCACCAACGTGGAGGCGCTGGAGCAGGCAAGCGGAGCGATTACCGGCGTTCGGACGAGCGCCGGGGTGATCCGCGGCGACGCCTATCTGGTGGCGATGGGCAGCTATTCGCCGCACGTCGTCGCGCCGGTTGGGCTGCGGGTGCCGGTGTACCCGGTCAAGGGTTATTCGATCACCGTGCCGATCACCGATACGACGCGTGCACCGGAATCAACGCTGCTGGACGAAACGTACAAGATCGCGATCACGCGATTGGGCGATCGGATCCGCGTCGGGGGCATGGCGGAGATTTCCGGATTTGACCGCTCGCTCCCCCCGCGCCGCGAGGCGACGTTGCTCCATTGCCTAAACGATCTCTTCCCGGGCGCGGCGGAAACGCGCGAGACCGGGTATTGGAGCGGGCTGCGCCCGATGACGCCGGACGGCCCGCCGATCATCGGCGCCACAAAGGTGAAGAACCTGTTCCTCAACACCGGCCACGGCACGCTGGGGTGGACGATGGCGTGCGGATCGGGCGCGGTTGCCGCGGCGATGATCAGCGGAAAGCAGCCGCCCATTCCCGTCGATGGGCTGGGCCTCGACCGCTACTGAAGGGAAGAAACGCGATGACGATTACCCGGATCGACCAGGATGGCCGGATGAGCCAGGTCGTGATTCACGGCCGTACCGTGTATCTGTCCGGCCAGGTGGGCAATCCCGGCGAGGACATTTCGGCCCAGACCCGGACAACTTTGGCCGAAATCGACGCACTGCTGGCCCTGGCCGGGACCGACAAGTCGAACCTGCTGCATGCGACGATCTGGCTGGCGGACATCGCCGACTTCGACGCCATGAACATGGTGTGGGAAGAGTGGATCGGCGGCGGCAATGCCCCGACCCGCGCGACGGGCGAGGTGAAGCTCGCATCCCCGGACTATAAGGTGGAGATCATCGCCACCGCCGCCCTGCCAGACTGACACGTCACGGCGCTGGCTTGGTCGGCGGATCAACGCAGGTCGACCTGAGCGCGCAGGCATGTAAGAGGGGCCAGACGATGCAGGATCTCGTTTGACCCTTCTTGTTCTTCTGGCGCTGCCGTTCGCAGCCGCAGTCGCGATCGGCCTGTTGGCGCGCTTTCCGCGCTCGGTGCACGTCGCCATTGCGGCGTCGGCCAGTGCGACCGGGCTGGCGCTGCTGCTGTCGCGTGCGCAGGAGGTTCTGGCAGGCGCGCCGATTGCGGTGCAGGTGCCGTGGGTACCGGCGCTCGGCCTCGACGTCAGCCTGTGGCTTGATCCGCTGGGGCTACTGTTCGCCGGGCTGATCCTTGGCATCGGCCTGCTCGTCGTCATCTATGCGCAAGGATATCTGGCGCGGGCGGAGGCGACGGGGCGGTTCCTGTCGTTCCTGATGCTGTTCCAGGGCGCGATGATCGGCATTGCCCTGTCGAGCAACCTGCTGCTGATGCTGATCTTCTGGGAACTGACGAGCCTGTCGTCGTTCCTCCTGATCGGTTTTTGGCGCGACCGGGCCGACGCGCGACAGGGCGCGCGGGTGGCGCTGGCCGTGACGGGCGGCGGCGGGCTGGCGCTGATCGCCGGGGTGCTGCTGCTGGGGCAGGTCGCCGGCTCCTATGAGCTGCCCGCAGTGCTGGCTCAGCGCGAACTGGTGCAGCAATCGCCGCTCTACCCGGCAATACTGACGCTGATCCTGCTGGGCGCGTTCACCAAATCGGCGCAATTCCCGTTTCACTTCTGGCTGCCGCACGCGATGGCCGCGCCAACCCCGGTGAGCGCCTATCTGCATTCGGCGACGATGGTGAAGGCGGGCGTGTTCCTGCTCGCGCGGCTGTGGCCGGTGCTGGCCGGTACCGATTTGTGGTTCGCGCTGGTGGCGACCACCGGGCTGGTCACGTTGATCTTCGGCGCGAGCGTCGCATTGTTCCGTGACGATCTGAAAGCGATCCTGGCCTATTCGACGATCAGCCAGTTGGGCCTGATGGTGATGCTGCTCGGCTTTGCGACGCCCGCGGCGGCAGTGGCGGCGATATTCCACATCCTCAACCATGCCGCGTTCAAGGCTGCGCTGTTCATGAACGCGGGTATCGTCGATCACGAGACCGGAACGCGCGACATCCGTCGGCTGGGAGGGCTGGCGCAGTTGATGCCGCTGACCGCAGTTGGCGGCACGCTGGCTGCCGCGGCGATGGCCGGGCTGCCACCGCTTGGCGGGTTCATTTCCAAGGAAATGATGCTGGAGCAGAGCGCCCATACCGTGGCGTTGGGGCAGCCGTGGCTGGTACCGGCGCTGGCGGCGATCGGTGCGACGCTGTCGGTGGCCTATTCCTTGCGCTACGCCATCGGCCTCTATGTCGGACGTACGCGCACCGGCGATGTGCCGGCGCCGCATGACCCCGGCGCGCTGATGCTGGGACCCTCGCTGCTGCTGGCTGTCCTGGCGCTGGCATTGGGGCTGCTGCCGATGGCGATTGCCGGGCCGCTGGTGATCGAGGCCGCAGCGGCAGTGACCGGTGGCGCAGCGGTGAAAGTCGACCTTGCGCTTTGGCACGGGGTCAACGTCGCCCTGGTGCTGAGTATCGGTGCGGTACTGGTCGGTGCCCTGCTGTTGTCGGGTTATCCGCTGCTGGAACGACGCGTCCGGGCGTGGAAGACGCCAGATGCGAAGACCCTGTTCGAGCATTGGCTTGAGGCGTTGATAGCCGCCACGCGGCGGATGACGCTCACCATCCACGCGCCGTCGCTGCAACGCGCGCTGCTGATGGTTTTCGCGGTCGCGGCGCTGTTCGCCGTCGATGGCGCCGGCGTGGCCGGCACGATCGTCACCGGCGACCGGGCGACAACGCCGGCGAGCATGACCGCAATCATTGCCTGGCTGCTGCTGCTGGTCGCGACGCTGGCGGTTGTCCTGATGCATCGGCAGCGGTTCCTGGTGCTGATCTTCATCAGCGTCATCGGGCTGGTGATGGCGCTGGCGTTCATCCATCTGTCCGCGCCGGACTTGGCGCTGACCCAGATCGCGGTCGAAGTGGTCACGATCCTTTTGCTGCTGCTCGCGCTTCACCTGATGCCCAAGACGCCGCGGTTGCTGTCGGGCAGGGGGCGGCGAGTGCGTGACGGGCTGCTCGGGCTGTTCGTCGGCGGCGCCGCTGGCGTGGGCGCCTGGGCGATCATGACGCGGGTGCAGGGCGACACGATTTCCGCCTTCCATTGGGCGAACAGCTACGCCGGTGGGGGCGGGACCAATGTGGTCAACGTGACCCTCGTCGATTTTCGCGCCTTTGACACGTTGGGCGAGATCATCGTGCTTGGCATTGCCGGGCTGGCGATCTTTGCGCTGCTAGAGCCGGCGGTGCGCGGCGTGGCGGGGCGGCGGCTGCGCGCGTGGCGCAGCGACATGCCGCATTCGCCCGAACGCCACCCGGTGATGTTCGTGATGGTGACGCGGCTGCTGCTGCCGATCGCATTGTTGGTCGGCATTTACATCTTCCTGCGTGGCCACAATCAGCCCGGTGGCGGGTTCGTCGCGGCGCTGGTGTTCGCCATCGCCATCCTGCTGCAATATCTGGCGTCCGGTTTCGACTGGACCGACGAGCGGCGGAAGATCGGCGAGCATCCGCTGATCGCCTTTGGCGTCCTGATCGCGGTGGCGACGGGGCTCGGCTCGCTCGCCTTTGGCGCGCCGTTCCTGTCGAGCAGCTTCGGCTATTTCCACCTGCCGCTGATCGGCGAGTTCGAGCTGGCGACGGCAATGCTGTTCGATACGGGCGTTGCTTGCGTGGTGCTGGGCGCGGTTACCATGGCGCTGGCGCAACTGAGCCATGTGGCGCAGCGCGCGGCACGCCAGCCCGACGACGGGGGCGCGTCATGAGCCTGGAATTCCTGGTGGCGACCGCCATCGCCGCGCTGGTCGCGGGCGGCGTCTATCTGTCGCTGCGGGGCCGCACCTTTCAGGTCGTGCTGGGGCTCACCCTGCTGTCCTATGCGGTAAACCTGTTCCTGTTCGCGGTCGGGCGGCTGATCGTCAATCGGCCGCCGCTGTATGACAAGGCGGTCGCGGAACATACCGATCCGCTGCCCCAGGCGCTGGTCCTGACCGCGATCGTCATCACCTTTGGCATGACCGCCCTGGTGGTCATCCTGTCGCTGCGCAGCTTCCTCGAAAGCGGCTCCGACCAGGTCGATGGCCGGATCGAGCCCGACGAGATCGAGGGCCAGCCATGACGCTGGTCGATCAACTGGTGATCGCGCCGGTGGTGCTGCCGGCGATCACGGCGGCGGTGGCGCTGCTGGTGATGCGTCGGCGCCGGCATCTGGGCGCGGGCGTGTCTTTGATCGGCTGCATCCTGTCGCTGCTGGCGGGCATCGTCCTGTTCGCGCAGGCGGCCGACGGGGTGATCCGCACCTATCCCCTGGGCAATTGGCCGGCGCCGTTCGGGATTGTCCTGGTGCTCGATCGCCTGTCCACCGCCATGCTGGTGCTGGCGGGGGTGCTGGGCGTGATCGTGATGATTCATGCGCTCGCGACCGGCGCTGATCGGCGCGGCTGGCATTTCCATCCCTTGTTCCAGTTTCAACTGCTGGGGCTGAACGGCGCATTCCTGACCGGCGACCTGTTCAACCTGTTCGTGTTTTTTGAGGTCCTGCTGATCGCATCCTATGGCCTGATGCTGCACGGGCAGGGCGCGGCGCGGCTGAAGGCGGGGGTGGCCTATGTCATCGTCAATATTGTCGGATCCGCGCTGTTCCTGATCGCGCTGGGCCTGCTGTACGGGCTGACCGGTACGCTCAACATGGCCGATCTGGCGAGCCGGGTGGCGGAGGTGCCGCCTGGCGACGCTGGCCTGATGCGGGCGGCGGGGCTGCTGCTGACGGCGGTTTTTGCGCTGAAGGCGGCGGCGGTGCCGCTGCACCTGTGGCTGCCGCGGACCTATAGTGCGACCATGCCCGTCGTGGCGGCGTTGTTCGCGATCATGACAAAGGTGGGTGTCTATGCCCTGATCCGTGTGGTGCCGCTGATCTTCGGCGCCGGGGCAGGCGCAGCGGCATGGGTGCCGTCGCCCTGGCTGTTTCCCGCCGCGCTGCTGACGGCGGCGCTCGGCTTTGCCGGGGTGCTGGCGGCGCGGGGCTTGCGTGAGCAGGCGGCGTTTGCGGTAATGGGATCGACCGGCACGGTGATGCTGGTCCTGTCCGACTGGACGCCGGTGACCACGGCGGCCGCGATATATTATCTGATGCATTCGACCTTTGCCGGCGCGGCGCTGTTCTTGGTCGCGGACGTGACGCTGCGGCTGCGCGGTCAATATGGCGAGGCGGCGGTCGCGGCCCCGCGCTTCGCAGGGCAGCAGGCGACGGGATTCCTGTTCCTGGCGGCGGCGATCGCGGCGGCGGGGCTGCCGCCCTTGTCGGGCTTCATCGGCAAGCTGCTGATGCTGCGTGCCACGGCGGACATGCCGGCCCAGGCTGCGATCTGGGCAACCATCCTTGTCACCACCTTGCTGGCGGTGATCGGGTTCGCGCGCACCGGCAGCACGATCTTCTGGAAGGCGGCGGCGCCGGGTGCGGCGGCGATCACCGCCGCGCCATTGTCGCGCGCCGCGTTTCTCGGGCCCGCACTAGCGATTGCCGCGCTGGTTGCGCTGACGATCGCGGCGGGCACGGCGAGCGGCTGGGCAGTGGCGGCGGCCGACCAGCTTTTCGACACGCAGGCCTATATCACGGCGACGCTGGGATCGGCGGACGGGCGATGAGGAAGCTGTTGCCCCATCCCGGCCTGTCGGCCCTGCTGCTCGTCATCTGGCTGTTAATGGCCAACACCCTGTCGGTCGGGGCGCTGGTGCTGGGCGCCGTCTTCGCGGTGGTGCTGCCGCGCTTCACCGCGCCGTTCTGGCCCGACCGGCCGAAGGTGCGGTTCGGCCGCGACCTGCTGGTCTATACGGCCATCGTGCTGTTCGACATCGTGGTCGCCAATTTCCAGGTCGCTGCTGTCATCCTGTTCCGCCGCAATCGCGACCTGCGCGCGCGCTGGCTGGTGATTCCGCTGGAGCTCGACACGCCCGAGGCGATCACGGTGCTGGCGGGGACGATCAGCCTGACGCCGGGGACGGTGTCGTCCGACGTGTCGGCGGACGGCCGCTTCCTGCTGGTCCATGCGCTGGATGTGCCCGATCCCGAAGCCGAGATCGCGCGCATCAAGCAGCGGTACGAGGCGCGGTTGCAGCGGGTGTTCGCATGATCGGGACGGCGCTCCACCTCGCCTTTGCCGCCGTGTCCCTGGCGCTGTTGTGCAATTGCTGGCGGCTGATGCGCGGTCCGGCGCTGGGCGACCGGATCGTGGCGCTGGACACGATGGTGATCAATGCGATCGCGATCATCATCCTGATCGGGATGATCGGGGAGACCAACGCCTATTTCGAGGCGGCGTTGCTGATGGCGATGGTAGGGTTTGTCGGCACGATCGCTTATTGCAAGTTCGTGCTGCGCGGGGACATCGTGGAATGAGCATGGCGGTGGAGGCCCTCATTGCCTTGCTGATCCTGCTGGGCGCGGCGTTCGTGCTGATCGGCAGCTGGGGGCTGGTGCGCCTGCCGTCGACGATGGAGCGGCTGCACGGGCCGACCAAGGCGACGACGCTGGGACTGGGAGCGCTGCTGATCGGATCCATGATCTTCTTCCAGGCGCGGCTGGGGGTGTGGACGGCGCATGAGCTGCTGATCTGCGTCTTCCTGTTCATCACTGCGCCGATCTCCGCCAACATGATCGCCAAGGTGCACCTGCACCGGCTGCGGACCGGGGCGATCGTCGAGCCGAACAGTATTGCGGGCGATCCGCCGCACCCGGGCGGGGAGGGCGACTGGGCGACGTTCGAGGCACCGCCCCCGGGCCCGGCGGCGACGGCGGCGGATCGATAGCGGAGACCATTGGCCTCGCCTGCGTCAGCGGCGGCCGCCTAGTGGAAAATTCCGGCCCGCAACGGTTCGAGATAGGCCTGCACCGCCGCGACCGGATCGCGCGCCTGCGCCCAGCGCCGCATGTCGGACGCCGCGCTGACCGCCGCCATGACCGTCTGGCTGGCGACCAGCGGGTCGACCGGCCGGATCGAGCCATCGGCAATGCCGTCCGCGATCGTGCCGGCGACGTGGCGGGTGAGCTGCCCGGCGAGCGCGAGCATGTCGCTGCGAAGCTCCAGTGGCAGCGCCTGATAGGCGCTCATCCGCAGCAGCGGGCTGTCGTCAGTGAACTGAAGGCCGATCAGCGACGCGAGGCTGATGCCGAGGCGCTCGCCCTCGTCATGGCCGAGCCTGTCCCCTTCGGCCTGGGCGGCCTCGATTGTGTCGAACGAGCGCCGGAAGCAGGCGAGGACCAGATCGTCCTTGTTGTCGAGATGGTGGTAGAAGCTGCCGGTGCTGACCCCCAGTTCGGCCGCGATCCGCTCCACGCTGGCGCCGGCATAGCCATGGGCGTTGATGAGACGGGTGGCGGCGGCGAGGAAGCGGCCCTGCGCGCTGTCCGCCGCATCCACCGGCAGCGGTTCGACGCTGGCCGGCCAGGGCGCCGCGCCGCGCGCGAGGCCATGCGCGAGAACGTCGTAGAGCCGTTCCTCCACCCGTGGGAAATCACGTGTCTGGTAACGGTCGATCCAGGCGGGGAGCCATTGCAGGCTGGCGGCGAGGTGAGTCGCCGCAATCGCCGAGCCCGATCCCGACGCCGGCGTGCCGGCGGGGGCGAAGAAGCCGCGGATGATCGCGAAGCTTTCGAAATAGGCCGCCTCCAGCGGCTCGCGGATTTTGGCGTCCAGCGCGCCGATGTCGGACAGGACGGCGAAGTCGCCGGCCTTCCCCTCGCGCGCGCGGCGATAGAGATCGAATTGCGCGGCGATCAGGTGGCGGACCCGCGCCTCGGCGGTCGGCTGGCGTGCTGCCTCCCGCGCCGTGTCGAGCGCCCAGTCGAGCGTTCGTTCGTAGCAGGCGGCGGCGAGCTGATCCTTGCGCTTGAAATAATAAGTCACGCTGCTGGTATCGAGGCCGAGCGCCCTGGCGACGGCAGTCAGCGTCATGCCGCGCGCGCCGTGGCGGTTGATCTGCGCCGATGCCGCATCGAGGATCTGCGAGCGCCGCTGCGTGAAGCGGGCGGTACGATCGTGATCCGAGGAGATCCTGCGTGTCACGGCACGAACATAGGCCATTTCGGCGCGTGGCACTACCCATAGCCATTATTGAAACTTGACAGTCGCGACAGTTCTTCCAAAACTGGTTACGGAGAGGAAGATCATGCGGCGGTACGCGGAACCATTCGCGCCGGCCATCGGTCAGGCATGCCGGATCGGGCCCATCGGGCCGTCGATCGGCGCAACGATGCCGCGAGGCATCGGCCACCACGCGTGTGATCCTTCACTCTTTCGTCTCGACCCTTCGGCATCGAACATCCTGCCGCGCACAAGCAGGTGGCGGTGGCTGGCGTGGTCGACGACGGCATCCCGCATCGCGCGTCCGAATGGCGCGGTGAGCCCCTCAATACATGGAAACGAGAAGCTGATGACCTTGGTCTAGCGGACACGGGAGCGACGCGAGCGCCCCCGGCCGCCTCTTTCAGGAGGAGGAACGGCGATGAAGGCGAGGATGCGGGCAGGCGCGACAGCGATCGCGCTGCTGAGTGGGCATGCGGCGGCGCACGCGAGCGAGCAAGGGGGCGTGCAGGCGGTTCCCCCGAGCGACCCCGGCAATCCCCCGGCGCCAGGAGGCGTTGCCGGCGCTCCACAGGCTGGGCCACAGGCGGGGCCACAGGCGGGGCCACAGGCGGGGCCGCCGGCGCCATTCGATCTTGCGACAATCAACGACATCGTCGTCACCGCGCAACGCCGGGCCGAATCGATCCAGGACGTGCCGATCGCGATCAGCGTCTTTGAGTCGAGCGACCGGGACCGGCGCGGCATTCGGTCGATCCAGGACTTTGCGAACTTCACGCCCGGGCTGACCTTTTCATCGTCGCTCGACCGGCTGTCGCTGCGCGGCATCGGGCGGCTGACCAACACGATCGGATCGGACCCGGGCGTCGCGATCTACAATGACGGTTTCTACACCGCGTCCAATGCCGAGGCATCCAAGACGCCGATGTTCGTCGAGCGGGTGGAGTTCCTGCGCGGGCCGCAGGGAACGCTCTACGGCCGCAACTCGGTGGGCGGTGCCATCAACGTCATTTCAAAACGGCCTACGGAAGAGCAGGCCGGAGAGTGGCGCTCGTCCGTCGATAATCTGCAGCTGGTATCGGAAGGATATCTGTCGGGGCCGATCGTGGGCGGGCTGAAGGCCCGGCTGTCCGCGCAGGTCACGCGGGCGACGGGGTCGCGGTACGAGAATATCGCGCGCACCGCGACGTCCCGCGACGAGGGGTTCGTCAATCGCTTCTTCCTGGAAGGGCAGCTTCAGTATGATTTTTCCGACACCACGCAGTTGTGGCTGAAATACAGCCATGCCGAGTGGAACGACAGCAATCCGATCGGCGCGCAGGTCAGCCCCTATGTCACCAATGACATTGACGGGGCGACGGACAATTCGCTGACCCCGGCAGCGGCATTCGGCTATGGTGTTCCCAATCCATCGGTCACCGACCCGCGGCGGATCAACAGCAACACGCTGAACCAGTCGCTGCTGAGCGACAATCATACCATCGTCGCGAACTTCACCGCGGATATCGGCGGCGTGGCGCTGAAATATGTCGGGGGGTACACACAGTATAAATATCAGGCGTTCGCCGACCTGGATTATACCGCCAACCAGCTGGTGGTGACCAATTTCGGTTCTGCGCCGATCCCGGCATTGGCGCCATTCGGGCTGGCCAATGCGTTTCGTACCTATTCCTACAATGCAACCTATGTGCAGGATTATCAGGAGGACAAGAAATACTACACCAACGAGCTGACGTTATCCAATGCGACGCAGGGCCGCTTCAACTGGATCGTCGGCGCGTATCAATTCCACGAGAAATACTTCCAGCCAGTCACCTGGTTCGTCGATGGGGACAATAGCGACACGCTGAGCCAGCGGATTGCGGCGCCGATCTGCGTTGCGCCGGGGACCTTCGCGATCGTGCCCAATTGCCCCACCAATCCGCGGCGCGCCTTTTACGACGGATCGGGGGATTTGCGCACCGACGGCCTCGCGGGGTTTGGCCAGGTCGATTACGAGCTGGTCGATGATCTGAAGGCGACCGCTGGCCTGCGTTATTCCTGGGACAAGAAGCGCGGGTTCGAAAGCTATCGCGTGATCCAATGGCAGCCGGCGGGCGCGGCGACCTATTGCACGCTGACGCCGGGGGCAGATGCGGCCGTCGTCGGGCTGGGCGCGTGCGGCGCGGCGGCGGCGGCGCAGGACCTGACCCGCTTCCTCCTAAACCTGCCGGGCGTCGGCGCGGCGACGCGCGAGCTGGAGGACAGCTGGTCGGGCTTTTCCTGGCGGCTGGGGCTCGACTGGAAAGCGAACAACGACACGCTGGTGTTCGGCAGCTACAGCCGTGGCCTGAAGGCGGGCGGATTCAACCTGGGGAGCTATGCCGACAGCCCGGTGGTCGACAAGGAGATCGTCGACGCATTCGAAGTGGGCGTGAAGAGCCGCCCGCTGTCGTCGCTGATGCTGAACGTCACCGGTTTCTATTACGATTACAAGAATGCGCAGATTCCGATCGTGGTGGTGCGGCCGGGATCGACGCTGACCACGACCAATTTCTTCAACATCAACAAGTCGCGGTCGTGGGGCATCGAGGTGGAGAGCGCGTGGAACGTCACGCGGTCGCTGGAAATCTCCGCCAATTATTCGTTCAACGACACCAAGATCCTGCGCGCGCCGCGGCGGTTCGACGATGAGGGGATGCCGGGCAACATCCTGGAGGACATCACCGGCAACCGGCTGCCCGCGGCATCGAAGCACAAGGTCGCCATTTCCGGCCTCTACGATATCGAGGTGGGCGCCAACGACCACATCTTCCTGGCGGCGAGCTACGCCTATCGGTCAGACGCTTATTATTCGGTGTTCGAAAGCCCGATCAGCCGTGCGCCGGGGTGGGACCAGGTCGATGCGCGCATCACCTACACACGGCCGGACGATGGCATCACCGTGATCCTCTACGCCCGCAACCTGTTCGACACGCTGGGCTATGACGGTGCCTTCTCGACCGGCGCGGCGACCAATTACCGCCAGGTCTACAGTTACACCTTCCCCCGCCAGGCCGGGGTGGAAGTGCAATTCAGGTTCTGAAGTTCCGCAGCGGACGCCCCAGCATTGGGGGCGCCGCTGCACGGCATTGCAAGCCTGGGGCATCCAGGCGCACGGTAGGAGAGGATCATGGCCACCATTGCAGCCGGCGTGGCGGAGACACCGAGACGGCCTGCGCCCGCGTCCCTGCCGTTGTCGACGAAGGTCGCGCATGGTTCGGGCGCGATCGCGGGCGGATCGATCATCTATCTTCGGTCGCTGATGCTCCTGTTCTACAGCCAGGTCGTCGGGCTGGAGGCGTGGACGGTGAGCCTTGCGCTGGGCATCGTCATCGCCTTCGATGCGGTGTGGGACCCGGCGATCGGGCATTTTTCCGATACGCTGCGATCGCGCTGGGGGCGGCGGCACACGTTGATGTTCGCCGCACCGATCCCGACCGCGATCCTGTGCGCCATGTTGTGGAACCCGCCGGTCGGCATGTCGCCCGGCATGACCTTCGCCTGGCTGCTGGCGTGCGCCATGCTGCTGAACCTGTGCTACAGTTTCTTCGAGGTGCCGGCCAATGCGCTGACGCCGGAACTGGCGCCGGGATATCATGTGCGCACCAATCTGGTCGCCTGGCGCTGGGTGCTGGGCACGGTGGGGGCGATGATCACCGCCTTCCTTGGCCTCGGCTGGTTCCTGTCGCCCGAGGCCGGCGCGGTCGGGCAGCTGGTGCGATCAGGCTATGGCAAGCTGGGAATTGCGTCCGCGCTGCTGATGCTGACCGCGATGTTCGTCAACGCATTCGGCACGCGGCGGTACCGCAGCGTCTTGTACGAGCCGCCCGAGCGCACCGGCGGGTGGCGCCAGTCGCTGCGCGAGGCGGCGGAGACGCTGCGCAACCGGAACATGGCTGTGGCGGTGGTCGCCGGGGCGCTTGCCGGCATCGGCTTTGGCATCCGTACCGTGCTGGAGGCCTATGTCGCGACGTTCATCTGGGGGCTGCCGGCGTCGGCCTTGCTGCTCACCACGGTCGCGGGGTTCGTCGCGACGCCGTTCGGGGCCATCGTCGGCGCGATGCTGTCGCGGCGGTTCGGCAAGAAGCCGGCATGCATGGGGCTGTTCTTCGTCGGGACGATCCTGGTCAACACGCCGCTGCTGCTGCGGCTGTCCGGCCTGTTCTTCGACAATGGCGATCCGCGGCTGCTGCCGACGCTCGTCGGCTTCGCCTTCTCCTCGGCGGTGCTCTATTATGGCGGGTTCATCCTGGTCAGTTCGATGATCGCGGACATCGTGGAGGATGCGCAGGCAAAGACCGGGCGGCGGTCGGAGGGGCTGATCACGGCGGCCGACCAGTTCATCCAGAAGCTGATCACTGCGATGGGAACGGTGATGGGGGGCTTGATCCTGACGCTGATCGCCTTTCCGCCCCGCGCGCTGCCGGGGCAGGTGCCAGCGGAAACGCTGGCGTCGCTTGGCTGGACGTTCCTGACATTGGTCACGGCGCTGAGCTTCCTGTCGATCGCGGTGTGGAAATTCTACCGCATCGACCGCGCGGGGCATGAGGCGCGGCTGAGCGCGCTCGATGTGCCGGAGGCGCGGGGGATCTAGGGAAGAGAAACCCTGACTCAGGTTAAGAGCGCAGGCGGGATGCGGAACCGGGATGCGGCGTCACGGCTTGTTCCGTGACGCAGAAACGATAGCCGCCAGGAGGCAATCCGATGGCCGACCCCGACACGCGCATCTATGGCATGGCGGATTCCTCCAACCACCAGGCGCCTGGCGACAATGGCATGCGCGGTGAGGGCGCGGCGGATCGCGCGGCACCGGGCTATCACCGAACGGTCGACACGGTGGACGAGGTCATTGTCGTCGAGGAGGTGTCCGGCGTCGCCTATGCCGAAGCGCTCCGCCCCACGCCGGGCGGTCGCGATCGGGCCCGGGAGACGCGCAGCACCATGCTGCCGTGGATCCTGGTCGCGCTGGTGCTGGGCTATGCCGCCGGACGCCTGCGCCGCGAGGAGGATGACGAGGACGATCGTCGCGACCAAGTGGCCTCCGCGCCGCCCGCGGCACTGGCCCGGCCAGCGGGCGAACAGGGCGGCTTCAGCCAGGTGCGCGACGCTGGGCCCGAGGCGATCCGCGATCCGCAGCCGCGCTGGTCCGAAGTGGACGAGGCGTCGGACGAAAGCTTCCCCGCGAGCGATCCGCCGTCCTTTTCGATGCCGGGGCGCTGATCCCGCCGATCAGGACGTGGCGGCGTCGAACAGCGGCAGATCCTGGGGATCGTCGCGGGCGGCAGTGTCGAAGTTCGAGACGGTGACGCCGACCAGCCGGATGCCGGTTTCGGGCGGGTAGATCGAGCGGACGAGATCGAGGCTGGCGCTGACCAGCAGGTCGCGGCTGTCCACCACCTGGCTGTGGCTGCGGCTGCGGGTGATCTGGCGGAAGCTCTGGAACTTGATCTTCACGGTCACGGTACGGCCGAAGGCCTGCGCCTTTTCGCACCACGCCCAGACGTCGTCGGCCATGCGGATGATGCCGGCCTCAATCTCCTGCGGGTCGGTGAGATCGCGGTCGAAGGTGGTTTCGGAGCCGGAGGATTTGCGCACCCGGTTGGGGTTGACCGGGCGGTCGTCGATGCCGCGTGCGATGGCATGATACCAGCCGGCGGAACTGCCGAAATGCCGTTCGAGGAAGTCGCGCGACTTGGCGCGCAGATCAGCGCCGCTTTCGATGCCGAGCCGCTTCATCTTTGCGGCGGTGACCGGGCCGACGCCGTGAAAGCGCGAGACGGGAAGCGTTTCGACCCAGGCGGCGCCCATGTCGGGCGTTACCGCAAACTGGCCATTTGGCTTGCGATGGTCGGAGGCGAGCTTCGCCAGGAACTTGTTGTACGATACGCCGGCCGAGGCAGTGAGGCCGGTTTCCTCCAGGATGCGCGCGCGGATTGCCTTTGCGGTGGCCCAGGCGGTGGGGAGGCCGGCGCGGTTCTCGGTCACGTCGAGATAGGCCTCGTCGAGCGACAAGGGCTGAATGAGGTGCGTGAATTCGGCGAAGATCGCATGGATCTGCCGCGAGACGGCCTTGTACACATCGAAGCGTGGCGGGACGAAGATGAGGTCGGGACAGCGGCGGAGCGCCGTGACCGAAGGCAGTGCGCTGCGCACGCCAAAGGCGCGCGCCTCGTAGCTGGCGGCGGCCACCACGCCGCGCGCCGCGGCATGGCCGACCGCGACGGGACGGCCGCGCAGCGCGGGATCATCGCGCTGTTCCACCGACGCGAAAAAGGCGTCCATGTCGACATGGATGATCTTTCGAGTCGGACCGCCGGACATGCGGCACGCCATAGCAGCGCGAGAACGGACAGGGAACGATGATCGTCGGGCTGGGCGCGTGCCTCAGTCGCTACGCAGCCCCTCTGCGGGGGAGGCGCGCAGTGCGGGCAAGCTGCTGAGCACGCCGATGCCAAGCGTGGCGACGATCGCGGCGCCAAGCGTCAGCGCGATCACAAGCGGGTCGGGCGCCCATGTCAGATCGAGCACCTGCGTGACGACGTACCAGCCCCCCGCCATGCCGATGAGCAAAGCAACCCCGGCGAGCAGGAGAGCGAGGAGGGCATATTCCAGCGCCTGCCCGGTGAGCAGCTGCGCGCGGCTGCCGCCCAGCAGCTTCAGGATGATAGTGTCGTATCGCCGCGACTGTCCCGAGGCGGTTACCGCGCCGATGAGGACGACAATGCCGGCAACGACGGTGACGGCGGCCGCGGCGCGGATCGCGATGGCGACGCGGCCGAGCAATTCGCTGATCTGGCCGATCACGTCGCCGGTGCGGAGCATGGTGACGGAGGGGAGCGCGCGGGCCACTTCACCCGCGATCGCGCCGTCGCGGCCGGCGGGGGCATAGACGCTGGCGAGAATGCCGTGGGGTGCTTCCTCGATATAGCCCGGCGAGAAGATCAGCGCGAAGTTGAGGCCGAGCCCCTGCCAGTCGACCTTGCGCAGCGCGGCGATACGCGCGGGGACATCGACGCCGAGTACCGCGACGGTGATCGTGTCGCCGACCTTCAGGCCGAGCTGCTGCGCGGCGCGATCCTCCAGCGAGATGAGCGGGGGACCGCGATAGTCGCGCGGCCACCATTTGCCCGCCACCACGCTGTTGCGCGGCGGCACGGTGGCGGACCAGGTGATGGTGCGGTCGCCGCGGACGATCCATGCATCCTCCGGCAGATTCTTCATGTCCGCCACGCGTTGCCCCTTGAGCGCGACGATCGAGCCGCGCAGCGAGGGCACCGCCTCGATCGTCGCGGCAGGGGCGGCGCGGCGGACGGCGGCACGGAAGGCAGGTTCATCCTCCGGCTGCACATCGATGGCAAAGAAGCGGGGGGCCTTGGCCGGCGCGGCGCTGGCGAGCTCGTTCGACAGGCTGGTGTCGATGACGGCGAGCGCCACGAACAGGGAGAAGCCGAGGCCGAGCGCAACGACCAGCCGGTCGGTCTGAGCACCCGGACGATAGAGGTTGGCGAGCGCCAGCCGGAACAAGGGGCGACGCGGACGGGGAAGGCGGGACAACGCCGCGCGCAACGCGATCCCGAGCAGCCAGAGCAGCGCGAGCACAGCCCCGGTTGCGGCGGTGAAGCCCAGGGCGATCGCGCGGTTGCTGGCGGTCAGCACGGTCAGAGCGACCAGCAGCGAAAGGACGACGCCCATGCCGGCGAGGACGCGGGACGACGGCCGCGTCACGCTGCCGATGGCGTCGCGCAGCAGGCTGGCCGCCGGGACCGAGCGCGCGCGCGCAAGGGCGGGCAGCGAGAAGAGGAGGGCAACGAGCAGGCTGAGGCCAGCCGCGACCAGCAGCGGCGCGGGATAGATGCCGAGGCGTGGTGGCACCGGCAGCGCGTCCCCCGCGAGCTGTGCGACCAGCCACGGGATCGCGGTGCCGAGCGCCAGCCCGGCGACCACCGCCAGCAAGGCCACCAGCCCGAGCTGGATCAGGAACACCGCGGCGATGGTGCGCGAATGCGCGCCCAGCACCTTCAGCGTGGCGATCATCCGGCTCTTGCGGTTGAGATAGGCGCTGACCCCGCTGCCGATGCCGATGCCGGCGATGACCAGCGCGGCGAGCCCGACGAGCAGCAGGAACTGGCCCAATTGGTCGATGCTGCGCTTCACATTGCCGGAGGCGTCCTCCGGCGTCCGCGCGCTCCACCCGGCGCTGGGGTAGCGGCGGGTGACGGTGTTGCCGACCGATGCCGGATCGAGGCCAGGGCGCAGCAGGATGCGGGTGCGCGCCTGATAGAGGCTGCCGGGTTGCAGCACGCGGGTGGCGTCGAGCCCCGCCATGTCGACCAGGGCCGTCGGCCCGAAGCTGAACCCGAGGGCATCGGGTTCGTCGGCGATCAGGCCGATGATGCGCATCGGGGCGGCGCCGATCCGGACGGTGTCGCCGACCTTCACGTTCAGCCGCTGCGCCAGTGCGGGGGCGATCGCCACCTGGTTGCCGGCAGGGCGTGGGCGCAATGCCCCCGGCTCCAGCGTGAAGCGACCGATCAACGGCCAGGCATGGTCGACGGCGCGCAGGTTGATCAACGCCGGGGTGCCGCCGGTGAGCGGCTGGGCCATGGTGTTGACGGCAATCGTTTCCGACGTTCGGCCGAAGCTGGCGAAGGCGGCGTTTTCCTCCACGGTGGCGCGGCGCTGCGACACGCGCAGTTCGAGATCGCCGCCGAGCAGCTGGCGGCTTTGCGCGTCGAGCGCGCCAGTGATCGAGGCCGACAGCGACCCAATGCCCGCCAGCGCGGCGGTGCCGAGGAAGAGGCAGATCAGCAGCAGCCACAAGCCGCGGCCGCCGGCGCGCAGATCACGCAGGGCGAGCCGCCAGGCGTTGGTCATGCGGCGGCGTTGTCGCTGACGATGCGACCGTCGGCTAGGGCGATCACGCGTCCGCAGCGCGCGGCGAGCGCGGGATCGTGGGTGATGACGAAGAGCGTGGTGCCGGCGGCGGCATGGCGCGCGAACAGCAGGTCCATGATCGCGGCCCCGGTTGCGCCATCGAGATTGCCGGTCGGCTCGTCCGCGAAGAGGAGCGCGGGGCGCGGGGCGAGCGCGCGGGCGATCGCGACCCGCTGCTGCTCGCCACCCGACAATTGGGAGGGGTAGTGGGTCAGGCGATGGCCGAGGCCGACGGCGGTCAGTTCCTCCTCGGCGCGGGCGAACGGCTCCGCCATGCCGGCAAGTTCCATCGGCACGGCGACATTTTCGAGCGCGGTCATCGTCGGCAGCAGGTGGAACGCCTGCAGGATGATGCCGATGCGGCCGCGCCGCGCGATTGCGAGCTGATCCTCGCTCAGCCGGTCGAATTCGAGCCCGGCGACGCTGACGCTGCCGCCGGTGGGCCGTTCCATGCCCGACAGGAGCGCCATCAGCGACGATTTGCCCGATCCGGACGGGCCGAGCAGCGCGACGCTTTCCCCTTGCCGCACCGTGAGGTCGATACCGCGCAGGATCTGCGTGCGGGCCGGCGGACGGCCGAGCGCCAGCGTCAGATTGCGCGCGTCGATGACGATGGTATCGCCGGGTCTGCCGTCCGGGCGGTCATCCGGGCTGGCGCCGGTCGGCGAAGGAGAAGCGGATGCTGTCACAATGGCGCGGATACAGGGCGATGATGGCCGCTGTCCAATCCCCGGCTGTCGCATTGCTGGCCGTCCCGTTGCTGATCGCGGGCGTGCTGCTGGTGGCGACGCCGGTGCGGGCGGAGCGGCTGGTCTGGGCGTTCGGCGACAGCCTGACGGCCGGCTATGGCCTGCCACCGGCGCAGGGCTTTCCGACGCGGCTGGAGGCGGCGCTGCGCCGGTCGATGCCCGACGTAACGGTGCGCAATGGCGGCGTCGCCGGCGACACCTCCGCGCAGGGACGGGCGAGGCTGGCCTGGGGATTGCGCGGGTTGAAGCGCAAGCCGGACCTGGTGATCGTCGAGCTGGGCGCCAACGACATGCTGCGCGGCCTGCCGCCCGCCGCGACGGAGAAGAACCTCGACCTGATCCTGACCGAGCTGAAGCGGCGCGACATCCCGGTGCTGCTGGTCGGGATGCGCGCGGCGCCGAATCTTGGCAGTGATTATCGGCGTGCCTTTGAGGGGCTGTATCCCCGGCTGGCGCGCAAGCATGGCGTGCCGCTCTATCCGTTCTTCCTGGAGGGCGTGGCGGGCAACCAGGCGCTGTTCGAGGCGGACGGGCGGCACCCCAATGCGCGCGGGGTTGAGATCATCGTTCGCCGCATCGTGCCAGCGGTGCGCCAGGCCCTGCCGGCCCGGCGCAGCGCCGCCACGCGTCGCTGAAGCGTCGCCGGTCAGGCGACCGCCGGCAGCTTGTCGAGATATTTGTCGAGCGTGAGCGGGTAATCGCGCACGCGCACGCCGGTGGCGTTGTAGATCGCGTTCGCCACCGCCGCGCCGACGCCGCAGATGCCGAGTTCGCCGACGCCCTTGGCCTTCATCGGATTGGCCTTGTCATCGGCCTCGTCGAGGAAGACGACCTCCTGATGCGGGATGTCGGCATGGACCGGCACCTCGTAGCTGGCGAGATCGTGGTTGACGAAGAAACCGAAGCGCTTGTCGACGGCGAGCTCCTCCATCAGCGCCGAGCCGACGCCCATCGTCATCGCGCCGATCACCTGGCTGCGCGCGGCCTTGGGATTGAGGATGCGGCCCGCGGCGCAGACCGCGAGCATGCGGCGGACGCGGGTGACGCCGGTATAGGCGTTGACGCCGACCTCGACAAAATGCGCACCGAAGGTCGACAATTGCCATTCGTCGTCGAGCTTGCCGAACTCGATCTTCTCCTCGGCGACCAGCTCACCCTGGGTGGCGGCATCGCGCAGCGCGGCGGCGCGATTGCCGCTGGTGACTCGGCCGGCGTCGAACACCGCATCGGCCGAGTTGAAGCCGAGCCGCTGGGCGACCTGCTCGCGCAGTTTCACGCAGGCGGCGTACACGCCGGCGGTCGAGTTCGCCGCGCCCCATTGCCCGCCCGACCCGGCCGAGACGGGGAAGGAGGAATCGCCCAGTTTCACCACGACCGCCTCGGCCGGCACGCCCAGCATCTCGCCCGCGGTCTGCGCGAGGATCGTGTAGGTGCCGGTGCCGATGTCGGTCATGTCGGTTTCGACCGTCACGATGCCGTCCGGCGACAGGCGCACACGCGCGCCCGACGTCATGTTGAGGTGGTTGCGGAAGGCGGAGGCGACGCCCATGCCGATCAGCCACTGGCCATCGCGCACCTGCGCCGGCTTCGCCTGGCGGCGGTCCCAGCCGAAACGCTGCGCGCCGTCGGTGAGGCAACGGACGAGTTGGCGCTGCGAGAAGCGGCGCTGCGGTTTCTCGGGATCGACCTGCGTGTCGTTCTTGATGCGGAAGGCGACGGGATCCATGCCGAGCTTCTCGGCCATTTCATCCATCGCGATCTCCAGCGCCATCATGCCCGGTGCCTCGCCCGGCGCGCGCATGGCATTGCCCTCAGGCAGATCGAGTACTGCAAGGCGCATCGCGGTCATGCGGTTGGGGCCCGCGTAGAGCAGCTTGGTCTGCTGCACCGCCGTCTCCGGGCCTCCATCGGGCAAGTCGCCCGAGCCGCTTTCATGGGCGATCGCGGTGATCGTGCCGTCCTTCATCGCGCCCAGCCGGACGCGCTGATGCGTGGCGGGACGATGCGTGGTGTTGTTGGCGATGAGCGGGCGTTGCAGCGCGACCTTCACCGGGCGCTTCGCCGCGCGCGCACCAAGCGCCGCCATCAGCGCGTCGGCGCGGACGAACAGCTTTCCGCCGAAGCCGCCGCCGATATAGGGCGAGATCAGGCGGACCTTGTCCTCCGGCATGTTGAGCGTCAGCGCGACATCACGCTTGCTCCAGGCGATCATCTGGTTCGATGTCCACAGCGTCAGCTCGTCGCCGTTCCACGCCGCGATCGAGGCGTGTGGCTCCATCATCGCGTGGCTGTGATCGGGGGTGTGATATTGCGCGTCGAGCTTCACCGGGGCGGCGGCGAACGCCTCCTCGAACTTGCCGACGCGCTCCACCGGCGAGCTGCCGCTGTTCGGGCCGCCCGACCCGCCGACGAGCGGCGCGACCTTCAGCTGTTCGGTGAGGTCATAGCGGCCATTCGCGCGCGCATAATCGACCCGTACCAGACCGGCTGCGGCACGCGCCTGTTCGAAGGTTTCGGCCACCACCAGCGCGACCGCCTGATGGTAATGTTCGACCTCGGGGCCGGCGAGCAGCTTCGCCGTGTTGTTCTTGCCCTTGCCGAGCTTGCCTGCATCGGCCGCGGTCACGATGGCGATGACGCCGGGTGCGGCCTTTGCCGCCGCGGTGTCGATACGGGTGATGCGCCCCTTCGCCACGCCGGCGCCGACGATATAGCCATAGGCCGGATTCTCGATCCCCTCGTGATGCTCATAGGCGTAGGGCGCAAGGCCGCTGGTCTTGAGCGGGCCGTCGATACGGTCGTGCGCACGACCGACGACCTTCAGGCGGTCGATCGGGTTCTGACCCTCGGCAGTTTCGAACTTCATGGGATCAGGCCTTCGCTTGAGCGATCACGGAAGCCAGCGCGCGCGTGGCGAGCGGCAGCTTGAACGCATTGTCCTTGGTGGGGGTGGCGCCCTGGAAGGCGCGCGCGGTAACAGCCGCCGCGCCCTGCGGCAGCAGCGCCTCCGCCTCCTCCACGCGCCACGGCTTTGGCGCGACGCCGCCAAAGGCGACGCGGCCGGTGCCATCGGGCTGGATCACCGCCGCGACCGAGACCAAGGCAAAGGCGTAGGAGGCGCGATCGCGCACCTTTTCATAGAAATGCTTGCCGCCGAGCGGGGCGGGAAGGGTGACCGCAGTGATCAGCTCATCGCGACTGAGCACCGTATCCTGTTCCGGCCGGTCGCCCCACAAGCGATGGAAATCGGCAATCGGGATCGAGCGGCGCTGCCCCTGCGGGTCGACCGTTTCCACCACCGCATCGAGCAGCCGGAGCGCCACGGGCATGTCGCCGGGGAAGGTGGCGATGCATTTGTCGGACACGCCGATGACGCCAAGCTGGCGCGAATAGCCGCCGATCGCGGCGCAGCCTGAGCCGGGCTTGCGCTTGTTGCAGGGCATGTTGACGTCGTAGAAATACGGGCAGCGCGTACGCTGGAGCAGATTGCCGGCGGTCGACGCCTTGTTGCGCAGCTGGCCGCTGGCGCCGGCAACGATCGCGCGGGTCAGCACGCCATAATCGCGGCGTACGCGATCGTCGGCGGCGAGCGCGGTGTTGCTGACCAAGGCGCCGATGCGCAGGCCGCCCTCGGGCGTCGCCTCGATCCGGTCCAGGTCGAGATCCTGCACGTCGACAAGATGGGTCGGTGTTTCCACCTCGATCTTCATCAGGTCGAGGAGGTTGGTGCCGCCGGCGATGAACTTTGCCCCCGGCTTCGTCGCAACGATGCGCGCGGCGGCGACGGGATCGGTCGCCCGTTCGTAAGTGAACGCCCTCATGCCTTTGCCCCCGCGACGTCAGCGCCAGCGACCTCGGCCATGGCATCGGCGATGTTGGAATAAGCGCCGCAGCGGCAGATGTTGCCGCTCATCCGTTCGCGCATTTCAACGGTGGTGAAGCCCGGACGCTGGGCAACGTCTGCCTGAACGTGGCTGGGAATCCCGGCCTTGATCTCCTCCAGCACGGCGACCGCGGAGCAGATCTGACCCGGGGTGCAATAGCCGCATTGATAGCCGTCGTGCTTCACGAAGGCGGCCTGCATGGGATGCAGCTTCTCCGGCGTGCCGAGCCCTTCAATCGTGGTGATCGTGTCGCCTTCGTGCATCACCGCGAGGCTGAGGCAGGAATTGATCCGCTGCCCATCGACGATCACGGTGCAGGCGCCGCACTGGCCATGATCGCAGCCCTTCTTTGTGCCGGTGAGCGTGAGATGCTCCCGCAATGCATCGAGCAGGGTGGTGCGCGGATCGAGCGTCAGCGAACGCGGTTCGCCGTTCACGGTGAAACGGACGGGCATCATCGGCGCCTCCGGCTTCCTGGGCGGGGGAAGGGGCGCACCATGCGCCGGCGTGGCAGCGACCGCGACCGTGGCGGCGCTGCCGGCAAGCACGCCGCGGCGGGACACGCCCATTTCAATCTTGTCCGACATGGACAGTAATTCTCCTATTGGATCAGCTTTGCGGCAGCGCGCTGGACATGCGCATGTGCAGCATAACGTCGGTCATGGCGATTGGAGCCGTAAGCCGGTCAAGACGCAAGAATAAACACCGATCGTGCATCGGCCCGCGGTAATAGAGAAAAGCAGCGTTTCCGTCTTACCTCAGGCCGTCGAGTGTTCGGGCTCGACAAGAGGGATCAATCGCGCAGTTCGGAGAACCAGCCGAGCCGCCGCATCAGCAGCTTTTCCAGTTCCAGCACGATCATCAGCGTGGCACCGACGGCAATGATCATCATGCCATCGACCAGGGTCAGCGGACGACTGCCGAACACGCGGTTCATGAATGGTGCGAAGGTGAACAACAATTGCAGCGCGATCAGGACGGCAATGGACAACAATACCAGCGGCGTTCCGAGCACGCCTGTCCAGCTGAACGACGTGAGGTGAAGGTAACGCACGTTGAACAGGTAGAATATTTCGCCAACGACGAACATGTTGACGACCATCGTGCGGGCGACCTCAAGCCCTCGCCCCTGATCCAGCGTGTAGAAAAAGATGCCGAGCGTGGCGATCGCCAACAGGATCGACACGATCACGACCCGCCATAACAGAAAAGGCGAAAGCAGCGGCGCGTCACGACGGCGGGGCGCTCGCTGCATCACGCCGGGCTCCGACGGCTCGAAAGCCAGGACGAGGCCGAGCGTTATTGACAGCACAAGATTGATCCACAGGATCTGCGTCGCGGTCATCGGCAGTGCAAAGCCAAGGATGATGGCGAGGACGACCGTGAGCGTTTCCCCCCCGTTGGTGGGGATTTCCCAGGTAATCACCTTGCGGATGTTGTCGTACACGGTGCGCCCCTCGCGCACCGCGCTGACGATCGAGGCGAAATTGTCGTCGAGCAGCACCATTTCTGCGGCTTCCTTGGCCGCAGCGGTGCCCTTGATGCCCATGGCGACCCCAACGTCGGCCTGCTTGAGCGGGGGCGCGTCATTGACCCCGTCGCCGGTCATCGCGACGGTCAGCCCGTGCGACTGGAGCGCGCGCACGATGCGCAGCTTGTGCTCCGGGCTGGTGCGCGCGAACACCGCGGTGCCACGCACATTGGCGGCGAGCGTCGCGTCGTCCATCGCCTCGATCTCGACGCCGGTCAGCGCGCGCGGATCGAGCGCGAGATCGAGCTGGCGCGCGATGGCGAGCGCCGTGGCGGCGTGATCCCCAGTGATCATCTTCACATCGATGCTGGCCGAATGCGCCTGCGCGATTGCCGACGCGACCTCGTCCCGCGGGGGATCGATGAAGCCGATGATGCCGAGGAAGGTGATCCCGCTCCTGACATCATCAAAGGTGAGGGTGCCGTGATCGTCGGCAAAGGTCTTCATGCCGAAGGCGAGGACACGTTCACCCGAGGAAGCGGCGTCGGCCGCACGCTGCGTCCATCGGTTGATGTCGAGCCCGGGCGCCGCCATGCCGAACAATGTTTCAGGCGCGCCCTTGATATAGGCGACACGGCCGCCGTCGGGATCCTGGTGGAGCGTCGCCATGAAGCGGTGCGCCGCATCGAAGGGGATGGAGTCGCAGCGCGGCCAGCTGCTGCGTACCGCGTCGACATGCTCCCCGGCTTTGCGGGCGAGGACGAGCAGCGCGCCCTCCATCGGATCGCCCTCGACCCGCCATTCGCCGTCCTCCTGGTGCAGCTCCGCGTCGTTGCACAGTTGCGCGCACCACAGAAGCTCCGCCCCCGCCGCGGCGATTGCGGGCGTGCCGCGCACCTCGCCGGCGGCGGGATCATAGCCCGCACCGGTGATCGACCACTGCCCCGTGGCGGCGATCACCGAGCGGACGGTCATTTCGTTGCGCGTCAGTGTGCCCGTCTTGTCGGTGCAGATGACGGAGGTGGCGCCGAGTGTCTCGACCGCGGGCAGCTTGCGAATGACAGCGTGGCGATGCGCCATCCGTCGCACGCCGATCGCCAGCGTGATGGTGATGACGGCGGGCAGCCCCTCCGGCACGATGCCGACTGCGATCGCCACCACCGCGATCAACGCGTCGATCCAGTCATAGCCGCGCACGGCAACGGCAAAGGCGAACAGAAGGACGCCGCCCATCAGAACGAACCAGGTGAAGCGCCGGGCAAAGTGATCGATCTGTTCCAGCAGCGGCGTCGCCATCGGGGTGACGGCGTGGATCATCGTGCTGATGCGGCCGATCTGGGTCGCGACGCCGGTCGCGACCACCACGCCCGTCGCTTGGCCCGCGGCGACCAGCGTACCGGAGAATGCCATGTTGTGCCGGTCGGCAAGCGGGGCGTCGGCGGGAAGCGGCGCGACGTCCTTGCCCGCGGTGACGGATTCGCCGGTCAGCAGTGCCTCGTCCACCAGCATGCGATGTGTTTCAATCAGGCGCAGGTCGGCGGGGACGCGATCGCCTGCCTCCAGCAGCACGATGTCGCCGGGCACCAGATCGGCGACCTCCACGGTCACGCGGTGGTCCTCACGCAGGACCGAGGCATGGGGCGCGACCAGTTCTTTCAACGATTCCAGCGCACGCTCCGCGCGGCCTTCCTGGATGTAGCCGATCACCGCATTGGCTAGCACCACCGCGATGATCACCGCGGCGTCGATGGCATGATCGAGCAGTGAAGCGGCCAGCGCACCGCCGAGCAGGACGTAGATCAGCGTGTTGTTGAACTGCGCAAGGAAGCGCATGAGCGGGTTGCGGCGAGGCGGGGCGGGGAGGAGGTTCCGGCCGTAGCGTTGCCGGCGCTCCGTGATGCTGTCCGGAGAAAGCCCGCCCGGGCCGGTTTCAAGCGTGGCGCAGACGTCCTCTGCGGCCAGGGCGTGCCATGCGTGATCGTTTCCCGCGTCCGTCAAGACGCCGCCGCGCAGCCGTTGGCGCTTGTCCTGCGCCGGGTTGCCCGTGCGATCGCTGCCATCATCACCCGCTTCTCCCCGGATGTCGCCGTCATTCCAACGCATGGTGTGGTAAAGCGCTCCCCCTTCGGCCGCCCCGGCGTGCGGGCATCGTGCCGATCACGCGGTTGTGCCGTGCCGCTGGGCGTGCTGCTATCCGTGCGGTCCGCACGTTGACGATCACGAACCGAGGGAGATGACAGGTGAAGATCGCGGTTTTCAGCGCCAGGTCGTACGACCGCACGTTCCTGTCGCAGGCCAACGAAAGGCTGGGCAACCAGCACGAACTGGCCTTCCTGGAGCCACGGCTCGAGGCCAAGTCGGCGACGCTCGCGGCGGGGGCGCCGTGCGTCTGCGCCTTTGTCGACGATCACCTCGATGCCGAGACGCTGGCGACCCTGCATGACGGGGGGACGCGGCTGGTGGCGCTGCGCAGCGCCGGGTACAACAACGTGGACCTGGCGGCGGCGCGCGCCCTGGGGATCGTGGTCGCGCGCGTCCCGGCCTATTCGCCCGAGGCGGTGGCGGAGCATACCGTCACGCTGATGCTGTCGCTCAACCGCAAGATCTATCGCGCGCGAGACCGGGTGAGGGAGGGCAATTTCGCGCTCGACGGGCTGATCGGGTTCAACATGCAGGGGCGGACGGTGGGGATCATCGGGACCGGCCTGATCGGCCTGGCGACCGCGCGCATCCTCGCCGGGTTCGGGTGTCGCCTGCTGGCAAGCGATCCGGTGCACCAGCCGGCCTTCGAGGCGCTGGGCGGCAGCTATGTCGAGGTGCCGGAGCTGCTGCGGGAATCGGATATCGTCACGCTGCACTGCCCGCTGACCACGACCAATCATCACCTGATCGATCATGCGACGATTGCCGGCATGAAGCGCGGCGCGATGCTGATCAACACCAGCCGCGGCGGGCTGATCGATACGCGCGCGGTGATCAACGGGTTGAAATCGGGTGCGATCGGCACGCTGGGGCTGGACGTCTATGAGGAGGAGGACGGGATGTTCTTCTCCGACCAGTCCAACAGCATGATCCAGGATGACGTGTTCGCGCGGCTGCTCACCTTTCCCAATGTGCTGGTCACCGGGCATCAGGCGTTCTTCACCGTGGAGGCGATGACCAGCATCGCCGAGACCACGATCCGCAATGTGAGCACGTTCGAGGCCACGGGACGCCCCGATCACGAGGTGCAGGCCGACTGAGCGCCGGAACGGCGCGAGGAGGGCGCTGCGGATCGAGGGGGATGCTGGTGGGTCCGCCGGGGCTCGAACCCGGGACCTCTCGATTAAAAGTCGCTTGCTCTACCGACTGAGCTACGGACCCGCACCAGCGCCGCTGCGCCTAGGCAGAGCGCGGCGGCTGGTCAACCGGGCATTGAGCTGTCGCATGGTCAAACCGCTGATCGGATCGCGCCAGCCGGGCACGATCCGCACCAGCGGGCCCAGAACGAAATCGCGGGTGCGAAGCGCGGCGTGCGGGATGATGAGGCCTGGTTCTGCCCAGCTGCCCCCGCTCCACAACAGGATGTCGAGATCGATCACCCGCGCGCCCCAGCGTTGTCCACGCCGGCGACCGAAGGCCCGCTCGATCGCCTTAAGGCGGCGGAGGAGGTCGCCGGGCGCGCAATCGCTCTCGATCACGGCGACCGTGTTGGCAAAGCGCCTGATCGAGGGGCCGAGCGGCGCAGTGACGATGATCGGGGCAAATACGACGAGGCGGCCGGGAAGCGCGGCCAGCGCGGCGGCAACCTCCGCGGTAGGGGAGCCATGTCGCCCGCGCCGGTTTGAGCCGATTCCCACGACATAGGTTGAGCGCGTCATGCCACTGCGCCTATCGGACGGCGATGGATCACGCACCCTCTGCCTTGCCAGCCACCGAACCGCCGCACGATTGCCCGCTGTGCCCACGCCTCGCCGCCTTCCGCGACGCGCTGCGCAGCGAATACCCGGGTTGGTGGAATGCGCCGGTGCCAGCGTTCGGCGACCCCGATGCGTGGCTGGTGATCGTCGGGTTGGCGCCGGGGAAGCATGGCGCGAACCGCACCGGTCGCCCCTTCACCGGCGATTATGCGGGCGAGTTGCTGTACGCAACGCTCGCCAAATACGGGTTGAGCGAAGGGACGTTCGAGGCGCGACCTGATGACGGCCTGCAGCTTCGCGGGGCGATGCTGGTCAATGCCGTCCGCTGCCTGCCGCCCGAGAACAAGCCGACGCCGGAGGAAATCCGCACCTGCCGCCCGTTCCTGGAAGCACCGATCGCCGCTTTGCCAAAGGCGAAGGTGTTCGTCGCGCTGGGGCAAATCGCGCATCAATCGACGGTGAAGGCGCTGGGCGGGCGGCTGCCGAAGGCGAAGTTCGGCCATCTGGCGGAACATCGCATGCCGGACGGACGGCTGCTGATCGATAGCTATCATTGCTCGCGCTACAACCAGAACACCGGACGCCTGACGGCACCGATGTTCGAGGCGGTGTTTGAACGCGCGCTGGCCTGCCGCGACGGCTGAGACTGGTAGCGGTGTCGCGGGCACCGTCAGACGGGCGTTGGGGCGGGTGCGGCCTTCAGCGTGTCAACGAGGAAGGTGAGGGCGGTCCGGGCAAACGCCTCCATGTTGGCGATGCGGTCGGGCGATCCGGTGTCGACCGTGATTGCCCGCGCGACGTCCGGCCCCACCACTGCGATGCAGCTGCGGCCCGTCGGCGCACCGCGTGGATGCTGATCGGGGCCGGCGGAGCCGGTTTCGGCGATGCCCCAGTTGGCACCGAAACGGTCGCGGATGCCTCGCGCCTGGAGAAGCGCATAGGCTTCGGTGACGGACTCCATGCCGGTCAGCGCTTCACGCGGCAGGCCGAGCAGGATGTCGCGCCCCTTCAGCGAATATATGACGCCCCCGCCGCGGCAGAAGCGCGTCGCGCCCGGTACCGTTAGCAGCCCTGCCAGGATCAACCCGCCGGTTGCACCATCAGCGACCGCAATCGTCTGGCGTCGCTGGGTCAGCAGCGTGGCTGCTTGTTGCGCGAGCGGGTGAAGGGCGTGGAGCATCGAAGAGCCTTCGTTGTTGGGGCGACACGACCCACCATCCGCGAGTGGGAGCGCAAGCGCAAACCTCGATTAACGTATGGCCCGCTCGGCGGCTGATCCGATGCAGCTATTCCGCGATCGTCGATGATGAATGCGGCGACTTGTCGGGGGCGCCCGGCGAGAACAGCCAGTTCAGGTAGCTTGCGATGCGTATGCCCGCTTGCTTGAGGCGGCCGTCGAGTGCCGAACGATGCTGGTAGGCGTACGACCAGGAGAGTTTGGGGTCCTGCGGGTAGATCTGCTCACGCAGCTTCACGCTTTCGGTCATCCAGGTGTCCGGGCGCGGATCGCTCCAGGCAATGACATCCTCTGGGGTGATCGCGCGCGAGAGGAAGCTCGCATATTCCGAGAAGGACAGCTGCTTCTGTTCGATCAGGCCAGAGTCCCAAAGCGAGTGCAGGTTGGTCGGTCGGTTGAAGAAGGCCACCGGCGTATCGTTGCCGCCGCGATCGTTACCGCGACCGACATGAAGCGGCTGATGCAGGTCGCCGATGATGTGAACGACAAAGCGCAGCGCGGTGCGCTTGTCCTCGATCGACGCCGCCGGATCCTGCAGCGTTGCGGTGAACGCGCCGAGCGCGGTAATCGCGTCGCCTTCGGGTGGCGCCATGCTCGCCTTGTAGGCGTCGCCATGGGCGACGGTGACATAGTGCCACGGGCTGGCCGTCTTCTGCCAGAACGGCGCGGGATCCGACTTCATGTCGTCCGGCCATGTCGCAGCCTCCGCCAGGGTTTCGGATCCAATCAGCAGTTGCACATTGGCCTTCGCCAGCCCGCTCAGATTCTGTTCGGCGATAGCGCCGGTGATGCGGTGGCCGTTGGCGCCCCAGGCGAGGGCGGGGAAGGCAGCCAGCAGCGCGCCGGCGGTAATCAGGATACGCGTCAACATCGCCGCGCGCATAGCGGCGGGAAGCTGAACGGCCGCTATCTGACGGGCGGCGGGATAACGCGGCGTCGATTATATTAGCGGCCGGGAAGCGCCCGGGATCGTGCCTGCTCGTCCCGGTGGATCAACGTTGGAAGGCTAGACCTGGTGCGCGCTTTTCAGATGAGCGGCTGGAGCGGGTGAAGGGAATCGAACCCTCGTCGTAAGCTTGGGAAGCTTCTGCTCTACCATTGAGCTACACCCGCCTGACCAGCGGCTGGCCGCTGATGCCTGATCGCGTCCGCAGTCTGGAACTGCCTCGCGACGGGCGAGCAAGTGCCACGGTTCGGGGTGGGTCGTCAACGTGGATCCGCTGGCTTCGTTCACCGACGGAATGAGTCTCTTGGACGGACGAGTTCGGAAGCCACAGGAGGAGGTTGGCTGTGGCGTAGTAGAGCCCTGAGCCTTGGTTCGGCGAAACGGCGTAATTGGTGAACGGCGCCGCGGGATCGAAGGCGACGCCGTTACGGAGCGGTCAGCGGCCGACGGCTTCCTTTACCTTGTCGGCGGCCTTGGCGAGGAGGCCCTTTTCAGCCTCTTCCGCTTCCGCCTTGGTCTTGAAGGCGGCGCCCTCCGGTTCGGCGGGAGGCGCGTAGACCGAGAACAGTTTCAGCGCGCCGCTGCCCTTGTTGATGATATTATGCTCCGCGCCCTTGGGGATGACCACCATGTGGTTCGCGGTCGCCTTGGTCCGGTGGCCGTCCACGGTGACCTGCGCCTCGCCGGCGACGATGAAGGTGGTCTGGTCGGCAGGGTGCGTTTCGAGGCCGATTTCCTCGCCGGCGGGAATGCTCATCAGCACGACCTGGATCTTGCGATCGCGATAGACCTCCTTCTGCCACAGGTCGTTCTTGGTCGCGAGTTCGATCATGTCCTTGTTGAAGATCGCCATTCCCGGTCCTTTCGATGCCGCAATGCCGCCCAAACGCGCAGGGGAGCGAAGGGATGCGAGCGCCGCGACTGGTGCCGCAGGCCGGATGCCAGAGAGCTTCAGCTGGTGCGTTCGGGTATCTCGGCGGCATCCTGTGCGATTGCGTCTGCGGTGGCGACCGCTTCCCACGGGAAGACGAACCAGTCCTTGACCACGCGGCGGTCGATGACGCGGGCGCGGTAGGACACCTGTTGAGCGGACACTTCATTGTCGAGCAGAGTGGCGAAACGGACCGAGCCGGGCTGAGCGCCGGCCTCGTCTACCCAGGTGCGCAGCAGTCCGAGCGTGCGGCCGGTGTCGTTGATGTCGTCGACGAACAGCAAGCGTTCGCCGTCACGGGTGCGAGCGGCGAGGCGGGTCAGCAGATCATCGCCCGCCTGCGGGGTTTGCGCGGACAGATCGTAGGATGCCATGGGAAGGCCGGTAGCGTGGCTGAGGTAGACGGCCGGCACCAGGCCGCCGCGGCCGATGCCGACAATCAGCGTCGGCTGCCAGTCGGTCGACATCGCGAGCGCTGTCGCCAGCGCCCGAATGTCGGCAACGAAGTCGTCATGGCTGATGAAGGTGTAGATCGGCTGCACAAGTGCCTCGCGTAGATGAAAGTGTCGCCGGGCGATCAGCTGTCGGCAAAGGCCTTGGTTCCGACCACGCCGATAATGATCAGCGCGATAAAGGCGATCTGCACCGCGTTGACCTTTTCATTGAAGATCAGCGTGCCGAAGATGGTGACGCCGACGGCGCCAAGCCCGGTCCACACGGCGTAAGCGGTGCCCGCGGGCAGGCCTCGCATCCCCAGCGCGAGCAGGCCCATGTTCACGAAGCTGAGCGCAATCGGGATCGCCGAAGCGGCAAGGCTGGCCTGCATGGCGGCCCATTTCAGGCTCAAGGCCCAGATGATTTCGGTCACGACGGCAACAGCCAGAATCAGCCACGCCATAGATTTCTCCTGATGCGGGCTCGAATTGGACGTGTCGGCCGGAAACCCGAAAGAGGCCGGACAGCGTGGGCTTGGACACATGGGTCACGAAGCGGATGGCGCGATAAGGTTGTCGGGCGCGCGCGTAAAGCCCGGAGTAGCGCGACATCGCGCGCTATGGGGAAGGGGGGCTGCCCCCGTCCCACCGCATAGCGGCAGGACGGGGACAGGCACCCGATCAGCGACGTCTTACCAGATGCGAACGCGGTCGCCGGGGGCGACATATTGCTTCTGGTCGGGCGTGATCTTCCACGCGGCATACCAGGCGTCGATGTTGCGCAGCGGATTGACCGCGCGGATCTGGCCCGGTGCGTGCGGATCGCTGACGAGCTGCTGGCGAAGTGCCTCGTTGCGGAACAAGGTGCGCCAGACCTGGCCCCAGCCGAGGAAGAAGCGCTGCTCCCCAGTGAACCCGTCAAGCACCGGCGCCGGCTTGCCGCCCAGCGAGGCATGATAAGCGTCGAGCGCCATCAGCACGCCGCCGAGATCGGCAATATTCTCGCCCATCGACGCCTTGGCGTTGATGCGCAGGCCGGGCAGGCCCTCGAACTCATAAGCCTCGTACTGCGCGCCATAGCGAGCGGCCTGCGCCTCGAACTTGCGCGCGTCGTCCGCGGTCCACCAGTCGCGCAGCACGCCGGCGCCGTCCGACTTGCGGCCCTGATCGTCGAAGCCGTGGATGATCTCGTGACCGATCACGCCGCCGATGCCGCCATAATTGATCGCATCATCCGCCTTGGGATCGAAGAACGGCGGTTGGAGGATCGCGGCGGGGAAGACGATCTCGTTCTTCACTGAGTTGTAATAGGCGTTCACCGTCTGCGGGGTCATGCCCCATTCGGCCTTGTCCACCGGCAGCGCGATGCGGTTGCGGCGGTAATCCCATTCGAACCGCGCGGCCCGCTCGGCATTGCCGACGAGGTCACCCGGAACGATGCGCAGGGCGGAATAATCGCGCCACTTGCTGGGATAGCCGACCTTGACGCTGAAGCCTTCCAGCTTCTTGAGCGCTTCCTGCTTGGTCTGCGGGCTCATCCAGTCGAGATTGCGGATGCGACCGGCAAAGGTGCCACGCAGGTTGGAGACCAGCGTGTCCATTTTCGCCTTGGATTCAGGCGGGAAGTAGAGCGCGACGTAATCGCGGCCAATGCCCTCACCGATGCCGTTTTCGGCAAAGGCGACTGCGCGCTTCCACCTTTCGCGCTGCTGCGGCTGGCCGTTCAGGAACTTCGAGCGGAAGTCGAAATGCGCGTCCACGAAGCGCTTCGACAGGAGCGGCGCGATGGCATCGGCCGTGCGGAAGGCCTCCCACGCCTTCAGCGTGTCGAGATTGGTGTCGGCATAGACCTTTGCGATCCCCGGGAAGGCGGTGTTCTGCGCGACGATCACGCGCTCCGCCTTGCCGATGCCGGCGGCCTGCCAGAACGGATCCCAGGCGAAGCCGGGCGCCAGCGCCTTGAGCTCGGCCAGCGTCATCAGATTGTAGGTCTTGTCGCGGTTGCGGCTTTCCGCGCGGGTCCAGTGCGCCTGCGCGAGCTTGGTTTCCATCGCCACGACGTCGTTGGCGGCCTTTTCCGGGTTCGGCCAGCCAGCCATGGTCAGCATCTGCGCGACATATTGGCGATAGCGCGCGACCTGCGACTGGAACTTGGGATCGACGTAGAGGTCGCGATCTCCAAGGCCGAGGCCCGACTGGCGCAGGTAGAGCGCATAGGTGTCGGGGTTCTTCGCGTCATCCGACACGCCCGGGCCGAAGAAGCTGGCGCCGAAGCCGCCGATCGAGCGGCCCATGACCGTCGCCATGGCGTTCTTGTCCTTCACCGCCTTGATCGCGGCGAGGCGCTGGACGAGCGGCTTCGCGTCGAGCTTTTCCGCCGCTGCCTCGTCCATGAAGCCGCGATAGAGGATCGCCGCCTTCATCCGGTCGGGATTGGCAGCGTCGTCGGCGCGATAGCTTTCGACAAGGGTGCGCAGCCGCTGTTCGGACAGATCGCGCAGCACGGCGAAGGCACCGTAGGACGAGCGGTCGGCCGGGATCTCGGTCTTGTCGGCCCAGCTGCCGTTGACGAAACGGAACCAGTCATCGCCCGGACGCACCTTGCGGTCCATGCCAGCAATGTCGAAGCCCCAGCTGCCATAGCTTTCAGCGGCAGCAGAAGTGGCGGGCGTGGCGGCCGGTGCGGCTGCCGGCGCGTTCTGGCCAGCGCCCTGCGTGCCGCGGCTGAAGGCCGGCGCGCCGAGAAGGGCAAGGGATCCGGCAGCAGCAAGAAGGATGTGCTTTTTCGTCAAGAAATGAACTCCTGTAGCGCCGCGAAATCGTCCGCGGCGCTGGTGTCGGTCGAAGTGGATGCGGGCGTCCTAGCCGACGCCAGCGTGACAGAAGCTGAACGAGTGATGTCCCGTCGACAGATGCCGATGGTCCGCCGCCGCGTTATGGGCACGCGGCGGCGGATCAATGGTCAGGTGCGGGCGGCAGCGATGTAGGCGTTCACCTGCGCCTCGAGCAGATCGAGCGGGAGTGCGCCCTGGCTCAGCACCGCCTCATGGAAGTCGCGGATGTCGAACTTGTCGCCAAGCTCCCGCTCTGCCTTGCGGCGCAGTTCAGCGATTTTCAGCTGGCCGACCATGTAGCTGGTCGCCTGGCCCGGCCAGTTGAAGTAGCGGTCCACCTCGCGTGCGATGTCGGTGTCGGAGACCGAGCTGTTCGCCTTGAAATAGGCAATCGCCTGCTCGCGCGTCCAACGCTTCGAGTGAATGCCGGTGTCGAGCACCAGCCGGATCGCGCGCCAGACCTGAAGCGACAGCATGCCGAAGCGATCATAGGGATCGGTGATGACGCCCATCTCGTCGCCGAGCCGCTCGGTGTAGAGGCCCCAGCCTTCCATATAGGCGCCAAAGCCGCCGAACTTGCGGAACTTGGGAAGGCCGGTCAGTTCCTGCTGACGCGCGATCTGGAAGTGGTGGCCGGGCGCGCCCTCATGCACCGAGATGCCGGCGACCTGAACCTTCTGCGTCTGGTTCATGTCGACCAGATTGACGTAGTAGATGCCGGGCCGCGACCCGTCGGCCGAGGGCGGGTTGTAGAAGGCGGTGGAGGCAGTGCCCTCGCGCCATTTCTCGACCGCGCGCACCTCCAGCGGTGCCTTGGGCAGGACGCGGAAGTAGCGCGGCGCGACCTCCATCACCGAGGCAATGATCTTGCGCGCGTCGGCCAGATATTGCTCACGACCGGCGTCGGTGTTCGGATATTTGAACTTCGGATCGGTTCGGATGTGGTTGAAGAATTCTTCCAGCGTGCCGGTGAAGCCGACCTGCTTCTTGATCGCCTCCATCTCCTGCCGGATCGCGGCGACCTGCTGCAGGCCGATGTCGTGGATCTGATCGGCGGTGAGGCTGGTGGTGGTCGAACCCTTCAGGCGATCGTTATAGTAAGCTGCGCCGTCGGGGAGGTTCCAGGCGCCGAAATTCCCCTTCGACAGCGGCTCGATCTCGTCCAGTGCGACGAACAGCATGTCATAGCCGCGCTTGAACGGGCCGGTCAGCGCAGCGCTGGCATCGGACAGCAGCTTCTGCTTCGTCGCGGCGGGAGCATCGAGCGCAGCGACCTTCTTGCGGAAATCCGCCATCACCGTGGAGTCGGCGCCACCGTCGAACGGCGCGCCGGTGACGACCTTGCGCGCGTCGGCGCGGGCAGGGGCGAAATTGACCTTGTTGGGGATGATGCCGGCCGCCGCCTGCTTGCGCATCGTCGCCGTCACTTCGCGCATCACGCGCTCCGTCTCGCGGAGGCGGGCGATATACGCCTGGGCATCGGCGACACTGTCGACTTTGTGATTGTTGATCAGCAGGACGGGGATGGCACCCGCGGGGCTGCCGTTGGTCGACACTGGGAAGCGCAGGTTGCGGAAGCGGAAGGATTCCCGATCCCGCTCCACCTGATGTTCGAAAAGGCGGTAGCTGACCCGCGCGCTTTCACCCAGTTGCTCCGGCTTGAAGCGGGCGCGCATCTCCTTGAGCTGCTGCTCCGCCAGGTCGCGCCGCCTTACGTTCGCCGCGTCCGTATAATCGTCGAGCTTGTCGTAGTTGGTCTTGAACCCGAGGTGGGTCTGCGATTCCGGGCTGAGCGCGAGCTGGGCGTCGAAGGCAGCGTCAAGGAACTGAAGCAGCGCGGCGTCCTTCGCGCCCGGCTGCGCCGCAACCGGCGCCTGGGCGGCGGCGGGAACGGCCGCAACGACAGGAAGCAAGGGAAGAAGCATGAGGGCAAGCGTGCGACGCATCGAAATCTCCTGAAGATCAGATGCTTCTTGCCGCCCGCGCCCGCCGGCGCAATGCCCCCCGCGTCAGTTCTTCAGGCGATAGCCGGTGCGGAAGATCCACCATACGGCGGTGAGGCAGACGGCGAAGAACGCCGCCGTCACCGCGAGGCTTGCCGGCGGCGACACATCCGCCTGCCCGAAGAAGGTCCAGCGGAAGCCGTTGATCAGATAGGCGATCGGGTTGAACAGCGACACCGTGCGCCATGGCTCCGGCAGCATGTCGAGCGAATAGAAGGCGCCGCCGAGGAAGGTGAGCGGCGTAACGATCAGCAGCGGGATCACCTGCAACTGCTCGAATCCCTTTGCCCAGATACCCAGCACGAAGCCGAACAACGAAAAGGCGCAGGCGACCAGCACCAGATAGGCCAGCATGATGACGGGATGCGCGATCTCAACGTCGACAAAGAGGTTGGCGGTCAGCAGGATCACCAATGCGACCATCAACGCCTTGGTCGCTGCCGCCCCGACATAGCCCAGCACGGTTTCGAACGCGGACATGGGGGCGGAGAGCAGCTCATAGATCGTGCCGGTGAACCGGGGCATGTGGATGCCAAAGGCGCCGTTGAAGGTGCTTTCCTGAAACAGCGACAGCATCATGAGGCCCGGCACGATGAAGCTGCCGTAGGGGATGCTGCCCACCTCGGTCATTCGAGAGCCGATCGCCGAGCCGAACACGACGAAATACAGGGTCGTGGTGATGACAGGGACGGCAAGGCCGGTCCACAGCGTTCGCCGGAAGCGGTGCATCTCGAACCGATAGAGGGCCCAGACGCCGGCGGCGTTGAAACGGGGCGCCTTCATGCCGCGCGCCTTCCATGAACGAGGTCCACGAATATTTCCTCGAGCGAGCTTTGATGGGTGCTGAGGTCGGAGAAGTTGATGCCGAGATCGCGCAGACGGCCGAGCAGGGAAGGAACGCCGGTACGCTCCGCGTGACGATCGAAGACGTAGCGCAGCTCACGTCCCTCCGCCGTCAGCTCGAGATGCCAGTCGGCGAGTTCGGGCGGGATTGCGGGAAGCGGCTCGGCGAGTTGAACGATCAATTCCTTGCGCCCCAGCTTCTTCATCAGCACCGATGTTTCTTCGACCAGGATCAGCTCGCCGCCAATGATCACGCCGACGCGGTCGGCCATCTCCTCGGCCTCCTCGATATAATGGGTGGTGAGGATGATGGTGACGCCGCGATCACGAAGTTTGCGAACCATCGCCCACATGTCGCGGCGAAGCTCGACATCGACGCCAGCGGTCGGCTCATCGAGAAACAGGATGTCGGGTTCGTGCGCCAGCGCCTTCGCGATCATCACGCGCCGCTTCATGCCGCCGGACAGCTCGCGAATCTCGTTGTCGCGCTTGTCCCAAAGCGACAGGTCGCGCAGCACCTGTTCGACCAGTGCGGGATTCCTCGGCCGTCCGAAGAGGCCGCGGCTGAACGCCACCGTCGCGCGAACGGACTCGAACTGGTCGGTATTCAGCTCCTGCGGGACAAGGCCGATGCGCGCGCGGGCCTCCCGATAGTCGCGCACATTGTCATAGCCGTCGACGGTCACGCTGCCGCCGGTGGCGTTCACCAGGCCGCAGATGGCGCCGATCATGGTTGTCTTGCCCGCGCCGTTCGGCCCAAGCAGCGCGAAGATCTCACCGCGCCTTATGTCGAGATCGACACCCTTCAGCGCGCGGTGACCGGATGCATATGTCTTCTGAAGGCCCTTGATCGAAATGATCGGCTGCATGGAGATCCCGGGAGCTTCCTGCGCCAGGACGGCGCGCATGAGGAGGGTAGCGTCCCCTTATTTGGAGTCGGTCACCAGAACCGCAAGCTTGCTACCGGTCCCGCTGGTCGCAAGCGTTTCGCGCGTCACCAGCATGGTGGCGCCGGGGGCGAGGATCCCTTCCAGTTTCTGCCGAAATTCGTCTGGCACGTGCCCCTTGGTCCGCTCGTCGGCGGTCAGCTCGCCGCCGGTTTTGTTGGTGCCGTCGGGAAGCGGCAGGCGCATCCAATGCGCGCCATCCGCGTCGATCGCACGCAGCGTGAACGCCTCGGTATTCGCGACCGGCACGTCGAGTGTTACCGGCGCGGAGCCGATTTCCTTGCCATTGCGCAGCACCACGATCCGGCGATCGCGCCCGCTCACGATGATCGAGACTGGGCCGGTGGGCGAGCGTTCGGGGGCCCAGCTGTAGCCCGCCTGGTTGAAGTGTCCGTCGGTCGTGACCGGCGGCAGCGGGCTGGCCGCCGGGGATACTTCGGGAACGAGGCTTTCGTCGGTGATGACCACCGTCAGACCAAGGTTGGTCACGCCGTAGAGCAATTTGGCAAAGGCCATCGGCAGGCGGACGCAGCCGTGGCTGGCGGGATAGCCCGGCAGCGCGCCGGCGTGGAGCGCGATGCCGTCCCACGTCAGCCGCTGCATGTAGGGCATTGGCGCGTTGTTATAGAGGTTGGATTTGTGATCGACCCGCTTTTGCAGGATCGTGAAAACGCCCGTTGGCGTTTTGTGACCCGGCTTGCCGGACGAAATGGTCGTGACGCCGATCGGCACGCCATTGCGGTACACATAGGCGCGCTGAGTCTTCAGGCTGACGATCATCGTGACCGGGCCGGCGGGCGCGATCTGTGGCGCCCAGAAGAATTCGCCCGGTTTCAGCCGCTCGATCGCGCCGGCTTCCATCATCGGGCCGCGCTGCTGCTGGGCGGCAGCGGCCGGGGCGATCAGCAGCGCCAGAGCGGCGAAAGGCAACAAGCGACGCATCTTCACCCCCGGCGCGATCAGAACTCCCGCCGGCATCCTACCGGCGGGAGCGATCGATTTACAGGTCGATCAGGATACGGGTCGGATCCTCGATCGCATTCTTGAGCGCGACGAGGAAGGTCACCGCCTCGCGGCCATCGATCAGACGGTGATCGTAGCTGAGCGCGAGATACATCATCGGGCGCACCACGACCTGGCCGTCGCGAACCACGGGGCGATCCTCGATGCGGTGCAGGCCGAGCACGGCCGACTGTGGCGGGTTGATGATCGGGGTCGACATCAGCGAGCCGAACACGCCGCCGTTGGAGATGGTGAAGGTGCCGCCCTTCATCTCGTCCATCTTGAGCGTGCCTTCCTTGGCGCGCTTGCCGAAATCGCCGATCGTCTTCTCGATGCCCGCGACCGACAGGTCCTGCGCATCGCGGATCACCGGCACGACGAGGCCGCCCGGCGAGGACACCGCGACCGAGATGTCGGCATAATCGTGATAGACGATCTCATCGCCCTCGATCGAGGCGTTGACGGACGGGATGTCCTTCAGCGCCATCGTCGCGGCCTTCACGAAGAAGCCCATGAAGCCAAGGCGGACGCCGTGCTTCTTTTCGAACAGATCCTTGTACTTGGCGCGTGCCTCGATCACCGCGGTCATGTCGACGTCGTTGAACGTCGTCAGCATCGCTGCGGTGTTCTGCGCGTCCTTCAGGCGCTTGGCGATCGTCTGGCGCAGGCGCGTCATGCGCACGCGCTCTTCCTTGCGGCCACCGGCGGCCGCGACCGACGGGGTCGGCGCAGCGGCGGGGGCGGGAGCGGCGGCCGGACGCGAGGACGCGGCGGTTGCGACGTCTTCCTTGGTGATGCGGCCGTCGCGGCCGGTGCCCTTGATCGTTGCAGGATCAACGCCATGCTCCAGCACCGCGCGGCGGACCGACGGGCTGAGCGCGGCGGGGGCGTTGCTGTCGACCGGGGTGGCGCCATGGTTGCCGTAACCGCCGGCCGCCGGCGCAGGCTGTTCAGCCGCCGGGGCCTGAGTCACGGCCGGTTGCTGGGCGCTTTCGGCCGCGGGCGCACCATCGCCGGCCTCGACCGTCGCGAGCATCGCGCCGACCTGTACGGTGTCGCCGACGGCGACCGCATGCTGGCCCATGATGCCGGCGACCGGGCTCGGCACCTCGACCGACACCTTGTCGGTTTCGAGGCTGGCGATCGGCTCATCGGCGGCGACCTTGTCGCCCGGCTGCTTCAGCCACTCGCCCAGCGTTGCTTCGGTGATCGATTCGCCCAGCGTTGGGACCAGAACTTCGGTTGCCATTCCCGTTTCCTTCCACCCCGCCTTTTGCCGGGGCCCTGTTGCGAGCGGGTGTTGCTACCCGCGCCGCTTGATCAACGTTTCGTGCACCGGCGCCCGATGGCGCCGGCACCATGCGCTCAGCTCGCCGCCTTGCCAGCCTTCTTGGTGGTCTCGGCCGAGCGGGTGCGGCGGATTTCCTCGCGCACGCTGTGGCCGAGTGCGTCGGCGATCAACGCGCCCTGTTCCGCCTGGTGGCGCTTCATCAGGCCGGTTGCCGGCGACGCCGCCGCCGCACGGCCCGCATAGCGGGCGCGCTTGATCGCGCAGCCGGCCTCGGCCAGCGCGTCCTCGATGAACGGCTCGACGAAGAACCAATAGCCGTTGTTGCGCGGCTCTTCCTGCGCCCAGACCACGTCCTCGAGGTTGGGCATCCGCGCGATGCGCTTCGCCAGCGCCTCGGTTGGGAAGGGGTAGAGCTGCTCGATGCGGACGATCTGCGTATTCTCGTCACCAGCCGCGTCGCGCGCCTCGATCAGGTCATAGGCGACCTTGCCGGTGCACAGCACCAGCCGCTTCGTCGCCTCGTCCGCCGCGCCGTTCGTGTCCGAGAGGATGCGGCGGAAGTGCGAGTCACCGACGAAGTCCGCGCGGCTCGACACCGCCAGCTTGTGGCGCAGCAGCGACTTGGGCGTGAAGATGATCAGCGGCTTGCGGAAGCTGCGGTGCATCTGCCGGCGGAGCAGGTGGAAATAGTTCGCCGGGGTGGTGCAGTTCGCGACCTGGATATTGTCCTGCGCGCACAGCTGCAGGAACCGCTCCGGCCGTGCCGAGCTGTGTTCCGGACCCTGGCCCTCGTAGCCGTGCGGCAGCAGCATCACCAGGCCGTTGGCGCGCAGCCACTTGGCCTCTCCGCTGGCGATGAACTGGTCGATCATGATCTGAGCGCCGTTGACGAAGTCGCCGAACTGCGCCTCCCACAGCACCAGCGTCTTCGGATCGGCGAGCGCATAGCCATATTCAAAGCCGAGCACGCCATATTCGCTCAAGGGGCTGTCGAGCACCTCGAAGCGGCCATGTTCGATGTTCCACAGCGGCACGTACTTGTGCTCGTCATTCTGGTCGACCCAGACGGCATGGCGCTGCGAGAAGGTGCCGCGGCCCGAATCCTGACCCGACAGGCGAACGCCGAAGCCCTCCGACAGCAGCGACCCGAAGGCGAGTGCCTCACCAGTGGCCCAGTCAAAATTCTCGCCGGTGGCGAACATGTTGCGCTTGGCATCGATCACGCGCGCCAGCGTCTTGTGGATCGCGAGGTCCTCGGGAACGGTGGTCAGCGTGCGACCGATCGAATCGAACAGTTTCTGTTCGATCCCGGTGTCGAAGCTGCGGCGCGCGGTTTCCGGGTCAGCCGGCACCGACAGGCCAGACCAGCGGCCGGCGAACCAGTCCGCCTTGTTGGGCTTGTAGCTCGCGCCAGCCTCGAACTCGCCTTCGAGCAGGGTGGTGAACTGCTTGACGTTCTCGTCCATCCACGCCTGGTCGACGACCTTCTGCTCGATCAGGCGCTTGCCGTAGATCTCGCTGACGGGCGGGTGGTTGCGGATCGCCTTGTACATCAGCGGCTGGGTGAAGCCCGGCTCGTCGCCCTCGTTGTGGCCGAAGCGGCGGTAGCACCACATGTCGATCACGACATCGCGGTGGAACTTCTGCCGGAATTCGATCGCCATCTTGGTGGCGAAGGTCACCGCCTCGGGATCGTCGCCGTTGACGTGGAAGACTGGCGCTTGGACGCCCTTTGCGACGTCCGACGGATAGGGCGAGGAGCGCGCGAACTGCGGGCTCGTCGTGAAGCCGATCTGGTTGTTGATGACGAAGTGGACGCAGCCGCCGGTGTTGTAGCCCCGGATGCCCGAGAAGCCGAGGCATTCCCAGACGATACCCTGGCCGGCGAAGGCCGCGTCGCCGTGGATCAGCACGGGCAGCGACTTGGTATGATCGGTAAGGTCGCCGGCGATCGTCTGGATCGCGCGCACCTTGCCCAGCACCACCGGATCCGCCGCCTCGAGGTGCGACGGGTTGGCGACGAGCGACATGTGGACCTTCACACCGTCGAACTCGCGGTCGGTGGAGGTGCCAAGGTGATATTTCACGTCGCCCGAGCCGCCGATGTCGTCCGGATTGGCCGAGCCGCCGGCGAATTCGTGGAAGATGACGCGCAGCGGCTTGCCCATGACGTTGGCGAGCACGTTCAGGCGGCCACGGTGGGCCATGCCGAACACGATCTCGTTCACGCCGGCGGCGCCGCCGTACTTGATGACGCTTTCCAGCGCCGGGATCATCGATTCACCGCCGTCGAGGCCGAAGCGCTTCGTGCCGACGTACTTGCGGCCGAGGAACTTCTCCCACTGCTCAGCCTCGATGACCTTGTTCAGGATCGCCTTCTTGCCCTGCGGCGTGAATTCGATCGCCTTGTCCTTGCCCTCCATGCGCTCCTGGAGGAAGCGGCGCTCCTCGACATCGGCGATGTGCATGTACTCAAGGCCGACGTTGCCGCAGTAATTGGCACGCAGGATGTTCACGAGCTCACGGATGGTGGCCCATTGCAGGCCCATCGTGCCGCCGAGATAGACCGGGCGGTCGATGTCGGCGTCGGTGAAGCCGTGATATTCGGTGCGCAGATCGGCCGGCAGCTCGCGCTGGGTGTTGAGGCCGAGCGGGTCGAGATTGGCCGCCAGGTGGCCGCGCACGCGATAGGTGCGCACCAGCAGCTGGGCGCGGATCGCATCGCCCGCCGCGCGGACGATCTCGTCCTGAGACGGAGCGGCGGCTGCCGGGGCGGCCGCGGCGGGCGCGGGCTTGCCACCCTTGGCGGGCTTGGGCGCGGGCTCCATCTGGGTCGGGTCGAGCGCCGCGGTCAGATCGTCGGTGGTGGTGAGCGGCCAGCGATCGTTGCGCCAGCTGGGGCCGGACGTGCCGCTTTCCAGCCCTTCGAAGAAGCCGCGCCAGCCGGGCTCGACGCTGTCGGGCGAGGCCTTGTAGCGCGTGTAGAGCGCGTCAATGAACGCCGGCGATACGCCGCCGGCAACGTCCAAGAAATCCTGACCTTCGTAGCCCATCACCAACTCCACTCCCTTCCCTCCGGCAGAGGGAGAGGGTCGCGCGGACGACGCCCAAGCGGGCACGTCCAAGCCGGGAGAGGGGCAGGGGTCACTGACCTCGGCAGGCACTGGCCTGCACGACCCCTCTCCATCTTCGTCTAGGCAACGACTTGCCTCGACTTAATATCCCCTCCCCGGCGGGGAGGGGGTGTCCAATCAACCCTTCAGCACCGACAGCAGCGTGGAGCCGAGCTCGCTCGGGCTTGCCGCCACCTTGATGCCGGCAGCTTCCATCGCCGCGATCTTGTCCTCGGCGCCGCCTTGGCCGCCCGAGACGATCGCGCCGGCGTGACCCATGCGGCGGCCCGGAGGCGCCGTACGGCCCGCGATAAAGCCGGCCATCGGCTTCTTGCGGCCACGCTTCGCTTCGTCGCGCAGGAACTGGGCTGCTTCTTCCTCGGCGCTGCCGCCGATTTCACCGATCATGATGATGGATTCGGTCGCATCGTCAGCGAGGAAGAGCTCGAGCACGTCGATGAAGTTCGTGCCGTTGACCGGGTCGCCGCCGATGCCGACCGCGGTGGTCTGACCCAGGCCGGCGTTCGAGGTCTGGAACACCGCCTCATAGGTCAGCGTGCCGGAGCGCGAGACGACGCCGACCGAGCCCTTCTTGAAGATGTTGCCCGGCATGATGCCGATCTTGCACTCACCCGGCGTCAGCACGCCCGGGCAGTTCGGGCCGATGAGGCGCGACTTGGAGCCCGTCAGCGCACGCTTCACGCGCACCATGTCGAGCACCGGAATACCCTCGGTAATGCACACGATCAGCGGCACTTCGGCGTCGATCGCCTCAAGGATCGAATCCGCGGCGAAGGGCGGCGGGACGTAGATCACGCTGGCGTCGGCGCCGGTCTTCTCCACCGCCTCGGCAACGGTGTCGAACAGCGGCAGGCCGAGGTGGGTGCCACCACCCTTGCCCGGGGTAACGCCGGCGACCATCTGCGTGCCGTAGTCGAGCGCCGCCTGGGTGTGGAAGCTGCCGGTGTTACCGGTCATGCCCTGCGTGATGACCTTGGTATTCTTGTCGACGAGAATGCTCATTGGCTCTCCAATCACTCAACCCGGCGCGCGCGGCCGGATGCCGGCGCGCACCGGGTATTCAATCCGGCGTTATGCCAGGCTCTCGTCGATGCCCTTGCAGGCGACGAGCAGTTCCTTGACCGCGTCGACCGACACCTGAAGGTTGCCCTTGGCTTCGTCCGACAGCTTCACCTCGACGATCTTCTCGACGCCGCCGGCACCGATCACGACCGGGACGCCGACGTACAGGTCGTCGATGCCATACTGGCCGGTCAGGTGTGCTGCGGCCGGCAGGATGCGCTTCTGGTCATAGAGATAGGCCTCTGCCATCGCGATGCCGCTGGTGGCGGGCGCGTAATAGGCCGAGCCGGTCTTCAGCAGGGCAACGATCTCGCCGCCACCGCCGCGGGTGCGCTTCACGATCTCGTCGACCTTCTCCTTGGTGGAGAAGCCCATCTCGATCAGGTCGCTGACCGGGATGCCGGAGACGGTCGAATATTCGAGCACCGGGACCATCGTGTCGCCGTGGCCGCCGAGCACGAAGGTGTTCACGTCCTTCACCGACACCTTGAACTCGTCGGCGAGGAAGTGGCTGAAGCGTGCCGAGTCGAGCACGCCCGCCATGCCGACCACCTTGTTGTGCGGCAGGCCGGAGAATTCGCGCAGCGCCCAGACCATCGCGTCGAGCGGGTTGGTGATGCAGATGACGAATGCGTCGGGCGCATTGTCGCGAATGCCTTCGCCGACCGCCTTCATCACCTTCAGGTTGATGCCGAGCAGGTCGTCGCGGCTCATGCCCGGCTTGCGGGCGACACCGGCGGTGACGATGATCACGTCGGCGCCAGCGATGTCCTTATAGTCGTTCGAGCCGATGATCTTGGCGTCGAACCCTTCGACCGGGCCGCACTGCGACAGGTCAAGCGCCTTGCCCTGCGGTACGCCTTCGACCACGTCGAACAGAACGATGTCGCCAAGCCCCTTGAGGGCAGCGAGGTGCGCGAGCGTGCCGCCGATATTGCCGGCGCCGATCAGCGCGATCTTCTTGCGGGCCATCCAATCCCTTTCCGTAACGTGAGGTCGTGATTGGAGAGGTCGGGTACGCCCTTTGGTCGGTCGGCACAAGCCACTAAAGGCGCATAGGACGCTTTTAATCGATAATCGTTCGCAATAGCAATAAGGCTGTCACTCGGCGCCGTGGCCTTGTGCCAGATAGTCCTCGGATCGCATTTCCTCGAGCCGGCTGACGGTTCGCTGGAATTCGAACCGTCCGTCGCCAACGGGGTAGAGATCGGCCGGTTCCGCATCCGCCGCGGCGAGGAGCTTCACCTTATATTCGTAGAGCGCGTCAATCAGGCTGACGAAGCGTGCGGCCTCGTTTCGGTTCTCCGGGCCGAGGACGGGGATGCCGACGAGGATCACGGTGTGGAAGCGGCGCGCGATGGCTAGATAGTCGGCGCTGCCGCGCGCTTCGCCGCACAGCTTCTTGAAGCTGAAGACGGCGACGCCCTTCAGCGATTTTGGGACGCGCAGCGAGCGGCCCTGAACGATGAGGTCCTCGCTGGGCACGTGGTCGCGATCTTCGGGCGGATAGTCGGTGAGGCGGAAGAACGCTGCCGACAGTTGCGCCGTCGCCTCCGGCCCGTTGGGCACGAGCCAGGTGTTTTGCTGGCCCAAGCGATCGCGGCGGTAATCGACCGGGCCGTTGAGCGCTAGCACGTCAAGCCGCTCCTGGATCAAGGCGATGAAGGGCAGGAAATGCTCGCGGTTGAGGCCGTTCTTGTAGAGGTCGGTAGGGACGCGGTTGCTCGTCGTCACCACCGTCACCCCCGCCTCGATCATCGCAGTGAACAGGCGCGAGAGGATCATCGCGTCGGGCGAATTGTTGACGATCATCTCGTCAAAGGCGAGCAATTGCGCTTCCTCTGCCAGCGCGGCGGCTACGGGAAGGATCGGGTCGCCCGCCTCCTTGCGTCGCTCCGCCGCGATCCGGCCGTGCACCTCCAGCATGAACTCGCCGAAATGGACGCGGCGCTTTCGGGCGACGTTCACGTTGGCGAAGAACAGGTCCATCAGCATGGATTTGCCGCGGCCGACGTCACCCCACATGTAGATGCCGCGCGGCGGAATCACTTTCTTGCGGAAGAAGCCGGTGGTGCGGGGATGTTCGAGCTCGACGGCCAGCGAGTCGAGCCGCGCCGCCGCGGCGGCCTGTTCGGGATCGGGCCGCAACTCCCCGGCGGCAATCAGGGCTTCATAGGCGTTGAGAACTGCGGCCACGACAAACTCCGTTGGGGGAAGGGGGCTCCCCACTGCGCCGACATGGGAGCGCCGGCGAGTTTCGCGCAGGGGCGTGCGGACGGATCGTGCCTGAGGTGCCGGTCCGCCGCGGCCGCGCGAGTATTTTGCGGGCCCTTTAGGAGATTGTGCGCCGCGAGACCAGTTAACGCTTCGTCGGCTTCCGGATCGTGCCGGAAAACTCCGCCACCGGGCCGTCGCCCTGGACGACCAGGCCGCGCATGAACAGCAGGCGGCCGGTTTCGCGCAGCAATTCGACCTGCGCCTCCAGCGGGTCGCCGATCTTTCCTGCGCCGACGAAATGCGTGTTCAGGTCCAGCGTCACCGCGGTGCCCGCCTCGATCAGGCCGAAGCTGCGCGCGGCGGCGAAGAGCGCGACGTCGATGAACCCGAGCATCGCGCCGCCGTGCACATTGTTGCCGAGGTTGGAGTGGCGCCGTTCGGGCAGCATGCGGACACGGCAGGTGCCGTCCTCGACGCGGACCATCATGTCGCCGAGGAAGGTATTGTAACGATCCGAATTCTTGAGGCCCCAGCGGTGCCACCCGGGATGGTCGGGATGTTCCTCGTACAGAAATTCCGGCTTGTCAGTCATGGCGCCGCTTGTCCTGAGCGTGTCGGCTGGCGTGTCAGGGATGACACGGCGGGGGCGTGCGTCGGGAGGACCGGCACAAGCGGGAGAGATGGCTCCCGACAAAAAGAAGGGAGCCGTGCGGCTCCCTTCTGGATGCGTGGATCAGAGAACCCGCTCGACTTCCATCTTCTTGATCTCGGCGATCGCCTTGGCCGGGTTCAGGCCCTTGGGGCAGGTGTTCGCGCAGTTCATGATCGTGTGGCAGCGATAGAGGCGGAACGGATCCTCCAGGCTGTCGAGCCGCTCGCCGGTCATCTCGTCACGGCTGTCGGCCAGCCAGCGATAGGCCTGGAGCAGGATTGCTGGCCCCAAGAACTTGTCGGAGTTCCACCAGTAGCTCGGGCACGAGGTCGAGCAGCAGGCGCACAGGATGCACTCGTAGAGACCGTCGAGCTTTGCGCGGTCCTCCGGCGACTGCAGTCGCTCCTTGCCGGCGGGCGGCGGGGTCACCGTCTTCAGCCACGGCTGGATCGAGGCATATTGCGCGTAGAAGTGCGTGAAGTCGGGGACGAGGTCCTTGATCACGTCCATCGCCGGCAGCGGGGTGATCTTCACCTCGCCCCTCACATCCTCGATCGCGGTGGTGCAGGCGAGGCCGTTCTTGCCGTCGATGTTCATCGAGCAGGAGCCGCAGATGCCCTCACGGCACGAACGGCGAAACGTCAGCGACGAATCCTGCTCACTCTTGATCTTGATCAGCGCGTCCAGAACCATCGGGCCGCATTCGTCGAGATTTACCTCGAACGTGTCGTATCGCGGGTTCTCGCCGCTGTCCGGATCGTAGCGGTAGATCTTGAAGTTGCGCATCGTCCCGCCCGGTTCAGGCGAGGGAATCTTGCGACCGCCCTTGATCTTGCTGTTCGCCGGCAGGGTGAATTCGGCCATTTTCCGTTCCCGCTTCAGTCGGTTGAGGACTGGGCGCGCAAACCGCTCCAGTCGAGGTTACGCGTCAGATACATAACACCGGCCAAGGCCGCAAACAGAAGCAGCGATCCGATGAGCAGCGAATAGGCTTCGAGGTTCAGCAGGACGTAGAGAATGGCGTACAGCGCCGCCAGCAGGGCCGCGATGTAGCCTGCGCGGCGCCAGCTGCGGAGGACCGCAGCGGAATAGCTGGTGAGGAGCGCGATGATCGCCCCCGCCGCGATCAGATAGGCCAAGGTGAAGCCCACGACCTCCGCAAAGGCGAGCAGGAGCGCGAAGAACAGCACCAGGCCGGCGCCGACCAGCAGATATTCGACCGGCGACACGCGCACTCCGCCGATCACGTCGAACAGCAGAAAGGCGAGAAAGGTGAAGCCGATGAACAGGAAGCCGTATTTCACCGACCGGTTGACCTGGCTGTAGAGATCGACCGGGGAGACGAGCACGACGCGGGCCTCGTAGGCGTTGGCCGGAGTCGCCACTGGCTGACCATCGGACAGGTCGGGGCGCGACTCGGGCACGACATCGCCGGACGAGACGAGGCTGCGCCCCAGCGCCAGATTGCCGACGCGCCAAGTGGCGGCGAAGCCGTCCGTGTTCACGCTTTGCGCGGTGGGAAGAAAACCGCCCTGGAAGCTGGGATGCGGCCAGGTGGAGGTCACGCGCCAGCGCGTGTCCCCCGCCTGCGGCGCCAGCGCGAGCCAGCCATTGCCCCGGAACGCGAAGCTGTACTGCACGCGGAGCGGCCGGCTGCGGATGCTGCCGGCGTCGAGCCAGGTGAAAAAGCCGGCGTTGTTGGTCGCCGGCGAGCCCTTTCCGGGTTGAAGGCGCAGTTGCTGGCCATCCACCGACACCATCGGCGGCCGCCCGAACAGTCCGCGCGGATCCTGCAGCCCGAAGCGGAGTTCCGCGCGATCGAAGGCGAGTTCGTCGGGGGTGATCCCGAAGCGGGCGAGATCCGGTGGCAGATCGAAGCGCGCGGTGCCCGTGGCCGCGGCCTCGAACACGACGGCTTCGTAGATCGACCGGCGCCGTCGTTCGGGGGTGAGTTGCGTGCTGAGATCGGCGACTTGAGGGGACAGCGTCAGCTCTCGCCAGACCTGAGTGGTGCGGGTGACCTGACGGCCGCCCTCCGTGACCGTCTCGGCGGCTTGGGCCTGATAAGGGATGACGAGCACCGGCCCGGCGATCGTCTGCGGCCCGCCCCAGCCTCGCGCTATCGAGGCGCGGGCCGTGGCGGACTGATCCTGCCGATCATATACCAGCAGGTAGACGGCAAACAGCGGGATCGCGAGCAGCATGGCGATGAGGATCGCCATGCCCAGCTTGCGCCCGGGGGTCGGGTCTTTGCTCATTCCGCCTCGCTCGGTTGCCGGTTGCTTATCCGGCGGGCGCGGGTGCGTGACAAGGTGGAGATGGGCAAGGTGGAGGTGGAAGGCTGCCCGGGCAGCGTCAGATCAGGTCGAGGACCAGGCCAAGATCACGCGCCTCTTCCGCCTCGATATACCAGTTGGACGGCGCCTTTGCCTTCAGGGTTTCGAGCGTTACCTGCGAGCCTTCGACAAGGGCGGCGAACCCTTCGTCCTGGATGCGGATCGAATCCTCGATCTCGTTCAGCTTGGCCAGCAGGACGGGGGCCAGGGTGTTGAGCGGGCCGGACAGCTGGATGGTCGAATTCATCAGCCGTTCGTGGATCATCAAACGCGTGCCGCGCGTCAGGAAGCGCTTGTCGGCGGGGAAAGCGGACATGAAGGTGGCGCCGGCCGAGTAAACAGCGACCTTGCCAAGAAAAAGCGTCTCACGGCCGGTATATTCGCGCAGCAGGCGTACCGTATCGCCCATCGCGCGGGCCATTTCCGGATCGCCCCCCAAGGTTGTGATCGAGAAGATCAATGGGCCATCGGATGGTGCCGCGGCGACCTGATCCTTGAAGCTTGCGTACATGGCCTCGTCGACCGTGCCGTAAAGCTGGACATGCGGGCTGGCGAGGAGCGGATAGTTGCTGGCGTTGCCGGTGGAGTTCATGGCGACGCGAACCGCGAATGGGGCGCACCGGTTCCGAGGTGGCGGAAAATATCGCGCGCTGCGGTGGCGGTTTGGTTTCACAGCGGGGGCTAATGCTGCGCCATCAACACCGCGTTGGCGGGGCGGCCGACCGGCGCGGTTGCACTGCGCGGCGCGCGGGCGTCGAGCACCGCCAGCCAGCGCGCCGCACCGGCACCAATCGCGACCTGCGGCTGCGAAGGCTCAAGCTGGCCGTCGCGTTCCCATGTCGCGATGGTGCTGGTGGCTTCTTCGACGGCGGCGGCCAGCGGCTTTGGCTGGCGGAGCGCGCGATTGACGAGCGCGTCACCAAAGAAGGTCCAGTCATTGTCGGCGACACAGCCGAAGGAGCTTCGATCCGACGAGGCGGCGGTGATGATCGCGGTGGTATCACTGGAGAGGAGCGGTACGAAGACGCCGGCGTAACAGGCGGAAATCATGATCAGCCGATTGCGGATGCCGAGCTGGGACAGGGTCTGCCACAGCCGCGCCGGCGAGATCGCGCCAAAGCCCTGGTCGGCGTCATTGTAGACGATGCCGAAGCGTGCGCCGTGGCTGGTGGTGTAGAGGATCAGCACATCCTCGTTCACGTCCATAAGCTCGGCCACGCGGGCGAGCGCGACGTCGAGATTGGAAGGGGAGCCCATGGGCAACGCGCTGTCCGCCCTGCCGTCGGTACCGGCGAGGACGATCGTGCGTCCTTCGGCGCCATAGCGGCGCGCCAGGACCTTCGCCGCCTCTCGCGCCTCGCGGCCGAACACCGGGTCACTGTCCAGCGCGGCGCTGATGACGAAGGCATCGGTGGTACCCTTGCGGTGCGGCTGCACCGTGGCGAGCATGGCGGCGAGGCGGCGATGCTCGGCCAGCTGCCACCCGGCCTTGCGATCATATTCGATCGCGCCGCCCTGATCGGCGAGCTGGACAAGTTCCGCCTCGCCACCGCGGGCAATCAGCGGGGCGGGGCGGCTGTGCTGGGGAGGAATATAGGTCTGCGCCGGCACCGAACCGGCGCAGGCGGCAAGAAAGACGGTCAGCAACCTCTTCATCGCGAGCCCCCTCCACAATGGAAGGAGTGTCGCGGTGGGCGGCGATCGGAGTCAATAGTTTACCACCGCGCAACATTCGAAATGTTGCGCGCCATGGCAGCAGATATTTGAGTTCGTGTCCCGGAAAGGAGGCGCGGCCCGGTAGGCCGCGCCATTTGCCTTAGTACACCCGCTTCTTCGGCTTGATGTACTCGGCGTCGTCGGTGAGCGTGTAATCGTGCACCGGACGGTAATCGAGCGAGCAGCTGCCGCCCTTGCCGCCCCAACCATCGAAGGTCGCGATGGTGTGCTTCATCCAGTTCACGTCGTCGCGCTCGGGATAATCCTCGTGCATGTGCGCGCCGCGGCTTTCCTTGCGGTTCTCCGCACCGCGCATCGTCACGACCGCCTGGCTGATGAGGTTGTCCAGCTCCAGCGTCTCGACGAGGTCGGTGTTCCAGATCAGCGAGCGATCCTTGATGCCGACGTCCTCCATCGACTTGTAGATCGCGTCGATCTTGGTAACGCCCTCGGAAAGCAGCTCGCTGTCGCGGAACACCGCGGCATGGCGCTGCATCGTCTTCTGCATCTCGGCGCGGATCTTCGCCGTCGGCGAGCCACCCGTTGCGTTGCGGAAATGGTCGAGCCGGCCGAGCGCCATCTCTTCCGAACCCTTGGGCAGCGGATTGTGCGGCGTGTTCGGCTTCAGCGTTTCCTTGAGGCGCAGGCCGGTGGCGCGGCCGAACACGACGAGGTCGATCAGCGAGTTGGAGCCGAGGCGGTTCGCGCCGTGCACCGACACGCAGGCCGCTTCGCCGACCGCGAACAGGCCCGGGACGACCGCATCCGGATCACCGTTCTTCAGCTGGACGACTTCGCCGTGATAGTTCGTCGGGATACCGCCCATATTGTAGTGGACGGTCGGCGTGACGGGGAGCGGCTGGCGGGTGAGATCGACGCCCGCGAAAATCTTGCCCGTCTCGGTGATGCCCGGCAGGCGTTCCGCCAGCACCTTCGGATCGATGTGATCGAGGTGAAGGAAGATGTGATCCTTGTCCTTGCCGACGCCGCGGCCCTCGCGCATCTCGGCTGCCATCGATCGCGACACGACGTCGCGGCTGGCAAGGTCCTTCGCGCTCGGCGCGTAACGCTCCATGAAGCGCTCGCCCTCGGAATTGGTCAGGTAGCCGCCTTCGCCACGCGCACCCTCGGTGATGAGGACGCCCGCGCCGTAGATGCCGGTCGGGTGGAACTGCACGAATTCCATGTCCTGCAGCGGGAGCCCGGCACGCAGCGCCATGCCGTTGCCGTCGCCGGTGCAGGTATGCGCCGAGGTCGCCGACTGGTACACGCGGCCACCGCCGCCCGTCGCCAGCACGACCGCATGGGCACGGAAGCGATGGATCTGCCCCGTTTCCATGTTCAGCGCGATCACGCCGCGGCACGCACCGTTCTCCATGATGAGATCGAGCGCGAAAAATTCGATGTAGAAGTCCGCGTCATACTTCAGCGACTGCTGGTACAGCGCGTGGAGCATGGCGTGGCCGGTACGGTCGGCCGCAGCGCAGGTGCGCTGCACCGGCGGGCCTTCGCCCATGTTCTGCATGTGGCCGCCGAACGGACGCTGGTAGATCGTCCCGTCCTCGTTGCGGCTGAACGGTACGCCGGCGTGCTCCAGCTCGTACACCGCGGCCGGGGCCTCACGCACCATATATTCGATCGCGTCCTGGTCACCGAGCCAGTCGGAACCCTTGACGGTGTCGTACATGTGCCAGGACCAGTGGTCCGGCGAGTTGTTGCCGAGGCTCGCCGCGATGCCGCCCTGCGCCGCCACTGTGTGGCTGCGGGTCGGGAACACCTTGGTGATGCAGGCGGTCTTGAGGCCCGCCTCCGCGATGCCCATCGTGGCGCGGAGGCCAGAGCCGCCGGCGCCGACGACGACCGCGTCGTACGTATGGTCGATGATCTGGTAAGCGGCGGGCATCAATTTGCTCCGAAGGCGATCTTCAGGATCGCGAAAAGGGCGGTGCCGGTGACGGCAGCAGTGAACAGGTTGAGGAGGACCATGGCGACGACGCGGCGTTCGTCACGCTGGTAATCCTCGATCACCACCTGAAGCCCGAGGCGGAAGTGGTAGAAGACCGAGACGACCAGCAGGATCATCGGGATCGCGACCCAAGCCGAGGACAGCCAGTCGCGCATCGTGCCGTAATCGTAGCCGGGGCGACGGGCGAGCGAGATCATCAGCCAGCTCATCAGCAGGATGTTCGATCCCGCCGTGATCTTCTGATGCCACCAGTGATGCGGACCTTCGTGCGCGCTGCCGAGGCCGCGGACGCGGCCAATCGAGGTTCCCGTACCCATTACTTGGTTCCCACGTAGAGCCAGAAGGCGAGGGTGAGCAGCGTCGAGCCGACGAAGGTGAGCCGCGCGAGATTGCGGTTCAGCTTCAGCTCGAACGCGGCGCCGGTATCCAGCACGAGGTGGCGGATACCGCTCATCATGTGCTGAAACAGGCTGAACGTCAGGCCGACTCCGATGACCCAGCCCAAGATGTTCAGACGGCCATCCGACAGGGTGAAGACGTCACGGAACGCGGCATAGGCCTCTGCCCCCGACGCCAGCGCGGCGAGGAACCAGACGAGCAGCAATGCCCCCAGTGTCGCCATCCCGCTACCGGTGGCGCGGTGCAGGATCGACACCGTCATCGCCGCGCTCCAGCGGTAATGGAGGGCGAGCGGGCCGCTGAAGAGATGCGGACTTTTGGGGCGGGCGGGTTTTGTGGCCAAGGCTACGGTTTCCTGCGGTAAGCCGACGGTTTGGCGCGGTCTATGAGACCCGAGGGCCGATGTTGCAAGCGGGAGTGACCTCCTGCGAATGAATCGCATGGCGGATGGGCGCCGCGCCTCAACCAGCACTTAACGATCAATCCCCTATGACCCGGCCGATAATGAACCGGGAGCGCAACAACTTGTCCGCCGATCTGCCAGCACCGGGCCAACTGGCCCGCTCGATCGATCTCGACACCCGCCTGCGGGCGTTCGACTTTGACGGCACTCTTTCGACCGCGTCGCGAGAGGTGTGGGACGTGCTGGAACCCGAGGTGCGCCAGATCGCCGAGGCGTATTGGGAACATGGCCGGCGGTGCTTCCACGAGGAGAAATCCTGGGTCGAACAGGACGCCGCCAGGATGATCGATCTGGGCTGTGCGTTCTTGCAGGATCGTTTCCTGCGTACCGACCAACGTGCGTGGGTCGAATCGATCGAGCGATCGGTGGCTGCCGCCTATCAGAGGCAGGTCTCACCGCTGGCGTTGCTGTCGATGATCAGCGCAAGCGATCGCGCGGCGCTGCGCGTCCTGATGGCGCGGTGCGAACCAGCGGACCCGCGCCTGCCGGTCATGATCGACACGCTGATGCGGCTGTCGGCGCTGGAAGGGGAGATCACCGTCGCGCTGTACGGCGACTATCGCAAGCACAGCTCGCAGACTGCACGCGATCGCCTGGCGGCGGATTTCCGAGGGGGAATCGCGACGACGGTCGGCGATGCGACGGCCGAGGGGGCGACGCTGCGCGACCAGGCATCCACCGCCTCCCGGTCGGCGCGAGGCGTTCTGGGGAAGGCGAGCGAGGTGGCGGCGGCGGCCGAACAATCCGCGCTGGCGATGCGCGATGCAGCCTCCACGGCCGCGGGGCTGATCCGCGCGATCGGCGATGCACGAAGCGAGGTGGAGGCGGCGGCGGATATCGCGACGCGGGCGGCGGTCCAGGCCGACGAGGCGGTCGGCGTGACGGAGATGCTGAATGACCATGCCAAGTCGATCGAGTCGATCCTTGGCCTGATCCGCGACATTGCCGGGCAGACCAACCTGCTTGCGTTGAACGCAACCATCGAGGCGGCACGCGCGGGGGACGCGGGACGCGGCTTTGCCGTGGTGGCGCAGGAGGTGAAGAGCCTGGCCAGCCAGACGGCGCGCGCCACGGACGATATCGCCGCGAAGATCACCGCGATCCAGACCGCCACTCAGGTGACCGTGAACGCCAATGTCGGCATTCGCGCGACCGTCGACGAGGTGCAGGTGTCCGCGACGCGCATTCGCGACGCGATGGAGGCGCAGGCGCATACTGTGACGGCAATCACTGCGGCGGTCGACGAAACGGCGCTCGCGGCGGATTCCATGTCCAGCACGATCGCAGCGATCCATTCGGACACCGAAGCGGTCGCAGGTGAGATCGACTCGCTTGGCGCCGGGTTCGACCGACTGGCGGGGCGCCTGGTCCTGCTCAATCGAAGCGCCGGTGACTTTGCCGAGCGCGTGGCGGCCTGACGATAGGGCAGGATGGACGATGCCCCGGCGGAGACACGGGGCACGCGAGATAATCAAGGGGAGGAACCACGATGCCGATCTGGGACAGTGTGGCCCGTTCGATCGCGGCGCAGGTTCGCGAATATGACTGGGATGGCACCATTGGTGCCGCGGCGGCGGACATCGACGCTCTGCTGACCGCTGCCGATTGCGAGGATATCGCCCACGCATTCTGGCAGCAGTACCGGAGCCTTCCGGCGACGAAGAAGATGCTGGAGGGGATCGAGGACGTCTGGCTGCAGCGCCAGCTGGCGCGGAGCGCACGCTACATGCGGATGAAATATTCTGCGCCGTTCGATGAGCAATGGGGGCGGTCGGCCACCAAACATGCGGAGATGACGCGCGAAACGGGCGTGCCGCTGGCGGCGCTGCTTTCCGCGCTGGCCTTTGCCCATGCCCGGACGCTGGCGATCCTGGAGACTCGCGTTGAAGGGGACGTGGCGCGGATGCGGCGCTTGTCCGATGTTGTTCAGCGACTGGCGCTGATCGAGGCGGATGTCATGGCGGCGCATCTTGGCCGTAGCGAGCGGGCGCAGGTGGCGGAGGAACGCGCCGCCCATGCTGCGGCCTTTCGCCTGCATATCGCCGATGCGATCGAGGGGGCGGCGGTACTGGGGGAACGCGTGCGTGCGCAGGCGGCGAGTGCCACACAGTCGGTCGGATCGATGGTCGGGCGCGGCGCCGAAGTGGCGGCCGCGGCCGGCGAGTCGGCGCTTGCCATGCGCGATGCGGCGTCGACCGCAGCGGGGCTGATCCTGGCGATCGAGGATGCGCGCGGCGAAGTGGAGGCGGCAGCCGACATCGCGTCGCAGGCGGCGGCGCAGGCGGACCGGGCGGTCACGGTCAGTGAGGCGCTGAGCGCCCATGCCAAGTCGATCGAGTCCATCCTGGCGTTGATCCGCACCATTGCGGGGCAGACCAACCTGCTGGCGCTGAATGCCACGAGCGAGGCGGCGCGGGCGGGGGATGCCGGGCGTGGCTTTGCCGTGGTGGCGCAGGAGGTGAAGAGCCTGGCTAGCCAGACCGCGCGGGCCACCGACGATATCGCGGCGCAGATCGGCGCGATCCAGGCCGCAACTCAGGTCACGGTAGAATCGAGCGCCAGCGTCCGCGCGACCATCGATGACGTGAAAACGTCGGCCACCAGGATCCGGCGGGCGATGGAGGCGCAGGCGCAGACCGTGACCGCGATTACCGCTGCCGTCGACGAGACCGCGCTGGCGGCGGACGCAACCGCGGGCAACATGACCGCGATTATGCGCGAGGGGGCGGGCCTGGCACGCGACGTCGATACGCTGGGCACCGAATTCGCGGCGATCGATGATCGGCTTGCCTCGCTGCGCAGCGCGGCGGAGGAATTCAGCGCGAAAGTTGCCTGACGGTCGTTTCTGTCAACGAGGCGGTGCCGGGATGACGGGCTGCTTGCCAGCTTCTATGGACGCGGCATGACCAATGTTCTTCTTACGGGTGCTTCGCGCGGCATCGGGGCTGCTGCCCGCAGCGCATTGTCCGGCAGCGCGACGGTTCTGGGGCAGGCGACGCGCGACGCGGACGGCCTGATTGCCGCCGATCTGGACACGCCGGGTGCTGCCGCAGCCTTGTGGGCGGAAACGATCGAGCGTCTGGGGCATGTCGATGTGCTCATCAACAATGCTGGCGTGTTCGAGGCCAATCCACTCGACAGCGCGGATGACGAATGGCTTGCCGGGTGGGAGCGCACGATGCGCATCAACCTGACCGGCGCGGCGCAATTGTGCCGCCTCGCGGTGCGTCACTGGCACGAGCGCGGTGTCGGCGGGCGGATCGTCAATGTCGCCAGTCGCGCCGCCTATCGCGGCGACAGCCCGGCGCACTGGCATTACGCCGCGTCAAAGGCCGGCATGGTGGCGATGACGAAGACGATCGCGCGCGCCTATGCAAAGGACGGCATCCTGGCGTTCGCCATCTGCCCCGGCTTTACCATGACGGGCATGGCGGATGATTATCTCGCCAGCCGCGGGGGCGACAAATTGCTGGCGGACATTCCGCTCGGCCGGGTCGCCATGCCTGATGAAGTGGGCGAGATGATCCGCTGGCTCGCGCTTGATGCGCCCGAGTCGATGACGGGCGCGGTTCTGGACGTGAACGGGGCCAGCTATGTCCGCTGAGGAGGCAAATGCGTCCATGAGCGGCGCGGTCGACAGCTGGCGCGTGTCGCTGCCATGCACGCGCGCGGAAGCCGAGGCGATCGACGCGGCGGATGACCTCGTGATCGACGCCGTCCTGATGACCACCGAGGAGGTGGAGGACGATCGCGAGCGGTGGCGGCTGGACGCTTATATGGAGCGCGAGCCGGACGCGGCGGCGCTGGCGGCGATTTGCGCGCTCGTGCCCAGCGCGTCGGGCACGGCGCCAACCGTCACTGCCCTCGCCGAACAGGATTGGGTGGCGCTGTCGCAGGAGGGGCTGGAGCCGATCCGCGAAGGACGGTTCGTCGTCCATACCAGCGCGCATCCCACGGCGGCGCCGGAGGGAGGATGCGCGCTGCTGATCGACGCTGGCCGCGCCTTCGGCACGGGGCACCATGCGACGACCAGCGGCTGCCTCGCGATGCTCGACGGGCTGGCGGAGAGGAGCTTCGCACGGATCATCGACGTGGGCACGGGTACCGGCGTGCTGGCCTTTGCCGCTGCTTTCCTGTGGCCGGACGCGACGATCGTCGCGACGGACATCGATCCGGCGGCGGTCGAGGTGACGCGTGCCAACGCCGCCGCGAACGGGATCGCGGATCTGGAACTGCTGGTAGCAGACGGCGCGCTGCACGACGCGATCACGGAACGCGGGCCGTATGACCTTGTGATCGCCAATATCCTGGCCGGGCCGCTGGTTTCGATGGCGCCGGAACTTGCGGCTATTGCGGCACCGGGAGCAGCCATCGTCCTCGCCGGGTTGCTGGAAACTCAGCGCGGGCAGGTCATCGAGGCCTTTGCCGCGTGCGGTTGTACGCTGGAGGCGGTCGACCGGCGGGGGGACTGGACGATCCTGCGGCTGGCCGCTGGCGCCACGCGCTTCGTCCCCGCAACGCCGCCCGATCCCAAGGGGCGGGACGGCTGGGCGCTGGACCTCTGACCGTCCTCGGTCTTGCGTGAAGATGCGGACGGGTCAGCCCGTCCGCATCGTTCCGTGCTCCATGAACCGCTGGTGCCATGACAGCGCCTCGCCCGGCAGCGAGGGGGCATGGCGGCCGTAGGCGCCGCGTAGCGCGCGCTCATAATAATCGCGCAGGCCGTCGCGATAATCGGGATGGGCGCAGCGTTCGATCACCAGCGCCGCGCGCTGCTTGGGCGGCAGGCCGCGCAGGTCGGCCAGGCCCTGCTCGGTCACGAGTACCGCGACATCCTGCATGATGTGATCGACGTGCGAGACCTGCGGTACGATAGCGGAGATCGCGCCGCCCTTCGCCGTCGAGGGCGTCATGAAGATCGAGATGAAGGCATTGCGCGCAAAGTCGCCGGAGCCGCCAATGCCGTTCTGGATGCGCGATCCCATCACACAGGTGGAATTGACGTTGCCGTAGATGTCCGCCTCGATCAGCCCGTTCATCGCCAGGCAGCCGAGACGACGGATCAGTTCGGGGTGATTGCTGATCTCCTGCGGACGCAGGATCATCTTGCTGCGATACCGCACCATCTCATCGTTGATCCGCTTCGCCGCGTCCGGGCTGAGCGAGAAGGCGGTGGCGGATGCCATGCGCAGGCGACCCGCGTCCATCAGGTCCAGCATGCCGTCCTGGATCACTTCGGTGTAGGCGGTCAGATCGTGGAACGGACCGTCCACCAGGCCGGTCAGGACAGCATTGGCAATGTTGCCGACGCCGGACTGGATCGGCAGCAAGGATGACGGCAGGCGTCCCTTGGTCACTTCATGCGCGAGGAACTCCAGCAGATGCTCCGCGATCGCCTTTGCCGAGGCGTCGGGCGGCGCGAAGGGGAGGTTGCGGTCGGGTGCGTCGGTCTCCACCACGGCCACGACCTTGTCCGGGTCGCAGCGCAGGTAAGGATCGCCGATGCGGTCGTCCGGGCGCAGCAGCGGGATCGGCACGCGGTTGGGCGGCAGCGCCGTGCCGTAATAGATGTCGTGCATCCCCTCCAGCGCCGGATTCTGCCAGCGGTTGACCTCAAGGATCACCGACTTGGCGCGATCGAGCCACGTCTTGTTGTTGCCGACTGAGGAGGAAGGGACGACGCTGCCGTCGGCGCGGATCGCCGTCACCTCGACGACCGCCACGTCGAGTTGGCCCAGAAACCCCTGCCAAGCCATCGGCGCGACCTGGCTCAGGTGCATGTCGAGATAGTCCATCTCGCCGCGATTGATGCGTTCACGCGCGATCGGATCCGAATTGTACGGCAGGCGAAGCTCGATCCCGTCGGCCTCTGCCAGCGCGCCATCCAGTTCGGGCCCAGTGGACGCGCCGGTCCACACCTTCACCCGCATCGGTCGCCCGGCGGCGTGTTCGGCAGAGATCCGCTTGGCGAGCGCGGTCGGCACTGCTTTTGGATAGCCGGAGCCGGTGAAGCCGCTCATGCCGACGGTGTCGCCCGCCTGTATGAACATCGCAGCGTCCTCCGCGGACATCACGCGGCTGCGCAAGGTGGGGTTGGCAATACGATCGATCACGTCTGGCTCCTCTCCGACCCCTCACGCGGGCCGTGCTGCCCTCATCATCTTAACGTTTGCGATAAACAATAGGTGCTTTCCGTGCAGCGCTTGAACTATATTCGTTCAAATGTCGGACCTGGTACGCACACTTCGCCTATTCCTGAACCTGCGTGACCAGGGCAGCTTTTCCGTCGTGGCCCGACAACAACGATTGAGCCACACGACGGTGGCACGCGCGATCGACGAACTGGAGGAGCGATTCGGCGTGCGGTTGTTTCACCGTTCGACCCGGCGGCTGCGCCTGACGCATGACGGCGAGCGGCTGGCCGAGCATGCGTTGCGGATCCTTGAGGATGTGGCCGCGGCGGAAGCGGATCTTGCCGGTGTCGTCGCGGCACAGGGTTTGGTACGTCTTGGTGTCACGACCGCGCTTGGCCTGCATTATGCGAGCAAGCTTGTCCGGCTGCGTGAAGCTCATCCGGGGCTGACGATCGAATTGATGGTGGCTGACTGGCGGGAGATGGCGGGCAATGAAGCGCTCGATCTCTGGCTGCGCGTCGGCGATGAGCCGGGCGGGAAGCGGCTGGGAGACGTGCCGCGCATGCTGGTTGCGGCGCCGGCGTATCTCGCGCCGCGCGGCAATCCAGAGGCGGCGGGCGATCTCGCCGCACACGATTGCCTCACCTATGGCTATGCGGCGCGGCCGGGCGGGTGGCCGATCGACGGCGCGACAGTTCGGCCGCGCGCCTGGCTGCGCGCGAACAGCAGCGAAGCGGTGCATCGGGCGGCGCTAAGCGGCCTCGGCATCGCGTTGCTGCCACACCTGCAGGTGGCTGAGGACCTTGCGGCAGGGCGGTTGGTGCCCGTGTTGCCGCAAGCAGTCATTCCGGCGATCCCGATCACGCTCATGACGGCGGCGCCGGCCGATCGCCTGCCGATCCGGGTGAAGGTGGTCGCCGATTTCCTGGCTGACTATTTTCCGGATGCGCGAGAGCGGGCGTAATCCTGCGTGCCGCGGGTGATCACTTCGTCGTCGCTGATGATCTGCGCGACGGGAATGTCCGGCTGTTCGCGCAGGCTGTCGTAGAGCGGTGCGAAATCGGTCTCGACGGTGACGCGCAGCAGTTCGTCAAAGCTGGGAATGACGAAGTAATTCTGCTGGAAATCGTCGATGCGATAGTCGGTGCGCATGACGCGTGCGAGATCGAAGCGCAGCCGATGCGGCGACGGATCATCGAGCGCGAAGCGACTTTCGGCATAGCTGGAGACAATGCCCGAGCCGTAGATCCGCAGCCCGTCCGGTTCCGCGATCAGGCCGAATTCGACCGTGTACCAGTACAGGCGCCCGAGATATTTCAGCGCGTCGTGCTGCATCGCCCGCTGACCGCCGCGACCATAGGCCGCGAGATAATCCGCGAATACCGGGTCCGCGAGCATCGGGACGTGGCCGAACACGTCGTGGAACACGTCGGGTTCCTGCAGATAATCCAGCTGATCCGGGCGGCGGATGAAATTGCCGGCGACGAAGCGGCGGTTGGCCATGTGATCGAAGAAAATCTCGTCCGGAACCAGGCCGGGCACGGCCACGACCTGCCAGCCGGTGAGCTTCATCAGCCGTTCGGACAGTTCCTCGAAATCGGGGATGCCGGGCTTCGAGAGTTTCAGGACATCCAGCCCGCGCAGCCATGCGTCCGACGCGCGGCCGGGCAGCAGCTTCGACTGGCGCGCGAAGAGCGTGTCCCAGGTGGCATGTTCCTCCGGCGTGTAGTGCGACCAGTTCTGCGGGACGGTCCAGTCCGAAGCAGCGCCCGGCGGTGGGGAGAGCACGGTGGAATGATCAGCCATCGGATCGACATAGCACAGGCCGGTCAGCCTGCAAGATGGTTGCATATGTAACCACCGCCCGGTTCGGTGGCAGTGGCGCCGTTTCGGTCCCACTGCCACCGTTTCCCTGCGCACCGCTGCCGGGCGGCGGTGTTACTCCGCCGCGACGCCGGCGCGGGAGAACATGTCGCCTTCCAGCGCCAGATCTTCGTTCGCCGCCGGCACGGACTTCGCTTTCTGCCGCTTGTCGAACGAATCCCAGACGTCGCTCCACTGGCCCTTGGTCGCTGCCTTGGAATATTCGGTCGCGCGGGTTTCGAAGAAGTTCGCATGCTCGACGCCGTTCAGCAGCGGGGTGAGCCAGGGGATCGGGTGTTCGTCGATCATGTAGATCGGCTTCAGCCCGAGCTGCCCCAGCCGCCAGTCGGCAATGTAGCGAATGTACTTCTTGATGTCCTTCGCGGTCATGCCGTTCACCGGGCCCATCTCGAAGGCGAGATCGATGAACGCATCCTCCAGCCGGATCGTCGTCTGGCACTGATCGGCGATATCGTCCTTCACCGCTTTGGTCAGGCAGTTGCGCTCCTTCACGAAGGCGTGGAACAGCTTGATGATGCCTTCGCAGTGGAGGCTTTCATCGCGCACCGACCAGCTGACGATCTGCCCCATGCCCTTCATCTTGTTGAAGCGCGGGAAGTTCATCAGCATCGCGAAGCTGGCGAAGAGCTGAACGCCCTCCGTGAAGCCGCCGAACATGGCGAGGGTGCGCGCAATATCCTCGTCATTGTCGACGCCGAACTGCTGCAGATAGTCGTGCTTGTCCTTCAACTCGGCATATTCGAGGAAGGCGCCATATTCGCTTTCCGGCATGCCGATCGTGTCGAGCAGGTGGCTGTACGCCGCGATATGCACCGTCTCCATGTTGCTGAACGCGGTCAGCATCATCTTGACCTCGGTCGGCTTGAACACGCGGCCGTACTTTTCGTGGTAGCAATCCTGCACCTCGACGTCCGCCTGGGTGAAGAAGCGGAAGATCTGGGTCAGCAGGTTGCGTTCGTGATCGGTCAGCTTCTGCGCCCAGTCACGACAATCCTCCCCCAGCGGCACTTCCTCAGGCAGCCAGTGGAGCTGCTGCTGACGCTTCCAGTACTCGAACGCCCAGGGGTATTCGAATGGCTTGTACTGCTTGGAGGCTTGGAGGAGGGGCATGGGTTACTCCGACCGGAAATTGTGAAAGTTCATAAAGATTGCGCGTGTGAGGGATAGATGGGGGGTCATGCCTCCATGCTCCACTGCCACATGGCGGTGGCGCTCATCGCGAGGACGGCGGCGCCGGCGAGGGCCATGATGCCGACCATGCGGAAGGCATAGACCTGACCGGCGGTGCGCGGACGGGCGAGGGCGACCAGCAGCGCCGTGCCGACGATCGCGAGCGCCAGCGCGACCGCATACATGACGGGGACCTGCCAATTCATCGCCGCACCCGACGCGTGACATGGACGGTACGCGTGCTGCGCGCGCCGACGCCGAGGAACACGATGCCGACGAAATAGCCGAAATCATACCAGCCGCCATTGTTGGGCACGGCATAGATGGCGACGTCCGGCATGAACAGGCTGAGCACCCAGGCGGCCGGGAAGATGAAGCCGTGCCACAGGCCGAGCAGGAAGCCGGGCGTATCGGGCGTGTGCGCCACCGCGGACGGCGCCTGCGTGGCGCAGCCCGCCAGGAACAGGGCAAGCGCGACAAGGGACCAGCGCGCGATCATGCCGCCACCCGCGCGATGCATCCAAAGCGGCGATCTGTCGTTGTGTTGCCGACCCCAAGAGGAGATCCACGATGCACGATCACAGCAACATCAAGGAGCATATGAAGGTCATCGGCGCGGACGGCGTTCACGTCGGTACGGTGGATCACGTCGACGGTGAGCGGATCAAGCTGACCAAGCAGGACAGCCCGGCCACGCAGGACGGGACCGGCGCCAAGCACCACTATCTGCCGGCGGGCCTGGTGGCGGCGATCGAAGGCGACACGGTTCGCCTGTCGGCGACCGCGCAGAACGCCGTGGACATGTTCGAAGAAGCGGAATGACGCTGTTCCCGCGCCACGGCGCGGGGCGAACCGGGCGCTGCCCCCGCGAGGCGTAGCGCCAGACGGGCGAGCGACGGCATGAAGAGGGGCGGTTCCGGGAGGCCGGAGGCGCCCCTTTCGATCGCTTGTTGTACGATCATGATGACCCGTGAAGGGCCGCGCTGCGACGCGTTGCAAAGCTGCCCTCCGGCCCATGATCTGATCCATCCGCCGCACGCCTCTTGCCGAACGGTACCGCGACTCTCATGATCCGTGAGCGAGCCCCGGATCGGACGGACTTGATACCGTTCTTCGCCCCGCAGTGCCACGGCTAAAATGCAATATCTGGTAATTGGCGCATCCTTGCAGCCCCACATCTAGACACGGACGCGCCGGGCGCCGCGTCGCGCCAAGCCGCCTGCCGATTCGTGATGTTCGCATAATGTTCCATGGGCGCTTCCTTGGGTCAAGCCGGCGCGCGTGCGCCTGCGTTGATCCCATCAGCGATGCCACGGCGTACGGGCCCTCGACGGCGGCTATCAAGGAACCGCTAGCATTAGCTTCGATTGCCATGATCGCATCTACACGTGCAGCTTCGAGAGCAGGAAGGCTGAGGCCGTGCGGAAGCTGGTGATAGCGCTCGGAGGTGTCGCATGAGCGGCATGACCCTCAACGATTGTTGACTGGAAGCCATTGACGCGAGCAAGGAACGCGTCGCCTTCCCCGAAAGCTATCCCAACAAGTCGATCAACAAGGGTAGTAAGACCAAATACGCCGACTGGTGTGACAAGCATAGCCTTCGCGTGGAAAGAGGGTCCGAAGAAGTGATTTCGTATCTGCGCCGCCGCTTGTCGACAGTCTCCTTGTCGACTTTAGCGTGCGTCCTGTAGGATATGCACCATACCGGCAGCACAGCCGCGCTTAGAAGGTGCGTATCTGACGGCCAAAGCGGCGGCTACAATAAGGGCAGGTAATCGGTAGGTTATCAGAGCCGTGAGGCCCATCCAGGGATGCCCCGACGAGGTGAATAGCTTCACCGTCTCTGTTTCACGCGATCGGGTGAACCGGTGTATGAGGTCGGGATAGTGGCGCCTCGTGAAAATATACAGGCAAACACCATCCCCGACCAAACAATGTCAGCGGCCACTTCCAGCCGCCACCCACAACGAAGCCCCGAAAGCCGTCACCCGGCCTCGGGGCTTTCCTTTGCTGCGCCTGCCGCGCCTTCACATAGATCTAAGTCAGCGACGGTAGATCATCCCTGTCCGACAATTGTGCTGCGCCCATTCGATAATCCTGATGGCGGACCATAAGAGCGATGCGCGCGACGGTCGTTTTGCGACGCGCGAGACCCATGGGGCGCTCGGCGGCGGCTACCAAAGGGCTGCTACCGTCATGATCGGCCAGAGGGTGGGGCTAAGCCGCGGCGACTGCCGCGCATAGCGGGAGTGCGAGCATATCCCCCGGCAGCGCCTGCGGCATGAGGCGAACACGCGCGACTGCCGCCCGGGGCGCTGCGGTCCAGCCGAGGATCATTCACGGTGATGGGCGGGATGTGGTCACGCGCGGGCAGGAGCGGGCCCGACGGATGGGTCAGGCCCGCTTGCCGTTGTCAGTCGGCGTCAGCGGCGAGCAATTTGTCGATCGTGATCGGGAGCGAGCGGATGCGCTTGCCGGTGGCGTGGTAGATGGCGTTGGCGATCGCCGCGGCGGTGCCGACGATGCCGATTTCGCCGAGGCCCTTCACGCCGAGCGGCGTCACCTCGGGATCGGGTTCGTCGACGAAGATCACGTCAATGTCATGGACGTCGGCATGGGCGGGCACGTGATATTCGGCGAGGTTGTGGTTCATCCACCGGCCGAGCTGGCGGTCGGCGAAGGTTTCCTCATGCAGCGCCATGCCGATCGCCATGACGACGCCGCCCAGGATCTGGCTGCGCGCGGTCTTGGGATTGATGATGCGTCCGGCGGCGACGGCGTTGACGACGCGGGTGACGCGGACCTGGTTGAGTTCCTCGTCCACGCGCACCTCGCAGAAGATCGCGCTGTGCGTGTTGCGTGACTTGCGCGCCATCGAGATCATGTCGCCGACCCCCGGAGTCGCGGTTTCCTCGACCTCGATGGAGGGGAGGCCAGCGGCGCGCATGATCTCCGTAAAGGGCATGGCGGCGCTGCCGTCGCGCAGGCGAAGCTCGCCGTCGGCGCAGGTCACGTCATCGAAGGAGGCGTGGGCGAAGGGGCTGTCCTTCAGCTTGTGCGCCGCCTTGAACAATTGCTTCGCCACGGCCTCGCACGCCAGCTGGACGGCGGCACCGGTCGAGGCCGCGGCCCACGAGCCGCCCTGGACGGGGGCGGTCGGCAGGTCGCTGTCGCCGAGCCGGGCGGTGATCCGCTCCGGCGGCAGGCCCAGCGTGTCGGCGGCGACCTGCGCCATGACGGTATAGGTGCCGGTGCCGATGTCCGACGTGGCGCTTGCGACCTCGAGATCGCCGTTGGCGCTCAGTTTTGCCGAGGCGGCGGTCTTGGAGAATTGCGCGTCCCACATGCCGGTCGCGACGCCCCAGCCGATCAGTTCGCGCCCGTCGCGCATCGAGCGGGGCTCTGGCGAACGGCGTTCCCAGCCGAACCGTGCCGCGCCCTCGCGATAGGCCTCGCGCAGCGCCTTCGACGTGAAGGGCGTGCGGTTCATATTGTCGATGTCGGAATAGTTGAGCAGGCGGAATTCGAGCGGATCAACCTTCGCGCGATAGGCCATTTCGTCCACCGCGATCTCGAACAGGGTCATGCCGGTCGCCGCGCCCGGCGCGCGCATGTCGGCGGAGGTATAGGTGTCGCGCGGGGCGATCGTATATTCGCCGTGGATGTTGGGGCTGGCGTAATTCATCATGCCCCAGGTCACGATATCCTCCATGTTGCTTTCAAAGCGCGAGGTGGAGGTGGTGGCGTCGCCGAGCACGGCGCTGAGCTTGCCATCGGCATCGGTGCCGAGCCGGATCGAATAGGTGCATTCGGGGCGATGCGCGTGGGTGAACATCTGCGCGCGCGTCATGACCACGCGAACCGATCGTTCGAGGTGGATCGCGGCCATGGTGGCGAGCTGCACCTGCCATTGCGGGCGCAGGCCGGAGCCGAAGCCGCCGCCGACATAAGCGTTGACGACGCGGACGTTCTTCTTGCCGAGGCCGAAGGCGCTGGCGAGATAGGCCTGGACGCCCTGCGAGCCTTGCGTCTTGTCATAGACGGTGATCGTGCCGTCACCGTGCCATTCGACCGTCGAGGCGTGCATCTCCATCGGATTGTGATGCTCGGTCGCGAGATGATAGGTCGCGGCGTGCTTCAGCGGGGCGGCATCATAGGCGGCCTGCGCGTCGCCATGGTTCTTGGGCGGGTGGAAGGAATTGCGCCGGCGCAGCGGGAGCGGGAGGAATTTCTCCGCCAGCGAGGCCTCGAAATCCACGTTGTGCGCCTGTTCCTCGTAGGAGACGTCGACGAGGCTGGCGGCATATCGCGCCGCCTCGAAGCTTTCCGCGACGACCACGGCGATCGGCTGGCCGGCGAAGAGGATTTCGGCATCGTGCAGCGCCTTGAACGGGTCGCCCGGAATGGCGAGTTCATCCTTCCAGTTGCGGTCGAGCCATGCCTGTCTGGGGCGGTTATTGTGGGTGATGATGTCGACCACGCCGGGGACGGCGCGTGCCGCCTCCTCGTCGATCGCGGTGATCCGCCCCTTGGCGATGCGCGACGAGACGGCAACGCCGTAGAGCAGGCCGGGGACGTGATATTCGGCTGCATATTTGGCCGTGCCGGTCACCTTGGCGAGGCCGTCGACGCGCGACAGGGCGGTGCCGATGCCGACCGGGGCGGCGGGAGCGGGGGATGCGTTGCTGGTCATCGTATCGGCTCCTCAGGCGATGCGCTTGTCGATCTGCGACTGCGGCGTGCCGGCCGCGGCCTGGGCGAGCGCGCGCATGATCGCACGGCGGGCGAGATCGATCTTGAAGTCATTGTCGCCCTGGCCGCGGGCGCCGGCGAGCAATGCGCGGGCTGCGGTGTCGAACGCCTTTTCGCCCGGCGGCTCATTGCGGATCGCCTCTTCCGCCTCGCGCCGGCGCCAGGGCTTGTGCGCGACGCCGCCGAGCGCGATGCGCACGTCGCCGATGCGGCCATTGTCCTCCAGCCGCATCGCCACCGCGACCGAGACGAGCGCAAAGGCGTAGGACAGGCGATCGCGCAGCTTGAGGTAGGTGTAATTGTGCGTGAAGCGCTCGGCCGGAAGGTCGATCGCAGTCACCAGTTCGCCGGGGCGTAGCGTGTTGTCGCGCCACGGCTCATCGTCGGGCAGGCGGTGGTAGTCGGCGAAGGGGATGGTGCGGCTGCCGTCGGGGCCGGTCACCTGTACCTGCGCCTCCAGCGCGGCGAGCGCGACGCACATGTCGGAGGGGTGGGTGGCGATGCACTGCGGGCTGGCGCCGAGGATCGCGTGGATCCGGTTCACCCCGCCAATCGCGCCGCAGCCCTCGCCGGGGTTGCGTTTGTTGCAGGGCGTGTCGACGTCGTAGAAATAATAGCAGCGGGTGCGCTGGTTGAGGTTGCCGCCATTGGTGGCGGCGTTGCGCAACTGCGGCGAGGCGCCGGCGAGGATCGCGGAGGACAGCAGGGGATAATGCTGTCGCACGCGCAGGTCGTAGGCGGTGTCGGCATTGGTGACGAGCGCGCCGAGGCGCAGGCCGCCGTCCTCCCGTTCCTCGATCTGATCCAGCGGCAGGCGATTGATGTCGATGACGTGGAGCGGCCGGGCGACATTCTCCTTCATCAGATCGACGAGGTTGGTGCCGCCGGCGAGGAACGCGGCGTGCTGGTCCCCCGCGGCGCGCACCGCCTCCGCGACCGCCGTGGGCCGGGCATAGTCGAAGCGGATCATGCCTGCTTCTCCTGCCCGAGCACGTCGAGCACCGCGTCGGCGATGTTGGTGTAGGCGCCGCAGCGGCAGATGTTGCCGCTCATCAATTCGCGCACATCGTCGCGGCTGCGCGCCTGCCCTTCGTTGATGAGGCCCTGCGCCGAACAGATCTGGCCCGGGGTGCAATAGCCGCACTGGAAGGCGTCCCGCTCGATAAAGGCGGCCTGCAGCGGGTGGAGGCTGTCGGCGCTGCCCATGCCCTCGATCGTGGTGATCTCGCTGCCGTCGAGGGTGACGGCGAGCTTGAGGCAGGAATTGATCCGTTTGCCGTCGACCAGCATGGTGCAGGCGCCGCACTGGCCGTGGTCGCAGCCCTTTTTGGAGCCGGTCAGGGCGAGCGTTTCGCGCACCAGATCGAGCAGCGTCGTCCAGGGTTCGACCGCCAGATCATGCGGCGTGCCGTTGATCGTCAGGTGGATCGAGACGGTGCCGATCGGCCGGGCGGCGACCTTTCGGGCGATGGTGCGGTCCAATGTCGCGGTTTGATCCATGGTCGACGCACTCCTCGATCGGGCAAAGGGGGCGGGCGCCCCGGTCGCAGGGGAGAACCTTTGGTCAGGCATTCGGTTCACGGCCTTTGAAAACGGCGCAGCGCCCGCACGCATGCGGGAGACGGATGCCGGGCGGCGCGTTTGCCGCTCATCACTGCCAAGGAGCGGCGCATGACCGACAAGACCTTCACGTCCGGCGATCACGTGAAATGGGACACGCCGCAGGGCGAGACGCACGGCAAGGTCGTGCGCAAGGAGACATCGACCGCCAAAGCCGGTGGGCATGTCGCCAAGGCGACCAAAAAGGACCCGCAATATCGCGTGAAGAGCGACAAGTCGGGCAAGGAGGCGATCCACAAGCCCGAGGAATTGCGCAAGGCCTGAGCCCGGCGGGATCAGCCGGCGGGGTCAGCGTCGTGCGCTGCCCCGCGCGGCCGGCTTTGCCTTGGGTCGCGTGATCCAGCGCAACCCGCCCGACGTGGCGAGAAGCGTGACGCCCAGTGCCGCCTTGTCACGCCGCCCGATCAGCGCGAGGCCGCAAGTGGCAAGCGCGGTGGGGAGAAGACCGGCCTTTCCAACCCGCGCGATGCGCAAGGCGCGATTGGTGCCCTCCGCCGCGAGGAGGCTCTGGCGCATCCCCGGCGCGGGTGGGGCGGCGCGGGCCGGCTTCGCTGCGGCGGAAGGGGGCGCGGGCTGCTGGTGGGCGGCGAGCCCGGGGGCGGATTGCGCCTCCGGCCCCTCGGCCACCGTATCGGCAGCGAACGCGCCGCGGCTGCCGAGCGGCTGTTCCGGGCCAGTGGTGGTGTCGCGCGCCGTCTGGCGTTCAAGCTCGCAATTGAACTCCGCGCCGAGCAGCAGGACATAGGCCGACAGATACAGCCAGGTGAGCGTCACCACCGCGGCGCCGAGCGAGCCATAGGTTGCGTCATAGCTGCCGAAATTCGCGACATAGATGCCAAAGCCAAAGGTCATCAGCACCCAGCACAAGGCGGCGAGGACCGAGCCCGGTGTGAGCCAGACCCAGCGCGCGTGGCTGCGGTTGGGCGCGAACCGATACAGGCTGGCGGCGGCTGCCGAGCCGACCACCGCCATCAGCAGATAGGGTATCAGCCGTGCGAGGAAGGCGAGCGGGGCGGGAAGCTCGGGAAATAGCGTCTCGACAGCCGCCATGGCGGTGATCGAGAAGATGGCGAGCACCGCGACCAGCACGGCGCAGGCAGTGATGCCGAGCGCCACGAGGTTGAGGTGGATGAAGCCGCGCGTCTCCTCCTCATCATAAGCGACGTTGAGCGCGGTGATGATCGCGGTCGCGCCCTTCATGGCGCCGTAGAGCGCGATCGCCAGCGCGATGAGGAGGCCAAAGCCCTTTTTCCCGTCCGACGTGCTGACGATATTGGCAAGCTGCTCGCCGATCAGCCGGGCAGCCTCGGCCGGCATGACCGAGGTGAGCGAGCGGACATTGGCGAGCACAGTGTCGGGGGTCGCGATCAGACCGTAACTGAGCACCACCGCGCCCAGCATCGGCACCATGGCGAGGATGGCGCAGAAGGCGACGCCCGACGCGATCAGGCTGATATTGTCCTGCCCGGATTCCTTCCAGCTGCGCAGCGCAACGTCTTTCCAGCCGCCCGCGGGGATCGCCCAGGGACGCGTTGCTGCATGTCCGTGATCCTGTCCGGTCGGCTGCCGGTGCCCATCCCCATCGATCGTCGCCTGCGTCATCAATCCCATCCCTGTGTGTCAGACGAACCGGTTGGACAGGCGAGCGTTCCACAGGCGCGGGGAATTGCCGAGGCGGCTTGAGCCATGGCGATCCGGCAGGCGGCGTTGATTTTGCAGTGCAGCATGACGATAATCGGGCGGCAGACGCACGGTGAAGTGCCCGACGCCTGGCGAAGCCCGGCCAACATCCCCATCGGAGAACAGCATGCAGCCGCCGTCACGGGCCCGCGTGTCCATTGCCATTTGCCATTGCGCCGCGTGCGGGGCCTGAGGATGTCGCATCCTGCCAATGCCGCCGCCGGGCATCACGTCAACGTTCCCATGGCGTTGCTGGCGCTCGCGATGGGCGGCTTCGCAATCGGCACCACCGAATTCGCCTCGATGAGCCTGCTGCCGCAGCTCGCCGGCGGGCTGGGGATCGACGAGCCGACGGCGGGGCATGTCATCAGCACATATGCGCTGGGCGTTGTCGTCGGTGCGCCGCTGCTGGCGGTGCTGGGCGCGCGCATGGCGCGGCGTACCTTGCTGATCGCGCTGATGAGCTTCTTCGCGCTGGCCAACGGGCTGTCGGCGCTGGCGCCCGACCTTGGCTGGATGCTGGTGTTCCGTTTCCTCAGCGGATTGCCGCATGGCGCCTTTTTCGGGGTCGGCGCGCTGGTCGCTGCCGGCATGGTGCCGCACGAGCGGCGCAGCCAGGCGATATCGCGCATGATGCTGGGGCTGACGCTGGCGACCGTCGCTGGCGTGCCCTTCGCCAATGTAGTCGGTCAGGCGCTCGGCTGGCGCTGGGGCTTCGGCATCGTCGCGCTGCTGGCGGTGGCGACCGCGGTGATGCTGTTCGCCTTTGCGCCGCGCACCCCGGCCGATCGTACGGCCAATCCGATGCGGGAGCTGGGCGCGCTGCGCAACGGGCGGGTGTGGTTGACGCTCGCCACCGGGGCGATCGGCTTTGGCGGGTTGTTCTGCGTCTATACCTACCTTGCCTCCACCATGACCGCGGTCACGGGGGCGCCGGGGCTGATCCCGGTGGCGCTGGCGCTGTTTGGCGTCGGCATGACGCTGGGCACGATCCTGTGCGCCTGGGGCGCGGACCGCGCGCTGATGACCACCGCGGGGCTGACGCTGGCGTTCAGCGCCTTGTCGCTGTCGCTCTATCCGATGGCGGCGCAGCAGAGCTGGTCAATCTTGGGGGTGGTGGTGCTGATCGGCATGGGCGGCGGGCTGGGCAGCGTGCTCCAGACGCGGCTGATGGACGTGGCGGGCGAGGCGCAGATGCTGGCCGCCGCGCTCAACCACAGCGCGTTCAACGTCGCCAATGCGCTGGGGCCGTGGCTGGGCGGGATGGCGATCAGCGCGGGGCTTGGCTGGACCTCGACCGGGTGGGTCGGGATGGCGCTGGCGCTGGGCGGGCTGGCGATCTGGGCGGTGTCGCTGCTGCTCGACCGGCGGCGGCCGACGCGCGCCGCCGCCGCCTGATCGCCGGACCGGCCGCCTCGCCAGCGGTCAGGCGAGCAGGGCCGCCAGCCGCTCCAGCCGCTCGGCCGCATCCTCATGCGGCTCCTTGAGGAGGAGGCGGCCATCCTTTTCGACAAGGCCGTCGATCTCGCCCAGCGCGGGCGGTGCGTCGCGTCGGGGGGTGAGGGCGATGGCGGCTGGGCCAGCGTCGATCCGGGCGATGCCCAGTGCGCGAGCGCGCTCCCGCACCCGGGCAATCGACAGGAGCAGCGCCGCTTCCTCCGGCAATTCGCCGAAGCGGTCCTCCAACTCCGCCTCGAAGGCGTCGAGATCGGCATCGCTGCGCAGCCGGCCGAGGCGCGCGTAGAGCGAGATGCGCAGATCCTCGTCAGGGATCCACTCGGCAGGCAGGCGGCCGTCGATGCCGAGGCGAAGGTCCGGCGTCCATCGCTCCACCGTCTCGCCGCGCGCGGTGCGCAGCGCGTCCTCGAGCAACTGCTGGTAGAGTTCGACGCCGATCAGCCGCATGTGCCCGGCCTGCGTGTCGCCGAGCAGGTCGCCAGCGCCGCGCATGTCGAGATCGCGCGCGCTGATCGCGAAGCCAGCGCCAAGCCGGTCGAACGCCTCCAGCGTGCGCAGCCGCTTCAGCGTGCGCGGGGCGATCGCATCGTCAGCCTCGGTGAACAGCAGCACCTGACCGCGGCGGTGCCCGCGCCCGACGCGGCCGCGCAACTGGTGAAGCTGCGACAGGCCGAACCGGTCGGCGTGGATGATCGCCATGGTGTTGGCGCGCGGCACGTCCAGCCCGGCCTCGATGATGTTGGTGGCGAGCAGCACGTCGCCGTCGCCATGGCCGAAGCGGACCATCGTGTCGTCGATGTCGGCGGCCGGCATCTTGCCATGCGCGTGCAGGATCTCGAGCTCGGGAACGAGCGTGGCGAGCTTCTCCGCGAGCGGGGCCATGTCGGCGATGCGCGGGACCACGACGAAGCTCTGGCCGCCGCGCGCGCGCTCACGCAGCAGCGCGGCGCGCAATGTCTCGGGCGCGAAGGCGGAGACGGCGGTGCGGATCGGCTGGCGCCGCGCGGGGGGCGTCGCAATGACGGACAATTGCCGCAGGCCGACGAGCGCCGCCTGAAGCGTGCGCGGGATGGGGGTGGCGGACAGCGTCAGCACATGCCCGGCGGATAATGCCTGTAGCTTGTTCTTGTCGGCGGTGCCGAAACGCTGTTCCTCGTCGATAATGACGAGCGCGAGATCCTTGTAGGCGACGCCCTTGCCGGCGACCGCGCCGGTGCCGATGACGATATGGATACTGCCGTCGGCGAGCCCCGCCTTCACGCGGCGCTTGTCGGCCGCGCTGGTGAGGCGCGACAGGCCGGCGACGACCACGTCGGTGCCTTCGAACCGTGCCGTGAAGCTTTCGAGGTGCTGGCGCGCGAGAACGGTGGTGGGGGCGGCGATCGCCACCTGCTTGCCGGCGAGCGCGGCGAGCGCGGCGGCGCGCAACGCGACCTCCGTCTTGCCGAAGCCGACGTCGCCGATGACCAGCCGGTCCATCGGGCGGCCGGAGGAAAGGTCGTTGCGTACCGCCTCGATCGCGGCGAGCTGATCGGGTGTTTCGGAAAAGGGGAAGCCCGCGGCGAACCGCTCATAGGCGGCGACGGGGGGATCAAGCACGGGGGCGGTGCGGGTGGCGCGCTTCTCCGCGAGTTCGGTCAGCCCGCGCGCGGTTTCGGCGATGGCGGCCGCAATCTCTCCGCGGCGGTCGTGCCAGCTCTTTCCGTCGAGCGTGTCGAGCGTGACGGCGTCGTCCTCCGCGCCGTAGCGCCACAGGCGGTCAGCCTCCGCGACGGGAACGAGGCGGACGGCGTCCTTGGCGTAGATGAGCTTGATCGTGTCGCCGCCGACCCCCTCGCCGGCGGGCAGCGGCTCGATCCCGTCGACGACGCCGATGCCGTGATCCTCATGGATGACGGTGTCGCCGACGCGGATCTCGGCGCTGTGGACCAGCGACAGGTCGACGCGGTGCGCGCTGCCGTCCTCGCGCTCCGCCCGGCTGCCGATCAGGTCGGCGGCGGCGATGGCGAGCACGCCGTCGCGGCGGAAGCCCTGGTCGGCGGGGCCGGTGAGGGTCAGCAGGGTGCCCGGCGCGGCGGCGCCGACCCCGGCCCAATCCGCCACCGCCTCGGCCGTCAGCTTCAGCCGCTGTTCGATGCGGCGGGTGAGGAAACGAACGTCCCGCTCGCCACCGATGAGGACGACGCGCTCGCCGTCGGCAATGGCGGCCTGCGCGGCGCGGGCGAAGGCGGCGAGCGGCGCGCGCTGTTCGACGAAGCGGGCGGGGGGCTCGCCGGCGCGGTCGAGCGATGCAGCGTCGCGGGCGGCCAGCGCCTTCTGCCAGGCGGCATCGGCGATCATGTCGGCGGGAGCACGGCGGCTGCCGCGCTTGGCCGTATCCGCGCTGAGCAGCAGCAGGCGGCGGCGACGCTCGTCGGCCGCGGCGGTGACGACCACCAGCGCGCCGGGAAGGTGATCGAGCAGCGTCGTGCGATCGCCGTCGAGCGGCGGCTCCATCACGCGGCCGAGTTCGTGGCGTTCCATTTCGTCGGTGCTGCGCTGGTCCGCCGGGTCGTAGCCGCGGATGCCGGCGATCACGCCGTCGACGACCTCGATCCTGAGCGGCAGGTCGCTGTCGGCGGGAAAGACATCGAGCACCTGGCCGCGCAGCGCGACTTCGCCAGGCTCGTCGACGCGTTCGTCGGCGACATAGCCGAGCGACAGCAGGTCGTCGTGCAACTGCGCCAGATCGCATGGCTGACCCACGGCGACGGAAGGGGGCTCGGCGTCGAAGGCGGCAGGCGCCGGATAGGCGCGGGCGAGCGCCTCGCCCGACGTGATCAGCGCGATCCGGCCGGGCGCCTCCGCCTCCAGCGCGCGGCGTATGGCACGGAGCGCGGACACGCGCTGCCCGACATTGGCGGGGGAGGCAGGGGCATTGTCGCCGGGGAGCGCGTCACTGCCGGGGCAGAACATGGTGGTCGCATCCGGGACGAGCGCCGCGACCATCCGCGTCAACGCCAGCGCGCGAGTCTCGTCGGCGACGGCGACGATGACGTTCGCGTCGGCCAGAAGCTCCGCCACCGCCGCGCTCGCCTCCGCGATGCTGAGCGTCGGGGCGGGCACGTCGGCGCGCGGAGTCATTACGGCAATCTCCGCTTCGGATCGGGGGCGCATGCCGGGTGGTTGCATCCGCTGTAGTGAGGTTCACCGAACGGGCGGCGCGGCGCGGCGTTCCCGCGACCGCAGCGAGGATGCGCATCGTCCTGCCGCCCGCCAGCCACGCCGGGGCTGCCGCTCGCCAGCGACAGGGAACCATGAAGGGCGATGGCGCTTAAGGACGGTGGCTCCGCCGCCCAGTGCGCGGTGGGTGGCAGAGGAGGATGAATATCATGGCCCGTACGGCGGAAAAACGCGGCAAGGACGAAACCAAGGCGGCCGAGAAGAAGGTCAAGTCGACCGGGAAGTCGGCCGGCGGCGCGCGCGGCGGCATCACCGCGCCCGTGACCCCGTCCGCCGAACTGGCCGAGATCGTCGGCAAGACCGACCTGCCGCGCAGCGAAGTGGTCAGCAAGGTCTGGGACTATATCAAGAAGAATGACCTGCAGGACGCCAAGGACCGGCGGCAGATCAACGCCGACGACAAGCTGGAGAAGATCTTCGGCAAGAAATCGGCGAGCATGTTCGAGATGAACAAGCATCTCAGCAAGCATCTGACCGCCAAGAAGGATTGACGGCAATCCCGGCCGACGCGCGGCGATGCTGCCCGCGTGCGCGTCGGCGGGTGATCAGTCCATGATCTCGCGGATCCGCGCGGCGAGCGCATCCATCGCGAATGGCTTCGTCACCAGCGCCATGTTGGGCGCGAGCTGATCGCTGCCGATCACGGCATTTTCGGCATAGCCGGTGATGAACAACACCCTCAGCGTGGGCCGCAGGCTGAGCGCCGCGTCGGCGATCTGGCGCCCGTTCATGCCGCCGGGCAGCCCGACATCGGTGATCAGCAGGTCGATGCCCGGATGCGCCTGCAGGATGCGCATCGCGCTCTGGCCGTCGAACGCCTCCAGCACGTCATAGCCGAGATCCTCGGCCACCTCGACGACCAGCATGCGCACGGTGGGTTCGTCATCGACGACGAGGATGCAGCCGGCATCCGCCTGCGCATCCTGTTCCAGCATCGACGATCCGGTTCCGGCCTGCGCCGCCTCCACATCCGGCGCCTCCATATGGCGCGGCAGGTAGATGCACATCGTTGTGCCCGCGCCCAGTTCGGTGTCGATCCGGACATGGCCGCCCGACTGGCGCGCGAAACCGTAGATCATCGACAGGCCAAGGCCCGTTCCCTCGCCGATCGGCTTCGTGGTGAAGAAGGGGTCAAAAGCGCGTGACACGACATCGGGCGGCATGCCGGTGCCGGTATCCGTGACCGAAATGGACACATATTCGCCCGGCGCGAGATCACGCTCCCGTGCGTCACGATCGTCGAGGCGGCAATTGGCGGTCTCGATCGTGATACGCCCGCCGTCGGGCATGGCGTCCCGCGCATTGATGCACAGGTTGATGATCGCGTTTTCGAGCTGGTTCGGATCGACCAAGGTCGTCCACAGGCCGGTCTTGCCGGCGGTTTCAACCTCGACATGCGGGCCGACCGTGCGGCGGATCAGTTCCTCGACATCGAAGATCAGCCGGTTGACGTCGGTCGGGCGGGGATCGAGCGTCTGCCGGCGCGAAAAGGCGAGCAGCCGGTGGGTGAGCGCCGCGGCGCGGCGCACCGCACCCTGCGCGGCGACGGAATATTTCTCCAGCTCCGCAACCCGGCCCTGCGTGATGCGCACCTGCATCATCTCCAGCGCGCCCGAAATGCCGGTCAGCAGATTGTTGAAATCATGCGCCAGGCCGCCGGTGAGTTGGCCGACCGCCTCCATCTTCTGCGACTGGCGCAGCGCCTCCTCTGCGCGGTCACGCTCCGCCGTGGTCTCCTCGATCTCGTGCACGAGCCGCTGGTGTTCCTGCTCCAACAGGCGCTCGGTCGCCTTGCGCGCCGTCACGTCGAGGAGCGCGCCGACCATGCGGATCGGCGCGCCATCGCCGTCGCGGATCAGATAGCCGCGGTCGAGCACGTCGGCGTAGCTGCCATCCTGCCGCTGGAAGCGATATTCGTCCGACCAGTCGGTGCCCTGGCTGTCGATCACCAGATGGATGCTGGCATAGACCCGGGCGCGGTCGTCGGGATGAATGTGGTCCAGCCACCACTGGCTGGTCTCCTCCGTTTCTGACGGCGGGTGGCCGTAGACCGCGTGCAGCGCCTCGTTCCAGGTCACGTGATCGGTTCGCAGATCCCAGTCCCAGATCGCGTCGTTGGTCGCCCGGCTGGCGAGGCGCAGGCGTTCGCTCACCTCGCGCAGCGCGGCGGTCGCCTCGCGGTCGCGGGTCACGTCCTGCACCGTGCCGATGAGGCGGGTGGCAACGCCATTTTCGAAGAAGGCGAGGCCATGCGCGCTGACGTAGCGCAGCACGCCATCCTCGATGCCGATCGTGCGATATTCCGCCGCGAACCGGCCCGGCCCGGCGGGGTCGAGCGCGGCGTTCACCGCGGCGACCGCCCCCGCCAGATCATCCGGGTGGACGCCGGCCATGAAGGATCCGTCGTAGCTGACCGGGACGCCGGGCGAGAGGCCGAACAAGGCGCGGCAGCGATCATCCCATGTCAGGCGTCCTTCGCGCGGCCGATAATCATAGCGGCCGAGATCAGCGGCGGCGGCGGCGGCCTCCAGTTCCTCCCGGCTGCGTTCCAGCGCGCGTTCGGTGCGCTTGCGCAGGGTGAGGTCGGAAAAGAGCACCGCGACATGATGCTCCTCGGGCGCGTCGAGCGGGTAGGCGTTCACCATCAGCCAGCGCCCGTCGCGGGTCGTGGCGGGCAGTTCCACCTGCTCGGGAATGCCGGTCTTGGCGATCCGGCCGTATAGGTCGAACCAATGCTGTTCGTGATCGGGCGCGATGTCGCGCATCCAGCGGCCACGTGCATCGGCAATGCCGGTCTGCGCGGCGAACGCATCGTTCACCTCGAGAATGCAATAATCGCTGGCCCGGCCATCGGGATCGAAGCGCACCTTGATGACGCAAAAGCCGATGTCGATCGCGTTGAACAATTCGCGATAGCGTTGCTCGCTGGCGCGCAGCTGCCCCTCCGCACGCGCGCGGTCGAAGGCGTCACGCACGCGCAGCGCGACATCCTGCACCAGCGTCACCTCCTGCGCGGTCCAGGCGCGGGGCGAAGGCTCCTGCACATACACCACCGCGTCGAGCCTGCCGTAGCGAAGCAGCGGGAAGACGATCATCGCCTGGGCGCCACCGGGGACGTCACCCTCGGATTGCGGGTCGGCGGTGACTTCGGGAATGATCAGCGTCTCGCCAGCGCGCAGCAGCGCCAGCGACGGCGCACTGATCAGCTTCGCGCCCGGTATCCGGCCCATGAGTTCCGGGAGGGCGGGGGACCAGTCGGCCTCGATCTGAAGCGTCGCGCCGTCATCGCACACCGTCGCATAGCCGCAGCGGCCCACGCCCAGCTTCTGGCCCAGCGCGGCGAAGGCCGTCGCCACGATCTGCTGGGGATCGCTCAGGTCGTGCAACTGATCCAGCAGCCGAAGCTGGAATGTCTGTCGGTCGAGCAATTGCTCGCGGCTAAGCTCTTCTGATCGCGACATTCGGCGTAGGCCTATCGATGGACGGGCAGAGATACATGGTTTGTTCCGCAAAAAGCAATCGGGGTGCCCCGCAGGCAGCGGCTAGGTCGCGGGCGCCACTTCGATGACGGGCGTGTGGTGGATCGGGAAAGCGACAGACCGGGCGATGAAGCACATGGCATGGGCGCGTTCGTGCAGCGCGGCCGCCAGGGCCGGGTCCGAACTCGCGGTGATCGTCACGGTCGGGGAGAGCGTTACCGCGGTGAACTGCCCCGCGCCGTCCGGCTCCTCTTCCATGACCCCTTCCGCGCCATCGCGATAGGCGAGCACGGTGACCCCCGCCTGCGCGCACAGGCCAAGGTACCAGAGCTTGTGACAGGCGCAGATCGAGGCGAGCAGCAGCTCCTCCGGGTTCCAGCGTGTCGGATCGCCGCGAAAGGCGGGGTCGGAGGAGCCATGGATCGGCGGCTTGCCGGGCACAGTGATGCGATGATCGCGGCTGTAGCCAGCGATCGTCCGGGTGCCTTCCCCGCGATTGCCGGTCCATTCGACATCCAGCGCGTAGCGATGAACCTTCATCGGGGCCTCCAACCGTTCGCGATCGACGGGCGAGAGGATGAAGTCCCGCGCCGCCGCGATCAAGCGGCAGCCAGGCAGGTGTCAGGCGGGGGAGGACAATTTCATCAGGACAAGGCCGCCGACGATCATCGCGGCGGCCAGGATGCGCATCGGGCTGGCCTGTTCGCCGAGCAGCAGCACGCCCGCGACAAAGGCGCCAACCGCACCGATCCCGGTCCAGATCGAATAAGCGGTGCCAAGCGGCAGGGTGCGCATCGACAGCGACAACAGGCCGAAGCTGACGAACATGGTCGCGAAGGTGATCAGCGTCGGCTGCCATTTGGTGAAGCCGTCGGACTGCTTCATGAAGAAGCTCCAGACCACTTCGAGAATACCGGCAACAACAAGATAGATCCACGCCACAGCAGCCTCCATTCAGGACTGCCGGGCCGTCCCGGACTTGACACCCTTGGCGGGGCGGGAACGTGGTCGCCGCGGTGCGGCGTCTAGCGGCGCGGCGCCGACGGGTCAATCGCGGAGAGCTGGCCGTGACCTGCGCCCCGCGATCAACGCCCCGCGATCAACCCCCAGGGATCAGGCGCGAAGCCCGTTCAGGATCACGTCGAGCACCGCGGACGGGAAATCATGCGCGAACGCCTCGTCGCTGAGCTTGCCGTCCATGATCTCCGTAAAGGCGACGCGTGAGGAGAACAGATATTGGCAGGCGCCGACGATGATGAAGTAGAGCTTGTCCGGGTCGATCGGGCGGAACTGCCCGGCCGCCACGCCTTCCTCGATGATCCGCCGCTGCGCGTCGATCAGCGGGATCACGAAATTGGCCTTGATCTGGTCCGACCCCTCCGTGCGGGATTCGCGCAGCAGGTGGTTCAGGAGCCCGACGAGATAGGGGTAGCGGCTGTAGGTGCGCACGATGCCGGCGATGTGGATCTTCAGCTTCGCCAGCGGATCGATCGCCATCGCGTTCAGCCCGTCGAGCTGCGCCAGCGAGCGCGACGTGTCGCGTTCGACCAGCGCCACCAGCAGCCCCTCCTTGCTGCCGAAATAATATTTGACGAGCGGGGCGGTGACGCCGGCGCGCCGTGCAATGGCGTGGAGCGATACTTCCGGCGTGCCTAGTTCGATCATCAGGTCGCTGGCGGCCTGTAGCAACACCTCCCGCGCCGGTCCTTCGCTCCGCCCATTATGTGCCCCCGGGCTACTACTTTCGACCGCTTTCGCCATTCTGTCCCCTTGTTCGGCCTTTACGACCGTTATGCCGCCGTCTTGGCGGTCTCGATACCGAGTTCTTCCCGGATTGCATTGCCATCGGCATCCAGTGCAGGCGCGAGCCGCGCGGACGGGCGGTGGGATTCGAAATCGATCGGCGTGGCGGGGAGGCGGATCTCGCCCTGCGGCCCGGCGACGTCGACATAGCAGCCGGCGGCGAGCGCCTGCGGATCACGGGTGGCCTGCGCCACGCTCTGCACCGGCCCGAAGATCACCTTCTCCGCTTCCAGCGCGACCTGAACCTCGGGCCAGGTCATCGCGCCGAATGCCTCATCGAGAATGCCGACCAGCGCGGGCCCATTGCTGCGGCGATCGCGCACGCCGGTGAAGCGCGTGTCCTCCAGCAATTCCGGGCGGCCGATCGCGCGGGCGATGCGCGGCCAGTCGCCCGACCCCTGGCGTGGCACCATGACGAACCACTGGCCGTCCGCGGTCTTGAAGAAATTGTTGAGCGGATTGACCGCCTCCGGCCGCGACTTCGTCGAGGCGAGCTTGTTCATCTGAAGCTGGATCGCATGTTCGCAGGAGGCGGCGTAGATGCCCATGCGCAGCAGCGAGGTTTCCAGTTTCTGCCCCTCGCCCGTGCGCGCGCGGTGGAACAGCGCCCCCATGATCCCGGCGACCAGGCCCATTGCGGCCATGTGATCGCCGATGCCAGTGCGCAGTTGCGCCGGATCGCCGTTCTTCACCGTGGTAAGCGAGCAGAGGCCGGAGCGCGCCCAGAAGGCGGTGATGTCGAAGCCCGGCTTGTCCGCCTCAGCACCCTCGCTGCCATAGCCGGTGAAATTGGCGAAGATCAGGTCCGGCTTGATCGCCTTCAGCTGCTCCCAGCCGATGCCGAGCCGTTCCAGGCTGGCGGGGCGGGTGTTGGTGACGAAGACATCGGCGGTCGCGACGAGGCGGCGCAGCACCTCGGCATCCTCCGCATTCGTCAGGTCGAGCGCGATCGAGCGCTTGCCGCGATTGTCATTGTCGAACACGCGGTTTTCGGTGTTTTCGAGACCGATCGAGCCGAAGAACTGGCGGAAGGGATCGCCCGCTGGCGGCTCCACCTTGATGACCTCTGCGCCCCAGTCGGCCAGGATCCCGCATGCGCCTGGCGCTGCAACGTAGCTGGCCAGTTCGACCACCCGGATGCCCTGCAACATGATTTCCACTCCCGTCCTGCGCCCGGCTGTCGCCGATCGCTTGTGCACCATTTAACGTGCTGGTTTCTGATTGTTCAAGCAAAGCCTGAACGTTGGCGTAAAAGTTTCGCGTGCCGTAAAGTAATCGGCGGCACGGCAATATCGCGCGCGGCGCGATGGTCAGGCGGTTCGTGCGGCCTTGTCCTTCGCGGTGGTGGCGCGGATCGAATCGCGCGCCGCGGCCCATTGTTCGTCGCTCCACGACCGCATCGAGGAAAAGTTGCCGCCGGTCGCGAGATAACGCGCGCCGTCGATCGCGATCGTCTGGCCGCTGACATATTCCGCCTGCGGCGACATGAGGAAGGCGGCGAGATTGGCCAGTTCCGGCATCCGCCCGACGCGACCCATCGGGTAATCAGTCGTGTCGCGGAACGCCTGCTCGCCATCGGTCGGGCGCAGCCGGGCGGACATGCCCTCGGTCGGGAAGGTGCCCGGTGCGATGCAGTTGAGACGGATGCCGCGATCGGCCCATTCGACCGCTAGGCTCTGCGACATTACGTTGACGCCCGCCTTCGACATGGCGCTGGGCACGGTGAAGGCCGAGCCGTTCCACACCCAGGTGGCAAGGATCGACAGCACGGAGGCGGAGACGCCCTGGTCGATCCAGCGCTTGCCGCAAGCCAGCGTCATCGCGAACGACCCGCGGAACACGATGGAGGAAATAGCGTCGAAACCGCGCATTGAGAGATCTTCGGTGCGGCTGACGAAATTGCCCGCGGCATTGTTGACGAGGCCGGTGAGCGCGCCGCCATTGTTCCAGATACGGTCAAGCATATCCTCGATCGCGGCTTCGTCGCGAATGTCGCAGGCGAGGCCGACCATCTTGCCGCCATGCGCGTTCATCAATTCATCGGCCGTCTGATCGAGCACGCTGCCACGACGCCCGCAAATGAATACGTCGGCGCCGAGGATCAGGAACGCCTCCGCCATCACTTTGCCAAGGCCAGTGCCGCCGCCGGTGACCAGGATGCGATGACCCTCAAGCAGATTGTCGCGGAACATCAGATCGTCGCGGTTCATCGTCTCTCTCCCAACATCGGGCGGGCAGCGTGCCATGCGCATCCGCTCCCTTGCCAATTTGTCTTTATGGTCGTTAAAACAGGCGGAGGGGAGCCGCAAGCCGAAATGCGCCTGTGGTTTTACCGGATGGAAAAAGGCGAGAGGAAGCTGCGGTGAGCGACGAACATCTGTCCACCCTATCGAACGTGATTGCGCGGCGCGCGGCGGGCGCGCGCGATCACGTGCTGCTGATCAGCGACGACGCACGGGTGACCTATGGCGAGATGAACCGGCTGGGTGCCCGGATTGCGGCCGCGCTTCGTCGATCAGGCGCCAGCGCCGGGGACACGATTGCGGTGCTGGCCGCGAACGGGCCAGCCTATCTGGCGCTGATGGTCGGGGCGGCGCGGGCCGGCATGGTATTGGCGGCCATTCCCGTGTCGGCGGAGGATGGCGCCAAGCAGGCGATGATCCGCGATTCCGGCGCGACGCTGCTGTTCACCGACGAGGCGCTGCCGTTCAAGGTTTCAGCCGAGGTCGTGATGCTGGGCGAGCCGTTCGACCGGTGGCTGGCGCAGGACGGCGCGGCCGATGCGGACGATGCGGCGCCGGTCGCGGTGGATGGCGATGCGCCGATGACGATCATCTATTCCTCCGGCACCACCGGCACACCCAAGGGAATCGTCCAGCCGTTCCGCTATCGCGCGCGGATGCTGGAGAGTGGCGGCGCACGGGGGTACGGCCCCGATGCCGTGACGCTGCTGGCGACGCCGCTTTATTCCAACACCACGCTGTCGGCGCTGGTGCAGACGATCGGCGCGGGCGGGACGATCGTGCTGATGACCAAGTTCGACGCCGGCCGATGGCTGGCGCTGGCCGAACGGCATCGCGTAACCCATGCCATGCTGGTGCCGGTGATGTGCGCCCGGCTGCTGGCGTATCCCGATTTCGACCGTACCGACCTTAGCGCGTTTCGCGTCAAATATTGCACCTCGGCGCCCTTCGCGCCGGCGATGAAGCGCGAGATGCTGGATCGCTGGCCCGGCGGGCTGGTCGAATATTATGGCATGACCGAAGGGGGCGCGAGCTTCGTTCTGTTCGCGCATGAGCATCCCGACAAGCTGCACACGGTGGGCCGGATCGCGCCGGGTGGGGGCGAGGTGCGGCTGCTGGATGATGATGATCGCGACGTTGCGCCGGGCGAGCAGGGGGAGATCGTCACCCGCTCCGCCGGCATGATGATCGGCTATCACAATCGGCCCGGGGAAACCGCGGCCAGCCGCTGGATCGCGCCCGACGGCAGCGTATGGCAGCGCACCGGCGACATCGGGCGGATCGACGAGGACGGGTTCCTGACGATTGTCGACCGCAAGAAGGACATGATCATTTCCGGCGGGTTCAACATCTACCCCTCGGATATCGAGGCGGTCGTCGCAGCGCATCCGGAGGTGCAGGAGGCGAGCGTGGTCGGCGTGCCGAGCGAGACCTGGGGCGAGACGCCGGTCGCCTTCGTGGTCGCCCCGGGTGCTGACGCGGGTGCGATCAAGGAGTGGATCAACGCGCGCGTCGGCAAGATGCAGCGCGTGGCGGACGTGAGCATCGTCGAGGAATTGCCGCGCGGCCCGATCGGCAAGGTGCTGAAGCGTGAGTTGCGCGACCGCTATGTCGGTGCGTTGAAACTGGCCGCCTGACGCCGCCGGGATACCCGCTCACCATGTGGCGAGCGGGTATCCGGCAGGTTCAGTTCGGCGTGTTGCCGGTCATCGTGCCGGCCTGACCCGACACTGGCACCGGCGGGGTGGAGGAGCGCGCGTCGCTCACCGCCTCGTCATACCAGCTCGCCAGATCACGCTTCATGTCGCGCAGCGCGTCCGGGTTCAGATAGGTCATGTGGCCCGCCGGATAATAAGTGTACTTCAGGTTGGCTTGAAGCGCGGGTTCCAGCATCATCCGGCCGAGATCGTTCTCGGTGCCGAAGAACGGCGTCGCCATGTCGTAATAGCCGTTCAGCGACAGCACTTTCAGATAGGGATTGGTGCGCATCGCGGCGGCGAGATCGATCGCGGTGTTGGGATTGTTCTGGCTGCCATAGCCGCCGCCCGGTGCCCGGTGCGCCCAGTTCCACTTGAACCCGGCGCCGTCGCGCGCCGACAGGCGATACGGCAGGTCGGTCTTGTAGCCGAGCGTCGAGTGCACATAGTCCTGGAACGAGGCGATATATGCCCCCGACACCGCGTCTGACGAGGCATCGGTTTCCGGACGTTCGCCCACGGCATCGGTATCGATCCCCATGTAGCGCGAATCGAAGCGGCCGACGGTGCGGTTGGAGCCACGCAGCAGCTCCTTCTGGAAGCGCGGCAGGTCGACGCGCAGGTTCGCCCGCTTGATGAAATCGGCGCTGAGGCCGGTCAGCTGGCTCATCTGCTCGGCCACCTGATCGCGCTCCTGCGGGGAGATCAACTGCCCCTTGGCGAGCGCGGCCATGTACGGCCCGGTGGCAAAGGCGCGCGCCTGGGCGACGATCGTGGCGACATCGGCGGGGCGGTTCTGCACGCGATTGTGATACCAGGCGGTCGCGGCGTAGCTGGGCAGGTAGTTGATATAGACTTGGTCCAGCCCCGGCTGGCGATAGCCGTAGTTCATGATCGAGCTGAGCAGCATCACGCCGTTCAGCGCCATGCCGCGATCCTGCAGCTGATACGCCAGCGCCCCGGCGCGCAGCGTGCCGTAGCTTTCGCCCAGGATGAACTTGGGGCTCATCCAGCGGCCGTATTTGGTGACGTAGCGCATGATCGCGCGCGCGAAGACGTCGACGTCCTCATCGACCCCATAGAAATCGCCGGGCTTCGCATCCCCCAGCGGCCGCGAATAACCCGAGCCGATCGCGTCGAGGAAGACGAGGTCGGTCTTGTCGAGCAGCGAATCCGGGTTGGGGCCGACGTCATAGGGCGCCGGGCGGACGAATTCGGGATTGGTGGTGCGGATGCGGATCGGGGCGAACGATCCCATGCGCAGCCAGAAGGAGGGCGAGCCGGGGCCGCCGTTGAACAGGAAGGTGATCGGCCGCTTCGTGCCCGGCTTCGTCCCGTCCAGCGTATAGGCGGTGTAGAACATCGAGGCGGTCGGCTTCCCCTCATTGTCGCGGGTGGTCAGCGTGCCGGCGGAGGCGATGTAATTGTACCGCTTGCCGTTGATCGTGACGCTGTCGCGCGTGCGGGTCTCGGTTTCCTCCACCGGCGCCTTGGCCCAGCCGGCCTCCGCCTCCGCCTTCACCGTCTCGGCATAAGAGCGGGCGGGGGGCTGCTTGGCGTCGGATTTTTCCTGAGCTGCGAGGGGGGCGGCAGAGAGGGCGGACGTGGCGATGAGCGCGAGAAGGAAGTGCTTGGTCACGAACAACTCTTCTTGTGGAGATAGGCCACCTCCATTGACCCATCCGCTGGTGCACGCAAGGCCGCCATGCCCTGGAGGAAGGGATGGCAAAGGATCGGAATAGATGCTGCGGAATGTTTTGAGCGCGGCGGAACGCTTATGTCGCTGGTTCGCTCTGGCAGGGCGAAAAGTCGTTACTTTGCCGGAGTTTAACCTATGTTTATGCATAACAAGCGCCTGCAATACACCGTGCGCGTCGCCGAGCCGAACCCGCGACTTGCAACATTGATGATGGAGCAGTTCGGCGGCGCCGATGGCGAGCTGGCCGCGGCGATGCGCTATTTCACGCAGGGGCTGGCGGAGGATGATCCCGGCCGCAAGGACATGCTGCTCGACATCGCTACGGAGGAACTCAGCCACCTCGAGATCATCGGGTCGATCATCGCCATGCTGACCAAGGGCGTGAAGGCGCAGCTGGCCGAAGGGCAGATGAAGGAGGCCGAGCTGTACCAGCTGGTCGGCTCGACCGGGACCAGCGCGAAGGAATCGATCCTGTTCGGCGGCGGCCCCGCCCTGTGCGACTCCGCCGGCGTACCGTGGACTGCGGCCTATGTGGATTCGCGCGGCGAGCCGACCGTCGACCTGCGATCGAACATTGCCGCCGAGGCGCGCGCGAAGATCGTCTATGAGCGGCTGATCAACATCACCGACGATCCCGGAATCAAGGATGCGCTAGGCTTCCTGATGACGCGCGAAGTGGCGCACCAGAAATCGTTCGAGAAGGCGCTCTACGCGATCGAGAACAACTTCCCGTCGGGCAAGCTGCCGGGCGTGGAGAAATATGCCAACATGTACGTCAACACCTCGCAGGGGGAAGGCGACACCACCGGGCCGTGGAATAGCGGTGATCAATGGGAGCGGGTGGACGACCTGCAGCAGGTGATGCCGGCCGATGGCGGCGACGGCACGGCCAGCGTGACGCTGCCCGCCAAGGACAAGAAGGTCGCCACCAAGATGGCGGAGCGCACCATGTCCGATCCGACGGCCGATCCGACGACGGGCGCGGACCTTGGCGCCGGACCGGGCGCTGGCCGCACCAAGGGCGGCGACATGGGCGGCGCGCCGGACATTCATTCGGCGCCGGCGATGGCCGAGGCGACCGTCGGCAAGTGAAGGAGGAACCAGCGCCCGCCGATCGCGGGCGCTGGTTTCTGCGCCAGATCCCGTCAACGCGAGATCCGTAATGGACCGCAGCGTTGCTTCGGTCTTTCGCGCTACGACACGGTAAGACCGGTCGACCGCAGAGATACGGCGGCCCCCGTCGCGGCCTCTACTTGGTCGTGGCGGCGATGCCCGTGTCGAACAGGCGCGCGATTTCGCCGGACGAGAGGCCGAGCGTTTCGGCAAGTATCTGTTCGCTGTGCTGGCCGTTACGCGGGGCGGGCGCGGGCGGGCGGCGATCCTCGGCGGGGAGCGTCGCGAAGGCGCCGACCGCGGGGTAGCGCGTGCCGCTGGGGTCATCGGTAGTGCCGAAGATCGGGTTGTTGGTGACCAACCGGGGATCACGCACCGCATCCGCCATGGTGCCGTAAGCAGAGTGGACGATGCCGCCCGCATCGAAAGCGGCGGCGAGATCATCATGGTCGCGCGCGGCGATGGCGGCCTCGAACAGCGGGAACAGCGCGTCGCGATGCGTGAAGCGGAGGCCATCGTCGTGCGCAAAGCTGGCCCCGCGGTCCGCCTCTACCCGCGCGATTGCATCGCCGAGGTTCAGCGCGGCGATGAGGTTGGCCCATTGGCGATGCGTGACGACGACAATCATCGTCCGCTTGCCGTCGCGCGTCGTGAAATCGCGCCCGAACAGGCCGAAGACCGTGTTGCCGAGGCGTGGGCGATCGGTGCCGGTGTGCATCACCTCGGCAATGCCGCCGAGATTGGCGGCCGTGCCGATCGCGACGTCGGACAGCGGTATGCGGATCTCGCCACCTTCGCCCGTCGTGTCGCGGCGGCGCAGCGCGGCCATCATCGCGAAGGCGGCATAGGCGCCGGTCAGAAGATCCCAGGCGGGGAGGACGTGGTTGACCGGGTCGGGTCCCGCCCCGGTCAGCATTGGATAGCCGACCGCATTGTTGACGGTATAGTCGAGCGCCGGGCTGCCGTCCGGCCAGCCCATCACGCGTACGGTGATGAGATCGGGACGCCCCTGCGCCAGTGTTTCATGCGCGAGGAAGCCCTTCACCGGGAAGTTGGTGACGAACTGCCCGGTCGCGCGGACCAGCGCCTGGAGCAATTCGCGCCCCTCCGGCCGGCCGAGATCGAGCGCCAGGCTCTTCTTCGCGCGGTTGAGATTTTCCCAATAGAGGGAATCGCCGCCTTCCGTGACCGGCCAGCGGCGGAAATCGGGCCCGCCGCCGATCTGGTCCACGCGGATAACCTCCGCCCCCATCTGCGCCAGATAAAGCCCGGCGGTGGGCGAGGCGACGAAGGACGACGCCTCGATCACGGTCAGGCCGGGGAGGAGGTTGTACATCTCAATTCACTCCGGCGTTGAACTCGCGCAGCATGTGCTTGGCGATCTGCAGCTGCAGGATCTGGGTCGTGCCCTCGTAGATGCGGTAGATGCGCGCATCGCGGAAGAAACGCTCGGCGTCATATTCGGCGAGATAGCCCGCGCCGCCATAGATCTGCACCACGCGATCGACTATCCGGCCGCATGCTTCGGAGGCGAAGACCTTGGTCGCCGCTGCCTTGCGCAGCACCGGCTCGCCAGCGTCGACGCGGCGGGCGCAATCGGCCAGCATCGTCTCGGACGCGTAGATCTCGATATCGCTGTCGGCGAGCATCTGCTGGATCAGCTGGAAATTGGCGATCGGTTCGCCGAACGCCTTGCGCTCGGTGGCGTAGCGAAGCGCCGAATCCACCGCGCGGCGGGCATAGCCCATCGAGGCCGCAGCGACCGACAAACGGCCGTTGTCGAGGCTCTTCATCGCGGTGACGAAGCCCTTGCCTTCCTCAAGCCCGAGCAGCGCGTCGGCGGGAAGGTGAACGTCCTCCAGGATGATGTCGGCGATATGCGTGCCGGCCTGGCCCATCTTCTTGTCGGGCTTGCCGACCGTCACGCCCGGCGTGTTCATCGGCACGATGAAGGCGGAGACGTGCGCGTTCTTGGGCAGCGCCTCTTTCGACGTGCGCGCCATGATGACCGCCATCTCGGCGTCGGGCGCATTGGTGATGTAGCGCTTCGTACCGTTCAGCACCCAGCCGTTGCCGGTACGCACCGCCATCGTCTGCATGCCGGCGCTGTCGCTGCCCGAACCGGGCTCGGTCAGGCCGAAGGAGACGATCATGCCCGCCGCCATCTTGGGCAGCCACTCGGCCTTCTGCTCCTCGGTGCCGCCGTTGCGCAGCGCCGAATTGACCATGCCGATGGTGATCGAGATGATCGAGCGGAAGCACGGCATGGCATAGGCCAGCTCGCGGATTGTCTGGGTATATTGATAGGTGTTCATCCCCGCGCCGCCATATTCCTCGGGGATGGTGAGGCCGAACAGGCCCATCTCGCGCATCTCGTTCAGGATCTCGTCCGGGATGCGGTCGGTCTCGAGGATTTCCTTCTCGGCCGGGATCAGCCGGTCGCGCACATAGCGGCGCAGCTGGTCGATGAACTGGTCGAACGTCTCGGCGTCCATGCCGGGATTCGGGCCGCTGTTCGGGGCGGGGTTGAGGGTGGACATGATGATGGTCCTCAGATCGGATCGTAGGGGAAGACGTTGGCCGACACTTCGTCGGCCCGCGCGAAGCTGGGGCGGAAGGAGGGGATCAGCTCATCCGCGATCGCCTGCGCCGACCAGCCCTCAAGCTTGGTCATCGAGCGGATCGGGCGCGGCTTGGAGAAGAGCACGATCTCGTTCTTGCGCACCGCGAAGATCTGGTTGCTGACGTCCTTCGACAGGTCGGATGCGAGGAAGGCGACGAGCGGCGCGATCTTGTCCGCGCTCATCGTCTGGAGGCGGGCGACGCGCTCCTTGGCCTCGGGCGTTTCGGCCGGGATGGAGGCGGTCATGCGGCTCCACGCGAACGGCGCGATGCAGTTCGACCGGACGCCGGCGCGTGCCATGTCGAGCGCGATCGATTGCGACAGGCCGACTATGCCGAGCTTCGCCGCGGAATAATTCGCCTGGCCGATGTTGCCGATGAGGCCGCTGGTCGAGGTGAAGTGGACGAAGCTGCCCGATTGCTGCTCGCGGAAATAGGGCGTGGCGGCCTTGGACACGTTGAATGCGCCGTTCAGGTGAACGTCGATCACCGCGCGCCAATCCTCATGGCTCATCTTGTGCCAGATCGAATCGCGCAGGATGCCGGCGTTGTTCACCACCGCATCGATGCGGCCGAACTGCTTCACCGCATCCTCGACGATCGTCGCCGCGGCCGCGGGATCGGCGACGCTGGCGAGGTTGGCGATCGCCTTGCCGCCAGCGGCGACGATGTCCGATGCGGTCTGCTCCGCCGGACCAGCCTCGCCGCCTTCGCCGCTGCCGCCGACGCCCGGATCGTTGATCACCACCGCGGCGCCCTCACGCGCGCACAACAGGGCGATCTCACGCCCGATGCCGCGGCCTGCACCCGTCACAGCCACGACCTTTCCGTCGAGAATGCCCATGCTCCACCTCCTGAAACTGATCGCCGACGGGTTACGGCGCGGGGGACGCTATTTCAAGATGGCGCATTGCGGTTTCACTCCAATGAAGTTTATGCATCGGGTGATGAGTTCGCCAGTCCCCTCGGTCGTTCAGGCCTTTGCCATCATGCGCGCGCTGGCGGACGGCCGGGCGCTGACGCTGTCCGAAGTGGCGCAAAGCTGCGGGATCAGCCCGTCGAGCTGCCTTGGCCTGCTGCGCACGCTGGTGGGGGAGGGCGTGCTGTCGCTGGGCGAGGGCAAGCGGTACGCGCTGTCGCCGCCCTGGTCGGAAATCGCCGCGAGCGACCTCGATCGGTCGACCCGGCTTGTGGCGCGGGCACGGCCATTGCTGGAGCGGGCGGCGCGTAGCTGGCACGCGCCGATCGGCTTGTGGCGCGTCACCGGGCGGGACCGGCTGCAACTGGTCGCACTGGGCCAGAGCGTCGCCGCGACACGGATCCATATGGAAGAGGGACAGCGCCAGCCGATCGGCAGCGGCGCGGTGGGCCGTGCGCTTGCCGCCGCGCAGCGCGTCGGCCGCGAGGAACTGGCCCGGCGTTTCGCGGCGGTGCGCTGGCAGCGAGCGGTGGCCTTTGAGGATTATGCTGCCCAGGTCGCGGCGGCGGTATCGCAGGGCTACGGCGTCGACGACGGGCTGAGCTACGCCGGCATATCGTCGATCGCGGTGTGCCTGCCGGATGAGGCGCAGTCGCTGTGCGTCTCCGCGTCCGTCTTTGCCGGATCACGCAGCGAGGCGGAGTTCGCCGACCTTGCCGCCGCACTGGTCGCGCTTGCCGCCGAGATCGCGGCGCTCGACCACAAACCGTCACCGCCGTCCAGAAAGGCCCGTGCATGATCCCCGCCGCCCGCAACGATTTCCCCGAAATCCGCGATGCCGTGCGCGCGCTCGTCCGCGAGTTCGGCGACAGCTATTTCCGCGAGGTGGATGACCAGCGCGCCTATCCCGAGGCGTTCGTCGACGCGCTGACCAAGGCGGGCTGGATGGCGGCGCTGATCCCCGAAAGCTATGGCGGCGCGGGGCTTGGCCTGACCGAAGCGTCGATCATCATGGAGGAGATCAACCGCGCGGGCGGCAATTCGGGCGCCTGCCACGGCCAGATGTACAATATGAACACGCTGCTGCGGCACGGATCGGTGGCGCAGAAGCAGCGCTTCCTGCCCGAGATCGCGAGCGGCGCGCTGCGCCTGCAATCCATGGCGGTAACCGAACCGACCACCGGCACCAACACCACCGAGCTGAAGACCCGCGCCGAGCGCCGCGGCGACAAGTATGTCGTCAACGGGCAGAAGGTGTGGATCAGCCGGATCCAGCATTCCGACCTGATGATCCTGCTCGCGCGCACCACCCCGCTCGACGAGGTGAAGAAGAAGGCCGACGGCCTGTCGATCTTCCTCGTCGACCTGCAGGCGGCAATCGGCAATGGCATGGAGATCCGGCCGATCCGCAATATGGTCAACCACGAGACCAACGAGGTGTTCTTCGACGATCTGGAGCTGCCTGCCGACAGTTTGATCGGCGAGGAGGGCAAGGGTTTCCGCTACATCCTCGACGGGCTCAACGCCGAACGCGCGCTGATCGCGGCGGAGTGCATCGGCGATGGCTATTGGTTCGTCGAACGCGCGGTGCAGTACGGGTCGGAGCGGATCGTGTTCGACCGGCCGATCGCCAAGAACCAGGGCGTTCAGTTCCCGATCGCGCAGGCCTATATGGAGGTCCGCGCGGCGGACCTGATGCGCTACGAGGCGTGCCGGTTGTTCGACGCGCATCAGCCGTGCGGCGCGGAGGCGAACATGGCCAAGCATCTGGCGGCGGAATCATCGTGGAAGGCGGCCAATGCCTGCCTTCAGACGCATGGCGGCTTCGGCTTTGCGGCGGATTATGACGTCGAGCGCAAGTTCCGCGAGACGCGATTGTATCAGGTCGCGCCGATCAGTTCGAACCTGATCCTGAGCTTCGTCGGCGAACATGTGCTGGGGATGCCGCGAAGCTTCTGAGGCACGGGCGCGCCCGTCACGCGGTTAGACCCTGACCGTCTGGTCGACCCGCCCGGCCTCGCCGAACACGCGCAAATAGCGGGCGATTTCGGCGGGGTCGCCGGTCGCCTTGGCCGGATTGTCGGACAGCTTGACCGCCGACCGGCCGTTGACGCGCGTCACCTTGCAAACGAGCGACAAGGGGGCGAGCGGCGCGTCGCCCTCCGGATCGCAGCCGCGGAAATCGTTGGTCAGGTTGGTGCCCCAGCCGAAGCTCATCCGCACCCGGCCGTCGAAATGCCGGTACGTCGCCGCGATACTGTCGACATCCATCCCGTCGGAGAAGATCAGCAGCTTGCCGCGCGGATCGCGGCCCTTGTCCTGCCACCAGCGGATGATCTGCTCTCCCGCCTCGATCGGTGGCAGGCTGTCGGGGCGAAAGCCGGTCCAGTCGGCGACCCAATCGGGCGCGTCGCGCAGGAACGCCGCAGTGCCATAAGTGTCGGGGAGGACGATCAGCAGGTTGCCGGCATAATCCCGCTGCCATTCCTCCAGCACGCGGTAGGGGGCGTGGGCGAGCGCGGCATCGTCCGCCGCCTCGGCTGCGGCGACCATCGGCAGTTCATGCGCATTGGTGCCGATCGCCTCCAGGTCGGCGTCCATCGCGAGTAGGACGTTGGACGTGCCGATCAGCCGCTCGCCAAGCCCCTCTTTCAACGCCTCGACGCACCAGCGCTGCCACAGGAAGCCGTGGCGGCGGCGGGTGCCGAAATCCGACAGCGCAAGCTCGGGAAGGTCACGCAGCCGTTCCACCTTGCTCCACAGCCGCGCCTTCGCACGCGCGTACAGCACGTCGAGCGCGAAGCGGCCGCGATGGCGAAGCGCGGCGCGCGATCGCAGCTCGTTGACGATCGCCAGCGCCGGTATCTCCCACAGCGTCACGTCCATCCACGGGCCGGTGAAGCTCAGCTCGAATTGGCCGTCGACGCGGCGTAGCTCATAGTCGGGCAGGCGATAGCGCGCGAGCCAGGCGATGAAATCGGGCCGGAACATGCGCTCCACGCCATAGAAGGTGTTGCCGGCGAGCCAGATCAGCTCCTTCTTGGTAAAGCGGAGCGTGCGCGCATGATCGAGCTGTTCGCGAAGCTCCGCCTCATCGATTACTTCCGCCAGCCGGACGGTGCGGGTGCGGTTGATCAAGGAGAAGGTGACGTTCGTGTTCGCGTGACGCGACCAGATCAGCTGAAGCATCAGCAGCTTGTAGAAATCGGTGTCGAGCAGGCTGCGGACGATCGGATCCAGCCGGAAGCTGTGATTGTAGGTGCGTGTGGCCAGATCGGTGACGGTCATCGCCGATGGAGTGCCCGAGCGGCCCCTTTCGTTCCCTGATGTCGGGGCCGCTGCTTGCGGCGCCCGGCGTTTGTCGCGACAAGGTGCTGAAAACGGGGAGCCTTCCATGCGACGTAGAACCTTTGTTGCCACGCTGCCGGCGCTTGCCCTTGCTCCATCGCTCGCGCGGGCGCAGCAGGGGACGCCCAGTCAGTCGCAGGGGACCGAGGGGCCGGGGCAGGGCGGCGCGCCGCAGCCCGCCACCGCGAAGGCGGGCGATCAGCCGAAATATTGGAAGCCGGGCGAGGATCGCTTCATCCGCCCCGATGTCCATGCCGGCGACCGGCCGGTCGGCGCCAGCTTCGCCTCGCGTACCGCCGTCTATGGCCTGAACGGCGCGGCGGGGACGGCGCATCCGCTCGCCACGCAAGCCGGCATCGACATGCTGAAGCGCGGCGGATCGGCGGTCGACGCGGCGATCGCGATGAACGCCTGCCTCGGCCTGCTCGAGCCGACCGCCAGCGGGATCGGCGGCGACGTCTATGCGATGATCTGGGATCCCCGGCAGAAGAAGGTGGTCGGCCTCGCCGGATCGGGCGCCAGCCCGCGCGGCCTGTCGCTGGAAACGGTGCGCGGGCGTGCGAAGAACGGCTCGCTGCCGCCGCTGGGCGCGATCACCGTCTCGGTGCCGGGAACGGTCGACGGCTGGTGGACGATGCACCAACGCTACGGCAAGCTGCCGTGGAAGGTTCTGTTCGAACCGGCGATCGCGATGGCGGAGGCGGGGACGCCGGTACCCGACATCATCGCTTATTATATCCGCCGCAGCATGGCGAACTTCGCCCGCCCCGGGAACGGGGTGGAGGAGACTGCCAATGCGCTCAAGACATGGGGCATGGCGGACGGCAAGGGGCCGGCGGCGGGGCAGGTGTTCCGCAATCCCGACCTGGCGCGCACCTATCGCGCGATCGCTGCCGGCGGGCGCGATGCCTTCTACGCCGGCGATCTGGCGCGCACGATGGACCGCTATTTCAAGCGGATCGGCGGCTGGCTGCGCTATGAGGATCTGGCGGCGCACCGCTCCGAATGGATCGAGCCCAGTCACACCGATTATCGCGGCACGACGGTCCATGCACTGGGGGCCAATACCCAAGGCATCGCAACGCTTCAGATGCTCAACATCCTCGAGCATTTCGACCTGAAGGATGCGGGCTTCCAGTCGCCCTTGTCGATCCACCTGCAGGCGGAGGCGAAGCGGCTGGCCTATGAGGATCGCGCGCGCTTCTATGCCGATCCCAAATTCGCCGACGTGCCGGTCGATTGGCTGGTGTCGAAGGAATATGCCGCGCAGCGCGCCAAGCTGATCCGCCCCGACCGAATCCTGACGCCGGTCTATCCGGGGCAGGCGCCCAGCCGCGGCGACACCACCTATTTCTCCTGCGCCGACGCGGACGGCATGATGGTGTCGATGATCCAGTCCAATTTCCGCGGCATGGGATCGGGGCTGGTCGCCGATGGCCTCGGCTTCATGTTCCAGGATCGCGGGCAATTGTTCAGCCTGAAGGACGGCCACCCCAATATCTATGCGCCGGGCAAGCGGCCGTTCCAGACGATCATCCCCGGCTTTGCGACGCGCGGCGCGGACCCGTGGATGAGCTTCGGCGTGATGGGCGGCGACATGCAGCCGCAGGGTCAGACGCAGATCATCGTCAATCGCGTCGATTACGGCCTGGAGGCGCAATCCGCCGGCGATGCGCCGCGCTGGCACCATGAAGGATCGTCGCAGTCGATGGGCGAGGATGATCCGGGGCTCGGGCCCAAGGGGCGGTTGCGGCTGGAAAGCGGCGTGCCGCTGGCGACGCGGCAGAAGCTCGCCGAGATGGGCTGGTCGATCGGCGATCCCGACGGCAGCTTCGGCCGCTATCAATGCGTCGAGCATCGCATGGACGGTGCGACGCGGGTCTATGGCGCGGCGAGCGAAATGCGCGCCGACGGCTGCGCGCTCGCCTATTAGGCCGCCGCTTCGGGGCGCGCGGGATAGCGCGCGCCCATGAAGAACAGCCCGTCGGGCGGGGCGTTGAGGCCGAGCCGGGCACGATCCGCCGCCTCCAGCGCGTCGCGCAGGTCAGCGGCGGACCAGCGGCCCAGGCCGACAAGCGCGAGGCAACCGACCATCGAGCGCACCTGATGGTGGAGGAAAGATCGCGCCGCCGCCTCCACCATGATGCGGTCGCCCTCCCGCCGGACGGCGAGCCGGTCGATCGACTTCACCGGGCTGGCCGACTGGCAATGCGCCGAGCGGAAGGTGGTGAAATCGTGCCGCCCGACCAGCAATTGCGCGGCATCGTGCATCGCCGCGGCATTGAGCGGCTGGGCGACCTGCCACGCCAGTCCCTTTTCCCATGTCAGCGGCGCGCGGCGGTTGACGATGCGATATTCATAGGCGCGGCCAAGGCAGGAGAAGCGCGCGTGCCAACCGTCGGGCACGATCTCGCAGGCGAGGATCGCGACCGGGTTGGGGCGAAGCCGGGCGTTCAATGCCTCGCCCAGCCGGAAGGCGGTGATCGGCTTTGCGATGTCGACATGCGCGCGCATCGCGGTGGCGTGGACGCCGGCATCGGTGCGCCCGGCGGCATGGACCGTGGTGCGCTCGCCGGTGACGGCAAAGGCCGCGTCCTCGATCGCCTGTTGAACGCTGGGGCCGTGATCCTGCCGTTGCCAACCCATGAAGGGCCGGCCGTCGAACTCGACGGTCAGCGCGAAGCGGGTCACAGGCGGGTGCCGGCGGGGATCGCAAAGCCGCGAAGCAGTTCGTCGACGCTCATCACGCCGCGCCCGGCGCGCTGGACGCGGGTCGGCCGCAGCGCGCCGCTGCCGCAGGCGATCGTCAGCCGATCGTCGACTACCTCGCCGGGCGCCGCCGGGGCGCCGGCATCCGCGATCACATCGGCCGCCAGCAGCCGAACCCGCTCACCATTCACCTCGAACCACGCGCCGGGCGGGTTGAAGGCGCGGACCTGCCGTTCGACCACCTCGGCACCGGGCGTGAAATCGAGCCGCATCTCCTCCTTGGCGATCTTGGCCGCATAGGTGACGCCGTCCGCCGGCTGCGTGACCGCGGGGTGCGCATCGAGATCGGCCAGCACCTCCACCATCAGCCGCGCGCCCATCTGCGCCAGTTCGTCGGTCAGCTCTCCCGCGGTCTTGCCGGCGATCGGCGTGCGACCTTCCAGCCTGACCGGGCCGGTATCGAGCCCGGCCTCCATCTGCATGATGCCGACCCCGGTCTCTGCGTCACCCGCCAGGATCGCCCGCTGGATCGGCGCCGCCCCGCGCCAGCGCGGCAGCAGCGATCCGTGGATGTTGAGACAGCCGAAGCGCGGCGCATCGAGGATCGCCTGCGGCAGGATCAGGCCATAGGCCGCCACCACCGCGACGTCCGCCTCCAGCGCGGCGAACGCCGCCTGTTCCTCGGCGTTGCGCAAAGACACGGGCGTATGCACCGGAATGCCGCACGCCTCGGCCGCCGCGTGAACGGGGGAGGGCACCAGGGCGCGTCCGCGCCGCCCGCCGGGCCGTGGCGGCTGGCTATAGGCCGCGACGACCTGATGACCGGCGGCAACCAGCGCTTCCAGCGCCGGCACGGCGAACGCGGGCGTGCCCATGAAGATGATCCGCATGGGGCGCGCTTCAACGCGCTGGCGGACGCGGACGCAACCCCCTATCTGTTCACGCGATGGCATCACAGGAGATCGAGGCGCTGACGGGCGCGTTGGCGCGGCTGCCCGGGCTGGGGCCGCGATCGGCACGGCGGGCGGTGCTTCACCTCGTCAAGAAGCGCGAAGGCGCGCTGATCCCCTTGCTGTCCGCGCTTCAGGCGGTGGAGGAACGGCTGGCGACCTGCTCGATCTGCGGCAATGTCGATACCGTCGACCCCTGCGCGATCTGCGCCGATCCCCGCCGTGATGCGCGTTCCTTGTGCGTGGTGGAGGAGGTGGCGGACCTCTGGGCGCTCGATCGATCGCGCTTGTTTCCGGGGCGCTTCCACGTGCTGGGCGGGCGATTGTCCGCGCTGGAGGGTGTCCGCCCGGAGGATCTGACGATCGATCAGCTCGTCCGCCGGATCGAGGCGGGCGGGATCGACGAAGTGGTGCTGGCGATGAACGCCACGCTGGAGGGGCAGACCACGGCGCATTACATTGCCGAGCGGCTGGAACGCTATCCGGTGCGGCTGACTCAGCTGGCGCACGGCCTGCCGGTCGGCGGCGAGCTCGATTATCTCGACGAAGGAACGCTGGCGCAGGCGCTGCGCGCGCGCCGTCCGGTGGCGTGATCGGGGCGCGGCGCACCCCCTTCGCTTGATTCGGCGGACTGCTGCCAATATCTGCCCGCCATGGCCGTTCTTCCAATCGTAGAGATTCCCGATCCCCGCCTTCGCCAGATGTGCGAACCCATTGCCACGATCGATGACGAGGTGCGTCAGCTCGTCTCCGACATGAGCGACACGATGTATGACGCGCACGGGATCGGCCTTGCCGCGATCCAGGTCGGCGTGCTGCGCCGCGTGGTCGTCATCGACCTGCAGGACCGGCAGAGCGACGAGCCGGTGGAGGAGGGCGAGGCGCCCACCACCGTCCGCGATCCCAAGGCCTACATCAATCCCGAGATCCTGTGGGTGTCGGACGAGCTGTCGCGCTATCAGGAAGGCTGCCTGTCGATCCCCGAGCAATATGCCGAGGTGGAGCGCCCCGCGCGCTGCCGCGTCGCGTGGCTCGACGTCGATGGCAATCGCCACGAAGAGGAAATGGACGGGCTGCTCGCCACCTGCATGCAGCACGAGATCGACCATCTGAACGGCGTGCTGTTCATCGATCACATCACGCGCCTGAAGCGCGACATGCTGCTGAAGAAGCTGGCGAAGGCACGCAAGAACGCCGCCTGAGGCGGCTTGCCACAACAGGATGTGCCGGATAGGTTCGCGCTTCGTTCCAGATTGGAGGAAGCGTGGAGCCTGTCGCCGTCCTGCTCATCTTCGTGGCGCTGGTGCTTGGGCTGGCCGCGGGCTGGTGGTTTGCCAGCCGCACCGCTGCCACGCTCCGGGCCGAGCGCGATGCCCGCGCCACGGAATTCAAGAAGGCGATTGTCGATCTGGCCGGCGCGGAGGAGCGCGCCCGGGCCGCTGACGCGCTGCGTCAGGAACTCGCCGCGATCCGCGACGATCGCGATGCCGCGCGCGCTCATATCGCGCGACTGGAGGCGGAGGCGCGCGGTTTCGACGCGCGGCTGACCGAGCTTCGCGAGGCAAAGGACGCGCTCGCCGCGCAATTCGGCCAGGTCGGGCAGAAGCTGCTCGCCGAGGCGCAGGACCGCTTCCTTCAGCGCGCCAACGAACGCTTCCGCGAGTCAGAGGAAACCGCCGGGCAGAACCTGAAGGCGATGCTGCAACCGGTAAGCGACCGGCTGCAACGCTATGAGGAAGGCGTGGCGAAGGTCGAGGCCGAGCGCCGCGACGCCTTTGGCGAGCTTCGCGGTCAGATCGAACAGATGCGGCTTGGGCAGGAAACGGTGCGCAGCGAGGCGGCGCGGCTGGTCAACGCCTTGCGCAATGCACCCAAGGCGCGCGGGCGCTGGGGCGAGCAGCAGCTACGCAACGTGCTGGAAAGCTGCGGCCTGTCCGAACATGCCGATTTCCAGACCGAAGTGTCGGTAACCGACGCGGAAGGTGCGCGCTTCCGCCCCGATGTGATCGTGCGGATTCCCGGCGGCAAGTCGCTGGTCATCGACGCCAAGGTGTCGCTCAACGCCTATCAGGATGCGTTCGGCGCGGTGGATGAGGCGGAACGGACCGCCGGCCTCACCGCCCATGCCGCCGCGATGCGCGCACACGTCAACAGCCTGGGTGCCAAGGCCTATTGGAACCAGTTCGAGGACGCGCCCGATTATGTCGTGATGTTCGTGCCCGGCGAACATTTCCTGTCCGCCGCGCTGGAGCATGATCCGTCGCTGTGGGACTATGCCTTCGACCGCAAGGTGCTGCTCGCCACACCGACCAACCTTATCGCCATTTCGCGCACCGTCGCGGCGGTGTGGCGGCAGGAAATGCTGGCCAAGGAAGCGCGTGAGATCGCGCAGCTGGGGAAGGACCTGTACGCGCGGCTGTCGGTGATGGGCGGCCATGTCGCGAAGCTGGGCAAGAACCTCGACACCGCGATGACGGCGTACAATCAGTTCGTCGGCAGCCTGGAATCGCAGGTGCTGACCCAGGCGCGCCGGTTCGAGGCGCTGAAGATCTACACCGCGGGCAAGGCGATCGAGGCGCCGCCAGTGGTGGAACAGGCGGCGCGCCCGCTCACCAAGCTGATCGCGGAGGCAGACGCCGCCGAGTGAATGCCGCCCCGGCCGCGCACCGCAATGGCGCGGCCCGCGGAGGGGAGAGGCGTCAGCCGCGCAGCGCGGCGGCGGCGCGCGCCTTGGTCTCGATCTTCGCCGGGGTGCCGCTGGCGACCCAGCTGCCGCCGACGCACAGCACGCGATCGAAGCCGAGCCAGGCCGGCGCGCTTTCCTCGGTAATCCCGCCCGTCGGGCAGAAATGGCATTGGTAGAAGGGCGCGGCGAGCGCCTTCAGCGCCTTCAGTCCGCCCGATGTCTCGGCCGGGAAGAACTTGAAATGAGTCAGGCCGAGGTCCAGCCCGCGCATGATGTCGCCCGCAGTGGCCACACCCGGGAGGAACGGCACGCCGCTGGCGATGATCGGATCGGCCAGCCGCTCGGTCAGGCCGGGCGATACGATGAATTCGGCGCCGGCATCCATCACCTGAACGAACTGTTCGTTCGTCACCACCGTGCCGGCGCCGACGATCGCGCCGGGCACCTGCTTCATCTCGCGGATCGCGTCGAGCGCGGCGGGGGTGCGCATCGTCACCTCCAGCACCTTCAGCCCGCCGGCGACCAGTGCTTCGGCCATCGGCCGTGCGGCGGCGGCGTCGTCGATGACGAGCACCGGGATCACCGCGCTCGTCCGCATGATGGTGCCGATCTCGCTCATGCCGTATGTTCCTGTGCAAAGGCAGCGGCGGCACCGAACAGGCCCGGCTGCGGATGGGTGACGAGCTTCACCGGAATGCCGCTCATCATGGATTGGAAACGTCCCTTGGCGACGAAGCGGTGAGCAAAGCCGGAACGCAGCAGCCGATCCTTGATCCTGAGGCCAAGGCCGCCGCCGATCACCACGCCGTTGGCGCCATGCGCCAGCGCGAGGTCACCCGCCGTCGCGCCCAGGGCGAGGCAGAAACGGTCGAGCGCCGCCAGCGCGATCGGATCGGTGCCCTCCAGCGCCTCGGTCCAGATCGCCTTGTCGTCGCGCATGCGCACCGGGCGGCCTTCCATCTCGGCCAGCATTTCATAGATGGCGACGATTGCCGGGCCGGCGCAGATCCGCTCGGCCGACACGCGCGTGTAGCTGCGCCGCAGCCGCTTGAGCAGCGCGTCCTCGATATCGTCCAGCGGGGCGTAATCGATGTGGCCCCCTTCCGTCGGCAGCACGTGATAGCTGCCGCCGGTCTTGAATACCTGCGCCACGCCCAGCCCGGTGCCCGGGCCGCAGACGGTGGTCACGCCGCTGGAGGGGAGGGGGATTTCGGGGCCGCACAGATGATCGAAATTCTCATCGGGAAGCTGCGCCACGGCATGGCCGATCGCGCCGAAATCGTTGATGATCGTATAGCTGTCGACGTTCAGCCGCTCGGGGATCAGCGAGGGGCGGATCACCCAGGGGTTGTTGGTCAGCCGGATGATGTCGCCGGTGACGGGCGATGCCACCGCGATCGCCGCGGCGCGCGGCACCGGACGGTCCAGCTTCTTCTCGAACATCTGCCACGCGGTCTGAAGGCTGGCATATTCGGCGGTCTTCAGCGTGATCGGCTCGCCCAGCGACACGACGCGGCCGTTTTCCACTTCCGCGATGGCGAAGCGGGAATGCGTGCCGCCGATATCGACCGAAACGATGTCCATCATTCAAACTCCCAAGCCGCGCGGCACCGCCGTACGCAAAACACTGTCATCGACGCGCGGCGGTCATTGCGCGCGGCTTCGGCTTACAGCCCGGCACATGCCAGCACGGCGGACGCGCCCTTTTCCGCTTCGTCCGCCAGCCCGCGGAACATGCCGAACAGCTCGCGCCCGAACCCGTCGGCCGCGGGCGGCGCCTCGGCCGGGGTGCGCGCGGCCCACTCCGCGGGGTCGACCAGCGCCTCCAGCGTTCCCGCCACGGCGTCGACCCGGATGATGTCGCCGTCGCGGATCAGCGCGATCGGCCCGCTGACACCATTCAGCCCCGGCAGCGCCTCCGGCGACACATGGATCGCCGCGGGCACCTTGCCCGACGCGCCCGACATGCGCCCGTCAGTGACGAGCGCCACGCGATAGCCCCTGTTCTGCAGCACGCCGAGCGGCGGGGTCAGCTTGTGCAATTCGGGCATGCCATTGGCGCGCGGCCCCTGGAAGCGGACGACCACCACCACGTCACGGTCCAGTTCGCCACGCTGGAAGGCGGCGAGCACCGCTGCCTGGTCGCAGAAGACGGCGGCTGGCGCTTCGACGATCAAGCGGTCAGGGTCGACCGCCGACACCTTGATGCAGGCGCGGCCGATGTTGCCCGCCAGGATGCGCATGCCGCCGTCGGCGGAGAAGGGCTTGTCCGGCGTGCGCAGGATCGTGTCGTCGCCGCTCGGCCCCGGATCGCGCCAGGCGAGCCGGTCATCCTCCAGCACGGGCTTGGCGGCATAATCGGCCAGCGACGTGCCGCCCGCGGTCAGGATGTCGCCATGCAGATGGCCGCTGGCGAGCAGCTCCCGGATCACGAACGCCATGCCGCCCGCCGCCTCGAAGCCGTTCACGTCGGCGGCGCCATTGGGATAGACGCGCGCGATCAGCGGCACCTCGCTCGACAGCCGGTCCATGTCCTCCCAGTCGATGACGATGCCGGCCGCGCGCGCGATGGCGGGCAGGTGGAGCAGGTGGTTGGTCGAACCGCCGGTGGCGAGCAGGCCCACGGCGGCGTTCACAATCGCGCGTTCGTCGACGCAATGGCCGATCGGGCGGTAATCCTCGCCGCGCCAGCCAAGCCCGGCTACGCGATGCACGGCGGCGCGGGTCAGCTCCTGACGCAGCTTGGTGCCCGGATTGACGAAGGCGGCGTTGGGAATGTGGAGGCCCATCACCTCCATCATCATCTGGTTGGTATTGGCGGTGCCGAAGAAGGTGCAGGTGCCGCGCGTGTGATAGGCGGCGATCTCGCTGTCGAGCAGCTCCTCGCGATCCGCCTCGCCGACGGCGAACCGCTCGCGCACCTCGGCCTTGCTCTTGTTGGAAATGCCGCTCGGCATCGGGCCGCCCGGCACCATCAGCATCGGGAGGTGACCAAAGCGAAGCGCACCCATCAGCAGGCCGGGCACGATCTTGTCACAGATGCCGAGCAGCAGCGCGCCCTCGAATGTGCCATGGCTGAGCGCGATCGCTGTGGACAGCGCGATCGTGTCGCGGCTGAAGAGCGACAACTCCATGCCGGCATAGCCCTGGGTCACGCCATCGCACATCGCCGGCACGCCGCCCGCAACCTGCGCCGTGGCACCGACCTCGCGCGCCCACACCTTCATCTGCTCGGGATAACGGTAATAGACCGCGTGCGCCGAGAGCATGTCGTTATAGGCGGTGACGATGCCGATGTTCATGCCCTCGCCCGTGCGCATGGCGGGGCGGTCCTCCTCCGTCCCGGCATAGGCATGGGCAAGGTTGGCGCAGCCAAGCGCCGGGCGGCCGATCCACTGGTCGCGCTCGCGCAGCAGAAGGTCGAGATAGCGCGCGCGGCTGTCACGCGATCGCGCGATCACGCGATCGGTGACGGCGGATACGATGGCGTTCAGCTGGGGCATTGTTGCACTCTACTTCCGTTCACACGAGCCTGATGACGCGCCAGCGCCCGCCAGGCGCTATTCGGCCCAGTGGATGTCGACCGGCAGTTCCGCGTCGGCCAGCACGCGGCCGATCGGATAGGCCGAGCCGGCGCCCTGAGCGATTGCGTCTTCCAACACCTTGCGCTTGCTGGCGCCGGTGACCGCGATCATCAGCGCCTTGGCCGAGATGATTCCCGCGCACGACAGCGTGACGCGGGCGACCGGCGCCTCCGGCGGCAGCGGATCGGGCATGACGCCTAGCGCGCGGCGTTCGCGCGGGCCGTTCAGTGCCTCGTCATAGTCGGGGCCCGGGAAGATCGACGCGGTGTGCCCGTCACCGCCCACGCCCAGCAGGCACAGGTCGAGCGGCCAGTGCAGGTCCTGCATCAGCGCATCCGCCGAGCGGCCGGCGGCCTTGTAGTCGTCCGTCGCGCCCGGCACGATCGGGATCACGCGCGCGCCCTTCGGGATGAAGGTCTTGCCGATCATCGTCACGTTGCTGAGCGGATCGCCCAGCGGCACGATGCGCTCGTCGGTCGGCACGATCGTCACGCGCTTCCAGTCGAGCTTCGCCTCCGCCAGCTTCTTGTAGATCGGGATGGGGGTCTTGCCGCCAGACAGCGCGACGACGGCCGCGCCGCGCGCGTCAATCGCGCTTTCGATGATGAACTGGATGTCGCCGGCTACCGCCTCCGCCATCTCCTGCGCGTCGTCATATTCCCACCATTCGATTTCGTCGCTCATGATGTCACTTTCGTTGTTCCGCACGGGGCGGACCCTGTTCTGGAACCGTGCCCCCGATGATGGAGGACGAACGGCCGAGGGACCGTGCAAGGTCCCCGCTTGTTAATCGTCCTGCCAGCTCACGCCGTCACGCTCGGTCAGCGCGATCGAGGCGGCGGGCCCCCAGGTGCCGGCGGCATAATGTTTGGGCTTCATGTCGTTCGCCTTCCACCCTTCGCGGATGGCGTCGATCCAGGTCCATTGCGCCTCCACCTCGTCACGGCGGACGAACAGCGTCTGGTCGCCCTCGATCAGGTCCAGCAGCAGGCGTTCATAGGCGATGCGGCGGCGCTTGCCGGCGAATTCGGCATCGAGGCTGAGGTTCAGCGGCACTTCGCGCAGGCGGATGCCCTCGCGGTCCAGCCCCGGCTCCTTCGCCATCACCAGCAGCTGGATATATTCCTCCGGCTGCAGGCGGATGATCAGCATGTTGGGCTGAAGCAGGCCGCCGCGGCCGGCGAACATCGAATGCGGCACCGGCTTGAACTGGATCGCGATCTCGCTGCGCCGGGTCGGCATGCGCTTGCCGGTGCGCAGGTAGAAGGGGACACCCTGCCAGCGCCAATTGTCGACATGCGCCTTCAGCGCGACGAACGTCTCGGTGTTGGAATCCTTGCCCAGCTCCTCGTCATATCCCTTGACGATCTCGCCGTTGATCGCGCCGCCCAGATACTGGCCGATCACGCTGTTCTGCGGGACCTCCTCCGGCTTCAGCTGGCGCAGCGAGCGGAACACCTTGGCCTTTTCGTCGCGGATCTCGGCCACATCATATCGCGCCGGCGGCTCCATCGCGATCAGCGCGACGAGCTGCAGGATATGGTTCGCCACCATGTCGCGCAGCGCACCCGCGCCATCGTAATAGCTGGCGCGATCCTCCAGCCCGACGGTTTCGCTGACGGTGATCTGGACGTTGTCGATCCCGCGCGCATTCCACACCGGTTCGAAGAACGAATTGCCGAAACGCAGCGCCATGATGTTCTGGACGGTTTCCTTGCCCAGATAATGGTCGATGCGGAAAATCCGCTCCTCCGGGAAGGCGGTGGCGACGGTGTCGTTGATCTCGCGGCTGGAGGCGAGGTCATAGCCCAGCGGCTTTTCCAGCCCGATGCGCACCGTCTCGCCGGCAAGGCCGGCGCCCTCGAGCCCGCGGATCACCTGCTCGAACAGGGACGGCGCGGTCGACAGGAAAATGGCGAGCCCGCCCGACACGTCGCCGACCTTCTTGGCCAGCGCGTCGTAATGGTCGGTGTCGGTGGCATCGAGCGGCTGATATTGCAGCCGCGCGACGAAGGTGTCGATCGTGTCCGCATCGCAGCGATCCTTGGGCACGAATTCGTCCAGCGCCTTGCGCGCGAACTCGCGGAAGCTGTCGTCGTCATGCTCCGAACGCGCGGTGCCGGTGATCGTCAACCCATCGGGCAGCAGCTTGTCGGCGTGGAGGCCGTAGAGCGAGGGCAGCAGCATGCGCTGCGCCAGGTCGCCCGTCGCGCCAAACAACAATAGCTTCCCGACCGGGTTGCGCTGCATGTTTGCTTCTCCTGTTGGCTGTCGGCGTTCGCCCTTGGGGAACGCGCGACGACTTATGCCGGTCGCGGCTTAATAGACCAGCCCGGTCAGCGGGTCGGCCCCGATCATCAGGTTCAGGTTCTGGACCGCAGCGCCCGACGCTCCCTTGCCGAGATTGTCGAGCGTGGCGACGAGCCGGAACTGATCCCCCGCCGGGCTGCCGAACACGTGCAGCGTCATGCGGTCGGTGCCCGCGTCATCCTCGATCCGGATCAGGGTCACGTCGTCGGTCGACACGCGCACCAGCGGCGTATCGTCGAAGGTGGCGGCCAGCGCGTCGCGGATCGCCGCGACCGTGGTGCCGGGGGCGAGCTGCGCCGCGTGGATCGGCACCTCGATCACCATGCCGCGATGGATGTTCGCGACCGACGGCAGGAAGATCGGCGCACAGGCAAGCGCGGCGTGGCGCGTCATTTCCGGCACATGCTTGTGCCCGAGGTGCAGCGCATAGGCGCGGTGGGCCGAGCCATTGCCCGCCTCGAACTCGGCGATCATTGCCTTGCCGCCGCCCGAATAGCCCGACGTGCCGTGCACGACGAGGCCAGCGTCCGGCATGATCAGCCCGGCGCGCACCAGCGGCGTGACGAGCGCGAGAAAGCCGGTGGGGTAGCAGCCCGGGTTTGACACGCGCTGCACGTCGGCAACGTCGAAGCCAAGCTCTGGGAAGCCATAGGTCCAGCCGTCGGCGACGCGGTGCGCGCTGGACGCATCGATCACGCGAACGCGCGGGTTCTCCACCAAGGTAACCGCTTCCTTCGCCGCCTCATCGGGCAGGCAAAGGATCACGGCATCGGCGTCGTTGATCGCTTCGCGCCGCGCGGCGACGTCCTTGCGCCGATCCTCGCCCAGCGTGACCAGCCTGATGTCGCTGCGACCTTCCAGCCGCTCCCGGATCTCAAGCCCCGTCGTGCCGACCGCGCCATCGATGTAAACGGTTGCAGTCATGGCTGCTCCTCGAGCGCCGCGGCCGGAACATAGCCGACAAAGCCGGACGCGGGGGCAATGCCCCATGCCGTGTCGCCGGTGACGTCGAGCAGTTCAAACGCATCGCCTGGCGCGAGGGTCGCGAGCACACCCGAATCGGCCGCGCGCGCAGTGCGCAGATCGGCGGCAACGGCGGCACGGCGCGGCTGGTGCGCGGCATAATGCGGGGCGAATACCTGATCGGCGAGCCGCACGTCGGCAAGGTCGCTGCGCACGGCAAAACGAGTCGGATCAAGCGTGCGCGAACGGCCGACCAGCGCGAACGATCTACGCGCTGGCACCTGCGGTTGCGCTGGCGCGGCTGGGGACTGGCTCATCGCCGTCGCCGAGAAACTGGCCGAACTCCTCAAGAAAATTTGCCCCTTCGGATGTGCGTGCGACAAAGATGTTGCGCTTGTCGCTGTCGTCGCGTTGGCGGCGCAGATAGCCGAGCGCGCCAAGTCTGTTCAAGGCGCGAGTGACGACCGGCTTCGACACGTTTAGGATCCGCGCCAGGCCGCGCACCGTATGCGGGCCCGGTTTCAGATAAACGACCAGCAGAAGCGCCATCTGGCGGTTGGTCAGGTCGGGCTCCCCCGAGCGGACATAGTCCACCAGGGTGTTCATCCAGGAGCTCAATTCGGAATTCGCGAGAACTGCCACAATGCGTCATCCGGATACCAGGCGGCTGATGCGCGCCGTTCGCAACAGATAACGTCCACCCGCGCGGCTGGTTTCAGTACTGTCACGAAATCCGGCAATGGTTGATCGCGCGGCTCGCCGCGCCTATGTGCGCGCATCGGCCAGCCAGCGCCGGCACAACATCGGATTCGACATGTTCACCTTCCTTCTCGTCGTTCAGGCGATCATTGCCGCCGCCCTCGTGACGGTGATTCTGATGCAGCGATCGGAAGGTGGCGGCCTGACGACTGGCGGTAGCCCGTCGGGCCTGATGTCGGCGCGCGGCGCGGCGGATTTCCTGACGCGGGCGACTTCGGTGCTCGCGGCGCTGTTCGTGCTGATGTCGATCGCGCTGGCGGTGCTGGCGGCAACGCGTGGCGGCACCAGCGTCGACACCTCGCTCGAGCGGCGTGCCCCGGTCAGCCAGACGGCGCCGCAGCCCGAGGGTGATGCCGGCCTGTCGGCGGCAGAAGCCGCGGCGGCGGCAGCGGCGGCGAACCAGACGGCCCCGGCCGACAACGGCGTTCCGCTCGCCCGCTGATCCCCCCGGTTCGCCGGAATTTCATCGCGTCCGTGAAAGCGGGCGCTTGTCCCCCATGTTTGTTCGAGGCTAAGTCGATATCCCCATGGCGCGGTTTATTTTCATCACCGGCGGCGTGGTCTCCTCGCTCGGCAAGGGTCTCATGGCGGCGAGCCTCGCCGCATTGCTTCAGGCGCGCGGCTATCGCGTGCGGATCCGCAAGTTCGATCCCTATCTGAACGTCGATCCGGGCACGATGAGCCCGTACCAGCATGGCGAGGTGTACGTCACCGACGACGGGGCGGAGACCGACCTCGATCTTGGCCATTATGAACGCTTTACCGGCGTCGCGGCGCGGCAGAGCGACAACGTTACGTCCGGCCGCATCTATCAGCAGATCATCGCCCGCGAGCGGCGCGGCGATTATCTGGGTGCAACGGTGCAGGTGATCCCGCACGTCACCGATGCGATCAAGGCATTCGCCAAGGACCAGACCGACGACCTCGATTTCGTGCTGTGCGAAATCGGCGGGACGGTCGGCGACATCGAGTCGCTGCCGTTCATCGAGGCGATTCGCCAGCTGAAGAACGAGGTTGGCCGCGGTAATGCGATCAGCGTCCATGTCACGCTGGTGCCATACATCGCCGCCGCCGGAGAGCTGAAGACGAAGCCGACGCAGCATTCGGTGCGCGAGCTCGCGGCGCTGGGCGTGCAGCCCGACGTTCTGGTCTGCCGCTGTGAAAAGCCGCTGCCGCCGTCGGATCGCGCCAAGATCGCGCTGTTCTGCAACGTGCCCGAAACCGCGGTCATCCCGGCGCTCGATGCGAAGAGCATCTATGCCGTGCCGCTGCAATATCATGGCGAGGGGCTGGATACCGAGGTGCTCCGCGCCTTCGGCATCACCCCGTCCTCCGCGCCGGACCTGTCGCGCTGGACCGAGATTGTCGATCGCCTGACCAATCCGGAAGGCGAGGTCACGATCGGCGTGGTCGGCAAATATGTCGGCCTGCAGGATGCGTACAAGTCGCTTAACGAGGCGCTGGTCCATGGCGGCATCGCCAACCGGGTGAAGGTCAACATCAACTGGATCGACGCCGAGCTGTTCGAGAATGACGACGCGGAAATCGCCGCGCAGCTCGAGCCGTGCGACGCGATCCTGGTGCCCGGCGCCTTCGGTGAGCGCGGCGCGGAAGGCAAGATCGCCAGCGTGCGCTTCGCTCGCGAGCGCGAGATTCCCTATCTCGGCATCTGCTTCGGCATGCAGATGGCGTGCGTCGAGGGCGCGCGCGATCTGGCCGGGATCAAGGAAGCCTCCTCGACCGAATTCGGCCCCACGACCGAGCCGGTGGTTGGCCTGATCACCGAATGGATGGGCCGCGACGGGCTGGAGAAGCGCGAGGCCGAGGGCGATCTGGGCGGCACGATGCGGCTTGGCGCCTATGAGGCGAAGCTCGCCGGCAACAGCGTCGTCGCCTCCATCTATGGCGACACGACGATCTACGAGCGTCACCGCCACCGTTACGAAGTGAACACGGCTTATAAGGAACCGCTGGAAAAGGGCGGCCTGGTGTTCTCCGGCATGTCGCCCGACGGCACCTTGCCCGAGATCGTCGAGCGGCCCGACCACCCCTGGTTCGTCGGCGTCCAGTTCCACCCGGAGCTGAAGTCCAAGCCGTTCGATCCGCATCCGCTGTTCGCCAGCTTCATCGCCGCGGCGGTGAAGCAGAGCCGGCTTGTCTGACACGCGCGAGGGCGACCTGCCGGCATGGCGGGTCGAGGCATCGCGGCTGGTGGTCGATGACCGCTGGCTGCGGGTGCGCGCCGATGATTGCGTGACGGCGGAGGGGGTGCGGATCGCGCCCTTCTTCGTCACCGAATATCCCGATTGGGTGATCGTGGTCGCGCTGGACGAGGCGGGCGACCTGCTGCTGGTCGATCAATATCGCCACGGCTGGGGCGTCACCTCGCGCGAGCTGCCGACCGGCGCGATCGATCCCGAGGACGCGGACCCGATCGCCGCTGGCCAGCGCGAATTGCTGGAGGAAACCGGCTTTGGCGGCGGCGCGTGGCGGCTGGCCGCGACGCTCGCGCCCAATCCCGCGACTCAGGCGAACCGCTGCCACACCGTTCTCGCCACGGGCGTTCGCCGGCTGGCCGAACCGGTGGACGAGCCGACCGAGCGGCTACGCCTGTCGATCAGGCCGGTGGCGGAGGTAATCGCGCAGGCGCGCAGCGGCGCGATCGTACACGCAATGCACGTTGCCGCGCTCGCCATGGCGCTGCCGCAACACTGGGCCGCGCCGCTGGATTGAGCGCAAGCGACGCGCGCCACGTGATCCCGACAAAGCGAAGGCGCCCGAGCCGATTGGCCCGGACGCCCCACGACGCCTCGAAAGGGAGCAAAGAGGCGCCGAACAGTTACGCGGCCTGCGCGGTCTCGCCGGACTTGTCCTCGACGACCGTCGGCTTCTGGCCGGTCTTGATGGCGATGCTCTTGGGCTTCATCGCCTCAGGCACTTCGCGCACCAGGTCGATCACCAGCAGACCGTCGTTCAGCCGAGCGTCCTCGACAAAGACGAAGTCCGCCAGTTCGAACCGGCGTTCGAAGCTGCGGGTGGCAATGCCGACATGGAGGAAGTTCGGGCCAGTGGCCTTGTCGTCCTTCTTGCCGGACACCAGCAGCAGGTTCTGCTGTGCCGTGATCTCGATCTCGTCGCGAGAGAAGCCGGCCACGGCAAGCGTGATCCGGTAGCGATCATCAGCGACGCGCTCGAGGTTGAAGGGGGGATAATTGTCGCTCGCATTGCGGGCGTTGGTTTCGATCAAGTCAAACAGCCGGTCGAAGCCGATGGTCGAACGGCGGTAGGGGGTAAGGTCAAGACGCATCTTCAATTCCTCCAATGAGCGAGTTGAAAGCGGAGGCGCACGACCAGCGTCGCGCCACCGTCTGTACGGCCCGGCATCGGCGCCGCACGGAGGAAATCTGGTAAGGTCAAGACATATTTCAAGAGGCCTCTCAAAATCCCTCTAAGTTGATCGGGTATTGCAATCCCCACTTTGTTGATGGACGTTGCATCAACAGTTCAGGGGACGATGTCGATGTCGATTACGCTTGCCATCCTGTTGGCCGCTCCGGCCGCTTCTCCATCCGAAAGCGTGACGCAAACGGCACAGGGACAGTCACCGGCGCCGGCCGCGGATCAGGACCCTGCATCAGTGCCGGAGACGGAGACGGGGGCGGCGGGGCGGCTCGGCCCCGCGCAGCAGGGCGGCGGCGACATCGTGGTCACCGCGCGGCGCCGCGCCGAAACGGTGCAAAGCGTGCCAATCGCCATGTCGGTGATCGGGGGTGAGGCGTTGGCGGAAACGGGCGCCTATAACGTCAATCGCCTGACCCAGCTTCAGCCCACGCTGCAATTCTATTCGACCAATCCGCGCAACTCGGCGGCCAACATCCGCGGGCTCGGCGCGCCGTTCGGCCTGACCAACGACGGGATCGAGCAGGGCGTCGGCATCTATGTCGACCAAGTCTATTACAGCCGCATCGCCTCTGCGACGTTCGACTTCACCGACACCGAACGGATCGAGATCCTGCGCGGCCCGCAGGGGACGCTGTACGGCAAGAACACGACCGCCGGCGCGATCAACATCACCACCCGCCGGCCCAGCTTCGATCCCGAGGCCCGGGTCGAGGTGAGCGGCGGCAATTACGAATTCTTCCAGGGCAAGTTCTCGGTGTCCGGGCCGATCGTCGCCGATGTGGTCGCCGCCCGCATCTCCGGCTCGATCACCACGCGGCGCGGCACGGTGTACAACACGCTCCAGCGCGAATGGCAGAACAGCCAGGACAATGTCGGGCTGCGCGGCCAGATGCTGTTTCGCGCCAGCCCTGACCTCGATGTCACCTTGTTCGCCGACTACAACCGCCAGAACCCCAATTGCTGCGTGCAATATTATGCGCGGGTAGGGACGACGCAGCGCCCGGTCAGCCGGCAGTTCGCCGCCCTCTCCGCCGCCTTCGGCTATGCGCCGCCGTCGACCAACGCCTTTGACCGATTGACCGACGTCGATACCGATCTGCGCGCCGAGCAGGAGCTTGGCGGCGCATCGGCGCTGGCCAATTGGACGCTCGGCTCGGGCACGCTGACCTCGGTCACCGCGTGGCGCTTCTGGCACTGGAACCCATCCAACGACCGCGACTTCATCGGGCTGCCGATCACCCCTGTTTCGGCCAACCCGTCGCAGCAGAGCCAGTTCACGCAGGAGATCCGCTACGCCTCGGATACGAAGGGGCCGGTCGATTATACGGTGGGCGCATTTTACTTCTACCAGACGATCGACACGCAGGGGCTTCAGTCACAAGGGTCGGCGGCCAGCCGCTTCCTGCTCAATCCCGGCAATCCGCCCTTCGGCCCCAATGGCTGCGCCACGCCGACGACCGCCGCGTGCAATCCGGCGGTGCTGAACGGGCTGACCTCGCGCAACACGATCGGCTTCAAGAACACCTCGGCCGCGCTGTTCGGCAAGCTGACGTGGCAGGCCGCCGACCGGCTGGAGATCGCGCCGGGCCTGCGCGTCAATTACGACAAGAAGGAGGGCGATTATGTCGCCACCGTCACCAATGGCAGCGGCAGCCCGGTACTGACCAACGACCAGCGCGGCGTGTTGGCGCCGCAGAGCTATCAGCCCGAATTCGACAATTGGAACATCTCGGGCGACATCACCGTGTCGTACGATTTCACTCCCGACATTCATTATTATGCGACCTATGCGCACAGCTATAAGTCGGGCGGGATCAACCTGTCGGGCCTGCCGCTGGATGCCGCCAACAACCCGATCCTCGCGGTCCAGACGATCGATCCCGAAACGGTCAATCACTTCGAACTGGGGCTGAAGACGCAATTCTGGGATCGCCGCGCGACCGTAAACCTCGCCGCCTTCTGGACCGAGATCGACGATTACCAGGCGACGGTGAACAACCAGCAGGTCGGTGTGCTGCGCGGCTATCTTGCCAATGCGGGCAAGGTGCGCACGCGCGGGATCGAGGTGGACAGCGCGTTCCGGCCGGTGAGCGGCCTGAACCTCTACATCAACGGCGCCTATACCGACGCCAAATATGTCCGCTTCGTCGATGCGCCGTGCCCGCCCGAATTGTCCGGCGGCCCCGCCGCGGCGCCGGGGCAGCGGCCAGGCCCCGCCGGCGTCCCGGGCGCGCTCAGCCCGCCGTCGTGCGACATTTCGGGGCAGGTGCTGCCGGGCGTGTCCAAATGGGCGTTCAGCTATGGCGCGGAATACGGCATCCCGACGTCGATCGCCGGCCGCGAGGGGCAGGTCTATATCGGCTATGACGGCAGCTATCGCTCCCGCTTCTCGTCCAATCCCTCGCCATCCGCTTATACCTGGGTTGATGGCTATGCGCTGTCCAACTTCCGCCTCGGGTTCAAGACGGACGACGGGCTGAACCTGTTCGCCTGGCTGCGTAATGCCTTTGACGAAGATTATTACGAGCTGCTCGCCACCCAGTCGGGCTCGACCGGGCTGATCGTCGGCCAGCCGGGCGACCCGCGCACCTGGGGCTTCACGCTGTCGGCCGCCTTCTGAGCGGGCTCAATCCCGCAGGCGCTCGCCCAGGAACGCGATCAACGCTTCGACCCGGGCGGGGCGCAACGGGCTGGGCGGGGTGAGGAGGTGGAGGCCGACCGGGGCGGGTCGCCAGTCGGGCAGGATTTCCACCACCTGCCCGGTCTCCATCGTGTCGCCCAGGATGAAGGCGGGCAGGCGGGCGATGCCGAGCCCGGCGACCAGCGCAGGGATCAGCGCCTCGCCGCTGTTCGCGGCCAGCGGCCCTTGCGCCTTCACCGATACCTCGGCGCCGCCAGGACCGCGGAAGCGCCAGGGGCCGGACAGATTGGTGTAGCCGAGCAGTTCATGCTCCCCCAATTGGCCCGGATGGGTCGGAGTGCCCCGCCGCTGGAGATAGGCGGGCGCTGCGACCAGATAGGATTGGATCGAGCACAGCCGCCGCGCCCGCAGCGAGCTGTCGGGCAGTTCGGCAATGCGCAATGCCACGTCAAACCCTTCCGCGACGATATCGACCCGCGCGTCGGACAGGTGCAGCTCCACCTCGATCCCCGGGTGCGCGCTCAGGAAATCGGCGAGCAGGGGGGCGACATTGCTGACGCCGAAGGTCATCGGCGCGGCCAGACGGACCCGGCCTACCGGTGTGCGCGCCGCGTCACGTGCCGCCTCTTCCGCGGCATGTGCCGATGCCAGGATCATCGCGGCACGTTCGGCGAGCGGGCGGCCCGCCTCGGTCAGCGCCAGGCGGCGCGAGGTGCGGTGGAACAACGACTGGCCCAGATCACTTTCCAGCCGCGCGATCGCTTTCGACACCGTGGCCTTGCTGAGGCCCAGGGTCTCGGCTGCTCCGGTGAATGACCGGTGTTCGGCCACGGTGGCGAAAATGGCCCAGGCCTCGAGGTCGGGTAAGCGCATCTGTGGCGTCTCCAAAGAACGTCACCCCGCATAGCCTCAACCTCACTACGGAAACAATACGTTTCAATCGTTTCTGTTTTCGCGATGCAGGGTTGATCCTATCTCCGCAGCAACACTTCGGAGGTTCTCATGACCGACATCCGCACCCGCATCGAACGCCGGCCTTTTGCATCGCTTGGCCATGCCGACCACGGCTGGCTCGACGCCCGGCATCACTTCAGCTTCGCCAACTACTACGATCCCGCCCGCATGGGATGGGGCGCAATCCGGGTGTGGAACGATGACACGATCGCGCCGCAGACCGGCTTCCCGCCGCATCCGCACCGCGACATGGAGATCATCACCTACGTCCGCAGCGGCGCGATCACGCATCAGGATTCGATGGGCAATGCCGGTCGCACCGGCGCCGGCGACGTCCAGGTGATGAGCGCGGGCTCCGGCGTGCGCCACGCGGAATATAATCTGGAGAATGAGCCGACCACGCTGTTCCAGATCTGGATCGAGCCGCGCTCGACCGGCGGCAGCCCCAGCTGGGGCGCGAAGCCCTTTCCAAAGGGCGACCGCTCCGGCCGATTCGTCACGCTCGCCAGCGGCTTTGCCGAGGATGCCGACGCGCTGCCGATCCGTGCCGACGCCCGCGTCATGGGCGCGACGCTGAACGCCGGCGAGCAGGTGACCTATACGGTGGGTGAGGGGCGCCACGCCTATCTGGTGGCGGCGCGCGGCGCGATCACCATCGACGGTGAGCCGTTCGACGCGCGTGACGGCGCGGCGCTCGGCGGCGGCACGTACGAGATCGTCGCCCGCGAGGATGCCGAACTGGTGCTGGTCGACGCTGAGTAAGCGGGCCGGGCCAGCCGGCCGCAATAGGTCGTTCTACACTTAATCGGGCCCCTGGCCCGGCAAATCAAACGCCTTTCCGGCGCGGAAAGGGAGCAAGGAGCAATCACGATGACCAAGGTTCTGGTGCTATATTATTCGTCCTACGGCCACCTGGCGAAGATGGCGGACGCTGTGGCCGAGGGCGCGCGCGAGGCGGGCGTCACGGTCGACGTGCGCCGCGTGCCGGAGACTGCCCCCAGGGAGGTGGCGGAGGCCGCAGGCTTCCAGGTCGATACCTCGCATCCCGAGATCGAGGGCGTGAACGCGCTCGCCGATTATGACGCGATCATCATTGGCGCGCCGACCCGCTTTGGCCGCATGCCGAGCCAGATGGCCGCGTTCCTCGACCAGGCCGGCGGCCTGTGGGCGAGGGGCGCGCTGAACGGCAAGGTTGGCGGCGCCTTCACCTCCACGGCAACCCAGCATGGCGGCCAGGAAGTCACCCTGTTCTCGATCATCACCAACCTGCTGCACTTCGGCATGACGGTGGTCGGTCTCGACTATGGCTATCAGGCGCAGATGAACATGGAGGCGATCCACGGTGGTTCGCCCTATGGCGCGACGACGCTGGCCGCCGGTGACGGCAGCCGCCAGCCGAGCGACATCGACCTGGGCGGCGCGCGCTATCAGGGCAAGCGCATTGCCGAGGTTGCGGCCAAGCTGAAGGCCTGATCACGAGCTTCCCTCCTGCACGATCCTTGGCGTGCGGGGGGAAGACATCAGTCGCGGCGTCGCTCCTTGCGGCGCCGCTTTTTCTTGCCCTTCTCGTCAGCGGGCGCCTGCTCGATCGTCCGCACCACCACCGGGGGTACGACGCGCGGCAACACCGGGTCGATCGCCGGATTGGCGGGAAAGGCCGCGCGCGCCTTGGCGAACAGGAAGCGCGCGCGCGCAGCGCCAGGCTCTGCGCTCGACGTGCCCACCCAGCGCCAATGCCACGGCTCCCATTTCACGCCCTGCTTGTTGCTGGTGGGGAAGGACAGTTCGAAGCCGAAGCGGGGGGCATTGGCGGCGAGCCAGCGAAACGCGGGCTTGGCCGCCATGCACGCCTCGGCATCGGGGCAGCCGTCGGCCGGGCGCACGGTGAAATCCACGGCATAGCCAGTGCCATGTTCGCTGTGCCCGGGCGGCGCGGCGGAGATGGCGCGATCGACGCCAGTGGCGCTCTCGCGCGTCCGGCAGAAGGTCCATTGCTGGTGAACGAGCGAGCGATGGCAGGAGAAGGCGTAGAGCCGGCCCTGCACCGCCGGATGCCCCGCCGCGGCGGTCAGCAGGCGCTGCAGCGCGGCGGCGGCTTCGGGCCGCAACCGGCATGCGCCGATCGCCATCGACGGCAGTACCGCCATCAGAGCGTCGGGAGCAGCATCGCCATAGGGAAAGTGGCCGAGCGCACGGCCGTCCGGGCTTTTGGTGATACTGACGCCATTGCACAATTGCGCCTGCGCCGGCCCACCGGCGACAAGTGCGATCGCGGCGAGAGAAAGAGGAAGGTGTGGTTGCATCCGTGTCTCTCTCTGGCCTCCGCGCGGTCGCGATGGCAAGGGCAGTCTCATGCTGAATGAACGGGTATTGTTCCTCGATGGCGAGGCGTTGATCATCGACAAACCGGCGGGGCTGCCGGTCGATCCCCCGCGCGCCGGGGGCATCAGCCTGGAAAACCATCTGGCGAACCTCACCTTCGGGTTTCGCCGCTGGCCCCGCGCGGTGCACCGGCTGGATCGCGACACCAGCGGCTGCCTGCTCCTGTCGCGCAATCCGAAGGCGCACGCGCGATTGCAGCAGGCGTTCGAGGCGGGGACGGTGCGCAAGCGCTACGTCGCCATCCTCGACGGCGTGCCGCAGGGCGCGGAGGGGGAAATTGACTTGCCGCTGGTCAAGATTTCGTCGGCCGAGCGTGGTTGGCGCATGACGGGCGATCCGGCCGGCAAGGCAGCGCGCACGCGCTGGCGCCTGCTGGGTGAGAAGGACGGCAAGGCGCTGGTCGAGCTTCATCCCGCGACCGGGCGCACCCATCAGATCCGCGTGCACGCGCTGGAGGGGCTCGGCGTGCCGGTGCTGGGTGACCCGGTGTACGGCACGGCGCATCCCGCGGGCATGATGCTCCACGCCGCGGAACTGGTCGTGCCGCGCCCCGGCAAGCCGGACGCGGCGGCGCAGGCGCCATGGCCGGCGCGCTTTGCCGAGATCGGCTTCGATGGTTGATGTGCCGGAGGAGGCGCTGGAGGAGCGCTTCCTCGCCGCCACCGGGCCGGGCGGGCAGAACGTCAACAAGGTCGCGACGGCGTGCCAGCTGCGCGTCGACGTCTCTCGGCTGGGGCTGCATCCCGAGACGTTTCGCCGGCTGAAGCTGCTGGCGGGATCGCGGCTGACCGCCGCCGGAACGCTCGTTCTCACCGCGCGGCGCTACCGCACGCAGGAGGCCAACCGCGCCGACGCGCGCGCCCGCCTCGCCGAATTGCTGGAAAAGGCGGAGGAACGCGAGGCGCGGCGCGTGAAGACAAAGCCGTCGCGCGCCGCCAAGGCGCGCCGCGTCGATGCCAAGAAGGGGCGCAGCGCGGTGAAGGCCGGCCGCGGCAAGGTGCGTGACTATTGAACAAGTTCGTTGGTGTATTATGTTGCCGAAACACCAGCGGACAGGACGGTATGGCGAAGAAGGACAAGAAGGGCTTTCGGATCCCCAAGGAAATCGGCGGGATCAAGGTGCCCAAGGAAGCACGTCGTGCCGGTGAAGCATTGATCGAGAAGGCGAGCACCCCGGCCGGTCGCCAGGCGATCGCCTCCGGCCTTGCCATGGCAGCGACCGCCGCTGCGGCCGTCGCGGCACGGCAGGCGCGCGAGCATGGCTGCAAGAATGATCAGCGCGCCGCCGCCAGGGACCAGGCGACCGGCGCGGACAATGCGCCCGGGGCGGACGCTGGCGCTGCCGGCGCTCCCGGTACCGGGGGTACCACGGTTGATCCCAGCCGCGTGGTCGACGCGCTGAGCGATGCGGCCGGCGTTTTCATGTCGAGCCTGTTCGCCAAGCAACGCTAAGAAAAAAGGCACCATGCTGCTCGCATGGTGCCCTCTTTCCGTCTCAATCCAGCGGTCAGTCGTCCTCAGACGATGTTGCTGCGCTTCCCGCTCGCTCGTTCCGTGTCGCCATGGCCCGGCGCCGTCACGTCGCGGATCGGCTGGACGTCGGGGAAGGGCATGATGAGCCGCCCGTCGGGCGCGGCGGTATAGGTGGTCTGCGTCGGATAGGGGATCGAGGCCCCCTCCTGATCCAGCCGGCGATACAGCGCCATGCCGACATTGTGCCGCCCATCATATGCCTCCTGATAGTCTGCCGACGGCGACTCAAATTCCAGCTCATAGTCGAGCGACGAGGCGCCGAAGGAGACGAACCCGGCGCGCACGAACGCCAGGCCCTGTTCCTCGACCACTTCCTTGAAGATCTCCGGCAGACGCTGGAGCACCTCGCGGTCGGTCTCATAGGCGACGCCGATCGCCAGCTTCGTGCGGCGGCGCTCCCGCTGCGAATTGTTGATGATCTCCTTGTCGAGCAGGTTGCGGTTGGAGATGATCCGCTGCTCGCCATTGACGCCGCGAATGCGGGTCGACTTCAGCCCGATCTCCTCGACCGTGCCCGAGCTTGAATCGTAGGTGATGGAATCGCCGCGACGGAACGGCCGGTCGAAGATGATCGCCAGTGCCGCGAACAGATCGGCGAAGATGCCCTGCGCCGCCAGACCGATGGCGATGCCGCCGACGCCAAGGCCAGCGACGAGACCCGTCACGTTGACGCCAAGGTTGTCGAGGACAACCACCAGCGCGATCGCAAAGACCACGATGGTCACGAGGAGGCGGATCAGCCCCATCGCGTTCATCAGCGCCTCGCCGGAGTAATTCTCCGCGCGCGTACGGTGCTCGATGGCGCCCAGGATCAGCTCGCGGGCCCAGATCGCTGCCTGGAAAACGGCCGCCACGGTGAAGAGGAAGTGGATCGTCCGGGCGACGATCTCGGGCGGGTCCGCATAGCCGACGACGAGGCGGGCGGCGACCATGACGATGAAGAAGGTGCTCGTGCGCGCGATCACCCGGCCGATGATCGCGGACCAGCCGGCGCCCGACGTCGATCGTCGGGCGAGGCGTGGCCCCAGGTTGCGCAGCCAAAGCAGGGCAAGAACGATGCCGGCGCCAATGGCGGCGGCAATCGTGATCTGCAGCCAATGATCCTTGATCCAGTCGATACTGGTGAAGGAAAAGGTGGAGATCTGCCGCTCGACCTCTTCCGAGGAAATCTTCGGTAACGACGCCTCGGTTTTCTTTGCTGTCATTATGACCTTCTGGTTCAATCAGGCGGCTTGCTGCGCGCTGCCGTTCTCACCCGTTTCAAGGAAGGCGATCAAGCCGCGTTCGGCGCGGCTGAGCCAGCGGGTCGAGCGCGGCAGGTGCAGCGCGGCGCGGAACGCCTCCTGCCCATCCTTGATCAGCGCGATCAGCGCCGGGTGGACATAGGATTTGCGCGCGATCGCCGGCGTGTTGCCCAGCTTCTCCGTGACGGGGGCGAGAAGCGTCTTGAGGCTGATGTCCTTGTCCGCCTGCGCCAGCGTCTCGAACGCGATGACGCTGGCGCCCCAGGTGCGGAAATGCTTGGCGGTGAAATCCCCCTTCATCGCTTCCTTGATATAGGCGTTGACGTCGCAGGAGGTGACCGGACGGGGCTCGCCGTCCGCGTCGACATATTGGAACAGCTTCTGCCCGGGCAGGTCCTGGCACTTCTTGACGAAGCGGGCGAGGCTGCCGTCGGTGATCGTCAGCGTGCGCATCTTTCCCGACTTGGCGCGATATTGCAGGCGCAGCGTGCTGCCCTTGATCCGGGCATGACGATCACGCAGCGTCGTCACGCCGAAGCTCTTGTTGCTCTTCGCATAGGTCTCGTTCCCGATCCGCAGGTGCGCGGTGTCGAGCAGCTTGACGATCGCGGCGATCGTCTTCTCCTTGCTGTGCCGGCGGCTCTTCAGGTCCTGCTCGACCCGCTCGCGCAGTCGCGGAAGGCCGCGCCCGAATGCCGCGCACAGATTATATTTCTCATCCTCGCGCGCGGCGCGGAATTCGGGATGGTAGCGATATTGCTTGCGGCCCTTTTCGTCCCATCCGACGGCCTGGATATGGCCCATCGGGTCGGGGCAGAACCACGCGTCGCGATAGGCGGGGGGCAGGCCGATGCTGTTCAGCCGGTCGATCTCCTCGCGATCGGTGATGCGGGCACCATCGGGGTCGAAATATCCCCAGCCATGCCGCATCTTGCGCCGGGTGATCCCGGGTTCCTCATCGTCGTGATAAACGATTGTCGTCGATGCCACTGGAAAGACCTCCGCGTGGCACAGGAAATGCGCGGGCTATCGCACGGTTCCGGAACGGCGGTCCCGCCGGCGGGTTGTGAAGGGCAATTCCCCGAGACAGGAGCTACCCCTATGGCCGATCTTTCGCGTGCCCGCGTCCTAATCCTGGCAACCGATGGCTTTGAGGATTCCGAACTGTTCGAACCGCGCCAGGCGCTGCTGGATGCCGGCGCACAGGTGACGCTGGCCTCGATCAAGACCGATCCGATCCAGGGTGTGAAGGGTGACAAGGATCCCACGCGCACCATCACGCCGGACCTGACGCTGGATCAGGTCGATACGGAGGAATTCGATGCGCTGCTGCTACCCGGCGGCGTCGGCAATCCCGACACGATGCGCATGAACGATCGCGCCGTGTCGATCGTTGGCGAATTCATGGACGACAACAAGATCGTCGCCGCCATCTGTCACGCGCCCTGGCTGCTGGTCGAGGCCGACGTGGTCGAGGGGCGCCGCGTGACCAGCTGGCCATCGGTGCGCACCGACCTGGAGAATGCCGGCGGCGATGTCGTCGACGAGGAAGTCGTGATCGACGAGAACCTGATCACCAGCCGCAAGCCGGATGATATCCCGGCCTTCAACCGCGCGCTCCTGTCCGCGCTGGAGGAGGAACTTGCCGGCTGAGCTTCATGCCTTGCCCCGCCCCCGGCGCGGGCGCAGGGTAATCTCATGACGCAGCTGCTCGATGATCGTACCGCCGCCGCGCGGCCGTTTCGCCTGATCGTCGCTGACGGGGCGCAATCAGCGGCCACGCGCCCGGTACCGGAAGAACGGCCGATCGCGATCGAGTGCAACGGCATCGGCTATGCCGTGCTGATGGCGACACCGGACGCGCTCGAGGATCTGGCCGTCGGCTTCGCCCTCACCGAGCGGTTGATCGACACGCCGGAGGATGTCCGCGCGATCAACGTTCACGAGGCCGGGGGCGGCGTCGTCGTGCGGCTGACGCTCGCCCGGCGCGTCGCGCAGCGGGTCAATGATCGCGTGCGCCATCGCGCGTCGGACGCCTCCTGCGGCCTGTGCGGCATCGCGACGATGGAACAGGCGATGCGGCCGCTGCCCCCGGCCGCGCGCTGGGCGGGGGAGGATGCGGCGATCTTCCGCGCTTATCATGCCATCGCCGCGCACCAGCCGCTGAATGCCGCTACCGGCGGGGTGCATGCGGCGGCGTGGTGCAGCGCCGACGGCACGATCCTGATGGTTCGCGAGGATGTCGGCCGGCACAATGCCTTCGACAAGCTGATCGGCGCCGGTGCCCGGGCGGGCCTCACCTGGAACGGCGGCTTCGCGCTGCTGACGTCGCGCTGTTCCTACGAACTGGTGGAGAAGGCTGTTCTCGCCCGCTGCCCCCTGCTGGCGACCATTTCCGCACCGACGCGCCTCGCGCTGGATCGTGCGGCGCAGGCGGGCCTCGCGTTGCGGGTGTTGGTACGCGGGGATTCGCTGCTCGCCGGCTGAGATCGCGGTGGGTCAGCGCGCGCGCCGCGTCGGCGCATGAAAGTCGGCCGGCTTGTGCGCGATCCACTTCAAGAACCGCGCGATCGCTGGCAGGCTTTTCAATGCGGCAAGATCACCCAGCCGCGCCAAGGTCGCATTGTCCGCCGCGGCGTGAATGGCGCGGTGGCAGATCGGGTGCAGCGGCGCGGTCTGCGTACCACCCTCGCTCCGCGGCACGACATGATGCCATTCGGTCCGCACCCCCAGCGGCCGATCACACAGCGCGCATCGCTCGGGCGCGCTGGCAGCCACCCGCCGCTCGGCCTCCCGCAGCCCCATCATCCGCTTCACGCGTCCCATCGCCGCCAAGATAGGCATCGCCCGCGTCACTTGCAGCCGCCGCCGCAATCGGCATAACACACTTAAGTCAGCCGGCTTACGATCGGCGACGCTTAGGAGACGAGGATGGCCGTACCACATCCGTTGTTCGACCTATCGGGCAAGGTTGCGTTGATTACCGGTGGCTCCCGCGGGCTGGGGCGCCAGATGGCGCTCGCCTTCGCGGATGCCGGCGCAGACATTATCGTGTCGAGCCGCAAGGCAGACGCCTGCGAGGCGGTGGTTGCGGAGGTGGAGGCGAAGGGCCGACGCGCCGTCGCGATCCCGGCGCATGCGGCGAAGTGGGACGAGATGGATCGGCTTGCGGACGAGGCATGGGCTGCGTTCGGCAGGCTCGACATCCTGGTCGCCAACGCCGGCATGGGGCCGCTGGTCCCCAGCCATGAGGTGTCGGAGGCGCTGTTCGACAGCGTCGTCGGCCTGAACTTCAAGGGCCCGTTCCGGCTGATGGCCAACATCGCCCATCGCATGGCGGAGGGGAAGGGCGGGGCGATCCTCGCGACCTCGTCGATCGCCTCGTTGCGCCCCACCCCGCGCGTTGTGCCTTATGCCGGGGCGAAGGCGGCGCTGAACGCGATGGTGGTCAGCATGGCGCATGAATATGGGCCAAAGGTGCGGATCAACGGCATCGCCGCCGGGCCGTTCCTGACCGACATTTCCAAGGCCTGGACCGAGGAGGCGCGCGAAACCGCCGACAACGCCGCTGGCCGCCCCGGACGTCCCGAGGAGATCGTGACCAGCGCGCTCTACCTCGCGAGCCCAGCGTCAAGCTTCGTCACCGGCAGCGTCATTCGCTGCGACGGGGGCTGCTGATGAGCGCCGATCTAGAGGCAGGCGCCGTCGACGCTGCGTGGCTGACCAAGCGGCTGCGCGGGGCAGGCGTGTTGCAGGAGGCCAGCGTCGTCGACGTCACCGCGACCCCGGTCGGCGTCGGCATGCTCGGCGATTCGATCCGCTTCGAAGTGCGCTATGACCGCGACGAGGGGGCGCCCGGATCGTTCGTCGGCAAGTTCGCCAGCGCTGATCCCACCAGCCGGCAGACCGGCGCGGGCTTCGGCCTCTATGAGCGGGAAGTCGGCTTCTACCGGCATATCGCGGATTCGGTGGCGATCCGCTCGCCCGGCTGCATCACGGCCGAGCATGACCCGGCCGACGGCACCTTCGCCTTGTTGCTGGAGGACCTGACGCCTTCACGGCCCGGCAACCAGCTGACCGGCTGCGACATCGCCGATGCCGAACGCGCGATGGAGCAGGCGGCGGCGCTGCACGGGCCACGCTGGAATGACGTGACGCTGCGCGACCATGCCTTCCTCAACGTCAGCGGCGCGCGCGATTTCGTGATCAGCGTTTTTCCCGACTGCCTTGCCGAGTTCCACCGCCGCTATGACGGCATCCTGGAGCCGGAATATATGGCGGTGTGCGATCGCTATGGCGCGTTGATCGCCAGCGCGAAGACGCCGGAGCCGGGCAATTTCACGCTGACCCATGGCGACTTCCGGCTCGACAACATGCTGTTCGACGCCCGCGATGGCGAGGTGCCGCTGGCCGTGCTCGACTGGCAATCGCCGGCGATCGGGCTCGGCGCCGTCGACGTCGCCTATTTCATGGGCCTCGCCATCTCGATCGAGGATCGCCGCCGGCATGAGCGGCACCTGCTGGAATATTACCTCGATCATCTTCGCAGCTATGGCGTGCAAGATTATGATTACGACGACCTTTATCGTGACTATCGCCTGACGCTGTTGTCCGGCGTGTCGACCGCGGTTTTCGCCTCGGCATCGACCAAGCGTACCGAGCGCGGCGACGCGATGTTCCTGGCCATGGCGCGGGGCGGGTGTGCGCAGGCGATCGACTGCGATGCTCTCGCGCTGATGGCATGATGCGGCGTACCGCGAAGGGCGTCGCATCATGGCAGGGCTGATCGAGGCAACCGCGCTACGGGCGGCGGGCGATGGCTATGTCGCCACGCTTGATCGCGACTGGGAAATCTGGGGGCCGGCCGGCGGCTACCTTGCGGCCATAGCGTTGCGCGCCGTGCGGGAACGGGCGCTGGACGGCCACCGGCCCGTGACTCTGACCGGCCAGTTCGTGCGCGTGGCCCAGCCGGGCGAGCTCCAGATCTCGATCACGCCGCTCAAGGAAGGCGCGTCGGCACTCTATGCGGTCACATTGTCACAGGACGGGCAGCCGATCTTCCTGTCTCAGGTGTGGACCACCCGGCGTGCCGAACCGTCCGCTCCGATCCAGCCGGTGATGCCGGACGTTCCCCGCCCGGCGGTGCTGCGCAACCAGGAGGAGCTGAGCGCCGAGCGAGGTATCCAGCCCGGCAAGTTCTGGAAGAACCTGGAGGGCCGCCCGGTCGAGTTCCGCCTCCACGATGATCCGCCCGCGCAGCATCCCAACCAGCGCCGCTGGATGCGGTTTACGCAGTGGGACGAGGGGCAGGCCGATGACCTGTTCTTCGATGCGATGCGGACCGCGCTGTTGATCGACCTCGGCATCTGGCCGGGGCATTGGCATCGGCTGGAGGGAGCGGCCGGCTATCTTGCCCCATCGCTGGACCTGACCGTCTATTTCCACGGCAGCGAGCCGGCGGGCGCGTGGCTGTTGAGCGATGCCGACAGCGACGTGTCCGGCGACGGGCTGATCAGCGGGCGGGTGCGCATCTGGAGCGAGGCGGGCAGGGCGCTCGCGACGGGCAGCGGGCACTGCCTCGTCACCACGCCGCGCAGCCGCTGAGCGGCCCCGCGCCGGCCCGTCATGCCCGCGATCACTCGTCCGCGCGCGGCAGCCAGTCCATCAGGATCGCATTGACCTTTTCCGGGGCTTCCTGCTGCACCCAATGCGATACGCCGGGCAGGCGACGGATGGTGAGGTCCGCGACGTAGCGGTCGGTGCCGTCGAGCGTTTCCAGACCGAGCGCCTTGTCCTGCTCCCCCCAGACGATCAGCGTCGGCACATCGACCTTGCCGTCGCCGATCCGCATGCTCGCGCGATGGCGGGCAGCGGCGCGGTACCAGTTGATCATGGCCGTCAGCGCGCCGGGGCGCTGGGCGGCCTCGGCATAGACGTCGAGGACCTGGTCGGGGAACCGGCTCTTGTCGATCGCCATGCCGCGGAATGACTCGCGCACGCCGCGCGCATTGCGGGCACCCATCATCCGTTCGGGCAGGAACGGCAGCTGGAAGAACGCCATGTACCAGCTGCGCCGGCGCTGCGGCCCATGCTTCAGCGCCTCGGCAAAGCACGCGGGATGGGGCAGGTTCATCACGATCAGCCGCTCGATCGGCCGTTTCTTCCAGATCGCGAACAGCCAGGCGATTGCCCCGCCCCAGTCATGCGCGACCAACGTCAGCTTCCTGGCGCCGCTGGCGTCGAACAAGGCGGCGGCATCCTCGACGATCTTGTCGGCCGTGTAGGATGCGACCCCCTTGGGCCGGTACGACGCGCCATAACCGCGCTGGTTGGGCGCCCACACGCGATATCCCATGCCGGCCAGCAACGGCATCTGGAAACGCCAGGAATAATTGAGTTCGGGAAATCCATGGAGGCACAGGATGAGGTGATCACCCTGGCCAGCCTCCGCCACTTCAAAGGTCTGGCCATTGGCGACGACCTCACGAATGGTGATGCCGCTTTCGGGGGCGGGGGACCAGCTGGGCGTCATGCGGTTTCTCCTGCGGCGGCTGATGCGGTTGCGGCAAAGCGTAGAAGGTTGGGCTGGCCGGTCCAGGCGGTCTGGCCACCATCGGCGACGACAATCGCACCCGTGACATAGGAGGCCGCGTCAGAGGCGAGGAAGGCGATCACGTCCGCCATCTCCTCGGGCGTGCCCGCGCGGCCCATCGGGATGGTGTCATGCCATGCCGCCTCCAGGCCCGGCATCGCCTTCGCACCGGCAGTGAGCGGGGTGGCGATCAGGCCCGGGCACAGCGCGTTGACGCGAATGCCCTCTCGCGCATGGTCGATCGCCAGGCTGCGGGTGTAGTTGATCACCCCCGCCTTCGCCGCATTATAGGCGGTGAAGCCATAGTCGCCGGCCATGCCGGAAATCGAGGCGGTGTTGACGATCGCCGCCTTCCCCCCGGTCATGTGCGGGATTGCGGCACGGCAGGCGTAGAAGACCGCGTTGAGGTCGATCGCGATCACCCGTTCCCAGTTGTACGGCGCGAGATCGGGCGTCCGCCCGAAACAGCCGATGCCGGCATTGTTGACCAGGATGTCGATCCGCCCGTGGCGATCCACCGCGGCCTCGACGAACGCCTCCACCGACGCGCGGTCCGCCACGTCCGCGGTAATCGCGGTCCCGCCAATCTCGTCCGCGACAGCGCGCGCCGGCGCCTCGGCCAGATCGACCACCACGACCTTCGCCCCTTCGCGGGCCATCAACCGCGCCGTTGCTGCGCCGATGCCGGAGCCGCCGCCCGTGATCACGGTGACCCTGTCCTGAAACCGCATCATCCTCTCCCCTGCATCCTCTTCCGCCGGCGCCTGTTGATTCGGCCTCCGCTTCAGGCCATCATAACTTTCGTTATGGCTGCCGGGAAAGAGCAGCCGGGGAGAGGGAAATGACGACTAGCAAGCGCGCCTGCATCATCGGTGCCGGCTGCTCGGGGTTCACGACGGCGAAGCGGTTGCAGGATGAAGGGATCTCGTTCGACTGTTTCGAGATGTCGGACGATATCGGCGGCAACTGGTATTATCGTAATCCCAACGGCCGGTCGGCCTGCTACCAGTCGCTGCACATCGACACGTCGAAATGGCGGCTCGCGTTTGAGGATTATGCGGTCCCGGCCGACTGGCCCGATTTCCCCAGCCACGCGCAGCTTTGCCAGTATTTCCGCGACTATGTCGATCATTTTGACCTGCGTCGGCAGATCACGTTCAATACCGAGGTGACACGCGCGTCGCGGCGCCCCCGCGGCGGCTGGGACGTCACCCTGTCCACCGGCGAGACGCGAAGCTACGATGTGCTGTTCGTCTGCAACGGCCATCACTGGGACCCCAACGTGCCGGAATATCCCGGCACGTTCGATCGGCCGCACTTCCACGTTCACAGCTATCGCGATCCCTATGATCCGGTCGACCTGCGCGGCAAGAACGTCGTCGTCGTGGGCATGGGCAATTCGGCCATGGATGTGGCGAGCGAATTGTCGCAGCGGCACCTGGCGAAGAATCTGTGGGTGTCGGCCCGCCGCGGCGTGTGGGTGCTGCCCAAGATGGCGGGCGGCAAGCCGATGGACAAATCCGCCATGCCTACCTGGATGCCGCGCAAGCTCGGCAAGGCGCTGGCCCGCCGCGCGATCAAGAAACTGGTCGGGCGAATGGAGGATTATGGCCTGCCCAAGCCCGACCACGAGCCGCTCGACGCGCACCCCAGCGTCTCGGGCGAGTTCCTGACCCGGGCAAGCTGCGGCGACATCAAGTTCAAGCCCAATATCAAGGCGCTGGAGGGCACACGTGTCCGCTTCGATGATGACAGCGTCGAGGATGTGGACGCGATCATCTACGCCACGGGCTACCGCATCAGCTTCCCGTTCTTCGACGATCCGGCGCTGCTCCCCGACGCGCAGAACCGGTTCCCGTTGTTCAAGCGCATGGTGATCCCGGGCATCGACGACTTGTTCTTCATGGGCCTTGCCCAGCCGCTGCCGACGCTGGTCAATTTCGCCGAGCAGCAGTCGAAGCTGGCGGGCGCCTTCCTCGCTGGCCGCTACGCCTTGCCCAGCGTCGAGGACATGCGCCGCATTACTGCCGAGGATGAGGCGGTGGAGCTGGGCGATTACTACCAGTCCACGCGCCACACGATCCAGGTCGATTTCGCGCGCTACGTCGCCGATCTCCACAAGGAGATCGCCAAGGGCGAGCGGCGCGCCAAGGCCCGCACGGGCAGGATTGCGGCATGACCGACACGTTGGTGCGTGCGGCCGCGCCGGTCGCGCTCGATGCAGGCGAGCGGGCGGCGTTGGTCGATACGGTGCGGCGACTGCTGGCGGAGCGGTGCACCGAGCAGGACGTGCGCCGGATCATGGACAGCGAGAGCGGGCACGATCCGGCGCTGTGGCGCGCCCTGTGCGATCTGGGCCTGCCGGGCTTGCTGGTCCCCGCAGAGGCGGGCGGCACCGGGCTTGGCCCGATCGAGCTTGAACTGGTGATGGAAGAGGTCGGCGCCGCGCTGTTGCCCGCCCCGATCATCTCGTCCGCGATTGCCGCCACTTTGTGTCCCGACTGGCCGGGGCTCGCCACCGGATCGTGCATTGCGGCGGTTGCCTTTGCCGGGCGGCACGACTGGGCAGGGCATAGCACGGTCGCCTGGAATGGGGAGCGGCTGACCGGCGTCGCCCGCTTCGTGCCGGACGCCGCCATTGCCGACACGGTGTTCGTCGTCTGCGATGACCAGATAGTCGCGGTCGCGCGCGATGCCATGACTGTCACCCCGCTGCCGGTGTTCGACCGCACCCGCCGCGTGGCCGACGTGACGTTCCACGGCCCGGCTGAGCTGGTGTCGGATGCCGCGCGGATCGCCGCGGCGAAGGACATCGCGCTCGTGGCGCTCGCCGGTGAGCAGGCCGGGGGCGCCCGACGGATACTGGAAATGACGGTCGCCTATGCCACGGAGCGGCATCAGTTCGGCCGCGCAATCGGCAGCTTCCAAGCGATCAAGCATATGGCCGCCGACCTGTTGCTCGAAAGCGAGTCCGCCACCTCCGCCGCGCGAGACGCCGCGCGCCAGCTGGCCGAGCGGACGGAGACGAAGGACGCCGCCATCGCGCTCGCGGCCTTCGCCTGCGCCGACGCCTTTGTCCGCGTGGCGAAGGACGGCATCCAGATGCACGGCGGCATCGCCTTCACCTGGGAGCATCCGGCGCATCTCTATCTCCGGCGCGCGCGATCGGCGGCGCAGCTCTACGGCGACAGCCAGGTCTGGCGCGAACGCTACCTTCAGGCGCTGGAGGCGCAATCATGAGCGACGACGTGACGAACGACGATCTGCGCGCGGAGGTGGAGGCGTGGCTCGCCGCGCACTGGACCGGGCTTCCCGCCCACCACGAAAGTTTCGGCCGCGATCCGCGCAGCAAATGGCTGGCCAAGGTGCGCGACGCCGGCTGGGCCGTGCCGCGCTGGGCGCCCGAATGGGGCGGGCGAGGGCTGTCGAACGAACAGGCCCGCATTGTCGAGCGCGCCTTTGCCGCGGCCGGCGCACCGGGCGCGGGGCAGGACCGGTCGAACCTGTGGGCCAACACCGCGCTCGCCCACGCGACCGACAGCTTCAAGCGCAAGATCGTGCCGCAACTGCTCGCCGGGGAGGTCGGCATGTGCCTCCTCTATTCGGAGCCGGGCGCGGGCTCCGATCTGGCCGCCGTCCGCACGCGCGCGGAAAAGGTCGAGGGCGGCTGGCGGGTCACCGGGCAGAAGGTGTGGACCTCGGGCGCCGCGGTTGCCGATTACGGCATGCTGATCGCCCGCACCGACTGGGACGTGCCCAAGCATCGCGGCATCAGCTTCTTCTTCCTGCCGATGCGGCAGGAGGGCGTCGAGGTGCGCCCGCTGCGGCAGATCACCGACGAGGCGCATTTCAACGAGGTGTTCATCACCGACGCCTTCGTGCCGGAGGAGAACCTTCTGGGGCCGCTGAATGGCGGCTGGGGCGTGCTGCAGACGGCGCTCGCCTATGAGCGGTCGGTCATGGGCGATGCGGCGCGCGGCCCGCGATCCCGCGCTGGCGGGCCGAAGGGTGATCATGCGCTGCTCGGCCTCGCGCGGGAGGCGGGGCGGCTCGCCGACCCGGTCGTGCGGCAGGACGTGGCGCAGGTCATCGCCTGGCGAGCGCTCAACAAGCTGAATACGCAGCGCGCCAAGGCGGAACTGGCACAGGGCACCTCGTCGCCGATCATGTCGCTGGGCAAGCTGGCGATGAGCCGCATCCTGCATGAGGAGGCACGCGTGCGCACCATGTTGCTGGGCGCGGAAAGCCTGCTCGAAGGGCCCGATCATCCGCGCGCGGAGGACGCCAACTTCCTCACGCTGAACGCCTATTTCACCTCCATCGGCGGCGGCACCGACCAGATCCAGCGCAACATCATCGGTGAGCGCGTGCTGGGGCTGCCGAAGGAGCCGGAAGTCGATCGGACGATCCCCTTTCGGGAGGTCCGCGCGGGATAGGCGACGGCGTGCGGCTCGCGCGCGATGGGCCGCACGCCATCGCACGACAGGCACAGGCACAGGCACAGGCACAGGCACAGGCACAGGCACAGGCACAGGCACAGGGAACGGGCGGGGGAGGCACGATATGCGTTCGATCTTCATCACTGGCGGCGCGTCGGGGATCGGTCTAGCGGCGGCACGGCGCTTTGCCCGCGAAGGGTGGACGGTCGGGATCGGCGACATTGACGAGATCGGGATGCGCCGCGCCGCCGAAGAATTGAACCTCTCCACCTATCCGCTCGACGTGCGCGACCGGGGCCAATGGCGCAGTGCGCTGCAGGAGTTCGTCGGGACGACCGGTCGCCTCGACATCCTCCTGAACAATGCGGGGATCGCGCGCTACGGCATGTTCGAGGATGTGACCCCCGACGAAAGCGACCTGCAGATCGACATCAACGTCAAGGGCGTGGTCAACGGTGCCTATGCCGCCCTGCCGCACCTGAAGGCGACGCGCGGCAGCCGGCTGGTCAACGTGGCGTCGGTCGCCGGCATCGTCGGATCGCCCGGCCTCGCGGTCTATTCGGCCACCAAGCACGCGGTGCGCGGTCTGACCGAGGCGCTCGACGCCGAATGGAGCCGGCATCGCGTCGACGTCACTTGCGTCATGCCGTTCTACGTGGAGACGCCGATCCTCGACGCGGGGTCGAAGGGCAGCAACCAGACGATCCGCGACGCGATCGGCAATTCACCCGTCTATACCGTGGAGGAAGCGGCCGAGATGGTGTGGCAGGCGGCGCATGGCAGCGAGCGCGAATATATCGTCGGCAAGGCTGGCCGGCAGGCGCATTTCGCCCGCCGCTTCATGCCCGGCCGGCTACGCAAGCGGCTGAAGGCGGCCTTCGCCTCCTGATTCAGGGGGCGGTCGCCGCAGCCACCTTGCTGGGCGGCGCTGCGGGTGCCGGGGTCTTGGGCCGGAACGCGCACAGGTCCGCCACCGGGCAGCGCCAGCATTCGGGCTTGCGTGCCTTGCAGATGTAGCGCCCGTGCAGGATCAGCCAGTGGTGAGCGTGGAGGCGGAATGGCTGCGGCACCACCTTTTCCAGCTTCAGCTCGACGGCGAGCGGCGTCTTGCCCTTGGCGAGCCCGGTGCGATTACCGACGCGAAAGATATGGGTATCGACGGCGAAGGTCTCCGCGCCGAACGCGACGTTCATCACCACATTGGCGGTCTTGCGACCGACCCCGGCAAGCTGCTCCAGCGCCTCGCGATCCGCCGGCACCTCGCCGCCGTGCTGGTCGACCAGCGCCTGGCTCAGCGCGATGACGTTCTTCGCCTTCGCGTTGAACAGGCCGATCGTCTTGATGTGCTCGCGCAGCCCCTCTTCGCCCAGTGCCAGCATTTGCGCCGGCGTCTTCACTTCCGCGAACAGCCGGCGCGTCGCCTTGTTGACTCCGGCATCGGTGGCCTGCGCCGACAGGACCACCGCGACCAGCAACTGATAGGTGTTGCCGGATTCAAGCTCCGTCTCTGGGTGCGGGTTCGCCTCCGCCAGCCGTCGGAAGAATTCGAAGACGTCGGCGCGCTTCATCGGGCGGGCGTCACAGCCCCAGCACCTCTGCCATGGAATAGCGTCCGGCCGGCCGGTCGGCGAGCCACAGCGCCGCCTTCACCGCGCCGCGCGCGAAGATCGATCGATCCTCCCCGCGATGGCCCAGCTCGATCCGCTCACCCTCGCCGGCGAACACCACCAGATGGTCACCGACGACGGTGCCGCCGCGCAGCGAGGAAAAGCCGATCGTCCCTTCGGTGCGCGCGCCGACCAGACCGGCGCGGCCATCGACCCGCTCCTCGTTCAGCGTCGTGCGGCGCCCACGCGCCGCCGCTTCGCCCAGCAAGACGGCAGTGCCGGATGGCGCGTCCACCTTGTGCCGGTGGTGCATCTCGACGATTTCGATGTCCCAGTCGGACCCCAGGCGCTGCGCGGCTTCCTGCACCAGGATACCCAGCAGCGTGACGCCCAGCGAGGTATTGCCGGTCTGCAGCACGGCGATCTCCTGCGCCGCGCGGTCAATCATGGCGTGATGCGTCGGCAGCAGGCCAGTCGTGCCGATCACCATCGGCGTGCGCGCGGCGACGGCGGCGGCGAGATGAGATTCCAGCGCTGCCGGGGTGGAGAAATCAACCAGCACGTCCGCTGCATGGGCCAGCGGGACGGGATCGCCACCCGCATCGACGCCGCCCGCGATCCGCGCACCTTCATCTTCCGCGATGGTGGCGATCACGCGCCCCATGCGGCCTTCGCTTCCATAGATTCCGATCGCGGTCATGCGCGTCCTTCGGTGTTCATGCGGGCTCCCGATATCGTTGCTGTTCCGGCACGTCGAGTGGGACGCGGCGGTTGCAGTCGCGTGTCGAGGACCGAACGCTTATGCTGCCACCGATGAACGAAAAGAGAAGCATCCTGATCCTCACCGGCGCAGGGATTTCGGCAGAGAGCGGCCTCGCCACCTTTCGCGGTCCCGGCGGCTTGTGGGAAGGGCATCGCGTCGAGGATGTCTGCACGCCCGACGCGCTGGCCGCCGATCCGGCGCTGGTGCATCGGTTCTACGATCTGCGCCGGGCCGCGCTCAACGCGGTGGCGCCCAATGCGGCGCATGAGGCGCTGGCGCGGCTTGACGCCGAATGGGGCGGGGATCTGCTGATCGTCACGCAGAATGTTGATGACCTGCACGAGCGTGCCGGGGCGCGGCGCCTGCTGCACATGCACGGCGAGCTGCGCTCCGCCTTGTGCCCCGCCTGCGGCGAACGGCGGGCGTGGCCCGATCCCTTGCTGCCGGGGGTGCGATGCCCGGCGTGCGCAGCGGGGGACCTGCGTCCCGACATCGTGTTCTTCGGGGAAATGCCGTACGGCATGGAGCAGATCGAGGCCGCGATCGCGACCTGCGACCTGTTTGTGTCGATCGGCACGTCGGGCGCCGTGTATCCGGCGGCTGGCTTCGTCCAACTGGCCAACCATCATGGCGCCCGGACGCTGGAGCTGAACCTCGATCAATCCGCCGGCAGCGGCTGGTTCGATGAAAGCAGGCTCGGCCCGGCCAGCACATTGGTGCCGGCCTGGGTGGACGAATTGCTGGCGGGTCAGTCGACCCAGTCGAGCCCGATGTCGCGATAGACCCCGCGATCCTCGTCCCAGCCCGGCTTCACCTTCACATGAAGGTAGAGGTGGACCGGGCGGTCGAGCAGCACGGCAAGCTCCGCGCGTGCCTTGGCCCCGATCTCCTTGATGCGCGCGCCGCCCTTGCCCAGCACGATGGCGCGCTGCGTCGGCCGTTCGACCAGGATCTGCTGGTGGATCTCCGCCGCACCATCGGCGCGATCGGTGAACTTCTCGGTCTCCACCGTCGCCGCATAGGGAAGCTCGGCATGGAGCTGGAGGTAGAGCTGCTCGCGCGTCACTTCCGCGGCCAGCGTCCGCTCGCTGGCGTCGGACACCTGGTCCTCCGGGAAATGCCACGGCCCCTCGGGCATGGCGGCGGCCAGCGCATGCTTGAGCTCCGGCAGGCCATCGCCGGTCGCCGCGCTGATGAAGAAGGTCTGCGCGAAGGGGACAAGCGCGTTCAGCTTTTCGGCGTGGACCAGCAGCTTGGGCTTGTCTGCCAGGTCCACCTTGTTGAGGATCAGGAACTTGGGCTCGGGCCGGTCCTTGATCCGCTCCGCAATGTCGGTGACCTTGGGGCCGAGGCCACCCTTGGCGTCGACCACCAGCGCAACGACGTCCGCGCCTTCCGTTCCGCCCCAGGCGGCGGCCACCATGGCGCGGTCGAGCCGGCGCTTGGGATCGAAGATGCCGGGGGTATCGACCAGCAGGAGCTGCGTGTCGCCTTCGATCGCGACGCCCAGCAACCGCGTGCGGGTCGTCTGCGCCTTCGGACTCACGATCGCCACCTTCTGCCCGACAAGCGCGTTGACGAGGGTGGACTTGCCGGCGTTCGGGGCGCCGAGCACGGCAACAAGGCCGCAACGGGTCATGGTCATTCCTTGCATTCTTCGCCATCGCCATACTGGCCGCGACGGTCAGCGTCGAGGCCGTAGCGCTCCGCAGGCAGGCCGGCGGGCGGCCGATCCTAGGCCTTCTTGCGCTTCGGCGCGGCCGCCGTCAGCTCCTTCAGCAGGGTGCGTGCGGCATGGGTTTCCGCCTCCTGCTTGCTGCCCCCGTCGGCGACTGCCTCGGCGAGTTTCGGGATCGTCACCCGGATCGTGAAGCGCGGCGCATGCCCCGGTCCGGACCGGTCGACCACCTCATAGACCGGCGGCTTGCGATTATTTGCCGCCGCCCATTCCTGCAGTGCCGACTTGGGATGCTGCGGCGCAACGGCTTCGGCATGGAGCCGCGAAGCCCAGAGCCGCCGGACGACCGCGCGGGCAGGATCAAGACCGCGTTCGCGGAACAGCGTGCCGAGCAGCGCTTCCATGACGTCGCCCAGAATATTGTCGCTGTCGCTCGCCCCATCGTCGCGCGCCTGCTTGCCGAGCCTGAGATGCGCCTGCACGCCGATTTCGCGAGCAATGTCGGCGCACACGATGCCCGAGACGAGCGCGTTCAGACGCTTCGACAGCGCGCCTTCGGGCTCATCCGGGAACTCATCGAACAGCCATTCGGCCATCGCGAGGCCGAGCACGCGATCACCCAGAAATTCCAAGCGTTCATAGTGCACGTCGCCGCGGCTCGCATGGGTGAGCGCGCGTTCCCAGAGCTTCAGATCCTGGGGGGATTCACCGAAATTGTCGGTGATCCATTGCCTGAGGTCACTCAAAGCCGCCGCCCAGTCGATCCCACCGCGCCGCGGTGAACCACGTCCATGGCAGCAGCCAATTTGCCGAGCCGTCGGTCGACCAGAAGATCACCAGCGCCTTGCCCTCGACCCGCTCCATCGGGATGAAGCCCATGCCCTGCACCTGGCCCGGCAGTGCTTCCTCTGCCGCGGGGAAGCGGCTGTCGGCGGAGTCGTCGCGGTTGTCGCCCATCAGGAAGACGTGACCCTCAGGCACCGTGTAGACGCCCGTGTCGTCGGCATCGGGGATGTAATGCTGGTCGAGCACATAATAGCTGCGCCCGCCCGGCAGCGTTTCGCGGTAGCGCGGAATGCGGCAGGTCGGTCCCTGCACGTCATTCTTGACGAAATCCGCCTCGCATTCGCGCGTGGTGAAATTGGGCGAGAGCGGCAGGACGAAGTCGGCCACCCGCTGCTTCGGGATCGCCTGACCGTTCAGGACCAGACGGCCCCCGCGCATCTGCACCGTGTCGCCGGGAAGGCCAATCACCCGCTTGATCACGTCATGATCGTCAGCGCCCTTGGATCGGAAAACGACCACGTCGCCGCGTTCTGGCGTATGGGGAAACAGGCGTCCGGGTACCGGCGGGAAGCCGAACGGCATCGACCAACGCGAATAACCGTAGTTCCACTTCGAAATGAACAGATAGTCGCCGATCAGCAGCCGCGGCAGCATCGACTCCGACGGAATCGAGAAGGGCGCGAGGACGAAGCTGCGAAAGATCCACACGACGAGAGCGAGCTTCAGGAGGAAGCGGATCGTCTCCGACATTTCGGACTTTTTCGCGGGCGAGGCACCCGTGGCGGGTTTGGGATCGGCCATGGATCGCGCGTTGCCGAACGCGGGCTGCACGTCAAGCGGCGGAACGATATGTTGCGCCTCCCGTTCGCGCTGAACTTGCCGTACGCCGGCTTTTTCGTTCTTACGAAGAACGATGCCGCGGGGCCAAATCGAGATCCCGCCGAATGGAGTTAGCAGCATGGCCGACTGGTCCACGATCGAAGCATTGCCCCAGACGAGGATCGAGCGCTTGTTCGCCGACGATCCCGAGCGGCTTAGCAAATTGTCGCTGGACGTCGCCGGCATTCATTTCGACTGGTCGAAGACGCACCTGACGTGGGACGCGATCAAGGCGTTCGAGGCGCTGGCGGCGGAGCAGGACCTGGCGGGCAAGCGCGAAGCGATGTTCGGCGGCGCGCACGTCAACGTGACCGAGGATCGGCCAGTCGAGCACACCGCGGAGCGCGGCGAAGGCAATCCGGAGAGCGTGGCGCGGGCAGCCGATTACCACGCCCGTATGCGGATGCTGATCGATGCGATCGAGGCGGACGCTTTCGGCCCGGTGCGCCATGTGCTGCATGTCGGGATCGGCGGCTCCGCGCTGGGCCCCGATCTGCTGGTGGATGCGCTTGGCCGGGATTACGAGCGGTACGACGTTGCGATCGTCTCCAACGTCGATGGCATGGCGCTGGAGGATGTCTTCGAGCGGTTCGATCCTGCTGCAACGCTGCTGGTGGTCGCGTCAAAGACGTTCACCACGACCGAGACGATGATGAACGCGGAAAGCGCCATCGCCTGGATGCAGCAACATGGCGTTGACGATCCCTATGGCCGGGTGATCGCGCTCACCGCGTCGCCGGACAAGGCGATCGAATGGGGCGTCGACGAAACGCGCATCCTGCCGTTCTCCGAAGGGGTGGGCGGCCGCTACTCCTTGTGGTCGTCGATCGGTTTTCCGGCCGCGATCAAGCTGGGTTGGGATCAGTTTGAAGAGCTGCTGGAAGGCGCGGCGGAGATGGACCGCCACTTCCGCCTGACTGCACTGCATGAGAATGCGCCGGTGATCGCCGCCTTTGCGGACCTGTACTACACGCAGGTGCGCGGCTGCGAGACGCGCGCACCCTTCGCCTATGACGAGCGGCTGCGGCTGCTGCCGAGCTATCTTCAGCAATTGGAGATGGAATCGAACGGCAAGGGCGTGACGGCGGACGGCACGCCGGTGGGGCGCCCGACCGCACCGATCACGTGGGGCGGCGTCGGCACTGACGCGCAGCATGCGGTGTTCCAACTGCTGCATCAGGGCACGCACCTCGTTCCGGTCGAATTCCTGGCCGTGATTGAGGCCGGCGACACGCTTTCGGATGAGCATCACCGCCAGCTGCTGCTGAATGCCTTTGCGCAGGGCGCGGCATTGATGAAGGGGCGGGCGAACCCTGACGATCCCGCTCGCGCCTATCCCGGCGATCGTCCCTCCTCCACCTTGTTGCTCGACGTGCTCGACGCGCGCACGCTCGGCGCGCTGATCGCCTTCTACGAGCATCGCGTGTTCGTGAACGGCGTTCTGCTGGGCATCAACTCCTTCGACCAGTTCGGCGTCGAACTGGGCAAGGAGATGGCGAAGGCGGCAGCGAAGGGCGGTGGTGACTTCGATCCCTCCACCACCGATCTGATCAACCGGGCCGGGCTGGCGTAACCGGCGATCGCAGGTTCCGACCAGACGTAGCATCTGGCGGCGCGCTGGTAGGCGCGATCCCATCTGCCTTGGTCCTTTCCTGTTCCTCTATATGCGGGCGCCAGCCCAGCGGAGATCCTTATGCCCGATTTCGACTATGACCTTTTCACGATTGGCGCCGGATCGGGCGGGACGCGGGCGTCGCGCGTGGCGGCGGCGCATGGCGCGCGCGTTGCGGTGGCGGAGGAATATCGCGTCGGCGGTACCTGCGTCATTCGCGGCTGCGTGCCCAAGAAGCTGCTGGTCTATGGCGCGCATTTCGCCGAGGACTTGAAGGACGCGCAACGATTTGGCTGGCGCGTGCCCAACGAATGCGAATTCGACTGGAAGTGCTTGCAGGCAAATGTCCTCGCGGAGGTCGATCGGATCAATCAGGCCTATACCACCACGCTCGAGTCCAACGGGGCGGAGATCATCCACCAGCGTGCGACGATCGTGGGCCCGAACGAGATCCGGCTGGCAGACGGCACTACGAAGTCGGCGAAGAACATTCTGGTGGCGACCGGCGCGCGTCCGCATGTGCCAAGCTTCCCCGGGTGCGAACATGGCATCACGTCCAACGAAGTATTCCACCTGGACGCCATTCCGCGGCGCGTGCTGATCGCGGGTGCGGGCTATATCGCCAATGAGTTTGCCGGGATCTTCCACCAGCTTGGCGCGCATGTGATCATTATGAACCGCACCAAGGACATCCTTCGCGGCTACGACCTGCAGATTCGTGACCGGCTGTTGCAGATCAGCATGATGAAGGGACTGGAATTTCGTTTCGACGCTACGTTCGAGAAGATCGAGAAGCAGGACGACGGCTGCCTGAAAGTCCATATGATGGGACACGAGCCGGTCGTGGTCGATTGCGTGATGTATGCGACTGGCCGGGTGCCCAATACGGAGGGGCTGGGGCTGGACGCTGCCGGCATCGACGTGGACGACAAGGGCGCGGTACCGGTCGATGACGACAATCGTACGTCATGCCCGTCGATCTATGCGGTTGGCGACGTCACCAACCGTATCCAGCTGACCCCCGTGGCGATCCGCGAGGGGCAGGCATTTGCCGACAATCTGTTCGGCAAGGGCGGGGTGAAGGTGGATTATGATTGCGTGCCGGCGGCATGTTTCAGCCATCCGCCGATCGCCGGCGTCGGCATGACGGAGAGCGAGGCGCGGCAGAAGCTGGGCTCGGTGAAGATCTATTCGTCCGATTTCCGGCCGATGAAGAATGTGCTTGCCGGACGCGACGAGCGATCGCTGTACAAGATGGTATGCGATGCTGAGACCGATCGGGTGGTCGGCATCCACATGATCGGTCCCGACTGCCCCGAAATCATCCAGGCGGCGGCCGTCTGCGTGAAGGCGGGGCTGACCAAGGCGCAATTCGATGCCACCGTCGCGCTTCACCCGACGATGGCGGAGGAGTTGGTGCTGCTGAAGTAGCCCGACGGGAGGGGCTGCACTGTTCAGCGGAAGACGGATAGCAGCCCCTCATATTGGCTGAGCGGCGGGGCGCCGAGGATCGTTGCGCCTTGCCGCAGCATGAAAGCGTGACGGACGATCTCCGCCTGCTGTTCGACCCCGTAGCGCTTGAGCGGCCAGCCGGGCACGAAGCTGTAATGATAGCGGCAGAAGGGGTGGCGCGCGAGCGGCAGGAAGACGCCGCGCTGGTGCTGCCAGACGTGACACATCTCATGCACGAACAGACCCTGCAGCCCGAGATGTTCCTGGCTGAAGTCATCGCTCCAGGTGGTGGCATCGGGATGGAAGTGGATGTGCCCGCGCGGCGCCATGACAATGTCACGCGGCTGGAGGAACCACCAGCGCCGGCGCCGGACCTCCACGCGATCAAGGTCGATCGCATCGGCAAAGATGGATCGGGCGAGTGCGCGTTCGCCGATCGTCAGGCTGCGGCTGGTCATCGCCTTCAACGTAGGAAGCGGCGCGGCATGATCCAGTCGAAGCGAACGGCTTCTAGCAAGCGGGGGTGTAGAGAACCCAGTCGCTGCGATCCGCGGCCGCCGTCCAGCGCTGACCATCCTCGAACGCGCTTCGGTTGAGCGGGTTGACGTAAACGATCACCACCGGATCACCCTGCGCGGCGCGCGTCTCCAGGCGGCTCAACACTTCGCGTAGGATCACAGTGCCGAAGCTGTTGTAGATATAGGCGAAGATCGGGCCGGTCGGGGGTTCGTAGCTGCCCGCGTCGCCGAGGATGAACTCGCAGCGTGTGCTGGATCCGCCAGCGGACGTGAACCGGCGGCCATTCGCGAGTGCGATGTCATGCAATTCGGGCGCGAATTCGACGCCGATCGCGCGCTGAAAGCCCCGCGCGGCGGCGATCATGACGGCCCGGCCCTTGCCCGAGCCATAATCGATGAAGCTGTAGCGCGCCGGATCGATGCCGGCCCTCGTGACGGCTTCGTCCAGTGCCACACCATTGCTGGCCTGGTAGCCGAAGCCGAGCAGCGCCCGGTCCCGCGCGACGCTGAGTGCCGATAGATTGACCGTGCCACTCGTGTCGGTGCCCCAGCGGCGGTCAAAAGCCTGATCGGCGCGGCGCGCGCGTGCAGCGGCCGGGCTGATGCCGCGGGCGGTATGACGCACCGTCTTCAGCGTCAGTGAGACTACTTCGGCCGGCGTACGTCCGTGCAATCGGCGTTTTACATCGTCGATGATCGAGGAGAGCTTGGGCATAGCTTTGCCCATAGACGTTCAAAGGTTACGGAGGCGTGAGTTAAATATTTCCAATCAATGCTGGCGCTTCATGACTGTGGAAGGTCAGCTCTCCCGTCAGTTTTAGCTGCCGGCAGGCACCGGATCTGCGGGGCCAACGACCCGCGCCTTCTGCTCGACACGCTTGCCGTCCGAGAAGGTGAAGGCAAAGGTCAGCGTCCCGCCCGGCTTAACATTCGGCGATACTTCGAACAGCATTGCGTGCTTTCCGCCAGGCGCGAATACAACACGTTGGCCAGCCGGCACCGGAACGGAGGAGAGCGAATCCATCGCCATGCCGCCACTTTGGGTCATGCGGCTTTCGTGCAGCTCGGTACGGGCGGCCTCGGCCGTGGACACGCTGGTCAGCGATGTATCGCTGCCGCCGCCCTGAATGGTGAAATAGCCTGCGGCAGGACGACCATCGACGGCAGCCAGGCGAACCCATGCGTCGGTGACCTGCAGCGACTTCTGCTGCGCGCATCCCGCGATGGCCACCGAAGCGAAAACAAGCGTGGCAGCGACGCGGAACATGGGCCTTCTCTCCAACCGAAACGATGCGTGCGCGCTACTTCGGCCGGTGCCTTGCGGCAAGCGGAGCGTCACCTATATCGCGAAGCGTCAACGCTGTTCCGTCGCCGTAACGGGGCGTGACAGCACATCTTTTTGGTTTTTTGTTCAAGCAGGGGCTGGAAGAGCACTCATGGCAAAAGTTATCGGTATCGATCTCGGCACCACCAACAGCTGCGTGGCAGTGATGGAGGGCGGCAAGCCCAAGGTGATCGAGAACTCGGAAGGCGCGCGCACGACGCCGTCGATCGTCGCCTTCGCGAAGGATGGCGAGCGACTGGTGGGGCAGCCGGCGAAGCGTCAGGCCGTCACCAATGGCGACAACACCATCTTCGCGGTGAAGCGCCTGATCGGCCGCCGTTTCGACGATCCGGTGACGAAGAAGGACACCGAGCTGGTCCCCTATCACATCGTAAAGGGCGCCAATGGCGACGCGTGGGTGCAGGCCGGTGGCAAGGACTATTCGCCGTCGCAGATCAGCGCCTTCACCCTGCAGAAGATGAAGGAAACCGCCGAGAGCTATCTCGGTGAGACCGTCACGCAGGCCGTGATCACGGTGCCGGCGTACTTCAATGACGCGCAGCGCCAGGCGACCAAGGACGCCGGCCAGATCGCGGGCCTCGAAGTGCTGCGCATCATCAACGAGCCGACCGCGGCTGCGTTGGCCTACGGCCTCGAGAAGCAGGACGGCAAGACGATCGCGGTCTATGACCTTGGCGGCGGCACGTTCGACGTCTCGATCCTGGAGATCGGCGACGGCGTGTTCGAAGTGAAGTCGACCAATGGCGACACGTTCCTCGGCGGCGAGGATTTCGACAACAAGCTGGTCGATTTCCTGGCAGAGAGCTTCAAGAAGGATGAGGGCATCGACCTCACCAAGGACAAGCTCGCGCTGCAGCGCCTGAAGGAAGCTGCCGAGAAGGCGAAGATCGAGCTGTCCTCGGCCGCATCGACCGAAGTGAACCTGCCGTTCATCACCGCCGACCAGAACGGTCCGAAGCACCTCGTCAAGACGATCAGCCGCGCGGACCTCGAGCGTCTCGTTGACAGCCTCATCCAGCGCACGATCGAGCCGATGAAGAAGGCACTCGCCGATGCCGGCCTCAAGGCCAGCGACATTTCGGAAGTGGTGCTGGTCGGCGGCATGACCCGCATGCCCAAGGTGCGCGAAGCGGTGAAGAACTTCTTCGGCAAGGATCCGCACACCGGCGTGAACCCGGACGAAGTCGTCGCCATGGGTGCGGCGATCCAGGCCGGCGTGCTTCAAGGCGACGTGAAGGACGTGCTGCTGCTCGACGTAACCCCGCTGTCGCTGGGCATCGAGACGCTTGGCGGCGTGTTCACCCGCATGATCGATCGCAACACCACGATCCCGACCAAGAAGTCGCAGACCTATTCGACTGCCGATGACAATCAGCAGGCGGTGACGATCCGCGTCTTCCAGGGCGAGCGCGAGATGGCGGCCGATAACAAGCTGCTCGGTCAGTTCGATCTCGTCGGCATCCCGCCGGCGCCGCGCGGCGTGCCGCAGATCGAGGTGACGTTCGACATCGACGCCAATGGCATCGTCAACGTCTCCGCGAAGGACAAGGGCACCGGCAAGGAGCAGCAGATCCGCATCCAGGCATCGGGCGGTCTGTCCGATACCGATATCGAGAAGATGGTGCAGGAAGCCGAGCAGTTCGCCGAGGAAGACAAGAAGCGCAAGGCAGGCGCCGAGGCGAAGAACAATGCCGAGAGCCTGATCCACACCACGGAGCGCCAACTCGCTGACAATGGCGACAAGGTGGACGAGGCGCTGAAGGGCGAGATCCAGTCCGCGATCGATGCCGCCAAGGCAGCGGTCGAGGGCGGTGACGTCGATCAGATGAACGAGAAGAGCCAGGCGCTGGCACAGGTCGCGATGAAGCTTGGCCAGGCGATCTACGAGAAGCAGCAGCAGGCGGAAGCGTCGCCGGCTGCCGACGCCGGTACGGCGCCGAAGGACGATGACGTGGTCGACGCCGAATTCTCGGAAGTCGACGACAACCACAAGGCGTAAGCGATGATCGAGCCGCCATTTGCTTCGGCGAGTGGCGGCTCGTTCTGTCGTTGCGCGGGGGCGCTGAATGACTGAAGTCGATTTTTACGAACTGCTTGAGGTCGACCGTTCGGCCGATGCCGGCACCATCAAGTCGGCATACCGCAAGCTTGCGATGAAGTATCACCCGGACAAGAACGCCGGGTGCAAGGATTCCGAAGCGAAGTTCAAGGCGGTGAGCGAGGCATATGAATGCCTCAAGGATCCGCAGAAGCGTGCGGCCTACGACCGCTTTGGTCATGCCGCGTTCCGCAATGGCGGCGGTGGCGGGGGCGGCCATTCGCAGGACTTCTCCGGCTTTTCCGATATCTTCGAGAGCGTGTTCGGTGAATTCATGGGCGGCCGCGGTGGCGGGCGCCAGCAGGTGCGCCGCGGCGCGGACCTGCGCTATGATATGGAGATCACGCTGGAGGAGGCCTATCATGGCAAATCAGCGGAAATCACCATCGACGTCACCGCGGTGTGCGATACCTGCGAGGGCAGTGGCGCACGTGCCGGCAGCCATCCGCACACCTGCAACACCTGTGCCGGCCACGGCAAGGTGCGCGCCCAGCAGGGCTTCTTCGTGGTCGAACGCGCCTGCCCTGTCTGCAACGGCTCGGGTCAGGTGATCGACGATCCGTGCCCGGACTGCCGCGGGGATGGACGGGTCGAGCGCACCAAGACGCTGAGCGTGGAGATACCGCCCGGCGTCGATGAAGGCACGCGGGTGCGCATGACGGGCGAGGGTGAGGCGGGTGCTCGCGGTGCCCCTCCCGGTGACCTCTACATCTTCCTTCACGTGAAGCGGCACAATCTGTTCGAACGTGAAGGCACGACGTTGTTCGCGCGCGCGCCGATCAGCTTCACCACCGCTGCGCTTGGCGGATCGCTGACGATCCCGGGCCTCGACGGCCGCAGTCACGAACTTCGCATTCCGGCCGGTATTCAGTCCGGCAAGCAGCTGCGCCAGCGCGGGGCAGGGATGCCGGTACTGCAAGGACGCGGTTTTGGTGACTTGGTGGTCCAGATCGACGTCGAGACGCCGACCCGCCTCAGCACGCGTCAGCGCGCCTTGCTGGAAGAGTTTCGCGAAACCGAGACGGGTGAGGAATGTCCTGAAAGCCAGGGCTTCTTCGCGCGGCTAAAGAACGCGTTCGCAGGAGATTGATCCGGCGCGGAGCCGGGACTGCAAAGGAGAAGGGTCATGCGTTTGCTCTTTCCGGCCGCCTTGGCGCTGGCAGTGGCGGCGGCCCCAGGGGCGGCGCGCGATCGCAATGCCGTCCCGGCTGCGACCCCGGCGGGGAAGCCGCAATCGTGCATTCCGCTCCGTAACATTCGCGAGACGCTGGTGCGCAACGACCAGGTCATTGATTTCCGGATGACGGGTGGCCGCTATTATCGCGTCACCCTCGACCAGCCTTGTCCTCAATTGGGGTTTGAACGGCGCTTCAGCTACGCGACGTCGCTGAGCCAGTTGTGCCAGCAGGACATCATTACCGTGTTGGTGGGTACGACGGCAATGCCGGGTGCGAGTTGCGGCCTGGCGCCATTCCAGCCTGTCACGCTGGCAAAGTAGCGCCGCTAACGAAAATCGCTGGCGCCCTCGATCCGCCCCTGCTAGGCGCATCGCTCCCAGCACCCGTAGCTCAGCTGGATAGAGCGCTGCCCTCCGAAGGCAGAGGCCACAGGTTCGAATCCTGTCGGGTGCGCCAAAGCTAAACTGCTGATAGCTTTGGATTTGTGGAGTTGCTGACACGGCAACTCCTCCGTCCAGAATGGCTTTCGACCGCTCCTGTACACATCCGTGACACAGGAGGCCGCCGAATGGCGACAATCACAAAACGAAAAAATGGCTGGTTCGCGCAGATTCGCAGACAAGGGTATGAACCCGAGTACAAAACGTTTCGCTTGAAGACCGAGGCCCAGAAGTGGGCTAGAGAGCGGGAAGCTAGGATCGACCAAGGAGCACCGGCGGTAAGTCAGCGGGTTCTTCGTGGAACTACCCTTGGCGATTTAATCCGTAGATACATAGATGAAGTGACGCCCACGAAGCTTGGGGCGGAGAGTGAGCGATTAAGGCTCTCTAAGCTGCTCGCAGCACCTATGTGCGACATAGCGCTTAGCGACCTCACTAGCGCCCCCATAGCTGCCTACAGGGACGCTCGGGCTAAGGTAGTTAAGCCGGGCACCATCGCGCGCGAATTAGGTCTCCTACGGACGATAGTTGAGGTAGCACGGCTTGATTGGGGCGTAAGCATTGCCACCAACGTTGTGTCGCAGGTTCGCCGTATACCGGTGAAGAATGCCCGCGATCGAAGGCTTAATCCTGGCGAGTTCGATCGTTTGATGGTTGCCCTTCAAACCACAAGGAACAAGCAGGTGCGCCCGGCGGTCTTGTTGGCAGTAGAAACGGCCTTAAGGCGTGGTGAACTGCTGAACCTAAAGTGGAGCGAAATAGACCTAGAGCGTAGGACAGCGAATATACCGCATACAAAGACGGGTTACGCTAGAACCATACCGCTTACAGATGCTGCCTTAATGGTCCTGTCTTCTATGCCCCGCGACGGAGATAGGTTGTTTCATATAACAGCTATGTCCCTGCGTTTGGCTTGGAACCGCGTTAGGGAGCGGGCCGGAATGCCCGATCTTAATTTTCATGACCTCCGGCACGAAGCTATTAGCAGGTTTGCTGAAATGGGTCTTACGACCGTCGAGTTAGCTGTAATCTCCGGTCATCGTGATATGCGCATGTTGATGCGCTACACGCACCTTAAACCTGCTGACCTCGCCCGGAAGCTGGCAGGAAGGTCTTGGAACATAGAATCCGGTCACAGCAATGTGAGCGTCTAAGTCTCGACATAAAACAGGCTGGAAGAAGACGTTCCGCAACACTTTTCACCGATGAAAACGACGTTGTTAGTGATCTCTCTCGTTAAAACACGCGGGGCAGTGTTTCAGAATTTAAGTTAAATTCATTCTCTTCACGGTTTAACTTGAATGTTAGTTAAATAAATTAAACCCTAGTGCCCCCGGCGCTATAGACATTCCGAAATCTCGAGCCTAGATCGTTGCCAGCCGCCAAGTCTGGCGGCGAAAGTTCGCATGTCGCTCTATAATACTCTTAGAGAGAAAGGAGAACTTTTATCAAGCAAGGAAACTAATATGACAACTACTACTATACATGATTTATCGAAAGACTCATTGGCTTATTTCAATTTTTCAATGTCTTCATTTGGAATATTCCAGGATAGTGAAACCCAAGATTCCATCGAAGAACTGATGGAGGCTTATTCCAAGGCCATGCATGGTGCTTTGGAAAGGAAATACTATCTTTCCTCTCTTGATCCCGGATGTGGAAAAACAGAGTCTATTATATCCTTTTTGAAGGCTTGGAAGAATGAGGGATACAGTCCTGCTAGTGGGGTCCTAATATCCTTTGGTTCTAAGGATCAGATACTCTCCTTCATTGGGAGATTGGATTCTCTGAAAATCCCTTATTCCTGCTTAACTTCTGATGACGATATCAACAGGTGTGGAAATGGTGTATATAATACCGGTAGTTCTCATGTTCTAATAACGACTCATCAGATGATACGCTCCCGGTGCAAGGGGACGTCGTTTGAGCATTTGGAAGAGTTCTTCTTTGATGATAAGCCTAGAGCCTTGCGGATTTGGGATGAGGGCTTGGTTAAGGCAGAGCCATTGTCCATCAAGGTTCTAGATTTGCAGTTTGTAGCCTCAATTTTGCGGCCTCCCTATCGCCGGTTTGCAGAAGATTTGGTCAGCCTTGCCGCATCTGCGATCAATGGTAAGGCTGGTGATAGGTTCACCGTCAGCGGCGATATGACATCCTCGGCGCGGGCTATTTGCATAGCCAAGCCGGGCTATCTACCAAAAGAAGCATTAAGAACTCTTGAGGCCATCGCGAAGGCTCGGGGTATCAGCCTGCGGCTAGGCTCCTATGGCGGTACTAGTTCTCTTGCCCTTGTCGGAGCGTGTGACCCTCTGCCTGATGACTTCGCACCAGCATTCATCCTCGATGCGTCGGGGAGGGTTCGCGGCACCTACGCGATATGGGAAGATACCTGCGGTGATCTGGTGCGCCTGCCCAGTAAGGCTAATGATTATAGCAGTTTGACAGTTCACCTGTGGCGTATCGGGAGCGGGAATGATGCTCTTTTGGATGCGGATAGGAGCCGAACGATTTTTCGAGAGGTAGCAAAGGTAATAGAAGAAGACCGCTACGAACCGACGTTGCAAATCAGTAAGATGCCAGATGATCGCCTTGATACGTTTAAACTTACAAAAGACCATTTATCACGGCACGATGATGTAGAATTAGAGTTCCTTCATTGGGGAGGGCATTTAGCTACAAACAAGTATAATACAATTGAGCGAGTCATAATGATTGGCGCTTATGACTATGGCAGGCAGGCTAGAGACGCTTTGGCATCCGCTGCTGCCGGATGTACCGGCATTGCACCCGACGAAAAGGTCGCAAAGTCGCTATTGAAGTCGGAGTATCAACATAATCTGTTGCAGGGATTGATGCGCAGCAATGCCAGGAACGCCAAGAAAGGTGTCTGTGGTAAATGCGAAGCATATGTAGTTGTGCCAGAGTACATCACTCCTGCTGATATCGAGAAGGTATTTCCGGGGTGTACGGTCAAAATATGGTGTGATCCCCCAGCACTATCTACCGGAGAGCAAAGGATGGTAGATGCAATCAGTAGACTTCTGTCGGCCTCTTCTACGGGAAAGATCCGGAAGGGACTAGTAACGAAAGAAGCCGGCGTCGACAAAAGCTTCATTTCGCGTGCATTGAAAAAGCTGGAAGTAAGAGAAAAGCTTCACTCTCTAGGTATAGAATGGAATACTAGACACTTCTATAGAGGCCGTGACGGCAAGGTTGTTGCCCTGCGGCGAACTGATGATAGTTCAAGTCGGCAGATAAATCTGCCCCTATAATGTCTTTAGAAGCCCGTAGAGCGCGCACGACCACCGTAGGCTACCCAGCTAGCAAAAGGGCGTACTTCGCGTTGTACGGGCTTCAAAACGCAATCTAGAGCATGTTTCAAGGTAGAGGGTTCTGCATGAGCAACGAAACCACCAGCCACGTCGAACTCGCAACCGATGTTACCGTTGCATGGCTGTCTAATCCCAACACGCGCGCCGACGTGGACGACATACCGACGTTCTTGAAGACGGTGCATGATGCCCTTGGCGCACTAATAACACCTGTCGTTGATGCGAGCGACCAAGAACCCGGAGTGGAATACACGCCTGCTGTTAGCGTGCGGAAGTCGCTGGCTGATCCGAACTTCATTATCAGTTTGCTTGATGGTGGACATTACAAGGCGCTCAAGCGGCACCTTGCTGCCCACGGGCTTACGCCAGCCGAGTACCGTCAACGCTACGGCTTGAAGGACTCCTATCCGCTGGTAGCGCCAGCTTACTCCGAGGCGCGCCGCAAAGTGGCGAAGAAGCTGGGGCTAGGGCGCAAACCGGGGCAAATGGTTTGGAACGAAGCTGCCGCCGCCGCTAAGCCTATAGGCAAGAAGCGGAAGAGCGCCGCCGACGCAAAGGCGGCTGCCGTGGCTCACCTTCGCGGCGGCGCCGAATAGCCCGCAGCCAAGAGATGGAATGGTAAGTCGGTTGCCGAAGCCAAGGCGGCGGCAAAGGCTCACCGTAGTGGGGGCTCCGAACGACTTCGCTTCGGAAATGCGCCGCGCGTCGGCGCGGTATCGCTTTGCAACACATTGGAGAGTATCCGGAATCAGTGAGCGCACGCGCGATCTTGCTCTGGAACGTAGTAAGCTGGGGAAAGCCATGAAGATGAAGGTTGCGTTCGCTTTGAGTGGAGCGGCTATAGCGGCAAGTGGAGGCGGCGCCTATGATTTGGCAAACCGCATGAAGAGCCCGGAGGGCTTCATCGAAGGGCCGCGTTCCCTGTTTGATGCAGAAGAGTGCATCGTGCTCAATGTAGACGCGACGTTCGCGCCCGTTGTCTATCGGCGACCAGATCGACCGGACGAAACACTCATATACTACGCTAATCGGGGATCGGAGCCTGTAGCGTTCGGCCTCAAACGAGTGGGGGCCGTCACGAAGGTGACGATCTACAACGGTCTCAAATGGAAGGTGCCGGTTCAGCGCTGTTTGGATGCAGAATAGCGCCGCACGTCGCCGCCGCCGAGTAGCTTTGCTTACAGGATGACGCGGGGAAAGCGCGCGCCAGGCTTAACCGCACTGCAACTGCCAGCACGATAGATCGCTCTTTGCACCTGTGATGCGCATCAGGGTTTGCCGATATAATCCCCGCCAACCCGGTTGATGGTAAGATCGCCCACCAAGGCGCTGTCTAGGCTCGACGTAGAAGCATAAGGATCGTTGAGAGAGCGCATTAGCATCCCTTGCGGCAGCGCCTCGGCAACGCGGGTGCGGCGATTGCCACCAGCCTGATGCGCTCGCTGCCCCAGCGGATCGGTATCGCCATCTGGTACCATGCATCCAGCAAGCGGGGTACGTTGGTGGCGCCACCGATTGCCGCATGGAACGGCGTCACAATCGATGACAGCCACATCCTGCGGGTGGTGTGAGGCTGCGGTTAGAAATGGGTCGGCAGAGACTTGGCTCCGTTGTCCGCTACTCGCCTCCTTCTAGGAGTTCGGCTTTTTGCAGGCGGAACACCCTCGATCATAGCTGCCGGGTCGACCTTCAACGCCTGTACGATGGACAGCAATAAGCACACGCCTCGACGGTCCTTAGATCGGGATGCCTGGCGATTTAGGCAGTGCACATGCGCAGTAGGGGATGCGGATCAAATACCTCCATCACTGGCGAGGCCTGCGCTCATCACCCGCATGATACGAGCCCTTGAGTAGATGGCCGCCATAGTGGCGTAGATGCGCTATGGGCTTCTTAGGACAGATCAAGCAGCGCATATCTTTATCCGCTGATCGCCGCGCGCGAGACGCCGTATTTAGCCGCCATGGCGTCGAAGGAAGCGCCTTCGGCACGCGCTGCCCTGATTTACTGCTGCGATATGCTATGAATTAGTGACCGACTAGCGCTTGGCAAATAGCGGTCTATGTGATACTTGCCACGTACCATTCTAATGAAAGTTCGGCAATGAGGCTCGGACTATAAGTAGATCGGAGAACTTAGACGAAGAAATAAACGAATATGACTAGAAAACAAGCTATGGATGCCCATTGTTCTGGCTGCGGATACGATCCATTTTCATCGGGCACCGCCAAGGAGCAGGTTGCCCTTTGCGTATCTGTTGATTGCAACCTCCACCCATTCCGACCGATGCCGCGCCACTGTCGGAAGAACGGCGTAATCGATAAGGCGGCAATCAACGCGATTGCGGAAAAGCTAGACGCTGCCGAAGCGCGTAGGGTCAACCGGTAAAAACCATCCGATTTTTGCAGGGAAAGCCTGTCAAAATGCGCGCCACAGCCGCGATCGGAAGGTTTAAGGTGTCTCGGGTACCTAGCCAGCGATCTACGCTGTGGCGCTCAAAATTACAGGTTTTTCGCAAGGCCTCGAAGGCTCAATCGGGCGAGCAATAACGCTTCACGGTGGCGGTCGACAGTCCGAACTGCGCCGCTGTCTCGGCGATGCTGGCATCGTTCACCTTCCGCCATGCGACGACCTCATCACGATCCGCCGCCATCGGCCTACCAAGGCTTACCTTTCCCTTATGCGTCCTGCCGGTCGCAATTAGCGAGGCCCGGGCAGCGGCGCGACCAGCATCGCAGCGCTCCTTGATCCTCTGGCGCTCCATGTCGGCGATTTGCGCAAGAACCGCGACGATCAATTCGCCAACACCTTTGCCGATAGGGCCAAGCCCCCGCACGTCAACCGTGACGCCCTTCTCTAACAAGCGGCGAACCGTTGCCTGTACATCCAGCGCATCACGCCCAAGGCGATCGATCGAATAAATGCAGAGGGTGTCGCCCTCGCGGGCATACGTAAGCAATGAGGCGAAGCCAGGACGATCGGCAGCAAGGACGCTACCGCTTACCCCTTCGTCTGCAAACTCCTTGTCGAAAGAACCGCCAAGCGCGTTGCGCTGTGCTTCGATGCTCTGATCAGAAGTGGAAACACGGAAGTAGGCTAGGCGGCTCATAGATCAGCGACTCGCTCATAAGATATGTCTCCATTAATGAGCCTAGCACTTAACGAGTCAACATATCTTATGAGCCGATCCGCCACCGCCGATATAACCTAGCGCAGAACGTACAACTTCTGTCTCGTCACCTCCGCTACGTTGCAACAGAGACCCATAAGCGCGCATACGTAAAACTCGTCGGGTATATAGCGGCGCATAGACCTCAACGGAGCGCGATAGTGGCACAACTTGAAAAGTTTCTAGACAAATTCGCCAAGCTAGGAGGCGATGCGGTTAAGAGACAGCGTGCCGAAATGTTTCGAGCGCTTCAGCCCGAGCTTATAGCCACCATACGGCGAGTATCCGAGATCAAGAACCTTCTGTACCGACAGAAGTCCGCTCCGCTAAGAAGCGTTTTTGTTGAGCCAGTTATTGTCTTCGAAGAAGAAAGCTTTGGCCTAGATAAAATATATAGTGAGTTCCATAATAGAACTAGACTGGTGCTTAGGGGTTCCGCAGGTTTGGGGAAAAGCGTTCTTCTCAAATATATGTGTCTTCACCACATAGATAAAAACTCGGAGTTTGCTCCACTCTTTTTGGAATTGCGCAAGATCGACTCTGCCCATGCCATGGACATTGTAGCCGCTCTTCACGCCGCATATTCTGGTTCGAAAAGCTCTTTGAACTACGATGATTTTAAGAAGGCCATATCGGAAGGTGTTTTTAGTGTCCTTCTGGACGGCTTTGACGAAATTCAGCCAGACATAAGGGAGAAGGTTGAAGGCGCAATCTTACGCTTTGCCTATGATAATCCGGGAACACCCTTAATAGTATCAGGTAGAAGTGAGCGCAGCTTTCTTTCGTGGGAACAGTTTACCGTTGTAGACATCGCGCCTATGACGCAAGAGCTTACGGTGAAGTTGATAAACAAACTTGAATACAATGAGACATTAAAGAAAAAGTTTATAGACAACGCTATACCAAAGCTTTACTCGAATAGAGACAGAAGCTTTGTGCAAACCCCGCTTCTTGCGATACTCATGTTGCTGACATATGAGACGTACGCTGACGTTCCCGATAAGATGTACGTTTTCTATTCAAACGCCTTTGAGACATTGATAAGAGAACATGATGTAACAAAATCTCAATTCAGGAGGCCGCTTTCTAGCGGACTTGCAGAAGAGGATTTCAAAAGGCTTTTTGCAGCTTTCTGTGCCGCTACATATTCAGCTAGGCGTTTTGAGTTTTCGCGCTCCGACATAGAAGGCTATATCTTAAAAAGTCTTAGAGCAACATCCCTAACGGCAAGTGCAAGCAAAGTGATAGACGATCTAACTCTTAGTATTTGCGTTATGCAGTATGAAAACTTGGAGTACAGCTTTGTTCACCGCTCTTTTCAGGAGTATTTTACCGCCGTATATCTGCGAGACTCTCCGTTCTCCGTGGTCAGACTTTTCTTGCAGCGAAATAGGTCGGGATCACGAGAAAACGTTCTTCCGATGCTTATGGGGATGGATCGAGATCGCATCGAGAAGGAATGGTCGTACGACGCGATCAATGAGCTACATAAAGCTATTTCTGGTAGTGATATAGAAGATAGAGTCATTGCGGTATTCCAAAACTACTGGGTGGGCATGGAGTTTGGAATCGACGCGTCGGGAGACGTTATATACTTAGGCGTTCCGGAAAGTGAGTTATTCCGTAAAACTTCGGTTTTAGACTATATGTACCCGGTTAACGAACATTACATGTGGTGGCTGCAAGACTTTGCATCTTTAGCTAAGTGCTATCAGAGCTATCTTCAATTAAGTAAAGAAGAAGGCCTGCCGGTTGAAACCGTTGAACGAAAAGAGAAAGACGAATTGCGAAATGACAACAACATGGCGTATCGGATACCGGGTTCTGCAATAACTCTTGAGACCGCTAAGAAGACGGGTTTATACGATGTTGCCGTCTATTTGATTAATACTGTAGATAGATGCAGACGTGACATAATAAAGCGTGTTGAGTCAAGGGACTCCTTTGCAGATAATCTGTTTGGCGATGACAACAGCTAGGAACTATCGATGTAGGGCCGGTTTCGTTGACACGGCAGTGCTTAAGACTTCTAGTTTAGGATGGAGGGGCAGGGGCAACGCCATGGATATATGCAAGGAGTCGTTTGCTAGCACTGCTGTACCGCAGAAGGATTTCAACGCAGGTTTTTAGTTTGTTGGGTGGGGTGTTGGTGCGCCCTCTAAAGGGCAGTCATTGATGTTACGTGAGCAGTGACTTAGGAAAAGGGGGGGGTGCCGGAGCGGGAGGGAGCTCGTCGGGTCACTCGCCCATCAATGGTCCGCTACATCGTGTCGATAGGTTCAGGGCATGTGACGCAAAAGCTAGCACAAGAGTGATCTTGAAGAACGGCTACGGGTTGCGGTATCAGGAACGTAGGAGTGATCGAAACCAAGCGCTGTCAGTAGCTTAAGTTTTGTGCTTTCCCGCGCCTCCCCTCCGAAGGCAGAGGCCACAGGTTCGAATCCTGTCGGGTGCGCCAGCTTCCCTTGCCGATGTTTCGGCAGTGAATGCCACAGGCTCGGGCAAAACTTTCCTCTCAAAAGTGCGCTAGATAGCCCCCGTCGACGGCCAGGACTTGTCCGGTCACATAGGATGCGGCTGGCGAGGCGAAGAAGAGGACGGCGCCCACAACCTCTTCCGGGCGGCCCCAACGGCCCAGCGATGTGCGGCGCTGGAGATGTTCGGCAATGGCTGGATCGGCAATCATGGCCACATTGGCTTCGGTGGCGAAATAGCCGGGCGCGACTGCGTTGACGGTGATCTGGGCGGGGCCGAGTTCGGCGGCGAGCGCACGTGTCAGTGCCTCCAGACCACCTTTCGACATGGTGTAGGCGGCGTCGCCGGACCGGGCGATTTGGCCGGCGATTGAACTGATGTTGATGATGCGTCCGCCGGGTTGCATCCCGGCGCTGAAGCGACGGGCGAGGTCGAAGGGGGCGACGAGATTTGTCTCAAGCAAATCTCTGACCGACGCCCGATCGATCATCTGCAGCGCGCGGCGGTCGCGCTGGCCGGCATTGTTGACCAAAATATCGACCGCGCCGTGGTGAGCGAGCAGCGTCGAGGCCGCATCATCCGCGCGAAGGTCTACCGCCGCAACGGCTGCCGATCCACCCAGCGTCGTCAATGTCTCGCCTAGAGCGGTAAGCCGATCCAGATTGCGTCCTTGGAGGATGACATGGGCGCCCGCCCAGCAGAGGCCGCGCGCGATCTCTGCGCCCAGTCCGCCGCTTGCGCCCGTCACCAATGCGACCTTGCCGTCCAGCTGGAACACGACTCTTCCCGTAATTGCGCCGACCGTCGGCGCCCGGCTGGAGTGGCCGCAATCCACATCCCTTGCAACGCGTCTGCCTGATATCGGGCGCAGCGTTTGTGAGAAGCTCTGCTCGTCGTGATCACCGATGTGCAGGGGAATGGGAGGGGCTGCCCTTCCCAATCCCGTACGCTCGGCGATGCGAGCGTGCGGGATTGAGGGAGCCAGATCAGGCAAGCATCCGGATCGCAGGCTCCCGGTCGTAGAAGCGGCGTTTGGCCGCCGACACGAAGCTGCCGTCCGGCGTGGTCACACCTTCGTCCTTCTGCACGTCAGCCTTGTCCAGCAGTGGCTGCGCCTCCGCGCTGGCGCCGATCGCCTTGAGGTGCCCGAACGCATCCATGACAAACTGAACAGCGGCGGCTTCCTTCAACAGCGCTGCACAGCCGTCTTCCGAGACCACTACCGCAATCGCGTCGAACAATTGGGAGGGCGTTCCGGCCAATTGTCCATCGGCCTTTCTTTTGCTGCCGTCTGACAGGGGGGCGCCATTTACCTTTGGAGAGACCAGTACCGCTTTGCCGCCTTCCGCTTCAACAGCGGCGACCAGGCTATCGAGTGTCGATGCGTCGCTTCCTTCTGCGAAGAGGATGCCGACGGCGCGCCCGTCGAGGGTTTCCTTCATGTTCTTGTGGATCGACAGAGCGCCGGAGGATGGCAGGTCCACTGGCTCACGTGCGGCTGGTGCCTTTTCCGGAAGGTCGATTCCGAGCCCGTCCGCGACACGCCTCGCCAGATCTTCGTCAACGTTGCGAAGGTTGGCGACCATGCGGGGCGGTACCTGATCAAGCAGGCCGACCTTCGACAGTTCGAACACGAATGATGAGGCTATATGCGCCTGCTCGGCTGGCGTCTGCGAGCGGTAGAATAGCCGGGCCTGGCTGTAATGGTCGGCGAACAGCTCGGCCCGGACGCGCAGCTTCTCTCCCTGTTCGTCGCTGCCGGATGGCGCAGTGACGGTGCGAAAGCCACGATCCCGGGATTCGCGAGGACCACCTTCCTCTCCATGCGCTGCCAGGCTGTTTGGCTCGTAATTGGCGCGGCCCTTGGGGACCTGTGTCTGCATCTTTCCGTCCCGCTGGAAATTGCCGAAGGGGCAGCGGGGCGCGTTGATCGGAATTTGATGGAAGTTTGTGGTGCCGAGGCGCGAGTTTTGCGTGTCGAGGTAGCTGAACAGACGTCCCTGGAGCAGCGGATCATTCGTGAAATCGATGCCGGGGACGATGTTCGTTGGCAGGAAAGCCACCTGCTCGGTTTCCGCGAAAAAGTTGTCGGGGTTTCGGTTCAGCGTCAGCGTACCGACGATCCGGACGGGAACATCCTCTTCCGGGATCAGCTTCGTTGCATCAAGAACGTCGTAGGGCTGCGCTTCGGCGAAGGCTTGGTCGAACACCTGGATTCCAAGATCCCATTGCGGGAATGCCCCCGTGTCGATCGCTTCCCACAGATCGCGGCGCTGATAATCATTGTCTGCCGCCTGCAACTTCAAAGCCTCGTCCCAGATCGTCGATTGCAGGCCCAGTCGAGGTTTCCAGTGGAATTTGACGAAGCTGGCGTGTCCGTCGGCGTTGACGAGCTTGAACGTGTGGACGCCGAAGCCCTCCATCATCCGGAAGGAGCGGGGAAGGGTGCGGTCCGACATCGCCCACATCAGCATGTGGGTGGATTCGGGCATCAACGACGCCCAGTCCCAGAATGTATCGTGCGCGCTTCCGGCCTGTGGATAGGCGCGATCGGCCTCCATCTTTACCGCATGCACCAGGTCCGGGAACTTGATGGCATCCTGTATGAAGAAAACGGGTATGTTGTTGCCGACCAGATCCCAATTGCCTTCGGTGGTGTAGAACTTCACCGCAAAGCCACGCACGTCGCGCGGGGTGTCGACCGACCCTGCGCCGCCGGCGACAGTCGAAAAGCGAACGAACACCTCGGTTTTTTCGCCCTTCTTGAACACTGCTGCCTTGCTCAGTTCGCTGATATCGGCAGTGGCCTCGAAGAACCCATGCGCGCCGGAGCCACGAGCGTGTACGATGCGCTCAGGGATGCGTTCGTGATCGAAGTGGAATATCTTCTCCCGAAGGACGAAATCCTCGAGAAGGGTAGGTCCGCGCCGCCCGGATTTCAGGCTGTTCTGGTTGTCGCTGACAGGCACGCCATGGTTGGTGGTGAGCACCTGCTCGTCACCGCTAGCCTGCTGGTGCGGCTCGCCACCGGCACCGTGGTTCGTTGCGCCGTTGCTCATTACCGTTTCCTTGCCTCAATTACCTGGATCAAGGCTGCAAACGAATGGGGTCGCGAAACGGTGCTGGCTGACGCGGTTATTCTTTGAAGGAAATGACGTCCAAAGGGCCGTGTGGGCTCCCGCCGTTCAGACAAAAAAATAGCGGCCCGAAAGCCGCTATTTCATCATCCTGAGTCGAGACTCAGTTGCTGTCGGAGTCGTCGTCCGAGTCAGCGATGATCACGATGCCGGCGATCACTGCAGCAGCAGCGAGAACGGCAACGATCACGCCGCCGCCAGCAGCCTTGTCGGCCTTGGCGGTGGAGGTGCTGGCGCGAGCAGCCTTGGCAACCGACAGGCTGGATGCCGAGGTCGGAGCCGCAACAGCAGGAGCTGCAGCCAGCGAAGCAGCGGCAACAGCCGCGAGGTAACCACGAACCTTCATCACGAACTCCCTTTTTTGTCCGTCACGGCCATCTGACAGAGTTTGCAGTGCAGCGCAATCTCATATGTTGGTCAACAGCGCTCAGAACGCTTTCCAATCAAGGCATTTCCGCAACACTTTAGCGGAAATGTGATGAACCTCACGTGCCACTTTCATGATGATCAACAGTATCGATGATCCAACGGTGCTCGCCCTCGATTCCAAGCGCGGTTAGCCGGCCCGTTCGGTAGGCGCCCGTATCTATACCGATTCGGTTGACCCGCTCATCTACCCCATCCGTGATGGTGTGGCCGTGGACGACGTACTTTCCGTGATGACCGCCATGTTCGAGGAAGGGCTGCCTTATCCAGCGCAGGTCGCGGGAGGTCTGCTGCTCCAGCGGTAGCCCCGGGCGTATGCCAGCGTGAACGAACAGATAATCTCCTTCCAGGAGATAGTCGTCGAGAGACCGGAGGAAGGCGATCTGCTCTGCCGGTATGTCTCGGGCCATCATGTCGACGAGTTCGGGTATGGTGGCCTGATCGATGGCAGCTGCTTTCATGCCGTAGCTGAGCAGCGTTTCGTGCCCGCCTGCCCGGAGCAGGAGGCGAACGAGGTCCGGATCCCCGTCATAGGCGCCGAGGAAGATTTCCTCATGATTGCCGCAAAGGCATCGCACGTCCTGTCGACTGGCGCACATCTGCCGAACGCGCTCCACCACACCAGCGGAATCAGGCCCGCGATCCACGAGATCGCCGAGCAGGATGATTCCTGTTTGCGCTCCGCCGCGCGACGCGTCGTCAGCGTCGATGCGCCGTAGTAGTTCGTCAAGAAGATCAAGTCGGCCGTGCACGTCGCCAATCGCATAGAGGCGCCGGCCCGCCGGAAGCTGGGCAGGTGGTGCACTCGGACGACGGCGTGAAAGCAAACGCGAGAACATGGCAGGCAGATCTTTGTGCAAAGAGCCGACCAACTAGCCGAGCGGGTCAGCCCCCGCAACAACGCCGATCAGCTTGTCCGTCGTCCTAGTGGAGCGTCCGAACGTAGCGGCGGTTGGTCGGGCCAGATGCCGCGGGTATCCAGAACGCGCTTGTCGGCGCGTTCCTCGAGCGGAATCGATCGGAATACGTCATGGTCGACGAGGACGATCATGATTGGACACGTTTCGATTGCCGCATCCACGTCAATTAGCCGCGCACCGGTTGCCTCGAAGGCGTTCGGCAGATTCCGGGCATAGGGTTCGACAATTTTGATCTGGTCGGGGAATTGCCGCGCCAGCGCCAAGGCGACTTTCAGCGCAGGGCTTTCGCGGAAATCGTCGATATTTGCCTTGAAGGCGAGCCCCATGCACGCGACGGGTACACCGGGGTTGGTGGCTATCATCGCCGCCGCTGCTGCGATCACGTGGTCTGTCTTGCCGTCATTCACCTCGCGCGCCGTCCGGATCAACGGCGTATTCTCCGGGTCCGCTGCGACCAGAAACCACGGATCGACGGCGATGCAATGACCCCCTACGCCCGGTCCGGGCTGAAGGATGTTGACACGCGGGTGACGATTGGCGAGCCGGATGACCTCCCAGACGTCAACGCCCATCGTGTCGGCAACCAGGCTCAGTTCGTTGGCAAAGGCGATATTCACGTCGCGGAACGCGTTTTCGGTGAGCTTCGTCATCTCCGCTGCCCGAGCGCTGGTCGTGATACATGCGCCTCGAACAAAACGGCGGTAGAAGGTGAGCGCCTTGCGCGCACAACGGGGTGTGATCCCGCCGATGACCCGATCATTGTCGATCAATTCGACGAGAATGCGACCAGGCAACACCCGTTCGGGGCAGTAGGCGACCGCATAGTCCGAGCTTTCGCTGATGCCCGGCGCACGTAGCTCGGGGCGCAGCTCAGCGAGCAAATCGCGCACGTGCTCGGTGGTGCCGACGGGGGAGGTTGATTCAAGGATCACCGTGTCTCCAGCCTTCAAGACGGAGGCGACCGCGCGCGCCGCCTCGAGGACAAAGCCCGTGTCGGGTCTGCGATCCTCGGCGAAGGGCGTGGGAACGGCGATGACGAACACGTCCGCCGGTTCCAGCGCGGTTGATGCGCGAAGGTAGCCCCGCCAGACCACACCCGAGACGAGCCCGTCTAAGTCCACTTCCTCGATGTGGACCTTGCCCGAATTGACCGTGTCGACCACGTTCTGATGAACATCAATGCCAAGCACGCTCGCGCCAGTGCGAGCAATCACTGCCGCGGTCGGAAGGCCGATGTACCCGAGCCCGAGAACCGCGACCTTGAGCTCGTTATCAGACAGCATTGGCAATGATCTCCGCGATCCGTTCACTCGCACGGCCATCGCCAAAGGGATTGTGGGCGCGGGCCATTGAGGCGTAGGCGCGCTTGTCATCGAGAAGCGTGAATACTTCGGAAACGATCCGCTCCTCAGCAGTGCCCACCAGTTTAGCGGTCCCAGCCACTACACCCTCAGGTCGTTCCGTCGTGTCTCTCATTACCAGCACAGGTTTGCCGAGCGCGGGCGCCTCCTCCTGAACCCCGCCGGAATCGGTGAGCACCAAGGTGCAGGCGTTCAGCGCTCGGATAAAGTGGGGGTAATCAAGCGGTTGGATGCGCGCCACGTTAGCGCGAGCGCCAAGCGTCTTTTCCATGACGGAGACGACGTTAGGGTTCGGGTGCATCGGAAACAGCACTGCAGCGTCCCGATCCTCGGCGATGCGGGCGATCGCGCGTGCAATGGCCGCCATACCGTCGCCGAAGTTTTCCCGCCGATGAGTGGTAATCAGCACAATCCGGCGGTCAGCAAAGCGGCTCAGGATGGGGTCCAATCCCGCGGCGAGCGAAGGATCAAGTGAGATCCTGTCGTTCGTCCAATGAAGGGCGTCGATCACGGTGTTCCCCGTGACATGGACGCCCGAGAGGATGTTCTCACGCGCGAGCGCCTCTGCGGCGGTCGCGGTGGGTGCGAAATGAAGATCTGCGATTGGCGCAACGATGCGGCGATTCACTTCCTCTGGCCACGGATGGTAGATGTTGCTCGAGCGAAGGCCCGCCTCCACATGAGCAACGGGAATCTTGCGGTAATAGGCCGCCAGAGCGCCTGTCATCGCCGTCGTGGTGTCGCCCTGCACGATGACGCGGTCTGGCTGCTCGCGATCGAGCACCTCGCCAATTCCTGCCAGCAAGCGGCTGGTCAGCCGGTCGAGAGTCTGGCCAGGCTCCATGAGGTCGAGATCGATGTCCGGTGAAAGCCCAGCGATCGCCAACACCTGATCGAGCAAGCCGCGATGCTGGGCGGTGACGCAGGTGCGAACCTGAACGCCTGGCTTCGCCTCTAACGCCCGCACCACGGGAAACAATTTGATTGCCTCTGGCCGGGTGCCGAAAATCACCAAGGTCTTCATGGCGGACACCTAGCACATGGCGCGTTAAGAGCAGACTAAATCCAAATTTGCGTCAGCGGCTTTGCCCTTCACCGCAGCCTCGCTAAAGCTCACCGCAACTATCGGGAGAAAACAGCGATGTCCTCTTTCAAGCCGGTGCGTAAGGCCATTTTTCCTGTGGCCGGGCTTGGGACGCGCTTCCTTCCGGCCACCAAGGCGATGCCGAAGGAGATGCTGACCGTCGTCGACAAGCCGCTGATCCAATATGCGGTCGAGGAGGCTCGAGAAGCTGGGATCGAGCAGATCATCTTCGTCACCGGTCGTGGCAAGGGGACGCTCGAGGATCATTTCGATGTGTCCTTCGAGCTAGAGGCAACGATGAAGAGTCGCGGCAAGGGCCTGGAGTTGATCGACAATATCCGGCAGGCGCCGGGTTCTCCCGTCTATGTCCGCCAGCAGGAACCCTTGGGTCTGGGCCATGCCGTCTGGTGTGCGCGTGAGATCGTGGGCGATGAGCCCTTTGCCGTTCTGCTGCCGGACGAGCTGATGGTCGGAACGCCGGGCTTTCTGGCGCAGATGGTGGAGGCGTATGAGCGCGTCGGCGGCAATCTGATCGGCGCGCTCGAGGTTTCCCCCAGCGAGACTCACAATTACGGGATTATCACTCCTGGTGCCGTCGACGGACCGCTAACGGAGATTTTGGAAGTTATCGAGAAGCCTGCGCCGGGAACTGCCAAGTCAAACCTGATGACACCGGGCCGGTATATCCTGCAACCGGAAGTGATGAAGATCCTCGATACTCCGGTGAAGGGCGCGGGCGGCGAGATACAGCTGACCGATGCCATGGCGCAATTGATCGGCAAACAGCCATTTCACGGCTACACCTTTTCGGGACGCCGGTTCGATTGCGGGGGGAAGTCCGGCTTCATCAAGGCGAATCTTGCCTTGGCACTTGAGCGGGACGACATTGGGCCCGAGGTGCGCGCCTTTGCGGAAGCGTTACTCGCCTGAGCGTGGAGAACAGGCGGGGCAGGCCGGATCCTTCGGCACACGGATGGTACGAAAGCGACAGTCCAGCAGGTCGATCAGCGTCAGCCTGCCCGCGGGATCGGCGCCGAAAGGGGTGATGGCGCGGATCGTTTCCAGTGCCGCCATGCTGCCGAGGACGCCGGTGACCGGGCCAAGAATGCCCTGTTCTGAGCAGGTTGCCTCGTCGCGATCGGGTGCGCTGCCGACGAGGCAGCGGTAGCAGGGGAGGTCAGCTTCCCAACCGCGGTATACGGCCAATTGCCCCTCGAACTGGCCGACTGCAGCGGAGACAAGGGGGATCTGGAGTTGTAACGCCGCATCGGCAACGATGAGGCGGGTCGCGAAATTGTCGCAGCCGTCCAGAATAACATCGGCCCCGTGCAGCAATTCTTCCGCATTGCCGGCGTTGATCCGGCGAACAATGGCCGCGGCTGTCACGAAGGGGTTGCGGCTTTCGGCCGCTTTTGCAGCCTGTTCGGCCTTGAACGCGCCGGTGTCGGCCACGTCGAACAGAATCTGGCGTTGAAGGTTGGAAATGTCGACGCGATCCTCGTCGATGATGCGAATTTCGCCAAAGCCGGCACCCGCGAGATAGGCGATTGCCGGCGCGCCAATCCCGCCAGCGCCGATCACCGCGACCGTAGCCCCTTTCAAGCGTCGCTGACCCGAGCCGCCGATTTCGCGCAGGATGATCTGACGCGCGTAGCGCTCGCGCTCTTCCGGCCCGATCGTTACTGCCACTGGAACAGCAGGGATGTGCGGAACCAGCGAGTTTCGCCGACCGGCAGAAGGTTGGCGCGCGCCATGCTGAGCATCACGCCGGACGCATATTGTTCGACGGTGGGGCAGCCGATCGCTTGCGGATGGATCCGGCGCAACTGGCCGTCCTCGGCGACAAGCACTGCAAGATTGACCCGCAACCTTTTGTCGGCCGCCTCGCAGCGCCGCGCCGCGACCTCATCCCGGACGAAGGAGGAGAGGGCGGGCGGCATCGCGCGCCGGCGACGGAACTTCAGTTCGGGAAGACCGGACAGGTCGCCCGGGACGCTGGCGGCGCTTTCCTGCGTCGCAGCCACAGTCAGCGCCGGCGGGGCCTCCTCGCCCTCTGACCGGGACACGAACGCCGTCACCTGCGCCGCTTGCGCGAGTGCCAGGAGGATGACGCTCACCGCCCCGTCGACCCGAAGCCGCCACTGCCGCGATCCGTCTCGTCCAGGTCTGCGCTTTCGATCAGCGCGGCCCGCGTGACCTGCGCCGGGACAAGCTGCGCGATGCGATCGCCACGTTTGACCTCAAAAGGTGCATCGCCAAGATTGGCGAGGATCACCTTCACCTCGCCCCGATAATCGGAATCGATCGTGCCGGGGGTGTTGAGGCAGGTTATTCCATGCTTGAGCGCGATGCCGGAGCGGGGGCGCACCTGAACCTCGAAACCTTCCGGAATCGCGATCGCAAATCCCGTCGCCACCGCATGCCGTGCGCCGGGCGCAAGGGTGACATCCTCCGCAGCGACCACGTCCATGCCAGCCGCGCCCGAGGTTGCATAAGCAGGAAGGGGGAGGTCGGCACCATGCGGCAAACGACGAAGGCTGATGGTGATCACGACACATTCTCCAGCGCGTCAGCAATGCGCGCGGCGAGACGATCCGCCACGGCCTGCTTCGGCATATGTTCCCACGTTTCTACTGCGGCCGCGGACACGAGGTGGACCGCATTGGCCTCGCCGCCCATGACGTCTCCCGAGACGTCATTGGCGACGATCCAGTCGGCGCCCTTTCGCGCGAGCTTGGCCTGGGCGTGAGGAACGACATTCTCGGTTTCAGCGGCAAATCCGATCAGGAGACGTGGACGCTGTGAGCCACGACCGAGCCCGGCGAGGATATCGGGATTCTCCACGAGACGCAGATCCGGAAGCGTTCCCGTGCCGTCTTTCTTTATCTTCTGCTCGGCCGCGCCGTCCGAACGCCAGTCCGCAACCGCCGCCACCAGCACCGCGGCATCGGCGGGAAGGGCGGCGTCGACTGCGGCGTGCATCTCGCGCGCGGTCTCGACATCGATACGGCTCACACCAGGTGGGGTCGGCAGTGACACCGGGCCGGCAACGAGCGTCACGCGAGCGCCAAGCGCCGCCAGTGCGCCGGCGATCGCGAAGCCCTGTTTGCCGGAGGAGCGATTGGCGATGTACCGCACCGGATCGATCGGCTCATGTGTCGGACCGGCGGTGACCAGCACATGCTTGCCGGCAAGGCGAGCGCCCGGTGCCGTGATCTGACCGACGGCATCTGCGGGCGCCGGCGCCAGGCCAAGCTGTCGCTCCACCTCGGCGACGATCGCTCCCGGCTCCGGCAGTCTGCCGGGTCCGAATTCGCCGCACGCCATCGCCCCTTCATCGGGGGCCATGATCCCGACTCCGTCGGCGCGCAGCCGCGCGACGTTGCGCTGGGTTGCGGGGTGCTGCCACATGCGCACGTTCATCGCAGGCGCGGCAAGCACGGGCTTGTCCGTGGCGAGCAGGAGCGTGGTGGCGAGATCGTTCGCCAGTCCGCCGGCCATGCGGGCGAGCAGGTCTGCGGTGGCCGGCGCGACGAGCACCAGATCGGCCTGCCGGCTGAGCTGGATATGGCCCATCTCCGCCTCGTCCTTCAGGTCCCACAGCGTGGTGTGGACTTCCTGTTCCGACAAGGCGGCCAGCGTCATGGGCGTGACAAAGTGGCTGCCGCCCTCGGTAAGGACGCAGCGGACACTGTGCCCGCCCTTGCGGAGCAAGCGGATGATCTCACACGCCTTATATGCGGCAATTCCGCCGCCGACGATTAGGAGGATGCGGCTCATGAAGCCGTTCTTGTCACGGTGATGCGGCGTCTGTCGAGCGCTGCGCGCAGCAGATCGCGCAGCGCATCAGGGATGAAGATGAGCCCGATCAGCGAAACAGGCGCAACAAGATTGGCAGGGTCCGACAGGTCAGCCGGCGCCACGAGCGACAGGAAGAGGAGATATCCGACGAGCGTCGCCAGCACGCGCGCGGCGAGGGGATTGCGCCAGGCGGTCCATCCGGCAATTGCCAGGCCCATCGCGATAGCCGCGAGGGACAAGGGCGCGATCGACAGGAGCGTCGCCATGATAAGCGAGCGAACCGCAAAGCCGAAGCCCAGGATGCCGGGCCACCCGATCCACGGCTGATCCAGCGGTCCGGTGACGGCGCCGACGGCGCGGGCATGGAACCAGAGCGCGGCGGCAAAGACGATGGCCGCGATGGCCCAGCCCAGCATCTCGCGCCCATTGCGTTCCGCCAGCGCGAACGCAGCCATGATGATGGCGAACAGCGCAGCGCCCTCATGAATCAGCATCGCGCACAGGCCGATCGCGACTGACGCCATGGTGCGTTCCGGCAAGCGAATGGCCAGTGACAGGGCGATCAACAGCCCTGCCCATAGTTCGTGTCCGGTGACCTGCTGCCCGAGCAGCGCCGTCCCCATGCCAACCGCCGCCAACAGCGTCGCGGCGAAGCGGGGGATCGGGCGCGGCAGAATGTCGCGAAGGCGGCGCCACCATGACGCGAGCGTCAGCAGGGCAAGCGCGTAGAGCAGAAGCGCCGCCGCGACGCGGCTGACGCCGGCCTGGATCACCGACAGCGTGGGGAGCCGCACCGCGACCCAGGGCCGGACCGGTTGGTCGCCCGCACGCAGCGCGTCGATGACCGCGGAATAATAATCCGCGCCGTGGCGCAGCGCGTCGACCGTCGAGCCATAAACGATGGCACCGGCCTGATCGTCGACCGGGGCTGCGGCCTGTTGCAGCGACGGCGTGCCGAGCGCCGTCAGAGAGGCGAGCAGAAGCAGCGCCAGCAGCGCCAGGAACAGGCGCGCGCGCGGTCGCGGCAATCCCGCAAAGCGGGACGGCGCGGCGAGCAGGAGAGGGCGGCCGACGGCCGTACGCATGTCAGCCGATCATCGTCCAGGTTGCGGCAATCCCGGCGAGCGCGCTGGCGAGGCCAACCGCGGCATAGCGCCAGCCACCGCCGATCCGCACGACCTCAATCTCGCGCAGCGGGGGCGCTGGCGGCGCGCCACCGGGCGGCGGGAAGCGTGCCTCGATGCGGCGGACCAGTTCGGGCAGGCGGTACAGCGTCTTTACGTCCGAGACGATGCGGTCGGCGATGGCGGCTTCCGGCCCCAATTCGGTGCGGATCCATTCCTCGACCAGCGGACCGGCGGTCTCCCAAAGGTTGATGTCGGGATCGAGCGCGGTCGCGACACCTTCGACCATCACCATCGTCTTTTGCAGCAGCAGAAGGTGCGGCTGGGTGACCATGTCGAAGTCGCGGGTGATCGAGAAGAGCCCATCGAGCATCATCCCGATCGACATTTCCTTCACCGGGAGGCCGCGCATCGGCTCACCCACGGCGCGCAACGCGGTGGCGAACTCGGCGACATCATGGTGCGGCGGGACGTAACCCGCCTCAAAGTGAATCTCGGCGACGCGCCGGTAATTGCCGGTGATCAGCCCGTAGAGGATCTCGGCGAGCCAGATTCGCGCCCGCCGATCGATCCGGCCCATGATGCCGAAGTCGACCGCCGCGATGCGGTTGCCGGGCAAGGCGAAGAGATTGCCCTGATGGAGATCGGCGTGGAAGAACCCCTCCGCGATCGCCTGGCGCAAAAAGGCGTGGATCAGCGTCTGGGCGAGCAGCGGAAGGTCGTAGCCGGCAGCCGCGAGCGCCTCGCGGTTCGACAGCTTGATGCCATCGATCCATTCGAGCGTGAGCACCTTTCCTGATGTGCGTGCCCAGTCGATCGCCGGCACGTGGAAATTGGGCTCCGAGGCCATGCCCTCTGCCAGTTCGCTGGCGGAGGCGGCTTCGCGGCGGAAATCGAGTTCGCGCGCGGTCCAGCGCTTGAAGGTGGCGATGACGAGTCGCGGCTGGAGCCGGGTGATCTCGCCGCCGCCGTTGCGATCCGCGGCCTCAAGCTGAGCCGCGGCCCATTCATAGGTGTCGATCGCTTCGGCGAAATCAGACTCGACGCCGGGGCGCTGCACTTTGACCGCGACGGAACGACCGTCGATAGTGACGGCGCGGTGGACCTGCGCGATCGACGCGGCGCCGACTGGGGTTTCGTCGAAGCTGGCGAAGAGGGTTTCCAGCGGGCGGCCGAGGCTCTTCTCAATCTGCGGCTTGATGACGCTGAACGGTAGGGGCGGGAGCGCGTCCTGCAGGCGCAGGAGGTCGAGCGCCGCCTCGTCGCCGACGATGTCGGGACGGGTGGCGAGCGTCTGGCCGAGCTTGATCGCGGCGGGGCCGATCGCCTCGAACGCATCGGCATAGCCCGGCTGCGCGGGCACGCGCGCGCCGAAGCGGGCGAGGCGCAGCATCCGCCGCACGCGGGGCGGCGTGTTCGGATCCTGCTCCAGGCCGCGTAGCGCACCGTGACGGGCGAGCGTGCGGCCCCATTTGAGCAGGCGCCAGCTATGGACGATCGAACTGGTCACTTACCTCTCCCGCGCCGGGGAGAGGGGACGGGCAGCGATCATATCTTCCAGCCGCTGTGGATCGCGACCAGCCCGCCGAGCAGCGGCTCCACCTTCGTCTGGGTGAAACCGGCGTCGCGGATCATGCCCTCGAACGTCGGCATGTCGGGGAAACGGCGGATCGATTCGATGAGGTAGCGGTAGCTGTCGGCGTCCTGCGCCAGCAGCTGGCCCAGCTTCGGCACCATCTTGTGCGAATAGGTGTCGTACACCTCCTTGAACCCCGGCCAGGTGGTGGTCGAGAACTCAAGGCAGAAGAAGCGGCCGCCACGGCGGAGCACGCGATGTGCCTCGCAAAGGGCGGCGGGAATGTCGGTGACGTTCCGGATGCCGAAGGCGATGGTGTAGGCATCGAAGAAACGATCCGGAAAGGTCAGCGATTCGGCGTTCGCCTCCGTCCAGACCAGGCCGTCGATGCCGCGGTCCTGCGCCCGCTTCATGCCGACCTCAAGCATCGCGGGGTTGATGTCAGCGACGGTGATCGATGCGCCGGATGTCGCGAGCCGGAAGGCGATGTCGCCGGTGCCGCCGGCCATGTCGAGGATCTGCTCCCCGGCGCGCGGCTTCACGCGGCGCACGAAGCGGTCCTTCCACAAACGGTGCATGCCGCCTGACATGGCATCGTTCATCAGATCGTAGCGGCTGGCGACGTTGGTGAAGACGCCGCCGACGCGGGCGGTCTTCTCCGTGGCGGGGATGTCCTCGTAGCCGAAGGAGACGGTTTCGCTCATGGTCGCGGCTCTAGCCCGGTGCAGCGCAGCGGGCTAGGGGGCGCAGGTGCCGGAATTACCTGAAGTCGAAACCACGGTGAGAGGGCTGCGCCCCGTGCTGGAAGGCGCGCGGGTCGTCTCGCTGGAGCTGCGCCGGCCCGATCTGCGCCGGCCCTTCCCGGATGACCTGAGGCAGGTAATGACCGGCGCGACGATCACGAGCCTCGGGCGACGGGCGAAATATGGCCTGATCAATACCGATCGCGACCAGGCGATGATCTTTCACCTGGGCATGTCGGGGCGGTGGCGGGTCGATCCGCAGGAGCTGCTGCCGCACGACCACCTGGTGATCGAGACCGACGCAGGGCGCCGTGTCGCGCTGAACGATCCGCGCCGATTTGGCTCGGTGGACCTGTGGCCGAGCTCGGACATCGGGTCGTTTCCGGCGTTCATCGGCCTGGGTCCGGAACCACTTGGCCCCGAACTGACCGCCGGCGGCCTTAAACAGGCGCTGCATGGCCGGCGGGCATCGATCAAGCTGATGCTGCTCGACCAGCGCATCGTCGCGGGCCTCGGCAATATCTATGTCTGCGAGGCGCTGTACCTGGCGCGCATTTCCCCCAAGCGCGCGGCGGGGCGAATATCGCTGGCGCGACTCGAGCGACTCGTCGAGGCGATTCGGGCGGTTCTGCTGTCGGCGATCAAAGCGGGCGGATCGTCGCTGCGCGATTATGCCCGGCCGGACGGCGAACTGGGGTATTTTTCCAAGCAATTCGCGGTTTATGGCCGCGAAGGGCAGCCGTGCGCTTGCGGCGGAACGGTGCAGCGTTATGCAGAGGGCGGACGTTCCACCTTCTGGTGTCCGACGTGCCAGCGCGGTTGACCAAGACGAGCGATATCGTTAAGGGCAGCGGCTTCCAGGGCCGATGGGTGTTCCCGCCGCCCTTTTTTCATCGACCGATATTTCGAGGACTGTAAATGGCGAACACGCCGCAAGCGAAGAAGCGCATCCGCCGCAACCAGCGCCGGGCCGAAATCAATGGTGCGCGCGTGAGCCGCATCCGCACCTTCGTGAAGAAGGTCGAGGCAGCGCTCGCAGCGGGTGACAAGACGGCCGCATCGGCAGCCCTTGCAGCGGTTCAGCCGGAACTGCAGCGTGGCGTCGCGCGTGGCGTGCTCCACCGCAACACTGCCAGCCGCAAGTTCTCGCGTCTGACCAAGCGCCTGTCGGCGCTCGCCTGATCCAGCGGGCCTTCCCGGAAAAGGGGAGGCCGAGGATAGCGAAAAGGCCGGGTGGCTTTGGTGCCACCCGGCCTTTTGCCGTGCGCGCTCGTCGCGTCGCAACTCGCCCGATCAGAGGAAGGCGCGGCCGCCGGTGACCGGGATGGTCGCGCCGGTGATGTAGCTGGCCTCGTCGCTGGCGAGCCAGACATAGGGCGGAGCCACCTCTGCCGGCTGGCCGGCGCGGCCGATCGGCGTGTCGCTGCCGAAGTTCTTCACCTTTTCGACCGGCATCGTGGACGGGATCAGCGGCGTCCAGATCGGGCCCGGCGCGACCGCGTTCACGCGGATCTTGCGATCGGCCAGCATTTTCCCGAGCCCGGCAGTGAAATTGTAGATCGCGCCCTTCGTCGTCGCATAGGCGAGCAGTTGCTCGCTGGGATCCTCGGCATTGATCGAGCTGGTGTTGATGATCGAACTGCCCGGCTTCATGTGCGCGACGGCTGCCTTCGCCAGATAGAACATAGAATGGATGTTGGTGGCGAAGGTCACCTGCCATTCTTCGTCGGAGATATCCTCCAGCCGGGCAAAGGTGGCCTGATGGGCGGCATTGTTGACGAGGATGTCGATCCGCCCGAACGCCTCTGCCGTCTGGGCGACGATGGCGCGGGCATGGGCGGGATCGCTGATGTCGCCGGGCAGCAGGATTGCGCGACGGCCAGCGTCCTCCACCAGCCGCTTGGTCTCCTCGGCATCCTCATGTTCGTCGAGATAGCTGATCGCCACATCGGCGCCCTCCCGGGCATAAGCGATCGCGACGGCGCGGCCGATGCCGCTGTCGGCGCCAGTGACGAGGGCGCGTCGGTCGAGCAGGCGGCCGTGGCCAACATAGCTATCCTCGCCATGATCGGGGCGGGGATCCATCGGCGCGGTGCGGCCGGGCATAGGCTGCTGCTGTTCGGGGTAGGGCGGTTCGGGACGGCGGGGCATGGCATTCCTCATGATGGGGATGCCATCAACAAGTCGCGGGAACGGTGGCCGTTCCGCGCGATCCACGCTCCCTAAACACAGATCAGCCTATCCGGCGGCTGCGGGCACGCAAGATGCCGGCAGCCGCCGCGTGCCTAGCGCAATGAGCGATTGCCGAAGTTGAGCCGGGTATAGACCATGAAGCTCTTCAACCCATCGTCGCCGTAGAAGGGCTTCAGCGCGTCGGGATAGGCATAAGCGCTGGCGAGACCACCGAAGGCGAGGCGCACATCGCGGGTGACCGGCACTTCGACCTGATAGCCGAGGCTGAGCTTGTTCACCGTGAAGATGTCATGGTGAAGCGGGTTATCCTCCCCGAACAGCTCGCCCTGATCGTTGCGTTCTGCGCGGGCGTAGACGGTGTGCTTGTCGTCCCAGCGAATGAGGCTTTCGGCGAGCCAGGCGTTGAGCACCGGGCCGGGCTGCAGATCCTTGCGGCTCCACGCGACGGTCGTGGCCCAGTTCGCGCCCGGCCCGAGCGGCTTGTTCCACGTCGTCGAGGCGGTGGTGCGCTGCTCGTTTTCGTCAGGGTGCAATTGTTCGGGCGATTTCAGGAAGCCGGTGGACGCCTGGAGCGACAGATTGGCGGTCGGGTTCCAGAACGCACGGACCGACCAGCTGTCGAGCCGTGGTGTTTCGATGTCCCAGCGCTTTTCGTCCGGCTCGCGGCCCTTGAAGGCGCTGGCCTCGATCTTCCAGGTGCGGGTGGAGAAACCCGCCGTGATGACGCCCCAGGTGATGTGGGTCGAATCGAACCAATGGTGGCCGAGCGGCGCCTCCGGATTATCGAGACCGGAGAGGCGGTGCATGAAGGTGGGCGGGCCCAGCGCGGGCTCACCGGGGAGGCCGGCATAAAGGAATGCCGCGCGGCCATCGCCCAGATCGTGCGAATAGCTGACCGCAAGCTCCATGAACAGATCGTGCGGGTGCTGGCGATCGACCAGCTTGTTCACGCCGTCCGCCGTTTCGCCAACCGCGAACAGCAAGGGATAGCCGCGGCGACCCATCAAGGGATCGAGCGACAACATGCCGCGAAGGCCCAGCCGGCCATGCTCACCGATCGGGCGGTTGGCCATGACCATCGCCATCGACTCGACGAAATTGTGCCGGTCGCCGCGCGGGCCGCCCTGGTCGGAATGAACCAGCGTCGCATTGCCCTGCGCCATGCCCATCCAGTCGCCGGCGTGGAACATGGTGGCGAGCACCGGCGAGCTATCCGGCTGCCACGCCGTTCCCGATGCCTCGCGGCTCATCCCATAGGGGCCAAGCATCGCCGGCATCTGATGATCCGCGCCATGGTTCATCGCGGCGGCGCCATGGGCGGCATGATCCATCATGGGCGCGTCGTGTTGCGGTTGCTGGCCGTGGCTGCTGTGGGCGGCGTGCGCGCCCGCCTGAGGCGTTACGGCCTTGCCCATCTCGTGCCCGGCGTGGGGGGCGCCCTGCGCGGCCGGGGTGGCGGGTGAGGGCGGTGCTGCCGGCGTGGCAGGGCCGGTGTGATGATGGCCATGGCCTTGTGCCGTATGGGCCGCGGCGGCGGCGGCCTGCGCTGGCTCCTGCGCACGGGCGGCCGCCGAGAGGGCGATCGCAGCGCCGGCGACCAACGTCATCATCGTCTTCATCGTACAAGCATCCAGATCGCCATCCCAAGCATGAAGAGGTTTTCGGTAAGAGAGACAAAGCCAAGCGGCACGTTGCTCGACCCGCCGACACAGGCGCATTTCAGCGTGCGCCGATCGATATAGACCGCCTTGAACACCGACACCGCGCCGACGCCGCCGAGCAGCAGCGCGAGCGGGATCGAGATCCAGTCGAGCACGCCCGCCGTCATCAGCACCCCGGCCAGCGCCTCCCCGAAGGGATACAGATAGGCATAGGGCACCCAGCGCCGGGCGAGCAGGTCGTAGGAGAGGAACATGGTCGAGAACCGTTCCACGTCCTGCAGCTTCAGCAGCGCCAGCACGCACATCGACAGGCTGACGAACCACATCGCCGCCTGTTCGGTAAAGGGACTGCCGAAGGCGGCGAGGCTGGCGGCAAGCGCCATCAGTGCCGTCATCGCAAAGACCGCGATCACCGGGCGGTAGCTGGTCTCTCCCGGCGCGGGCATCCGCTTGCCCAGGAAGCGTGTCAGATCGTCGTTGCCGCCGATGCGCTGCCCGTCGATGAAGGTCTGCGGCGTGGTCTGTACGCCGTGCGCCGCCTTGAACGCGTCCACCTCCGCGCGGGTGCGCAGCGGGCGATCCTCGACGACATAGCCATGACGTTCCAGCCGCCATTTCAACTTCAGGCCGGAGGGGCACAGATGGTCGGGCAGCACCATCCGGTATAGAACGGCTGTCTTGTCGCGCCGCATGGTCATTGAAGCTCCTTACGCGCCGGTCCTTGTTCGGTGCGTTCGGAGGCCGATATAGGTTCTGTACTATGGTACGGAGTCAATGGGGTGGCAGGCATGGGATCGATGACGATTGCCGGACTGGCGCGCGAGGGCGGCGTCGGGGTCGAGACGATCCGTTATTATCAGCGCCGCGGACTGCTGAGCGAGCCCGAGCGGCCCGCCAACGGCGTGCGACGCTATGACGGCGAAGATGTGCGGCGATTGCGCTTCATTCGCGCGGCGCAGGGTGCCGGTTTCTCACTGGAGCAGATCGGGGAATTGCTGGCGTTGGACGCTGCACAGGACCGGGCGCGTGCCCGGGCGCTGGCGGAGGAGCGGATTGCCGAGTTGGATCGCCCGATCGCGGACCTGCAGGCGGCGCGCAACTGGCTGAGCGAGTTGGAGCGCGACTGCGCCTCGGGCAATGCCGGGCCGTGCCCGATCCTGAAGGCGTTTGCGGGGTAGCGGGCTCACGTTCTGGTGCGCTCGCCGACAAGGAAATGAAGGGCGCTGACGCGCGCCGCCGGGCGTCAGCGAATGGCGATCAGTGACTTGGTCAGCCCCATAACGCGTTCGCGCTCGATGACGGCATCGGGAAAGAGATGCTGCATTTGTCGTGCGGTCAGGAGGTTGACGGACTGCACGTTCGCGATCGCTGCACCCACGTTGTCCTGGCGGGCGCGAAAGCCAAAGCCGCGGCGCATCAGCAGTTCCATTCGCAACGCCTCCGGCAACCAGTGAAACCCGAGGGTGCGGAAATGCGGCTCCAGCGGGAACCACATGTTCGGGGTTTGAACAAAATAGTGTGGGGCGAGGCGGCGGACTTCCGCAGCCATTGCCGTCATCTCGCGCCAGTGACCGACATGCTCGATCACGCTGTTCGAATGGACGATGTCGAACGTGTTCGCGGGATGATCTGCCATGTGGCAGGCGTCGCCGGGGCGCAGGTGATAACATCCGTCATCCAGTGTCGGGGCGCCCAGGTTGACGATGGTGATATCGAGATCGAGCCGTTCCCAGACTGGTCTGGTCGTCTGCCAATAGGCCTTTGACCCGCCCAGATCGAGCACCCGGATCTGTCGCCCATCCGTCAGACAGTGCCGTTCCATATGATCGACAAAGCGCTGGAGCCGCCTTCGCCGGTAGGATGAGCCATCGATCTCTGCCTCGATCTCCTTGTCGGCGCGAGTCGTGGGCGCAGCGAGACTCACCATCGCCGACTCGCGCATAGACCACGGGCGCCGAGGGCAGCGAACAGCTTGTCGGGGTAGGCGGGATTATTCCTCCCAGTCGTTTCGTCGCGCGCGTCAAGCCACCGCATGAAGTCCCCCCTTGGTCAATCGTCGCCGGGTTGCAGCACGGTCACCTGCGGTCGGCAAGGTTGCAGGTCGGTCTTCTCGCCCGATACGGATGAGAAAATCCGGCGAGCTCTGTTGGATACCGCTTGCGGCGGGAGACGCCGTGATGCGGTTGATCTTGATCGGCGGCGGGAGACGCCTTGCACCGGCAGCGTGGCACGCCCGGAGGCTGTGCGCTGGTGACCCCTACGGGAGGGGTGACCTACTCAGAAAATCGCCGCTTTTGGCGCGTTTCCGAATAGCACGCTGCCTGGCTGTACCTGTTCGCTGTACCAGTTTGCTGGCTCTATTTAGGTGTAGCGTAGCATTCCGTAAAGAACCGGCGGGGACGGAGCCGATCTGCCAACGTGAGCACCGGGTGTAGGTCGGGCAGGGCGCGCCGCCTTGGTTGGGACGGCGCGCAACGTGTCAGCAGGACCCGAGGAGTTCCCCGTTCGCCGTGAACGGGATCGGGGAACAGGCGAGTTTCACCATCGCGCACCCCTGCCAGGAGTTGAAAACCGCCGCAATCACGGCGTCCTGAAGCAGCGGGTGCCGCGAGAACTCGCCAGCGGCCCGGCCGGCCGATGTGGCATCGACGGCCGTGTCCCGCAGGATCACGTGCTCGCCCGAAAGCTCGACGCCGCCGCCGAGGTCGGCGACACCGCGCACGATCCCGTCAGCCCAGAAAAGGCCAACGTGACCGCGCTCGCCGCGCACACCAGCGCCGTACCAGCTCTGCTCGAGCGTACGGGCGATCGTCCGCAGCGCAGCCTGGCGGCCCTGCGGAATCCGGTCCAGCGCCACGAGCGCGAGCGGATCGACAAAACCGATCGCGCCGACGGCGAGCGCGGCGTCGCGCGCTGCGCTCCGACCACGTTGCCGATCGCGGAATCGCGCGACGTCTTCGGCGACGTCCTCGAGCGAGTTCACGTGCCACTGATCCCGGAAGGGACGCAGCATGTTGCACGCTTCGCCTTCGACGACGATCTCAACCCGGCCGAGGCCGAACGCCGACGGCAGATCGATCGGGCTCAACCGAGCCTCGATCACGCGGCCGCGAACGCCGGATCGAGCCAGGCGGCGCAGGCGCGCGCGCGCATCCTTCTCGGCGGCTGCGCGCAGCGCGAGCGCATCGTCGAGGCGTGCAAGCACCTCCGCCAGGCGCGAGCGCACCTCGTCCACGCTGTCGCGCAGCTCGGCTTGGTTGGGCGTGAACGCCACGACGATCCGCTGATGCCCGCCGGGAGCGAGGTGCAGATCCACCTCGAGGCCGAGGTCGCCTTCAGCAAGCGCGCGCACACGATAGTCTTCGGGATACGGCGCGAGCAGATCGTTGTGCTTCAGCGAAGCCAACGCCTCCTCGAGCATCTCCGAGAACGTGTGCACCGCGTTTGCAACAGCCATCGGCTGAAAAAATTCGAACTCGTTCGACATTTTTGATATCCTGATATCAACTTCGGCACTGGTTGCCGTCCCGGTTTTCATCCCTCGGATGATCCCCGTTCGCGTCATCCAGACGCCTTCGTCCGTCGCCTGCAGGCGACGCGGGCGCTGCCTTCGCAGCGCCCGATAACGCGCGCATGAGGGCTTGACAGGTTTTCGAACGTCGGTAGAATTGAAAAGTATTTCATCTCACGCCTCTGTCTCACGTGAGTACTGATCAAGCATCGGGCTTCGTAGCCGTGGCGCTGTGATCTCCGACCGATACTTGCAAGGTTGCGCGGGGAGGGGCGACCACTCAGGCTACCTGTTCCTCGCGTCGCCAGCCATAGTGTTGCGAGTACCAATGCGATCCCCAGATCGTGGTTGGTGCCGCTCCAACGTCGGCACATTCGCGACAAGCGATCTGGCGCCAGGATCTAACAAGCATACGCGAGCGCTGCCGTGAAGCGCCCGTCGGCGCTGCGCAACCTCGCCGCGAACCGTCCGCTTCGACGCATACCCGGTCATTCACGCGCCCCTTCCCGCTGCCCGAGACCTGCCGCTCGCTCATATGAGCGGACGGATCGCTTGGAAACGCCTTGCCAGTACCGCGGAATGACTGAGATTGGGGACTTTTCTGCCCGGCAGCTATCGGCACCTTAATGTAGATAGCCGCCGTAGGCGGAGCTCTCCTGCATATTGTTTCCCGAAATGGGTTGATGAACGTTGGCCCGCGGTAGGGGCGGCTCGAACACCGGGCAGCGGGCGCGTTAATCCCGTATTCGTAGGTGATCCATCGCGCTGCGTTCGAGTTATCGTTTGAGAATCACCTCGCGGAAGAACACCGAGCTTATATTCTAGTTGCCATGCACCCGCTTTTTAGGACCGCGTAATGACCAGCGAAGGGGATTGGATTCATCTCGTCACCCGAGTTGTCGAGATCGTCGGCATCGCCATCATCGTAGCGGGTTCCTTCGGTGCCTTAGCTGTTTTCCTGTCTAGGATGGCGAAGGGCGGCGCGCCCCGGGAGACCCTGGTCGCGGCGTTCCGCTCCAACCTCGGTCGCTCGATTCTGCTCGGGCTGGAGTTCCTGGTCGCGGCCGACATCATCAACACCGTTGCCGTCGAACCGACCGTTCACAGCCTGATCGTGCTTGCTGGCATCGTGCTCATCCGGACGTTTCTCAGCTTCTCCCTCGAGGTGGAAATCGAGGGGCGCTGGCCCTGGCAGAAGGCCGTGAAGCCGGCCGACGCTGATAAGGATCAAGGTCATTCCGGCGACCAAACCGGGTCATGACGGCAAACATTGGAACGGGAAGCGGCATCCGCCAGTTCGCATCGGAAAGCAGGAGTTTAACGATGCAACAGCCGGGTCTCCACGGTCGCCATCGCGACAAGAACGACGAGATCAGCCGCAAGCACGGCAACACGTTAGTAAGCACCCTGCGCAAGATCTACGGTTCGTCGTTCGCATCCGGTGCGCAGCCGGGAGAAACGCTGTCCGAGGTACTTGCTGAGATGGATGAGCCATCTCTCTCCAAACTTGTGCACGATCACGAGCGTGGCGATTTCGAACACAGGATTTCTGCCGCATAGGCTTGGAGCAGAGAGACGGAAGACGTTTGTTTATCGCGGTCCCAAGTTGCGGCCGCCGCGAATAAACCCGTGCTGTCGCGACATCACCGCATTTGGGACCACTGCGTCCACCACGGCAGAGTGTCTGGAAGCATGCCCTCCCGATCGGCGAGCTCCTCAAGGGCGAAACGGAGATGCCCGACTATCTGCCCGATCAGCAGCGCGGCGTCCGTTCCCTCCAGCTCAGCGCAAGCTCGCGAGAGGTGGGCAATGTCCGCTGCCAGTGTCTCAAGGTCGGTGAGCATCGATCCTACCTCCTACGAGCCTGCTAGCGCATTTAGCGCCTGGAAAGGTTGTTGCACATCGGAAGTGGACGCTGTCGAGACCCACTTCCCGGAGCGCCCATAACAAAGATTGACACAACTAGGCTTCTGCCTGAGGGCGTGACATGGCTATCCGGCAAACCCGTAACGTATCCCTGACCCCAGAACTCGATGCCTATATCGACGCGCGGGTTTCCGCCGGTGACTACAACAGCGCCAGCGAGGTCGTGCGCTCTGCGGTGAGGCTGTTGCGCAAGCATGAGCCCGCGTCGCAATCGCCTGTCACCATGGTTGTCGCCTCAGCGAACTGACATGCCAAACAATCCGAAACAGCAGGCTGCGCTCGCGCGCGCGGTCCTCACCAGCGCGACCGATTTCGCGATCATCACCACCGACCTCGCGGGTCTCATCACGAGCTGGAACCCGGGCGCCGAGAAACTGCTCGGCTGGTCGGAAGATGAACTCTGCGGTGAGCACGCCTGCATCTTCTTCACGCCCGAAGATCGGGCGGCGGACCGCTGCGAGCTGGAGATGGTGCTCGCCCGCGATCAAGGCCGCTGCGAGGACGAGCGTTGGCACATGAAGAAGAATGGCTCGCGCCTGTGGGCGTCGGGTCTGATGATGCGCTTCGAGGATGATGAGACGGGCGAGCATATCGGCTATCTCAAGATCCTGCGTGACCGGACTTCGCAGCATGAAGCCAACGAGGTCATGCGCGAGAGCGAACGCCAGTATCGCGCACTGACCCAGGCGCTGCCGGGCTTCGTGTTCGCGACCGATACCGCTGGTCGCAACATCTTCTCCAACGAGAACTATCAGGATTATACGGGCCGGGATCTCGCCGGACTGGCGGGTGAAAACTGGGCCGACACCGTCCACCCCGACGACCGCGACAGCATTGTGCAGATGTGGCGAGCCGCGGTGGAAAGCGAGGGCAACTTCGCCGAGAGCATCCGCTTCCGTCGCCACGATGGAGCGTATCGCGCGTTCCGATGCCGCGCGATCCCGGAACGGAACGATGCGGGCGAGATAACGCGCTGGATCGGCACCTGTGTCGACGTCGAGGATCAGCAGCAGGCGGAGAGCGACCTAGCCTATGAGAAGGGTCTGCTCGATGCGGTGGTGAGTCAGGCACCGATTGGTATCTCGATCGCACCCGCCTCGCCCGATCGCCAGCCAGTCATCAACGAGAAGCTCAGGGCGACGCTTGGTCATGGAGCGAAGGGCGAAGGTCTCGAGCGCTACTCCAATTACGGGGCCATCAGGGAAGACGGCAGTGCGTACGAGCCGCGGGATTATCCGACTGTCCGCGCGCTGACGACAGGCGAGCGTGTGGACCGCGAGTTGATGCGCTACCGCGTCGGCGAAGAGGGTGACCATCCCGCCGGTTCGCTTCGGCGGCTGGAGGTAAGCAGCGGACCGGTACTTGATGGGGGCGATGCCATCGTCGCGGCTGTCACCGTCATACAGGACATCGAAGACGCGCTCCAGGCTGCGGACGCGATGCGATGTCTGGAAGCCGAGCGCGAGCGCAACCGTGCCGAGCTCCAGCTCGCGCTCGATGCCGGCAAGCTCGGGACGTTCTCGATCAGCGTTCCCGACCAGGTGCTCACCACCTCGCGCCAGTGCCGAGTCAACTATGGCCGTAATCCTGACCTGCCCTTCACGTTCGAAGAGCAGCAGGCATGCATCCACCCGGACGACCGTGAAGACCGGATGCGCGCGATCCAGCACAGCGTCGACACCGGTCAGGAATATGACATCGCCTTCCGGATCCGCTGGCCGGACGAAACCGAGCATTGGATTCACTCGCGCGGACAGGTGGTGCGGGACGCAAACGGCGCGGTTATCGCGCTCGGCGGGGTCAGTGCGAACGTCACCGCCGAGAAGATGCAAGAGGTCGCCCTCAACCGGCTGAACCTGGATCTCGAGCATGCTGTCGACCGCCGGACGGGCGAGCTGCTCGCCAAGAACGAAGAGCTGCTGGCCCAGATTGCGGTGCGAGAGCAAGCGGAAAGCGCGCTCCGGCAGGCGCAGAAGATGGAGGCGGTGGGCCAACTCACCGGCGGTGTCGCACACGACTTCAACAATCTGCTGACGATCATCAAGTCGTCGGTCGAGCTGCTGTCGCGCCCCAACATCACGGAGGAGCGCCGCAAGCGCTACACCGACGCGATCTCCGAAACCACAGACCGCGCAGCCAAGCTCACCGCGCAGCTCCTCGCCTTTGCGCGTCGTCAGCCACTCAAGGCCGAACATTTCGACCTCGGCAATCAGTTGCTGTCGTCGCTCCCGATCCTGCGCACGACGACCGGATCGCGGATCAACATCGTGACGAGTGCCATCGCGGTCGGTGCCGGGGTGGAGGTTGACCGCAACCAGTTTGATACGGCCATCCTCAACATGATCGTCAATGCCCGGGACGCGATGCCCGAGGGCGGTGAGATCCTGATCTCGACGGGCCAGTCCGACCGTATTCCGGCGGTGCGCAACCATGTCGAGGCGATTGGCGATTATGTGACGGTGACCATTGCCGACACCGGGACAGGCATGGATGCCGGTACGCAAGCGCGCATCTTCGAGCCCTTCTACACCACCAAGGAAGTCGGCCGGGGCACAGGATTGGGACTGAGCCAGGTCTATGGCTTTGCCAAGCAGTCGGGCGGTGAGGTCATCGTGAGGAGCGAGGCAGGCGTCGGCACCGAATTCATCCTCTATCTGCCTCGCGCGCAGGGCGCGTCCAGTACGGTGAGCGTTGCGGCGCCGCATGAGGAACGGGTCTCGTCGCCCGGAGAAGGCTGCGTTCTGGTTGTCGAAGACAATCAGCTCGTCGGTGAGTTCGCGACCCAGTTGCTGGAGGATGTCGGTTACGGCACCGTGTGGGCGCCTAATGCGCAGGTCGCGCTCGACCGGATCAACGAGCAGCCGGACCGCTTCGATGTCGTATTCACCGACGTCGTGATGCCGGGGATGAGCGGGATCGAGCTGGCGCAGGAACTGCGCCGCCTCCATCCCGAGCTGCCTGTCGTGCTCACCTCGGGCTACAGCCAGGTGCTGGCCCAGGAAGGTGCACATGGCTTCGACCTGCTCCAGAAGCCCTATAGCGTCGGCAAGGTTGTCGACGTCCTCAACCGGATCAAGCGCGGATGACCGAGACAAGTCAAACCGGCCTCATGGCTGATCAGGACGATCGCGAACGCCGTCGCTTGGTGGCGCTCGAGCAGTATGGCGTGCTCGACACCCCGCGCGAGACAGCCTTCGACGAGGTTGCCGAACTGGTGGCGGCGATCTGTGAGGCCCCGATTGCCGTCGTTAACTTCATCGCCGACGGTCGCCAATTTTTCAAAGCGGAAGTGGGCCTTGGCGTGCGCGAGACGCCGCTCGAGACGTCCTTCTGCGCGCGTGCGATCCTCGAGGAGGACTTCCTCCTCGTGCCGGACGCGACCCAAGACCCGCGGTTCGACTGCAACCCGCTCGTGACGGACGAACCGCATCTGCGCTTCTATGCGGGAGCATTGCTGAAGTCGCCCGATGGGCTGCCGATCGGTACGTTGTGCGTACTCGACCACAAGCCGCGCGAACTGACCGATCTCCAGATCAGGACGATCAAAGTCCTGGCGCGGCAGGTCATGGCGCAGCTCGAGCAGCGCGTCGCCGCGCGGCGTACTGCCAACACCGAAGCACGCCACCGTGCCATCGTGGACAGCGCACGCGATTTTGCGATCATCGCGATGGATCTGGGCGGCATCATCGTCGAATGGAGCCATGGAGCAGAGCAGGTCCTCGGCTGGACCGAGGCCGAAGCTCTGGGCCGAGATAACGCCCTTATCTACACCGAGGAGGATCGCGCTGCCGGCGTACCCTTGCGAGAGATCGAGTGCGCGAGAGAGGAAGGACGGGCGGTCGACGAGCGCTGGCACGTTCGCAAGGGCGGCGAACGCTTCTGGGCGAGTGGTGAGCTGTCGCCGCTCAACGACAGGTCGGGCACCCACACCGGCTATGTGAAGATCCTGCGCGACCGCACCGAGCAGCATCTCGCCGGTCAGGCGCTCGAGGCAAGTCAGCTGAACCTCCGCTGGGCTCAGGAGGCCGGCGGGGTTGGCGTGTTTCACGTCGGTATCGATGGCATCCTGCACGCCACCCCTGAGTTCTGCCGGCTCTATGGTATGGATGAATGTGCATCCAGCGCGGGTCTTTGAAGATCTCGTGATCTCCGAGGACCGGCATCTGGTGTCGGACCTTGAGTCCCGTGCGGGCGGCTCCGCTCCGACAGATGTTGAGTACCGCATTCGCCGGGCCGACACCGGTGCACTGCGCTGGATCGCACGCAAGGGTTCGATCCAACGCGATGAAAGTGGGAAGCCGGTCAGCTTTGCCGGCGTTGCCCGTGACGTGACCGATCAGCGTGCTGCGCGCGATGCGCTGGCGCGCAGTGAGGAGCGCTTCAAGACGATCGTTGAGACAATCGAGGCGGCCTTCGCGGTCGTCGAGGTCAAGTTCGACGCTGACGATCGCCCGATCGATTACCGGTTCCTTGAAGCCAATCCCGCCTTCGAGCGCCAGTCGGGGGTCGACCTGCGTGGAAAGTGGGTCACTGAGTATGCGCCGGACCTGGAACAGTTCTGGTTCGACACCTACGGCCACGTTGCCAAGAGCGGCGAGCCTGCGACCTTCGAGAGCTATGCAGAAGCATTCAAGCGTTGGTTCGATGTCCGCGCGGTGCGCGTCGGCGATCCAGCCGATCGGCAGATCGCCATTTTCTTCAGCGACAGCACTCCTCGCAAAGACGCAGAACGGCGTCTCGTTGAGCTGAAAGATACGCTCGAGCAGGAGGTTCAGGCACGCACGACCGAGTTGAACCGGCTTTGGCAAACATCGCCCGATCTCCTGCTGTTGATCGACTTCGAGGGCTATTTCCGCCGGGTAAATCCTGCATGGACGAGCATGCTCGGTTACGAACCGGACGAACTGATCGGCCACCATGTCAACGAGTTCGTCCTGACGGACGATCACAGTGAGACGGTCGACGCCTACACGCTGGCAGCCGAGGGCGGCATGCCGCGTATCGTCAACCGATATCGCCACAAGGACGGCTCCGTGCGCTGGATCTCCTGGGTTGCGGCGCAGGGAGAAGACGTCACCTACGCGACCGGACGCGATGTAACGGCCGAGAGACAACAGGCCGCGGAGCTGGCGCAGGCGCATGAGCAATTGCGTCAGGCGCAGAAGATGGAGGCAGTCGGCCAGCTCACGGGCGGCATCGCACACGACTTCAACAACATGCTGACCGGCGTGATTGGGAGCCTCGATCTCATCCAGCGCCATATCAAGACGGGCAGGATGGAGACGGTTGATCGCTATGTCGATGCGGCGAACACGTCAGCCCAGCGCGCGGCAGCACTGACTGCACGCCTCCTCGCCTTCGGGCGCCGACAGTCGCTCGACCTCAAGCCCATCGACGTGAATGGGCTGGTGAGCGGCATGGAGGATCTGCTGAGGCGGACGCTCGGCGAACAGGTTGCGCTCGAAACCCACTTCGCAACCAACCTTTGGGCAGGGCACACCGATGCGCACCAGCTCGAGAGTGCGCTGCTCAATCTGTGCATCAACGCGCGTGACGCCATGCCGGACGGAGGCAAGCTGACGGTCGAGACCGCGAACACCCACCTCGACGAACGCTATGCGCGCGAGCACACGGACGTGTCTCCCGGCGACTATGTCGTCATCTGCGTATCGGACACCGGGATCGGCATGGCGCCCTCAACGGTCGAGAAGGTATTCGAGCCCTTCTTCACGACCAAGCCAGTGGGTCAGGGCACAGGCCTTGGCTTATCGATGATCTACGGCTTTGCTCGTCAGGCAGGGGGGCATGTCCGCATCTATAGCGAGCTTGGTCAAGGCACGACCATTAAGCTCTATGTTCCCCGCTTCGAAGGAGAGGTCGAGGTGGCAGCCGGCGAGGGACGGCAAGCCCCAGACGGAGACGGGGAGACCGTGCTGCTCGTTGAGGACGATCCCTCGGTGAGGATGATCGTACTCGAGGTGCTCGAGGAGCTGGGTTATGTCTCGATCGAGGCCTCTGACGGACGCGCGGCCATTCCGATTTTGCAGTCGGATCGCAAGATCGATTTGCTGATCTCCGACGTTGGCCTGCCTGGCCTGAACGGGCGACAGATCGCTGAGATTGCGCGCGAGCACCGTCCCGAGCTGCGGGTCCTGTTCATCACTGGCTATGCACAGAATGCGGCGGTGCGTGGCGGCTTCCTTGACCGTGGTATGGAGATGATGACGAAGCCCTTTGCCGTCGACGCGTTGGCGACCAAGATCCGGCAGATGCTTCAAGGCAGAAATTAGCGCCCGTCTTGGGCTGTTGAAAAAACCGGTCGCCGCACGTCAATCTCTCTCGTTTTGGAAGGTTCAGGGAGACCGCCAAGGTAGGATCCGTTTTCCAATGCCTCCGGCTGGGCCGTTTTCTCAAAGCCTGTTCCCGATTGCGTTTTCCCGGAATGGTCCGTTGAAAATGGAGAAACGGGACTGCTGCGAGTTGTTGGAACGGCCGGTTAAGGGATGTCGCGCCGATCTACCCAACGGCCGGGAATGGTCGTGAGCTGCTACGGGTGGCGGGCCGCTAAGGCGTACTCCGTCGAGACGCTACGTTCAGGAACGTGGGACGGAGGAGCCTGCTCAAGCAAGCCCGCGCTCCCGCGCCCAGACGATGGCGCCAGCACGACGGTTCACCCCGATCTTTGCATAGATGCTGGCAACGTGGTTGCGGACGGTGTTCGATGAAAGCGAGAGCCTGCCCGCGATCGCCTTGTCGTCTAGGCCTTCGCAAATGAGGCTCAGAACCTCCCGTTCCCGAGTTGTAAGCTCCGCAGAGGGTTGCCGCTCTTCCGACCCTCGCGGGTTCTTCAACGTGGCGAGCTTGTCCATGATGGAGCGGCTGAACCAGCTCGCATCCTTCATCACGGCCTCGATCGCACTGACCAGGTCGAGTTCGCTGCTCCGGCGATCGCTGATGTCCTGGAACAGCCAGAGCGTGCAACGTTCGCCGCGAAGAGTCATCCGCTCGGCAGAGAGCAGGCAGTCGACAGCCTGTCCGCTGGCGTCGAGCAATCGCACGTCGCGATTGCGCACGCCACCGCCGCGATCGATCTCCGCCTCCGCCGCATTGCGCTCGCCGACGTCGGCCCAGAGCTCCGGATCGCCCGCGGTACGCCCGAGGAAACCCGCTGAGGTGTAGCCCGTAAGCTGCCAGAATGCGTCGTTCGCCTCGATCATCCGGTGGCCGTCCGGCGAGGTCAGTGCCATTGCGACGGGCGCCATCCTGAAGAGGGTGGAGAAGTGTTCCTCACCGTCGCGCAATGCACGCTCTGCGCGCCTCCGTGGCTCCAGGTCGGCAAAGGTGAACAGCATGCACTTATCGTCGCCGACCTCGATCGGCTGGCCCGCCAGGATCACGAGCTTCGTATGCCCGTCGGGCATGGGCAGTTCCGCCTCCATCTGCGGAATGGTGCGGCCCTCCTTGAGGCGCTGCTTCGCAAGCTCCAGACGTTCGGCCTCGTTTAGGATATCGAACTCGTAGAGGCTGCGCCCGATGACGCCCGTGGGGGCCTGCCCGGTCATCTCCAGGAAGCCGCGGTTGGCACGGACGAAGCGCTGATCGCTGAGCCGCAGGATCAGGGCTGGCGCTGGATTTGCCTGGAACATGGCTTCGAAGCGGGCTTCCGCCTCACTCTGCTCGGACAGGTCCTGGATAACGAGCGCCAGGCAGTCGGGTTCGTCGTCGTCGCCGCTCATGACCACATCGCGGATGTGGTGAGTCCAGCGCGGCTCGTCCGTTCCGGCTGCTGCGACCCGGACGACGAGATCCGGGCAGCTCTCGCCTGCAAGCACCCGCATGACTGGATATTCGCGGCTAGCGAGGCGATGCCCGTTGGGCATCGTGAGCGCGAACCGCTTCACATATTCGTCGGCTGTACCGCCGAGATCCCCGGTCTTCTCGACACCATGCATGCTCAGCGCGGCATCGTTGCACCAGACGATCGAACCCGAGAGATCAATCAGGATCACGCCGGCGGTAAGGCCGTCGATCAGCTGTTCCAGGTGACGCAGCGTGCCGCCGGCCAAGGAGGTGGGGAGAGGGGCAGCCATACTCCGGGAAGCGCCCGCCGCTTGCCGTTGTTCCGCGGCAGGACGCCAACGCAGGTCGAATATCTACTGGTCAGTCTAGTACAGCTCTACCAAGTCTAACCCGCATAATCGACGCACTCCGGGAGCTATCGGAGCGCCCGGCAGTTGAGCGAACGAACTGCAAGGCAAGCCATGTCCGACGATCTGCATATCCCGATTATTCAGGAGGAAGCCCACGTCACCAAACGTGCGGTCGAAACCGAGCATGTCCGGGTGCAAACATCCTTGGCGGAGGAGAAGGTAGTCGTTCGGGACGCCCTGCGCCGTGAGCATGTGGAGGTCACACGCGTACCAGTCGACCGCGAGGTGGCCGAGGCGCCGCCCATCCGCAGCGAAGGCGACGTCACGATCGTGCCGGTGCTGGAGGAGCGTCTGGTAGTCGAGAAACGCCTGTTTCTCGTCGAGGAGCTCCATCTCCGCCGGATGGTGACCACCGAAGGCGTCGAGCTCCCCGCGACGCTGCGCCGGACGCACGTGGAGGTCGAGCGGACCCAACTCGATCAACAGGAGAACACTTGATGCCCGCACCCAACGACCATCGCGACGGCGCGCCTAGCCACATCCACATCGAGAAGAAGAAGGGCTTCAACTGGCTGCCCTGGGTTCTCTTGGCACTCGGCCTGCTGGCGCTGCTGTTTGCGCTTAGCCGCTGCGGCCGCGATGATGCAGCCATCGCCCCGGTAGCAACGTCGACAGACACGACGGCGGCCGCCCCGGCGACCAACGGCGCGGTGGTCGCGACGACGCCCAATGCGGCGACTTCCGCTGCTGCCGTAGGAACCTCCGCCCTCGGCGGTTACCTCGCTGGCAGCGAGCCGGCACCGCGCACCTTCACGTTCGAGAAGCTCAACTTCGACACGGCCAAAAGCAATATCCGACAGGCCGATGCCGCAGAGGTGAACGAGGTGGCCGCGGCCCTCAAGCAGTATCCGAACGCCAGAATCCGCATTGCGGGCTACGCCGACGCGCGCGGCGGCGATGCGGCCAACATGGCGCTCGGCAAGGCTCGCGCTGATAGCGTCAAGTCGGCGCTGGTCGCGCAAGGGATCGATACCGGCCGTATCGAGACCGTCTCCGGTGGCGAGACCGATCCGGTCGACACCAACGCCACCGCCGGCGGTCGCTTTGAAAACCGCCGCACCGAACTCGTCGTGACGGCGAGGTAAGCCGCCAATCCGTTTTCAATCGCAGGAGAAAGATCATGTCCAGCACCATCACCGCCCTGTTCGACAGCCGAGCCGACGCCGAGGCCGCCAAGGACCGGCTAAAGAGCGCCCGGGTCGACGCCGACCACATCCATATCCACGACAAGTCGAGCGCCGGCTACAAGGAGACAGGCTACTCGACGCATGAGGACCGCGGCTTTTGGGACTCGATCAAGAACGCGTTCGTGCCCGACGAGGACCGCCACACCTACGAGGAAGGCGTGCGCCGCGGCGGTGCGCTGCTGACCGCTGACGTCGATGATGATTGCGTCGACGAGGCGGTGCGAGTGCTCGAAGAGGCCAACTCGATCGACATCGATGACCGTTCGAGCCAGTGGCGTTCGTCGGGCTGGGATTATCCCGGCGCTGGTGCCGCTGCAGGCGCGACCGGAGCCGCTCTCGGCAGCTTCGACCGTCGCGAAACCGCCGGCCGCACGGCCGAGCAGGAAGAGGTGATCCCGATCGTCGAGGAGCAATTGGTTGTCGGCAAGCGTGACGTGAGCCGCGGCGGGGTGCGCGTCCGCTCCTATGTGACCGAAACGCCGGTTCACGAGCAGATTCGTCTCCGCAACGAGCGCGTCAACGTGGAGCGTCGCTCAGTCGATCAGCCGCTTTCGGCGGCCGATACCGACGCGTTCCGCGAGAGGACGATCGACATGACCGCGACCGGTGAGGAAGCGGTGGTCGGCAAGACCGCTCGCGTCGTCGAGGAGGTCGTGGTTTCCAAGACGGCCGAGGAGCATGTCGAGGAGGTCGACGACACCGTGCGCCGCACCGACGTGGAGGTCGATCGCGACACCGACGCCGAGACCCGCGGCTCGACCTTCCGAGACACCGACAAGCGTATCTAGTCGGTGGAGCCCGGCGCGGTGACAGCCGCGCCGGGCTCACACGCCTTGCCAACAGGGGAGACGGCGATGAACCCGAACTATGTGACAGCGGACGGCATGATCGCCGGCACCCGCAACTTCGGCGACACCGCCGTTCTTTATCTTCAGGAGTGGGGGCCGCGCGTTCTTGCCGCGGCCGTCATTCTCCTGATCGGCTACCTTCTGGCGAAAGCGGCCAAGTGGGGCGTCGCCGCGCTGGTCAACAAGACGCCGCTGGCGCGTCAGGCGCACCGGCAGTCAGGCATCCCTGAGACGGGTCGCAATCCCAAGAGCGTCGGCGCGCAGGTCGGCGACGCGGCGTTCTGGATCGTGATCCTGATCGCGCTCGTGCTTGCCGCGCAGCCGCTCGGCCTGGCCGCTGCCACCAGCCCGGTCGGCCGCATGCTCAACCAGTTCGGCGCCGCCATCCCCAACATTATCGGCGCGGGGCTGATCTTCTTCGTCGGCTACATCGTCGCTAGCGTCGCCAAGAAGGCGGTGGAGGCGGTGCTGACCGCAGCGCGCACCGAACAGCTTGCCGAGCGCGCCGGCATGGCCAAGGCCGATCCTTCGACGCTCCCGCGGATGGTTGGGGGCATTGTGTTCGCGCTCATCATCATCCCGGTCGCAATCGCCGCGCTCGATCAGCTCAACATACGCGCGATCTCCGAGCCGGCGACCGCAATGCTCCGGATCATTCTCGACAGCATCCCGCATGTCGTCGCGGCCGCGATCATTCTCGCGCTCGCCTATGTGATCGGCCGCTTTGCGTCGCAACTGCTCAGCCAGTTCCTGAGCGGCACCGGCTTCGATCGCACGATCAGCGCGCTTGGCGTGTTCCCCTCAAGCACGACGCCCGCCCCAGGGGTCCCATCGACGTCGGCGGGAACGCCGGCAACCCCGGCGCTGGTGCCGTCGAAGCTGCTCGGCCACGCCGTGTTCGTCGCCATCATTATCTTCGGCCTGATGGAGGCGTTCCGGCAGCTCAACTTCGCTTATGGCTCGCGTATGATGGCGGAGATCCTGACCCTGCTCGGCTCGGTCATCTTCGGCGCTGTCATCATCGCCGCAGCAATCGCCATCGCGAAGCTGGTCTCGACAGTCGTGCGCGCGAGCGGCGGGGCTAATGCGGAGCTGACGGCGAAGATCGTGCATATCGCGATCATCGTACTCGGCACCGCCATTGGGCTGCGTTTCATGGGACTCGCCGACGACATCATCAATCTCGCCTTTGGCCTGATCTTGGGTGCTATGGCTGTCGCATTCGCGCTCGCCTTCGGCCTTGGTGGACGCGAAGCGGCGCGGATGATGGTGCAACGCCTTTCTGGCACGACGGGAACGCCCGGCATCCCTCCTCAGGCACAGACAACGCTCCGGCCGCAGTCACCCGAAGGATCACCTCGCGACCTCTAATCAGTTGTGGGCGCGTACGCGAGGCGGAGGATCAGTTCCTTCGCCTCGCAGCCGATCCGAATGGACGGCAGGTTTCAGGCGACGTGCGTTGATCAACGAAGGCCGAGGTCGGGTCGATAGCTGCCGACACGCGCGCCCGGGCGGCACCCACAAGCCGTCAACGTAATGGCTCGGTTCAGGCAGCGCCCACCACGTCCTGCACCGCCACCAGCGGCACCTGGAACAGACAGGTCACACCTTCCGGCGCATAGTCGATGTTCACCGATCCGCCGAGCTGAGCGCCAAGGCTGCGCTCGAGAAGCCGGGTGCCAAAGCCCTTTCGCGTCGGTACAGCCACCGCAGGGCCGCCTCGTTCCCGCCAGCGCAGCTGGAAGTTCGCCTCCGCATCGATCTCCCACTCGATCGTGACGTGGCCGCCCTCGACCGACAGCGCACCGTATTTGGATGCGTTGGTGCAAAGTTCGTGGAGCGCCAGCGTCATCGCCAGGGCGGCGCGGGCAGCGATCTCGATCGCAGGACCCGAAAGGGTGAAGCGCTCCGGGCCGGCGCAATGCGGGATGGTCGCCCCGGTCACCACATCCTCGACCGGCGCGGCGGTCCAGCCGGCCTTTGTCAAAACGTCGTTCGCATGCGCAAGCGCGACCACGCGATTGGCGAACGCGCTCTGCGCCTCGGGCGTGGCTGCATCCTTGAAGGTCTGTGCCGCAATCGCCTGGATCATCGCCAGCGTGTTCTTGACGCGATGCTGAAGCTCGTTGGCTAGCAGTCGCTGGTGATCCTCCGCCCGGAGCCGCTCGACGGCATCACGCGTACGCTGCGCCACGTCACGCACGAAGTCGACCTTGGCCCGCGACCAGTGGCGCACCTTGTTGTCGTGGAGGAAAAGGATCCCGACCAGCCGCCCATGCTCCATCACGGGTACGTTGAAGAGTGCGCGAATACCGAGCCGCCGCAAGCGCGGCAGATCGCTGCTAGTGCGGGGATCCTCTTCGACGTCGTCGATGACGACGGTGCGGCCCTTGCGCAGGTCTTCGTTGAACGAGCCGTAGTCTGCGAAACGATGCCGCCCGGCGATGCTCTGGACGTCGGACGCCGTCCAGTCACGGTCCACCTCGACGAAGCTGCCGGTAGGATCGACCGAGCCGTAGCCGCCCCGGGTCAATCGCAGCACCCGGCCGAGCACTTGCGCCGTGATGGCAGTGATCTCCGCCGTGTCCTCGACGTCCCGAAAGCGATCACTCAGCTCGACCAAGGCCGCCTGCCGGTCCTCGGCGAGTTTACGGTCGGTGATGTCGATGCTGGCGCCTGGGAAGCGCACCGGCGTCCCATCCGCGTCGCGAACCACGTTGCCGCGGGCGAGCAGCCAGCGAAACGAGCCATCGGCCTGTAACACGCGATATTCGTGCGAAAACGGTGTCCCGTCCTCCAGCGTCTTCTTCAGCGCCAACTCGAAACCCGGCAGGTCGTCGGGATGAAACCGATGCGTATAGTCCGCCAGGGGCGCACCGCGCCCGGCGAGCTCCGGATCGATGCCGTAGATGCTGGCAAAGTTGGCGTCCGCGTAGATCAGGTCGGTCGCGAACTCCCAGTCCCAGATACCGACCATGACGGCGGCGCCGAGTGCCAGCTCGAGCCGCTCTTCGATGCGGCGGCGATGCTCCTCCGCCTCGCGTTCCTGGGTGCGGTCACGAAGGATCTTGAGGAAGCCGCGGACCTCGCCGTCGACCTTGAGCGGCATGAGCAGGCCGGCAGCCCAGAAGCGGCGGCCATCCTTGCGCATGTGCCAGCGCTCGTCCGAGGCGCGTCCGTCGCGCAAGGTGAGGCTCATCTCGGTCTGCGGCCGCCGCTGCTCCCGGTCCTCAGGCGTAAAGATGATGTCAGCCCGGGTTCCGAGCAGTTCCTCCTCGGGCCAACCGAGGATCTGGCGGGCGCCCTCGTTCCAGGTGGTGATCACCCCGTCCAAGTCGGTGGCGATGATGGCGTAATCGGTGGAGCTGTCGAGGATCGCGCGATAGCGCGCCTCGCTGAGCGACAGCGCCGCACCGATCTGGCCGAGCCAGTCGTTGAGCGCCTGCAACTCGTCACGATGCGCTTCGACCAGGTCGTAACGGCCCTGAGCGGCCTCAGCGGCGCTGCCCGCCTGCTCCTCCGCTTTCCGGGTGTTCGCATGCCTCGCCGCGAACGCATCTGCGTGGCCTAACACGGATAGTGCAGCGTCGGCTTGCGCGCGCTCGGCATCGATCCCCGCCTGCACGAGCAGCGATCTCAGTCTGACGATCTCGTCACGAAGTGCGTCGGCGTCGAAGCCGGCAAGTTCCTGATTGTCCAAAGCCCGTCCCGTTTATGCCAGCGCTATCGATCCCCCGCGGGCCCAGATCTTATAACTGGTTGGCTTACCTACGACAATCTCACAGCGTCGAACCCACGAGAGCTTCGAGCCGTGCCCGTAAAAGGCCGCGCCTGCGGGACCCGGATGGCTGCCGCGACGTTAACACACATCGCAAGAGGGAAACGCGCCAGTGTGTCACGTACTGATCATCGAAGATGAGCCGTTCATCGCGATGATCCTCCAGGACCTGCTTGAAGAAGTGTCCGTCGTCAGAACATTCGGCACAACTCGCGGCGTAGATTAGCGGAGTGCGGACCTCGTCAGGGGGTTGATGTTAGGCGGCGAACTTGCGGTGCTGCAAGCGCCGATGTTCGATGGTCTGTCGCTTGATCCTTTCGCGCAGTTTGATGATTGCCGGAGCCCTGCCGAAGTAGGCGTCGGCAGGCGTCACGTTGGCCAGGCTCTCGTGGTATCGCTGGTGATTGTAGTGCTCGACGAAGGCCTCGATGTGGGCTTCGAGGTCGCCGGGCAGGAAGTAGTTTTCCAGCAAGATGCGGTGATGTGGGCTTCGAGGTCGCCGGGCAGGAAGTAGTTTTCCAGCAAGATGCGGTTTTTCAGGGTCTGGTGCCAGCGCTCGATCTTGCCCTGGGTTTGGGGATGACACGGGGCGCCGCGCACATGGCTCATCTTCCGGGCCTCGATGTATTCCGCCAGCTCACCCGCGATGTAGCTGGGGCCATTATCGCTGAGTAGCCGGGGTTTGTGCAGCACCGTGGCGCTGTCGCAACCAGAAGCCGCCAGGGCGAGGTCCAGCGTGTCGGTGACGTCCTCGGCTCGCATGTTGGTGCACAGCTTCCAGGCGATGATGTAGCGCGAGAAGTCGTCGAGCACGGTCGACAGATACATCCAGCCCCACCCGATGATCTTGAAGTAGGTGAAGTCGGTCTGCCACATCTCGTTCGGCCGCGTGGTTTTCGTGTGGAACTGATCGGCAGCCTTGATCACGACATAGGCCGGGCTGGTGATCAGGTCGTGGGCCTTCAACAGGCGGTAAACCGTGGATTCCGACACGAAGTAGCGCTGCCCATCGGTGAAGCGCACGGCCAGTTCCCGGGGGCTCAGCTCAGACTGTTCCAGCGCCAGCTCGATGATCTGGTCGTGGATGCCCGCCGGGATGCGGTTCCACACCCGGCTCGGCGCCGATGGCCGATCTTCCAACGCCTCCGGCCCGCCTTCGAGGTAGCGATCATACCAGCGGTAGAATGTCCGACGAGGGATGCCGAGTTGGTCCAGCGTGCGCTTGGCCGACAGGTGCGACTGCTCGACGGTTCTGATGATCTCGAGCTTCTCGGATGCGGGATATCTCATTCGTCGTTGCCCCCATCCGCGACCATGCTTTTTTTGAGCAGACGGTTTTCCAGTGTCAGATCGGCCACGCATTCCTTCAGGGCCCGGGCTTCGCGGCGCAGGTCCTGGACCTCTCCGGTGGTCGCGGCACGGGCGGTGTCGCCGGCCAGGCGGCGCTTGCCAGCTTCCATGAACTCCTTCGACCAGGTGTAATACAGGCTCTGGGCAATGCCTTCCTTGCGGCATAGCTCGGCGATGCTGTCTTCCCCGCGCAGGCCATCCAGCACGATGCGGATCTTGTCCTCGGCCGAAAAGTGGCGCCGCGTCTGCCGCCGGATGTCCTTCACCACCTGCTCAGCAGGGGCCTTCGCCGACGATTTTGCATTGGAGGATCTGGGCTTCATCTCGTTCCTTCGTCACTACGACGAAGCCTAGATCCTCCTTAAATCACAACCTCAAATCTGTGCCATTGGTGCTGACGGCGGACAGTGCAGGAGCGGGGCGGGCGCGAGCTGGACGCGGCGTTGCTGATGATGCCCCTCGTCCGCTTCGTATCATCGACCGATCCCGTGTGGCTTCAGACGCTCGATGCGATCGGCGAGCAATTGTGCGATGACGGGCTGGTCTACCGCTACCGTGTCGACGACGCGCTCGAAGGCGATGAAGGCGCCTTTACGACATGCACATTCTGGTTTGCGGAGTGCCTGGCGCGCGCCGGCCGCTTGGATGAGGCGCGGATGCAGCTTGCCAAGGGTGCGGCTTATGCCAACCATCTCGGCCTGTTCGCCGAGGAGGTAGACGTGCGCGGCTTGTCGTCGGGAAACTTTCCCCAGGCGCTCACCCATCTGGCCTTCATCAGCGCCGCGCACTTCCTGGATCGGCGTTTGGACCCAGCGTACCGGCCAAGCTGGCAACCGTAAGGAAACCCCGCTCGATGCGCCGGCAACTGTTACTCACCTTGCAACGCTGGGACGCGCTGTTCGATGGGCCGAGTCAGGTAAGCCGCCATCTTCACGATGCGCGGATGCGACCTCACGACCCGACACTCTCCTATTGTCACGGCTGTCAGTAAGGATTACGCCTGTATCAACAGACCTTCCACTTCGTGGACGAACGGCACCGAGAGGAACCGATGGCAACGATCATCTACGTCGAGCACGACGGCACGCGTCATGAACAGCAGGTCACCGACGGCTGGAGCGTGATGGAGGGCGCGGTAAAGAACGGCGTGCCCGGTATTGATGCCGATTGCGGCGGCGCGGCCGCCTGTGCAACGTGCCACGTTTATGTCGATCCAGACTGGCTGACGGCGACCGGTGAGCGCACCGAGCAGGAAGCCGAGATGCTGAACTTCGCTGAAAACGTGGAAAGCAACAGCAGGCTGTCGTGCCAGATCGAGGTTACGCCCGCGCTCGACGGGCTGATCGTCACCATGCCCGAAAGCCAGCACTGAGCCCCATCATCCCGGAAGGATCCGTCGCATGAGCACCGCCGCCACTGCCGCCTTCGCCGCCACCAATCCCGCCCGCGACGCCGCCTATGCGACCCCGCTCGACAAGCTGGATCCGTCGCGCCCCGAGCTGTTCGCTGCCGACGAGATGTGGTGGAATTTCGAGCGGCTGCGTGCCGAGGCGCCGGTCCACTACACCGCCGAAAGCGCTTATGGGCCGTTCTGGTCGGTGACGAAATATAACGACATCATGGCGGTCGACATCGATCACCAGACCTTCTCGTCGGAGCCGGGGATCATGATGGTCCCGCCGCTAGCGCCCGGCGAAACGCCGCAACTCGAAGGGCTGGCGATGTTCATCGCGATGGACCCGCCCAAGCACGACGTGCAGCGCAAGGCGGTCAGCCCCGCCGTGTCGCCCACCAACCTTCAGATCCTGGGTCCGTTGATCCGCGAGCGTGCCGCCGCGATCCTCGATGGGTTGCCGATCGGCGAAGAGTTCGACTGGGTCGACAAGGTGTCGATGGAGCTCACCGCGATGACGCTTGCGACGCTGTTCGGCATGCCGCAGGAGGATCGCCGCAAGCTGACCTATTGGTCCGATGTGGTCACTGCGGAGCCGGGGCATGGCGTGGTCGAGACGCGCGAGCAGAAGATGGGCATCTTTCGCGACTATCATGCCTATTTTACGCAGCTGTGGAACGAGCGCGTCAATGCAGAGCCGACCGGCGACCTCATCTCGATGCTCGCGCATGATCCCGCGACACGCGGTATGTCGCCGATGGAATATTTTGGGAACGTCATGCTGCTGACGGTGGGCGGCAACGATACCACACGCAACACGATGACCGGCTCGGTCTATGCCTTGTCCAAGAACCCCGATCAGTACGCCAAGCTGATGGCCGATCCGTCACTGCTGCCGTCGATGGTGTCGGAAACGATCCGCTGGCAGACGCCACTGTCGCACATGAAGCGTCGCGCCACCCGCGATGTCGAATTCCGCGGCCAGCAGATCAAGAAAGATGACACGGTTGTCATGTGGTACGTCTCGGGCAATCGCGACGATGAAGTGATCGAGCGCCCGAACGACTATATCATCGATCGTCCCCGTCCGCGCCAGCACATCTCGTTCGGCTTCGGCGTCCACCGCTGCGTTGGCAATCGCCTTGCCGAACTGCAGCTGCAGATCGTGTGGGAAGAGATCATGAAGCGTTTCCCGGAGATCAATGTGGTCGCGGAGCCCAAGCGCGTCCGCTCGAACTTCGTGAAGGGCTATGAATCGATGCGGGTCGTTATCCCGCGCCGGTATTGACCGTTACGCTGCCTACTTGAGGCACGTTTCGGTTTTGTCACTCGACCGGGCGCTTGTCGTCAAGGAGGTCTCCGCCCTGGGTTTCGGCGCGTTCCTCGTCGACCAGCTTGGCGATATGCGCGTCGGGCGCAGCATCGTGCGCGATCCTCTGTTGCGACACAGCCGGTTTCGGTGGTTTGGCGACTGGGGCGTTCGACGCGCTTTGGGTCGGAACGGCGGCACCCTGATCAAAACGCAGGCGGTAAATCGGTTCGGGCAGGGCAAAGCCGTGAGCTTCCAAACTACGCTTGGCTGCATCTAGCGCCAAACTGCGCCCTTTCAGATAATCGGTGCGCGACTGGTTCACCCAGCCGAAGAAGCGCAGGACAATGTTCGAATCCCCCACGTCGCGGATGATCGCGCTGGCGGCTGGCGCGTCCAGCACGAAGTCGAGATCACGGATCGCCTGCAGCCCCACCGCTATGCCGTCCACCGGATCGTCATCCGCGTCGATGCCGAGATCGAACTCGAACCGCCGCTCGGGATCGGCCTTGCCTTTGATGTCTTCGGTGACGCCAAACTCCCAACCGGAATGGCCCGATGGCACCCAGGGTGTCGCCTGCGTTGCCGTAACCTCTCCATCCCAACCAGAGCGCTCGCTATCGTCATTGCCGGGGAACTCGACCTTAATCAGGCCGACCCCAGTCGAGTTCACCAACGTTCTGATGAACACAGCCAGCCGTTGGCGAGGGGTGACGCCCGTCGTCGCCCACCGGGTGATGTCGGCACCCTTAATCTGCAAAAAGGGCGGCACATAAGACTTGGTAATCGCCGCCGAGCGGGCTGTGGTTTTGGCAGCGTCCCACGCGCTTTGAACGTCAAGTAAAGTGCGGGCAGATACGCCGAAAGCTCGTTCTAATCGAGCTGCCATCTCGGTTGAGAGATCCGCTTTCCCGTTGAGAAAGTTTGAGAGCGTTGGACGGCTGACATCGATCAGCTTGGCCGCTGTGGTGACGTTGGTGCCAACAGGAATGACGTTGGTTCGGACATACTCGCCCGGATGGATAGATTCATTTTTCATACGTGTAGTGCATGACGCTACACGATGCATGTCGATGGCAATGTAGCGTGATGCGCTACACGCTACATCAAGGTTTAGGCTAATGTCATTTCCAATCCGTGCCGACATCAACGCTCAGACCATTCGAAGTCTGCGGCTGCCGACTCTCACGCCGAAATGCGCTGACTGCTGACGGTCAAGTTTCGCCGTCGACTGAGAATAGGATGGTTTACGTCCGATCCGCTCGTTCGAGTGCCGTAACCTGCCAGTCCAAAACCGGCCCACTTCCAGCCGCTCAGCGCGCCGGATGTTAGGATGGCAGCTCCTGGGCCGCTTGCCGAATGTCCGCTTCGCGGTGAGCAAGCCTGGAAAGCGGCCGATCGGCTGGAGGCGCATTTGCCGAACGGCTATGCCTCGATCACGTCAGCCGTGCTGGAGCGGTCTGGTCGTGAAGAGTCCAACTAGCCCTCAACGTGGCTGGTTCACCCGCTTATCGTCCGCACGGCTAACGAGCTCCAAGTAGAGCATCTCGAGATCCTTCCGGCTGATGTCGAGTACCTCTCCGTAATCGGCGAGCACCGCGTCGAAATCCGCTTCGGTCAGCAGGTTCGCCGGATGCGCGTGCGGATGCTGCGTTGCGTGAGCGCGATGCGGATAGGATCGGCCCAGCGCCCGATTGCAGATGATAGCCGCGATCACCAGCAGCACCGAGTTGATCAGCACCGGCAAGAGGACGAAGAAGAAGCCTTCTCCGATCGTCTGCGGCATGGCGAGGACGGCCGTCAGCGCACAAGCACCGCCTGGAGGATGCAGGCACCGCAGCAGCGACATCGCGGCGATGGCTGCGCCGACAGCCAGGCTCGCTGCCAGAACGGGTGACGACTCGGACATCGCAATCCCCACACCGATCAAAGTGGAGAGGACATTGCCGCCAAGAACCGCCCAGGGGCGCGCCAGCGGGCTGGCGGGCACCGCGAACAGCAGAACGGCGGACGCCCCCATAGGGGCCATCAGGATCGGCAGGCTTGATGAAGGGCCCACGACCAACGTCGTCAACGCGCCCATGGCGGCAATGCCGATCAACGCGCCGGCTGCATTGCGCGGCCATTCCCCCGCCACCACGCGAGCGAAGGTCGATGGAAGGCGGCGGACGAAATGACGCATGGCGCGGCCCGTTGGCACCGGTCGGCCGCGATTTGAACCTCTTAGCGGCGGGAGCGTTCACGATTCTCCTGCTTCGCCAACTTCTCATGCTGGCACAGCGGAACGGGCGTGGCAGAGTTGCGCAGGAACTCGACGTGAAAGCGCACCAGCCCGATCGGCTCCACGTGATGCAGGATTGTCGGCTCGACCACGCCGGGACCGGTCTCCGGCGTCAGGTCCCGCTCGGTCGGCAGGCGGCGCGGATCGGTCACGCGGTAGCGTAGCACGCCCTGCTCGACGCAAATTAATCCCCAACTTCCCGCCTTGGTCGTGTGGTCCTTCCGCAGGCCGGCCGGCAGCGTCTCCTCGGTGAACGAGACGGTGCGGCTGTAAGATTCGAGCCCTTCAGGAAGGTGGGTTGCCGGCGCTACGGGTTGGTCGCTCGCCATCTCCAGTCTCCGTTCAATCCGCCGCCGCGAGTTCGGCCTCGCGGGCCTGGTAAAGCTGGATGCCGAGCGCCAGGCTCTCCGCGATCCGCTCAGCCCTGTCCTGCATCGCCGCCGCCGCTTCGGCCGGCAGAAGCTCCCGCGTCGTCTCGTCCCACAGCTCCAGCCAGCGGGCGAAGGCAGCGGGCGTAATCCGCGCCGCATGGCGCACATGGGCGGGCATCGGCTGCCCTTTGTAGCGGCCGCTGGCCAGCATGACGGAAGACCAGAAGGCCTGCAGCTTCTCCAGATGCTCCGGCCAATCCCCGATCGCGTCGTTGAAGATCGGGCCGAGCATCGGGTCCTTGCGCACCTTCGCGTAGAAGGCGGGGATCACGGCGGCGATCTCCGCCTCTGAAACCACGCCGATGCCAATCATGCTGCCTCCTGCTGCCGGACCACGCTCCGAAGCGCCCGTGTCAGATCGTCGGTCAGCAGCGGTTTTTCCACCAATGTGATTCCGGCCGCGTCCGCCCGATCCCGTATGGCGCGGGTCGGATTGGTCGCCAGAAGCACGGCCGGAGCCGAGCATCCGCTGGCCCGAAGTTGCTTCAGATGGCCGAGCCCGTCGCCCGAACCATACCGCTGTTCGATGATCAGGCATGCGGCTCGGCGCGGATCGGCCTGGGCGCTCGTCCCGTCGAGCACGCAATATCCCTCCAGCGTCAGGGCGAATTTGAGCGAGGCGAGGACCGATCGGTCCTGCTCGTACACCAGGATCGGGCGCGAAGGGATCATGCTCGGTTCTCGCCAAAGGATGGGGCCGGCAGTCGCCCGCCGGCCCGTTTCGGTTCAGGCCGCCTGCTTCCAGGTCGGCTCCAGCGCCACGTGCGGCGGGCATTCGGCCACCTTGCCGACGGGAAGCCCGGCCAGCTCGTTGGCGTAGCCGTGGTTCACATCACGGTGGTGTGCCTCGTCCGCCCGCACCACCAGTACCACGTCGCGCAGGGTCGCGTCCTCGGCCAGGCCCCAATAGCGCTTGGCGATCTCCGGCGCCGACACGTTCGGGCTGCGGCCCTCATCGATCTCGGCGAGGTAATGGGTGTAGCTGATCACCGCCTCTTCCTCGAAATAGCCGACCACGCGGTGCGCCGTCTTCGAGCTGACGAGATAGAGGGCGAAGAAGAACAGGTAGAACACCCACTGCACGCCGATGATCACCGCCCGCTCGAACATTGTGGGCTTGGAGATCTCGATGAAGGTCATCAGGTGCATGCGCTCATTTTCGGCCTCATCCATGAGCGTCTTGATCCAGCCCTTGTCGTCGCACATGCGGCGCAGGCACGCGAGATGGTTGATCGTCGCGCCGACCATGCCGGGCACCGCGGCGACCGTCTCCAGCACCACCGCGCGGTGGCCGTAACGCTCCGCGAAGAAGGTGTCGGCGCACCAGCGCAGCGCCTTGGTGAAGCCGAACGCGACCCGGTCGGAAAGCCCACGGGGCTTGTGATGGACGCCAAGGTCGATGAAGGGGGCAACCATTGATAGTCTCCGTCTGAGGCGGCGCGTTCACTGGTGCGTCGCTGTTGGAGGCCATCTACGCTTGCCGAGGGAGCCGGAACATTTGGATCTTGTCCCTACCCCTCATCCCCTAAGGGCTATCCCGGAGGTGGGGCGGGCGCGCTTCGCCAGCCGTTTCCTGCCGCGCCTGTCGGTCTCGACGGCGCTGGTCCTGGCCGTGTTGGCGATCGCGGCCGGGGCGGCCGTGCGCCTGGTGTTCGGCGAAGAGCTGGGCCAGCGCGCGACTTACATCTTCTTCGTGCCCGGGGTCGTGGTGGCGAGCGCCCTCTCGGGTCTGCGCGCCGGCGCGGTGGCGGCGGTGGTTGGTGCCGGCGTGGGGCTGTGGTGCGACTGGCTCAGCGGGCCGATCGAGAACGGCAGCTTGGTCGCGGCAGCGGCATTCGTGGCGATCGGCCTTGCCGTGGCCCTTGGCGGCGAGTGGTTTCAGCACGCCCGGACGGAGACCGAAGCCGCCGCCGCGCAGCTTGCGCGGCGCGAAACGCATCTGCGTTCAATTCTGGACACCGTGCCGGATGCGGTGGTGGTGATCGACGAGCGCGGGCTGATGCACGATTTCAGCCCAGCGGCCGAGCGGCTGTTCGGCTGGACCGCGGAAGAGGCGAAGGGGCGCAACGTCGCCATGCTGATGCCCTCCCCCTACGCCGAAGCGCACGATTCCTACCTGGAACGCTACTATCGCACGGGCGAGCGCCGGATCATCGGCACTGGCCGCGTAGTGGTCGGCCAGCGGAAGGATGGCACCACCTTTCCGATGGAGCTGGCTGTGGGGGAGATGCGGCTGGACGGGCGGCGCTACTTCACCGGCTTCATCCGCGACCTGACTGAGCGGCAGCAGACCGAGACGCGTCTGCAGGAGTTGCAGAGCGAACTGGTCCACGTCTCCCGGCTCACCGCCTTGGGCGAGATGGCCTCCGCCCTCGCTCACGAGCTGAACCAGCCGCTCTCCGCCATTGCCAACTACCTGAAGGGCAGCCGCATGCTGCTCGCGCGCGAGGAAGTGCCGCACGACAAGGTCGCCGATGCAGTCGAGCGCGCCGGCGAGGAGGCCCTGCGCGCCGGCGCCATCATCCGCCGCCTGCGCGATTTCGTCGCGCGCGGAGAAACGGAGCGCACGGTGGAAAGCCTGCCCAAGATCATCGAGGAAGCCAGTGCATTGGCGCTGGTCGGCGCGCGGGAACACGGCATCCACATCCACTATTCCTTCAGCCCGGAGCTCGATCTTGTGTTGGTGGACAAGGTGCAGATCCAGCAGGTGGTGGTGAACCTCGTCCGCAACGCGGTCGATTCCATGGTCGCCGCCGATTTGCAGCGGCGCGAACTCACCATCCGGGTCGAGCCTGACGGCGACGAGATGGCACAGATCACAGTCGCCGACACCGGCCCCGGAATCAGCCCCGACGTGGCCGATCAGCTGTTCCAGCCGTTCGTCACCACGAAGCCCACGGGCATGGGGGTCGGCCTGTCGATTTCCCGAACCATCGTAGAGGCGCATGGCGGCCGCATCCGGGCGGAGGCGAACGAAGGCGGCGGCGCGCTGTTCACCTTCACAGTCCAGCGCGTGGGGAAAGAGGAGTTGTTCGATGGCGAGTGAGCCGGTCGTCTATGTGATCGATGATGATGAAGGCGCGCGCCATTCGCTCGAGTTCCTGATCGACTGCGCCGGGCTGAAGGCGCGCTCCTTCCCCTCCGCCGATGCCTTCCTCAAGGCGGATCCGCCGCTGGAGCATGCCTGCGTCATCACCGATGTGCGCATGCCCGGCATGAACGGCATAGAGCTCGCGCAGGAGCTGAAGCGGCGCGGAAGCCATGTGCCGGTCATCGTCATCACCGGCCATGCAGACGTGCCGCTGGCTGTGCAGGCGATGCATGCCGGCGTCTCCGACTTCATCGAGAAGCCCTATGATGATGAGACGATGCTGGGTGCCATCCGCACCGCCATTACCCGCCAGGCCGATCGCGATGAGCTGCAATCGGAGCGGGACCGGGTGCAGGAGCGGCTCGCGACACTCTCGATGCGAGAGCGGGAGGTGATGGAGGGCCTCGTCGCCGGAGAGGCGAACAAGGCCATCGCCTATGACCTCGGGATCAGCGCGCGGACGGTGGAAGTCTACCGTGCCAACGTCATGCTGAAGATGCAGGCGAAGACCTTGTCGGAACTGGTGCGGATGGTCACGATCGCCCGCCTCGCCTGACCCGGCGGGCCGCCGCGCACCTCCGGTACGGCCCGTAGGGACATGACCCAAAATGACGGTTTGCGCCGCTGCACCTAGGTGGATGCAAGGGCGATACACCGCCGTGCATCTGCCAAGCAAACCAGGAGCAAACCCCCATGTCCCGCACGCTCAGCGAGCAGACCATCGCCATCGTCAAGGCCACCGTTCCGGCGCTGGAGGCGCATGGGCTGGACATCACGCGCGCCATGTATGCCCGCCTGTTCCAGGACCCGGCGATCCGCGACCTGTTCAATCAGTCCCACCATGGAGAGACCGGCTCCCAGCCGAAGGCGCTTGCCGCCGCGGTGCTCGCCTATGCGCAGAACATCGAGAACCTCGGCGTCTTGGCCGAGGCGGTGGAGCGGATCGCGCAGAAGCATGTCGGCCTGCAGATCCTGCCCGAGCACTACCCTGCCGTCGCCACTGCCCTGCTCGCCGCGATCAAGGATGTCCTCGGCGACGCCGCGACGAACGAAATCCTCGAAGCCTGGGGCGAGGCCTACTGGTTCCTGGCCGACATCCTGATCGGCCGCGAAGCGCAGCTTTATGAAACGCTGGCCGATCAGCCCGGCGGGTGGCGCGGCTGGCGGGACTTCGCCGTGGTCGAAAAGCACCAGGAGAGCGAGATCATCACCTCCTTCGTGCTGCGCCCCGTCGATGGTGGAGCCGTCGTCCGGCACAAGCCCGGCCAGTACCTCACCCTCTGGCTGGACATCCCCGGCGAACACCCCCTCAAGCGCAACTACAGCATCTCCGCCGCGCCAAATGGCGAGACCTACCGCATCAGCGTGAAGCGGGAGCCTCAGGGCATCGCCTCCGGCTGGCTTCACGATCATGTCGAGGTTGGCGCAACGCTCAAGGTCTCCGTCCCGGCGGGCGAGTTCTTCCTTGCCGACGCGGCCGAGCGGCCCATCGTCCTGCTGAGCGGCGGCGTCGGCCTGACCCCGATGGTCAGCATGCTGGAAAGCCTGGTGCGGGAAGGCGCATCCGTGCCGATCCACTACGTCCACGGCACGCTCAACGGCTCCACCCATGCGATGCGCGATTATGTCCGGGCACTGGCGGAACAGAGCAGCGATGTGCGCGTCACCACCTTCTATCAGCAGCCGCGCACGGAGGACGTGCAGGGCCGGGACTATGACCAAGAGGGCCTGATCACCGGAGACTGGCTGCGCGCGAACACTTCGTTCGCCGCGGCCAATTACTACCTGTGCGGCCCCAAGCCCTTTCTGCGAGCTTTCGTGGGCGAGCTGACCCTCGCAGGCGTCCCGCGGGATCGGATCCACTTCGAGTTCTTCGGCCCCGCCGACGAGTTGATGGCGGCCTGAGGCTAATTTGCAGGACACGCAAGTTTCGGAATAGCCGACAAAGGGCACGCGGCCGAGCTCCTCGCACACGGTCCGACATCCACGATCGTGCGTCCGCTGCGCAGCTGGTACGAAAGCGACGCACCCGCAAGCACGCCCTCATGGCCCCCCGAAGCCGCGACGAACTTCGAGCCGGCCGCTCCACTGCTCTGCGGTGCCGAAGCTCTTCTCGACGAAGCCGCCGAGCTCGGCCGTAGCGTCCACATTCCCCAGACCAACCAGTGCATCTGCTGGCGGTCGCGCTCTTCCCCCTTTCGCTCGCGACGCCGACAGGCAGCTTTCAGGCACGCTGCAGTGGGGGGTAAGCGACCGAAATTGGGCGCATAGCTGCCGACCAACCGGGCCTGAACGAAGGGCCGCTTACGTTGCTTTGGCGCTCCAAAGCGGTCGGGCTGTAATCCCCCAAACTTTGCCGAAGGCAGTCGCAAGGCTGTGCGAACGCACTGGCATTGATCTAGTAGCGGTCAGCAAGAAGGCTTGAAAGAACATCACGGGAACGCTATAAGGATCGCGTGTCCAATGTGCTGATCGGCCTTTTGCAATTCGACGAGACGGTCGAGCCGGATGCGTTTCGCCGCGCGCGCGTGGGCGCCGATGAACGCAGCTACGACACTCGTCCTTCGTTCGAACATACGGCGACGGCCACGCTCTGCCGCACCGTGATCCGACCACCAGCGGGATGGCAGGCCTCGTAGTTTCTTCTCCAGAACTCAACCTTTCTGGAGAATGTCATGACAATCAAATCCTACGCGCCTTCGGTGAAGGTGCCCGCCACGGGCGAGCTGTCGCCGAAGCTGCTAGCCAAACTCGCAAAAGGTGCTGACAATTTTATTGCCTCGCGCCTGAACGGCAGAGCGCGCACGCCCGCTGCGCTCGTCAACAAGTTGGAGCAGGTGTACACGAGCATCCGGTTCGCCGTGTTCATGCGCCATTACATCGAGCGGTACTTCTCGCTCGACGACCACCAGGTGGTGGATCCTTGCGGAGGCGACGGAGCGATCGCGGATGTAATGCCCGCCGATACGATCGCGATGGATGTCGATCCGCAGTTCCACACCATCATCAAAGCGAACTATCTCGCAACGACGATCGTGTCCGACCGGCAGATCGCCGTCGTGGGTAATCCGCCGTTCCGTCTGGCTGTCCCGTTCTTCAATCACGCGGCAAAGCAGGCGAAGGTCATCGCCATGATCGTGCCGTGCACCTTCCGCAGGGACACGGTGCTTCGTCAGCTCCACGACAACTTCCACCTCGTCGCCGAGACGGACGTTCCGGCATGGGCGTTCTTGCGGGCAGGTGCTCCCTGCGACGTGCCGGCCATTCTCCAGATCTGGGAAAGGCGGCCCACAAAGCGCGTGAAGCCGCCCCTGATCACGCGCCACAGCGATTTCGTCTTCGGTGCCTCAGAGGGCGCACTGATCGGCATTCAGCGGATCGGTGCCAACGCCGGCCGCCTACATCACGAATTCTACCGTGAGAACAACGCGCACCTCATGACCAAGGCGTCAGATCCGCAGCGCAGTTCGCTTGTGGAAGCCATGTTCAACACCCTTGATCTGGCCGACATGGCGAAAAACACGTCTGCCGTGCCGTTCATCAGCCGGGCCGAGATCTACGCTATGTACAGCGAGCTCGAGCGCACCATCGGTCGTTAGCTCGAGATCGACGATTATAAGCTCGCATCGCAGAAGGCGACATTGTCCTTTGCGATGCGAGCCAATCTATCGTCCAGCGGAACGCTGCCCGGTCCAGCATATGTGCGCCGTCAGCCACGTTGAGCGACTTTCGTCGATCAACGGCTGACGGGCACAACCATGCAGCCAGCGCGCGCACATGGTACGTTTCGGCTCCTGCTGCCCGATGCCGGGTGAGTTGACCCGTGATCGCGGCCGTGAGCAGCATGGCAACGCTGATCCGGAAAACGAGTGGCATCTGTCGTAACCAGTTGCCGCATCGACAATTCGCCTTCATGCGGCCTCGACCTTGGGCATGTTCGGTCGGTTGGCACGGCACCAGTTCTCCCATGCGGCCTTGCCCGCGGCGTTGCTGCGGGGCGAGCACCATTGGTGCCGCAGCGAATGCCACAACTGCTCGGTGCGCGGCGTGGGGATACCGAACATGCAGTTCAAGCCGTTCTGCTCGTCTCGATCCGCCTTCGTTCGGCGCTGGCGCGCCGCAAGCAGCATGCGGCCCATCCGGTATTCGGCAGGCGCCTCGAAGAGCGAGTCCCAGACCTGATGCCGAGTGCGCTCCGCGACGACCTGCGCGGCTCGCTCGATCTCGTCGCGATCCTTGTCGGTCGCGTGCTCGCGTGCGAGCTGTTCGAGATCGCTGAGGAAGTTGTCGCGATCGACGATGACCGCGCGGTAACCGGCTTCGAGATCCGCGGCGAGCTGCCGAAGCGCCGCTCCGTAGCTCTTGGCACCGCGGGAGGCCAGCTTCACCATGGGCCGGAGCTCGAGCTGGAAGCGGCCATCGGCATAACGGTGGACGATCAACGCGTCGTCGATCGCGGTCAGGTGGCGGCGGTATTCGCGCGCGGTGTACATGGGGTGGATGACAACGAGCTTGGGCGGGTGGGTGTCCATGGTGGTGCTCTCTTGTGTTTGTAACCGGGTCAGCGGTCGAAATTGCGGGGGAGGGGGGTCGCGAAGGGCGAGCCCGCGAAGGTGAGATGCTGCAACAGCGCCTGACCGGTGGCGATGCCGACGGTCAGGTCGGCCTTGCTGCGGAAGGGCGACATCCCGACCGGGGTGAGACCACGGGCGTCGATGCTGATGACCGGGTCGTCACCCTTTGGCGCGACGAGGTACGCGCCGCGCTTCTCGACCAACCACAGCCGCAGCGACGGATAGTGCACGGCGTCGCCGTCCTTGCTGAGGACGACGTCGATCTCGAACTGGTGCCCGGACAACATCTTGTCGGTCCAGGTCGCGACGACGTTGAGATTCTGCTCGATCGCGAACGCCTTGAGCGCGTACGGGTCGAGCGCGTTGCTCTCATCCCCGGCGGCGATCGCTAGGTGCTGCGGCGACAGCACGAGCGCTCTGGAGACACGAGGGAAGTAACGCTCCTTGCCGTCGTCGCTGACGAGGCTGGCGAGCGCGTTGATCGCGTGATCGCGGCAAGCGCTGGGATATCTGATCATCTGGTGGCCTTCTGTTCTCGCCCGCGGCGCGGGCATTTCACCGACCCTCACCGGGTCACCACCTGAGCCACCGTCTCCATCCAGGCCGCCGCACGGCCGAACCCTGAGTCCCGCTCGCCCGTGAACGCCCACGGTGCGGGCGCCGCGTGGTGCAGCGCGTTGACGAGCCGGAAGCCGAGCACCCCGTTGTCGGCTTCGGTCGGCACCAGCCACGGCTCGCCGGCCTCACCGAGCCAGAGTGCGAGCGGGGTAGTCCACACCGTCTCGCGCCGCGCCCACGTCGCCATCGCGAACGCGGGCGTGCCCTGATCGGGCAGCGAGACGATCAGGGCGTCGCTGCGGGTTTCGCGCACCACGGGCTCGACCTGCCGGACTGCAAACTCGGTGCCGCTGGTCGTCGGCACGAGCAATAAGTGCGCCGCCTCGACGTAGAGAAAATGGGTGAAGCTGGAGCGCGGCAGCGGGCCGCGATCGAAGCGCCATCCCGTCTTGGCGGCGAGGACAAGCGCCAGGTGCAGCGCGCGGGCTTCCGCCGCGGCGCGTCGTCGGAACAAGGACATGATCATTTGCCTTTCAGGAGTAGGTGTCGGGCACCCGCCACATCTTCACTCTGGGCAGCGGCAGCGTGCCCGCGATCTCACGCAGCTGACGAAGGCGGGCGATGTCGATCGACTGACGCAGCGCATTGCCGATCGACTGCCCGTCGAGCTCCGGAGCCGATCGCTCCAGCGCGGGCGAAATCGTCCGGCTGCTGTGGCGGCAGCGAGCGCGGCCATATCGCCCGCGTCCGCCGGGCACCGCGCCTTGCGGCATCGATCGCCAGTGCCGAGCACGCCAGCATCGCGGCGAGCCGATGAACGTGAAGAAGGCGGCCGATCTCGGCCACCTTCCACATGACGTTGATCAAAGCGTCGCGAGCAGCCCGTCAAAGCGCGCTCGCACCATCGACCAGACCCGGTCGCCGTTCAACGCGGCGACGTAGCCGCCCCAGCCGATCGCCGTCAGCGTGCGAGTGCCGAAGAGGATGTGGCAGTGCGGCGTGGCCGTGTTGGCGACAAGCTGCGGCACGTGCTGCACCACCAGCGCGGGGACGGCGTACTCCTCGACGAGATCCGCTGCCAGCACGCGGGCGAGCCGCCAGGCGTGATGCAGGCGCGCCGGCGTCCAAGTCAGCGTGACATAGGTGAGAAGCGCCTTGCCGTGCGGCACGTGCGCCGCGTCGATGTCGGCGAACAGTACTTTCGGGCAGGTGAACCGGTCGTCGGCATCACGTGGCAGGATGACCTCGTGCCGATACGCGCGGGACCGCCACGGCTGATCGGCCGCGTCGACGTCGATCAGCAGCTTGGCGGCGGCGAACGCGGCGGCGCTGTTGGTGCGCTCGCGGTGGACCGGGCGAAGGGTGCCCGCCATGCACCGGGGCTCCGCCACGTCGGCGGGATCACCGTTGAGGATGAGCCAACTATGCGGATTGCTCTCGCTCACCGGGGTGTCGCCGTTAATCACGACCGGCTTGGACGCACCCATCAGCGCACCTCCACCGGCTGGAGGATGCGCGCCACGTCGCCAGCGGCTCGCCTGACCCCACGCTCGCGCTCGGCAAGGGTGGAGAAGGGCGGCATCATCTCGAGGAAGAAGCCGGCGGGCGTGATCGACACCGAGGGACCGACCCGCTCCGGCACGAGCCACAGGCCGCTCGCGTCGCGGTACAGCGCGAAGTCACGCTCGACCCAGACGGCGCACGGCAGCGAGCCGAGCGCGAAGTCGGCACCGGTCACGCCGCGCGCAGTCTCACCGATTCGGAGCAGGACAACGTCGAGCCGGTGCTCGGCTGCGATCGCCTCCAGGCTGCCGGTGAACATCGGCGAGGCGGCGGTGGTCACCGCGATGAGCGCGTCGCGCTCGGGCACATGTAGGGCCAGCGCCGGCAGGCCGCGGACCGGCACATAATCGTAGGTATCGCTGGCGCCGAGCGCTTCCAACAGCAGCCCGGTCGCGACGCTCGCCGGGCTGCAGCCCAGCGGGGTGGTCATATCCATGTTCAGGGACTTTCGCTTGCGTGGCCGCCCGCCATCGCGGCGAGCGGCAAGCCCCTTCGAATTTCACTTCACCATCGGGGCTCGATCGAGCCCACACCTTCTAACCGTCACTTCACCGGTGCCGAAGGCAGCGCCGCCTTCCGGAACCCGTCGCAGCCGGGTGGAGGACCTGACGCGGCCACGCGGCACAAACCCGGTCAAATCGATGGTCGATGCAACCGGCAGGGTAGGGGGCTTCGACCCCGATCCCCTCGCGCGCACGCGCGCGTGAGAGCAAGGTAAACATGCCTGCGGCATATTTACGGTATTGCGCCCGACTTTCTAAGCGTGTCAGAATCGACGATCTGACATGTCGTAGAAGCACTTTCCTCATCATAGAACACGAATATGACACGCTGTTTTCGTGTTAGCACGCCGCGACGAGGTGCGTGTCAAATCAAAAGACTACGTAGGGCTGGTTGACGTTTTAACTGACTTGGGTCCTCATCATGGCGCGAAACGCCGGGGTGCTATGGAGAATCGTTGTGTCGATTGAAGGCGAAGCTGTCAGTTATCCGTTTGGATTGATGGACGGCGAGGCCAGCGGTCAAGACGAGCGCGATGAGCAGATCGCGGCTGTTTCCGCAACAGGCGGTAGCAGCGCTCTCGTATTCAATCTGCACATATTGCCGTTGCTGCGCACAGAGGAGGATCGCGTAGCGTACCTCAATGCAGTTGCGACGGCGATGACGCCTGATCGGATCGACCCGAAGTTGTGGGAGCGCTGGCTGGGCGGGGGGCCAGGGCCTTACGACCGGTCGGCGCCTAAGCGACCAACGACTCACGGACAATCCTTATCGCGTGACCTGGAGCGGCAGTCTCAAACGGTTTCCCGTGCGGACTACGACGTCACCAAGGCCAGGGAGTCCCTCAAGCGGGCGCAGGAGCGGGTCGACTTGGCTGAAGCTGCGCTGGTCAAGGCAAAGGCGGACGATCAAGCCACTCTGCAATCAGCGGTGTATAAGGCGCTACGCTCAGAGATGGAGCCAATGTTCGCGATGGGTCCGGCGTGGGCAATCATGCGCGCGTTGAGCGGCGCTGTACCATCCGAGGAAATGGCAGATGAACTACGCCTTGAGCGGAGTGAGGAGAAAAGAGCGAAGTTAGAAGCTGTTGTCCGGGAGGAACGTCGAGCAGAAACCGCGCAGATCATGTCGGTGCTGTACGCGTGGGTCGGCGACTACGCGTTCGAGCGCCAACTGCGAGATGCTATCCTTGGCGTCGTTAAAACACACGAAAAGCTCAACCCTCCGCGAAGCAGTCAGGACATGCAGAGCTTCAAGCGTGCCGGGATCGTGCCCGGTGAGGCGACGGCAGATCGCGATGACGTGCTCGATGGCTTCTCTTGAGCGTCACACCGGATTGAGGTTCTCGACGCTGTCTGGAATAGTTCGGGGGGAATAGGTTCCGCTACAACGGAGTGTGGGGGAAGCGAGCACGAACTAGGGGAGCAGGTTCCACTTTGGTGGAGAGCGGCCTGTCCGTTCACGGAACGAGATCGTTGTAAACAACCGTTCGTTCAGGTGGGGGGGACAGGGGGGGGCGACTAATCCCTTTGTGTTGAGACCGTAGCTCGGCCGGTTGCATGCGCCGTTCCCTTAATCGGCCGGGCGTTCAGCCGAAGGTGGTTGGTTGGCTTCGCCGAGCTGCCATTCAGCAGCTGGCGAGGACGGCGGGTCGGACAAGCGCGACGAGCGTAAGTTGCCCGTCCTCACCACGTTCGCCGCCGGCGTCCAGCATCCCTCGGATGATCGCCGACACATCGGCGGTCGCGACGAGGAGGCCCGGCTGTCGCGGAAGATCGGGGCGGGCGAGAACATCTCCAAGGAGTGCGGAGAACCTGGCCCGGACCGATTGAATTTGCTCGTCGAAGGGCAGCCGCGCCTCCTCGAAGTCGAGGAGGCGCGCCAGTCGGGGACGGCGGACCTGATGCCTGGTGCCAGATGCCTGTCAGCGGTCCCGACGTCCTTGACGGCGTCGACGATCGAGGCAACGACGCCGTCGGCGGCCGGCAGCGTCGCGACGGCGGCTGCGAAGGCGGAGCCCAAAGCCGGCTCGGCGGCGATGACGAAGCGGATCGCCCCAACCGGCGGCATCAAGGGCGCTTCCGCGTCGAGCGCGGCGGAGATCTCGCGGGCGCCGTCGTAGTAGCGGCGGCCGAGGGCGGTCGGCTCGAAGCTGCGGTTCGACCGGTTGATGAGGGTGGCGCCAAGTCGCTGCTCGAGTTCTCCGAGTCGCCGGCGGACAGCCGACTTCGCGATCCCGATCGACGCGGTGGCGGCGTTGACGCCCCCGCAGTCGATGATCGGGACGTGGTTCCTCAGGTCCTAGAACTTGTCAGCCACACGGTCCCCGTTACGGTTTCCGGATGAAGATCGCCTCGGGGCGACGCTAGCACCGGCTGCGGCCGATTTCATCCGTCGACTGACGCTTGGGCGGCGGAAAGCGTCGGAACCGACTGAAAACCGACCAAGATCACAGTTCGGCTTGTCGCTTCCGGAGTGACGCGGCAGGATCGGAGCGCGGCGCCAAGGGGCGCGACGGGGGGAAGAGGTCATTGGCGGGATGGACCTGGTGAAGGGCGACCAGGGGGTATTGCCGACGTGCATCCGCTCGACGCAGTGCGCGCGGGCCGCTGGACGCGCGCGCTTTTCGGGACATACGCCCTGAGCTTGGGGTTCTTCGAGGCCGCGCCGCTGCGCGCGCTCCGGCGGGTCGGCGCGAGCGACGTCCGCATCCTCGCGGACGTGTCAGGCGTGGCAGCTTCGCTCGGCGAGGCCGGCGCCCGCGAGGTCGGTCGCAACTACGCGGTCGATGCGGTGGCGGCGCCCGGCGGCTGCTTCCATCCGAAGTTCGTGCTGCTGGACGGCGATCAGGGGCCGCGCCTGCTGGTCGGCTCGGGAAACCTCACGTTCGGTGGCTGGGGTCGCAACCTTGAGCTTTGTGAGATGCTCGGACCCGCCAGGCATGCTGCTGCGCTCACCGATATGGCGGACTTCCTTGAGGCCCTGGCGACCTCGCCCCGCCTGGACTTCCCGGGTTCGGATGTGGCGGCCTCGTGGTCGGCGACGCTGCGCGCCGCCGTCGCGCCAGGCGGGCCGGACGGTGTTCGGATCATTCACAGCGTCGACCGGCCGATCGCGGATCAGCTGGTCGAGATGGCCGATGCCGCCGGCGGCGCGACCGATCCGTTCGAAATCACGCGTGGGAAACCACATGAGCGTGTCGAAGGCGAAGCGATAATGTCCTACTGTCTTGGCACGTCCGTGACGAAAGTTCCATGTGTCGGTCCGGCTCCCAGCCACCCCGATCATGACGATCGCCTCGTCATTGAAATCGGGGACTTGGGGGGACTCTCGGAACCCGGGCACCGGGTCGAAGCACGTGGCCTTGAAGCGCTCGATCTCCGCCGGCGAGCCGTAGACGTCGACGCTGTTCCACATCTCGTCACAGATCATGCCTTATCTCCCAGCAGGATCTTGGCGACTGCGGTGAGTTGCTCCGCGTTGAGTGATTTCCAGTGATGGTATTCCGCGCCGTACACCGTGTGGAGCCGATCGGCAGCCGTCGCTACGTCGGCGTAGAGGCCGTCCCTACGGTGTTCGCCTTGCGCTGCCTTCACCTCTTGACTGCGTTGATCCTCCATCTCGAGTTCGGCGGTTGCGAAGTCCCGCTTCACGATAGCCGCCATGAGTAGAGGCGCCAGCCGCTGAATGGCCGTCTCGTTCTCGAGAATGAGTGCCCTCAGAGCTTGCTTGCGCACGCCCGGATAAGCGGTCGTAAGTCGCAGACTGTTGAGCCGTTGCTCCGGACTATCACCCCGCTGCGTGTCGATGATCCCTGCGTGCTTACGAACGAGCGTGACAAGCCGCGCCTGAACGGCTTCGAAGTCTTTGTCATAAGCGTCGATGATCGACGTCGCACCAGTAACGTCGGCCTCGAGTTCGGCCTTCATCGTGTCCAGCAGAGCGCGACCTAAACTTTGCATGTTCATGATGTCCTCCAGATACAATTGAGCTCTGAAGGAGGGGATTAGGAGGCTTGCCAGCCCGCTGGCGGTCGTAAGGTCATCCGCGACGAGGCTGCGCTGATCAGTGCTGCGCATGTGGGGCGTTTGTCACGGCTGATCGCATCGGCCCGCCTGAGCACGAGCGGGTACTCGCGCAAAAGCGCCTCAAGGATGAGATCAAGAAGGGCAGAGAGGATGGCGGCCACGTCCAGAAATTTACGATCGCTGCTTTGCTCTTGCAATATCCCCCTCAGTTATCGTCTGGAATTTGCGTATTCGCGTTCCACGCGGCAACCGAACTCGCCTGCCTGATTGCTGACCAATCGACGAAGCTCCAGTTGATCTGGTGCAGAAACTTGCTGAGGGCAGGGAGTCGTACTCCCGAGCCGTACCGTCCGCCGATCGTGGTCGGCGCATGGCCGGTAATCTGGTCGGCGACGCGGTCGGTGATCCCTGCCTCGAGCGCGAAGTCCTTGAACTGGTGCCGGAAGCTGTGAAAGCGGAGGCGCCGGTCCTTGGACACGAGCTTGTCGATTAGGCGGTTGCTCGCGCGTGAGGCTTCCTTGGTACGCTTGCCGAAGCGTCCCGGCGTGAGGTCGGGAAAGAGCTGGACCTCGCCTGCATCCCGCAGCATCGACGCATAGCGCTGAAATCCCAGCCTCTTCAGGTTATCGTGAACGGGAATGACGCGCCGGGAGTTTGCGTTCTTGACCGACTTGGCGACATCCTCAGCCTCGTCGTCGGTCACATAGTCATCCACGTCGATGTAAATGACGTCACCATCGACCTTCACGTCTGTGAGGAGTGCCTGTCCGAGCTCCTCGATGCGGGCACCGGTGGTCAGCGCGAGGAGGAAGAGCCAGTACAGCGTCCGGCTCGACACCTTGCGATCGCTTCGCCAGGTGGACAGGTCCGTGAAGAGCGGAGCGGCGAACAGTCGTGCGATCTCGGCCTCGTCGAGGCTGTTCGGCTTAAGCCCGCCGGTCTTGGAATAGCCCTCGATCTGGATCCCGACCCCCACGTTCGTCGCGATCCACTTCTGCTTGAAAGCGAAGGCGAGGAACGCCTGGATCGCGCCGACGCGCTTCTTCAGCGTCGGTGGCTTCACCTTCGGGAACGTCGTCTCGTGTTTCGCGACCCGGCGAGTGAAGGGGAGGGCGCGGTCGACCCGAGGCATGGAGCGGGGCAGCTTAAGTGCCTCGTCGCGATAGTCGAGAAGGTCATCCGGGGTGACCTCGGCCGCGCGGACGTCACCGAACATCTCGATAAAGTCACCAAGCGACTGCTCGTACTCGTGCGCGGTCTGCTCGGAGGGCTGGAGTGCGGTCTTCCATAAGCCGAACAGCTCCGTCATGCGCATGTCGGGACGCAGCCTCGAACCGGGCGGGCGCGACCGGCGCTCGCGTGGCGAGGAGACGGGCTGATCGTTGAAGAAGCTGGCGATCGCGCCGGCAAGCGTCGGCGGGAGCTGCGACGCGGGTATGCCGCTGAAGCGGGCGATCTGAGCCGCGACGCGGTAGATCTGGCGGCTTCGCGCATCCGCCGCGAAGGCGTCGTCGCGCCAGTGCCAGATCGTGCCGGGCGGATGCTGCTGGACGGGGCGGCGGCCGTTCCAGCCGCGGTACATAGCCGCGTTGTTGGTCAGGTCCCACCAGCTGTCCTCCTCAGCCGGCTGCGGGAACGACATCCCGTTCTCGGTTTCGTTCCACAGGCCGCGATCGACCTCGATCCGCGCGAGTTCGAGCCGTTCGGCGCCATCCAGCCCGCCTTCCATGAACTCCGGCCCGTTAAAGTAGGCGAGTACCAGCTGCTCGGCCTGATCCTGCAACGAAGGTCCGGCACTGCCGGTCTTGCGCAGCCGGCGCCGCGCCTCTTCGAATTGCCGCTCGAGCTTGGCGTTGGCTTCGAGGAAGAGGATGGCGGCCTTCGCGACGTCCTTGGTGCGCAGCGACTGCTTCTCCAACGCCTTGCCGCCGAACGCGGGCCGAAGCTCCTTCGGGATCTGCCGTCGAAGATAGTAGACACCCGTATCCGGGTGGAGCCACGGCGTCGCCATCTGCACCATTCTCTCGCCTCGCTGTACCATATCGCTGTACCAGCAGACAGGCAAATTCGGCAGAATAGCGCGTTTCCGGGCATTAAAGCCCAGTTGGTGACCCCTACGGGACTCGAACCCGTGTTTTCGCCGTGAGAGGGCGACGTCCTAGACCGCTAGACGAAGGGGCCGTGCAAGCGGGAGCGGCGCCTCTACGGGGGTCGCGGCGGGTCGTCAACCCACCGCGACATCCTTTTTCATTTCAGGCGGCTGCCTTGCGGCGCTCCGCCATCTCCGCGTTAAGCATTTCGGCGAGCAGGAAGGCCATCTCCAGGCTCTGCCCCGCGTTGAGGCGCGGGTCGCAATGCGTGTGGTAGCGGTCAGCCAGCGTCTGTTCGGTGACGTCGACGGCGCCGCCAGTGCATTCGGTGACGTTCTGCCCGGTCATTTCGGCGTGGATGCCGCCGGCGTGCGTCCCCTCTGCGCGGTGAACCGCGAAGAAGCCGCGGACCTCGGCCAGGATCCGCTCGAACGGGCGGGTCTTGTAGCCGTTCGCTGCCTTCACAACGTTGCCGTGCATCGGATCGCAGCTCCAGACCACCGGATGCCCTTCGCGCGTGACGGCGCGCAGCAGCTTGGGGAAGGCCGCCTCGATCTTGTCATGGCCGTAGCGGGTGATCAGCGTCATGCGGCCGGGGATGCGGCCGGGATTGAGCGTGTCGAGCAGGCGCAGCAGCACGTCGGGCTCCAACGTCGGTCCGCACTTCACGCCGATCGGATTGCCGATCCCGCGGAGGAACTCGACGTGCGCCGAGCCCTCGAACCGGGTGCGATCGCCGATCCACAGGAAGTGCGCGGACGTATCGTACCAGTCGCCGGTTAGCGAATCCTGCCGGGTCATCGCCTCCTCATAAGGAAGCAGCAGCGCCTCATGGCTGGTGTAGAAGCTTGTCTGCGCGAGCTGGGGCACGGTTTCGGGATCGATGCCGCACGCCGCCATGAAATCGAGCGCCTCGCCGATGCGATCGGCGGTTTCGGCATATTTCGCCGCCCACGGGCTGCGACCCATGTAATCCAGCGTCCAGCGATGCACCTGCGCGAGATTGGCGTAACCGCCCTGCGCGAAGGCGCGCAGCAGGTTCAGCGTCGCGGCGGATTGGGCATAGCCCTGCACCATGCGCTTCGGATCAGGGGTGCGAGATTCCGGGGTGAAGCCGATGTCGTTGACGTTGTCGCCGCGATAGCTGGGCAATTCGACGCCATCGATCGTTTCCGTCGGGGCGGAGCGCGGCTTCGCAAACTGGCCGGCCATGCGGCCGAGCTTCACCACCGGCAGCTTCGAGGCATAGGTGAGGACCACCGCCATCTGTAGGATGACGCGGAACGTGTCGCGGATGTTGTTGGGATGAAACTCGGCGAAGCTTTCCGCGCAATCGCCGCCCTGCAGCAGGAAGGCGTCGCCGGCCGCGACACGCGCGAGCTCAGCGGTCAGATTGCGCGCTTCGCCGGCAAAGACGAGCGGGGGGAAGCTGCGCAGCGTATCGGTCGCGGCGGTCAGCGCGGACTGATCGGGGTAGTCGGGGAGTTGGCGAGCCTCGTGAGAGGTCCAGCTATGAGGGGCCCAATTGGAGGCCATGGCAAGTTTCCTTTCGGCGCGCGGCCATGCAAGAAAATGTCGCAGCGCGCAAACAAGCTGTACTTTATAGCACGCCCGGGTAGGCGCCGCCATCGATCAGGAGGCTCTGCCCGGTGATAAAGCCGGCGCGATCCGAGCATAAAAAGGCGCAGGCTGCGCCAAATTCGGCCGGATCGCCGAACCTCTTGGCCGGGATGCGATCGCGGCTGCGCGCCTCTGCCGTCTCGACATCGATCGACTGCGATCTGGCGGCGAAGTTCATGACGGCGGGCAAGCGGCGGGTGGCGAACAGGCCGGGGAGGAGGAAGTTGATCGTGACATTGGCGCTCGCCACTTCGCGCGCGACGCCGGCGAGGAAGCCGGTCAGCCCGATGCGCGCGCCGCTGGAAAGATCAAGGCCGCCGGCGGGCGCCTTCACTGACCCGGAGGTGATGCACACGATGCGGCCGAAGCGCCGTTCGATCATCCCGTCGACGACCTGTTGAACGAGGCGGATGGGCGTGACCATATTGGCATCGAGCCCGGCGTGGATCGCAGCCTCGTCAAGATCGCGGAAACCGCGCGGGGGCGGGCCGCCGTTGTTGTTGACGAGAATGTCTGGCCGACCGGCGGCGGCGACCAGATCGGCCTGCACCGCCGGATCACCGATGTCGCCGGCGATGGCGATCACCTCCACGCCGGCATCCTGCCGCAGCTTCGCGGCTGCTTGCTCGACCGCATCGGCATCGCGGCCGTTGATGACGAGACGGCAGCCGGCGCGGGCAAGTTCCTGCGCGCAGGCGAAGCCCAGCCCTTGGCTGGACGCGCAGACGATGGCGGTTTTGCCGGACAGGCCAAGATCCATGAACATTCTCCCGATCGAGGCCGGATCATAGGGGAGAGAGGCAGGCGGCGTCACCATCGCAAGGGCGCGGGCGGTATCGCGTGCTTGCTGCGCGGTGCACGCCTGCCTAAATCCAGATCATGGCGCATGCTCATCACGATCATCACGAACCGCAGGGTGCAGACCTGGCCGAGGCAGCCCAGGCAACGTTGGAACGTGCCGGGGAGCAATGGACCGCGATGCGCGCCAGCGTGTTTGGCGCGCTGGCCGGGTTCGATAAGCCGGCGAGCGCCTATGATATCGCCGACGCCGTTTCCAAGGCGGAGGGGCGGCGCGTTGCCGCCAACAGCGTGTACCGCATCCTGGATCTGTTCGTCGGAACGAACCTGGCCCGCAAGGTGGAGAGCGCCAACGCCTATGTCGCCAATGCGCACCCCGATTGCCTGCATGACTGCATTTTCCTGGTGTGCGATTCGTGCGGGCAGACGACTCATCTTGACGATGACCGCCTGACCGGCGGGGTCCGCGACGCGGCCTCTGCCGCTGGCTTTTCACCGGTGCGCCCGGTGATCGAGGTGCGCGGCCGCTGCGCCGCCTGCGCCGGTACCGCCCGATGATCGACGTGGCAGGAACCCGTACCATTCGACACGATCCAACCGCTGGGGTAAGCGCCGCACGATGACCGATCTGCCTCAGACGCCGTTGCTCGATACCGTTTCGACGCCGGCCGACCTTCGAAAGTTGGCCCCTGAACAGCTTCGCCAACTTGCCGACGAACTGCGGGCCGAGACGATCTCCGCGGTTGGCTCCACGGGCGGGCACCTTGGTTCGGGGCTGGGCGTGGTCGAGCTGACGACCGCGATCCACTATGTGTTCGATACGCCGCGCGACCGCCTGATCTGGGACGTCGGGCACCAATGCTATCCGCACAAGATCCTGACCGGGCGGCGTGACCGTATCCGCACGCTGCGGCAGGGCGGCGGCCTTTCCGGCTTCACCAAGCGCAGCGAGAGCGAATACGATCCGTTCGGCGCGGCGCACAGTTCCACCTCGATCTCGGCCGCGCTTGGCTTTGCCATCGCCAACAAGCTGGCCGACCAGCCGGGCAAGGCGATCGCGGTGATCGGCGACGGCGCGATGTCCGCCGGCATGGCCTATGAGGCGATGAACAACGCCGAGGCCGCAGGCAACCGGCTGGTCGTGATCCTGAACGACAATGACATGTCGATCGCGCCGCCGGTCGGCGGGCTGTCGGCCTATTTGTCGCGCATCGTTTCCAGCCGCGAATTCCTGTCGGTGCGCGAGTTGATGAAGAAGCTGGCGCGGCGTCTGCCGCGGCCGTTTCACAATGCAGCGCGCAAGACCGACGAATTCGCCCGCGGCATGACGATGGGCGGCACGCTGTTCGAGGAGCTGGGCTTTTACTACGTCGGCCCGATCGACGGGCATAATCTGGAACACCTCATCCCGGTGCTCGAGAATGTGCGCGACGCGGAGGAAGGCCCGATCCTGGTCCATGTCGTGACGAAGAAGGGCAAGGGCTATGCCCCGGCCGAGGCGGCATCCGACAAATATCACGGTGTGCAGAAGTTCGACGTGGTGACTGGCGCGCAGGCGAAGGCGCCGCCGGGGCCGCCGGCCTATCAGAACGTGTTCGGCGACGCGCTGGCCAATGAGGCGGATCGCGACCCGCGGGTCTGCGCGATCACCGCGGCCATGCCGTCGGGCACTGGGGTCGATCGCTTCGCGCAGCGCCATCCCGATCGCGCGTTCGACGTGGGCATTGCCGAACAGCATGGCGTGACCTTCGCCGCTGGCCTTGCGGCACAGGGCATGCGCCCGTTCTGCGCGATCTATTCGACGTTCCTGCAACGCGCCTATGACCAGGTGGTCCATGACGTGGCGATCCAGAACCTGCCGGTGCGCTTCGCGATCGATCGTGCGGGGCTGGTTGGCGCTGACGGCGCGACGCATGCCGGATCGTTCGACATCACCTATCTGGCGAGCCTGCCCAATTTCGTGGTGATGGCGGCGGCGGACGAGGCCGAGCTGGTCCACATGGTCCATACCTGTGTCGAGCATGATTCCGGCCCGATCGCGGTGCGATATCCGCGCGGCAACGGCACCGGCGTGCCGCTGCCCGGGACCCCCGAACTGCTGGAGATCGGCAAGGGCCGCATCGTGCGCGAGGGCAAGACGGTGGCGATCCTGTCGCTCGGCACCCGGCTGGCCGAGGCGCTGAAGGCGGCGGATCAGCTGGAGGCCAAGGGCCTGTCGACGACGGTGGCCGATCTTCGCTTTGCCAAGCCGCTGGACGAGGCGATGATCCGTCGCCTGCTGTCCAGCCACGAAGTTGCCGTGACGATCGAGGAAGGATCGGTTGGCGGCCTCGGCGCGCATGTCCTGACCATGGCATCCGACGAGGGGCTGATCGATGGCGGGCTGAAGCTGCGCACGCTGCGCCTGCCGGATGTCTTCCAGGATCAGGATACGCCGCAGGCGCAATATGCGGCGGCAGGGCTTGATGCCGATGGGATCGTCGGAACCGTGCTGAAGGCGCTGCGCTGGAACGAAACCGGCGCCGCTGTGGGCGCGTGAGCGGCTGGACCAAGGTCATCCTCGCCACTGCCATATTGGTGGTGGCGATGGCGGGCTTCAATCTCGCGCTGTGGCGCCGCCTGAAGGAAGCGCGGCGGATCGCGGCGTTGCGCGCCGAACAGGAAAGCGACGAGGCGCTGCCACCTTCCTGATCGCGTCGTGGCCGGTGGCCTCGACCATCTGCCTCAGTTGCGTGCCTCATGCGCAGTATAATCATGCGGGCGGGCGAGGATCGCGCGGGCATCGCCGGGCGCCCTGACTTCGCCATGCGGCCCGCCGGCGGCCTCTATCACTCGGTCGAGCAGGGCCTGACCCTCGGGCCACCAGCCAAGTCCGCTGGCCGCGTTGAGATGGCCTTGTGCGCCAGCATCGACGAAGTAACTGCCCCAATCCGCCGCCAGGCTGTGCGCACGCTCGATCGAGACCCAGGGATCGTCGGTGCTCGCAACCAGGATCGAGGGGAAGGGCAGGGGGATTCGGGGTGCGGGGGCGAAGGTGTTCAGCTCCGCCGGTGCGCCCTCGCGATCCACGTCGGCAGGCGCGACGAGCAGGGCGCCCGCCACTGGCCATCCATAGGGTTGCGGGCTGAGCGACGCCCACCAGGCGATCGCCTGGCATCCCAGGCTATGCCCGACCAGGATGACGGGGGCCTGCGCGCTGGAGATTGCCTGGTCGAGCTTCGTCACCCAGGCGTTGCGATGCGGAGTATCCCACATGCCGAGATCGACACGGTCCGTGTCGAGGCGGCCTTGTTCCCACAAAGTCTGCCAATGCGCCGGACCCGAATTGCCGAGACCGGGGACCGTAAGAACGGTTGGCGGCCGCGCGATGCTGGACGAAAAATGGCCCATGATGGTGCTCCTGTCCGTCGGGGCGAGGCCGCGGTGCCAGTGCTCTAGGGGGACGCCCGGCATCGCGACCTCGACCTCTACCTATATCCTATCAAATCCATGGGCAATGACTCAGTTCCGCCACAAGGCCGGATCGAGCAGCGCTTGCGACGAAGCGATCGGGGGGCGATAGGGCCGGCATGGCAAAGTCTCGCGTGGATCAGATGCTCGTCGATCGCGGCCTCGCCGAATCGCGCACCCGTGCGCAGTCGCTGATCATGGCCGGGCTGGTCTATGTCGGTGATCGCAAGGTGGAGAAGCCGGGGCAAAGCTTCGCAGAGGATGTGACGCTCGACGTGCGCGGCCGGGACCATCCCTGGGTGTCGCGCGGCGGCATCAAGCTGGCGCATGGGCTTGACCATTTCGGCTGGGACGTGACTGGGAACGTCGCGATCGACGTCGGTTCATCGACCGGCGGGTTTACCGACGTACTGCTGAGTCGCGGTGCGGCGCGCGTGTATGCGGTCGACAGCGGCACCAACCAGCTCGCCTGGAAGCTGCGGCAGGACCCGCGCGTGATCGTTCATGAACAGACCAGCGCGCGCATCCTGACCGATGCACATATTCCCGAGCCGGTCGACCTGATCGTGTGCGACGCGAGCTTCATCGGCATTGCCAAGGTGCTGGAGGTGTCGCTGCGCTTCGCCAAGCCCGCCGCCCGCGCGCTGACGCTGGTGAAGCCGCAGTTCGAGGCGGGCCGCGAGGAAGTGGGGAAGGGCGGCGTGGTGCGCGACCCGACCGTTCACCGGCGCGTCTGCGACGAGGTGGCGGCCTGGTTCGAAACGCAGGGGTGGCGTGTCGAAGGCGTGAGCGAAAGTCCGATCACCGGGCCGGAAGGGAATGTGGAGTTCCTGCTCGCGGCTGTCCGCAATTGAGGCACTTGCGCGATTGATGATGATCGTGCGCGGTTTACGATCGCTGCGGGCCATGGTTAGGCGACGCAAAACGCCGCGGAGGAAATGTGGGGGCATTAGCGTCCAAGAGCCAGTTGCGCATGTCGTTCGTGCGATGGGCGCTCGTATGTGTCCCGCTGATCATGCTGCTCGGCTTTCTGTCGGGGCGCAGTGTCCCTTCGGGTGATCAGAACCTGTGGTATCAGGCGCTGGCGAAACCGGCGCTGACGCCGCCGGGATGGGTATTCCCGGTCGCCTGGACGACGCTCTATATTCTGCTCGGACTTGCGCTTGCTGCGATCCTGAACGCGCGCGGGGCACGGGGACGGGCGGCTGCGGTGGGGCTGTTCGCGGCTCAATTTGCGCTGAACCTTGCCTGGACTCCGCTGTTCTTTGGTGCGCATCGGGTTGGCGCCGCGCTGCTGGTGATCACGGTGATGCTGCTGCTGGCGATCGCCACCACCTTTGCCTTTGCCCGGATCCGCAAGGCGGCGGCGTGGATGATGGTCCCCTATCTGGTGTGGCTGAGCTTTGCCGCGGTGCTGACGTGGCGGATCGATCAGCTCAACCCCGACGCGGAAACCCTTGTGCCGAGCGCCCGAACCTCCCAAGTCATTGGTTGATTCTCTACCGAAAGGCTTTGGCACATGCAGTCCGAAAACCGGCTGTTCGATGATCTGGCGAAATTGGTGAACGGCGCGGCCGGGACGTTGGCGGGTGTAGGGCGCGAGGCGCAGTCCGGCGCGCGGGAGCGAGCGCGCGAGTGGATCGGCGGCCTGGACTTCGTCAGCCGTGACGAGTTCGAGGCGGTGAAGGCGATGGCGGTTGCGGCACGTGACGAGGCCGATGCGCTTCGCGCGCGACTGGATGCACTGGAAGCGCGCCAGAACGGCTGATCTATCCACAACTGTCTGCGGCGCGTGCTTTGCGTTGCGGGGCTAACCCGTGCGATAAGATGGTGATGCTCGACGAAGCCGATCACGATCACGAACCCGAAGCCCCGCTGGACATGCTCGAAAACTATTTCTCGGCGCATGGCTGGTCGTACGACCGCCATGACGACGAGATCAGCGCGAGCGTGAAGGGCAGCTGGACCGAATATGAGCTTCGCGCCCTGTGGCGCGAAGAAGATGGCGTGTTGCAGTTCCTGGCGTTTCCGGACGTGAAGGTCGCGGAACATGCGCGCGCAGCGGTATACGAGACGATCGGCCTCGCCAATGAACAGCTGTGGCTGGGCCATTTCGAGATGTGGTCGTCCAGCGGGATCCTGCTGTACCGCCATGCCGCGGTGGTCGATCAGACCGAGGAGGAGGCGACGCTGTCGCTCAACGCGGCGCAAGTGCTGGTGGAAACCGCGATCGACGAATGCGAGCGCTTCTATCCGGTGTTCCAGTTCGTCCTGTGGGGCGGGAAATCGCCGCGCGACGCCATTGCGGCGGCGCTGATCGAAACGCAGGGCGAGGCCTGAGCCGGTCATGGGCCTTCCCAGTTCCTTGTGGTTGATCGGTTGCGGCAACATGGGCGGCGCGATGCTGCGCGGCTGGATCGCGCAGGGCCTGCCGCCATCCGCGATCACCGTTGTCGATCCGGGCGCGCCTGACGTTCCGGCGGGGGTACGGATTCTCGCCGCGCCACCGCAGGAGTCTGCGCCGGAGGTGATCGTGCTCGCCGTCAAGCCGCAGTTGCTGGACACGGTCGCCCCGTCGATCGCGAGTATCCGCCCTGCGATCCTCCTGTCCATCCTGGCGGGAGTTGAGGAATCGGCGCTGGCGGCGCGCATCGCGGCGGGCACGATCGTGCGTGCCATGCCCAACCTGCCGGTGGCGATTGGCAAGGGGGTGACGGCGCTTCATGCGACGTCCACCGACCAGGCGGTTCGAGACACCGCGGAGGCGCTGATCCGTCCGCTCGGTCAGGTCGAATGGATCGCCGACGAGGCGCTTTTCGACGCGGTGACTGCCCTTTCGGGTTGCGGTCCGGGGTTCGTGTTCCGGTTCATCGACGCGCTGGCTTCCGCCGGCGAGCGACTGGGCCTGCCGCGTGAGCAGGCCGCGCGCCTTGCGCTCGCCACGGTGGAAGGGTCAGCAGCGATGGCCGCCGGCGCGGACGTCAGCCCGGCGGTGCTTGCCGATCGGGTGGCGAGTCCCGGCGGGTCGACGCGCGAGGGGCTCAATGTCCTCGATCGTGACGCGGCGCTCAATCACCTGCTGGAAGCGACGCTGAGCGCGAGCTTCGAACGGAACCGGGAATTGGCCGCGGCGGCGCGCGGCTGATCTGACAAGCCGACATCCACCGGCCGCTGTTCGGCGGCCGGGGCGACGGCTCAGCCGCGCAGTGCGTCGATCCGGGGACGCTCTTCCTCGGGGATCAACCCTTGCAGGACGGCCCAGAACCCGCCCACGGCACCCTGGCCAGCCTCCAGATAGGCGGCAGCGAGCCGTTCGCGGAGCGCGTCGTACAGCCCGGCCTCGAACGCTTCACCTTCCTTGGTGAGGCGCAGGAGCCGTTGTCGGCGGTCCCGCTCGCCAGGCCGCGCCTCGACATAGCCGCGCTCGGTCAGTTCGCTCAGCACGCGGCCGAGCGACTGTTTGGTGATCCCCAGCAGCGCGAGCAGATCGGAGACCGCCATGTCGGGCTTCCGCGCGATGAAGTAGAGCGCGCGATGGTGCGCCCGTCCGAGGCCGTGACGCGCCAGGCCGCGATCGATCGACCGCGTGATATGGGCGCTTCCGAAGTACAGCAGCTCGATACCGCGGCGAATTTCAGGCTCGCGCAGGAAGAGCGGAGAGGCGGAGGACGTCGGGGCAGCCATGTTGACCGGCATTGCCATCGGGCCTACCCGACCGCAACCCCGTCAACGGCGCGGTTGTTGCGCCTGCCAGGAGCTTTTTTCCGTGCCGACGCCTGCGCAATTCGCCTTTGAACCCAATTCCTCGCCGATCCCGGCGTCCGAACGCACCGCCCAGATCAGCGACCCGGCGTTTGGCCGCGTCTTCACCGATCATATGGCGGTGGTGCGCTGGAGCGAAGCGAAAGGGTGGCATGATGCGAAGATCACCGCACGCACCACGCTGTCGGTCGATCCGGCAACCGCGGTGCTTCATTATGCGCAGGAGATCTTCGAAGGGCTGAAGGCCTATCGTCATGATGACGGGTCCTTCGCGCTGTTCCGACCCGCCGCCAATGCCGCGCGGTTCCGCGATTCCGCCCGCCGCATGGCGATGCCCGAGCTGCCCGACGATCTGTTCATCGGTTCGATCGAGGCGTTGGTAAAGACCGATGCCGACTGGTTCCCGGCGGTGGAGGGCGGGTCGCTGTACCTGCGGCCGTTCATGATCGCGAGCGAGGTGTTCCTGGGCGTGAAGCCGGCCGGGGAGTATCTGTACATGGTGCTGGCGTCGGCCGCCGGATCCTATTGGAAGGGCGGCGTCCGGCCGATCTCGCTGTGGGTGAGCCATGATTATTCGCGTGCCGCACCTGGCGGCACCGGCGCTGCCAAGTGCGGCGGAAATTACGCCACCAGCCTCGTCGCGCAGCAGGAGGCAATCCGCCGCGGATGCGACCAGGTGGTGTTCCTCGATGCGACGGAACGCCGCTGGATCGAGGAACTGGGCGGCATGAACATCTTCTTCGTGTTCGACGACGGCTCGATCCAGACGCCGCCGCTGACGGGAACGATCCTGCCGGGCATCACGCGCAACTCGATTCTCCAGCTTGCCCGTGACGCGGGGCTCACCGTACGTGAGGAGCTGTATTCGATCGATCAATGGCGTGCGGATGCGGACAGCGGGCGGCTGGTCGAAAGCTTCGCCTGCGGTACCGCGGCCGTCGTAACCCCGATCGGGCAGGTCTCCGGGCCCGATTATGCGTTCACCATCGGCTCGGGCGGCACGGGGCAGATTACGCAGCGGTTCCTCGACAGCCTGACCGCCATCCAGCGCGGCCGCGCGCCTGATCCGCACAATTGGCTGCATCCGATCGCCTAAGGCCATTGCACTTCGCGCGCGCCCGTTATAGGCGCCCGCGTTCTGCTGGGGCGTCGCCAAGTGGTAAGGCACCGGTTTTTGGTACCGGCATTCGCAGGTTCGAATCCTGCCGCCCCAGCCAATTTGCACTTAAGGGCTTGATCTCGCTGGCTTCTTGCTTGTGAGACGGAACGATTGTGCCATCGCCTGTGCCAATCGTCTGTCCGGAAGGTCGGATGCTCTGTGGCCTCGGTCCAGCATGTCTATCGGCGCGGCGCCATTTTCTGGTGGCGGCGCTGTCTCCCTTTGTTCTCATCTCGGAAACTTGATATACGTTTATCCCTGCGCACGGCCGATCGGCAGGAGGCACGGGAAAGAGGCGCCGCGCTGACCGCCGCGACGCGGGAGGTGGTAAGGATGGTGGAGGACCGCGTAAGGGCGGCGGACGCGCGCCCGACCGAAGACGAGCTCCAGGCAATGGCCAGGCAGGCGTACGCGGAGAAGCTGGCGCAGTTCTGCGATGATCAAAGAGCTTACCCGCATCATGCGGTCGATCATGAGCGCGCCAACCGAACGTGGGCCGATTATTACGACCGGCTCGTCCGCAACGGCGGCCATGCAGCAAGGCTGGATGGTGAGGAACAGGCGTGGCGGATGATGGGCTGGGACGCGCAGCGGGTCGCCAATCTGCGCGTCGCGATCGCGCACGTCGAAGAGGGAAATCCGCCGATCTCACGGCGCTTCGTCGATCATTACCTTCGCGAATTCGGATACGAGCCGCATAATGGCCTGCGCCGCATGGTCGAGCGGGCACTCCATCCGGCCTATCGCGACGCCTGTCTTGAGGCCGAGCGACGCCGGCGGGGCGCGATCGAGCCGGCTTCGGCATCGCCTTACGCGGAGCCTGCTCAAGCCAGTGCGACCGCGACGGCCGTAGACCGATCATCGGCCGACCAGGGGGCGTATTTCAGCGACTTTATCGAGGCGGCGATCGCCGCCTTGGTCGCCAATGAACGATGGGATGGGAAATCGGGACGTCAGGCGCGCAGTACCATCGCCCTGTTCGAACTGCTGATCGGTCGCAAGAAGCTGGGGGCTTATCATCAGGATGACCTGACCGCGTTCATGAAAAAGCTCCGGTTCGTGCCCAAGCAGTACGACATGACGAGGGCCGAAAGTCGTATAAGCATCCTCAACCATGTGGCAGCGGGGGAGGCGGCGGCGGAGAAGGCTGATGGCAAACCTATTGCCGGCGAACGGTCAAACCGGACACGGAACCGACACCTTTCGAGCCTTGCCGCGATCGTTCGCTGGGGCATTACCAACAAGAAGGGCAAGCCTGACATCACGTTCGACAAGCAGTTCGCGATCGTATCCAAGCGCAAGCGCGCTCGATCGGAACGTCCGGCAACCTCCAAGGACGATGTGGCAGCGCTCTTCGCCATGCCGACTTGGACGGGCTCGCAGCCTCATCGTGGCGGTACTGGCGCAGCCGTCTTGAGAGCACGCGTTACGCCTGGAGATGCGATCGTCCATGATGCGTTCTATTGGGTGCCACTTCTCCTCTACTATACCGGTGCCCGGCGGGAGGAAATCTGTAAGTTATGCCCGGGTGACGTGAAGCTGGCTCCCATTCCGCATATCTTCATCGACTTTACGGATTTTGGTCGCATCAAGAACGACCAATCGGTTCGCCCTGTGCCATTGCATCGCGAATTGGTTCGTCTGGGTTTCCTTCAGTTCGTTGAGGAATGCCGAAAGCGGGGATATCCGGTCCTTTTCCCCGAGCTGACGCCGACCAACGACGTGCAGAAGTTCGGCGACATCTATTACAAGAACGTCTGGGCCAATCTGAAGCGGGCTGCAAAACTTGCCGACGACGCGACAAATCACGGTATGCGGCATCGTTTTTCGACGGACCTGAAGGCGAAGAAGGTCTTCAGTGAGTTCCGCCGCGACGTGATGGGACAGGGCGGCCTCGACATCAACGAGGAACGGTATAGCGATACGGCGGCGATGGAGATCCTGAAGGGGATTATCGAGGAATTGCCATCCGTCACGGACGCACTCCAACCGGGCAAGGCGATCGTGCCGCTTAGGGTAATCCGCCGCCCGAAGCCGAGCATGCGTCGTAAGTAAGGCCGTAACTTTGCGGTTGGAAATTGACGGCGCGGGTGTGCGCGTTAGGCATCCGTATGGCTTTCGGCGTCTTCATCCACCGGTCGGACTCAATCTACGATGACACGCCGGCCGAGCGCTATCAGTTCCCGCCTCAATATCTCAGCCGGGTCCGCGCCTGCATCGGCGACTGGATCGTCTATTACGAGCCGCGCAAGGTGCCCGGCACGCGCGGGTATTTCGCCGTGGCAAAGGTCGAGCAGGTGATTGCCGACCCAAGCGCTCCCGGCATGTACCTCGCGCTGATCGAGCTCGGCAGTTACCTCGACTTCTCGAACCCGGTTCCCTTCGCCGACGGTGATGGGGCCGTGATCGAACGCGGCGTGCTGAACGAAGCTGGTCGTATCTCGGGTCGGGCCCAGGCGGCTGTGCGAGGACTGTCCGCCTCCGACTTCTCCCGCATCGTCGGCCTTGGCCTGGCGGAGGAAAATCCGCTGTTGCCGCGGGTCGGCGCCTCCGAAGCGCCGTCGGCAGTCCGAGAGGAGCGAATGCCCTTCGGGTTCGACGAGACGCGCGAGCGTGTAAGCATGCTCGTTTCCCGCGTCGTGCGTGACCGTGTTTTCCGCCGAATCGTGCTGCGCGCATATGACGAGCGATGCGCGGTCACGGGGCTCAAGCTAATCAACGGCGGCGGGCGGGCCGAGGTCGAGGCCGCGCACATTCGGCCGGTCGAGGCGGACGGGCCGGATATCGTGAGCAATGGCTTGGCTCTTTCCGGCACGGCGCATTGGATGTTCGATCGCGGGCTCATCAGCCTGGCTGACGACGCCAGCATCCTCGTCTCTCGTCAGGCGAACGATCCGGACAGCATCCGCTCGGTCATCAATCCGAGCGGGCGAGCGATCTTGCCAGGCCGCCCCGGCGACCGGCCGCATCCGCATTTCCTGCGCTGGCACCGGGAGAACTGCTTCAAGCTGTGAAGGTGCTAACGACCGGAAATTCGGAAGGAAGGTCGGTTCAGCAGCCGACGATGCGTTGGCGCGACCAAGGGGGAGGAAATTCAGGCGCAACAACGCAATTTGGCGGAATGCCAAATTGCGGGCGGCGGCCGAGCACCGCGTCTCGGCCTGTAAATGTCCTCCAACCTTACGGTTTCCGGAAGGCGAGAAGATCTGTTCGTGGGGGGTATTGTCATTTGCCGTGACGGCCCGGACACTATGAGACATGGGCGAAGGTGGCGCAAACAAACAGGAAGCTGCTGTGTTTGCTCATCACTTGCGAGCATTGTTGGCGCGCCAGGCACAGGAAGATCGCGAGGCGATCGGCGCCCACCTGCGTCGAGCCGGCTTTCAAGTGCAGGATCTTGAAAATCGGACAGCGATCAAAAGGCGAGCGAACGGTCCTTCCGTCGACTTCTTTACCGCCAGTCCGCTAACCGGCCGCGATCGCCAGACTGGCGGCTTTCGCATCCCGCATGTCGACTTCAAGCCGATCACGCCCACGATTGGTCCGACCAGCAAGGACGGCATACAACGGTCGCACAAGGTCACTCACATGACCGCTATCCAACATTTCGATTATGTCACGGACGGGGCGAAGGTCGAATTCGCCTCGCATTTGGATTACATCGCCCGCGTAACCGGGGCCGCTGATCCCTTCGGTGAACTGAAGTGCGACGCGCTCGACGAGCTCGCGGATCGCAACGAGAAGAACGCGCTAAGCTTTTATACCAATATTCCCGGCGGAAAGGCGCGAGCGCGCAGTCTGTTCCAGGCAGCCGAGGAGGTGGTGCCGGCACCGAAGACCTACGAGCTTCTCGTCTCCACAGGCGAATGGGAGACATTTGCCGACAGGGCGCAAATGGCCGGATCGCCCGCATGGTTTCTGCGGATGGAGCAACAGCTCCGCGCGGAGCGAGATGCGATAGTCGAGCGAGCGGCTATCGAGGGGAAAGCCATCAGACACCGGCAGGTTGTTGTCGATCGCCTAAGTTCGGCGGATGCGTTCGACCGCCTTGAGCTACTGGACGGTTACCCTGATCTGAAGGGCAAGATTGCCTGGAAGCAGGGGCGGACGGAGCGGTGCCAGTATCGCTTCGTGGGTGAATTGCCGGACGGGCTATCAACGCGCGACCGACACGCCATCCTCTCTGACTTTTGCGATCAACTCGGTGAGGATGGTTGGATGGTGGTCGGCGCAATCCATCAGCCCGACGCGACCAATGACAAGCGCAACTACCACGTTCACATCGACCTGTACGACCGCAAGGCGCAGTGGCTGGAGCGGGAAGGATGCTGGGATTTCGCATACTCAGCTAGAAGGAACGGGAAGCCGACGCACCCGTATCGGCAAAACAAGGTCCGCTATGAAAAGCGCGGCGCCGACGGAAAGCTGCGCAAGTTCGACGTCGCAGGCTTCATGCGATCGCGCTTCATCGAAGCGGTAAACGCCGTGGGGGAGAAGCGAGGCGTCGTCCGATATCTGCACGGGACCTACGAGGACAACAACATCGATCTGACGCCGTTGGAGCATATGGGCAACCGCGCCATGGGCCTCGAAAGGCGCGGCACCGTCACCGAAGTCGGATCGCGTAATGCGAGGCGGATCGCCGCCGATGAAGCATCAGCTTGTGAGAAGCGGGCAGCCGCGGCGGAAGCTGCTCTGGCAGAGGAAATGGCGCGTATCCGGAGCACAGCAGTGCACAATCAGCAGGCGTTGCGAGAGGCCGAACGCCATGAGCTCTTGCAGCGCCGGTTGATCCGCCGGCGACTTCAGGCGGACCTTGTTGATAACGTCATCGCGATGGCCTGTTCGCGGGCGGACGCCGTCGTGCGCACGCTTACCCCGGCGCCGGGCCATCGGATCAAACTCAATCCGGGTGACGCGGAGCTCCTCGCCGAAGCACACCTTCATCTGGATTGGGTTCGGCGAACCGGACCCTCGCCGCGCGACCGCGAGGTCGAACGGCAGTCGTTCGCGACAGCAAGGCACCGTGCTGTCGCTCAAAAAAAGATCCTGGAGGAAGCCATTTCTCGCGCGGCTGCCGCCCAGAACCCGGTGGGGATCATTTATCATCGCCGTCGACACGAGACCGGGCATGCCCCTGCCGCCGATCCTTCGTACGACGACATGAAGCGTTCACGTTTGGCCAAATGGTTGGAGAAGCATGCGACCGATCCAAACAAGCTAGCCTTCGTCGGCAATGAGGCTCGCCTGGGCAAAGCTGTGCCGCCGTCCATCGATACGCTAATGGCACGCTTCGCCAGTGAACGGCCGTTCCAGCAGAAGTTGTCGGCGGAAAGGGCACGGCGTGAGATCGCAGCGGCCTCCCGTCTCCCGGAACCCGCAGCCATCGCTGCTAAGGATCAGCCAACCATCCAGCAAAGCTGGGCCGAACAACCTAAGGCCACACAGCTGGAAAGCACGCATACTGAGCAGGCGGTAGCGGCGTCTGGGGCGATGAAAGATGATTCCGTGCCATGCGCGCCTCGGCCTCTCGTTGAAGCGTCTTTAACCGAAGGTCGTAAAGAAGCACGACGACATGGTTATACTGATGTCAACGAAGCCGACCGGGCGGCTCTGGAAGCTCGCAGTCCGCCATCCACAATATCGGTCAACGCCCGCCCGGAAGGAAGGAGCGTTGATGATCGCAGCAACTTGCAGAAGGTCGAAGAGGGGAATGTTAAAAGAGCGCTCGTGAGGCTCCAGCGCACGGCCGCGCCAATCTCGCGAAATGAAGCAGGCCGGTATGATGCAGATCTCTCAAAACTAGGACGATTCGAACGGGGCGCACTTGAGCGGCAGATAATGGCGCCGCACGTCCAGTCTGCACTGGCTGCCATGTTCAGTCAGCAGCACATGGATCCCTCGCGCACGTCTCTGGAGGTTCAGATGAACTCCGGCGTGCCTGAACATGAAAACCTTCGTACAAGCGAGAAGATTAACAATGACAGACAATACTCGGGGCACAATCAAAGGCTTCGTCGCGGGCCTTTCGGTGCCGGCCCCTTCCGGGGGATGGCCGGCATGCGCGGCCTGCGATCATTCGATGTGGATAGTCGATCAGAGGAAGCCGATGGCTTCCTGCGATATACTCGGCGTCATGACATTCGGTCTGGACAATCGGTTCATATCCCGCTGCGAGAAGTTCGTTCAAGGCAAGTGACCGGCGAAGCCGATCATGCGAAGGCATCGAAGGAGAATTCGCCTGACGGGTTGAAGACAGCGCATGGTCGAGGAGTGCTTGGCCAAGCGAATGCTCTTGCCGGGAACGGTCAGCAGCCTCTCGCGCGACCAAAAGGGCCAGGCACAAGCCGTGAGTTCTCCCTGCCTGTGCGGGGGCGGAGCGGCAACGAGCGTTAGCCGCCACCCCGTCGCAAGACCAACGGCCTGCAGCGACATGACCCGTTTTCCAGTTTGTCGACTGTAACTGGTCGGACAGGCACTTAGCTGCTGGTTGGAATACGCCTCCTGTGCAGGAAGGCGGAGATGCGGCCGTGCCGCCCGAAATAAGCTTGGGAATGAGCCTGCGGCTGTGCCGTAGAGGCGAAATCAAGATGCGCGAAGGCGCGGCGAGCAGCCCGCCGACCTTCCGCGCGGATGAAGGACTCCCATGTATACCGTTACCCCTGAGCATAGGCTCGCAGAGGCGCGCGCCCTGTCGGGCGCACTGGCGCTCGCCGATCTGGCTGGGTGGAAGATCAGCTCCTCGTCGTCGCTGATCCTGCCGCCGCCGTTCCGCAACTACCTCCATGTGGAGCAGGCGCAGCTGCTGCTGGTGCCCTCGATCGAACCGTCACGCTGCGATCTTGAGATTGTTGGCCGCGGCATGCGCGAGGCGCGCTGCGATGCGCTGGTCGTGAAAGCGTCAAGCGAGGGGCGCCGTACGCTGTACTGCGCGCTCGGCAAATGGGGACGACAGGGTAATAATTGGCATCACTCCCGTCGCTTGTGGCTGTCGCGTCACAATGAGGCGTGGCTGGTGCCCGATCCGGCAGAGCCGGTTGAGGTTGATCTGTTCTACCGCCTGACGCCCGGTCCTCTTCGTATCGGGTTTGAGCCATTCGTTTGCGCCGAGCCCGATATCGACGCCGGACTTGATCGAGCCGACGCCTATCTTGCCGCTGTGTGGGGAGATCGCTGATGAGCGCGCTCCCGTGGATCAGCCCGGCAGATGTCGACGCCATGCTTTACGACGATCCCGACGGCCCGAGGGAAAATTTTGGTTTCGCGCTGTGTAGGCCGCGCGCGAAAGGGAATACCAACCTCACGGCCGATCTCGCCCGCGCCAAGCTTCAGCCGACCCGCCCTGCTGATGCCGACTGGCAGGCGGACGGACTGTGGCCGATCACCTGCACGTTGCACCGCATGGTCACCGCGCCGCAGGTTGCAATCGACGCTGGCGCGTTCGAGACGATCTTCCACGGCTATGATGCGAAGATCAAACCGCACCAGCGCCTGCTCGCCGCCGTGCTCACGATGCGCATGGATCATGATTGGCAGCCAGCCGACATTCTGTCGCTGGTGGGCGGATATGCGCTCGAGAAGCTCGCGCTTGAGCGCAGGCTTACCAGCATGACGGTGGTACACATGCCCGGTGAAGAGCTGTCCGGGCGCCGGCCGCATGCCCATGTGATCGTGCTTGCTCGTGTTCACCGCGCCTCAGGCTGGGGTGCAATGCATCCGGATCTGATCGCCAAGACGGCCCAGGGCAAGTTCCAGGCGGAATGGGAGGCATATCGCGACCTCTGGGCGCCGCGCTTTGGTCAGCGCTGACAATCACGGGGGGCCGCACACCGGCTCCCCGCCTGCCGGGGGGCGAGAAGAAAGCGAGTGATGGTGATCCCCGAGTTAGGGATGAAAATGAGGAAGAACGCCATGACCGCCGAGAACACCGAAATCGTCCGCCGCCACGTCGAAGCTGTTACCCAGATGCTGCTCGGCAACCGAACCCTGCAGCCTGGGGCGATGATCATCGCCGGTGAACTGACGGACGGAAGCGGCCGGATGGCGCTCGCTCAAATGGCGGATGCGTTGGGCAAGGACCTCGTCTTCCTCGCCTTTGGCGATACCGCTGATGGCTACAGCCTTACCGATATCGCGGTCGTCGCCCTGCGGAATGGGGTCTGCCATAACCGGCTCGGCTGTCGCTTCTACTTGCCAAGGACGGGCGCCCGGGCGGTGCTCCTGCCGAAGCCAAACGTCCGCGGTCACTTCCGCCTGGCGCCGGGTGAATTGATGCACGTCGACCGCAAGCCCGCTGACATCGAGGATGGCGTCGTCCGCGCCACCGCCCGGCTGGCACAGCTGGTCGAGCGTGGCGTCGATCTTGACGGTCGCGCCATCATCAACACCTACCCGGTCGCCGCGTGACCCGACCCGACAACGACGGGGCGCCCGAAAAGATGATCAAGACGTACAACCTGACCTGGCCGGCCACAATTCCCGCGCCGTGGCGGCCGATCATGCCAGCGGCCTCGTGGCATGGGAGCAGCCGAGTGCCACGATCAGTATCATCGTCGCGCGTGATGATCACGATCCCGCGCGGCGCCGCGATGGGAGGCAAACTGGCGATAGTGGTGCGCAATGATCCGTGACGCCGACACCATCGAGCCGAACATTTCGGAGGCTTGGCCATCTCGTCCTACCATCGAGACCGTCGCCCACCTGCAGGTGTGCGACCGGATCGAGTCTGAGCGGGGTACAATCGAGGCAATGCGGTTCGAGACGCCGCTGGCGGAACACTGGTCGGCGCTGACCGAGCCACTGCCGTTGGCGGGCGTAACCGCGATGCGCCCCGCCGCCGATGGCGGGTTTCCCGCGCTCGACGCAGTGAGCGCGGCCGCGCCGTGGGCGAGCGCGCTCGTCGTCGACATTGCACATGGGCTACGGCTCCAGCTGGCGCTCGGCCGGGCGTGGGTACAGTTCGATCCTATCCTGCTGGTCGGCCCACCCGGCGTGGGCAAGTCGTGGCTGGCCCGCCGCCTGGCGAAGGCCCTCAGCTTACCCAGCGCGGTGTTGGAGCTCGGCAACGCCACTGACGACCGCCAATTGTCTGGCACGGCGCGGGGATTCAGCAACGCCCAGCCTGCCTGGCCGGTGATGACGATTGCTGCGACAAAGTGCCCGAACCCGCTGCTGATTGTCGATGAGATCGACAAGGCGGGCGGCTCGGCGCAGTACGGCCGCCCGCATCATGCGTTGCTGTCGATGCTTGAGCCGGGCTCGGCAAAGAACTGGACCGATCCGTGTCTGCTGGCTTCATGTGATCTAAGCGCCGTGAACTGGATCGCGTGCGCCAACACAACCGATCCGCTCCCGAAGGCGCTGCTGTCGCGGTTTAGGATGGTCGAGCTGGCAATACCCGAACCATCGCACTTCGATGCCGCGCTCACCTCCGTGCTCGGTGACCTCGCCGCCCGATGGGACTTGCCCGCCAATCTCGACATGATGCCCCCGTCGCGGGCGGTACGGCTGCTCCGCCGACAATTCGCCCGGCACCGCTCGGTTAGGCTACTCGCGCGGCACGCCACCGCCGTCGTTGGCGCCATGCTGGCGGACGGCGCGATCATCACGCGGCAATGACGTTGCGAGCTGGGCGGCCAAGCGATAATTTTAATGAAAGGGTTGCAATCCCACCCGTATTGGCGGCAGCGCAGCATTGCTGCCGAGTGGGCGCCAGACCCTCGGCGTCTCGTCAGAAGTCGTAAGTCATCGGCATGAGACGCCTTCGAGGCGCGGCCATTAGTGGGAAACGCTTGGGCTATGGCACCTTCCGCTACGCGCCTATGATTGGACGTTTCAGACGGCGTCCGTACGAGCCGAAAACTGCCGTTTGCTCGTGCGGTCGAGATCGCCTCGAGAACGACGGCCATTGAGACAAAGCGGTCGATCCGGCGGGTCAGCTCGATCGTTCACCCCTACCATAATCGGCGGCCGTGTACCCCCAGGCTTGAAGCCGTGCGGTGCGCCTTGAGATAGGTTGCGTCGATCATGACCGTCTTCGGTTCGGCACCGACCGCAGCCAGACCAGACGATGCCAGGCGCACAGTATTTCGGTGGTGAGGTCGGTGCTGAACGAGCTAGCAACAGCGGTCATCAGCTCGGCGACGCCGTTCTCACGTTCGCGTTGCCGGAAAGGAGCTGATAGGCCGAGACTGCGACGTAGCGACGATTGGACGCTTTCGCGATCGAGAATTTCGTCCTCGATCAGTGAGGTGTCGATCGCCTCTTCCTCGAAGAGGTCGATTTTAATCGCTGTCTTGCGATCTTCGGGAAGATGATGGATCGTTCCGACGGCGACGCCGCTGAGATGAAGATAACGGTCCTCAAGCCCGCGGAGCGCGGGAACGTTATAGTTTAGGCTGGGCCATCCCGGCTGTTCCCAGATCCACTGCGTCATCGGATAACCTCTCTATTCCTCATGCATCGCGGCACTATACGAGGAATGGAAGCCATTCTATTCCTCACGAGTGGCGGGCATTCTTTACCGAACGGCATAAGAAAACCCGCCTCGGCGCATCGCCGGGCGGGCCTATTCTGGTTAGCGTGGATGGTCTCAGGCGGCCAGACGGTTACGCCGCACGAGTGAGGCACATGCGAGATCCTCAACGCGTGTGAGGCCGGCGACCCGAACACGGCCACCGCGCAGCTGGCGCTCAGGCAGTCCGGTGCGCGGGTTGCGATCCACCCAGACGTTCGTCGGGATGCCGTCGGCCCAGTCGGCCCAGTCGGCCCAGTCGGCCCAGTCGGCGCAAGTGGCATTGACGTTGTCGGCGAAACGGATGCGGCTCCGGCCCTGGGTGATGGTGAAATTGTCGCGCAGATCCCGGGCGTATCGGCCGATGCCGGGCATGATGTCGCTCCGTTGCAGAGGGATACCCCTCAGCGGACCGTCCAACGCTAGCCAATCGGTAACACAGCAAATGCAAAGCTGATCGGACCAATCCCATCCACCGTCAACCGTTTACATCGTGGAGGCTTCCCCGGCCGCAGTCACGCTTTTACGGAAGTGGTGTAGTTGCCTTTCACGCGTTGATCGCGGTGGTACCCGCGAACAGATGACCGCTCCTGGAAAAGGCAGCGCCGCCGCTTCGAAAACACGCGGGGCCACCAACCTCGATCCGCGGCCAATGACGGCCTTGGAGAGGAATGATGGGAAACTCACATTATGATCCTGCTGTGCAGAACCGGCCGGCATGGAATTCGGGCAAGAAGATCGGGGCAAAGCGACCGCTAACGCAGAAGCAGATCTGGGCCGTTCGCTTCTTCCTGGATCGAGAACGCCGTGTTCGCGACCGGGCGCTCTTCGATCTTGCAATCGACAGCAAGCTGCGAGGCTGCGACCTAGTGAAGATCAAGATCGGTGATCTTGTGTCCGGAGCCGATATCCGGACCAGATCGATCGTCATCCAGCAGAAGACAGGAAGGCCTGTGCAGTTCGAGCTCACTGCCGATGTAAGAACGAGCCTGCTGGCGTGGCTCGAATGTCGGGGTGGCAACGCTCAAGACTACGCCTTCCCAAGCCGTATCGACCGTGCGGGCCACCTCAGCACGCGACAATATGCCCGGCTCGTGGACGAATGGGTTGATGCCATCGGCCTGCGTCGCACCGAATACGGCACGCATTCGCTTAGGCGCACAAAGGCGTCGATGATCTACAAGGCAACCGGCGACCTTCGCGCAATTCAAATCTTGCTGGGGCACACAAAAATCGAGAACACCGTGCGATATCTCGGTGTCGACATCGAAGATGCCCTCATCCTCGCAGAACGCACCGAAATTTAACGCCGGGGCGGCCCATCTAAGCTGAAGATGGGCCGCTCTAATGCTGGGCTGGAAGGTTTCTCCCGTTATCGTTCGGTGAAGCCCTTTGCGGTGACATCATAGGCCCGCATGTCGTTGCTCGTGATCGTCTTCATGTCTCGCCACACGGCATCAGATAGTTCCTTGGTGAGCCTCGCGGACGAAGCACGCGCGCGCGCCTCTTCAAGCCAGAGCGCCGCGATGATCAACCGCATCTCTGATTCCTGCTGACGCCGGGCATGACTCTGACGAAGGAGCGGGGATGACTGCAGACCGCTCGTCGTCTGACGGAAGATGGCCGCATTCTGCGCGGGCGATAGTCGTTGCCCGTTTGCCAGCTCCCAGCCGATCGCAAGGAAAAGCGCGGTCGCGCCGCTGACGGAATTCTCCGGCAGTCTTCGCGCTTCCAGCTCTCGCCGATAAATACTGCGGGTCCCGGCAGTCTTCACGAAGCGGGACGGGTCATTCATGCGGAAGCGCAGCGACACCAACTGCGGCAGCCGCGTTGCGACACCTTCTTCAATCTGGCCGGTCAGATCCGCCGAGCGCTGGAAGGAGAGCCTATCAGCAGTGCGCATCCTGTGTTGAGCCGATGCCCTGGCACTGTCACCCGAATCACGACCTCGCTGTCTCGTTGCTTCCTCCGCATGACGGAGTGCCGTTTGGCTCAGTATTCCGTTGCCCCAGATATCGACGTTGACCCATTCCTGTGACGAAACGGGAGCGGATAAGAACGCAGCACAAAGGGCAAGGATACAAACTCGCATTCGATCTTCCTCTCCTTAACAGACTGCCGCAACTTACTACTCTGCACACGGAGCGTTTGACGAAAATGTTCTATATACGTCCAAAGCGCGACCGTCTTGTTTGGTTCGCAACTCCCGTGCGTTCAGACTGCGCTATCGCTGAACGCCGTTTATTGCCGTCAGCATGACCCCACGACGCGGTCGACGCGCAGCACTGGGTGATCGTCCTCGCCAGGGATCAGTCGTCCATCAATGGCGAGGCATTGCCGTTCTTCCCAGCTCTGCCTGATAGCGGTGAGATCAGCCGGATTACCAAGCATGGGCGGCGGCGGCTTGCTGCCATCCAGGTCGACATAAAGCATGCGCTCACGTGTTGCATGGCTATCCGGCGACTGCGGTTCAAATAGCGCGCGGCTGGGGCATGGAAGGCGCACGCACCGAATACCGGTGTCGCCGATATGAAGGCGGGACGCGGCCGCTTTGCCGTCATTCGCAACCAGCGGCGCGGGCGCGGACTGCGCCGCCACAAGCGCGAGCAGGACGACGATGGGCGCAATCATTCTGGTTTCCTCACCGGCCTATTCTCCGCGCCCTTGCTGCGGTTCTCGCGCACCTCAACTGCACCCGCGAACAGGACCATAGGCGCGCGATGATGGCCCGTGTGAGCACCCACCGCTCTTCCCATCACGGTGACCTCATGTCCGACCGCGCGCTGAAGGGTTTGTATCAGGTCGGGCTCAACGGCGTAGACGTGGACCCGGTCGAAGCGCTCACTGCCATCCGCAAATTCGCCATCCTCGAGGCAGATGCGGCGCGGCAGTTCCAGGATAAAGGCTTGCTCCTCCGCATCACCTTGGGCGATGCTTTCGTAATTCGGTGGCCCGGCAAAGGTCTGGACGGTCAGCTTGCCAGCGATTGTCACGGCCGCTTCGGGTCGGGCCGCATAGATGCAGCGCGGCGCACTCTCCTGCAACCAAGCCGCAACACTGGGATCAGCGGAGGCGAGTAAGAGCAGTGCGGGAATGGCGCTCCACGAGCAGATCGCTGGGAGTCTGGAGGGCGGGAGATCATCTATTGGGAAGGCCATTGCGCGTCCTTGTCTCGCGGATCTCCTGCTTGCGGGCCAACATGTCATCGCGCAGCCGTTGCAATCCCGAGCGCACGTCTGCGAGTTCCTTGGAATATCGCTGCTTTGAGGTGAAAGCGTTGGGATGCGCCGCATCCCAGGCCAGCGCGGCATCGATCTCGGCGACGGCCGCATCCACATCGCCGAACGCATATTCATTGATCGGCCGGCCGACGGATTCGCTCAGGGCGAAGAAAAGCGGCTGATCGTTGACCATGGTCGCCGGCTTGGTCGCAAGATGAAAGCGGTAGCGCAGCTGGCCGATATAGAACCAGCGCACGGCATCATCCATGCGGCCTTCTCTCATCAGTTTGGCGGATAGAATATAAAGCGTGGCTGGATGGACGTTCTCGGCCTGGGCGATGATTTGTGAGGGTGTTTGCTTAGCGGGATCAGGGGTCATCGATCGTTCATCCTGTGCGACGCCAGCTACAGGCGCGGTCAGTAGCAAGACCGAAGACAGGGAAATTAGTTGCTCGTGCGGCATGGAGGCGGTCCTTTAGGTCGTTCTCTCTGTGCCAACGCACGGCGGCTTGCAGGATCGTCGACGCCGAGCTTCAGCTTCTAACGCGCTATCGTGTTCAGCCTCCCCGTTCGTCGTCGACGCGAATGGCGCTAATCTAGCGGCCTTCACCCGCCAGAACGATTTCGCCGTTCGGACCTGTTGCGAGCGTCGGATTAGAGCCGAACACCTCTCGCAAGGCCTGGCCGATCGTCTCGGCGCCCACTTCACAACTACGGTTTGCAACTGCAACATTGCTCGTCAGCAGGGTCGCCTCCTGCAGCTTCCATGTACCTGTCACCGTTGTGCAGACAGATCGAGCACGCCAGTCTGTTGGGGTAAATGACAAGGATGGTCTTACGCGTGAGCCGGCCGACCCCAAATACGTGCCGTCCACCGACTGGATCTCAAACCGTTTGCCCGCCAGGATAAGCGCGGACACAGAGGTGGCCGCTGCATTGGCCGCTCCAGCATCGCGCTTCAGCCTGATCTCGTGACCCCCGCCGGTCATCATCATTTCGCCCGGATCGTTCATCACGATTTCCGGTGCTGCACGCGATAACGCCTCCAGAAGCGCTTCCTGCTTGAGAAGCTCACCCTTGCATCCAATCTCGGTTTGCGGGCCTGGCATGGTATAGAAACGCGTACCCCGCAGAGCGCCCACACCGCTCAGCGCGTTGCATCCACTGTTCGCGCTATAAGTCGTCCCTAGAAAACTGATCGATGGGCTGCGCGGCTCGTTGCCGGTTTTCTGCGGTGGCCTTCCGTCAAACGCTGTGATTATCCAACGTCCCTGAAGGGTGTCGCTATTCACAAAGGGCGCCGTGCTAGTCTGCGTCGACTGGTTCAGTCCGGTAGGTCCGGAGGAAGGGCCAACTCCGCTGCATCCCGCAAGAAGCACCGCGAGTGCGGAAGAGAGGCACACGACGGCAGGGGAGGGCAACTGAACCACAATACGTCCTCTAAGCTAGCCGATCTGAAAAATTAAACCCCCGCTGGATGAGGCTGGGCTGGGGGTAGAAGGAGCCTAGGGTTAGCGCTGCTACTCTAGCGGCAGACCCCTTGCTGCTTCAGGCGCTTGTACCAAATGTCAGCTTGGGACTGAGACCACTGATCCGCTTGGCGCCTTCCCTCCACTTTCACTTTCCGGCGATATTCGGCCTCTATTTGTCTGTAGGCGGCGTCCGGAACATGAGCCTCACTGCACGCCTGCAGTTTGTTTGTTTGCCGCGGCACCGCGGCCTTGCGCGGCGGCATCCTGCGTGAGCGGTTCTGATGATCTTGAAGGCGCTGCCAACTTTGCTGTTCTAGGTGCCGATCGAGCGTGTTCAAGTCCTGTGCCCCGGCAGACCCGGCGGGGGCAATAATCCCCGCGCCCGCCAAAACGAATAAAGATCCTCGCATGCGCACACCTTTCAGCGGCAGGAGCCTAGAGTGTCGAACTGAACCTAAGGTTACTGCGCTTTGGTGACAGGCAGAAGCATCACGTTGCACTCCCCACATGAGCTTCGATGGCCTTTTTGCGAAGGTTGAACACGCAAGTGCCGGCGAGGCAATCCCTGCTTAAAGCTGCTAGGTATCTGTTCCAACACAGATGTTTTACGGACATACAGGAGCACGGCAGTGCCCGAAAGCTTGGAGAGCCGGTTTTTGTTGTGCCGCCGATCCAATTGCTGGTCGACACCTGGTGTCGGTTGAAAGTCGGCTTTCGACGCCTGCTCCCCATCACCGGCCAGTCTGCTGTTGGCCCCAAACCGGCAGGGCTGGTTGAGCAGTATCTGCCCTTCAACAAAGCGCCCGCATATCGGCCGTACAGCCTCATCTGGAGTGATCCCGAAACCTGCCGTTCGTTCATCTGCTTGAGCGGTAGCGGGAACGACTGATTATTATGGAACCTTGCAGCCGCTCCTAGGGGGGCATTGAACGACAGCTTGTAGCAGGAGCGGACCTTCAGGCGTCCGCCGGTGCCGTACCTGCGAATGGGCAAGCCTTGGCGGGTAGCTGCTGGCAGTTTTAGGCTTAGAAGCGGCGAAAGGAGGCAATTGAGCGGCTTAAACCGAACTGCACAACGCCTGTCGCAAGCTGCGATGCTGGGCAACCTTCTTGGTGATCGAGCGCCCCCCGCCGCACGGCTGAATCCCGAAGTCAGCGGTCTCTAGCCAGCTCGGAGCGAACATAATCCGGATTGATATCCCACCCGTCGAAAAGGCGGAACATGGGCCCCAGCAGGGCAGCGGTGGCGCTGTCGGGGTCAGCCACCAACGCCTCTACCGGGAGAGTCGTCGCGAAGCGTCTGGCAGGCACCGCCGCGACGTAGCTCCGGCTGAAATAACGGCCCGCCGCAGGCTCCTCCACGTTGCGGCCCTCCAGGCCGGAATAGTCTATCAGTAACTCGCAGTCCGTGGCGTCGGGGTAGGACGCGGCGAGGTTCCGGACGAACGCCACCCGTTGCGCCACACCCTGAATCTGGAAGCGTGGCGACAGCTTGGCGCCCGCGGGCCAGCGCCGCGACCCGCGCCCCTCGACGGACTGGCGGAGGTAGGCGGAGTCCTCGGGCAGGATCGTAACGTCCGCGCCCATGCCCTCGGCGGTCACCTGCCAGATCGATGGCAGATCGCTGGCGTCGACGGCTGCCGCGCGGCAGAAGTAGCCCTCAACTTCCCCGAACACTGCGACGGTCGGACGCCTGTCCATCCGCCATCCAGAACCATACGCCGCAAGCCCATCGTTGACTTCGTCCGCCGCTCGGGCTGAGGCTGAGCGGATCCGCTCCTGCAAAGTGCCCACGTCCAGCGCCTTCGGTGCACTGCCATCCGGCGCGCTAAGCCTGAAACCGAAAGCGACCCGATTCTGCGCGGGGTCGACCGGCCACTCCGGCGCCTCGACCTTGGCCCATCCTACCAATGTTTCGTCGACGAACGGTGCGAGCGACGACGACAGTGTCTCCCGGCGTGGTTGCTGGAAGAGCCTGCCGATTGACCCAAGGAGCGCGTCGCGCTCCGCCAACACGCAGCGGTGAAGCACATCCCGCCAGCGCTCGGGCGAGTCAATGGCGATGGACTTGGGGCCCTGCTCGCGGATGTAATGCATGCCGGCACGAATCCCGACCGTCCGGCCTTTCGCGTCCTGCGGGCCGTCGCGCTTGGCGCAGACCGGCTGGGCGCCGTGACTGGGCACGCGCACGACTGGATAGGTCCTTCCAGTCGCCGCCGTGACGGCGTGCACCGCGACATGGAACGCGGGCTGCAGGTAGCTCCCAACGATCCCATTGAGCAGATCCTGCGAATAGCCCGAAAGGTCGGCAGGATGCGGCTCGCTCGGCTTGCCGTCATCGTCGAAGCCGAACACGAGGTACCCGCCCCCGGAGTTCGCCAGGGCGCAGAGGTGCCGTGCAACTTTCGCCTTGGCCTCATTCTCCGAAAGCGACATCCAAGCCTTGTATTCGACGGACGGCGTTTCCAGCCGCTGCTCGACCAAGTCCTGCAACAGCAGGTCGTCTGTCAGTGAGGTCGCCATCAGAATGTCTTAGCGCCACAGGCGCGCCTTGGCATGCCTGTCATCTCACTTCCGCGGATCGGGACGACGTTCATGTCAGCAGCACCGGTGCGCCCCATGCCATCACGTTACTGATCTGGGCGTCCTGATGCGCAAGCCGTTCGTGGATCGCCAGCCCGGATCCAAGCCGGCTAATGAGATCGGCGCGTAGCGCCGCGGGATCGCGCATCCCGGCGACCGTTCGCGCATAGGCCTCCGGGGCGGGAACCGCGGACAGCTCGAGCGCGAATTTCGCGCCGAACGCCAGCCCGGCATACATACCCACCGGCCATAGATGCGCTGCCACTTGCTGCCGCGGACCCGTCAGCTCCTGACCGATCCCGATGCGCGCCATTCCGCCCCGCACCTGAGCCGTCGCGCCGCTGCAGACATTGAGCACAAGCAGTCGCCGGCCCTCACCCGCAGGCGCCAGCCCGCGCAGCCTTTCGGCCGTGACGAGCTCTTCGCCGATCACCAGGCCCGAACCCTCGACACGGTGCGGGGAATGCTCGCCATGGCCGATGACCCACAGCAGGTCCGGAGCCAGATCGGCGTAGAAGCGCTCGAAGGCGGCAACGTCGCCGCCTTTGACGTCGATCTTCCAGCCGGCGAGGGCGGCGACGCGCTCCAGCGCCTCCACCTCGAAACCCTCGTGCATCGTCCCGCCCTGCCAGACTGCCACGCGACCGATAGGTCGGACAGGAAGCGGCTGGCGGAGGCTGACCTCCTCGGCCGCGATGACGCCCCCCTCGGTCGCGAGCAACGCGAGGACCGGGGCGGGCAGCGACGGGACGGTGACCACCGAACGGATCAACCGGCCCGGAAGCGCGGCGGCCAAGCGCGCGGGTTCGAAGTGCGCGCGCGCCGCGGCCTCAAAGCCGGGGCCAGCCGCCTCGTCGGGCTGCCCCATCCGGCGGAAGTCGATGTCGGGCATGTCGTCGCCGACCCCGGTGGCGCGGTGGTATTCACGCTGCGCGAGCGAGGATGCCGCCAGAACCGCGTCGAAGGTGGTCGGACCTTCTCCGCGCGGCAACGCCAGCCGCCCACCGGGCCAGAGGTAGACGACGCCGTTCATGTGGCCGGACGCGACGAACAGGACGTCGCCGTCGCAGGTTCGCTCGCCCTCCTTCACATACCAAGCACCGAGGACGTCGAGCACGTCGTCGACCTCCCCACGCTCGGTGAGGAACCAGATGAGCGGGTGGATAATGGAGACCCGACTCTCGAGAGCCTGCAGCGCGACCGTCTCGTCGTCGCCCGACTGCTCGCGGTATGAGCGCGACAGTTCGACCGCCGAGGACAGAATGCGATCACGTCTGTCCCGCCAATCCTTGATGGTCCTTAGAGAAGCCGCCAGTACCTGCAACTCCATGTGCTCGATCAGGACGTGCGACCAACGTTCGAGCATCTCGTCGGCCCACTCTTGGGGATCGCGGCCCGTGAAACGGTGCGCCGGGCTCATCATGACGATGCCGATCTGGGCGCGGTTAGCGTCAGGCATTTCGCAGGACCAGAGTCCGAGCAGATACTTCACCCATGCCTCCGCCTGCGGTTCGTCTGCGTTGCTCGCCCAATTAGTCAGGGACGTCAGCGCCTCCAGGCACTGCCCCACGTCGACCCCCGCCCTGAGCATATTCTCCGACAAATCCCAGCACATCGGCGCAATTCGTCGCGCGACGTCGTCGACACCACCGAATTTCCGCGCCAGCATGAAGAAGGCCGCGGTCCAGCGCGGCAGGTTGGCGATCGCAAGATCCCTGAACTCGGGTGCGGCCTGCGAATCCGGCGCGAAGAATGAGTAGGCGGTGTTGAAGACGCGGTCGTCACGGTCAACGTTGCGGGCCAGCGACCACATCGCCCAGCCGTGGCACTGGCCGTTCAAGCCCCAGACTAAGCAGAGCTCCATCGGCTTCAGGGCGAAGAGCAGGCGATACTCGTCGACGGTGTCGGGCTCGTATCCGACGACCCGGTCCTCGACCATCGCGCCGACGTCGTCGCCGACTGCGGCGCAGTAGTCGAGGAACTCCCGCTGCCCCTCCAAAGCGAACCGGTTCTGAAGCTGGATGAGCATGATCGCCATCGCCTTCGAGACAGGATCCGCCCAGTCGAACGGGCCGCCCCAAGGCATCAGGTCGGGATAGGCCGCGCTAGCGCGCGGGAACCTATCCTTCATCGTCACCGTCATGCCGTCACCCACCCCACCGTCGTTCGACTCCCCACACTGAACAAGCCCTCCCCTTCACCATACCCGCATAAACCCGCCCGCGGACCCATGAAAACGAAGGACAGCTTCGGGCCATTTGATAGTCCGTGACACGACTGAAGTTGCTGCCTGCTGCACAGCAGCCTGACCGCAGGCGAGCGGCCGGTTCGAGTGCAACCGGCCGTTCACACGCCCGTCGCGGAATGACCTAAACTGGTTGTTGCCCGTCGTTCGAGGATACCTCGCACTAACGGCAGCTATCGCGTGGTGGCGGTCCAAAATCGGACTGGCGGCTAGCGGCCCATGAGCCGGTGGGCAGGTACTGGCATCAGCTGCCGGTCAGGAATGCGCCCCAATCTTGGCCATTCGGACGTCCCGGAATTGATCCCGAAAGCCGACACCGCTTTGGTTATCAGCCGCGCTGAAGAGCGCACATTTTGCCGATTAGAGTTGGCGGCCAGTGAAGCGGACCGTCGAAGTGACGATGAGCGAGAAAGTGCCCGATGATGTCAATTCTGAGCCAAAGCAACCCGCTTCCCCCGATGGTCGCGCCAAAGGCCGAGCCTCTTGATGCGATAGTCCACCAGTTCAGGTGAGGTTCCGAACTGATTGGCTATTTCTGAAGAGCTGCGGCGGTTTATGACCGCCTCACAAATGGCTTTGCGCGGGAGCAGGGTAGCCGAAGCCAAGTAGTAAGCATCGTGCTCTTCGGCGCTGTCATAAGTCCGCCCATAAGATTCTGCCACCTTCGCAATCTTGGTTAGCCTATGGCCGAGAAGGATGTGCCAGATCTCTTCAAGAAGCGTGACGCGCTGTCGCTCTATACTATGGCAATCGTTTAGCAATACTGACCACCGCTCATGAGACAGATCAAGCGGAACGCTCATCGCGGACCACTCCCCGCATGCATCTGAGCTGAGCTTTTCTCGCGTGATAGAACCTATGCATTCGCTTTGGCGCAGGCGTACTATCTCAACTCCTTCAATTTCCAAAAGAAGTGAGTCTAATGGTTGTTCGTCGTGGAGCCCCAGGTCTTCGCGAAAACTTTCAGCGACTCGCTCTAGTTCCTCCTTCGAAAGCGAGAGAGCTCCGCTGTCAGCAACGACAGCAGGCGTGTGCTCCAGGTACGAAAGACCAGAGTTCCGTTTCAAGCATTCGGCGGCCTGCAAAAGCGCCTGTATAGTACCTGATTGAACATTCTTTCCCGCTCGGAAGTGCACCAAGGCCACGTTCTCCAAGCGAAGCCCCTCCTCATCGGCAGCGGGCCCCAACCATTCGAGCAAGCGAATCTTAGAGTTATTGTCCGGGAGACCTTCACCACGTTCGATTCTAGCCAAAGTGGAAAAGCTTATACCTACGACGGCCGACAAAGCCCGAAGGCTGAGGCCGTCCGCCTCCCGCTTGCGCTTAACGGCCTCGACAAGTCTGACTTCAAACTGCTTCATGCTAATCCGTGCTAATGACACATGTTGACACAGCTGGCGTTTTCGCCGAGCTTGTGTGGGTAACACAGATTCGCACAGTGGGTGGAGTAAAGCAATCTTCCTGAGCGCGCGCTGTGTCGCAGGCGGTAGGCATGCGCCATCAAGGCGCCGATACTCAGGAGGCTGTGATCGTGAAGGTCTATATTCATTCTAGCGTTATGGGGCAGTCGCGGGACGAACTTGAAGGCTTGCTCGATGATATCAAGTGCGAGGTCGTCGAGGCGCTTGAGGATCTAGACGCCGGAGATGAAGCCGGGGAAGGGTCTTCTATGCCCGCCGAGGCTGGAACCGAGCGACATGAGGTTGACGAGGGCGATGAGGGTACTGAGGCGCCACCGCTTGCGCCTGTCTGCGTTGTCGTACTGACGCCGGGCCTCACCGAGGCCGAACTCGAGCCAGAGTTAACGGAGGTCGTTAAGCGCGGCTGCCGCGTAGTTGGCGTCTGGGGATCGGGCGCTGACGGAAACGCATCTTCTCTCGCGGACTACGGCGCCGACACCGTGCCTTGGGAAAGGGATCGTGTGCGAGACGCGATTTGCGGGGTCCCGCAACATCGAGGACCATCCGGTGCCAGGATGCCGAAGCCGAAAGGCACGCACGGTGGATGCTAAGACATGACCGTTTACAGCTATGTAATAGAACATGATTACGGGTTTGCTCCGAATCCATTTCATGGCCCGTGCACGTTGGCCGGATGCAAGCCAGACATCCGCAAAGCGGCAAGGCTGGGCGATCTGATCATTGGTACCGGCGCCGCCTCGACCGGATTTGATCGACACATGATCTATTGGATGAGAGTTGGGGAAATCACGGATTTCGCGCGTTATTGGAGGGATCGGCGGTTTCGCGCCAAGCGCCCGGATATGGAGGCGCCGGGAAAGATCGATCGGTTCGGAGACAACATCTACAGCCGAGACCCAAGTTCGGGCCTTTTCATCCAAGCTTATTCCTTCCACAGCTACGCGGACGGTAGCTGCAACGAGAAGAACCTGGAGCGGGATACCAGTAAGACGGATCGCGTGCTGATAGCGCAGGATTTCGCCTATTTCGGAGTGAACGCGCGGGAGATTCCCGAGGAGCTGCGGGATCTCATCAAGAAGGGCCCAGGCCATAAGTGCCGGTTCGCACCGGCGCGCGCTCAAGCTTTCGAGGCTTGGGCGACCAGCCACCCGGAGCGCGGTTATGTCGCCAAGCCGACGCACTGGGCATCACTAAAGTAGACAGGACCGTGGCTGTCCTGCGATAGCGCAGCTCACATCTCTCACAGTGAGCCGCCGATCTCAGGAAATCATGACCCCTACCCCCGTCTACGATAGCTATTGGAACTTTGCCGCGGAGCGTCACGCCGTCTACGAGCGCCGCTTGGCTCAGCCACAAGGGCCGTGGACAGACGATCCGATCCTTGCTGCCTACCGCTTCACCAACACCTATCGCGCCGCAGACCGGGTCAGCCAGTATCTGATCCGGGAGGTGCAGTATCGGCCAGGCCGCTCCCAAGCGCCCGCGGAGCTCTTCTTCCGAACCCTGCTGTTCAAGATCTTCAACAAGATCGAGACCTGGGAGCTTATCGAGGCGCAACTGGGGCCCGTCTCCTGGCAGAGCATCGATCTTGACGCCGTCAGCGCGCTGCTCGATCGGGCCATGGCTAACGGTGCCCGCATCTACTCGGCGGCTTACATTATGCCCTCACCTCAGCTGGGCCACGCACGCAAGCACGCCAACCATCTGGCGCTCCTCGCGCGAATGATGGACGACGGACTGTCCGCTCGGGTGGAGCGCGCGAGGAGCCTCGCGGAGGTGTACGAATTGCTTAGTCCGTATCCCGGCCTTGGACCATTCCTCGCCTTTCAATATGCGATCGACCTTAATTACTCGAACCTGCTCGATCTCTCGGAAGCGGATTTCGTCGTCGCTGGCCCCGGCGCGCTTGACGGTATTGCCAAGTGCTTCGAGCACGCCGACGGTCGCTCCGCGAGAGAGGTGATCGAATACATGGTCGACGTGCAGGACGATGAATTCGCCGCGCGCGGGATCAACTTCAAGGGACTTTTCGGGCGCAAACTGCAGCCTATCGACTGTCAGAACATCTTTTGCGAGATCTCGAAATATGCGCGGGTTGCGCATCCCGAGGTGCCGGGCGTCAGCGGGCGCACTCGCATCAAGCAGTTGTATCGGCCCTCTGCTCGGGTGGAGCCTGCTCCCTTTTTCCCGCCACGGTGGAAGCTGCAGATTCCGATGAGAAGCCCGGAGTTCAGGGGAGGCAGGCAGCCGGTTCAGGGGCAGTTGTTCCCGGCCGCCTAATCACTTACGGGCCAAGCTGACAAGAGGCAGCACGGGCGCGGGGAGGCGTTTTAGCGGTGCTAAAGTTCCTGAAGGGCGAAAAGGGTGATCAGGGACCGAGAGGCGGCTTCTGGTCTGCTCAACGGATTCGCACCCGACACAAGGAGCATGGCCTTTTTTGGGAGCCTGAGGCCGAGACCAACGCAGATCCTGGCGGATACGAACTGGTCGAGGACCGATTGAAGGCAGCCTCCTACAACTTGACGATGGGGCTCGAGGCCTACGTCACGCCAGTCAGCGACTGCGATCCCAAAAGCATTCGCGGGCTTACGCCTGGAGGCGCCTTCCGGATTCCTCCCGGTCAGTTCGCGTTCTTGCTGACGCATGAAGCCGTATGCGTTCCAAGGGACGCGTTCGCTCTTGTTGCTCTCAGAGCCAGAGAGCTTCAATTCAAAGGTTTGATTAATGTATCCGGGTTTCACATCGATCCCGGGTACAACGGCCGGCTAGTATTAGCTGTCTACAACGCCGGACCGAGTGAGGTTCACCTCCGAGCCGGTCAGGTTCTCTTTGAGGTGTTCTTTGCGGATCTCGACGAGGAGACAGAGAAGCCGTATGGAAAGGGCAACAGCAAGAAGCCGCTTTTTCATATCGAGCCGGAAGCAATCTCGGCAATCGCCGGCGAATTCGAGACGCTGAAAGGGCTGAAGAACAAGATCGAGGACGTCGAGTCCGAGCTGGACGACCGCATCCGCTCGCTCGAGCGCGAGCAGACTGTCATGCGCTGGGCAAGCGCCCTTATCCTAGGCGCATTGCTGGCCTTCGGGGTTCGAGAATGCTCGCCAAGGAGTGCATCGGCTGCGCAGTTTGCAACGGGAGCCGTTGCTCATGAGTAATCCCAGCGATCCGCTGCCTCGAGAAAAGGCGAGACTTCGTAGAACAGGTCGTAACTACCGGGCGAGGTGGATCACAGTTGCCGCGATTCCTTTCGCGCTCGCCGTGCTGATCATGGTGCTGACTTTGCCTTCAGACTGGGACACCATCGCCAAGGCAGGGTTGGTGCAACCTGCGGTGGCGGCGCTAATTGCCCTGGCCATCGTCCTCAGCATGCGTCTTACCTGGGGACGGTACTCAAACGACAGGCGAAAAGGCGTGATTTCAGCGTCGAGCGCGACCATCGCGGTAAAGCTCTGGGCGTTATGCTTCGCTCTGCTGTTCGGATCGATGATGCTGGGATCCGTCGTCAACAAATGGACCGGCACACCGTCTGGGAAGAGCGAGGCACCTCCAAAGGCTGTGGAGACCCAGCTTGAAGTGAGCACGAATGGATCCGCTCCGGCCGTCGCTAAGGCAAAGGTCATCCGATGACTGCATTGATGGGTCTTGACCAGGTGCGGCGACAGTTGGCGCCGCGCCGCAACTTCACCGGCGATTTGATGCTCGACGAGTATCAACGCTATGCTGGAGGGCTGAACCGGACAGGTCTGAGGGACGACGCTGCGCGTGATTTTCTCATGATGGGCCTGTTTGGAGAAACCGGAAGCTTGCTCAGCGAGGTGAAGAAGAAGCAGCGGGATAAGCGCGCCTATCTCTCCTACCGCGCTTCCTCAGTCGAGGAGTTGGGCGATGTGCTCTGGTACTTTGCCAACGTCGCGAAGCTAGTCCCGGTAAAATTGTCGGACCTCGCTGCGCGTGCCGTTCAGAGCCGCGGCTGGGGCTTCAAAGGATCGCAGCATCGCCCCCGTACTTTCACCGCGCTCCAGGAGGCCGGACGGAACTTCGGCGAGCCGGCAAGCGGCCGGCAAGTCGAGCGTCGGCTGCTTGTTCTGGCTGGTCGTGTCGGCGCCCTCGTTGAAATTGGTCGCGGCCCGAATGCCGAGCGCGAGAGGATCATCCAGGTGTTGGTCGAGATACTGCGCGGGCTCATCGCCGCGGCGGATATCGCTCACCTCAGCCTCGACGAAGCTGCTCAGTTCAGCCTCGCCAAGTCGCTCGACCGTTTCCCTAGCGCTCGCACTTGGGGTGAGCCGTTCGACAACGACTTCGATGCCGACGAGCAGCTCCCGAGGCGGATGGAAATTACTTTTCGGGAGAAGCTGACACCGAACGGCGCGCCGTACGTTATCCAGCAATGGCACGGTATTAACATTGGCGATCGGCTCACCGACAATGCGGTGGTACCCGACGACTACCGCTATCACGACGTATTCCATCTCTCCTACGTCGCCTTCCTCGGCTGGTCACCGGTGATGCGGTCTCTGCTCCGCTTGAAGCGCAAGAGCCGCCCAGAAATCGACGAGCAGCAGGACGGGGCCCGGGCGATCATCACAGAGGAAGGCATTTCCAACTGGATTTTCGCACACGGGCTGCGGCATCACGCGTTTGAAGGCGTAACGGGGCTCGACTACGGTCTGCTGAAGACAATCCGGCAAATGGTTAAAGGCTATGAAGTGGAAGCCCGGCCTCTTTGGACGTGGGAGGAGGCGATCATCCGAGGGTTCGAGGTGTTTCGCGAACTCCGCAAAAACAAGGGCGGCGTGGTCGTTGCCGACATGATCCGGCATCGCCTTACCTATCGGGCGTTGAAGTGAGCATCGCGCCGGCGGTGGATGAATTCGTCGGAGCTATCGCTGCGCTTCGGATGAACGACTGCTTCAACCCTTATGCGGACCGTTATGATCCTTTCGATCTTCAGGACGCCCCGACGATTCGCGCGTCCAATCTGCGGCACGTCCTCGGGGCCGCTGCTGATACCGGTGTAGCCGATCTTTGGATCGGGCTCGAGCTAGGCCACAACGGAGGACGCCGAACTGGTCTAGCTATGACTGATGATACGCATCTGCATGCGCATGGTAGTCGATTCGGGGTGGCAGACCGGTTGCGTCCTGCAACGCGGGCAGGTCCGGCGAAGGAGATGACAGCCGGTGCCGTCTGGGAAGCGCTAAGCAGTATAGAGCGGCCTGTGTTTCTCTGGAATGTGGTTCCCGTTCATCCGCATCGTCCCTCAGAGCCCCTTTCTAACCGGCGGCATAACGCGACCGAGCGCGAGGTTTGTGTACCGCACTTACATACCCTAGTGAAATTGCTCCGGCCTAAGCGGATCGTTACGGTCGGCAACGACGCGGCGACTGCACTTAAGCGGTGCGGATATCCTCACGTGCCGGTGCGCCACCCCGCCTTTGGAGGAAGGCGCCAGTTCCTCAAGCAAGTCGCCGATCTCGAGTAGTTGCGTGCGAGTGTGCCTGGCATGCGCAACCCGCGATGTCTGGCTTTCCTCAATCTCCGCTCAAAGCCGACATTCCACAATCGGCCCACTTCCTGCCGCATCGTTTCACTTGAATGAGCGACCGCTTTAGGGACGCCTTCAACCGGAGGCGAACGACCGACATTGGGTCAAAGCGAGGCGACGAATGTCACGACGTCGCAACCGGCTGCGGCCTAATCGCGATGGCCGAGTGGTCCTCAGCTGCGTAGGCGATCCCGGCAGACTTCCGCTCGGAATATCGGTCGACCAGCTGCGTCGCGTGCGGGCGAAGCAGGACCGTGAAGCGAACTAGCTCCTCCATCACGTCGACGATCCGGTCGTAATAGGCGGATGGTTTCATGCGCCCGGCTTCGTCGAACTCCTTGTAGGCCATCGCAACCGACGACTGGTTCGGGATGGTGAACATCCGCATCCAGCGCCCGAGCAAGCGAAGCGTATTCACGGCATTGAACGACTGCGAGCCGCCCGAGACCTGCATGACCGCGAGCGTGCGGCCTTGGGTCGGGCGCATGCCCTTCATCTCGAGCGGCAGATGGTCGATCTGCGCCTTCATGATGCCGGTGATCTGGCCGTGCCGTTCGGGGCTGCACCAGACCATGCCCTCCGACCAGAGCGCATGGTCGCGAAGTTCGTGGACGGCGGGGTGGTCATCGCCGGGCACCTGACCGGGCAGTGGCAGATCGCGTGGGTCGAAGATGCGCGTCTCGCCACCGAACAGTTGCAGCAGCCGGGCCGCCTCCTCAACCGCGAGGCGCGAGAAGGAGCGCTCCCGCAGCGAGCCGTAGATGAGGAGGATGCGCGGCGGCGGTTGATCCTCGCCCAGTCCCGCAGCGGGTCGCCGGATGACGAAGGTGGGATCGAGCGCGGGCAGATGGTCGGCGTCGGTCAGTGTGCGCAGGCGGCTCATGCGCTTGCTCCTTCATACCATCCGCGCGTCCGCTTCACGATGGCGACGACGCTGAGCATCACCGGAACCTCGACCAGCACGCCGACGACGGTAGCAAGCGCGGCGCCACTCTTCAGTCCGAACAGGCTGATGGCAGCGGCAACCGCCAGCTCGAAGAAGTTCGAGGCACCGATCAGTGCAGCGGGCGCTGCGACGCACCAGGCGACACCCAGCCGCTTCGAAAGCCAATAGGCTATGCCGGCGTTCAGATAGACCTGGATGAGGATCGGCACCGCGATCAGCGCGATGACGGCGGGTTGGGCGAGGATCTGCTCGCCTTGAAAGCTGAACAGCAGCACCAGCGTCGCGAGCAGCGCAACAAGCGATACCGGGCCGAGCGTCGCCAGCACCCGATCGAGCGCCGCCTGTCCGCCCGATGCGAGCACCGCCCGGCGGACGACCTGCGCCGCGATCACCGGCACGACGATGTAGAGCGCGACCGACAGCAGCAGCGTGTCCCACGGCACCGTCACCGACGCGACGCCGAGCAGCAGTCCGACCAGCGGCGCGAACAGAAAGACCATCAGTACGTCGTTCAGCGCCACTTGGCTCAGCGTATATGTCGGCTCCCCGTCGCAAAGGTTCGACCAGACGAAGACCATGGCTGTGCACGGCGCGGCGGCCAGCAGGATCAGCCCGGCGATGTAGGAGGGGATCTCGCCCGCGGGCAGCAGGGGCACGAACAGTTAGCCAAGGAAGAAGGTGCCGAGCGCCGCCATCGAAAACGGCTTCACTGCCCAGTTGACGAACAGCGTGACGCCAACGCCTTTCCAGTGCTGGCGCACCGATCCGAGCGAGCGGAAGTCGATCTTGAGCAGCATCGGCACGATCATCAGCCAGATGAGGCCGGCGACCACAAGGTTGACCCGTGCCACCTCGGTCGCCGCTATCGCAGCAAATGCACCGGGCAGGAGATGGCCCAACCCGATCCCGGCGACGATGCAGAGCGCCACCCAGATCGAGAGGTATCGCTCGAACGTCCCAATACCGGGCCGCTGCGCCTCGCTTGCCAGCGTTGCCATCAGCGCACCCGCTGCCCGGCGGCGTCGACGACCTGCTCGCCGTCTTCCTTAGCGAACGCCGCGCGCTGCGGCTCAAGCAGGATATCGAGCACGACCTCGGACGGCCGGCATAGCCGCACGCCGAGCGGCGTCACCACCAGCGGCCGGTTGATAAGCACCGGATGCGTCATCATCGCGTCGAGCAGCGCCTCGTCAGACAGGCTCTCGTCGCCCAAGCCAAGCTCGGCATAGGGCGTGCCCTTTTCGCGCAGCAGCGCGCGCGGCGTCAGCCCCGCCCGCTCGATCAGCTCGATCAGCAACGCGCGCGACGGGGGCGTCTTCAGGTATTCGACGACGTGCGGCTCGATCCCGGCATTGCGGATCATCGCCAACGTGTTGCGCGACGTCCCGCAATCGGGGTTGTGATAGATGACGATGTCGGTCGGCATGTCGGCTCTCTCAGCAGCAGGTCAGATCGGCGATCAGCGGCTCGCACAGCTCAGCACGGCCCTCGCAGCAGTCCTTGGCAAGGAAAGTCATCAGCTGTCGCAGGGTATCGAGGCGGGCGTGCTGAATCTGCTGCCGTCCGCGCTTCTCGGCGGACACGAGGCCGGCCTTTGCCAGTACCGCGAGATGGGTCGAAAAGGTGCTCTGCATAAGCCCGCTTGCCTCCACGAGCGCGCCTGTCGGCAAACCGTCAGGGGAATGCCGCACAAGCAACCGAAACGCATCCAGGCGTGTCGGATGGGAAAGCGCGGCGAGCGCCGCTAGCGCATCAGGTGTATCCATTCATCGGCTTTATCCGATAGGTCTAGCCTGTCAATTCTAATCGGGATATACCGATGGTTTGGAAGTGAGAGTTGCCTGAATGAACGTCCGCTACCGGGATTTGCTTTTAGGCAGGTGAACGACCGCATGTGGGTCGTCTCCGCCTCGCCTCCTTACAGCATAGCCAGCGGCTCGGATGTGCGAGGTGGTGCGAACAGGGAATCGAGCTGCTTGAGGTCGGCGTCGGAAAGGTCGACGTCCAACGCCGCGCGGTTCTCGCGGACATGGTCCACTGATCCAGCCTTGGGAATGGGGATGACGCCGTCCCTCGAAAGGAGCCAAGCGAGCGCAAGCTGTGCAGGCGTAGCGTTACGTTTCGCAGCGAGTTCAGCGAGACCGGGGTGGGAAACCAGTCGGCCCTGTTCGACGGGGCTATAGGCCATGATCGGCATGCGGCGTCGCGCCAGCCAAGGGATCAGGTCATATTCGGGACCGCGCCGCGTCAGATTATAGAGGATCTGGTCGGTCTGGCAGCTATCGCCACCGCTGGCGATCAGTTCCTCCATATCGGCAATGTCGAGATTGCTGACGCCCCAGCGCAGGATCTTGCCTGCCGCGACGAGCCGCTCCATCGCCTCGACCGTCTCGGCCAGCGGCACATTGCCGCGCCAGTGCAGCAGGTAGAGGTCGAGCCGATCGGTGCCGAGCCGTTCGAGGCTCGCCTCGCACGCGCGGGGCAGCCGGTCGCGTGAAGCGTTCTGCGGATAGGCCTTGCTGACAAGGAACACATCATCGCGCGCACCCGCGATGGCTTCGCCGACGAGGCGTTCGGACTCGCCGTCGGCATACATCTCGGCGGTGTCGATCAGCGTGAGGCCGAGTGATAGCCCCTCGCGCAACGAAGCGATCTCCTGCGACCGCCGGCCATCATCCTCCGCCATCATCCAAGTGCCTTGGCCGAGCGCAGGGACGGTTGTGCCGTCGGGAAAGCGAATTGTCTTCATGCGGCAAGGAACGCCTGACGTCGTCGATCGGATCACCTCGCGGGGCTGGCCGGAACGCTTAATAGGGCGTTTTCGAATGCGTCAGCTGACTCCCAGCCTGCACGCCGCCGATTGTGCGTCTCCGGGCGAATCAGAGCACCAAAACAGGTATGAAAACACCGTTTGCGGACTGTGCCAATTCACTGTAGCAACGGGCTGTGCAGACGGTTTCTGCATGTCAGTAAAATCAAGCACTTAACTGTGCCTTGTCTGGGGCGTGGAATCCTGCCGCCCCAGCCATCACCAAAATGTTGAGCAATTTCAACGAGTTATACGTATCGCTGCAGCAGTGAATTGTAGCAGTCCTTGTAGCAGAGGTAAGTGTCAGCTGCGGTGAGCTCAACCAGCGTCGTCTCCGCCCTCTCCACCGACTCAACATCGATGATTGTGGAGTTTCGCCGGGCGGTGCGATAGCGAGCCGCCCGTTATGCATAATTCAGGGACAGCTCCTTGAACGCCCATCGAAAAAGTGGAAGTCGGGCCGCTCGCGGGCGGGAAGCCAAGCGGCTCAACCGAGACCGCAAAATCTACAGGATTCTGCGGCGAACACGCCTAACGTCCGAGCTGTTCCATCACCTATATCGTGAGCCAGTAGAGCCCTTATCAGTATATGGTGGTAAACCCGAGACCAAGCCGGGGCTGACGCTGACCAGGTTCCCCATACGCAATCAAGCGAATGGCCGGCCCATGCCGCACTGGGACGATCTGTCTGGGTGGATGAAGGTTCAGCTCGCGATCATGGCGATGAACAACTGGGCGGTGCAGACCTTCAACATTCACATCCATTCGGATCTAGAAGCCGCTTGGATAGCAGCTGGTAAGGACCCGCGCGTGATGATGCGTGACCGAATGCGAAAAGAGTTCGACAGGCTCGTCCGTCCGCGTCTCGACTGGTTCTTTATCATCGAAGGCTGGAGTCAAAAGACGAACGCTCCGACGATCCTGCATGTCCATGGTGCCGCGGTGAGCTTCGAGCCTGGCGACGACCGGAAGATCATGGATGCCGCGGCGCGGGCTGCTGGGCATGGTCTCAAGGGATATGCGCCTATGCCGCGAGCGGTGCATGGTCGCCAATTCACACGTGAGCGTGCTGCCTACGCCAACTACCTGTTCAAGGCTGCGCGGCGGCGAGATGATCGTCTGGGTAGCAGGCGCTTGACGATGTCCCGTAGCATGGTTGGGGGCGCAAGAGAGTTCTGGGAGATGATCACAGGGCAATAACGTGCGCCCGACACGAGAGACCTGACAGAGCCCCGTAGAACGCCGTAGAACGCGTTCGGGGGCAACTACGTGCTCAGTTGCCCTGCTACCCCCGATCTGCTGTGGCGCGCGCCTAAGCCGCTCTGCGCGTCATTTCCCACCCGCGTCCAAGCTCGGGGTGCACCAAGGTCGATCGTCATCAACAACGAGAGACAGACATGCACATTTTCGAGGTTATCGGGGCGGGCACTCCAGGGGTGATCATATTCGCGGCGAGCTATGACGAGGCCGTCGACATCTACATGGCTGACTGGCTCGCACGACTAAGCGACGAGCTACCTGATCTTGAGGTGAAACAGCGCGCCACCGCCTGGCCCGGCATGAACCGTGCGGCGCTTGTTGAAGCGCTTGCGCTCGGCATCTGCGGCGTCGGCAAGCCCCAACCTGACGGTAGCTGGCGCATCCTCACGCCCGGCCAGCTCGAGGAGGACGAGTAATGGTTCTCGCGGCATTCGACATTAACGACCAAGTCGCATTCTCGGCGGTGGTGTTCGCGCGGGATGGCAATCATGCTCGCCGCCTTGGTCACGAGCACCGAGCATCTTTTCGCAGTAGCGCAACCTCGCCTTTGACGATCATGGAGCGCGTACCTCCTCTCGGCGGGCCGGCGGGAGATCATCACCTCGCCGCGATCGAGGCTGACGTGCCCGGCGTTGGTCATCGTCAGCAAGACGGTAGCTGGCTGGTGCTTCCACCGGGCGTTCGGCCAATCCAAGCTCATCCGGCCAAGCCGACGCGCATGTATCACTTCAGCGATGATGATGGATACGAGGTGGTGCTGTTTGCTCGGGACCAGGAGCGCGCGGGTGAGCTCTATGACGCAGTCGTGCTCGATTATCGCGTCCTTCCGCGCGAGTGGCTGGGGTCCGAATGGGAGGCTTGGTCAGCGATTGGCATTGTCAGGCATGCCGCCCAAGCAGAGGCGCGCGGCGTAGAGGGCGTAGGCACATACAACGCGGAGGGGTGGTTGATCCTGCCGCTCGACTATAAAGCTTTGGGCGTCGCGCCTCCAGAGTGACAATCCCGGGGAAGTGGTCATCCAAGCGGGCCGCTCCCAGCGCCCTTAGGTGTGGGCCACTCCAGCATATCACATGTGGTCAGGTCGGGGGTCTGCTCACATCGCAAAGATCAACCTTGCGCATTTCTGCCCTACATGGGCCGTCATCGAGAATGGCTGTTTTCCGTCACTTTCTACGTCAGCGAAGACTCGGTCATGGTTGACGCGTCAACCATGACCTCGAGTTATCAAGCCTGAAATGGTAAGGCGAAAACGGTAAGCCAATTTCGGTAAGGCACCGCGCTGCTGTGCAGCGCATCGATTACCCGTCGATCTCTGCATCGGGATGCCCGGCGTTGAGAGCATTGATCCACGCCAACGTCAGGTCACGGCTGCGATAGCGACCCCAACGCGCCGTCTCCTCGCGCTCGACGATCGGGAAGGTCGAGAAGATATAGCGTACATCGTCGCGATCGGTGACGCCGTACAGGATGAAGAACAGGGCATCGAGCCGCGCGCGTAGTCGCAGCCTGCGTTCCTCGTCCCACGCGAACGGCGGCAGAACGGCGCCGCTCGCATCGACATGCCCAAGGTCGCGCGCGAACGGGGCGAGGTCATGTGCGGTGTAGCTGAGCTCTAGCACGCTTGCCTGGACGATCTCGGCGGCGGTGCGATCACCGAAGCGGATGTTATAGGCAGTGGGTGGAGCAACGGGGAGCTGCTCAACAATATACCAGTTAAGGTGCGTACTCTGCGCTTTTTGTCGAGCAACGTAGTCGAAGACCAAACTATTCAAGTTGCCCAACAAAAGCGCTTGCCGATCATAGCTCATGTCCGACACGATCAGTGGTGCCGTGTTGCCGGCTGCCTTGCTCGGTATCATAGACGCGATCATCGTTCGTATGTCGGTGGCACGCGCTATGTCACGGAACGCGATCGTCGGTCGGTTATGATCTTCGTCGCTCGTTGCCACCCAGAATTGCGAGGCCGGCAGGAAGGTCGGATCAGTCTTCTGCACGAGAGTTACGTCGCCACTGAATGCAGCGTTGTGCAGGTTGTCAGCGTTCACCATGACCGAGGCAGCTCGGTGATCGAACTGGTGGATCATCCGACCGACATACAGCGGCACCCAAGCGCCGGCAGCTGATGCGAAGCGGTTTCCGCCGGTGGGCCATGCGCCCTCACGCTCGTCCAGCTCTGAGCGTGTGCGAAACAGATGGCTGTCATTGGTCATGTCGAACATGCGAGCATAGCGCACTGGCCATGCCGCAACTGCTCCATCGCCCGATCGGTCCACTAGCACCGGCAGGCGTGCATAGATGCCGCTGGTCAGTTCCATGTCGCGCCGAGAGCGAAAGATGGGCGCGGTGCCAGTGTTGGGGTTAACGGCTGCGAAGCAGCTCGACGGGATGGCGAAGCACCGCTCGGGGTCGGCGATCTCAGCTACGTCTTTGAGGTAGAACCCGCAGAGGGCGGCTGCAAAGGTCCGGCCGGGGCTGGATACCATCGCAGCAAACTTGAAGCTTCGATGGACGTCTGGGAAGAAGACGCCTCGGTTCTCGAAGTCGAATAGGGCCTTGAGGTGCCCGCCGGTTGCGACGCCACGGAAGAAGGGCGCAGCCGACAGATCCGAGGCAATGCCGCTAGGTGTCAACAGCCCGACCATGCCGTCCGGCTTCACCAGCGCGTGTGCCCGCTCCACGAACAGGCTGTAGATGTTCACGTCGCCACGGCCCAACAGCGGATAGGTGGTGCGCGCCATCCTCAGCGCGCCGCTCGCGCGCTCGTCAGCCAAGGCAAAGTCGGCGGCGAGCGGGTCACCATCTGCCTTCAACATCGCAATCATTCGTGCCCGATCAGACGCACGGGTGGCACGGGCGATCTCCGGTCGGCGAGCAGCAAACCATTCGACCTGTTGCAGCTTCATCCGATCCCACGGTGGGTTGCCGACCACGGCATCAAAGCCGCCGCGGCGTTCCCCGCCCGACCATTCAGTCCAGACGCCAGGGAAGGCGACCTGCCAATTGAAGAAGCGTTCGTCTTCGGCCAGCGCTCGGGCGCGAGACAGGATCGTGCCGAACCGTTCGCCGTTCTGACGATCCCGCTCCAGCAGTGGTTCTACGCGACCGCGCGCGATGTCAATTGGGTTCCCGAACACCCCGTCCAGCCAAGCGCGCACCGCTGCCTTGTCCTCACGCCCCTTTAAATTGAGCCAGTCGAATGCGTGGAGCAGCGCCATGAAGCCGTCGAGTGGCGCCACCTGCTGCTGCACGCCGTAGAAGGTATCAGCGGACTGATGAGCCTCAGCGATCTCGGCATCGGTCAGCCGCTCGATAATCTGCATCGCTGCCGCTGCCGACTGTGCTTCTCGCAAGGGGCCGGCATAGAGCAGTTCGCCACCGCCCCAGCTGTTGGCGCTGTCGATCGCATCGCGCACCCAAAAGCCGAATAGGCTGTCCCCTGCGCGCAGGTGATGGTCGACAAACGATAGCGGCGCGCCGACGGTGAAGGTGTGCAACCACAGTGCCACCTTCGCCAGTTCCACAGCCATCGGATTCTTATCAACGCCGTAGATGCAGCGTTTCAGCACCATGCGGCGAACGATGTGCCGATCGTCGAGCTGCGCTTCCTCGATCGCCCAATTGGCGGCTCGCGCGTTGCCCAGAATGCGGTTGCGCGTCTTGACGATCTCGGTGGCAAGTGGCGACCGATGGTCGAGCGCGGCGCCTGCAACGGCGACCTCGGCCATGGCATCGAGGACGTGGTCGGTCAGCCTATCGACCAGGCTCACGAGGAAGTGCCCCGACCCCATCGCTGGGTCGAGGATCCGCAACGCAAGGATAGCCTCAGCGGGATCCGCAACTTCCAGTTCTCGTCGGCGGGAGTCCTCGCTGTCGGCCGGGCGCAATGAAGTTAGCGCCTTGGAGAAGGCGTCGCGACGCTCAGCAATCAAGGGCTCGAGTGTCTGGTCGAGGATCAGCCGCACCAGCGCATCCGGCGTGTAATAGCTGCCCGTGTTTTTGCGCGCGAAGGCGTTGGGGCGGACGCTGATCGTACCGCCCTCGATCGTCAGTTCATGTTCGAGCAGCCGTTCGTAGATGCTGCCGAGCTGCTGCACGGACAGATCGCGATAGTTGATGTAGCGCCGTAACATCCCGGTGCGCTCGAACGACAGCGCGTCGATCGCCAGCGCCATTACTTGGTCGGGGATGCGTAAGCTCTCGAGAAGGGGCGTCTTCTCGCTTGAAAATAAGCCACCGTTGTACGGCGGCAGGCCGACCGAGGTGTCCCCCTTGTCGATCATCCGTGACAGGTCGCTGATCTTGTTCCAGATCGGCGCAGCACTGGACGAGAAGGCGTCGCCCTGGCTCATCCGACGCCCGATCTCCTCCCGCAGGGGGCGAAGCGCATAATCGTCGTATCGACGATCGCGAATCGGCAGCAACCCGCGATCCTCGGCGTAGAGCAGGAACAGCAAGCGATAGAGCAGAACGAGGCTCGCATCGCGTACGTCCTGTAGCGGCGTCGCCGGCGCTGCACGGGCTATAGCCGAGGCGATGGCGGGAAACACCTCGGTAAAGACCAGCGTCGCCAAGCTGGCGGCGACTCGTTCCTCGTAGTAGGTCGCGTGCCGCTGGGCACGACCATGGAAGGTGAGGCCTCCCGCATCGGGGAGGAACGCTGCACGACCGAACATCACCGCGAAGACGCGTAACCAGTGCTCGCGATCGTGCGGGTCGGCGAATAGGTCATCGCCCGAGCGGCCGAGAACGCGGGCAAGATCGATCTCGAGAAACTCCTCTGAGACCGAGCGTGCACCGGCCCAGTAGAGCCGCCAGCGCCCGCCATTGGTGAGGATGCCCCAACGTAGCCGCCCATGGGTCAGGTCATCGATACGGCGCAGATAACGCAGCATCTGTGTCGAGGGGGCGGTGGCCTCGTCGCGACGCCCTGCGCGGTCGAGCGGCCGGCCCCAGCGCTTACTTTCGACGACCGCGAGGCCGTGGCTATATCGCTGCCACTCCTGCCGGTCGGTGTTCGCTTGGGCCTTGGCTTCAGCGTTGGGGAACAACAGGCCGTCCGGAACGTCTTCTCGGCCGGCGACGGTCAGGTTTTGTTGACGTAGCACATCGGTCCAGCCCAGCGTGCTGAGGACCGGCCAGATCAGGTCATCTTCGGTCTGCGCTTCATTGGGCTGGGTCGCATAAGGGAAGGCGTCGAGCAGCGCGCCAAGCGCGACCTCCAGACCCGCTGTGTCAACGGCGGCGTAATCAGCAGTCTCGGTGATGCCTTGGGTCAGGTAGTCACTCGTGAAGAGGTTCCCAGCGGTGAACAGCATCGTGTCGGTCAAGCAGGTCATCTCCTCCAAGGCCTCCTAGCCGCGGCGACGTTGGCGGGCCAGAGGGTCCGTGTTCCAATCGGACCGCTGCTTCAATGGGAGGTCTCAATCGAGTATACCTCAGAGAGACGGTGCGGGAAGGCACGTAACCCGTCTCATATGGGTTGACCCATGATAACGAGACATATAATTCGTAATCTTCTAGACCCTATCGAGACACAGAGGGCCATGACAAGCATTATCGGGTACGCACGCGCCAGCACCGAAGATCAGGACTGCGCCATCCAGGAGGCTGCGCTGCGCAGCGCTGGGTGTGCGCTCGTCCGAGCCGAGCGCAAGAGCGGGACGACCCTCGAAGGTCGCGAGGAGCTTACTCTCTGCCTCGAATTTCTGCGCGAGGGAGATACCTTGATGGTGACGCGCATCGATCGCCTGGCTAGATCAGTTCGCGACTTGGAAGCGATCGTCGACAAGGTGCGTGAACGAGGTGCGTTCCTGCGCGCTACCGAGCAACCGGTCGACACATCTACTCCAGCGGGCAAAGCGTTCCTCCAGATGCTCGGTGTCTTCGCCGAGTTCGAAACCGCGCTTCGTCGGGAGCGGCAGCTCGAGGGCATCGCCAAGGCCAAGACTCTCGGCGTTTACAAGGGGCGCAAGCCGTCGGTTGACGTTGAGGCCGTTCGTGCGATGCGGGAGGAGGGGGTAGGTGCGAGCGAGATCGCGCGGCGCTTGGGCATTGGTCGAGCCAGCGTATATCGGGTGCTTGAGCGCTGAACGGCCTCCGCGTGGTCACCACAAGGCGTCAAGCGAAGTCTTAGGATTTGGCGAGGTGACTGATCCGGGTAGTGCCTAAGTGCCTGCAACGCGCAAGCAGGAGCCATCCACAGGCGCTGCGAGCAACAAGAGTACTGCGGCCGACCATCAATGTGATCTTAGGCGGCCTTGCTCTCCCAATCGGTCGAGAAGTCGAGCTCGCCAATAAATGTGACCGGGTGCATCCAGCTTACGCCACAGTCGTCGCAGATGTCAGGAACATGCCGTCGAGGACCCGTTCTCGACGGCCTCGAAACTTCCGCGGTGACTACTCGTCGGTCGTCATAGCCGAGCGCTGCGGCGATCAAGAAAGGATCTTGACCCATCGTAATTAGATCAGCCTCAGTCAGCGTGTCGCCGTAGAGGCTCATGATGACTTGAATGCTGTCGGCATTACTAGCCTCGTCGAGCAGAAGTGCCCGCTTCGTCGCCGCATCATGCATCCATACGGCGAGTTCGTCCGTACCGCTCTCCACCTCTGCATAGATCTCGACGGGCATCTTTACCACGCCCCGCTGACCCAGGTGCAGGAGCCAATGCCAGAACTCTGGGACACGTCTTTGTCCGTACCACGTGTTATGCGCGGTGATCAGCGCGTTCGCGTCCAGCAGGTAGAGCATCAGGCCATCACCCGCCGCGTCTCAGCGAGTAGTGGGTAAACATTCATGGGCTTCACGCCGAGCATCCTTGCAGCTCGCGTAGGGGTCAACGAGCCGTCAGACATTCCCTGTCTGGCCAATGCGAGGATCGCAGCGCCTAGACGATGCCGCCTGACTACATACCAATTGGGACCACCTTCCCTGCCACGACTCTTCTCCCGCTCGCGTTCCTTCTGAGCAATCCAGTGCGCTCGGAATGTATCGCGCAGTTCACCCCAGCGACTTGCATTGATAATGCCGACACGGAAGAGCTGATAAGCGACCATCGTGCGGCTTATGCGAGCGCGATCTGCGAGCGCGTCTATGTGCGCGATGTCCTCCGCGCGACCACGGAGTAGGCTCTGAAGTGCAACAATCTCGGCCTCATCAACCAACACTGCCGCGGCGGCGTCATTGCACTGTTGCTCGATGCCGGCGCTCGGAGCGCCACCGCTGACGCCTGTTACGCCTAGAAGAAGGTGGGCGAGCTCATGTAGGAGCGTGAACGACCAAGCAGCTTTTGCATCTTGATCATTGACGACGATGAAGGGGGCGAGCTCGTCCGAGAGCGCAAAGCCACGAAATACGCTGACGTCGATCGCGGTCGACCAATGCCCGCAGTCTCCGGCGAGCAGCACGTACACGCCGGTTGCTTCGATCAATCCGCGAAGATAATTGAAGGCGTCCTCAGCTCGTCCTTGAGCACGATATGTTGCTCGGTCAAAGCCGACCGCCTTCACCATCGCATCCGCCAACGCGGTTGCGGTGGTCACACCGGCGGCCGCCCCTACCAGCGAAACCTCAGCGGCGTCCTCGTCGTCCTCGAGCACCTCTCGGACGAGCGCTTGTCGCGCTTTCACATCACGAAGCAACGTCGCGAGGAGCACGTTAGACGTGTCGCCTCGGTCAGGTAGGGTGCGAAAATCCTCCCCCACCTGCGGTGGCGCAGGCACCTTAGCTAGGTAGAAGGTCAGCAGTGGACGATGATACTGAGCAGCCATGCGACGCAGCAGGGACGGGGAGGGAGCGATCTCGCCGGCTTCTATCGCGGCGAGGCGCTCCTCGCCGGGTACGCCTTTGGCCGACTTTAGGCCGATCTTCCTGGCAGCCGTCACCCGGTCGAGACCGGCAGTCTCTCGCGCCCAGATCAGGATCTCGGGGTTAGGCCCAGCCACGCTCTCACCATGCACACGAGAGAACTAAAGTTCTACAGCGATCAGCCACGTGGGTGCGGGATGTTGATGCCCGGGTAGCTGATCAACCCGATGATCTCGGCGCGCCGGGTCATGCTGATGCCGTCGGGGTTGTAGACCCTGTACGTGAAGCCGCGCTCGTGGCCAAATATCTGAGCCCAGTCGTTATCTGGCACTTGAGCGCGCTCCATCATGCGTGTCACGTTCTTGCGAAACGAGTGAAACGCCTTGACCCGGCTCTGGAAGCCGCGGGACGCTTTGAAGCGTGAGAACTCTCGACCGGCATCAGCACCCGGCTTCTTCGCTCGTCCCTCTTCGTTGAAGGTCGGCCAGATGCGATCCTCGTCCGCGCCGCGTGCTCGAGAAAGCAGCCACGACAGATCGCTGTGCACCGGCACTTTGCGGTTCCCAGCGGGGGTTTTTGCGTCCTCGACCTGGAAGTAGGGGATACTGGCGCCGCCTTCTTCGGTGGCCCGCAGCTGACCCCATGTGAGGGAAGCGATCTCGTCTAATCGCATGCCCGTGAACATGCCGACGAGGATGAGCTCCAAGAGGTCTGAGCGCCTGGGGGTTGGTTCAAGAAGCTGACGTAGCTCAGCATCCTCCCAGGCTAGGTATGGGGCGACGTTATAACCGGGGCGCAGCTTCTTGTGGAAGCCGTGGAACGGGTTCTCACCTTCGCAGTGGCCGCGCTTCTTGGACCATGCCCAAAGCTCTTGAAGCACTTGGAGGTGTCGGTTCATCGTCGCATCTGACAGTCCCCGGTCGCGATCGCCGTAACGTTCGATGAGCTGCTGCCAAGGCAAGCTCCGCGCAGCGGGCGACCGAGCCCAATTTGGGTCAAGAAGACGCAATATGTCGAAGAACGTCGCGGCGTCCTCTGGCCGAACCCCGCGGATCGGTCGATCGTCGAAGAAGCCGCTGAACAGGCGGAACGTGGCGCGCTTCTGCGGCTCGGTGTTCGTCTCCTTTGTGCTGCTGCGACCTGCAAGCCATTGGCGCATGAAGGCGTCGGCGAGATCTGAGAACCTGATGTCCTTCGCGGCGGCCGCGGGTTCGATCGGGTCCAACGCTGCCTTGACCACCGACGTCGTTGGCTTCGGGTCCAGCACTCCCTCATCACCTCGGATCGCGACACCCAGCGCGTCAAGCACGGCGGTCGCTACGCATTGCACGAGGTCATCGAACCACGACGACTCTCGGTCTACGACGACTCCACGGTTAGCAAGTAGCCGGTCGGTCACCGCGACGAACCTAGTGAGGTCGCCCGCTCGGACCTCGCGGTTCAGCTCGCGGGCCATTTTACGACGGTGCTCTGAGCTTTCGTCGAAGGCGGCGCGATCGCTCAGGAAGCGCGCATTGTCGCGTGCTTCGAGTTCGCCGAGGACCTGCTCGTATGCAGCTCGGACAACGGCTCGCTTGACGCTCTCGGGGGGCTCGCCGGCGGTGGCGAGCGCGCTGGGTAAGATCGTTCTTGTCGCAGTCCCGCTGCGCAAGGCGCTCCATTGCTCCTCCAAGTCACCAAGGATCGCCAACGCGGCGATGGTCGCTAGGCGATCGTCGCTCGACCCTAGAGACCGAGTAACCACCTTCCGACCGAAAGCACGCTGCACGTCGGCAGGCACGGGCTTGCGCAGCTGCCAGATGTCTATGCCCGGTCGCTTCCACATATATCGAGCGAGGATCGTCGTTGTAGCAGCCATTGTAGCGGTGCACTGTAGCACCTAGCCAGTGACGTCAATGGGTGCACGCCCCTCGAGAGAGAGAAGCTGTAGCAGGTTCGAATCCTGCCGCCCCAGCCAGATCTCAGCTAAGTGATTGATCTGACTGGCACATGCGGCTCGGCCGAGCTCGCATGTGGCCGCGAGCGTGCCATGTGGCCGGTCGGGGAGATCAACGCCCTTCCTCTTTGCCCTGACTGCGGGCGAAAGAATGGGAAAGCCCGTCGCTGCTTGCGTCGAAATTGGACGCGCGCATTGGCTTGGCGGACTCGCGTAGCGCGAAGATAGCCTCGCGATATCCGCCAAGCAGATTCAGATCGTCAGCGGCGGGGCGCGCGGCCGGCGAAGGTGACGATGCTCTCGGCGCCGTTCGGGCCGATCGCCGACACGCCGAAATAGTGATCGTCGACCGACACTTCCTTCAGCACCTGCTGGGTTGCGCCGGAAACCTCGCGCGCATCGGTCCAGGCGGGCTTGTCGGTGCGGCGCCAATGGATCTTGTAGCGCGCCGCGCCGGGCACCGGTTGCCACGCGACGGTCGTATCGCGGGTCAGTTCGCCGGCGACGTTGACGCCCGCCGGGGCGGCCGGGGCGGCGGCAAGCTGCCCGATGGTCGCGACGTTGATGGCGGTGACTCGTGCGAGATAGGGGAAATCCATCCCCTCGATCGTGTCGCCATAGACGCGGCCGTTCTCGGTGCGCAGATCCTGGTGCTGGCGATTCCAATTCTCGGCGCCGACGGTGAAACGGACCGCGGGATAGCCCTGGCGGAGGAACGGCTCGTGGTCGCCGCCCCGGCCGAAGCGATCGGGGCGGCGATCGACGAACACGTCGAACTTGCCGGGCAGGCTATCGGCGATGCCGTCGATCGCCTTGGCCAGTGCGCGGCTGGGGCCGTCGTCCTCGCCGCCGATCGCGCGGCGCTCCATCGCCTCGGCGAGGCTCTCGCTGGCGCGCACGCCTTCGGAGAAGACGCGCACGCGATCGGCGACGCGCAGGCCATTCTGGCCGATCGAATTGCCGACGATATCGTTGTTGAGCATCGCATCGACCTGCCAGCCGCGTGCCTTCGCGGTTTCGGCCAGCAGGGTGGCGCCGAGCAGGCCCTGCTCCTCGCCCGAGAAAGCGACGTAGACGATGTTGGCGGCGAACTTCTCCTTCGACAGGATGCGCGCGGCCTCCAGCACCAGCGCGACGCCGCTCGCGTCATCGTTCGCGCCGGGGGCATCGGAGGTTGCGTCCATCACGTCGGTGCCGCGGCTGTCGATATGGCCGCCGACGATGATGTAGCGGTTGGGATCGGTGCCGCGCTGGATGCCGAGCACGTCCTCAATCACGACGCCGTTCGGCGCGCGCGCGTTGACGAAGCGGCGCTGCAGGCGCTCGACCGTGATGCAGCCGCCGCAGGCCGCGCCGATGCGCTCGAACTCGGACGCGACCCAGTTGCGCGCGGCACCGATGCCGCGCTTCGGATCGGTCGCCGAGGATAGCGTGTGGCGGGTGCCGAACGAGACGAGCTTCTCCACCGAGCCGCGCAGCCGATCCGGCGACGGTGTATCGCGTGCCGCGGCAGGGGTGGTGAGCAGCAGGGCGGCGAAGGGAAGGATGCGGATCATAGCGCGGTGTTGGCGGTAAATAGCGGGTCAGACAAGCGCGACCCTGACGATCCGGCAACACCCGGTCGAAGGCGGTGCTGCTTGTGTCGAACAAGATGCAGTTGCCGGGGATGATCATCAACGGCACCGTCCGCCGCAGCGCCGAGCACGAACGCTGCGACCTACAGCCGCGGTGCTGGGCGCGGAGGTGATCGGCGAGCGCGATCGCCCGTTTTGGAGTCTATGAAAGCTGAACGATCTCTCCGATCGTTATGCCATTCAGCCCGAGCCATGCGGCAGGCTGATCAAGTTCGTGAGCCAAACGCTCGAGGGTCTCGGCAGGGGCGCCAGGTTCGATGGTCACACGGTGCGCCCGGAGCATGCCAGCCTGGCGATCTGCCTTCAGGTCCACAAGGGCGACGAGTGCCTCGTCCATGAGGAAGGGGAGGACGTAATAGCCATGCGTCCGCCTCTCCGGCGGTACGTAGATCTCGATGCGATAGCGAAAGCCGAACAACCGCTCCGCGCGGCTCCGCTCCCGGATCAAGGGGGCGAACGGTGCCAGCAGCGAGGCGGCGCGCACGCTGCGCGGCGTGGGGGCGTCGCGGTGCATCCACGCCCTTTGGCTCCAGCCCTCTACCCGAACCGGGATGAGCGTGCCTGCTTCTGCTTCGGCCGCGATGGCATGGTCCGCCTCTTCGGGTTTCAGGCGAAAATAATCGCGCAGGTCCGCGGCCGTCGCAACACCCAGTGCCTGCCCGCTGCGCGCGATCAAGGCCCGCTGTGCGCTCGCCGGGTCGGGCGTGGGAAGGTCCAGAACAGCCGTGGGCAGAACGCGTTCGGGCAGGTCATAGACACGGGCGAAGCTGCGGAGGCGTGTCGCGGTGGTGATTTTGCCGGCCCAGAACAGCCATTCCAGTGCGTGCTTGGTGTGGCTCCATTCCCACCAGCCGCTCTTGCTCGATCCGTTTTCGAAGTCGGCGGCGGTCATTGGCCCCTCCGCGGTTATGCGATCGAGCACCGCCTGAGCCTCCGCCCTTCGCTCGACAGCAAAGCGCCGGAGCCCTTGGTATCCGATCTCGCCCCGTTCGGCGCGGGCCATGCGCCAGCGCAGTAGAGGGTGCAGGTCGAGCGGAAGCAGCGAGGCCTCATGCGCCCAATATTCAAACATGCGCCGCTGCCGCTTCGGCCCCCACGCGTCACGCGCGATCGCCTCTCGATCGTAAGGGCCAAGGCGCGAGAAGGCCGGCAGATAATGTGCTCTGACGAGCACGTTGACGCTGTCGATCTGGAATAGCCCCAGGCGACCGAGTGTGCCGCGCACTCGGCTCGCGCTTGGCCGCGCTGGACGAGAGATGCCGAAGCCCTGGGCCGCAAGCGCGATCCGTCGCGCCTCCCCGAGTGAAAGATTGATCCCCACAACATGGAGCTTGGCCGCTGGGTCCGAAGCGCGTCAACCCGAGCGGCACGGCATGCCGCGGTGCGACGCAGTGCAAAACTTACAGCTTCACCGCGTTCAGGCGGAGCGCGTTCAGCACGTCGGTGAAAGACGACAGCGCCATCGCTGCGCCAGCCAGCATCGGGGAGAGCAGGATGCCTGCAGCCGGGTATAACACGCCCGCCGCGACCGGCACGCCGATGCCGTTGAACACAAAGGAAAAGAACAGGTTCTGTCGAATGTTGCGCATCGTGGCATGTGCCAGCTTGCGGGCGCGGACGATGGCGGACAGGTCGCCGCGGGTCAGCGTCATGCCGACGCTCTCGATCGCCACGTCGGTGCCTGTGCCCATCGCCAAACCGACATCGGCCGCGGCGAGGGCGGGGGCGTCGTTGATCCCGTCGCCGGCCATCGCTACCCGATGGCCGCTCGCCTTCAGCTCGCCGACGATGCGCGCCTTGTCCTCGGGCTTCAGATCGGCGCGGATATCGTCGAGCCCGCCCACCGCCCGCGTCACGGCCTCGGCCGTGATCTGATTGTCGCCCGTGAGCATGACGACGCGCAGTCCGCTGTGGCGGAGCGCGGCGATCGCCCCCTGTGCCGCCGGGCGGACGGGATCGGCCACGGCGAGGAGCCCGGCCAGCCGCCCATCCACCGCGACCAGCATGACGCCAGCGCCATCGCGGCGGTGCCGATTGGCGACCTCGTCCAGCGGGGCAGGGTCAGCCCCAGCTCGTTTCATCTGTGCGGCATTGCCGACCACCACGGTACGCCCGCTGACATTAGCGCTTACCCCCAGGCCGGTTTGCGAGGCAAAGTCCTGGACCTTGGTCATCGTCAGCCCTCGCGCGGCGGCAGCCGTTACGATCGCATGGGCGAGCGGATGCTCCGACTGGGCCTCCACCGCAGCGGCAAGCGCCAGCAGCTCGGCTTCGCTGAAGGGGTTGACGGGCTCGACGGCGACCAGCGCCGGCTTGCCCTCGGTCAGCGTACCGGTCTTGTCGATGACCAGCGTATCAACCTTTTCGAATGCTTGCAGGGCTTCGGCATTCTTCACCAGCACGCCAGGCCGGGCGCCCCGGCCGGTGCCGACCATGATCGACATGGGCGTGGCGAGCCCGAGGGCGCACGGGCAGGCGATTACCAGGACGGCGATCGCGTTCAGCAGTGCGTGGCCCATGCGCGGCGCCGGGCCGAGCAGTGACCAGACCACGAAGGTTGCAATCGCAATGAGCACGACGAGCGGCACAAACCAGCCGGACGCGCGATCGGCGACTGCCTGGATCGGCGCGCGGCTGCGCTGCGCCTCCGCGACCATCCGCACGATTTGCGCCAGCATCGTATCGGCGCCCACCGCACGGGCCGTCATGATCAGGCTGCCGGTGGTGTTGACCGTACCTCCGGTGACGGGCGCGCCGGGCTCCTTGGGCACCGGGCCTGGTTCTCCGGTGAGCATGGACTCGTCGACGGAGGAGTGGCCCTCCAGAACCACGCCGTCGACGGGGATCGCTTCGCCGGGGCGGACGCGCAGCCGATCGCCCGCGGCCACTTCGGCAAGGCTGACTTCTGCTTCCGATCCGTCGGCGCCGATGCGATGTGCGGTCTTGGGCGTCAGGTCCATCAGCGCACGGATTGCCCGACCCGTTGCGGCGCGGGCGCGCAGCTCCAGGACCTGGCCAAGCAGCACCAGCGTCACGACGACGCCGGCCGCTTCGTAATAGACGGGCACCATGCCCGCGTGCGTCCGGAAGGTGTCGGGGAAAATCTCAGGGGCAAGCGTCGCCACCAGGCTGTAAACGAACGCCGTCCCCACACCCATTGAGATCAGGGTGAACATGTTGAGGTGGCGGCTCCGGATTGACTGCCAGCCACGCTGGAAGAACGGCGCGCCGGCCCACAGGACGATCGGGGCAGTGAGCCCGAGCTGGACCCAGGGCGACATGGCCGGGCTGACGATGCGCAGGCCCAGCATATCGGCAATCATCGAGACGAGGAGCAGCGGCACGGTCAAGACGACGGCAACCCACAGCCGCCGGGTGAAACACACCAGCTCAGGGTTCGGGCGGTCGTCCAGCGACGGATCCTCTGGTTCGAGCGCCATGCCGCAGATCGGGCATGTCCCCGGTCCTTGCTGGCGGATCTCCGAATGCATCGGGCAGGTCCACATCGCGCCGGGCGTGGCGCTCGGCGCGGGGAACGGCTTGGTGCCCAGATAGGCGTTCGGATCGGTGACGAACCTGGTCCGGCAACCCGCACTGCAGAAGTAGTAGGCCTTGCCCTGATGCTCGGCATGATGCGTGGTTTTGGCGGGATCAACCGTCATGCCGCATACAGGATCGATTGCGGCCGCGTGCTCATCGGAGCGAATGCGGACTGCCTTATGATGGGCATCGGGATGAGGGTTGGTCATCGCGCAACTCTTTCAACCCGACATGATCCAGGATCGGACGGCGCTGATCATAGCGCGCTGCCGCCGGGAGGGCGCGTGCGAGATACCCTTATCCATGACCCAAGAGGTGTGCAGTGGTCGGGCTCGCTAAAATCGACAAGCTTTTCACGCCCGAAAGGGATTGTGAGCGGCAGGACGACGACTGCAGCCAAATCGTGTCTAGTGCTTGTGGCGTTGTTGAACTTGATCGGGTCGGCGGCACGACCGGGACGCACCGCCAATCGCCTGCCCGCAAAGTCGCGACCCATCGCTCGAATCTATGCCCCTATTCGATCAAACTATTGATTTCAGAGGCAGGATTGTCGCTCCGTGCAGAAAAGAGAACCTTCGCGCCTTATAATTTTTGTCACCGATGAGTGGCCGTGCAACGGCTTCAATGCGCCATGCGCATCCTAAGATTCTGATATTTCAGCATAGTCACCTCTTATCGCACGCAACTTAAATGTTGCTGCTTTGCATCAGTCGCAACGAAATGGCTTTTCGAGCCTAGACCGCAGCGCGCGGTGCCGCGACATGGCCTTGGCCCATGAGGCTCGAGGATCCTCCGGGGGAGAGGGTCCAATCACAAAATATCAGGGGGTGTATCGGTGATCACACGCGGGTTTTTTCTGGCGACCACGGCATCGGCTTCAATAATCATCAGCAGCTCCGCCCTTGCGCAAAGCCAGCCCGCGCCCTCGTCCGACAAATCCGCCGCAACCCAGGCCGTCGAAGCCGCCGTGCAGGGCGATCCGGTCGCGCCGGCCGATGATATTGTCGTCGTAGGCAGTCAGATTCGGGGCAGCTCGGTCGCCGCGGCGCTGCCGGTCACGGTCGTGGGTCAGGAAGATATGGCGGCGATTGGCGCGACCTCGGGCGACGAACTGCTGCGTTCGATCCCGCAGCTGGGCGACGTGACGTTCAACGCCAGCTATCTGCCTAACAGCTCGAACGCGGCGCGCGGCGACGTTGGCTCGGTGAACCTGCGCAACCTGGGCGTCGGCAACACGCTGGTGCTGCTGAACGGCCGCCGCGTCGTCAATCACCCGACCAGCCGCGCGAACGAGAATCTCGTCCCCGTGCTGACCGTCAACAGCAACACCATCCCCGCATTCGGCATCGAGCGGCTGGAAGTGCTGCGTGACGGCGCGGCCGCGATCTACGGCTCTGACGCGGTCGCCGGCGTGGTCAACACCGTGCTGCAGAAGGACTTCCAGGGCGTCCAGATGGAGGGCCAAGTCGGCTTCGGCGAAGACACCAACCTGCTCGAAACCAACCTGAACCTGCTCGCCGGCACCCGGCTGGGCGATCGCGGCAACATCACGATCTTCGCCTCGCGGGAGTCGCGCACCATGATGCGCGCCGCGGACCAGGATTATACCGCCTCGGACGACAAGAGCCCGTTGTTCGTCGGCACCGCGCTGGAGGGGCTGACGCTGATCGACGGCCGCTCGACGATCACGCCCTGGGGCGTGTTCACCACCCGCGGCGGCGTACCGGTGCGGCAGGGCAGCGGCACCACCGGCGCGCTCGTGACCAGCGCGGCCGGCGTGTTCCACATCCAGCCCACCACCAACGGCGGCTGCACCGCGGGTGTCCCGTCGAACGCGGCGATCTGTATCGACGATGGCAACAACACCGCACTGGGCGATCGCAACCTGCGCTTCGACCAGACCCGCGCGTACAACCGGACGATCCTGCCCAAGGTCGAACGCTACAATCTGTTCGCCAACGGCAATTACGAGCTGACCGACACGCTGGAGGTGTTCGGCGAGGCGGCTTATTATCGCGCGACGACCAACAGCATCCAGAGCTCGCCGGGCACGCTCGCCGCGGGGCCGATCGTGATTCCGGCCAGCAATTACTACAATCCGTTCGGCGCAGTGGGCAGCGCGGGGCGCATCCCCGGCCTGAACACGCCGGCGGGTGGCCTCGACGTCACGCTGACCAGCTATAACTTCTCCGACTTCGGCCCCAACATCGTCGACGTCGACAATGAACAATGGCGTGCGCTGGCCGGTGTCCGCTTCAACCTGTTCGGCATCGATTTCGAAAGTGCGGCGCTCTATTCGGAAGCGACCGTTACCGACACCTCGACCGGCATCAGCGCCACCCTGCTGCAGCGCCAGCTCGGCCTGTCGACGCCGGATGCGTACAATCCGTTCAACGGCGGCAACCTCGGCTCGCCCAGCCTCGCCGACACGACGCTGTCGAACCAGGCGGCGATCGACGCGATCCGCATCAACACCACGCGCCGCAGCAAGGCGACGCTGGCCCTCGCCGACCTCAAGGGGTCGAAGGCTGACCTGCTGGCGCTGCCCGCCGGCAACCTTGGCATCGCCTTCGGCATCGAGGGGCGGCGCGAGACGCAGCTCGACGATCGCGATCCGCGCGTCGACGGCACCATCCAGTTCCGCGACAGCGTAACCGGCTTCGTCAATCCGTCGGACCTCGTCGGCACCAGCAACTCGCCCGACACCCGCGGCAGTCGCAACGTCTTTGGCGCCTATGTCGAGGCCGCCGTCCCGGTGATCTCGCCGGACATGAACATTCCGCTGGTCAATCGCCTCGAATTCCAGCTGGCCGGGCGGTTTGAACATTATTCGGACGCCGGCTCGGTCGCCAAGCCGAAGATCGCCGCCGCCTGGGATGTCGTCTCGGGCATCCGCCTGCGCGGTTCCTATGCCGAAAGCTTCCGTGCGCCGAACCTGGAACAGGTCAACGCCCAGCTCGTCACCCGGTCCAACACCCGGCTCGATCCGATCCGCTGCGAGGCGCAGCTGCGCACCGGGGCGATCAGCTCCTTCACCAATTGCACGCAGAGCTTCGCCACCACCGCACAGCGCGCCGGCAACCCCAATCTGAAGCCGGAACAGTCGACCAACTGGACCGCCGGCGTCGTCCTTCAGCCGACGTTCCTCGACGATGCGGTGGGCCGGATCACGTTGACCGCCGACTATTGGAACATCAAGCAGCGCGACATCGTCGGCATCTTTGGTGAGGCCAATGCCCTCATCAACGATTACCTGCTGCGTGTCGGCGGGTCGAGCGATGCGAACGTCATCCGCAGCGCCCCCACCGCGGACGACATCGCGCTGTTCAACGGCAGCGGCATCGCGCCGGTCGGCCGCGTGCAGTTCGTCAACGACCAGTATCAGAACCTTCAGCCGCAGAGCGTGTCGGGCTGGGACTTCGGGATCAACTGGCGGGTGCGCGATTTCGGGATCGGCCGGATCGTCGCCAACGTCAACGCGGCCTATCTGAAATCCTATTTCCTGACGCCCTCGCCCGGCGTGCAGACGCTGATCGACGCGCGTGCCGCCGGCACGATCAACCGCGATATCGTGATCGTCGACGGGGGTGAGCTGGTGCGCCAGAACGGGAAGCCGGAATGGCGCGTCACCGGATCGCTGACCTGGTCCGCCGGGCCGTTCCAGGTCGGCACCTTCACCAGCTATACGAGCGATGTCTACGACACCGACGGCACCGTGAACGGCGTGCCGTGGCGGGTCGACGGGCGCACCACGATCAACCTGTATGGCCAGGTCGAGTTCGGCGACCGCAGCCGGGGCGAGGGGCAGCACCGTTTCCGCATCGGCGTGCGCAACCTGACCGACAAGCAGCCGCCGCTGGCGACGAACGGGTTCCTGGGCTCGCTCTACACGCCCTATTCGCGCTACTGGTACGCCAACCTGCGGTCGACCTTCTGATGCGCCGTTTCGCCACCGCCGCCGCGCTTCTCGCGCTTGCCACACCGCTTCTGGCGCAGGAGGGGGCACCGCGCCCCCGCACCGGAACCGGCGGCGACATCGTCGCCTATGACCAGATCCACAAGCCGGTGATCGGCCGCGGGGGCATGGTCGTCAGCCAGAATGTGATCGCATCGAAGGTCGGTGCGGAAATCCTGCGCAAGGGCGGCAATGCCGTCGACGCGGCGGTCGCGATGGGCTTCGCGCTCGCCGTCACCCTGCCGCGCGCGGGCAACATCGGCGGCGGCGGCTATATGCTGGTCCATATGGCCGCCAAGGACGGCAAGCCGGCGCAGGACATTGCGATCGATTATTACGGCCAGGCCAGCCGCCATACCAAGCCGGACCTGCTGCTGGGCGCCAATGGCCGTTTCGATCCGGCCAAGGGCTATTCGATGAAGGGCGTGGCCATCCCCGGCACCGTCGCGGGCCTGTGGGAAGCGCACAAGCGTTTCGGCTCGATGCCGTGGGGCACGCTGATCGCCCCGGCGATCGCGATGGCGGAACAGGGCGTCATCCTGTCCGACGACGAGGCGAAGGCCAACGCCGATCAGAAGGACGCGATGGCCGATGATCCCGCCGCGCTGGCGATGTTCTTCAAGCCCGACGGCAGCGCCTATGCGCCCGGCGAGCTGTGGAAGCAGCCCGATCTTGCCGCCACGCTGAAGGTGATCGCCGCCAAGGGCCGCGACGGTTTCTACACCGGCCCGCTCGCCCAGCGGCTCGCCGCCGGGATCAAGGCCGGCGGCGGCGTGATCGATGCCAGGGATCTGGCCAGCTACAAGGCGATCGTCTCGGCGCCGATCTGGTCCAGCTATCGCGGGCAGAAGATCGCGTACATGCCGCCGACCGCGTCGGGCGTTAGCGTCGCGGAGGCGATGAACATCCTCGAAACCTTCCCCGTGCGCGAGCAGCGCTGGGGATCGGTGGCGAACCTTCACCTGCTGTCCGAAACGATGAAGCTGGTATCGGCCGATCGCCGCCTGGTGGGTGGCGGGCCGGACTGGCGCTCCCCGACCAAGGGGCTTGCGTCCAAGGGCTATGCCGCCGAACGCGCCAAGCTGATCCGCCCCGATCGGGCGATGGGGACGAAGGAAGCCGCCGACGGCAATCCCTACCCCTATGAAAGCCAGGACACGACGCATTATTCGATCGCCGACGCGGCCGGCAATGCGGTGAGCAACACCTATACGTTGTCGGCATCCTATGGCGCGCATGTCGTGGCGCCGGGGACTGGCGTGCTGCTCAACAATTCGCTGGGCAATCTCGCCTGGGGCCGCAAGGGCGACGATAAGGCGACGCTGCCGGTGCCCGGCAAGCGCGTCGGATCGACGATCACGCCGATCATCGTGTTCAAGGATGAAAAGCCCTGGCTGGTCACCGGCACGCCGGGCGGCGGATACATCATCGCGACGATGGTGCAGCTGTTGTCCAACGTCCTCGATCACGGCCTCAACGTCGCCGAAGCGGCGCAGCGGCCGCGCGTGAACCAGGGTGGCGGCGATGCCCCGCTGGAGCTGGAGGAAGGCTTCTCGCCCGACATCATTCCGATGCTCGAGGCGCGCGGGCACAAGGTGCGGCCGTCGAACACGATGGGCAGCACCCAGTCGATCATGGTCGACGGCACGCGTTTCCTCGGCGCCGCGGATTCCCGCCGCCCCGATGCGGCCGCGATCGGGGTGAAGTAAGCGCGCCCGACCTCACCAACCATCAGACCCAAGGATCGCTTATGATGCGCATTGCCAGCCTATTGTTGAGCGCGACCGCGCTGTTGCCCGTCGCTGCCCAGGCCCAGGCCCAGGCCCCAGCACAGGCACAGGCCCCAGCACAGGCACCGGCACAGGCGCTGCCCGATGCGCAGCGTGGCGCGATCATCGCCAATGTCGACGGTCGCGGCGATGCGCTGGCCGCCACCGCCAAGGCGATCTGGGACCTGTCGGAGGTCGGCTATCAGGAGACGAAAAGCTCCGGGTTGCTTCAGGCGCAGTTGAAGAAGGGCGGCTTCACCGTGACGCCGGGCGTGGCGGGGATGCCGACCGCGTTCGTCGCCTCGTTCAAGAACGGCCAGGGCCCGGTGATCGCGGTGCTGGCGGAATTCGACGCGCTGCCCGGCCTCGCGCAGACGACCGCGCCCGAGAAGCAGGTGATCCCCGGCAAGGTTGCCGGCCATGCCTGCGGCCACAACATCTTCGGCGCGGCGAGCGTCACGGCGGCGCTGGCGATCAAGGACTGGATGGTCGCCAACAAGGTGGCGGGCGAGCTGCGCATCTACGGCACCCCGGCCGAGGAAGGTGGCTCGGGCAAGGTCTATATGGTCCGCGCCGGGCTGTTCGACGATGTCGATGCGACGCTTCACTGGCATCCGGGCGATTCCAACAGCGTCAGCGTGGGCAAGAGCCAGGCGAATATCTCGGGCAAGTTCCGTTTCCGCGGGCTCAGCGCGCACGCCTCGGCTGCCCCCGACAAGGGCCGCTCCGCGATGGACGGGGTCGAGGTGATGAACGTCGCCGTCAATTACCTGCGCGAACATACCCCGATGTCGACGCGCATCCATTATGTCGTGACCAACGGCGGCGAGGCACCCAATGTCGTGCCCGACTTTGCCGAGAGCTATTATTACGTCCGCCATACCGATCCGGCGGTGGTGAAATCGGTGATGGCGCGGGTGCAGAAGGCCGCCGAGGGTGCGGCGATCGCAACCGGAACGACGCAGGAGTTCGAGGCGACCGGCGGCGTCTATTCGATGCTCGGCAACGATACGCTCGCGGCCGTGATGCACCGCAATCTCGCCGCGGTCGGCGCGCCGAAATGGACCCCGCAGGAACGCGAATGGGCCGCCACGATCCAGAAGACGCTCCCCGCGCAGAAGCCGCTGACCAGCGCGGCCGGGGTCGGTGAGATCTGGCGCGGCGACGGCGGCGGATCGACCGACGTATCGGATATCAGCTGGGTTACGCCGACCGTCGGCCTCGGCACTGCTACCTGGGTGCCGGGCACGCCGGCGCACAGCTGGCAGGCGGTCGCCGCATCGGGCAATTCGATCGGCGCCAAGGGCGGCGTGGTTGCGGCCAAGACGATCGCGCTGACCGCGGCCGAGCTGTTCCGCAGCCCGCAAGTGCTGGCGGAGGCCAAGGCGGAGCTGGTGAAGCTGCGCGGTGCCGACTGGAAATATGAGGCGCTGCTGGGCGATCGTGCGCCGGCGCTCGATTATCGCAAGCCGATGGCGGCCGGCGCGGAATAAGGCTGACGGGTGTTCGGTTTGCCGCTTGGCTTCCTTGGCGGCACTCTCCGTTCATGCCGGCACGTGCCGCTGGACGGGGGGCGCTGCGCCGCGTGAATTGTGTTGGCGCGTTTGGCGCCACGCTGCCCGCGCTAAACGCGCTTCCTTCTAAAAACCGGAAAGCGTGCTGCCTCGCCATAGTCGATCTCGTCCGTGGCACCCTTCAATTTCGTCATGTCTTCTTCCGAAATGACGAAATCGACGTCGGCATTGTCACGCAGGTGGATGATGTTGGCCGTCTTGGGTAACGGAACGAGATCGAGCTGCAGGCAGTAGCGAATGCATAATTGCGCGACCGTGACGCCGTAATCTTCCGCCATGGCCGCCAGCTTGCTGCTCTGCAGCGCAGCCCCGTGCGCGACGGGGGAATAGGCTTCGACCAGGATATTGCGGGCGCGGCAATAGTCGATCAGGTCGAACGGCGTATTGCCGACATGGGCAAGCACCTGATTGACCATCGGCGCTACGGACCCGAATTCGATGAGGTTGTCGAGATCGGCGGGTTCGAAGTTCGACACGCCGATCGCGCGCAGGGTGCCACTGGCATAAACCTCTTCAAGTGCGCGCCATGCTTCCAGATTGCCTTCGAAGAAGCGCTCGTCTTCGCGAAAGGCCGCCCATGGTTGCGGGCTGTGGATCAGCATCAGGTCGATATATTCGAGACCCAGGGCGTCGAGCGATCCATAGATTTTCTCGCGGGCATCTTCGAAGGTCTTGCACTCCGCGACGAGCTTGGTCGTGACGAAAAGCCGCTCGCGCTCCACGCCGCTCTCGCGGATGCCCTGGCCGACGCCACGCTCGTTTTCATAGGCTTGGGCCGTATCGATGAGGCGGTAGCCCATCGCAATGGCGTCCTGGACCACCCGGGGCGCGTCGTCATTGGGGATCTGCCAAGTGCCAAGGCCCAGCCGCGGAATGTGGTTGCCGTTGGCGAGGACGGCGGTTTCGTCGAGGAGCATGTCTCTCACCTGTTATCTGGCCCCGTGCGACACTCCGACGTGCACGATCGGCGCCGCGACCATCATCGGTTTCTGGGCCGTTGTAGATGCGGGTTTCCACTTGGGTCAGCCGCCCGCCTTGGCGCCGCGGCATGGCCGCCTAGCGTGGCGGGCTTATCTGCGATCGATCGCGGGCAGCGCGGCGATGAAATTGTTGAGCTCGCGCCGCCGTCCCGTTTCGTCGGCAAACTCGCCATTCACGCCCAGCATCCAGCGCAGCGACCGTGACCGAGGCGCGTTGTGCAAGCGTTCCAGCAGGACGGACCGGCCCTCCACGTCCTCCTCCTGCTCGGCAAGGCCGGCCTCGATCAGCGTCGCTGCCTGCCGGCGCAGGGCAACGGCGATTTCGCGTAGAGAGAGTTCGGGGTGATATTGGACGCCCCAGAAGATGCCGCGTTCGTGGCTGATCTCGGCGGCCTGCACGTTGGTCACGTCGTTGCCGGCGAGATGGATCCCGCCATCGGGAAGCCGCTCGACCTCGTCGGTGTGTACCGCTGGCGCATCCCAGGTGGGCGCGCGGCCATGCAGCAGGGGATGGTCCTGTCCTGCGGGCGTGCGGGTGATGCGGCGCGAGATGGCGGCTTCCATCCGCTGCGGCATGGCGCGCACGCTGCCACCCGCGGCGGCGACGGCAACCTGCAGGCCGGCGCACGAGCCAAAGGACGGGGTGCCCGCACGGAACACGGCGTGCATGAAGTCCAACTGACGCTCGACCGCGGGAGTCTTCTGGTAAACGTGGAGCGGGGAGCCGGAGAGGAACACCGCGTCATAGCGTTTCAGCTCGTCCGGCCGGAATGAGGGGGCGCCCTCATCGGCAGGCTCGACCAACTCGATCGAACAGCCCGGTGCGAGCTGGCGCAGCGTTGCGGCGTATGTCTCTCCAGCGCTCTTGCCGACATAGCGGCGCCGCGCTTCACGCTCTTCGGGAGTTTCGCTTTCTGCGACGAGGAAGTGGTTCAACGTGCGGCCCGGATGATTGAGCCGGGATAACGCATGAAAGCCAAGATGGGCCCGTGGCTGGCGATGCCGGCGGCGGCTGGGTGAACCCAGCCGCCCTTTCGGATCACTCCTGGATCAATCAGCGATAGCGGCGATCGTAATAATAGCCCGGCCGGCCATAATAGGCGCGGGCGCGCTCGGCACGGTAATGGCGATAGGCCCGCGCCCGCTCGGCGCGGTAATTGCGGTAGCCCCGCGGATCGCGATAGCCGCGATAGGCGCGCTGGTTGTAGTATCGCCGCGGACTTTTCTTGTAGTGACGGCGGTCACCACGATAATGGCGATGAGCGCGGTCGCCGCCGCGATACGACTGGGCTTGCGCCTCGGTCGTGGTGACGACGCTTACACCAACTCCGGTGAACGTCATGGCGAGGGCAGCAAAGAGCCCCGTGAGCTTGTTACGCATCTACACGTCTCCTGGCGCTTAAGGCGCCTATTGAGGGAACGGGCACGGGGAGGCCATCGTTCCGGGCAGGAGAACAGTGCCTTTCGGCAGACGGGCACGAATGTACGATGAGCGGGGCGGCACGGTGAGTCCGCGCCGCTCACCGGCGTGTGCCGGAAAAACGGCAATTTGAGAGATGATGGAAAGTTAAATGGTCGGGGAAAGAGGATTCGAACCTCCGGCCCCTGCGTCCCGAACACAGTGCTCTACCAGGCTGAGCTATTCCCCGACCAGGGTGCCAACCGGCAGGTGCCGGTGACAGGCGGCGGCTTATATCAACGAAATTTTGCGGGGCAAGAGGCTAAATTTGCGGGGCTGAACGAACGTGTTTTGGCTCGTTCGGCCGGGTGTTCAGCGCGCCGCGGTGGCGGGATGCTTTGGCATTGGGCGTGGGAGGTGCTAACGCGCGCGGCACTCACTCAAGCTGGCAGAATTCCGTGGCGACCGAGCTTTCCAAGATCCGTAACTTCTCGATCATTGCCCATATCGATCATGGCAAGTCGACGCTGGCCGACCGGCTGATCCAACGTACCGGGGGGCTGACCGACCGCGAGATGTCGGCGCAAGTCCTTGATAACATGGAGATTGAAAAGGAGCGCGGGATCACCATCAAGGCGCAGACGGTGCGCCTGGAGTGGAAGGGCCATGTCCTCAATCTGATGGACACGCCGGGGCACGTCGATTTCGCCTATGAGGTGAGCCGCAGCCTGGCCGCGTGCGAGGGCGCGTTGCTGGTCGTGGACGCGGCGCAGGGCGTCGAGGCGCAGACGCTGGCCAACGTGTACCAGTCGATCGAGCATGACCACGAAATCGTGCCCGTCATCAACAAGATCGATCTGCCCGCGGCCGAGCCGGAAAAGGTGCGCAAGGAGATCGAGGACGTCATCGGCCTGGACGCGTCGAACGCGATCCTTGCCAGCGCCAAATCGGGCATCGGCATCGAGGAGATCCTGGACGCGATCGTCGAGCGGATCCCGGCGCCCAAGGGCGATCCCAACGCGCCGCTGAAGGCCATGCTGGTCGACAGCTGGTACGACCCGTATCTGGGCGTCGTCATCCTGGTGCGCGTGATCGACGGCACGCTGAAGAAGGGCCAGCAGGTCACGTTCATGCAGGCCGGCACGCAGCATCTGGTGGACCGCGTGGGGTGTTTCCGCCCCAAGATCGAGCAATTGGCGGACCTGGGGCCGGGCGAGATCGGCTTCATCACCGCGCAGATCAAGGACGTGGCGCAGGCGCGCGTCGGTGACACGCTGACCGATGCGAAGAAGCCCGCGGCCGCGCCGCTGCCGGGGTTCAAGGAAGTGCAGCCGGTGGTGTTCTGCGGGCTGTTCCCGGTCGACGCCAACGACTTCGAGAAACTGCGCGAATCGATCAGCAAGCTGCGGCTGAACGACGCGTCGTTCAGTTTCGAGATGGAGACGAGCGCGGCGCTGGGATTTGGTTTCCGCTGCGGCTTCCTGGGGCTGCTCCATCTGGAGATCATCCAGGAGCGGCTGACGCGCGAATATGACCTGGACCTGATCACCACCGCGCCGAGCGTGGTGTATGAGATCGAGCTGACGCACGACGGCGGCATGATCGAGCTGCACAACCCGGCCGACATGCCCGATCCCAACAAGATCGCGATGATCAGCGAGCCGTGGATCGAGGCGACGATCTACGTCCCCGACGAATATCTCGGCAGCATCCTGAAGTTGTGCCAGGACCGCCGCGGCATCCAGAAGAACCTGACGTACGTCGGCGGGCGCGCGCAGGTGACGTACGAACTGCCGCTGAACGAAGTGGTGTTCGATTTTTATGACCGGCTGAAGAGCATCAGCCGCGGCTATGCCAGTTTCGACTATCACCAGATCGGCTATCGCGAGGGCGACCTCGTCAAGATGAGCATCCTGGTCAACAACGAGCCGGTCGACGCGCTGAGCATGATCGTCCACCGCGGCACCGCGGAGACGCGCGGGCGCGGCATGTGCGAGCGGCTGAAGGACCTGATCCCGCGCCACATGTTCAAGATCCCGATCCAGGCGGCGATCGGCGGCAAGGTGATCGCGCGCGAGACGATCGCGGCGCTGCGCAAGGACGTGACCGCGAAATGCTATGGCGGCGACGCGACGCGCAAGCGCAAGCTGCTGGAGAAGCAGAAGGAAGGCAAGAAGCGCATGCGGGAATATGGCTCGGTGAGCATCCCGCAGGAGGCGTTTATTGCGGCGCTGAGGATGGGGGATGACGCGTAGCGCCCGAGGCTAACACGTCGATCGCGCAGCGATCGGCGGGTTAGGCGAGGATCAGCGCAAGCGCGGCCGACGACCGCCCGGGCCCACCGGGCGTGTCGATCGACGACGCGGCTTTGCCGCGGCGTTGAGGTGCTGTGCGCCCCCATAAGTGCTACTCGGTGGCGCAATAGTTGGAGGCGCGAATGGGACGTCGACGCAAGAGCGGGAAGCGCGGACCGACGCCGGACGATTATTTCGCTAGCGGGCCATTCGAATTGGCACGCTTCGGCCGCGTCTTGGTCGGTCGAATGAACGCGAGCGAGAGCCAGCACGCCGAAATGACAGCACGGATGGCGGCCAGCTATCCCGAAATCGTCGCGAAGATCGATGCACTGGTGGCCGCAATTGCTGCGCGGGTCGCACGCCTTCCCGCCATTAGGTTGCTTCATCGTGCTTGGTGGGAACACAGCGCGGTGGTCCTGATTGGAGGCAATGACCCCGCAGATCAAGGCGCGGCCTTACGCATGATCGACTACATCCAGAGCATCATTGTATCGGTTGCGCCGACTCCCGACGATGTTGAAGATGTCAGCGAGGAGGAATGGCAGGCGCTCAAGGAAGACGTCAGCCAATTATTTTACACGTTGACCTTGCCTTACCAGATGGCGGCAAGCGCTCACCGTAAGGAGCATGATTCCGAGCACAACATGGCTCTGGAAGAGTTTCAGGTTCGTGCGGAAATGATGTGGATGAACGTGCGCGGCCAGCGCTATCATCTGCATGAACGCCAAGCCTTGATCGACACGATCATGCCGCACAGTGACGTCATAGAGCGGCTGTTCGGGATTAATGCCCTGTCGCTAATCGAGCAGCTCGACAAGATTCTGGCCAAGCTGACCGGAGGGCTTCAAGAACTCTTCACCCACCTTGAGGAGGTTCGCGAGCGCACGCTCGATCGGATGGTCGAGATCAGCACCACGGAGGCGATCGACGACTTCGAGATCCTCCGTAACAAGGTGTTCGAGGATGAGGAATTGCGGGACGCCAGCGGGCGCATTGCTGGCGGGCTGCTCGGCTATGACCTGTTTGATGTCGAGCGGAACACCACGCTTCCCCGCGCGCTCCTCGACGCGCTGAGCTATGCCCCAAGCGAGGAAACCGAGTTCTTTGCGCCTGGCCCGTTCGCAGGCTGGCCCCTTAGGGTGTGGCCGGTGATGAAGCGGCCGTTCATCCGGCTGGATGGCCGCACATATTGCTTCGACATGTTCGCGCTCTTCGACAATTTCTATCGCGTACTGCAGCGTGCAATTTTCCGTCTCGCGCCCGACTACAAGCAGACATGGAACGAGCGGCAGCAGGCTGTGTCGGAAACCTTGCCGTTCGACTATCTCAAGAAGCTGCTGCCAGGCGGCACGACTTATCGCCCGATCTATTATCGTTGGAAGGTAGGCAACAGCCCGCCGCAGTGGCACGAGGCCGATGGCCTTTTTCTTTACGACGATCATATGTTCGTGGTCGAGGTAAAGGCGGGCGCGTTTACCTATACCTCGCCAGCGACCGATCTGCCGGCGCACATCGCATCGCTCCGCAATCTCGTTCTTAACCCGGCACGGCAAGGTGCGCGATTCGTCGATTATCTGGAAAGCGCTGAGGAAGTGACGATCCACGATGCCGAGCATCGCGAAATCGGACGACTACGGCGCAGAGATTTTCGGCACATCGCGATCTGCGCGATTACACTCGACCCGTTCACTGAGTTGGCGGCGCGCGCAAATCATCTAGGCGATGTCGGAATTGATATTGGCGATCGGCCGATCTGGGCGCTGTCACTCGATGATCTACGCGCATATGCTGATCTGTTCGACGACCCTTTGATCTTCCTGCACTTCGCGGAGCAACGCATGGCGGCGGCGCGATCCGACTTGGTCGAACTGACCGACGAGTTCGATCATCTCGGCATGTATCTCGTCGAGAACGACTATGCTCGCTACGCCGTCGAGATTCGCGGCAAGGGGAACGCGAAGCTCAACTTCAACGGCTACCGCACAGACATTGACGCCTATTTTAGTAGCGTGCTGCAAGGCGAAGCTCCTCAACGACCGAAGCAGAGGATGCCAGAGCGGATCGCGGAGCTTGTGCGGGTCCTTAGTAACGGCACCAAGCCTGGTCGCTCGATGCTCGCTAGCTTCCTGCTCGATGCTGCCGGCGACCATCGAGAGACCATCGCCAGGATGATCGACGAGGGATTGGGCGATCACCTAACACTTGGGCGTGTCCGGCCGTTTTCGACCTACGGCGAGCACGCATTCACTTTGTTCACTTGGTCGCCGCTTGTGCCGCGTAACTCTACGAACGCTCTTGAGTTCACGCGCAATGTTGTTGCTCAGGCACAAGAGAACAACCGTCTCTTAGTTGAAATCGACACCGACGCCATAGGCGCGATAACAGATGTTAGCTGGAGCTTGGTCGGTCTTGACGGCTTGTCGGATACCGATGTTGCCAGGCATCGGGAAGCGGGACGTCAGTTGGGCAGACGGAGGGTCGAGCTGGCGCGTGCGCGTGGCAAGATCGGCGTTAATCAACAATGCCCTTGTGGGAGCGGCATAAAATACAAGCGGTGCCATGGCCGCCGTTAGCGCTTTGCTCGCAAATCCATTGCGACCCGGCAAGGCAGGTCTACCCTGCCAATTTCCGGTGAAAAGCGCTTACTTCGCTTGCAGCTCAGTCTCAACCTCTCCCACCCGCCCCACCAAAGCCACCTCACTAACCAACACGCCCGGCACAACCGGGCAATCGTCGGCCGGGGCCGCTTCCGCGACGGTTGCTAAGCTGCGCCTAGCGCCCTGAAGCGGCCTTGAACGCCGCCCACTTCTCCTCCGTCCCGCTCGCCTCCCATAGCGCCTGCCCCTCGGCGAGCAGGCGCTTCGCCCTCTTGCGGGCCCATTCGCGTTCCTTCGCCGCGTCGCCCGAATAGCCGCTGAGCGACCAGTCGCAATTCGGGTGAAGGTCGATCTCCAGCCGGGGCGGTTCGCCGGCTTCCTCCCATGCCTGGCGGCGGAGCCTGTCGAGATGGGGGGTGAGGCGGCTGGGCTCGGCTTCGACGGTGTAGATGGGCAGCTCGCGGCCGTAGTCGCGCTGGTACATCTGGATGAGGTTGTGGCGCACGCCGCAGCCTTCGAGGACCAGCTCGAAGTAGGACAATTGGCGCAGGTACAGGTCCGCCGCGGCGATATCTCCCTCGAGGCGGGCGCGGCGCTCGGCCTGGGCCTTCAGGTAATAGGTGCGGATGAGGTTGTCGAAGAAGGCCTTGTCATCGAACTCCGTCTGCCAGGCGTTCTTCCGGGCAAGCTCCGCATCCGCCTCGGCGCGCTCGCGGCAGACGGGGCATTGCTTGGCCGCCTCGCGCGCGATCGTCTCGGGATGCCGGGTGCCGGGGGCGAGCGCGGGGGTGTTGTAGCGATCGGGCTGGTGGTGCTTCAGCATGAACATCAGCAGGCGATCATTGTACCAGCGGCGCTCGCCGACCTGCTCGCCCTTGTGAAAGACGGGGATGGGAACGCCCTCCACCGCGCGCTCCATGGCGATATCGGTGAGGCGCTGGACGCCGCTGGCGAGCGCGGCCTCCCACGCGGCGCGGAAGCTGTCGGCGCCGGGGTGCAGGCGCATCTGGTACGCGCCCTCCGTAGTCTTGCCGATGCGGCGGGCGGCGGCCTTTACCGATCCGGTTTCGGCGAGCGCGCGGATGAAGCCGCGCTGCCGCTCCGCCGTCCAGCCATCGTGGCGGGCGCGGCGGGGGACGGGGGTGAAGGCGAGCGGGTCGGGCGCCGCGGGGTGGGGCTGCGCCGGGGGCGGGCTGGGAAGGGCTGGCTGCATGTCGCGGAACGTAGCGCGAACATGCAGCCGTAGGACAGAGGGGCCGGGGAGGGGCGGGAGGGCCGGTCAGCCCTCCAGCGATACCTCCGCGCTCATCAGCTTCGGGAAGAAGCCCTCGTGCGCGTCGCGCAGCGTGTCGAGCGTGACGACATCGTCGCGGTCGGGCCGCTCGAAGATCAGCCGCTTGCCGCCGGTGCGGCCCATCGGCTCCGCCTCGACCCCGGCCTCGAGCGCGGCCTGGAGGAAATCGGCCAGCGCGTGATCGTGGACGGTGACGATGTAGACGCCCTGATCCTCGCCGAAGAAGGAATGCGCGCAGTCGAACGGCTGCTTGCGGTCGATGATCGCGCCGATGTTGCCAGCGAGCGCCATTTCGGCGAGCGTGACGGCGATGCCGCCATCCGAGACGTCGTGGACGGCGGAGAGCTGACCGAGGTCAATCGCGTGGCGGATGAGATCGCCGGTGGCCTTCTCCTGCGCCAGGTCGACGCGGGGCGGGGGGCCTTCCTCGCGGCCGTGGACTTCGCGCAGCCAGAGCGACTGGCCGAGATCGCCGCGGCGGGTGCCGACCGCCAGGATGACGTCGCCCGCGCCCTTGAAGGCGATGGTGGCGCTCTTGGTCCAGTCCGCCATCAGGCCGACGCCGCCGATCGCGGGGGTGGGGAGGATCGCCGAACCGCCGCCGGTCGCCTTTGATTCATTGTAGAGCGAGACGTTGCCGGAGACGATCGGATAGTCGAGCGCGCGGCACGCCTGCGCCATGCCATCGAGGCAGCCGACGATCTGGCCCATGATCTCCGGGCGCTGCGGGTTGGCGAAGTTGAGGCAGTTGGTGATGGCGAGCGGTTTTGCGCCGACCGCGGTGAGGTTGCGCCAGGTCTCGGCGACGGCCTGCTTGCCGCCCTCGACGGGGTCGGCGTAGCAATAGCGCGGGGTGCAATCGGTGGTGATCGCCAGCGCCTTGTCGGTGCCGTGGACGCGCACCACCGCGGCGTCGCCGCCCGGGCGCTGCACGGTGTCGGCGCCGACCATGTGGTCATACTGTTCCCAGATCCAGCGACGGCTGGCGATGTCGGGCGAGCCCATCAGCGTGACGAGATCGGCTGCGATGTCCTTGCACTCCGGCACGTCGACCAGCGCCTTGGCCGGCGGGGTGGGGACGTGCGGGCGATCGTAGAGCGGGGCCTCGTCGGCGAGCGGGGCGAGCGGGATGTCGCAGACCGTGTCGCCCTTCCACTTCAGCACCATGCGGCCCGTGTCGGTGACATGGCCGATGACGGCGAAGTCGAGTTCCCACTTGCGGAAGATCGCCTCGGCAAAGGCCTCGCGGCCCGGCTTCAGCACCATCAGCATGCGCTCCTGCGATTCGGAGAGCATCATTTCATAGGGCGTCATGCCCTCTTCACGCTGCGGCACGTCGTCCATGATCAGTTCGATGCCGACGCCGCCCTTGGACGCCATCTCGACGCTGGAGGAGGTGAGGCCGGCGGCGCCCATGTCCTGGATCGCGACAATCGCGTCGGAGGCCATCAGTTCGAGGCAGGCCTCGATCAGCAGCTTTTCGGTGAACGGGTCGCCAACCTGGACCGTGGGGCGCTTCTCCTCCGCATCCTCGCCGAAATCGGCCGAGGCCATGGTCGCGCCGTGGATGCCGTCGCGGCCGGTCTTGGAGCCGACATAGACGATCGGATTGCCGATGCCGCTGGCGGCGGAATAAAAGATCTTGTCCTGATCGGCGACGCCGACCGTCATCGCGTTGACGAGGATGTTGCCGTCATAGGCGGGGTGGAAGTTCACCTCGCCGCCCACGGTGGGGACGCCGACGCAATTGCCATAGCCGCCGATGCCATGGACCACGCCCGAGATCAGGTGGCGCATCTTGGGGTGATCGGGGCGGCCGAAGCGAAGCGCGTTCATGTTCGCGATGGGGCGCGCGCCCATGGTGAAGACGTCGCGCAGGATGCCGCCGACACCCGTCGCCGCGCCCTGATAGGGCTCGATGTACGAGGGGTGGTTGTGCGATTCCATCTTGAAGATCGCAGCCTGGCCATCACCAATGTCGATGACGCCGGCATTCTCGCCCGGGCCGCAGATCACCCAGGGAGCTTCGGTGGGCAGCTTCTTCAGGTGGATTCGCGACGACTTGTAGGAGCAATGCTCCGACCACATCACCGAGAAGATGCCCAGTTCCACCAGGTTCGGCTCACGGCCGAGCGCGTGGAGGACGCGATCATATTCCTCGGGACTAAGGCCGTGCTCGGCGACGACTTCTGGCGTGATGGCGGTCATGCGCGCGCGATAGCGGCCAAGCCCGCCGGTGTCACCAGCCACGCGCAGATCAGCGCCGCAACCGCCTCACCGCCGCTGGCGCCGCCGCCCGATCCGCTGGCGCAGCCGGCCGAGCAGCGGCTTCCGCGCTGACAATGCCTCGAACATTTCGCCCGGCCCTTCGGGATCGAGGATCTTGTTGTCGGCCAGCCATTCCTCGACGCTCGACAGGTCGGGCACCTCATAGGGGATGAGCGTCTTGCCCTGGCCCCGCAGCCGCTCGATCGCGCCGATCAGGCCATGCTGGGCGATAGCGGCGGTTACCTCGGCCGGTTCGACCGCGAGATGCTCGGCGATCAGATCGTCGCGGATTGCGGCGATACGGTCGCCGTCATGTTCGATCGTCACGTCGCATTCGGTGTCGAGCCGGAGCGAGCGATTGTTGAAGTTGGACGAGCCGACGCGGATCACGTCCTCATCGATCACCAGCACCTTGGCGTGGACATAGATCGGCGTGCCGCCGGCGGTGTGCGGATGATACATGCGCAGCCGGTTGTGGGTGTCGCGCTGCTTCAGCGCCTGGAACAGCCGCGCGCGGGCGGTATCCATCGCCACCGGCTCCAGCCAGCCCTGCGCCGTGACCGGATTGATGATGACGATCTCGGGGCCATCGGGCTCATCCAGCCGCTTGCCGATCGCCTCGGCGACACGGCGCGAGGCGAAATACTGGCTTTCGGCATAGATCCGCCGCTTCGCGCGGCCGATCAGTTCGAGATAGAGATTCTCGATCTCGCGCACCTCGGGCTGACCGCCGTGATCGGGCTGCGAGCGGGAGATGGCGACGTCGATGTCGCGGAAATCCGGTTCGAGATCCTGTGGCCAGCAATCATTCTCACCGACCGGCGGCGCGATCGGTTCGCCGCCGGCGATTTCCCAGCGTGCGCGACACAGTTCCCCCAGCGCGGTTGCGACGGGGCCCTGCAGCGCAGTGGTGGCATCGTGCCAAGGCGCATTGGCAAAGCCGTTGGGCGACGTGCGATGCGGGTCCTCGTCACGATGCTGGCGCGTGTCCCACCGCTCGTCGGTCATGTCGATGCCGCCGCAAAAGGCGAGGCAATCGTCAATCACCACGATCTTCTGATGGTGCGAGGCGCCGATCGGATGATGCGCGTCGAGCTTCAGATGGATTCGCTTGCGCAGGAAACGCCATTTGGTGAGCGTCAGCAGCGTCTTGCCGCGAAACAGCGTCTTGAGCGCCCCCTTGTCCCAGCGCAGGATATAGACGTTCAGGTCCGGCTGGCGCTTCACCAGCCAGTTGATGAACTCGCCAACCTCGGTCGGGACGCCGGGCGGCTCGTTCTTCCACGCCAGCCGGATGCGGGCATCGAAATCCCAGCCGACCAGCAGGATCTGCTTTTGCGCCTTCATCATCGCCGCGCGGGCGAGGCGGAAATAATCATCGGCATCGACGATCACGGCCGCGCGGGAGGCGCGTTCGATCCGCCAGCGGCTCTTTTCGTCGAGCGTCACAGAATGTCGCGAAGCCGCTCGGGCGGGCGGGCCAGGACCACGCCCTTCTCCGTTTCGACCAGCGGTCGTTCGATCGTCGCCGGATCGCTGGCCATCAGGTCAAGCGCGGCGGCATCGCTGTCGACCGCCGGCGCATCCTTGCGCAGCGCGTCGCGGGGGGCGATCCCGCCGCGGGCATAGAGCCGCGCCAGTTCATCGCGCGTCGGCGGCGCCTTCAGATATTCGACCACCGTGACGCTCGCGCCCGCCTCCTCGAGCAGCGCGAGCGCCTGCCGGGACTTGGAGCAGCGGGGATTGTGCCAGATCGTCGCCTTCATTGGCCCCGTCTATAGCGTCCGCAGGCGTGGACCAAGCGCGAAGCGACGGGTGCGGCCGACCCAGGTCGCGAGCAGCGCAAGCACGGTGAAAGCGGCCAGCGCGGTGAGCGGCAGCGCGGGGTGGATCGGGTCGACGATGCGGGTCGGCGGCGCCGCGGACCAATCGACCAGTTGCGCCGCCAGCATCGCGGCCGCCAGCGTGACGAGGGCAAGTGTCGCATAACGCCCCGCGGGGCGCGTGCGTCTCACGTACCAGGCGAAGGCGGCGGCGGTCAGCGCCAGCTCCAGCGGGCGGGCGACGAGCGGGGTCGCCCAAAGGCCAAGGCCCAGCTTTGGCGGCTGGCCGGCGAGCGTAAGGTCGGGAAGATGGACCAGCCAGTCGATCGGCCAATGCGACAGCACCACCAGCGCGCCGATCATGGTTGCGTGCCACGGCACATGCGACAGCCGCGCGCCGGCGACCCAGAAGGCGGCAAAGGCCGTCGTGCCGAGCAGGCTGTGCGTATAGGGCATGTGATACAGATCGAGCGAGGTCTGCGCATTGCTGCCGGGCACCAGCCGCAGATGTTCGATGTTGAGCAAGGTCAGCGCGAAGAAGGCGAGATCGACCAATTGGGCGGCGACGAAGAGCGTGCCGAGCCGCGGCGCATGTGGCAGGGCGGCTGCAAGAAGTGCCGGCGCGTAATGGCCGATGAACATGGTTCCTCCCGTGCGTGAGGGGGGAGCCTAGCGCAACGCAATGCGCGCGTCATGTCGAGGGGGCGGGCGGTGGCCCCGCGGCGCAGGCATCCATGCGCGGCCGCGGGGAAAGGCGTGACTAGGCCTGCTGCTTGGCCAGCCAGTCCTCCAGCCACTTGATGGTATATTCGCCCTCCTGGAACTCCGGATCGTCCAGCAGCGCCTGGTGGAGCGGGATGGTGGTCTTCATCCCGTCGATGACGAATTCCTCCAGCGCGCGACGCAGGCGGCGAAGCGCGCCCTGGCGGGTGGTGCCATAGACGATCAGCTTGGCGATCATGCTGTCGTAATAGGGCGGCACCTTGTAGCCGGCGTAGAGGCCCGAATCGACGCGCACGTGCATGCCGCCGGGGGCGTGATATTGCTTCACGAGGCCAGGCGAGGGCGCGAAGGTACGCGGATCCTCGGCATTGATGCGGCATTCGATGGCGTGGCCGCGGAAGATGACATCCTCCTGCCGCAGCGTCAGCGGATGCCCCTCCGCGATGCGGATCTGCTCACGAACGAGGTCGAGGCCGGTGATCGCCTCCGTCACCGGATGCTCCACCTGCAGGCGGGTGTTCATCTCGATGAAGTAGAACTCACCGTTTTCCCACAGGAACTCGATCGTGCCGGCGCCGCGATAGCCCATGTCGGCCATCGCCTTGGCGACGATGCCGCCCATCCGCTCACGCTCCTCGGCCGTGATGACGGGCGAGGGCGCCTCCTCCAGCACCTTCTGGTGGCGGCGCTGCAGCGAGCAGTCACGCTCGCCGAGGTGGATGGCGTTGCCCTTGCCGTCGCCGAACACCTGGAATTCGATGTGCCGCGGATTGCCGAGGTACTTTTCCATGTAGACGGTGGCGTCGCCGAACGCGGCCTTCGCCTCGCTGCCGGCCTGCGCCATCAGCGTGTCCATCATGTCCTCCGACGGCACGACCTTCATGCCGCGGCCGCCGCCGCCCGATGCAGCCTTGATCAGCACCGGATAGCCGATGTCGCGTGCGAGGCGCTTGGCCTCCGCCGAATCGGTCAGCGCGCCGTCCGAACCGGGGACCAGCGGCAGGCCGAGCGCGCCGGCGGTGCGCTTTGCCTCCACCTTGTCGCCCATGGTGCGGATATGCTCGGGCTTGGGGCCGACGAAGATCAGCCCGTGCGCCTCGACGATCTCGGCAAACTTGGCGTTTTCGCTGAGGAAGCCATAGCCCGGGTGAATCGCATCCGCGCCCGAGATCTCGGCCGCGGAAATGATGTTGGCGATGTTGAGGTAGCTCTCCGCCGCGGACGGCGGGCCGATGCAGATCGCCTCATCCGCGAGGCGGACATGCATGGCGTCCGCATCGGCGGTGGAGTGCACCGCGACGGTCTTGATCCCCATTTCGTGGCACGCGCGGTGAATACGCAGCGCGATCTCACCACGATTGGCGATCAGGAGCTTCTTGATCTCGGGCATCTTACTCGACGACCACCAGCGGCTGGTCAAACTCGACCGGCTGGCCGTTGTCGACCAGGATCGCCTTGACCGTACCGGCGCTGGGCGCGGTGATCGGGTTCATGACCTTCATTGCCTCGACGATCAGCAAAGTGTCGCCCGCCTGCACCTGCTTGCCGATCGCGACGAACGCCGCGGCGCCCGGCTCGGCGGCGAGATAGGCGGTGCCGACCATCGGCGAGCGGACCGCATTGGCAAGCGACGGCTCGGCAGCGGCCGGCTCTGCATGCGGCAGCGCGGCGGTGGCCGACGCCGGTGCCGGCGCGGCAGCAGCGGCGGGCGCCGGTGCGTGGTAAACGGCCGGTGCGGCGGTCACTTCCCGCGCGACGCGGATGCGGCGGTCGCCGTCCTCGACCTCAATCTCGGTGAGCTGCGTTGCGTCGAGCAGCTCGGCAAGCTGGCGGACGAGATCGACGTCGACCTTCATCGCTCCATGTTCCTTATCGCTCATTGCGACCCCTTCCCTGTAACAGGGCGCGCGCTGTGTCAGAATCGCGCCGCCGCTTCAAGCGCGAGCAGATATGACATCGCGCCAAACCCGGCGATAGTTCCCCGTGCCGCACGCCCCACAAAGGAGACATGGCGAAATTCTTCGCGATTGTGCGGATTGGACAAATGCACCTCGATCACCGGGGTGCGGACGGACTTGATCGCGTCGTGAATCGCGATCGAGCTGTGGGTGAAGGCGCCCGCGTTCAGGATCACGGCACGCGCGCCCTGGGCCTGCGCCTCGTGCAGCCAGTCGACCAGATGCCCCTCGTGGTTGGACTGGCGCATGTCGATTTCGAGGCCGAGCTCGCGACCGCGATCTTCGAGCTGGCCGGCGATATCGTCCAGCGTGTCATGGCCGTAGATCTCCGGCTCACGCGTGCCGAGCAGGTTCAGGTTCGGCCCGTTCAGGACATAGACGAGAGGCAAAGGCGGCTCCTTCCTTGAACGCCATGTGCGCCAAGCCTAGGTGGAAGGCAAATCACCCCGCCTGCCAGAACGATGGGGCGCGCAGCCCCGCAAAGGATATCATGCCCCACACCGACGGAACCGTATCGATCACCGTGAACGGCGCGCATCGCCGTGTCAGCGCCGGCCTGACCCTGGCGCAACTGGCGACCGAACTCGGGCTGGTGCCCGAGAAGGTCGCGGTGGAGCGCAACCTGGAAGTGGTGCCGCGTTCGACCCTTGCGGATGTGTGTGTCGAGGATGGCGACGATATCGAGATCGTCCATTTCGTCGGCGGCGGCGACCATGCCGTCTCCGACGGCGACGACACGTGGAGCGTTGCCGGCAAGACGTTTCGATCGCGGCTGATCGTGGGCACCGGCAAGTATAAGGATTTCGCGCAGAACGCCGCCGCGCTGGAAGCATCGGGGGCCGAGATCGTCACCGTCGCGGTGCGCCGCGTCAATGTCAGCGATCCCAAGGCGCCGATGCTGACCGACTTCATCGATCCCAAGAAGTTCACCTATCTGCCCAATACCGCGGGCTGCTTCACCGCGGACGAGGCGATCCGCACGCTGCGGCTGGCGCGCGAGGCGGGCGGCTGGGATCTGGTGAAGCTGGAAGTGCTGGGCGAGGCGCGGACGCTCTACCCCGACATGCGCGAGACGCTGAAGGCTACCGAGGTCCTGGTGCAGGAGGGCTTCAAGCCGATGGTCTATTGCGTCGATGACCCGATCGCCGCGAAGCAGCTGGAAGATGCGGGCGCGGTGGCGATCATGCCGCTGGGCGCGCCGATCGGATCGGGGCTTGGCATCCAGAACCGGGTGACGATCCGCCTGATCGTTGAGGGCGCAAAGGTGCCGGTGCTGGTCGACGCCGGCGTCGGCACGGCATCCGACGCGGCGGTGGCGATGGAGCTTGGCTGCGATGGCGTGCTGATGAACACTGCGATCGCCGAGGCGAAGGACCCGATCCTGATGGCGGCGGCGATGAAGTCCGCGGTGGAGGCGGGGCGCCTGTCCTATCGCGCCGGCCGGATGGGAATCCGCCGCTACGCCGACCCGTCCTCGCCACTCGCGGGCCTGATCTGATGTTCTGCCCCCGCGCCGCCGCGTCCTGCAGCGCGGGCGGGCCGGTCAGTTGCCCGGACGCTCGCCGCTCGGTTTCCAGGTGATGACCCGGTAGAGATAGCCGGCAATGATCAGCACGGTCAGGCCGATCGCGACCGGCCCGACATAGCGATCAAGCTCCTCGAACCGCCGGCCGAGGAACAGGCCGGCCCCGGCGAGCACGGTGTTCCAGATCGCGCTGCCCACAAAGGTGAACAGCAGGAACTTCCACAGCGGCATCTTCGCCATGCCGGCGGGCAGCGAGATCAGCGTGCGGAAGCTGGGCAGGAAGCGGAAGACGAATACGACCCAATGGCCATGGCGGTGGAAGAAGCGGTTGAGCCGCTCCACATCCTCCCAGTCCATCGTCAGCCATCGCTGGTGCCGGTCGACGAACGGCTTGAACCGCACCACGCCCATGCGGCGCCCGATTTCATACCAGAACATGTTGCCCACGGTGGTGCCCGCGGTGCCCCACAGGATCAGCGGGATCATCGCCATGTCGCCGCGCGCGACGGCGATGCCGCCGAGGCCCATGATCACTTCCGACGGGACGGGCGGCACCACGTTTTCCAGCGCCATCAGCAGGAAGATGCCGATGTAGCCGCCCCAGGCGATCCAATCGATGATGAATTCGGTCATGCGCCTCTGAGAAGATCACCGGTCCATGCAGCACATCTGCCGGTCGGCCATGGCGGGGTGATCTGTCCCGCGCAGGGCCAGCCCGGTCGATCGAGCGTGTCGCAGGGGCGAAAGCGCGCGTCCTAGCGGGATCGTTCCGCGATGCGGCGCTCGATCGCGTCCCAGATCAGGCCGGCGACATCGGTGCCGTCGAACCGCTCGATCGCGACGATGCCGGTGGGGGAGGTGACGTTGATCTCCGTCAGCCACTGCCCCGCGATCACGTCGATCCCCACGAAGATAAGCCCGCGTCGCTTCAGCTCCGGCCCCAGCGCGTCGCAGATTTCCCGCTCTCGCGCCGTAAGCTCGGTCTTTTCCGCCGAGCCGCCGACCGCTAGGTTGCTGCGGAACTCGCCCTCACCCGGCAGGCGGTTGATCGCGCCGGCGACCTCGCCATCGACCAGCACGATCCGCTTGTCGCCTTGCGCCACGCCGGGAAGGAAGGCCTGCACCATGTGCGGTTCGCGCCACGTCTGGTTGAACACCTCGATCAGCGCGGAGAGGTTCTCGCCCTCCGGCCCGACGCGGAAGATCGCCTTGCCGCCATTGCCGTGCAGCGGCTTCACGACGATCGCGCCATGTTCCTTCAGGAAGGCGCGCGCCTCATCGAGCGAGCGGGTGACGAGCGTCGGCGGCATGAAGCGCGCATAATCGAGCACGAACACCTTTTCGGGGGCGTTGCGCACGCTGGCGGGATCGTTGACGACGAGCGTGCGGTCCGAGATCCGCTCCAGCAAGTGAGTGGCAGTGATATAGCCGAGATCGAACGGCGGGTCCTGGCGCATCAGGACCACGTCCGCCTCCTCGCCCAGATCGAGGCTGACCGGGGCGCCGGCGGTGAAATGGTCGCCCGCTACGCGCTGCACCGTCACGGGCCGCGCCTTGGTCCACAGCCGGCCGTGGGACCAGTTCAGATCCTCCGCGGCATAATGGAACAGGCGATGGCCGCGCTGCTGGGCGGAGAGCATCAGGGCGAAGCTGGAATCGCCCGCGATGTTGATCGTTTCGAGCGGGTCCATCTGGACGGCGACGGTCAGGGCCAAGGTGTTCCTCCACACAGGATGCGTCGCGGGAGGTAGGCGCGCGGCGCCGGATTGTCACCCGATCCAGGCATTCTCGATATGGCGCGGCGCGGTGCCGGGGGCGAGCAGGACGACGTCGACGCGGATGTCTTCGCCGTCCAGTGCATAGCGCGGCATCAGATATTCCGCGGCCGCGGCGACACGCGCCAGCCGGCGCTGGTCGATTGCCATGTCGAGCGCGGCGGCGGTGGCGCGGGTCTTCACCTCAATAAAGGCGATCAGCGCGCCGCGCTTCGCTACCAGATCGACCTCCCCGGCGGGTGTGCGGACGCGCTGGTCGAGGATTTGCCAGCCTTTCAGTCGCAGCCACCAACCGGCGAATCGCTCGCCGCGTCGGCCGGCGGCGTCGGCGCGGCGGCGATCGTCGCTGCTGCGGGAGGGCGGGGCGGGCGGCATCAGGCGCAGTGTGGCAGGCGCGCGTGGCGGCGCAAGTGCTGGTCCGCCCGCGCGATCAGACGGCGGCGCCGAACAGCTTCCCGACGAGCGAGGTCAGCGCCATCGCCATCGCACCCCAGAAGACGACGCGCACGACTGCGCGCATCATGGGGGCGCCGCCGGTGCGCGCGCCGATCGCGCCGAGCAGCGCAAGGAACAGGATCGATCCGATCGCCACGCCCGGTCCTATCGTGGCGAGCGGCAGCGCGGCGGTGAGCGCGAGCGGCAGCGCCGCCCCCACGGTGAAGCTCGCGGCGCTCGCCATGGCAGCGACGACCGGGCGGGCGATCGTCTCGTCAGTGATGTGGAGCTCATCACGGGCGTGCGCCTGAAGTGCGTCATGCGCCATCATCTGCGTGGCGACCGTGCGCGCGGTGGCGGGGTCGACGCCGCGATCGATGTAGATGCCGGTCAGTTCCTGCAGCTCCGCCTCCGGCTGGGTGGCGAGTTCGCGGCGTTCACGCGCAAGGTCCGATTTCTCGGTGTCGGCCTGGGAGCTGACGGAGACATATTCGCCCGCCGCCATCGACATCGCGCCGGCGACCAGCGAGGCGACCCCGGCGGTCAGCACCGCGCCATGGCTGGAGCCCGCCGAGGCGACGCCGAGGATCAGGCTGGAGGTGGAGACGATCCCGTCATTGGCGCCCAGCACGGCCGCGCGGAGCCAGCCGACTCGCGTGACAAGATGGCTTTCCTTGTGCGTCCGCATCATGCTGCCTCGCCCATCGCCTGCGCCAGCCCGAGGGCGCAGAAGCGATGCTAGCGCGCCCGGAGGAGGAGGGCGAGGGGTGATGCGAGCGACGCCCTCAGCCCCCAACGAATCGGGAGTGGTCGGTGGCTAGGCGTCCTTCAGCGCGAGGGCCCGGGCGTAGAGTTCTTTGCGATCGAGCCCGAACTTTTTTGCGACCTCCCCGGCAGCCTTGGCGACCGGGAGCCGGGTCAGCGCCTCGACCAATGCGGCGTCGGCATCCTCGGAGCTGGCGGGGGGCGGCTCACCCGGCGGGCCGACGACGATCACGATCTCCCCCTTGGGCGGGGCATCGGCATAGCGCGCGGCAAGGACGGGGAGCGTGCCGGTCACCGCTTCCTCATAGCGTTTGGTGATCTCGCGCGTGACCGCGGCGTCGCGATCGCCCAACCCTTCCGCCAGCGCGGCGAGCGTCGCGGCGAGGCGGGGGCCGCTCTCGTACAGCACCAGCGTCGCGCGGATCGCGCCGAGCTCCGCGATCGTCTCGCTGCGCGCCTTTGCCTTGGAGGGCAGGAAGCCGGCAAAAAGGAAGCGGTCGGTGGGCAGGCCGGCGAGCGTCAGCGCGGCGATTGCGGCGCACGGCCCCGGGATGGTGACCACCGCATGGCCGGCGGCGCGGGCATCGCGCACCAGCTTGTAACCGGGATCGGAGATCAGCGGCGTGCCGGCGTCGGACACCAGCGCGACCGCTTCGCTCGCCATGCGGGCGATCAATTGCGGCCGCATCTGATCGGCATTGTGATCGTGATAGGGGACCATCGGGCGCTTCGTCCCGATGTGCCGTAGTAACACAGCTGTAACACGAGTGTCTTCTGCAGCGACTACGGCCGCGCGCGACAGAATATCGGCGGCGCGTGGAGACAGGTCCCCGAGATTGCCGATCGGGGTTGCGACGATGTACAGGCCGGGACTTAGGTTTTCCACGAGGAGTGTCATGGCAGAGGCCGCAACCGTATCGCAACGGGCGAACGTGATCGTTCGTGGAATTCCCGGAGGCGTGTCATCGCCGCGCCGCATCGCCGGCCCGGTGGCTGTCGCGCTCACCGCGCTGCTGGTCTCTGCCTGCTCCACCGTTGTCCCGCGGGGCCCCTCCGCGCCGCCGCCGACCAAGGCGCCGCCGCCCAGCACCCGGCCCGATGTCGGCGTGGAAGCGGGCATCCCGCGCGATACCGCGCGCAATCGGGTCGCGCTGCTCGTGCCGCTGTCGGGCGCCAATGCGGGAGTGGGCAAGAGCCTCGCCAATGCGACGCAGCTGGCGCTGCTCGACACCAAGAACGAGCAGATTCGCGTCACCAACTATGACACCGCGCAAGGCGCCGCAGCCGCCGCCCAGCGCGCGGTGGCCGATGGGGCGCAGCTGATTCTCGGCCCGCTGCTGGCCGATGACGTGCGCGTGGTGGCGCCGATCGCGCGGCGCGCGGGGGTGCCGGTGCTGTCATTTTCCAACGACGTCAGCGTCGCGGGGGATGGCGTTTACCTGATGGGCTATACCCCGTCGCAGTCGATCGAGCGGGTGGTCGATTATGCACGCAGCAAGGGGGTCACCAATTTCGGCGGGCTGGTCCCTAACGCACTTTATGGCACCCGTGCCTCCACCACCTTCCTGCGCGCGGTCGAGGCCGCCGGCGGGCGCGTGGTGGCGCTGCAGACCTATGACCGCACCCCCGGCGCGATCGGCGCCGCGGTGACGCGGATGGCCAAGGACGCGCCGTTCGACGGGGTGCTGATCGCCGATTCGGCCGGGACCGCGGCCACCGCCGTGCCGCTGCTGCGCAAGACCAGCCCGGACATGAAGGTGATGGGCACCGAATTGTGGAACACCGACAGCGGCGTGGCTGCGCGTCCGGCGCTGAACGGCGCATGGTATGCCAGTGTTTCCAATGGTTTGTACCGCCAATATGCGACCAAGTATCGCGCCCGCTTCGGCGCCGCACCTTATCGCCTGTCGAGCCTTGGCTATGATGCGGTGCTGCTGACGGCACGCATTGCGCGCGACTGGAAGGTCGGCGCGCCCTTCCCCGAAGCGCGGCTGCGGTCGGGCGAGGGCTTCTCCGGCATCGATGGTGCCTTCCGCTTCGGCCGGGACGGCATCGCCGAGCGCGCGCTGGAAGTTCAGGAAATCCGCAGCGGCAACACCGCCGTCGTGTCACCGGCGCCCGCCAGTTTCGGGCGCTGATCCCTATTCCTCTGTTTCTCTTCAAGGATTCTCTTGATGTTCGCCTGGTTCCAGCGCCTTCTTCCCAAGCGCGGCAATTTCTTTGAACTGTTTGACGCGCATGCGGCGGTGACGCTGAAGGCTGCGGAGGCCACCACCAAGATCTTCGCCGGTGACGGCGACATCGACGCGCTGATCGCCGAGGTGAAGGATTATGAGCACCAGGCCGACGATATCACCCGCACCGTGCTGCAGACCGTCCGCGTCACCTTCCTGACGCCGTTCGATCGCAGCGCGATCAGCGATCTAATCAACCGCATGGACGATGCGATCGACGCGATGGACGCGGCACTGACCGCAGTGAGCCTCTACGGCGTACGCAGCTTCGCGCCCGACATGCACGCCATGTCCAAGCTGATGCTGGAGGCGTCGCGCGTCTCGGTCGAGGCGATGCAATTGCTGCGGGATGTCGCCCGCAACGGCCCGCGCCTGCACACGCTGACCGAGCGTCTGGTGCGGCTGGAGGGCGAGGTTGACGGCCTCCACGAACAGGGCCTGCGCCGCCTGTTCGAAAAGCATCACCATGAGGGCGGGGACGCGATGCAGTTCGTCGTCGACCGCGAAATCTACAAGCATCTCGAGAAGATCTCTGACGCGTTCGAGGACGTGGCGAACGAGATCGACGGCATCGTCATCGATCACGCCTGAGCGATCGCAGCCCCATGCATGAACTCGCGTTCCCGCTGCTCGTCGGCCTGATCCTCGTCGCGCTTGCGTTCGATTTTCTAAACGGGCTGCACGATGCAGCCAATTCCATCGCCACCGTCGTTGCCACGCGCCTGCTGTCGCCGGTGCAGGCGGTGGCCTTTGCCGCCTTCTTCAACTTCGCCGCCTATTTCGTCACCCTTGCCTTTCCCAGCTTGCATGCTGTCGCAGAAACGATCGGCAAGGGACTGATCGATCAGGATGTTGTCACGCCAGCCGTCATCTTCGGTGCGCTGGGCGGGGCGATGTTCTGGAACGTCGTGACGTGGCAAAAGGGTATCCCCTCATCGTCCAGCCACGCGCTGGTCGGCGGGCTGGTCGGTGCTGGCGTGACCCATGCCAGCGTGCACAGCATCCATGTCGGCGGGCTGACCAAGACCATGGTGGCGATCGTCGTGTCGCCGACGCTGGGCATGATCCTGGCGCTGCTGGTGATGCTGGCGAGCAGCTGGGCGCTGCGCCGCTATACCGCCCGCCAGGCGGAACGAACCTTCCGTTCGCTGCATCTCGTATCGTCGGCTGCCTATTCGCTGAGCCACGGGCTCAACGACGCGCAAAAGACGATGGGGATCATCACCGTGCTGCTGTATTCGACCGGCCAGCTGACCGGCGAGTTCGAAGTGCCGCACTGGGTGGCCATCAGCTGCTATGTCGCGATCGCGCTCGGCACCTTGTCGGGCGGGTGGAAGATCATCGAGACGATGGGCTCGCGGATCACCAAATTGTCGCAGCATCAGGGTTTTGCAGCCTCGACCGGCGGATCGATCGTGCTGTTCGCCGCCTCGGCGATGGGCATCCCGGTGTCGACCACCCACACCATCACGGGCGCGATCATCGGATCGGGCGTCGCACGCCGCACCTCCGCGGTGCGATGGGGCACGGCGAGCAACGTGGTGGTCGCGTGGATCATCACGATTCCGTGCTCGGCGATCGTTGGCAGCGCCTTTTATGGGCTTACGCTGCTGTTCTGATTATCGTTTAACCAAAACGACTTGCCTGCGCTTCGTGATGCGTTGGCATAAAAAAAAGGGCTGCGCTTCCACCCGGGAGCGCGGCCCTTTTTCATCCACGGCTATTGGAGGAGCTTGGGCGCCTCACGCTGCAGCTTGTCGCGGATCTTGTCGGAGAACATGGCGAGGAACGCCGGCAATTCGAAGGTGGCGTGGACGTTGCTGTCGCTAACGTCGAGCCGGGCGCCGACGCGCTGCCCCAAACCCTCCACGGTGAAGGTCAGCGAATCGCCCTCCCAGCGATGTTCGATGATCGCGCCGCCGGGAATGAAATCCGCCAGCTTGCCGAAGCTGCTGCCGATCCGCTGCTTGGCGGCGGCGGTGCCGAGCTGGTGCGGGATATCAACTTCGATCGGGGCGCTCATGCCGTGAACTCCGTGGCAAACAATTGGGCGTCGTCGGCAAACGCCTTGAACTCCAGCGCGTTACCGGAGGGATCGCGAAAGAACATCGTCGCCTGCTCGCCGGGCTGCCCCTTGAAGCGGACGTGCGGCGCGATCCCGAACGGCACCTCGGCCGCCTCAACCCGAGCGGCCAGCGCCTGCCAGTCCGCCATCGTCAGTACCACGCCGAAATGCGGCACGGGCACGTCATGCCCGTCGACAGGGTTGCTGGCGCCGGCCGGGCGCGCGGTATCGTCGAGATGGGCGACGATCTGATGCCCGCCGAGATCGAAGTCGATCCAGCGGTCGCTGGAGCGACCCTCGCGGCAACCGAGCACGCCGCCGTAGAAGGCACGCGCGGCGGCGAGATCATGGACCGGAAAGGCGAGGTGAAAGGGGCGCAGTGTCATGCGCGGTTGATACACCAACTGCGGCGCCAGCGGGAAGGGGGTGAGGGCGGCACTGCTTCTGCGCGGTGAGCCGCCGCGCGTATCGCCTCTCCCCGCCGGGCGCATCATTTGGTAGCGGGACGGGCAATGATGTCCCTCCTCGATAAATATCCGCGGCTGGCCGCGCTGCTGCTGGGTGCGGCGGCGGCCTGTGGCTTTGCGCCGTTGCAGCTGTGGCCGCTGACCATTGCCGCCCTCTCGCTGCTGATCCTGCTGGTGCATCGCGCGCCCACGTTGAAGGCCGCACTGTGGCGCGGGTGGATGTTCGGGCTGGGGCATTTCACGATCAATAACAATTGGTTCCAGCACGCCTTTACCTTCCAGGATGCGATGCCGGCGGAGCTTGGCTATGCTGCGCCGATCGCGCTGGCACTGTATCTCGCCGTCTATCCGGCGCTCGCCGCGGGGCTGGCGTGGAAGATGCGCGGGACCCGTGTGGACGCCGCCTATGTGCTGGCGTTCGCCGCGGCGTGGATCGTCGCCGAATGGCTGCGCAGCGTGATGTTCACCGGCTATGCCTGGGATCCGATCGGCGTGATCTGGGTGCCGGTGCAGCCGGTCGCGGCGCTGTCGGCCTGGGTCGGCACCTATGCCCTGTCGGGGCTGACCGTGCTGCTGGCGGGAAGCCTGCTGCTCCTGCCGCGTCGGCCGGCGCCGGTCGCCACTGCGCTGGCGGGATTTGCCGCACTGATCGCGGCGCAGCTGTTCAGCTATCGCGACGCGGACGGGCCAGTGGCGATCGACACGCCGCGGGTGCGGGTGGTGCAGCCGAACGTGCCGCAGGACCAGCGTGGGGAGAGCGACGGGGAGATGATGCTCACCCGCCTGTCGGAGCTGTCGGGCCGGCCGGGTGAGGCGCCGCGGCTGATCCTGTGGCCGGAAGGCGTGATCCGTGACTATTTCGAGGATGGCTATCCCGACTATGTCTATGATGCCGATCCGTTCTGGCTCCGCTGGCGGATGGCGAAGCTGCTTGGCCCGCGGGACATCCTGCTGACTGGCGGCACGGCGCTCCAGTTCGACAAGGCGGGGACGGCGACCACCGCGACCAATTCGGTCTTTGCGATCGATCCGCGTGCGCGCATCCGCGGCCGCTACGACAAGGCGCATCTGGTGCCTTATGGCGAGTATCTGCCGATGCCCTGGCTGTTGAAGCCGCTCGGGCTGGCGCGACTGGTGCCGGGTTCGATGGACTTTGCCGAGGGGCCGGGGCCGCGCGCGCTGGAGGTGCCCGGCTTCGGGTCGATCGGGATGCAGATCTGCTATGAGATCATCTTCTCGGGCGAGGTGGTCGATCCGGCGCACCGGCCGCGGCTGATCTTCAATCCGTCCAACGATGCCTGGTTCGGCAGCTGGGGACCGCCGCAGCATCTGGCGCAGGCACGGATGCGCGCGATCGAGGAAGGGCTGCCGGTCATTCGCGCCACCCCCAACGGCATTTCCGCCGTGATCGCCGCGGATGGCCGGCTGGTGGGCACGGTGCCGCATCAGAAGGCTGGCGCGATCGAGGTGGCGATTCCCGAGCCGCTGCCGCCGACCTTTTTCTCGCGGTGGGGCAACTGGCTGGCGGGGCTGACGGCGCTGCTGCTGGCGGGGGCAGCCATTGCCATCCGCCGCCGCCATCGGTAGAGCCATATAAAGCTATCTTTATATCCTTATCTCCCTCACCAGCTCAGGCGGAGTAACCATGCGCCAATCGTATCTGTTCACCAGCGAATCGGTTTCCGAGGGCCACCCGGACAAGGTCGCCGATCAGATCTCCGACGCGATCGTCGATCTGTTCCTGTCCAAGGACCCGGAGGCACGCATCGCCTGCGAGACGCTGACCACCACGCAGCTGGTCGTGCTGGCGGGCGAGATCCGCTGCAAGGGCGTGTACGAGAATGGCGAGTGGGTGCCGGGCGCCAAGGAAGAGATCGAGGCGACGGTCCGCAACACGGTGAAGCGCATCGGCTATGAGCAGGAGGGCTTTCACTGGGAGAGCTTCCGCTTCCAGAACAACCTGCACGGTCAGTCGGTGCAGATCGCGCAGGGCGTCGATGCGAGCGCGAGCAAGGACGAAGGCGCCGGCGACCAGGGCATCATGTTTGGCTTCGCCTGCGACGAGACGCCGGACCTCATGCCGGCGACGCTCTATTACAGCCACCGCATCCTGCAGCGCATGGCCGATGACCGTCACTCCGGCGCGGCACCGTTCCTGGAGCCGGACGCCAAGAGCCAGGTCACGCTGCGCTTCGAGGATGGCAAGCCCGTCGCCTGCACCGCAATCGTCGTTTCGACGCAGCATGCCGCCGGCTATGACAAGGGCGAGCAGGAAGCCGAGCTTCACGCTTATGTGAAGAAGGTGGTGGCCGATGTGCTGCCGGCAGAGCTTCTGTCCGACGCCACCGTCTATCACATCAACCCGACGGGCAGCTTCGAGATCGGCGGGCCGGATGGCGACGCTGGCCTTACCGGCCGCAAGATCATTGTCGATACGTACGGCGGCGCGAGCCCGCACGGCGGCGGCGCGTTCAGCGGCAAGGATCCGACCAAGGTCGATCGCTCGGCGGCGTACATCACCCGCTATCTGGCCAAGAACATCGTCGCGGCCGGCCTTGCCAAGCGCTGCACGATCCAGCTCGCCTATGCCATCGGTGTCGCCAAGCCGCTGTCGCTCTATGTCGATACGCATGGCACCGGCACGGTGGGCGACGACAAGATCGAGGCGGCGATCGCGGGCATCGCGAAGCTGGGCGACCTGACGCCGCGCGGCATTCGCACGCACCTCGGCCTCAACAAGCCGATCTATGAGCGCAGCGCGGCCTATGGCCATTTCGGTCGTCAGGCCGAGGGTGACTTCTTCCCGTGGGAGAAGCTGGACCTGGTCGATGATCTGAAGGCGGCACTCGCCTGACGACATGATGAGGGGGCTGCCGGAAACGGCGGCCCCTTTCTTCTAACCGGCGGGATATCGCGGGTCAGCTCGGATGCGCCTCCGCTTCGGCGAGCGCGCCCGCATCTTCCTTGTTCTGCCGCAGGCGATCGATGGCGCGTTCGCCCGCGTTGATCGCCAAGCCAGCGATCCTGTCGGCGACCCAGCCGATCCCGGCCCCCACCGCGACATCGCTGGGATAATGCGCGCCGCGCGGCAACTGCACCGCCGCGACGAACGCCGCGCCGCCGCGCGCCGGCGCGGCATAGGTCGGGGCGGTGCGCGCGATTGCCTCCGCCACGCTGACCGCGCCCGCGGTGTGGCCCGATGGAAAAGAATTGAACTCGGTATCGTCGCTGCCGCTGCCGACGCGCGCCTCATGCTCTCCATCCTTCAGCGCGCGGCGCGGGCGCGAGCGGTCGATCGCGCGTTTCAGCACCGTCTTGCCGGCGGTGGCGAGTGCATGGGCGAGCAGCATGCGCGTGCCGGTGCGAGTCACATCGCGCCGGCGCAGCATCAGACCGACGCCGATCGTCGCGAGCGACAGGGCGACGAGCGGCGGCTGATCGGCAATTTCGCTCGCCTTGCCGGCCAGCGCGACGGGCGGGTGGTCGGCCGCCTTTGCCGCGGCGCCGATTGCGTCATGCTCTGCCTTGGCGAGATCGCGCGCCTTCTTGTGCTTCTTTCCCATAGCGGGCGGAAAACGATGCGCGGGCCGCTTTGCTCCCGCCGCTCAGGACGCTATCGCGCCGGCCGATGAACGATCCCGCTACGATCCGTCGGCTTTATGGGCGCGCCCAGGGCCACAAGCTGCGCAAGGGCCAGGCCGCGCTGGTCGAGGAATTGCTGCCGCGCGTTGCCGTGCCGGAGACGGGGCCGCTCGATGCGATGCGCCTGTTCGGCGACAATCGCCCGCTGCGGCTGGAGATCGGCTTTGGCGCGGGCGAGCATCTGGCCGGGCAGGCCGCGGCGGCGCCGGATACCGGCTTCATCGGCTGCGAGCCGTTCCTGAACGGTGTGGTGGGCGCGCTCGGCCATATCCGCGATAGCGCGCTGGAGAATGTGCGGCTGCACATGGGTGATGCGCTGGACGTCGTTGAGCGACTGCCGGACCAGTCGCTCGACACCGTTTACCTGCTCCATCCCGATCCGTGGCGGAAGGCGCGCCATGCCAAGCGGCGGATGATGAACCACGGGCCGTTGGACCTGATCGCGTCCAAGCTGAAGCCGGGGGCTGAGTTCCGCCTCGGCACCGATGATCCGACCTATTGCCGCTGGTCGATGATGATCATGGCACAGCGGACGGACTTCACCTGGCTGGCGCACCGGCCGGCGGATTTCCTGGAGCGCCCGGCGGACTGGCCCGAGACCCGCTATGAACGCAAGGCCCGGCGGCAGGGCCATGAGGTCTGGTACTTCCGCTACCGCCGCGCGGATTAACGCGAGGCGTGTGCGCTGCTGCCGGCTCCCGCCCCAGGCACATAGGCGTCGATCAGCGCGCCGACGTAATCGGGGTTCTGCGCGGTGAGATGTTCGTGCGGGCGCCCAGGCGCGTAGATGAAGCCGTGCACCGTATAGATCGTGCCGCCTAGGCCGTTCGAATCGCGGTACCAGACCTTCACCCGGCTCCAGTCATTCGCCTCACTGACGTCGAATACGGTGACATCCTGTTCGGCGTGGCCGCGCGTACCGTCGATGCGTGACCAATTGGCGTGGGTCAGCATCAGCACACGATCCTCGACGATCCGGCTGACCACGGCGACATGGCCGAGCGGAAGACGCGACTGACGCGCGAAGGCAATGACCGAGCCGACCTTCGGCTGATCGCCGCGCTTGTACCGACCGTGTGCCTGATCCCACCAGGTCCAGGCATCGCCATAGATCTGGATGCCTGACGCCTGGCGCGCGAAGGGCACGCATTGGCCATTATAGTCCAGCAGCGATCGCGCATGCGCGGGGGAGCCGAGGGCACAAACGAACGCTGCGACGAGAGCGAGGGGGGAGCGCTTCATCACGGGGCAAAAACTAACCGCCGTTTCTATGCGAGAGGTTGCGCAACATGGTTAACCAATGCCTTCCGGCCTCTCGTGCGCGGTGTTGCGAAGGCGTAACGATCACGCATTTTGTTCGCTGTCGCGAGCGCTAGAGGATGAAGGCGTCGCGACTCAGCCAATCGACCCCTTCGATGAGGATGGTGAAGTCCGCGCGGCCATCCCCGTCCACATCGCCCGACAGGATCGCGCCCGCGGCGCTGGAGTCGTAGCGCAGCTCGCCGGCCTGACCCGAAAATGCGTCCGTGCCCAGGAAGCGGAACGGATCGTCGGTCGCCGTGCTGATGTCCGCATCGATCGGCGACAGGCCGATCCGATCACCCTGACGCTGTGAGAAGTCGGCGATCGTGTCCTGGTCACCCAGAGTGTCGGCGCGGAACAGGAACATGTCCGGCCCGCTGCCGCCAGTGAGGACGTCGTTGCCGCTGCCGCCGTCCAGCGTGTCGCGCCCGTGCCGCCAAGCAGCCGGTCACCCCCCGCGCCGCCGATCAGGAGATCGTCGCCCGAGCCGCCCTCGATCCGGTCGGCACCGTCGCCGCCGTGCAGCGTGTCGTTGCCATTGTCGCCATGAAGGTGGTCGTCACCGGCGCCACCCTGGATCAGGTCATGCCCAGCGCCTCCGTACAGCCGGTCCTGTTCGTCGGAGCCGATCATGCGATTGTCGAGTACATTGCCGTGGACGGTAAGGTCCCCCGCGGTGAGCCGTACGGTCTCTATATGCGCGGCCAGGGTGTAATCGACCGACGTCCAGACCGTGTCGTTGCCGCCGCCGGCGCGCTCGATCACCCGATCGCGCGACGAGGCGACGACATAGGTGTCGTCACCATTCCCGCCGTCCATCCGTGTCTGGCCCGCACCGCCGGTCAGGTGATCGTCTCCATCGCCGCCCAGGAGGATGCTGTCCCCCTTGGCCGCCGCCACTAGTCGATCGGCACCCGGCGTCCCCTCGATCGTGGTGACCGGGCCGGCGGGCGGCCGGGGGCCCGTTAGGTCGAGGAGGTCGGCGAGTCCTTCCGCCAGCACCGGCGATTCGGCCGCCATCGTGACCCAGTCGCCATGGCTGGCGAGCCAGGCGCCGATCAGCCCGGCTCCCTTGTCGAGGGCGGGCAAGGTCGCCTGATTGCCGGCCGGCGGCCATTTGATGATGCCGTCGATGATATAGACCTGTGCCACGTTCCCCACGATTCGATCCACGTCGGACACACGAATCCAGGACGGCTGATCGAGATACCCCGCCACGACATTGTCGGTGAGCGACAGGCCGTCGGCGCGTTCCACATAGATGCCGTTGAACATCCCGCCGAGCACCAGATTGTCGGCGATGGTGACGTCGACATAGGGCCTGGCGCCATTCTCATCGCCCATGAAGATGCCCTGCACGGCCGCACCCGCCCCGCGAAGGATGACATTGTCGGTGATGGTGATCGCGCTGGCGCTGTTCGGCTGGTTCAGCGTCCAGAACTGGATGGCGTCGGGGTGATCGCCGAATGCCGGTCGGAAGTTGGTGAAAAGATTATCAGAGACCACGATGTCCGACACGCCGCCGCCGCGCACCCCGTCCGAGCGCAGGTCGTGGAAGTAGTTGCCGCGCACCGTCACCCCGACGCTGTCGAGCATGTTGATGCCATGTCGCAGGTGAGTGAATTCCGACTGGGTAATCGAGATGTCGATGCTGTCCCGGATGATGAAGGCGTTGGTGTCGTAACCGCGCTCCCCCGGCGGGCCGTGGACGAGGATCTGGTCGAACGCCAACTGTGCGGCCTGCCTCACCTCGAAACCGAACAGCCCGCCCGGTTCATGATCGGCCAGCACTAGATTGCGAAAGGTGATGTTCTCGACCCCGAACGCCTTCAGCCCCGTAAGCTGGGCGGGTCGCGCGGGATCGGCCGAGGTGATGATGACTTCACCGTCAAAGCGCAGATCGCGCAGGGCGACGCGATCGTAGCTGCCGGGGGCCAGCGCGATCACGTCTCCCGCACGTGCCGCGCCCGCGAGGCTCATCAACTCGGCGGCAGTGGATGCCATCAGGGTGGCCATAATGATCCTCTCGTTCATGCGTGCACGGACCCGGCGGGCTACTTTCCAGGCACGTCGCCAAGGCTAAGGGACGCGATCCGACTGCGTCGTGCGGCTTACCATGCCGTGTATATCCGGCGCCGCCGCTCAGTCAGTGCGGCGAGGCATAAAGCAAATGGCGCGCGGGCATGAATGGAGCCTCTGTTCTGGACCAGTAACCGGGGCAATTGATCCAGAACGGAGCGAGCAGTCCTGCGGAGGTGTTGAGCAAACGCTCCCTGCCTGTACCACGGTCGACACGCGCTGTTCTTCTGTTCGCTTGTCAGGGATGGTGGTCGATCAGGCGGCGCAGAAGCGGATGGCGATCAACGGCAGGATTCATCCGGCCGGGCAGGAGCGGGCGGCATGCAGACGATGCGACGTTGGATCATGGCGACAGCCTTGGCTGGGGCCACGCTGTGCTCGCTGGCGCCGTCGTCGGTGGCGGCTCAGGCGAGGAATGACGCCGCGGCCGGCACGCGGGAGGGGACGACGTCGCCGGTGGGGACTGCTCCTGCCGCGACGGGCTACCTCCTTGGCACGGGCGACGTGATCGAGACGGCGGTGCTGGGCCGCAGCGACTTTACCGCGCGGGTCCAGGTGCAGGAGGATGGCACGGTCCAGCTGCCCTTCGTGAACAGCGTTCCGGCGGCTGGGCGCAGTGTGCTGGAGCTGCGCGATGATCTGCGCGCCCGGCTGCAGCAGGGCGGTTTTCTGGAGAACCCGGTGGTCAGCGTGATGGTGGCCAGCTACGGCAGCCGATATGTCACGGTGCTGGGGCAGGTGAACCAGCCGGGGGTGGTGCCGATCGACCGCGCCTATCGCCTGACGGAGATTGTCGCGCGGGCCGGCGGGCCCAGCGACAAGGCGGCGGACGCAGTAACGCTGACCCGCCCGGACGGTTCGTCCCGTGCGCTGTCGCTGCGGACGCTCGCGACCAGCGCGGTCAGCGATGATCCGACGGTGGAATCGGGCGACAAGGTGTTCGTCGCCGCGCCTGCCACCTTCTTCATCTACGGGCAGGTCAATGCGCCCGGCAGCTACCCGATCGATCGGCCGCTGACTGTGGAAATGGCGTTGGCGCGGAGCGGCGGCCTTACGCCGCTTGGCTCGGTGCGGCGGGTGAAGCTGGTTCGCGGGGGCAGTGAGACGAAGGTGGCGCTGAGCGAGAATTTGCGTCCCGACGATGTGCTGGTCGTCGGCGAGCGGTTTTTCTGAGGCCCCTATGCGACCGCAACAGATCCTTCGCATGCTTCAGGCGCGCTACTGGTTGATCGTGCTGCTCGCCGTGATCGGTGCGGTGGCCGGGCTGATCGCCGCGCGGCAGATTCCCAAACGCTACGAGGCGCGGTCCCGCGTGGTCGTCGACCTGCTGCGCGCCGACCCGGTGACCGGGCAGGCGCTTCCGCCCAAGACGATGGAGGCCTTTCTGGCCGCGCAGGTCGAATTGATCCGTGACCCCCGAGTTACGCGGCGGGTGGCGGACCAGTTCGGGTGGACGCAATCGCCCGAGCTGCGCGCGAAACATGCCGCGGCGCAAGCCGCGGGGTCCCGGGCGGGGCTGCGCGACTGGCTGGCGGAACAGGCGTCGGCCAGCACCAGTGCCGAGCTGATCCGCGGTAGTCCGATCCTCGAGATCGCCTATGTGTCCGCCGTGCCCGAGACCGCGCGGCGCGGCGCGGACGCGGTGCGCGAGGCGTTTCTGGCGGAGGCGCTCGACAGCAAGCGGCGTGACGCGGCGCAGAACGCCGGCTGGTTCGCGGGGCAGGCGGCGTCGCTCAAGGCGCGCCTGGCCGCTGCCGAGGAGCGCAAGGCCGCGTTCGAACGGGCGAACAACATTGTGCTGCAGGATGACAATATCGACGCAGAGTCGTCCAAGCTGCGCGCACTGGCCAGCAGTGCCCCGGCGTCGGTCGCGCCCATTGCCACCGGGCCTGTGGTGGCACCGTCGGCCGGGCAATTGGCGCAGGTCGATGCCCAGCTTGCGGCGGCGCGCCAGACGTTGGGCGTGAACCATCCGGAGATGGTGGCGCTCCAGCGGCAACGCGGCGCGCTTGCTGCTGCGGTCGCGCGAGAAATGGGCAGCATGCGTGGCGGGTCGGGATCATCGGGGAATCGTCAGGCGGCGGAGTTCGGCGCCCAGACGCAGAAGGTGCTGGCGCAGCGGGGGCTAGTGGATGCGGCACGGCGACTCGCGGGCGATGTTGTCGTGCTTCGCGAGCAAGTGGCCAAGACGATGCAGCGCGCGGCCGATTTCGAGCTCCAGGCGCAATCGACCGATGCCGGGTTCAGCCGGCTTGGGGCTGCGGCGACCCCCCGCTCGCCGATCAATCCGCCGCGCTGGATGCTGGTGCTGGCCGGCAGCATCGCAGGGATGATCCTGGGCGCAGTTCTGGCGATTGCCGCCGAATTGTTCGCCCGGCGGGTGCGCGGGGCGGAGGATCTGCAGCAGATCGACGGGTTGCCCCTGATCGGGATGCTGGATCTGCCGCGCCCGACGGCGACCGCCGGATGGCGCGGCCTGTTTGCACGGCCGCAGCGCGCATGGTGACCGCCGCCGCCTCGGGCGCTCCCCCCGCTGCTCGCCAAGGCATGAAGGCAGTCACGCACGGCGAAGAGCGCGCGGAGATTTCTCCGGGCGGGGCGCGATAGGGCGGAGCGCCGGAATGACCAAGGGCGATCGTTCGGCTCATCGGCGCGACGCCGAAGGCGATGGGGGAAGAAGCGACATGGACGCTCAAACGATGACGGTGCCGGCAGCCAACGGAATGGACCACCGCCCTTCGGCACAGGCGCTTGCGAGCGAGGCGACTGCGCTGAACGTCGCTGATCACCGAGTGGCGGGACGGGAGGAGGCTGGCGTCCGCGGGGAGGCGGGCGGCGGACAGGACCATGAAGTGGAGGGCGACCGTCCCTTGGCGCAATCGGCCGTCTCCACCTCTGCTTCAGTGCCCGCTGCTGCTGCTACCGCGATGGGCCCGACGGAGGACGGCAGGGCCGATGCCGAGGCCAGGGGGGGCGAGCACGAGAAGGTGTCTGCTGACGATGCTTCGGAGCCGCCAGTCCGGGGCACGTTTGACTACAGCTTTTCCCGACGCATCGCTTGCCTTTCCGAGCCCGCCGGCGTGGCGGCACGGGGATATCGCGCCCTCCAGACGCATCTGCTCGCCGGCCATGTGCGCGATGGACGGCGGGGATTGGCGGTATGTGCGCCCACGCCGGCCTGCGGCTGCACCAGCGTGGCGGTGAACCTCGCGGTGGCCTTTGCCCAGGCCGGGATCAACACGCTGCTGATCGACGCCAATCTGCACCGCCCGGCAGTGCAGGACTTCATCCGCCCGGAGCAGCCCGCACGCGGTCTGGTGCAGATGCTGTCCGTTGGGGCCGAGCAGCGATCCGACGAGATCCGGCGAGAGGTGCGCCCCAACCTGTCGGTGCTCTATGCCGGTGGCGCATCACCGCGCGCGCACGATCTGATCGCCAGCCGCCTTTTCAAGCAGATCATCGATGACTGCATGCGCGCCTATGAGTTCACCATCGTCGACACCCCCGCAACCGACGGCAGCAGCGACGCGCGGCAGATCGCGATGGGCGTTCGCTACGGCCTGATCGTTGCGCGGCGCGACATGACATTGCTCACCGACGTCCATCGCACGGTGGCCGAACTCTCGAGCGATCGCGTGCGACTGGTCGGGAGCTTTCTCGCCGCGTTTTGACCAAGTGCGGGTTCGGGAGCAGCGGCTACCGGATTGGTGACCGTCAGAAGATGCGGCAGACCAGCACCGTACGGCGTGACCAAACGAAGCGACATTGGTCATAGATCAGGAAGCGTCAGAACGATGTTGGCGAGTGGCAAAGCTTAAGCAAGCGGTTGGCTGCCGCACGTATCAGGGTCAGCACATGTCAGGCCGCGTTGCGCCGATTATGATGATGAGGCGCCAAACTCAACCCTCTATTCGCTGGGCCAAAGAATCAGAAAATCTGGAATCATAAGATTAGGCCTTTTGCACAAGCAAAAGCCACTAGGACAAGAGTCGGAAGGCGGATGCGCCATATCGCGAGAGCTATCAGTGCTTTCCAATGATGACCCGAAGCGGTGAAGAGTCTTACCGTTTCAACCTTCGCGGAGCGGCGGGACCGGCCAGCTATCAGACTATGGTATTGCCACATGCTTCACTTATGCAGCCAATGTAGAGCCCCGACCAAGCGGGGAGTGTATAACAGACTCTACATATAGCCTTGGTGACGCCCCGCGATGACTATGGGTGCGGAACTCGACGAGGCTTCTCAGCGCAGCGATCTACGGCCCTTTGTCATCATTCGCGAAAGCACGGGAGCGATTCGATGACCCCCGTTCAATGACTCTGATCGCACGCGCTGGCAGCGATGCGCAGCTGCGATCTGCCAAAAATAGACTGAGCGGCGTGTCGAGCTTCACCTGACCCGAGAGAAGGTCGCCAACGTTCTTTGCTTCCCCAAACGGTGGCTGTCGCAGCCTCTCCCGCAGCTTCGGCGGCTTTGCCAGAATGCAAGCAGAGACATCGCTGCCTCGAGCGCTGTCGTGACGCTCCGTCCGGCTGAAAGCCGAAGGTTTCGGTTAGAGCAGCCGCTCAAAATCGTGACCGCCTCGTGACTTTGATGTCGAGGCATCATGGTGAAGCAGACAAACGGCGCGGTCGACCGCGTTGGCGGCAGGCGTGCCTCAGGACGCGGTTGGGGATCAATTGTGACCAGCACCGAAGCGATCAGCGGGGTTTGGTAATACTGCGGTCAGCAGGCAGGACCGATCACGTCGCTCTGCTTATAGTTCGAGACAACAGATAAACCTGCGCCCGCACATACGTCCGTGGCCAAGACCGTGGCACGAGCCAGAAGGCTCGGCGGAGCGACGGCGTTTTCAGCTCCGATCCCGGTTGAGCGCTCTTATCGGCTGACGAGACAACGCTCCCGCTGCGCAAGTACCCGGCATCTTTCCGTGAAAGCGTCCGATGTGCGGGGCGACGCACGACCCGGCGCAACATTCAGCCGGGCGCAACCAAGGCGACCTCGGGGACACGCCGTCGGAGCGTATCCGCGGAGATGAGCGCGATCGCGTACCAGTGCCCGCTTCCTCAAACGGCGCTTCGAGGAGAAATCGTTCCCAGCCGGGTACTCGTCCATCCGGCAGGCGACGCGAGGTGGGCAGGCGCTATGCGGCGCCTGACCGTTCCCGCCTCGCCCGGTCTTCCGCTCAGCGCGGCTTGACGAACTTCAGCGTGAAGCGGTCGCTCTCGCCGATCCCTGCGTATTTGGCGCGATCGACGTCCTTCAGCGCGAGCGTCGGCGGGAGGGTCCACACACCATTGGGATGATCGTGCGTGTCCTTGGGATTGGCGTTGATCTCGCTTTCGCCGGCCAGCTTGAACCCGGCCTCTTCGGCAAGCTGCACCACCGTCGATCGCTTGATGTAGCCGCTTTTCTTTTCCAGCGCGGTGTCCATCGTTTCGGGTAGGCGGTGGTCAGTGATGCCCAGCACCCCGCCCGGCTTCAGCATCGTGAAGAACGCCTCGAACGTGCGCGCGGCCACTGCGGGATCGTCGTTCATCAGCAGATTGTGCACGTTGCGGAAGGTGAGCACCACGTCGGCGCTACCGGCCGGAACGGTGCTGGTGCCGGTGGCGGGATCGATCGTGGCGACCGTCGCCGGGCCGAACCACGCCTGCTTCGCCGTCAGCATCTTCTGAGCGCTGTCGACGCCGCGCTGGTTGACCAGCGCGACATAGCGGCCCTTGCCCTTGGTCATGGGCGCGAGGATTTCGGTGTACCATCCGCCGCCAGGGCTGAATTCGACGATCGTGTCGGTCGGCTTCACGCCAAAGAAGGCGAGCGTTTCGGCGGGGTGACGATATTGGTCGCGTTGCCGGTTGGCGGCGCTGCGTTGCGCATCATTGACGGCGCTGCTGATGGCGCCTGAGGGTTGCGGTGCGGTGGGCCGTGCCGTCTGGGCGGAAACCGCCGCGGCGCTGGCAAGCAGGACGGTCGCAATGGCGATGGTGCGCATTATCTTTATCTCTCCCGGCAAGACGCTGGTGGGGTGTGGAGGCAAGTGAATGTCAACGCAAGCGATGCTGTACGGGGTGGCGGCATCATGCGCAGCGGCGGCCGCGGGCGCGGCCTGGGGCGATCGGCGCCGGACGCAGCGGCACGATCCCGATGCCGTGGGCGTGATCGACTGGCGAACGGTGCAGCTGATCGCGATCGTCGCCGGGCTGGTGGTGGCTGCATTCGCCGTGCGCAGTTGATGATGCCGCCACCAATGGTCTACCGAAATTAGGTCCATTTCCGACCGGCTGGAGCGGCATCTCCGTTCCGGCGCGGTATGCCACCTCGCGTGTTGGCGGTTGAGGGCAAGTGATGCGGCGATTGGTGGGACGCGCGATCGAAAAGGCGCGTTTATGGCGCTGGCAACGCGATCCGCTGCATAGCCTGGCGCTGCGTCGCTGGTTACGGGAACGCTACCGGGTTGACGTCGGGCTCTACACGTACGGCTGCTTCGATCCGTGGCGGATGCCAGGCCCGCTGGTGATCGGGCGGTACTGTTCGATCGCCAAGACGGTCCATTCGGCGCCCATCAACCATCCCATTGCCGCGATCTCGACCCACCCGGTGCTGTACGAGCGGCAGTTCGGCGTGGTGGATGCCGACCTGCATTATGATTCACCGCAGGTCATCGAGGACGACGTGTGGATCGGCCACAATGCGGTGATCCTGCCTGGATGCCGACGGATCGGCCGGGGCAGCATCATCGGGGCGGGGGCGGTCGTGACCCGCAACGTACCGCGCTATGCGATTGTCGCCGGCAACCCCGCGCGCGTGCTGCGCGAGCGCTTCACGCCGGAGGTTCAGGCCGTGCTGGAGCGAAGCCAATGGTGGCAGATGGATCTCGCGCAGCTGCGTGACTTGGTCCTGCGCGACCCCGAGTTCGTGTTTGACCCGGCGGGGCGCGCGCACGTCGCCACGGCGGCGGGGCTGGCGAGCGCCGCATGAGCACGATGATGGAGGTCAGCGTCATCATCCCGCATCATGATGATCTGGCGGGGCTTGATCGCTGCCTGGATGCACTGTCGCGGCAGACCATGGCGCGCGACCGGTTCGAGATTATCGTGGCCGATAACATGAGCATGTGCGGGGAGGACGCCGTGCGTGCGCTGGTGGCAGGGCGAGCGCGGGTGGTGTTGGCGCGGGAGCGCGGGGCCGGGCCCGCGCGCAACGTCGCCGTCGCGCAGTCGCGCGGCGCGGTGCTTGCCTTCACCGATGCGGATTGCGTGCCGGCCCCCGGCTGGCTCGAGGCGGGATTGGCCGCGCTATGGGATCATGACTTTGTCGGCGGGCAGGTCGATGTGCTGATCGACAATGACGGGGAGAAGACCGGGTCGGAGGCGTATGAGGCGGTCTTCGCCTTTCGCAACCGGCGCTATGTCGAGCAGCAGGGTTTCTCCGTCACGGCCAATTTGTTCTGTCGCCGGACGGTCTTCGCCGCTTCTGGTCCGTTTCTCGCCGGCACGTCGGAGGATCGCGACTGGTGCGTCCGGGCGCGGGCGCTGGGATTTCGGATTGGCTACGCTCCGGCAGCGGTGGTGGGGCACCCCGCGCGCGGCGACTGGCCAGCGTTGCTGTGCAAGTGGCGCCGGCTCAACGCGGAGATGTTCGCCTTTGCCCGCGAGCGGCGGGGCGGGCGGTTGCGGTGGTTCGTGGCAAGCGCTGCGATGCCGGTGTCGATTCTGGTGCATGGGCTACGCATCCTGACCAGCCCCGCGTTGACCAACTGGCGGGAGCGCCGGCGTGGTCTCGCGACGCTCGCGCGGTTGCGATTGTGGCGCTGTGCCGACGGCATGTTGCGGCTGGTGGGCGCACGCCCGTGACTGAGGTCGCAGTGTGTATCGTCTCGTTCCGTGATCCGGCGCTGGTCGCGCAATGCCTCACGGCGCTGGCCCGTTCGACGTTCACCGACTTTGCGGTGGTAATCTGCGAGAATGGCGGGGCAGCGGCGCGGCGTGCGTTGCAGGACCGGTTGCCCGCGACGCTGCCCGGCGGGCAGCCGGTCACGGTCGTCCCCCAGTCCGACAATCTGGGCTATGCCGGCGGGGTGAATGCCTGCATCGCCGCGCGGCGCAACGCCGCGGCCTGGTGGGTGCTCAATCCGGACACGACGCCGGAACCCGCTGCGCTCGCCGCACTGGTGACGCGACTGGGGCGGGGGGATTGCGACGCGGTGGGCGGCATCCTGTACCACCCGGGTGGCCGGGTGCAGGCCTATGGTGGGCGCTGGTACCCGGTGTTGGCGCGGGCGACCTCGATCGGGGTCGGCGCTTGGATCGATGCGCCGCCCGATGCGGCCCGGGTCGAGCGGGACATGAACTATCTGCTGGGGGCGTGCATGCTGGTCAGCCGTGCCTTTGTGCAGGCCGCCGGGCCGATGCGGGACGATTATTTCCTCTACGCTGAAGAGATCGAATGGTGTCTTCGCGCGCAGCAGCACGGCCTGCAACTTGGCTTCGCGCCGGACGCCCGTGTCTGTCATGGACAGGGTGGCACCACCGGCTCCGCCACGGCTATTCGGCAGCGGCCGCGGCTGCCGATCTTCCTTGATGAGCGCAACAAGCTGCACGTGGTGCGCGATACGACGCCGGCGCACCTGCCGATCGCGGCGCTGTCGGCGCTGATACTGGGTGCGGCACGCTTCGCCCGGCGCGGCGCGGTGCGGCAATGGGGCGACGCGCTGGCGGGATGGTGGGCGGGCATCCGCAATCATCGCGGCGCGCCCGAGTGGATCGCCTGACGAGCATCAGTCTCGTCGCGCAGTAAGTCGGACGCTTCCCGACCAGCAGCTGATTAAAAATATACCGATCGGTATGAATAGTTGTTGACCGACACCGGCAGCGTCTCTATACCAACCGGTACACAACAGCTGCTCCCGTGTCATCGGCCATGATGCGGGAAAAGCGCCGAAGATGCCTGGCGACCGACGCCGGGAAGATCAACTGTTCAGATTGCCACCGCCCGCCCGTCGCCCGCGCGACGGTGCCCGGTCGCGCGCCCAACAGGGCAGAAGGGAAGCATCATGGCCTATCTCGCCTTCAACACTATCGACGCTGCGCTTCCGCTGGCGCCGATCGCCGATCCGATCCCCGCCAGCACTGCGCGGGACGATCGCTATGCCGATGATGCCCGCTTCGGCGCGTTGGAATGGTCTGTCATTGCGTTGGCGCGCAATGATCGGCTGTCATCCTTGCGCGAGCCAGGTCGCTTGTCGGTCGCGCTACGGGCGGTGATGCGGCAGAACAATCCCCGTCTTGCCGACGAGCGGCTTGAGGCGTTGCGGCGGATGGCGGTGCTCGCCTGGCACCAGAGCTTCCAGGTTGCGGCAAGCGAGCTTCGCGCCTTCTTCGACGCCGGCTTCACCCATGGCCAGTATGAAACCATGATGGCCAGCATCGCGGCGGCGCGCACACAGCGCCGCCGTCGCCGCTGAGTGCATCCGCCTGGGCGCTCGTGCGTTGGGTGCGAGGGTGATCGATGCGAGGAGCATCACGCCCCGACGGGGTCCATCAGTCTTGATGTAGTCGCGGCATGGTCGCTGCTGCGGATGGTGCGCTGTGCGCCAGTATCGCGATTAGATACGACATGATCTGCATCAATATAGAAGGTGATCGACGTTGCATCTGATGTGCGCGACGACAGGATGCGATCTGCGCTTCTTCTTCAATCTTTAGGGGCTGGTCGGGCAAGTTTTTGATTTCATCGGATTGTGTCGGGAACGGGCCTGCTATTGCACTCGTTAAGGCCGCATTCCTCAGGAGGATGCAATGGCCGACACGATCGACCCGGCGCGTGCCGACGACGCGCCGCTTTCCACATCGAAACACCGCGGTGCTGCCGTGGAGGCAGCGGGCAATGCGACGCTGCCGCATCCGGCGGACGGCAATGCCGATACGCTGATCGGGCGCACCGTGACGATACGGCGCCCGCGCGCCGAACTGTTCGCCTTCTGGCGCGACTTCACCAACCTTCCCCACGTGCTCGAGAATGTCGAGCGGATCGAGGTGCTGGACGACCGCCGCTCGCACTGGACGGTGACCGCACCGGGCGTGAACACCGTCGAATGGGTGGCGGCAATCACCGACGAAAAGAAGGGCGAGTATATCACCTGGGCGTCGGAGGATGGCGCTGACGTGCCCAACAGCGGGCGGATCGATTTCCGCGACGCGCAGGGCGATCGCGGCACGATCGTCACCGCGACGATCCTTTATGATCCGCCCGCCGGGCTGATCGGCAAGGTCATCGCCAAGATGTTCCAGCGCGAACCCGCCATCCAGGCGCGGCGCGACCTGCGCCGGTTCAAGCAACTGATGGAAACCGGCGAAATCGCCACCGGCGCGCGCAACCGCCGCCTTCTGGACGAGGGGAAGAACTGATGCGAGCATTGGCCTGGCACGGCAAGCATGACGTGCGCGTCGACACGGTCGACGATCCGGAAATCCTCAACCCGCGTGATGCAATCATCAAGATCACCTCGACGGCGATCTGCGGGTCCGACCTTCACCTGTACGACGGCTATATCCCCACGATGCAGTCGGGCGACATCCTGGGCCATGAGTTCATGGGCGAGGTGGTCGAGACCGGCCCGAAATCGACGTTGAAGAAGGGCCAGCGCGTGGTGGTGCCATTCACCATCTCGTGCGGCGCCTGCTACCATTGCAGCAAGCACCAATATTCCGCCTGCGACAACGGCCTGCCCGCCGACAACCAGGATCTGGGGCAGGAGATGTATGGTCAGCCCATGGCGGGCCTGTTTGGCTACAGTCACCTGACCGGCGGCTATTCGGGCGGCCAGGCGGAATATGTCCGCATCCCATTCAGCGACGTCGGCCCGATCGTGGTGCCGGACGGCGTCCCCGATGAGAAGGTGCTGTTCCTGTCGGACATCCTGCCCACCGGCTGGATGGCGGCGGAAAATGCCGAGATCGAACCGGGCGACACGGTGGCCGTGTGGGGCTGCGGGCCGGTCGGCCTGTTCGCGGTACAGTCCGCCTTCCTGATGGGCGCGGCGCGGGTGATCGCGATCGATCACTTTCCCCGCCGGCTGGAACTGGCGAAGAAGTTCGGCGCCGAGACGATCAACTTCGAGGAAACCGCCACTTATGAGGCGCTGATGGAGATGACCGGCGGCATCGGGCCCGATGCGTGCATCGATTCCGTCGGCCTGGAGGCGCACGGCCTGTTCGTCGATAATGTGATCGACCAGATCAAGGCGTCGACCTTCCTCGGCACCGATCGGCCGCACTCGATCCGCCAGGCGATCCTTGCCTGTCGCAAGGGCGGGCGGGTGTCGATGCCGGCGGTCTATGGCGGCTTCGTCGACAAATTTCCGCTCGGCGCGTTCATGGAGAAGGGGCTGACGCTCAAGACCGGTCAGACCCACGTCCAGCATTATATGCCCGGGCTGCTCAACGCGATCATGGAGGAGAAGATCGATACGACCTTCCTGATCAGCCACACGCTGCCGCTGGAAAATGCCCCGGACGGCTACCGCATCTTCCACGACAAGCAGAATGAAGTGACCAAGGTGGTGTTGAAGCCGGGCCTTGAGCGGATCGAAATCGACCTTTGAGGAGAGGTGCCATGGCCAATAAGCTCGCCCTTGTTACCGGCGCCTCGACCGGCATCGGCTTCGAACTTGCCACCATCGCGGCCCGGGAAGGTCATGACCTGATCGTGGTCGCCGATGAGGAACTGATCCATGCCGCCGCGCGCGACTTCGAGCAGTTCGGCACCAATGTCGTGGCGGTAGAGGCGGACCTTTCCACGCTGGAAGGCGTGGACGCCGCGCTCGCCGCCGCGGCGGGGCGCCAGATCGACCTGGTCTGCGCCAACGCCGGGATCAGCAAGGGCGGGCCGTTCCTCGACGAAAGCATCGAGGATTGGCGCCATTCGATCGACACCAACGTCACCGGCACCGTCTATCTGCTGCAGAAGAGCCTGCGCGACATGGTGGCGCGCGGATCGGGCAAGATCCTGGTGACGGGATCGATCGCCGGCTACATCCCCGGCAGCTTCAACGCGATCTACAATGCGACCAAGGCGTTCATCGACAATTTTACCGAGGCGCTGCGCAACGAGATCAAGGACGTGGACGGCGTGACGCTCACCACGTTGATGCCCGGGCCGGTGGACACCGAATTTTTCGCCCGCGCCGACATGCTCGACACCTCCGTCGGGCAGAGCGAGAACAAGTCCGATCCTGCCGACGTGGCAAAGGACGGCTGGGACGCGCTGATGGCCGGCAAGGGGCACATCGTGTCGGGCCTGAAGAACAAGATCCAGGTGTTGGGCTCCGGTGTCGTGCCGCAGTCGGTGCTGGCGGAGCGGCATCGTGCGATGGCCGAGCCGGGATCGGGCAAGGAATGATCGCCGCGCGGTGATCCTCGCCGCTGGCTAAAGCGCCGCGATCCTGGCCTGGAGACGAGCCACGATCGCGGCCACCAGCGCAGGATCGACCGCCGCCCATCCGCCGAAATCCAGCGCGACCCGCCGCGCCGTGGTGAACGCGGAGAAACTGGACAGCAGCAGCAATGCCTCAAGCCGGTCCTCCTGCGCCGGTTCCGCGCGGCCGCCGATCGCCGCCACCAGCCCCGCGACCAGCGTCAGCCCCGGCTCCCACAGATCGCGGTACAAAAGGTCATGCGCCAGCCCCTTGTGGTTCATCTCGCGCATCATGAACGTCGCCCAGCTGTCGTCCTCCGCGACGTCGAGCAGCATTCCTGCCAGCAGCGACACCACTTCCTGCAACGCCGCGCGCGCTACATCCGGTGGCATGGGCATCCCCGCCTGGATCGCCGACACACCGCTCAGCATGCGCGCGCGATAGCGCTCCACCACATGTTCGGCACAGGCGCGGTACAGGCCTTCCTTGCCCCCGAAATGGTAGGTGATCGCCGGCAGCGCGACGCCAGTGCTCGCGGCGATCTCGCGCGTGCTCGTCCCCTCCAACCCGTGTTTGCTGAACAGCGCCAGCGCCGCGCCGATCAGGCGCTGCCGCGTCTCCGCGCTGCTGCGATACGGCCCGCGCGGCGCGCGCGGGCGAGGGGGAACGGCGCTGGTCACGCCGCCCTCCATACGGCCCACCGGGGTTGCGTGACAGCCCATTGCAGCATATCAAATCCTATCGAACGATCGGAATTGTTTATGTCAGTCGCGCATCGGGGCTATCAGGTGGATTACGCGAACCCGGTGGGGGAGGCGTCGCTCGTCCCGCCGACGTCGCCGCAATGGCGCGTGTTCAAGAACCCGGTGGCGATCGCGGTCGGCGGCGTGGCGGCGGTGCTGCTGGAGTTCGCCGACGCGCGGATACGCTCGGGCGTGTGGGACCATTCCACCTACAAGGTCGATCCGATCGGCCGGTCGAAGCGGACCGGTGTTGCCGCCATGGCGGGCGTATTCGGGCCGGCGAGCACGGCGCGGCGGATCATCGGCGGCGTCAATCGCATGCACCGCAAGGTGACCGGCGAGACGCCCGGCGGCGAAGCCTATCGCGCGCTTGATCCCGAGTTGCTTGACTGGGTCAGCGCCACCGCGGCCTATGGCTTCCTGGAGGCCTATCATCGCTTCGTCGCACCGCTCAGCGAGGCGGAGCGAAGCGCCTACTACCGCGACGGCGAACCCGTGGTGCGCCTGTACGGCGTGGAGAACCCGCTCACCAGCGATGACGATTTCTTCGCCATGCTGGACCGGCTGTTGCCGCGGTTTGAGCCGCACCCGATCAACCTGGAATTCCTGGCGATCATCCAGTCGGGGAAGGCCGCGCCGGCCGTGCCGCGCTTCCTTCACCAGGCGCTCGCCCGTGCGGCGGTGTCGCTGCTGCCGACGGCGGTGCGCCAGCGACTGGAGCTTGGCGCCGACTATGATCTGCGGCGCAGCGACCGGTTGATGCTGCTCGCAGCCGGCACGCTCGCAGACCGGGTGCGCGACCCGCGTTCGCCCGCGTGGCAGGCGGCACGGCGGCTCGGCCTGCCGGGCGATTTCGCTTGGCGCTCGCCGCGCGCGCAGGCGCGGATGCTGGGCCACGCCGGGATCGGCACACAGTCCGCGCCCGCCACCTGACACAGGTGTCAGGCGCTGCGCCCGGCGGCGCTGCTAGTAGAACAGGATGAAGACGCCCGAAAAGGGCGCTTGAGCTTTGATCGGGGAGAGGATCGATGACCGCAATGGGCCGTACGCGCCGGGCGATGTATTTGGGCGCCAGCATCTTGGCGGTGATGGCAGGCGCCGCGCAGGCGCAGGACGCGGCGGCGGGCGCGCCCGATGCCACCGCGCCGGCGCAGGAGGAAGCGCCGGCAACGACCAGTCAGCAGACACGGCCAAGTGACGCCGCGCTCGGCGACATCGTCGTTACGGCGCAGCGGCGCGCGGAATCGATCAACCGGGTCGGCATTTCAGTGCAGGCGCTGGAGTCCGAGACGCTGCAGGAATTGCGCGTCCAGAACGTGCGTGACCTGACCGCGGTCGTCCCCAGCTTCACCGTCGCGCAAAGCTACCAGGGCGTGCCCACCTACACGCTGCGCGGCATCGGCTTCAATTCGATCAACCTGTCGGCCCAGTCGACCGTCGGCACCTATGTCGACGAGGTCGCCTATGCCTATCCGATCATGAACACCGGCCCGCTGATCGATATCGAGCGGGTCGAGGTGCTGAAGGGGCCGCAGGGTACGCTCTACGGCCGCAACACCACCGCCGGCCTCATCAACTTCGTCACCGGCAAGCCGAGCGAGGATGCGTCGGGTGCGATGTCGGTCGATGTCGGCAACTACCAGACCTTCAATGTCGGCGGCTATGTCACTGGCCCGATCGCCGAGGGTATCCAGGGCCGCATCGGCTATCGCGTCGATCTCAGCAACGAGGGCTGGCAGATCAGCAACAGCCGCCCCAACGAGCGGCTTGGCCGCGTGAAGCGGTACGGCGTGCGCGGCTCGCTGGCGGCGCAGCCGGGTCCGTTCGAAATCGACGTGTCGGCCACCTATTGGGTCAACAAGTCGGACACGGTGGCGGGCCAGGCGATCGGCTTCACCCCCGCCACGACGCCGGGCAGCGGCGGCGCGGCGAGCAACTTCAACGCGCCCGGCGCGGCGGCCTATATCGCAGCCAACCGCCCGACCAGCGGCAGCCAGGCAGACTGGGCGCCCTATGCGCGCCGCTCCGCCGATATCGGTCGCGGTGCTGGCCTGAAGGGGCCGCTGGCCGAGGACAATTACTTCATCGGGCTGAAGGCGCGCGTCCAACTCGACATTTCGGACAATGTCCGCGCGGTCTCGCTGACCGGCTATAACGAGTTCGATCGCAAGGCGACGTTCGACTGGTCCGGCATCCCCAACGAGGTGCTGATCCAGGAGGCGGACGGTAACATCAAGAGCTTCGCGCAGGAGCTTCGCGTCGAGGGCGATGGCCCCGGCTTCAACTGGCTGGTCGGCGGCTATTACGCCAAGGACAAGATCCGCGACACGAACCGCACGCTGCTGGGCGAGAATGCCAATTCCGCGCTGCTCCGCTTCGCGACGTCGCAGTTGATCAACTCGCCGATCAACACCTTCGGCTATACGCTGGCCGATGCGGCGACGACGTTCCGCACCTATCGTGACGAAGGCGCGTTCGACACGACGACGTGGAGCATCTTCGCCAATGGCGACTATGCCTTCTTAGACCTCGTGAAGCTCACGCTGGGCGCGCGCTACACACAGGATCTGCAGAAATTCACCGGCTGCTCGCGCGATTTCAACGGCAGCATGCAGACCAACATCAACCTGTTCAACCGCGGCCTCTATCAGCAGCTGTTCAACCCGACGCAGCCGCTCGCCGCGCCGATCGGCCGCAACGACTGCAACACCTTCAATCCGGCGACCAACAGCTTCGGCATCGTCAACTCGCGGCTGGACGAGGACAATTTCGCGTGGCGCGCAGCGCTCGACTTCACGCCCAACGCGACGACATTGTTCTACGCCTCGATCTCGCGCGGGTATAAGTCGGGCACCTCGCCGATCAACGCGGCCAGCAACGCGGCGCAGAACCTGCCGGCCAAGCAGGAGCGGCTGACCGCCTACGAAATCGGTGCGAAGCTCGGCTTCCTCGATCGCCGCGTGCAGCTGAACGTCGCCGGCTTCTATTACGACTATAAGGACAAGCAGATCAGCGCCTATTTCGCTGATCCGATCTACACCGCGCTCGCTCGGCTGGATAACATTCCGAAGTCGGAGGCTTATGGCATCGAGGGCGAGCTGACCGTCCGCCCCGCCCGCCCGCTGACGCTGATGGCGAACGCCTTGTGGCTGAAGACGCGGATCAACGGCTATGTCGGCACCAACGCCGCCGGCCGCCCGCAGGATTTCGACGGTGCGCGCTTCATCTACAGCCCGGAATGGACGCTGTCGGGCACCGCGCTGTTCGACCAGCCGGTCAATGACGACGTCAGCTTCACCGCCAATGCGAACGTACGCTGGCAGTCGCGCCAGACGACGATCTTCGAATTCAATCCGCTGTACGACATCAAGCCGTACGCGGTGGTCAACGCCGGCTTCGGCGTGAAGGCGGCGGACGAAAGCTGGGCGGTGAACGTCTGGGGTCGCAACCTCTTCGACGAATACTACTGGAACGCGGTCGCCAGCAACGCCAACATCGTCGTGCGCTTCCCGGGCCAGGTCCGCACATACGGTGCCACCGCGACCTTCCGGTTCTGAGGCGTGGAGAGAGGAGCGGGAGAGGCATGACGAACTTGCCGCCGACATTCGGTGAGGCACTGGCGCGGCACGCGGCGGAACGGCCGCAGCAGGTGGCGCTTCGGTTCGAGGACCGGGTGACCGATTATGCGACCTTCGATGCCCATGCGTCGCAGATCGCCAACGGTCTACTGGCGATGGGGCTGAAGCACGGTGATCGCGTCGCCTATGTCGGTAAGAACAGCGACTGGGCGGTCGAACTGGCGCTCGGCACTGCCCGCGCTGGCATGGTGCTGGTGCCGATCATCTGGCGGCTGGCCCCCGCTGAAGTGGACGGCATCCTGGGCGATTCCGGTGCGCAGACGCTGTTTGTCGAGCCTGCCTTCGCCCGCGACTTTCCGGCCGCGCAGGTGGTGGTCATGGACGACGGCTTCGCCCGCTGGCGCGACGCGCAGAGCAGCACGCCGCCGCCGGTGACCGTCACCGAGGACGACGTGGTGCTCCAGCTTTACACCTCGGGCACCACCGGCGCGCCCAAGGGCGTGATGCTGAGCCACGCCAATGGCATTCAGCAGCGGCAGAAGCAGATCGACGCGCGGATCGACTGGCTGCTCGCTGATCCGGGTGACACCACGATCATCGCGATGCCCTACGGCCATATCGGCGGCGTCGGCGTCGCGCTCGGCGCCGTCAACAGCGGGCAAGAACTCATCATCCACGCCGAATATGATGCCGGCGCGGTGATGGACGCGATTGCCGAGCATCGCGTCCGCCGGCTGTTCCTGGTTCCGGCCGCGATCGGCCTGATGCTCCAGCATCCCAAGGCGGCGAGCGCCGATTTCTCCTCGATCGAGACGCTGTCCTACGGCGCCAGCCCGATCCCGCTGCCGCTGTTGCAGCAGGCAGTCGAGCGGATCGGCTGCGGCTTCGTCCAGGTCTATGGCATGACCGAGACGTGGGGTTCGATCGTCGCTCTGCCGCCGGAGGATCACCTGCCCGGGCGCGAGCACAAGATGACCGCTGCCGGAAAGGCGCTGCCTGGCGTCGAGCTGAAGATCATCGACGAGGATGGCAACACGCTGCCGCCCGGCGAGATCGGCGAGGTCGCGATCCGCAGCCCAAACAACACGCGCGGCTATTGGAACAAGCCGGAGGAAAGCGCCAAGGCGCTGATCGGCGATGGATGGCTGCGCACCGGCGACGCGGGGATCCTCGATGAGGAGGGCTATCTCTACATCCAGGACCGCATCAAGGACATGATCATCACCGGCGCGGAGAACGTCTATCCCGCCGAGGTGGAAAGCGCGATCTACGGCCATCCCGCCGTGGCGGACGTCGCCGTGATCGGCGTCCCCGACCCCAAATGGGGTGAGGCGGTGAAGGCGATGGTGGTGTTGAAGCCCGGCGCCGAATGCGACGGCGATGCGATCATCACCCATGCCCGCGAGCGGATCGCCGGGTTCAAATGCCCAAAGAGCGTCGAGTTCATCGAGGCGCTGCCGCGCAACCCGTCGGGCAAGATCCTGCGGCGCACGCTGCGCGAGCCTTTCTGGTCCGGCCACGAACGGAGAGTGAATTGACGAGCTTCGCACGCACCGACGAACAGCGGATGCTGGCCGAGACGCTGGACGTTGCCCTTTCCAACGGGGCTGACTGGCAGGCGGCCGTGGTGGACACCGGGCTCGGCCAATTGGGCGTGTCGGCGGACGAGGAGGGGCTTGGCACCGACCTGCGCGATGCGGCGGTCGTTGCGGCTGCCTTCGGGCGCGCGAACGCTGCCTTGCCCTGGGCGGAACATTGGGTTGCGACCCGGTTGGGTGCGCGGGGGGAGAATGGCCCGCGTGCGGATGCCGACGTCGCGGCGCTCGCGCGTGCAAGGGAGCCGCGCGAGGGCCAATGGGCCGAGGACGCGCTGACCGTGCTGCATTGCGCGGAGATCGTCGGCCTGTGCCGCACGATGCTGCGCGACGCCGCGACCTTCTCCAAGGAGCGCCGCCAGTTCGGGGTCGCGATCGCCAGCTTCCAGGCGCTGCGCCATCGCATGGCCGACATGGCGATGATCCTTGAGCAGGCAGAGGCGATCACGGCTGCTGCGATCACCTCGTTCGACGGCGATGAGACCGGCCGTGCGCGGGCGGTGTCCGCCGCACGCGTTGTTTGCGACGACGCCGCTCGCCTGATCGGGGAGGGCGCGGTGCAGATCCACGGCGCGATGGGGCTGACCGCGGAGTTGCGGCTTGGCGGCTATTTCCGCCGCGCGCGCACGCTGGCGCAAGGCGACGGCACCGCCCGCCATCACCTGCGACGCTACGCCGCCTGACGAATCCCCTGATCCGGTCTTAACGGGCGTCCGGCCGTCGCGCGGACGCCCACCAGGTCCAGCCGGTTACGCCGCCGCTCGCCGCGCCGAGGCCAGCGAGCCAGTAACCATCGCGCACGTCGATCACGAAGACGAGCAGCGCGGCGAATGCTGCCCCGGCGACAAGGCCGCCCGCAATATAGGCCAGCGCGCTTTCGCGATCATGGCGGGTCAGCCACGCCGTGAACGGCAGACCGATCAGCAGCGCGCCGCCCGCCACGATCGGCGCTGCCACCAGAAGCGGCGCGATCGCCAGCAGCAGCGAGGCCGGAACGTCGGTGGCGCGCTCGACCCGGGTCAGGCCCAGCAGCGCGAAGAAGGTGGAAAAGAGCAGATAGGGCGCCGCCCCGACGAGCGCGCCGGCGAGTACCGATCTGGCAAAAGCCCGTATCATGCCCCATCACAACAGGTGCGCGGCCAAACGGCAACATGCCTCGGCGCCGGGGGCAATTCTTGAAGGATGCGCGCACCGGTCACCATGTGCGGGTTATCCGGGGGAGGGGTGAAATGCCAGTCGAGGCGCCAGACCATGTTCAACTTGCCATGCCGCCCGGCGGCGAAGATGCGGCACGCCGCTTCTACGCCGGTCTGCTGGGTATTCCCGAAGTTCCCAAGCCCGCCCATCTCGCCGAGCGCGGCGGCTGCTGTTTCGTCCTCACCTTGAGCCTTCCGGGGCATGCGGATCGATGATCCCGTCACCGTTCTCGCCGCCGCTCGCCCCGTGAACCGTGGAAGGCGACGGTTTCCCGGTCAGGCCGCCTGATCCACCACGACTCGCGCGATCAGGTCACGCTGGATCTCGTTCGACCCGGCGTAGATGCTGGCGGCGCGATTGTTCAGATATTTGGGCATGGCGATCGCGATCGCGTCGGGCGCGTCCTCGTGGTCGCCCTCCCAGCCGGCGGCGATTTCCAGCGCCAGCAGGTCGATCCGCTGCGACGCCTCGGTGCCCAGCACCTTCAGCATCGACGGCCGCACCGCATCGGCAGGCCCGCCGCCTTCCAGCCCGGCCAGCTCGATCGCGCGCAGCGCGTCGACCGCGATCGCCTCGCGCGCCAGCCGCTCGCGATTGCCCTCATGGCTCAGCCAGCCGGTGGCCTGCGCCGCTTCGCGCACCATGTCGAGGAACGCGGCAAGGCCCGGCGCATAGCGGCCCGACCGTTCGAAGGTCAGAAGGTGCTTCGCCACGGTCCAGCCGTCATTCTCCTCGCCCAGCCGCCCGCTGACGGGGACGCGCACGTCGTCGAAGAACACCTGGTTGAATTCATGCTCGCCGGCCAGCGTGTGGATCGGCGACACGGTGATGCCCGGCGTCTTCATCTCCAGCAGCAGGAAGGTGATTCCGGTCTGCGGCCGCCCCTCGGTGCTGGTGCGCACCAGGCAGAACATGCGGTTGGCGAAATGCGCATGCGTGGTCCAGATCTTTGAGCCGTTCAGCACGTAATCATCGCCGTCGCGCACGGCGCGCAGTTTCAGCGAGGCGAGGTCGGATCCGGAGCCGGGCTCCGAATATCCCTGGCACCAGCGATCCTCGCCCGACAGGATGGGCGGCAGCAGCGTCGCCTTCTGTTCGGGCGACCCGTAGTGCATGATGACCGGCGCCACCATCTTCAGCCCCATCGGTGACAGGCCGGGCGCGTGCGCGCGGGCATATTCCTCCGCCCAGATATAGCGCTGGATCTCGTTCCAGCCGGTCCCGCCATATTCGACCGGCCAGTCGGGCGCGGCCCAGCCCTGCGCGTGAAGGATACGCTGCCACGCGTCGGCGACATCGGGGTGCAGGAACACGCTCGTCCCACGCCGGGCGCCGCGGCGCAACTCGGGCGTCAGCTTCTCGGACAGGAAGGTGCGCACCTCATCACGAAAGGCGCGCGCGTCTGCGCTGTTCAGGCTCTCCATGCCGCCACCGTGCGCGCGGCGCGCCCGCCATGCACCTGACGCTCTTGTCAGGGAGCACGCTTGTCAGGGAGCAGGCTTGTCAGGCGTGCGGGCCGAGGAATCCGTGGCCGGTGGCGATCTGGATCATCCGCGCGCGCGTGGTCGCGCCCAGCTTCTCCGCCGCATTGCGCAGGTGGAAGCGGACGGTGGACACCGACAGCGACAGGATCGTGCCGATCTCGGCATTGGTCTTTCCGGCCGCGGCCCAGCGCACGCATTGCGCCTCGCGCGCGGACAATTGCCCCGGCGGCGTGCGCACGCGCCGCATCGTCAATTCGGTATGCGCGGCGAGCAGGCGATAGGCGAGCGCGAACAGCGGCTCCGCCCATTCGGCAAAGATCGCCGGCATGTCGACCGGCTGGGTCGCGACCCACAGCACCGTGCCCACCTGTCCGCCCGCCAGATGCACCGGCGCGATCAGCGCGCCCGTAAAGCCGAATTCCTCCGTCACCCGCGAACAATCGATCGCCTCGAGCAGCCCCGTTGCGCGCCACGATCCCAGCCGCCCGTCGGCATACCAGATCGGCTCGGCAAAGATCCGCGCGGCGTGAAGGAAGCTGGATCGCAGCGCCAGGCTGCGGTTGCGCCAATAGGTGTCGTTGGCGCACACCCACGGCATCCGCTCGGCATAGGCGCGGCCGTCGCGATCGGCCATCGGCACCGGATCGCCGAGGTCGCTCTGCGCCGCCACATAGGGGAGGCCGACGCGTGCGCCATAGGCGACTACCTCGGCCGCCAGTGCGTCCACATCCTCCCACGACAAGGCTGCCGATCGATCCGACTGCATCTGTGCTCCCGCTCCCTGCCGCTGCGCTAGCCGCCCGCAATGGTGGCGACAAGGGCAGGTCTTGCGCTCGTCCGCGGATCACGCGATGGAGGGGCGTAACTATAGTTATGGTACGGAGGGGAAAGCCATGAGCCAGGATTATTCCGGCAAGCACGTGTTCGTCGCGGGCGCATCGAGCGGCATCAATCTGGAGATCGCGCACAGCTTCGCGCGGGCCGGCGCAAAGGTGACGGTGCTGAGCCGCAGCGCCGACAAGATCGAGGCTGCCGCGCAGGGCATCCGCGATGCCGGTGGCGAGGCACTCGGCATCGCCTGCGACGTGCGCGACTATGACGGGCTGGAGGCCGCCTATGCGCAGGCGACGGCCAAGTTCGGTGCGATCGACGTGCTGATTTCGGGTGCGGCGGGCAATTTCCTTGCGCCTGCGGTGAAGCTGTCGGCCAATGCCTTCAAGACCGTGGTCGACATCGACCTGCTTGGCACGTTCAACGTGTTCCGCGCCAGCTACGATCACCTGACCAAGCCGGGCGCATCACTGATCGCGATCACCGCGGGGCAGGCGGTGCATCCGTCCGCGTTCCAGATCCACGCCTGCGCCGCCAAGGCCGGCGTCAACATGGTCACCAAGTGCCTGGCGCTGGAATGGGGACCGGCCGGGATCCGCGTCAACGGCATCTCGCCCGGCCCGATCGGCGATACCGAGGGGATGAAGCGTCTTGGCGGTGATCCCGCGCGCGAGGCGCAGATCAAGGGCCGCCTCGCGCTGCGCGATTACGGCACCAAGTCGGATGTGGCCGAGGCGGCGCTGTGGCTGTCCAGCCCGGCGGCAAAATATGTCACCGGCGCGATCCTCAACGTCGACGGCGGCAGCGATCTGGGCGACGCCAGCGCCAACGCACTCGGCTGATCCACCAACGGCACGCCACCCTTGTCTGTGGGTGGCGTGCCGATCAGTCGCGGCGGGCGGAAATGCCCAGGTCCGCTGGGCCAAAGGCGTCGGGCAGCAACTCCGAAAGGCGATAGCTGGTCAGCGCGTCGCCCTCGGCGCCCGCGCAATGCACGCGGATGTCGCGCCCGCCGATCTGCGCCGCCTCGTTGATCACCTGTCGGCAGCGGCCGCACGGGCGCACCACGTCGGCACCGACGATCGCGCCGTCGCGGATCATGCCGCCCACGATCCCGATCGCCACCACATCGGCCAGCCGCCCCTGTGCGTTGACCGTGGCGATCGCCACCGTTTCCGCACAAAGCGACAGGCCGTAGCTGGCGTTCTCGAAATTCGCGCCGCTCACCACCTGGCCGTCGCTCAGCAGCACCGCCGCGCCGACGCCGAAGTTGGAATAGGGCGCATGGGCATTGCGCGCCGCGGCACGGGCTTGGTCGATCAGGGTAGTCGCTTCGTCGTTCATGATGCTGCCACGTTCCAGTTCACGGGACCGTCGATGCCGTCGATCCGCCGTATGTCGCTCGCCCGCCACATGCGCCACGGCCGGGCGGCATAATCAGGCTTGAAGAATAAACCGCTCGCCCACACCGGACGGGGGAGGGCGCTCGCCAGATCATAATCGCGCTCGAACGCGCGCGACACCCGCAGCAGCACGGGCTTGCCGGTATGCGCCTCGATCAGCGCCGCGGCGCTGCGCACCTCCTCGATCAGCGTCGCGGCGTCAGGGCGATTGGCGCAATCCTCGGCAAAGTCGAAATCGATCGCCGCGGGCAGCGCCTCCTCATCACGCGGGACCATGGTGTTGAACGCATTGGCCTGGTTGATCGCCGGGTCGCACAAGGACCAGCGGTGCACCGCCCCGCGCCGCATGCCGGCGCCGGCGATTCCCTCCCAATTCTCCTCAAACCGCTGGTCGCGCCGCCGCGCCCCATGCGTCGCGGTGGCATAAGCGAAATCGGCCCCGCCCCCGGCGACCACCTTCCACTCCACTGCGCCGTTGGCATCGCTCACGTCGACGCCCTGCACCGCATAGTCCGCCACCGCCGGATGCCATTGCACCGCCGCACGCCAGGCAAACAGCGCGCCAACGACAAGCACGCCGACGAGCAGCAGGAAACCCCTCAACCGAAACAAGACAAATCAACCCTTGATGTGAAGCACGCAGATCAGCGTGAACAGCCGGCGCGCGGTATCGAAATCGAGCTCTATCTTGCCCGCCAGTCGATCCTTCAGCAACTCCGCCGCTTCATTGTGAATCCCGCGACGGGCCATATCGATCGTCTCGATCTGCTGCGGCGTGGATTGCCGGATCGCCTGGTAATAGCTGTCGCAGATTGCGAAATAATCGCGGATCGGGCGGCGGAACCGCCCCATGCCCAGGATATGCGCCTCCAGCGGGCTGCCATCCTCGCGTTTGATCTGCAGGATCAGCCGTCCTTCCTCGACCGACAGTGCCAGTCGGTAGGGCCCGGCATAGCCATCGGGGTGCTGTTTCTGCGGGGCGAAGTAATTGCCCTCGATCAGGTCGAAGATCGCAATCCGCCGTTCCTGCTCGATATCGGCCGAACGCCACAGGATCGTGCGCTCGTCCAGTTCGATATCGATGATCCGGGGATCGGCCATCACGACCCGATACTGGCCAACGGCGGGCGCGGCAATGAGGGGTGCGGCAATCTCATCCACAGCTTTCAACGTCCTGCCGGTTCACGCAACGCGCGATCGGGGGTAGATGCGGTCGTCTGATGGCTACTCTGGCATTTCCCCAACCGGCTCCGGCCGAACCCGTTCAGCTGCCCCGCAACGTCGAGGCGGAGGCCGCGCTGCTCGGCGCGATGATGATCGACAATCGGCTGGCCGACGATATCGCCGACCGGCTCGACCCGGCGCATTTCTATGAGCCCGTCCACGGCCGCATCTTCGCCGCGATCAAGACGCTGCGCTCGAACGACATGTTGGCGACCCCGGTCACGCTACGCCCGATGTTCGAGGCGGACGAGGGGATGCGCGAACTTGGCGGCCCGGCCTATCTCGCACAGCTCACCGGCTCGGGCGCGGGCCTGATCGGCGCACGCCAGTTCGCGCAGCAGATCTACGACCTCGCCATGCTCCGCTCGCTGGTGACGGTCGGGCGCACGTTGGTCGAGCGCGCGATGGACACCTCGGAGGAGGTGAACCCGCGCGCCCAGATCGAACTCGCCGAGGAGGAGCTGTTCAAGGTCGCCGCAGACGGCACGACCGAGAATGCGATCAAGAGCTTCGCGCAGGCGACCAAGGTCGCGCTGAAGATGGCGGAGACGGCGCTGAACTCCGGCGGCAAGGTCTCGGGCATCACCACCGGGTTCGACACCGTCAACGCCCGCATCGGCGGGATGCACCGCTCCGACTTGATGATCCTCGCCGGCCGTCCGGGCATGGGCAAGACGTCGCTTGCCACCAACATCGCCTTCAACGCCGCGCAGCGGTGGATGATGGACATGAAGGCCGGCATTGCCCCCAGCGAATCGATCGGCGCAAAGGTCGCCTTCTTCAGCCTCGAAATGTCCGCCGATCAGCTGGCGACGCGTATCCTTGCCGAGCAATCGCGCATCACGTCGGAAAAGCTGCGTCGAGGTGACATCAGTCGCGCCGAATTTCACCAGCTCGCCGCGGCGGCGGCTGATCTCGAAAGCCTGCCGCTGTTCATCGACGACACCGGCGGCCTCTCGATCAGCGCGCTGCACACCCGCGTCCGCCGGCTGCAGCGGCGCCACAATAACGAGATTGGCCTAGTCATCGTCGATTACCTTCAGCTGCTCTCGGGCAGCGGCAAGGCGAGCGACGGCAACCGCGTACAGGAAATCTCCGAAATCAGCCGTGGCCTGAAGACGCTGGCAAAGGATCTGCACGTCCCGGTGCTCGCGCTCTCACAGCTCAGCCGTGCGGTGGAGCAGCGCGAGGACAAGCGCCCGCAGCTCTCCGACCTTCGCGAATCCGGCTCGATCGAGCAGGACGCCGACATGGTCTGGTTCGTGTTCCGCGAGGATTATTACGTCGCCGCCAAGGAGCCCAAGCGCCCGACCGAGGGCGACGCGGCGAAGATCTTCGAGGATCACGCGCAATGGGCCAGCGACATGGAGCGCGTGTACGGCCTTGCCGAGCTGATCATCGCCAAGCAGCGTCACGGCGCGACCGGCAAGGTGACGATGAAGTTCGACCCGAGCGTGACGCGTTTCAGCGACTACGCCGGCTATTGATCGATGGGCAGGGCGGGCGGCGACGCTCGCCCGCCCCGCCAATCAGAAGGCGGGTTCTTCGCCCGGCTTCTCGGGCACGTGGATGCCGCATTCCACCTTGTCCCAGCCGCGCCAGCGGCCGGCGCGCGGATCCTCGCCCGGCTGCACCTTGGACGTGCACGGCTTGCAGCCGATCGAAGGATAGCCGTTCGCCTCCAGCGGATGGCGCGGCAGCTCGTGCTCGTCGAAATAGGCCTCCAGCCGCGCGCGGTCCCAGTCGGCCAGCGGGTTCAGCTTCAACCGCCCGTCGTCCACCTCGAACCGCGGCAGCGCGGCGCGCGTCGCCGACTGGAAGCCCTTACGACCCGAGATCCAGGCGTCGAACGGCAGCAGCGCCCGGCGCAGCGGCTCCACCTTGCGCAGGTCGCAGCAGCCGTCGGGATCGTAGGACCAGCGCAGCCCGTTTGCGTCCTTCGCCGCCAGCAGTCGCGGATCGGGGCGAAAGACGCGCAGGTCGGTGAGGCCCAGCCGCTCCGACAGCTCGTCACGATATTCCAGCGTCTCGCCGAACATCTTCTGCGTGTTGGTGAAGATTACCGGCACGTCCTGGTCGACCTGCGCCACCATGTGCAGCAGCACGGCCGATTCCGTCCCGAACGACGAAACCGCCGCGATGCGGCCTTTCAGCTCGCCGCCGAGCAGATCGCGCAGCATGTCCTGCGTGGACACGCCGGCAAAGCGCGCCTCCATCGCCGCCGCGTCCTCGGCGGTGAAGGCGGGCGCGACATCGATCATGTCGAGGCAACGAGCAGCACTAGCCATGGCGTAGCTTCCAAACGGGCACCGCCGGATCGGCCGCGCGCTGATAGGGGTGGTCGTAGCGGTTGAGGCTGCGCTTCAGCGTCTCGGCATCGACCGGCGCTTCGGGCGCGAAGCTGTCGAAGCCGCAGCGGCGCATATGCGGGATCTGGTCGACCAGCACGTCGCCCGCGGCGCGCAGCTCGCCGGTGTAACCCGCCTCGCGCAGGATCCGCGCCGCGGAATAGCCACGTCCGTCGCGAAAGCTGGGGAAGCTCACCTCGACCAGCGCCAGCTGGCCGAGCAGCGGCAGCAGCGCGCGCGCGTCGTCGCCCGCCTCCAGGCGCACCGCGCCGGCATTGGTCTGGCCGTCGAGGAAGGAATCCAGCGTGATCGCCGGCTCGTCATGCGCCTCGTCGTCGCGGAAGCGGAGCAGATTATCCATAGATCGCCTCCTTGAACGTCTCGAAGCCAACACGGCGATAGGTGTCGAGGAAGCGCTCGCCCGGCTCGCGCACCTGAACGAAACGGTCGGTGACGCGCTCGATCGCGTCGACGACGCCATCCTCGTCGAAACCGGGGCCGGTGATCTTGGCGAGGCTCACGTCCTCCGCGCCCGATCCGCCAAGCGAAAGCTGGTAGTTTTCCTTGCCCTTCTTATCGACGCCCAGGATGCCGATGTGCCCGGCATGGTGGTGGCCGCAGGCGTTGATGCAGCCCGAGATCTTGAGCTTCAGCTCGCCCAGGTCGCGCTGGCGATCGAGATCGCTGAAGCGCTGCGCGATCTTCTGCGCCAGCGGGATCGACCGCGCATTGGCGAGGCTGCAATAATCAAGGCCGGGGCAGGCGATGATGTCGCTGATGAGGTCGAGGTTCGCCTCGGCCAGCCCCGCCTCGGTCAGCTTCTGCCACACCGCATACAGGTCCGCCTTGCGCACATGCGGCAGGACGATGTTCTGCGCATGGGTGACGCGCAGCTCGTCGAACGAGTAACGCTCGCCGAGGTCCGCCATCACGTCGATCTGGTCGGCGGAGGCGTCGCCGGGGATGCCGCCGACCGGCTTCAGCGAGACGTTCACGATCGCATAGCCCGGCTGCTTGTGCGGCTTCACATTCTGATCCAGCCAGACGGCGAAATCGGGATCGCTGCGATCCACCTCATCCGACAGGCCGCTTTCGAACGACGGCGGCGCAAAGAAGGCGCTGATCCGCTCCAGCTCCGCCACCGGAGGGTCGATGCCCAGCGTCTTCACATGGGCGAATTCCTCCTCGACCTGGCGGCGATATTCGTCCGGGCCCAGTTCGTGCAGCAGGATCTTGATCCGCGCCTTGTAGATATTGTCGCGCCGGCCGTAGCGATTGTACACGCGCAGGCACGCCTCGAGGTAGCTCAGCAGCTCGTCGGCGGTGACAAAATCGCGGATTTCGTGTGCGATCATCGGGGTGCGGCCCATGCCGCCGCCCACGAAGATCTTGGCGCCCAGCACGCCGTCCTTCTTCAGCAGCTCGATCCCGATATCGTGCAGCCGCATCGCCGCGCGATCCTCCGCCGCCGCGATCACCGCAATCTTGAACTTGCGCGGCAGGTAGGTGAACTCGGGGTGGAACGTCGACCATTGCCGCAGCAGCTCCGCCCAGGGGCGCGGGTCGGTCACTTCGTCGGCGGCCGCGCCGGCGAACTGGTCCGAACTGATGTTGCGGATGCAATTGCCGCTGGTCTGGATGGCGTGCATCTCCACCGTTGCCAGCTCGGCGAGGATATCGGGCGCATCCTCCAGCTTGATCCAGTTGAACTGAATGTTCTGGCGCGTCGTGAAATGGCCATAGCCGCGGTCATACTTGCGCGCGACATGCCCCAGCATCCGCATCTGCCGGCTGCTCAGCGTGCCATAGGGCACCGCCACGCGCAGCATATAGGCGTGCAACTGCAGGTACAGGCCGTTCATCAGCCGCAGCGGCTTGAACTGGTCCTCGGTCATCTGACCCGCGAGGCGCCGCTTCACCTGGTCGCGGAATTCCTCCACCCGGGCGTCGACGATCGACTGGTCATACTGGTCATACTGATACATCGTGTCTTCCTGGTCCCCGCCGCTCGCCGGCGGGATCGCGGGTCAAATTACCCAGCTGCCCGCATCGGGATCAGCCGGCTTCAGCGTCAGGTCCGGGCGGACGGTGGGCCCCAGCGCGCGGATGCGGTCCTTGATATGCGCCGGCCGCGGCCCCTCGGGCGTCGCCACCGCGTCGATCACATAGGGCACGTTGACCCGGCGCGCGCCTTCCTCCGCCTTGGCGATCGCCTCGCCGCGATCGCCCACATCGACGGCATCCTCGACATGGCGCGACCAGCCTTCGCCGGTCCACCATGTGACGTCGCCGGTCACCAGATCATTCCCCGTCAGCAATTTCATCCGTTCATGCTCTCCGCAGCACGTGCCCAGGCTACCAATTTGTCCTCCGCATCCGACAGTTCGACGACTTCGCCCACGACGATGATCGCCGGGCTCGCCACCTTCTCGCGTCCCACCATCGCGCCCAGATCCGCCAGCAGCGTCTTCAGCGCGCGGTGGCCAGGGCAGGTGCCCTTTTCCAGCACCGCGACGGGCATGTCGGGCGCGACGCCATCGGCGATCAATTTGTCCGCAATCGCATCCGCGGTGGCAACGCCCATGTAGATCACCAGCGTGCGCCCCTGGCCGGCGAGGCCCGACCAATCCTGTTCGGTCAGCCCCTTGCACTGGCCAGCGACGAAGCTGACCGCGCTGGAATGATCGCGGTGCGTCAGCGGCAGCATCGCCTCCGCCGCGCAGCCGAGCGCCGCCGAGACGCCGGGGATCACCTCGACGGGCAGACCGGCGGCACGCACCGCCTCCACTTCCTCGCCGCCGCGCCCGAAGATGAACGGGTCGCCGCCCTTCAGCCGCACGACCTGGCTGCCCGCGCGCACATGCGCCACGATCAGCGCATTGATCGCCTCCTGCGGCAATGTGTGGCGCGCGCGCCGCTTCGCCACCGAGATGCGGTGCGCATCGGCCGGCGCAATGTCGAGCACGCGCGGGTCGATCAACCCGTCGTGCACCACCACGTCCGCGGCTTTCAGCGCCTCCACGGCGCGAACGGTCAGCAGGCCCGGATCGCCCGGGCCGGCACCAACAAGGATCACGCGTCCGCGTGCATCAGGATCAAGAAGGCTGGCCATCGTTGCGTGAACATGGTCCCGCCGTGACAGCGCAGCAACCGAGCGATAATTGCCGAGCCCCTAGGTCAGCTATTGCCGCGAGCTGCCCGCCGAGATCAGGCGCAGCCTTCGACATAGGCCAGCACCGGCATCGTCCCGACATGGATCAGGCTGACCTTGCCGTCCTGCCCGATCTCGAACCGCACCGCGGGGTCGCCGCTCGCGGCATTGGGCGCGGTCAGATACTTCGCCGGGCGATCCTCATATTTGTGCGGCTCGGCGCGAAAGCCGCCGAACCATTGCCGCACGGCCTGTTCGCTCGATCCGACGCCGATCCCCTCGACCAGCTTCACGTCGGATCGCTGGCCCACGGTGATTCGGCGCACTTTGCCCTCGGTCACGATCGCATAGACGCCGGGGAAGGCGGGCGAGCTGACCGTGCGGCAGCCCTCATCGATCTGCGCGCCGCGCTCGGCCCAGCCGCTGCCGCGCGGCACCGCCTCGCCAATGCGCAACGCGCCCAACCCCTCGAGGGCCAGCGTCTTGCCCGGCGCTGGGGTTTCGGCGGGTGTCGGCGCCGCAGTCGGGCTGGCGACCGGTGTCGGGCTGCTGAGCGGCGTGGGGGTGGCTGCCGGCACGGTGGCTCCCTCCGTCGCTTCGGTCGTTGCATCGACCGGCGCTGCGCTGTTGGGGCTCTCGGGCTCGGACGAGCAGGCGGCAAGCGCGACCGCCAGGATCAGCGCCGGGGAAAGGTTTCGCATCCGTGCTGAACGGCCGACCAGCCGTCGGGTTGCGCCCGGATCAGGCGTCGCGCAGCCCGATGCCGATCGACGCACGCGCCGCATCCGCCTCGTTCGACACCACCGGATAGGCGCAATAATCGGCCGCATAATAAGCGCTCGGCCGGTGATTGCCCGACCAGCCGATGCCGCCGAACGGCGCGGCGGAGGAGGCGCCGTTGGTCGGCCGGTTCCAGTTGACGATGCCCGCCCGCGCGCCGGACCAGAAACGATCGTACAGCCCCGGTGTCTGGCTGATCAGCGAGGCGGACAGGCCGTAGCGGGTGTTGTTCGCCTCCGCGATCGCTTCGTCGAACGTCTCGGTCCGCACCACCTGAAGGATTGGACCGAACAATTCCATGTCGGGCCGCTCGCTCGCCTCGGTCATGTCGATCACGCCAGGCAGCAGGAACGGGCGATCGGGCTGCGTGCGCTGGAGATGCCGGATCGGCCGCCCGCCGCGCATCAGCAGCGCGAGGAAACTCTCGCTCAGCTGGTCGGCCACCTCATTGTCGATCACAGGGCCCATGTACGGTGCCGGGTCATCATGCGGCGCGCCGACGATCAGCCGCGAGATCAGCTTGTCGAGCTGCTCCATCAGCGGATCGAACAATTTCTGGTCAACGATCAGCCGCCGCGCCGCGGTGCACCGCTGGCCGGCGGTGGTGAAGGCCGACTGGATGATGATGATCGACGCGGCATACAGGTCGGGCGTGTCCCACACGATGATCGGATTGTTGCCGCCCATCTCCAGCGCCAGGATCTTCTCCGGCTTCTCGGCGAACGCACGGTTGAGCGCCAGGCCGGTGCGCGCCGATCCGGTGAACAGCAATCCGTCGATCCCGTCATGCCCGGCCAATGCGCGGCCCTCGTCCGGCCCGCCAATGACCAGCCGGATGCATTCCTCCGGCACGCCTGCCGCGCGATAGCAATCGACCAGGAAGGCGCCCGACGCCGGCGTCTTTTCCGATGGCTTGAACACCACGGCATTGCCCGCGATCAGCGCGGGGACGATGTGGCCATTGGGCAGATGCGCGGGGAAATTGTACGGCCCCAGCACCGCCAGCACGCCATGCGGCTTGTGCCGCACCGCCATGCGCGACCCCATCGGCGCGTCCAGCCGGCGCTGCGCCGTCCGGTCGGCATAAGCGGACACCGAGATATCCACCTTGGCCATCAACGTGTCGACCTCGGTGCGCGCCTCCCAAAGCGGCTTGCCCGTCTCGCGCGCGATCACGTCGGCGAACGCCTCGTGCCGCGATCGCACGACATTGGCGAAGCGGCGCAGCGTCTCGATGCGATAGGTCAGCGGGCGAGCCGCCCAGGTGGCCCAGCCCGATCGCGCCGCCGCGACCTCCGCGTCGACGTCTCCCACCGCCGCGCGCCACAATTCGGCGCCGGTCGCTGGTTCGAAGGAGATGATCTCGCTCACGGATGGCCCTTTGACGTCACGTCGCTTGCTTTAGGATAGGAACCGGCGGTGTCACAAGGTCAGCGAAGTGCCTCGCCCATAACCCTGATCGCGGCGACCTTGGCATGGAATGGTGCCCAGTCGTCGCGCTCGGCGATCGGCTGCCAGATGGCTTCCACTTCCTCGATCAGCATCGAACAGGGCTCACCCTGCCAATAGGAATGTGATCGGTCGGCGCGCAGCGGCGCGGCGTCGAGCAGTGCGCGCACCTCCGTCCATGGCTCACCATAAGTGGGCGGCAGCGGTTGGGCGAAGGCGTCGAAGAAGAAACGGTCGATCCCCGTGGCCGTTTCGCGCAACGCGCGCTCGGTGGCCTGCACCAGCGCCCGGTCGGCGTCGCTCCCGCTCGGCCGGCGTCCCATCCGCCACAGGAAAGCATCGACGACCGCGCGCTGATATTCCGGCGCGAACCGCTCCAGCGCGGCGATCAGCGGCTCCGCCTCGGACAGCAGCCGCAGCGACGCGGCAAGCTGCATCACGTCCCAATGGATCGCCTCGGGCTGCCGGCCAAAGGCATACAGCCCGGCATGGTCGAAATAGGCGGCGGTAAAGCCCGGCTCCCACGTCGGCGCGAACCGCCACGGGCCATAGTCGAAGCTTTCGGCCGTGACGTTGATATTGTCGGAATTGAGCACGCCATGGACGAACCCCGCCGCCATGTAGCTCGCCGCCAGCTGCGCCGTGCCGTCGACCACCAGGTTCAGCAGCCGGACGGGATCATCGCTGTCCTCGCCATAAAGGTTGGTCAGGACATAGCGGACCAGCCGGCGCATCGATTCCTCGTCGCGCTCATAGGCCAGCCGCTGGAACGATCCGATGCGCACATGGCCATGGCTCAGCCGCACCAGCACCGCGGCGCGGGTGGGGGAGGGCTCATCGTTGCGCTCCAGCGCTTCGCCCGTCTCGATCAGCGAAAACGTCCGCGACGTGCGGACGCCCAGCGCCTCCAGCATCTCGGTCGCCAGCACTTCGCGCACGCCGCCCTTCAGCGTCAGCCTGCCATCGCCGGCGCGGCTCCACGGCGTCTGGCCCGATCCCTTGGTGCCAAGGTCCATCAGCCGCCCGTTGCGGTCGCGCAGCTGGGCAAAGGTGAAGCCGCGCCCGTCGCCCAGATCGGGATTGTACACGCGGAACTGATGGCCGTGATACCGCAAGGCCAGCGGTTGCGGCAGCGTGGCCGGAAGCGGCCGGAAGCGGCCGAAATGTTCCAGCCACGCGCCATCGTCGAGCGTATCGAGGCCGACCTCGGCCGCCGCGCGATCATTGCGGAACCGCAGCGTGGTCTCGGGGAAATCGGCCGCCGTCACCGGATCGTAAAAGGCGTCCCCAAGCGACAGCAGCAGCGTCTCTGGTTGATAGGCGTGCGGGGCAGCTTGTGGTTCTGGGGCCATGCGTGGATATGGGGCGCGCGCGACGAAAGGTGCAAGGATGGCCGCCTGGCAGGACATATTTTGGTCATCGGACGACGGGTTGCGGCTTCACGCCCGCGACTATCCCGGTGACGATGCCGCGCTGCCGGTGGTCTGCCTCCCGGGCCTGACGCGCAATGCGCGCGACTATGACGCGCTCGCCCGGCGGATCGCGGGAGAGCGGCGGGTCTTCGCGCTCGACCTGCGCGGCCGCGGCGAAAGCGCCCACGCCAGGGATCCGATGAGCTACGTGCCGACCACCTATGCCCGTGACGTGGCGGCATTTCTGTCGGAACATCGGATCAACCGGTTCATCGCCATCGGGACCGCGCTGGGCGGCATCGTGACCATGTTGCTCGCCGGGCTGGTGCCGGGCCGCATTGCCGGGGCGCTGCTAAACGATGTGGGGCCAGAGATCGAACCGGCCGGGCTCGCGCGCATCCGGGGCTATGTCGGGCGGTCCAGCACCTGGCCGACCTGGATGCACGCCGCGCGCGCCACGCGGGAGGCGAATGCCGATGCCTATCCCGATTTCGGGATCGAGGATTGGCTGGCGATGGCCAAGCGTCTGTACCGGCTGACCAGCAATGGCCGCATCGTGCTCGACTACGACCTGCGCATTGCCGAGCCGTTTCGCGTGCCGGGCAACGAAACGGGCCCTGACATGTGGGGCGCGCTTCATGCGCTGGCGACGGTGCCGGTGCTGATCGTTCGCGGCGGCCGATCGGACGTACTCAGCGCCAGCGTGGCGGAACGCATGGTCGCCAGCCTGCCGCTCGCTGAACTGGTGACGGTGCCGGGCGTGGGGCACGCACCGCTGCTCACCGAACCGGCGGTGCAGGGGCCGATCGACCGATGGCTCGCGCGCGCTGCCGTGGAACCCGCAAGCGCCTGAAACGTCGGAACTGCTCCCGCGAACAGGAGCTTTCATGGCCGACATTTCCGATGCGCATACCGCGACGACGCCGATTGCCGGGCGGCGCGTATTGATCACCGGCGGTACCACCGGGATCGGCCGCGCGATCGCGGTGCTGCTGGCGAGCGAGGGCGCAAAAGTGTTCGTCTGCGGCCGCGACGAAACCCATCTCGCCGACGCGCTGAAGCGCATCCGGGAGGTGGGCGAGGGCGACGGCATGAGCATTGACCTCGCCGAGGAAGATAATGTCGCCCGGCTGTTCGATGCCGCAAGCGCCTATCTCGGTGGCGTGGACGTCGCGGTGATCAACGCCGCACGCGGCGCCGAGGGGCTGACCGACATGAGCGAGGCGGAGCTTCGCTACACGATCGGCAGCAATTTCACCGCCTATCTCCTGTCGGCGCAGGCTGCGGCGAAGGCGATGGGCGCGCACGGCGAGGATGCGAAGGGCAGCGGCGACATCGTCCTGATCGGCTCGATGAGCGCCTATGTGCTGGGCAAGGGCTCGACCGTCTATGCCGGGATCAAATACGGTATTCAGGGTTTCGCCATTGCTCTGCGGCGCGAGCTTGGGCGCAAGGGCGTGCGCGTCTCGCTGGTAGAGCCCGGGCTGACCGGCAGCGACATGGTCGGCGGCACGCCCGAGGAACAGGCGGAGCGGATCGCCAAGGAAGAGATGCTGCGCGCGGAGGATATCGCCGTCGGCGTCCATTACCTGCTGACCCAGCCGCGCCGCGCGGTCGTCCAGCAACTGACCATATCTCCCCGGATGCAGGACGAAGAATGACCTTCCCGCTCGACCATCTGGTATTCACCCCGCACGACGTCGACCTGTCGCGCTCCCCGCTCGCCGGGCACATCGACGAGGAAACCTATGTCCTGGGCGCATTCAACCCGGGCATGACGCGGCTGCCCAATGGCAATCTGCTGATGATGGTCCGGGTGGCGGAGGCGCTGCGCACGCCGATCCGCGAGGGTCATGTCCGCGCCATCCGCTGGCACGACGGGCGTTATCACCTCGACAATTGGCCGCTGCAGCTCGTCGACACCGCCGATCCGCGCAAGTTCATGATGCGCGGCGGCGGGTGGAAGGTGATGGCGCTGACCTCGCTGTCCTGGCTGCTCCCGGTCGAACTCGACGCGAGCGGCCGGCGGGTCGAGGCGGTGCGTTACGACCAGGCGATCGCGCCGCGTGCCAGCTACCAGAATTACGGTGTCGAGGATGCGCGCATCAGTCGTGTCGACGGCCGCTATCTGATGACCACCTGCTCGGTCAGTCCGGAGCGGCATTCCACCACGCTCTACACCAGCGATGACGCGCGCGACTGGCAGCTCGAGGGGATCGTCCTCGATCACCAGAACAAGGACATGCTGATTTTCGAAGGGCGGATCGGCGGCAAGTTCTGGTCGCAGACGCGGCCGCTGGGCGACCTTTATTTCGCCTATCCGCCCGACAGCGAATGGCGCGCCGGCCCGTCGATCAACCTCGCCTCCTCGCCCGACGCGCTGCATTGGAAGCCGAGCGACCATCCCGGCATCCGCCCCCATGCCGCGACCGTCGCCACCGCGCGGATGGGCGGCGGCGCGCAGCCGGTGCTGACCGACGACGGCTGGCTCACGCTCTGGCACGGCGTCGAGCCGTCGGGCGTGGTCGGCATCTACCGCACCTATTGGACATTGCTCGACCGTGACGAGCCATGGCGCACCGTCGCCACCCAGCACCAGCCGCTACTGGAGCCCAACCCGGCGCTGACCGAGCCGCTGAAGGACCTCATGTACCTCGACAATGTGGTCTTCACGACCGGCATCGTCGACGCTGGCGACCATTGGATCGTGGCGAGCGGCGAGGCTGATCTCGCCTGCCGCATCACCCACATTCCCAAGACGGCGATCGCGCCCGGCTGAGGCGCGACCGCCGCGCGTGCTCACGCCACCATCGGCGGCCCGAACACCGACCAGCCGGTCCGGTCGGCGAACATCTCCAGCGCGCGCACGCCCAGCATCGAATTGCCGTTCTGGTCGAGGTTGGGGGACCAGACCGCGATCGCGCCCTGTTCCGGCGCCACCGCCAGGATGCCGCCACCGACGCCGCTCTTGGCGGGCAGGCCGACCCGCATCGCGAAGTCGCCCGAGCCATCATAATGGCCGCACGTCATCATCAGCGCGAGCAGCTTGCGCATCCGCACTGCTACGGCATCGGCATCCTCATCGTCGGGATTGCGCCGGGTATGCGCCAGGAACAGCCCCGTCCGTGCCAGTCCGCGGCAATCGAGCATGATCGCGCATTGCTTGACATAGGCTTCCATCACCTCGTCCGGGTCGCTGTTGAGGTTGCCGTGGTGGCGCATGAAGCTCATCATCGCGCGGTTCAGGTCGCCGCCCTTGTGCTCGGAATCGAGCACGTCCTGGTTCAGCGCCACGTCGTCGACGCACGCATGATGGCGCACGAAATCCACCACCGCGCTGGCCTGTTTGTCGTCGTCCAGCTGCTCGACCAGGATGTCGACCACGGCCAGCGCGCCGGCGTTGATGAAGGGATTGCGTGGGATGCCGCCGGTCCGCTCCAGGTCGATGATTGAATTGAACGGGTCACCCGACGGCTCGCGCCCGACGCGCTTGAACACGTCGTCGCCCAGCGCGCACAGCGCCAGCTCCAGTGCAAAGACCTTGGCAATGCTTTGCAGCGGGAAGGGGGTGTCCGCCGCCCCGCCGGTGATCACTTCCTCGTCCATCGTCACCACGGCCATGCCGAAATCGCCCGGCGCCTTGCCCTCTTCCTTGGCATCCGCCGCGGCCTCGATCTCCACCGCATCAGCCTTAATCTCGCGGGCAATGTCCTGAACGATCCCGTGCAATGCCTGATCCATGTTGTTCTCCGCTTGTCTCAGCGGTCTAACTGGCGGGAGCCGGCATGGGTCCGCGCCGGCAAGAAGACGCGTCGCGGCAATGGCTCAACATTCGCCCTGATCACCGCTAAAGCGACGCGCGATGCCACAGCCGATCAACATCCTGCACCTCCACTCCACCTTTGACCTGGGCGGCAAGGAGGCGCGCGCGGTGCGGCTGATGAACGCCTTTGGCGATCGTGCCCGGCACACGATCGTGTCGGGCATGGAGGGGCGCTACGGCGCGCGCGAGCGGATCGCCAGGGGCATCCGCTACGAAATCGCGCAGAACCCGCCGCCGTTGCAGGGTAAGCCCTCCGTTGGCCGTTACGATGCGATCGCCCGCTACATGCGCCGCTTCGATCTGGTGCTGACCTACAATTGGGGCGCCATCGACGGCGTCATGGCGCGCCGGGTGTTCGGGCGCGGCGTGCCCCCCGTGGTGCACCATGAGGATGGCTTCAACGAGGATGAGGCCGGCGGGCTGAAGCGCGAACGCAACCTCTACCGCCGGCTCGCACTGTCGGCCGCGCACGGTCTTGCGGTGCCCTCCACCACGCTGGAGCGGATCGCGCTCGAAACCTGGAAACAGCCGCGCGCGAAAGTTCACCGCATCGTCAACGGCATCGCGACCGAGCTGTATGCCAAGCGCCCGGAGCCAAAGGCGATCCCCGGCTTCGTGCGCAAGCCCAAGGAAGTGGTGATCGGCACCGTCGCTGGCCTTCGCGCGGTGAAGGATTTGCCGGCGCTGGTCCGCGCCGCGGGGGGATTGTCGCACCGCTTCCGGCTGGTGATCGTTGGCGAGGGGCCGGAACGCGCCGCGATCGAACAGGCGGCGCTGGCGATGGGGATCGAGGATGAGCTGGTCCTCCCCGGCTTCCTCGACCGGCCGTATCGTTTCATGGGGCATTTCGACATGCTGGCGCTGTCGTCACGGTCTGAGCAATTTCCCATCGCGGTGGTCGAGGCGATGGCCGCCGGGCTGCCGATCGTGGCCCCGCCGGTCGGCGACGTGCCGTTCATGGTGGCGCCGGAAAACGCGCCCTTCATCACCGATTATCCCGGCGAGGTCCGGCTGCGCGACGCGATGCAGGCACTGATCGCCGACCCTGAATTGCGACGCACCGTCGGTGAAGCCAACCGCCGCAAGGCACAGGCGGAATATGACGAGCGGCAGATGATCGCACGGTATGCCGCGCTGTATGAATCGGCGCTCGGAAGGCCGGGCGCACTGACAAGGGCGTAAATTGCTCGCGCCGTGCAACCTTTCTCGCTAGGGCGCCTTATTGGATTTTCGAGAGGTGATTTAAGGCCGTGGCGACTGCCGTGTTTAAGGGGCTCAAGCCCATCGTCTACAATGGCCGTGAGGTTTGGCCGCTGGTGGAAGGCGGCAAGGGTGTTGCGGCTACCAATCATGCGTCGGCCGGCGCGTGGGCGGCCGCGGGCGGCATCGGCACGGTCAGCGCCGTCAACGCCGACAGCTACGATCCCGAAGGCAAGATCATTCCGCAGGTCTATCATGCGCTGACGCGGCGGGACCGGCATGAGGAATTGATCGAATACGCCATCGAAGGCGCCGTGCAGCAGGTGCAGCGCGCCTGGGAGATCGCCGGTGGCAAGGGCGCGATCAACATCAATGTACTGTGGGAAATGGGCGGTGCGCAGCGCGTGCTGCAAGGCGTGCTGGAACGGACCCGCGGCATGGTCGCCGGTGTCACCTGCGGCGCCGGCATGCCGTACAAGCTGAGCGAGATCGCCGCTTCCTACAACGTCAATTACCTGCCGATCGTTTCCTCGGGCCGTGCCTTCCGCGCGCTGTGGAAGCGCGCTTATTCCAAGGTGTCGGAGCTGCTGGCGGCGGTCGTCTATGAGGATCCCTGGCTCGCCGGTGGTCACAATGGCCTCTCCAATGCCGAAGACCCGCTGAAGCCGGAGGATCCCTATCCCCGCGTGAAGGCGCTGCGCGAAACGATGCGCGAGGGTGGCATTCCTGATACCACGCCGATCATCATGGCCGGCGGCGTCTGGTATTTGCGCGACTGGAACGACTGGATCGACAATCCGGAACTCGGCACCATCGCCTTCCAGTACGGCACGCGCCCGCTGCTGACGCAGGAAAGCCCCATTCCGCAGCAGTGGAAGGAACGGCTGATGACGATCGAGGAGGGCGACGTCCTCCTGCATCGCTTCTCGCCGACCGGCTTCTATTCGTCGGCCGTCCGCAATCCCTTCCTGCGCAGCCTCGAGGCGCGCTCGGAACGCCAGATCGCCTTTTCGACGAAGGAGGCTGGAGACCACATCTTCCAGCTCGACGTGGGCGTGAAGGGCAAGAACTTCTGGGTCACCAAGGGTGATCTGCTGCGCGCGCGCGAGTGGTTCGGCCACGGCTTCACCGATGCGCTGAAGACGCCGGACAATACGCTCGTGTTCGTGACGCCGCAGGAAAAGGCGGAGATCCGCAAGGATCAGGCGGATTGCATGGGCTGCCTCAGCCAGTGCCTGTTTTCGAGCTGGGCGGATACCGAGACGAACTCGACCGGCCGTCTCGCCGATCCACGCAGCTTCTGCATCCAGAAGACGCTGCAGGATATCGCCCACGGCGGCGATACGGAGGCGAACCTGATGTTCGCCGGCCATGCGGCCTATAATTTCAAGCGCGATCCCTTCTACTCGAACGGCTTCGTGCCAACGGTGAAGCAGCTCGTCGATCGCATCCTGACGGGCGACTGATCACGCCTGGCCGGGGCTGACGCTCCGGCCTTCAATCCCTCCACCGTCATCCTCCTCGCGTTGCTGCGCCAGAAGGATGACGGTCAGGGGGGCGCATCAATTGTCGATGGTGCCGATCACCGCGCCGGCAGTACCGCCCACCGCCGCGCCCTTTTCCACGCTGCCACCAGTAGCCGCTGCCACGCCAGCGCCACCTGCACCGCCAATTGCCGCGCCGCGCAACGTCGAGCAGGCTGAGGTGGTCACGGCGGTGGCGCCAAGCATCAACAGAAGAAACGTCTTCTTCATCGCACATTCTCCGATCGATTTAACAACCGGACAATGCGCCCAACATAGGTTGCGTTCCGGCAGGACACGCAACTTTACAGTTCTCGGGTACTCAGACCCAGCCTTCCAGCACCTGGTCGGGCGGCCGATGACCATCGGCCCACATGCGAATATTGGTCATTACCTTTTCGCCGGTGGCCAGCCGCCCCTCGAACGTGGCCGATCCCATGTGCGGCGTCATCACGACATTGGGCAGCGCCAGCAAACGCGGGTCGATCGCCGGTTCGTGCTTCCACACGTCCAGCCCCGCGCCCGCCAGTCGCCCCGCCTCCAGCGCGTCGATCAGCGCATCCTCGTCGACGATCCCGCCGCGGCTGGCGTTGATCAGATAGACGTGCGAGCGCAGCAGCGCGATCCGCTCGGCGCTGATCAGGTTTTCGCTGTCGGCGTTGCGCGGCGTGTGGATCGTCAGGATGTCGATATTGGCCAGCATCTCGTCCAGATTGGGATGCCATTGCGCCTGCAGTTCGGCCTCCACCACCTTCGGCAGCCGGTGGCGGTTGTGATAATGGATCGACAGGCCGAACGCCCGCGCGCGGCGGGCGACGGCCTGGCCGATGCGCCCCATGCCGACGATGCCCAGCGCCTTGCCCCCGATGCGATGGCCGAGCATCCCGCCCGGGCTCCACCCCTTCCATTCGCCCGACCGCACCAGCTTCTCGCCCTCGGCCAGCCGGCGCGGGACGGAAACGATCAGCGCCATCGTCATGTCGGCGGTATCTTCGGTCAGCACGCCGGGCGTGTTGGTGACGATGATGCCGCGCCGGCGCGCCGCCTTCAGGTCGATATGGTTCACGCCCGCGCCGAAATTGGCGATCAGCTTCAGCCGCTCGCCCGCACCCTCGATCAGCTCGGCATCGATCGTGTCCACCACCGTCGGCACCAGCACGTCGCAATCGGACATGGCAGCGGCCAGCTCCTCGCGGGTCATCGCCTTGTCACCGCGGTTGTTGACCGTGTCGAACAGGGCCTCCAGCCGGTCCATGGTGATGTCGGGCAATTCGCGCGTCACGATCACGCGGGGATTGGCGCAGCGGCGAGTATCGACCATGGCATTGGATTGGCGAAGCGCGGCGCGGGCGTCAACGATCGGTTGATGCGGCAGCCGTGCGGGCGCTACAGGAACGGCTTGGTCGACGGGGGTGTATCGATGCGGCGATGGACGGCGGGATGGGTGGCGCTTGCCGTGCTGTTCGGGCTGGTGGCCAATGAAGTCGCCGCGCAGGCCAAGGACAGGCCGAAACCACCCTATTTCGCCTCCATTTCGGCCGGAAAGGCCCGGATGCGCTCCGGCCCCGGACGCAGTTATCCGGCGACCTGGCTCTACGTCCGCGCCGACCTGCCGGTCCGCGTCGTCGACGTGTTCAAGGAATGGCGCAAGGTGGAGGATCCCGGCGGTACCCAGGGGTGGATGCTCGGCTCGCTGATCAGCAGCACGCGCACCGCGATGATCAAGGAGTCGATCGCCGAATTGCGTGACCGGCCCGCCTATGGCGCGCGCATCCTGTGGCGCGCCGAACCGGGCGTGATCGGCCGGGTCAGCCAATGCGCGCGCGGCTGGTGCCGCCTCGATATTCGCGGCCAGGCGGGCTTCGTGGAAATCAGCCGCCTCTGGGGCGTGGAACAAGAGGAAGTGCTGCCGTGATCGCTGGCTTTGACATGGACGCCTTTGTCAGCGCGACGCTTGCCGAGGATCTCGGCGGCGGCCGCGACGTCACGTCCGAGGCGGTGATCCCGGCCGACGCCCGGTTTGAGGGTGTGATGGCCACGCGCGACGCGATTGCCGTCGCCGGGCTGCCGATTGCCGCTGCCTTCTTTCGCCGGCTCGATCCTGATGCCTCGGTCGACCTTCTGGCCAGCGATGGCGATCGCGTCGCGGCCGGCACGCCGGTCATGCGGCTGGCCGGCCGCGCGCGGGCGCTGCTGACGGCGGAGCGGTCGGCGCTCAATACCGTCCAGCACCTGTCGGGCATCGCAACCCTGACCGCCGCCTATGCCGATCGTATCCGCGGCACCGGGGCCATCCTGCTCGACACGCGAAAGACGATCCCGGGACTGCGGCTGCTGGAGAAATATGCCACCCGCATGGGCGGTGCGCAGAACCATCGCATGGGGCTGTGGGATGCGGCGATGATCAAGGATAATCACATCGCCGTCGCCGGCAGCGTCGGGGAAGCAGTGCGCCGCGCCCGTGATGCCGGCGTCGCTGACATCATCGTCGAGGTCGACCGGGTGGAGCAGATCGAGCCAGCGCTCGCCGCCGGCGCGACGCGGCTGCTGCTCGACAACATGCCCCCGCAGATCCTGCGCGGTGCGGTGACGCTCGTCGGTGGGCGGGTACCCACCGAGGCATCCGGCGGCGTCACGCTGGATACGATCCGCGCCATTGCGGAAACCGGCGTCACCTACGTCAGCGTCGGGCGTCTCACCCAGTCCGCGCCTGCCGCGGATATCGGCCTCGACTTCGCTCTCGCCTGAGGAACCTCGCCGTTGATCCGTCCCCTGTCGATCAGGCGCTTTGAGCGCCTGTACCTTTTGGCGCTCGCGCTCGGCCTGCTCAGCACCATGCTCGACTGGCCTCAGCGTGTCGCAAGCTTCGCCAGCAATCCTGCGCTGGCGGAGATGGGCTGGCTGCTGCCGACATCGGTGGTCTTCAACATCACGCTGCGATTGCTGCTGTGGTATTTCACCGCCCGCCAGCCGAGCATCGCGGCCAAATGGTTCGTGGTGGTGCTTGCGGCGATCGCCTTCGTGATCCTGTTGTTCGGCCTGGTCGCGCTGATCGTCGGTGCCACGCCGTCGCTGGCGGCATCACTCGCCGGCCTTGCGTCGGGCGCGCTGTACGTCGTTTCGGCGGCCTATCTGTTTCGCCCCGACGCCAGGCTTTGGTTCGGCGAACATGCCGTTGAAGAACAGGAGTTTACCGAATGATCCGTGGCTTTGCTCTGGCGCTGGCGCTGATGCCGGGCGTGGCCGCCGCCCAGGCATATCAATGCTCGGTTCCGGCCGGCACGGACCTCCGGGTGCGTCCCGACCTGCCAAGCAAGAGCGAGCCACAGCGTCTGCTGCCAATCGGAAGTTATACGCTGGCGATCAGCTGGTCGCCGCAGCACTGCCGCACCCCCGATCGCGCCGCCCGCTCCACGTTCCAGTGCGGCAGCGGCAACCGCTTCGGCTTCGTCCTGCACGGCCTCTGGCCCGACGGGTTCGGCAAGGAGTGGCCGCAATATTGCAAGGCGACGCCGCTGATTTCGCAACGCACGGTGCGGGCAAACCTGTGCGCGACCCCGTCGGCGCAGCTGCTGCAGCATGAATGGGCCAAGCACGGCACCTGCATGCCCGGCGAAACGCCCGACAGCTATTTCGGCAAGGCGACCTCGCTCTTCAACGAGGTCCGCTATCCCGACATGAACGCCCTCGCGCGCCAGAGCCTGACCGCCGGCAAGCTCGCCACCGCAATCGCGCGGGTCAATCGCGGCATGCGCGCCGACATGATGCGCGTCACGACCGACCGCATGGGCTGGCTGAACGAGGTCTGGATCTGCATGGACAGGAAGTTCCGCTACACCCGCTGCCCGGCGCACCAGGGCGGCGTGAAGCCGAACGCCCGCGTCCGCATTTGGACCGGCAAGCGCTGAACGATCGCTCGCCCGCCCCGCGACGAACGGGGGCAGGGCGGGCGGATCAGCGCAAGGTCACCGCTTGCGCGTGAGTTCCCGCATCGCATCGTCCAGCCCGGCGAGCGTCAGCGGGTACATGCGGTCGTTCATCAGTTCGCGAATGATCTTCACCGATTGCGAATAGCCCCATTGCGCCTGCGCGACCGGGTTCAGCCAGACGGCGGCCGGGTAAGTAGTCGTCAGGCGGTTCATCCACACCGCGCCCGATTCCTCGTTGAAATGTTCCACCGAGCCGCCCGGATGGGTGATCTCATACGGGCTCATCGACGCGTCACCGACGAACACCAGCTTGTAGTCGTGCGGGAATTTGTGAAGCACGTCCCACATCGGCGTCCGCTCGGAAAAGCGGCGCTTGTTGTCCTTCCACACCCCTTCGTAAGGGCAGTTGTGGAAGTAGAAGAACTCCAGGTTCTTGAACTCGCTGGTGGCGGCCGAGAACAGTTCCTCACACAGCTTGACGAACGGGTCCATCGATCCGCCAACGTCGAGGAACAACAGCAATTTCACCGCATTGCGCCGTTCCGCGCGCATGCGAATGTCAAGCCAGCCCTGCCGCGCAGTTCCGTCGATCGTGCCGTCAATATCCAGTTCGTCCTGCGCGCCCTCACGAGCGAACTTGCGCAGCCGGCGTAGCGCGATCTTGATGTTGCGGGTGCCCAGCTCCTTGGTGTTGTCGAGATTCTTGAACTCGCGCTGGTCCCACACCTTCAGCGCGCGCTTCTGCTTCGATTCGCCGCCGACGCGCACGCCCTCGGGGTTGTAGCCGGAGTTTCCGAACGGGCTGGTCCCGCCGGTGCCGATCCACTTGTTGCCGCCCTGGTGGCGCTTCTGCTGTTCCTCGAGCCGCTTCTTCAGCGTCTCCATGATCTCCTCCCAGGAGCCGAGCGACTTGATCGCCTCCATCTCCTCGGGCGTCAGGAACTTCTCGGAGACCGCCTTCAGCCAGTCTTCCGGAATCTGCGCGCCTTCCTGGATGAAGCTGTTCTCGATCCCCTTGAAAACCTTGGCGAACACCTGATCGAACTTGTCAAGCAGGCCCTCGTCCTTCACGTACACAGCGCGCGACAGATAGTAGAAATCTTCGGGCGTGCGATCGATCACCTCCGCATCGAGCGCTTCGAGCAGGAGCAGATGCTCCTTCAGGCTCGCCGGGATGCCCGCGACGCGCAGCTCATCGAGGAAGTTGAGGAACATCGGCCATCCGCCCCATCATTTATCTGCTCTTTTGCCGCTGATGACAGACTTGGCGGGATGGCGCCAGCATCGGACGCTGACGAACGCGGGCGCGCACGCTAGAGCGTCGGCCATGAGCCCAGTTGCGTCGCTTCCCCCGCCGCCGCCCCTTCGTGCGAGCGGCCATTGCCTCCTTCTCGATTTCGACGGCACTTTGGTCGACCTGGTGGATCGGCCCGACGCGATCGTGGTCGATACCGGGCTAATTGATCTTCTTCACCAGCTCGCTGGAACCTTTGCCGGCCGTTTCGCCTTAGTCAGTGGACGATCAGTGGCGCAGATCGAGGGGTTCCTGGGTGATGCTGCCGCGGAAATCGCGGTGGTGGGCAGTCATGGCGCCGAACTGCGGCTGGGAGGCCGGAACATCGCGCCGGATCGTCCGCCCGCGCTGGTCGAGGCCGAGCGGGCATTCTCCGCGGCGTTCGCGGGCGAAGAGGGGGTTGTGGTCGAGGTGAAATCGCTGGGCGTTGCCGTTCATTATCGCATGGCACCGGAGCATGGCGTAGCCGCGCGGCGGCTCGCCGAACAATATGCTGATCGGGACGGGCTGGTTTTGCAGACCGGCAAGATGATGGTCGAACTGCGCGTCGGCGGCCACGACAAGGGCACCGGAATAGATGCGCTGCTGCGGCATGAGCCGTTTGCCGGGCACATGCCAGTGTTCGCGGGTGATGACGTGACCGACGAATCCGGCTTGGCGCTCGTCGCCGAGCGCGGCGGTGTCGGCGTGCTGGTCGGCGCTCCGCGTGAGACGGCGGCGCAGTTCCGCCTGGATGATGTGGCCGCCGTGCGCGCCTGGTTGGAGAAGGCGGCATGACCGCGACGATGGATCTGTGGCCGATCGGCAATTGCCAGGTATCCGCGCTGGTGGACCGCGCCGGCCGCTTCGTGTGGGGCTGCACCCCGCGCGTCGATGGCGACCCGGCTTTCTGCTCGCTGCTTGATGACAATCCCAAGGCCGGTGACGATGCGTTCGGTTTTTGGGAGATCGACATCGATCGCTGCCGCACGACGACGCAATCCTATCTGCGTAACACGCCCATTCTGGTCACGCGGCACGAGGATGAGGACGGCAATGCGATCGAGGTGATCGATTTCTGCCCGCGCTTCACCCGTAATGGCAGGCGCTACCGCCCGGTAGCGTTCGCCCGCATTGTGCGGCCCGTCGCGGGCAGCCCGCGCATCCGCGTTCGCCTGCGCCCCGCCGTGACCTGGGGCTCCGTGCGGGCCACGACGACGCGTGGGTCCAACCATATCCGCTACCTGCTGGACGACAGCGTGCTTCGCCTGTCGACCACGGCGCCGGTCGGCTGGATCGAGGATGAGCGGATGTTTCGCGTGGAGCGTCCGCTGCACTTCTTCCTCGGCCCGGACGAAAGCTTTTCCGACGACCTTCACGCCGCGCTCGACAATATGCTCGAGCGAACGATCGAGGAATGGCGGCATTGGGTACGCGGGCTCGCGACGCCCTATGAATGGCAGGAGGCGGTGATCCGCTCCGCCATCACGCTGAAGCTGTGCCAGCATGAGGAAACCGGCGCGATTGTCGCCGCGCTGACCACGTCGATCCCCGAACATGCAGATTCCCAGCGGAACTGGGACTATCGCTACTGCTGGGTCCGCGACGCTTACTATACCGTCCAGGCGCTCAACCGGCTGGGGGCGCTCGATGTGCTCGAAGGGTATCTCGAATATCTGCGCAACATCGTCGACAACGCCAAGGATGGCCACATCCAGCCGCTCTACGGCGTCGGCGGGGAGGCGACCCTGATCGAGTGGGAGGCGCCGGCGCTGTCGGGCTATCGCGGCATGGGGCCGGTGCGCGTCGGCAACCAGGCCTATGAGCAGATCCAGCATGATGCCTATGGCCAGATCGTCCTTTCCAACGCGCAAGCCTTCTTCGATCATCGCCTGTTGCGCGTCGCCGGGCGCGAGGATTTCGAGGCGCTGGAGCCGATCGGCGAGCGTGCCTGGCAGAAGTTCGATCAGCCTGACGCGGGCCTGTGGGAATTGCGCACCAAGAGCCATGTGCACACCTATTCGGCGGCGATGTGCTGGGCGGCATGCGACCGGCTCGCCAATGCCGCAGAGGCGCTGAAGCTCGACGACCGCGCCGATTTCTGGCGCGAGCGGGCAGAGACGATGCGCGCGCGGATCGAGGAAGCGGCCTGGCGCCCCGACACGCAGCGCATGTCGGCGACCTTCGGCGGCGACGACCTCGATGCCAGCCTGCTGCAGCTGCTCGACCTCCGCTTCCTTTCGCCCGACGACCCACGTTTCCGCACGACGCTGGAGGCGGTGGAGGGGGGCTTGCGCCGCGGATCGTACATGCTGCGCTACGCGACGGAGGATGATTTCGGCCTGCCGCACACGGCGTTCAACGTCTGCACCTTCTGGTTGATCGAGGCGCTTCATTTCACCGGCCGGGATGCCGACGCGCGTGAATTGTTTGAAGAAATGCTGGCGCGCTGCACCCCCGCCGGCCTGTTGTCGGAGGATATCGACCCGAATACCGGTGAATTGTGGGGCAATTATCCCCAGACCTACTCGCTCGTCGGCGTGATCAATTGCGCCGTCCTGCTCAGTAAACCCTGGAGTGCCATACGTTGAGCCGTCTGATCGTCATCTCCAACCGCGTTTCTGCACCAACCCCGCAACAGCCAAGCGCACAAGGAGGATTGGCGGTCGCCCTGACCGCCGCGCTGCGCGAGGCGGACGGCATATGGTTCGGTTGGTCGGGGGAGACGGGCGAGACGGGTGAGCTGAAGTTCGAGACGTTCGATGGGGTGACCTCCGCCACGATCGATCTGCCGGAACAGGACGTGGAGGAATATTACGACGGCTATGCGAACCGCACGCTCTGGCCACTGTTCCACTATCGCCTCGGCCTGACCGAGTTCGAACGCGATTTCCAAGGCGGCTACGAACGGGTGAACCGGCTGTTCGCCGAAGTGATCAGCCCACATATCGAGCCCGATGACCTGATCTGGGTTCACGATTACCACATGATCCCGCTCGGCTGGCTGCTGCGCCAGCAGGGCATCACCAATCGCCTAGGTTTCTTTCTGCACATCCCCTGGCCGCCGACCGACCTGCTGCATGCCCTGCCCGAGCATCGGCGGTTGGTGGAGGCGCTGTTCGCCTATGACCTGGTCGGCTTCCACACGCGCGAATGGCTGGAGACGTTCCACGATTATGTCGTCCGGGAGATGGGTGGCACGATCGAGGATGATGACCGCGTCACCGTCGGCGGCCGCACGATCCGGGCGATCGCCTGTCCGATCGGCATCGACGCGCGCGAATTCATCGCCAGCGCGCAGAGCAATGAGGCGGTGACGACCCAGAACCGCGTAGTCGAAAGCCTGAGCGGCCGTCGCCTGATCGTCGGCGTCGACCGGCTGGATTATTCCAAGGGGCTGGAGGAACGGTTCAACGGTTATCTTCGCTTCCTCGATACCCGGCCCGACGCCCATGCCCAGGTCACGATGCTCCAGATCGCGCCTCCGTCGCGTGCCAGCGTGCAGAGCTATCAGGACATTCGCGCAACACTCGACGCGCTGTCCGGCCGCATCAACGGGGCGCATGCGGAAATCGACTGGGTGCCGTTGCGCTACGTCAACCGCGGGCTGCCGCGCGGCGTGCTCGCGGGTGTCTATCGCGCCGCCAAGATCGGGCTGGTCACCCCGCTTCGCGACGGCATGAACCTTGTCGCGAAGGAGTTTGTGGCGGCGCAGGATCCCGAGGATCCCGGCGTGCTGATCCTGTCCCGCTTCGCTGGCGCCGCGGCGCAGCTTACCGGGGCATTGCTGATCAACCCCTACAGCCCCGACGAGATGGCGGACGCAATCGAGCATGCGCTGAACATGCCGCGTGACGAGCGGATCGCGCGCTGGCGTCCGATGTTCGACAATGTCGTCGACGAGGACGTGATCTGGTGGCGCAAGCGCTTCACCGAGGTGCTGGCGTCGACGGAGCGGGTGGCAGAGGTGGCGCTGGAGGTCTGACCGCGCTTGCGCCGCTTGCACGAAGGGGGCGTGGCAACCCATAGGCGGCGCATGACCTCTCGCGCCAGCGCTGCCCTCGTCCTGATCCTATTGCCCACTGCGGCCCACGCCCAGGCGGGTTCCGACATCGTCGTCACTGGCCGCGGGCTCGACGACCGTCCCGGCGACCGTACCGCAGACGTAGTCACGATCGACGCGCAGCGGATCAGCGCCAATGCCAGCGATCGGCTGGAAAGCGTTCTCGCTGATGTCGCGGGGCTGCAGCAGTTTCGCCGCTCGGACTCGCGCTCGGCCAATCCGACCAGCCAGGGCATTTCGCTGCGCGGGATCGGCGGCAACGCGTCCAGCCGCGCGTTGCTGGTGCTCGATGGCGTGCCGCAGGCAGATCCGTTCGGCGGATGGGTGCCATTTCCGGCCTATGCCACCGATCGGATCGGCCGCATCCGTGTCACCCGCGGCGGGGGGAGCGGCTATTTCGGCCCCGGCGCGCTTGCTGGCACGGTCGAACTGGAAAGCGCTGACCCGCGCGATCGCCCGACGCTGCTCGGCAGCCTTGCCTATGGCAGTCGCGATTCGCTCGATGCACAGGCGTCGGGCACGTTTCTGTCGGGTCCGGGCTTTGCCACTGTCTCGGCGGCCTATGCGCGTGGCGACGGCTTCATTCCGGTGGTCGCGGCAGATCGCGGTCCGGCCGACCGGCCCGCGCCTTACGAACAAGCATCGGCGGCGCTGCGCGGGGTCATCCGCGTGGCGCCCGATACCGAGCTTCAGGCCAATGTCAGCGGCTTCACCGATCATCGCGAACGCGGCACCGCCTTCACTGCCAATCGCAGCGAGGGGGCTGACGCCAGCCTGCGCATCGTCGGGCGCGGGGCGTGGGGCTATTCGGCGCTGGCCTATCTCCAGACCCGCTCCTTCGCGTCGCAATTCGCCAGTGTCTCCGCAGGCCGGGTCAGCGCCAGCCAGACGCTCGACCAGTATAACACCCCTGCCACCGGTATCGGCGCGCGGTTCGAGATCGTGCCGCCCGTCGGTGCGGGCCGCGACCTGCGCCTGGGCATCGACGTGCGCGACGTGACCGGGCGCACCCAGGAAAATTACACCTATGTCGGCGGTGCGCCCACGCGGCGGCGCATCGCCGGCGGCAGCAGCAGGACGACCGGCATCTTCGCCGACGGCAGCGTGGAGGCAGGACGCTGGACGCTCACCCTGGGCGGGCGCCTCGATCGCTGGCGCATCGCCGACGGGCAGCTTGACGAATATACGCTGGCGACCGGCGTGCCCTTGACGGCCAGCCGCTTTCCGGAGCGCGACGGCACCGAATGGACCGGTCGCGCCGGTCTCGCCTTCGCGCCGGTGGAGGCCGTCATTTTGCGGGTGAGCGGCTATCGCGGCTGGCGCTTGCCGACGCTCAACGAATTGTACCGCCCGTTCCGGGTCGGCGCCGATGCCACCGCCGCCAACCCGGATCTCGCGCCCGAGCGGCTGAGCGGCGTCGACGGCGGCGTGACGCTGGCGCCCCTGGCCAATCTGACGCTGTCCGCCACCGTGTTCTGGAACCGGCTGGACAATACCATTGCCAATGTGACGGCGGGGCAGGGGCCGGGCACCTTCCCGGGCGTCGGCTTCGTCAACGGCGCCTATCGCGTGCGGCAGAACCTGGACGCGATCCGCTCCAAGGGGCTTGAGCTGGACGCGCGCTGGCAGGCGGGGCCGGTGTTCGCCATCGCCTCGTGGAGCCATGTCGATCCGCGGGTGGAAGCATCAGGTGCCGCCGCGCCGCTCGACGGCCTGCGCCCGGCGCAGACGCCGCGCGATCAGTTGTCGGGCACGCTCGGCTGGCGTCAGGGCGCTTGGACCGCGTCGGCGACGCTGCGCCACATGTCCGGCCAGTTCGAGGACGATCAGAACGCCCGCGTGCTTGCCCCCGCAACGACGCTCGACGCGTATCTGTCGGTGCCGGTGACGCGAGGGCTTGCGATCGAGGCGCGGGGCGAAAACCTGTTCGATGCGCTGGTCGAAGCGGGCGTCAGCGGCGCCGATGTGATTGAACGTGCGACGCCGCGCACCTTGTGGATCGGCGTGCGCTTCAGCGGCTAGGCGCGCCCGTCACGAAAGGGCGGCTTCGGCGCTGGCGTCCGTTTCGCTGGCGCCCGCGTCGTGCTGCAGTCCGTCGATGGCCGCGTTGATGCACGTCATCAACGCGCGGATCACGTCCGGGCTGGGCTGATCCTGCTCGGTCACGCGTCGCTGGAAAACGCCGGCAGCAATCGTCTGGATCATTTCCGCCACCTGGATGAACCGGCTCGACGACACCGATGCCGGCACAAGCAGGCACAAGGCAGACGTCAGCTCGCTGCGCATCCGCTCCCGCACCGCGCGGACGATTTCGGCAATCCGCTCGTTGCGCGATGCCTCGGCCATGATCTCCGCCACGAGTCGTCCCCCCTCGGGGTTCTCGCACGCAACGAACTGACCGATCCACGCGCGCACCACGGCGGGATCACCCGTGGCGCCCGCGGCGCACAGGCCACGTTCCGACAGAAAGTCTTCCAGATCGCGCGCGACGATCTCCGCCACGATCGCTTCCTTGTTGGCGAAATCGCGATAGATCTGCCCGACGGCAATTCCCGACGTCTGCGCGATCTGCGCCATGCCCGTGCCGTGGAACCCGGTCGCCGCAAAGGCTTCACGTGCCGCCTGGATCAATTTCTCGCGCCGTGCGTTTGCCCGCCCGATGCGCAAGCCGGGGAGGGCTGCGCCACATTGTTCGATGACCTCTCTCCTCGACTTGACGCGTTTTCCAGTTCGCAGTAGCAGCAAACGTGAGTGAACGATCACTCACTTTATTTCAGAGAACGATATGGCATTCAAGAGGGTCGCGCTATCAGCCCTGCTGCTGGCGTCGGTGTCCGCCTGTGGTGGGCAGAACGATCAGGGTCAGCAGCAACAGCAGGCGGGACCCCCTCAGGTATCGGTCATCACCGTCCAGCCGCAGGCTGTGACGCTGACAACGACCTTGCCGGGCCGCACGGCCGCGTTTGAAACCTCCGAAGTGCGCCCGCAGGTTAATGGCCTGATCGTTGAGCGCCTGTTCACGGAGGGCGATTCGGTTCGTCGCGGCCAGCCGCTCTTCCGCATCGATCAGCAGCCCTATCTCGCCGCGGTCGCCAGCGCGCGGGCGTCGCTCGCGCGAGCCCGCGCCGCCATCGCCTCCAGCGCGGCGCTGCAGCGTCGCTATGGCGAACTGGTGAAGATCAACGCGATCTCGCGCCAGGAATATGACAATGCGATCACGTCTGCACAGCAGGCGCAGGCCGACGTCGCGGCCCAGCAGGCGGCCTTGCGCTCCGCACAGATCGATCTTGAGCGCACCACGGTCCGCGCGCCGATCTCCGGCCGGATCGGTCGCGCGCAGTCGACCACCGGCGCGTTGGTGACCTCGGGCCAGACCAATCCGTTGACCACCATCCAGCGCCTCGATCCGATCTATGTCGATGTGCCGCAATCGAGCGCCGACCTCCTGCGCCTGCGTCAGTCGATCGCGGCTGGCGAGCTGTCCCGCGGCGGCGGCGCCGCGCGCGTTCGCTTGCGGCTCGAGGATGGCTCGCTTTACCCGATCGAGGGCAAGCTGCAGTTTACCGACGTCACCGTCGATCCGACCACCGGAACGCAGACGATCCGAGCGATCTTCCAGAACCCGCGCGGCCTGCTGCTGCCGGGCATGTACGTCCGCGCCGAACTGGTCGAGGGGACGGAGCGCAACGGCATCCTGGTGCCGCAGCGCGCCGTGCAGCGCAACGAAAGCGGCCAGGCCACTGCGATGGTGGTCGGACGGGACAACAAGGTCGAACCGCGGATCCTCACCACCGATCGCACGATTGGCGAGGACTGGCTGGTAACCGCCGGGCTGAAGCCTGGGGATCGTGTCATCGTGGAAGGTGGCGGCGGCATGCTGCGTCCGGGCATGCCCGTCTCGCCCAAGCCGTGGAACCCGAATGCGGCGCCCGCTGGCACGGGTGCCCCTGGCGCGCCCGGTCAGCCGCAAGGCAAGGGGCAACCACAAGGGCAGCCGCAGGGGCAGGGGCAGGGACAACCGGCCCAGGCTGGCCAACCCCAGGCGCAGCCCAACGGCCAGGCTCAGGCGAAGTAACCCTACATGGCACGCTATTTCATCGATCGACCCATCTTCGCATGGGTGATCGCGATCGTCCTGATGCTGGCTGGCGTCATCGCCATCCGCAGCCTTCCCGTCGCGCAGTTCCCGGAGATCGCGCCACCCACGGTGTCGATCACCGCGACCTATCCGGGCGCGGATGCGACGACGCTGGAACGCACCACCACGCAGATTATCGAGCAGCAGCTGCGCGGCATCGATAACCTGCGCTATTTTTCGTCCTCGTCCTCCTCGTCGGGCGTGCTCACGATCACGCTGACGTTCGAACAGGGCACCGATCCTGACATCGCGCAGGTGCAGGTTCAGAACAAATTGCAGGCGGCGACTCCGCTGCTGCCGCAGGAAGTGCAGCAACAGGGCATTCAGGTTCAGAAGTCCGCCGCCAGCTTCCTCGTCATCGTCGGCCTGTATTCGGAAGACGGCTCGCACTCGATCACTGACCTGTCGGACATGGTCGTGTCGCGGCTGCAGGACCCGGTCAGCCGCGTGAACGGCGTGGGCGAGCTTCAGATCTTCGGCTCGCAATATGCGATGCGCATCTGGATCGATCCGCTGAAGCTGAACAACTATCAGCTCACCATCGCCGATGTGACCAATGCCGTGCGGGCGCAGAATGCCCAGGTCTCGGCCGGCCAGATCGGTGCTCAGCCCGCTCCCAAGGAGCAGATGCTGAACGCGACCGTCTCGGTCCAGTCACGCCTCCAGACGCCGGAGCAATTCGGTCAGATCCGCCTGAAGACGACGGAAAATGGCGCGGTTGTTCGGTTGGCCGACGTGGCTCGGGTTGAGCTTGGCGCCGAGAATTACGGCTTCGATACCAAGTTCAACGGCAAGCCCGCCTCGGGCTTCGGCGTCCGTCTTGCCGCGGGTGCCAACGCGCTCGACACCGTCGACGCGGTGAAGGCCGAAGTGGAATCGATCGCCAAGGGTTTCCCGGCCGACGTCAAGGTCGTGTACCCCTTCGATACCACGCCGTTCGTCCGCCTGTCGGTGGAACAGGTGATCCACACGCTGGTCGAGGCAGTCGTCCTCGTCTTCCTGGTGATGTTCCTGTTCCTGCAGAACTGGCGCGCTACGCTGATCCCGACGATCGCGGTGCCGGTCGTGCTGCTCGGTACGTTCGCGATCATGCAGGTGGCGGGCTTCACCATCAATACCCTGACCTTGTTCGGCATGGTGCTCGCCATCGGTCTATTGGTCGACGACGCGATCGTTGTGGTCGAGAACGTCGAGCGTCTGATCGTCGACGAGGGGCTCAGCCCGAAGGACGCCGCGCGCAAGTCGATGGACGAAATCTCGGGCGCGCTGATCGGCATCGGCATGGTGCTGTCGGCGGTGTTCCTGCCGATGGCGTTCTTCGGCGGTTCCACGGGCGTCATCTATCGCCAGTTCTCGATCACCATCGTCTCGGCGATGATCCTATCGGTGCTGGTCGCGTTGATCCTGACACCGGCACTGTGCGCCACCATCCTGAAGCCGCACGATCCGACCAAGCACGAAGGCAACGGGATCTTTGCCCGCTTCTTCCGCTGGTTCAACCGCACCTTCGAGAAGGGGACGGTCAAGTACGAGCGGGGCGTGAAGAAGACCGCGCGCAGCTGGAAGCGGTCGATGCTCGTCTATCTGCTGATCGTCGGTGGCATGGTGCTGCTGTTCGCCCGGCTGCCCAGCGCCTTCTTGCCCGATGAGGATCAGGGCACGGTCATCGCGCTGGTGCAGGGGCCCGCGGGCGCCACGACCGCGCGCACCGACAAGGGTCTCGACCTCGTTCGGAATTATTTCCTCGAGCAGCCGGGTGTGCAGTCCGTCTTCACCATCAACGGCTTCAGCTTCGCAGGGCAGGGGCAGAATGCGGGCCTCGCCTTCATCAGCCTGAAGCCATGGGATGAGCGGCCGGGGATCGACAACAAGGCGCAGACCATCGCGGCCAAGTCCATGGGTGTATTCTCGAAGTACGAGGACGGCATGATCTTCGCGCTAGTGCCGCCGGCGGTGCAGGAGCTGGGCAATGCTACCGGCTTCGACCTCCAGCTCGTCGACACGGGTGGGATCGGCCATGAAAAGCTGACTCAGCTGCGCAACATGGTGCTGGGCATGGCGATGCAGGACAAGCTGATCGCACAGGTTCGCCCGCTCAGCCTGGAGGACGCGCCCCAGCTGAAGGTCGATATCGATCAGGACAAGGCGCGCGCGCTGGGGCTCGATCTGGCGACGGTCAATTCGACGCTGGCGACGGCGTGGGGCGGCTCCTACGTCAACGACTTCATCGACCGCGGCCGCGTGAAGCGCGTCTACGTCCAGGCGGACACGCCCTATCGCGTCCGGCCGGAGGATATTGCCGACTTCTACGTCCGCAACGACCAGGGCCAGATGGTGCCGTTCACCTCCTTCTCGACGGTGAGCTGGACCAACGCGCCGGTGTCGCTGACTCGCTACAATGGCCAGCCCGCGATGCAGTTGCAGGGTTCACCGGCGCCGGGCGTCAGCACCGGTGCCGCGATGGAGGCAATGGAGGAAATTCAGGCCAAGCTCCCACCCGGCACCGCGCTGGAGTGGACCGGGCTGTCGTTCGAGGAACGGCTGTCTGGTGGCCAGGCACCGGCACTCTATGCCTTGTCGCTGCTGATCGTCTTCCTGTGCCTCGCGGCATTGTACGAAAGCTGGTCGGTGCCGATCGCGGTGATGCTGGTGGTCCCCTTGGGCGTGATCGGTGCGCTCCTCGCGGCGACGCTGACCGGGCTGAACAACGACATCTACCTTCAGGTCGGCCTCATCACCACGATTGGTGTGGCGGCGAAAAACGCGATCCTGATCGTGGAGTTCGCGGAGGAACGTATCGCGGAAGGGATGAAGCCGTTCGACGCGGCGGTGGAGGCTGCGCGACTACGCCTGCGTCCGATCCTGATGACCAGCCTGGCCTTCATCTTCGGCGTGCTGCCGCTGGCGATCTCGACCGGCGCGGGTGCCGGTGGTCAGAATGCAATTGGCCGGTCGGTGGTGGGCGGCATGTTCTCCGCGACGGTGCTGGCGATCTTCCTGGTTCCGACCTTCTTCGTGGTCGTCTCGCGGCTGTTCGGCCACGGCAAGGACGATGAGGGGGATCAGAACGTCAACAACTACGAACCGTTGCGTGACGACGGGGACGATGGCGACGCAGGGCGCGATCGTGGCCCGACGCCGCAGGGAGCATGATCCAGATGAAGTCCCGTTCCCTCCTGGCGGCGCTCGCCGTCGCCACCACCCTGTCGGGCTGTAATCTCGCGCCCAAATATGTTCGCCCGGTCGGCGCCGCCCCGGAAACCCTGCCGCAAGGCGGTATCTATCCACGCGCGGCGACCGATGCGCCGGACATCACCCAGGTGGGCTGGCGCGATTTCTTCCTCGATCCCCGCCTTCGGCAAGTGATCGAGACCGGCCTTGCCAACAATCGTGACCTGCGGATTGCCGCCGGCAACGTGCTGCAGGCGCGGGCACAATATCGCGTCCAGCGTGCCAGCCAGGTGCCAAACACCACCATTTCCGGTTCGGGCACCTACACCAACAACGTCTTCGGCGCGGCCGGCGGCGGGCTCGGCGCTGGCGGAATGGCCGGCGGCGGCACTGGCACCGGCACCGGCACCGGCGGTGTTGGCGGCGGCACGGGTGTAGGCGCCGGGGCAGGGGCTGGCGCGGTTGGCGGCGGGATCGGCTCGGCCTCGTCGAACCTTGAGTTCTACTCGGTCAACGCCGGCTTCTCGCAGTTCGAGCTCGATCTCTTCGGTCGCGTCCGCAACCTCTCGCGCGCCGCGCTGGAGCAATATTTCGCTTCCGAAGAGGCGCAGCGCACCGCGCGGATCAGCCTCATCGCCGAAATCGCCAATGCCTGGCTGACCATGGCGGCGGACCAGGAACAGCTGCGCATCAGCCGCGAGACGCTGAAGGCGTTCGAACAATCGCTGGAGCTCACCCGCGCGCAGTTCCGTATCGGCGTCGCGTCCGAGCTGGAGGCGCGGCAGGCGGAGACCAATTACCAGGCCGCGCGCAATGACATTGCGGCGCTGCAGACTCAGGTTGCCCGCGATCAGAATGCGCTGAACCTCCTCGTCGGCGCCACCGTGCCCGCGGACCAGCTGCCGACCGAACTCGGCAACGCACCGGTGACCCGCGATGCGCTGCCCGGCAATCTGTCCTCGGAAGTGCTGCTGCGCCGTCCTGACGTGCTCCAGGCGGAGCATCAGCTGATTGCCGAGAACGCCAACATTGGCGCGGCGCGCGCGGCATTCTTCCCGCGTATCTCGCTCACCGCGACGATCGGGACGATCTCTACCGCGCTGTCGGGTTTGTTCGGCGGCGGCAGCTTCACCTACAATGCCGCGCCGTCGGTCGCACTGCCGCTGTTCGACGGCGGTCGCAACGCCGCCAATCTCGACTATGCCAAGGCGTCGCAGCAGGTGGCGGTCGCCACCTACGAACGCGCAATCCAGACCGCGTTCCGCGAAGTGTCCGATGCGCTCGCGCAGCGCGGCACGATCGAGGAGCAGGTCGCCGCGCAGACGGCGCGGGCGGAGGCAGCCTCGGTGGCGGCCCGCCTGTCCGACGCGCGCTACCGGGCAGGCGTGGATTCCTTCCTCGTGGCGCTCGACGCACAGCGCACCGCTTATGCTGCACAACAGCAATTGGTGACGACGCGCCTGGCGCGCGGAAGCAATCTTGTGGAACTCTACCGGTCGCTGGGTGGTGGATTAAACTAACCGCCTTGCCTCTCGGAACGTTTTTGTTACTCTCCCGTACTTAGGAAGAGGAGAGAGCCAATGACGCCACAAGAGCGCGCGGGCGAAGAATCCCTGGTGATCCTGCAAAGCCTGCTTTGCTTGCTCCGGGAGAAAAACGTGCTGACCCGCGCGGATATCGAAACGCTGACCGATCGGGTGGCGATGCGCGCGAGCCAGGCAGAGCGCGATCCGATCCCCTGTTGCGCCGAGGCCGCGCGCAGCGCCGCGCAGGAGATGGCGAAGATCGCCAGCTATATCGGCCCGCATTACGGCGGGAAGCACCGACGCAGCTGACCTGCGACACGCTAGGCGCTTGCCCGCGAACCGAATCGCGGGCAGCGCGTTGGCATGTCGATGAAGCTTTTCCACGTAAGCGATGTGCACTTCGGTGCTGAGGATCCCGCTGCGCTCGACTGGTTCGCGCAATGCGTCGCCGACGAGTCGCCCGATGCGGTGATCATGACGGGCGACCTGACCATGCGCGCCCGCACCCGCGAATTCGATGCCGGTGGAAAGTGGTTGATGTCCCTCGGCGTGCCGGTAACGATCGAGGTCGGCAACCACGATTTGCCCTATTATTGGGATCCGTTGCGCCGGCTGTTCAGCCCGTACAAGCGCTATGGCGCGGCGGAACGCATGATCGAAAAGACCCTCGACCTGCCCGGCATCACGATCGTGCCGCTCAAGACGACGGCCCGCGCGCAGTTGCGGCTCAACTGGTCAAAGGGGCATGTCAGCCGCGACGCGCTCAAGAATACGCTGGACCTGATCGCTGCGGCGCCGCGAGGCAACCTCATCTTCGTCGCGGGTCACCATCCCCTGATCGAAGGCGGGACGCGCGGCACCGCCAAGACACGCAATGGTGACGAAGCACTGAAGGCGCTGGCGGATGCCGGCACCCATGCTGTCCTGTCGGGCCATGTGCATGATCCCTTCGACAAGCCAGTGACATTTGGCGACTGGACGGTGCGGATGATCGGCGCGGGAACATTGTCAAAACGGCTGCGCTCGTCACCGCCGGCGTTCAACGAGATCAGGATCGCCGATGGCCGGTTCGAAACCCTGGCCCGGACCCTCTCGCCAGAACCCAAGCACCCGATCAGCGTCACCGCCAAAAGCGGCGCCCTGCGCTAGAGGGCAGCCCACGCCGCCGGGCAGCGGCCATGAAAAAGGCCGCCGGCGCCATCGCAGCGCCAGCGGCCCCTCGATCATCCGCGGAGGGGCTTGCCCCCCCCGAGTGGATCAGTTCGCGGTCAGCACCGACACCGCACCGCCCTGCGGCGCGCGGAAAGCGACCGGCGTGCCGCCGACGTTACCACGGACCTTCTCGCCCTCGACGACCAGGCGGAAACGGTCACCGCCGACGCGACGGCCGGTGATCACGGTCGCGCCTTCGCGCCCTTCGCTGGTCTTGTAGACGTAGGTCTGATTCTCGTGCTGGAAGCTCTTCTCGTCCTGCGCCTGCGCAGCAAACGGCGCCATTGCAGTGAGGAAAGCGGCGGTCATGATGAGCTTGCGCATGGTAGGATTCCTCGGTTTGAAACCAAATCTTTTCGCAAGTGCACAATAGATGCTGCGCCGCACCAACCAAAGCGCAAAAGTCGAAAATACAGTTGCAGCGGATGCAATCGCTGGCGGATTTGTCGCGCTCGTCGCATTGGTCTATCGCGCGCGTCTTCACGAACACGATTGGTTGCCATGACGCTCTATTCCCGTTTCGCCGCTTACGTTGACGCTGCCCTCGATGCGCTCGAGGCAGCTGGCGACCTGCCGTCGGGGATCGAGCGCCGCGCGGTGACGGTGGAGCCGCCGCGTGACCCCGCCCATGGTGATCTCGCCACCAATGCGGCGATGGTGCTGGCCAAGGCGGCAAAGACGAACCCGCGCGCGCTGGCTGAGAAGATCGGCGCTGCATTGCAGCAGCTGGATGAGGTTGCCGCGGTCGAGATCGCCGGCCCCGGCTTCATCAACCTCCGACTGGTCGATGACAGCTGGCGGGCGGAACTTGCCGCGATCCATGATCGTGCCGCTGACTATGGTCGTTCCACCGCCGGGCAGGGTACGACCGTCAACATCGAATATGTCTCGGCCAACCCGACCGGCCCGATGCACATGGGCCATTGCCGCGGCGCCGTGGTAGGGGATGCCCTGGCGTCGCTGCTGGAGTTTGCCGGCAACCGCGTGATCCGCGAATATTATGTCAACGATGCGGGCGGTCAGGTCGACGTGCTCGCCCGTTCCGCACACCTGCGTTACCGTGAGGCGCTGGGCGAGGATGTTGGCGCGATTCCCGAAGGCCTTTACCCTGGCGACTATCTGGTCCCCGTTGGCCAGCAGCTCGCCCAGGAATTCGGTGATCGCTATGCGACTGCGCCCGAGGCGGACTGGCTGCCCCTGTTCCGCACGCGCGCGGTCGATGCCATGCTGGTGCTGATCAAGGCCGATCTGGCGCTGCTCGGCATCCACCACGACGTCTTCTCGTCGGAGGCGGAGCTTCAGGCCGAGGGCAAGCCCGAGGCGGCCGAGGCGTGGCTGCGCGCCCGCGACCTCGTCTATGACGGCACGCTGGAAGCGCCCAAGGGAGAGACACCTGAGGATTGGGAGCCGGTCGAGCTGCCCTTGTTCCGCTCCACGCTGTTCGGCGACGATCAGGACCGCCCGATCAAGAAGTCGAACGGCCAGTGGACCTATTTCGGCGCCGACCTCGCCTATCACTTCCAAAAGGCGCAGACGGCGGACGCGCTGATCGACATCTGGGGCGCGGACCACGCCGGTACCGTGAAGCGCATCCAAGCGGCGGTCGCGGCGCTGACCGAGGGGCGCACCCGATTCGACGTGAAGCTGGTGCAGATGGTGCGCCTGCTGCGCGGCGGCGAGCCGGTGAAGATGTCCAAGCGCGCCGGCAACTTCGTCACGCTCGCGGACGTGGTGCGCGAAGTCGGCAAGGACGTCGTCCGCTTCACCATGCTGACTCGCCGCTCCGACGCGCAGATGGATTTTGACTTCGCCAAGGTGGTGGAGGCGTCGAAGGATAATCCTGTCTTCTACGTCCAGTACGCCCATGCACGCGTCGCCTCGCTGCGGCGTCGTGCAACCGAAGCGGGGCTGGACCTGTCCCATCCCGACGTGTCCCGGCTTGATACGGAGGAACTGGCGCTGGTGCAGCTGGCGGCGCAATTCCCGCGTGTGGTGGAAACGGCCGCTGCGGCACGTGAGCCGCATCGAATTGCCTTCTACCTGTATGACTTGGCAGCGGCATTTCACGCGCTATGGAATGTCGGTAACGATCGGCCCGACCGCCGCTTCCTGCTGCCCGACGACCCGGCGATGACGGCGGCGCGTCTGTTCTTGGCGGAAGGCGTCGGACAAATTATCCGCAACGGTCTCTCCATCATGGGCGTGGAGGCAGTCTCGGAGATGTGATTCATGGCGACCGAGGAATTCGATCTCAGGGATGAAGACCGGCTTCCGTGGCTTGAGACGGTGGAGCCGGACGAGCCGGAAGGGCCGGGCGTGCTGCGCGTCCTGCTGTTGGTCGCCGTCGGCCTCGTGCTTCTCGCCGCCATCGTCTTTGCCGTATTCAGCTTCCAGACCCGCGCGCCGGACGGCCAGGGTGAACTGATCGCCGCGCAGCCGGGCGACTATAAGGTGAAGCCGGATGATCCCGGCGGGCTGAAGGTCGACGGGGAAGGGGATTCGGCGATCGCCGCCAGCGCCGGGGCAAGCGCCACCGCCGCGATCGATCTGAAGGCGGTGCCCGAGGCGCCGATCGCCGGCCGCCGCGCCGACGCGCCGGCACCGGCCACCGACGGCAGCGCACGCACCGTCGCTGAGGTTCCCGGCTCGGGCGGACGGCTGGTCGCCGCCGCACCGATGGCCGCACCGAAGAAGCAGATCCCGGGTGCCAACTCGGGCGGGTCGCTGGTCCAGCTCGGCGCCTTCCCGAGCGAGGCGGCGGCGAACACCGCGTGGAGCGCGGTGGCCAAGCGCTTCTCCTATGTCGCGACGCTGGGCAAAACCGTCCAGCCCGCCGAGGTCAACGGCCGCAAGGTCTATCGCCTGAAGGTGAATGCCGGCAGCGCGGACGCCGCGAGTGATCTGTGTGGCCGCCTGACCGTCGCCGGCGAGAAGTGCTTCGTCACCAGCTGACCGCGGCGGGACGCCCGCGCGCCGGGGTGGAAACCCCCGGCGGACCCGCTAATACCGGGCCATGAAGCCAGTGATCTTTGGCCTGTCCGGGCCGACGCTTACCTCCGACGAACGCGCATTCTTCGCCGAGGCGCGTCCGGCGGGGTACATCCTGTTCAAGCGCAATTGCCTCGATCGTCAGCAGCTTCGCGCGCTGACCGACGAGCTGCGTACGCTGGAGGGTCGCTCGGACGTCGCGATCCTGGTCGATCAGGAAGGCGGTCGCGTCGCCCGGCTGGGACCCCCGGAATGGCCCGCCTTTCCCGCCGGCCCCGATTTCGACCGCCTGTATGACATCGCGCCTATGTCCGCGATTGAGGCAGCGCGCGCCAATGCGCAGGCGCTCGGGCTGATGATGGCGGAGGTCGGGATTACCGTCGATTGCCACCCGATCCTCGACGTGATCGGCCCCGGCACCACCGAGGCAATCTCGATCCGCGCTTTCGGCAGCGAGCCAAAGCGTGTCGCCGCGCTCGGCCGCGCGACGCTCGAAGGGCTGGCGGCCGGCGGCGTCGTCGGCGTGGTCAAGCACATGCCGGGCCACGGCCGGGCCAAGGTAGATTCGCACCATCTGCTCCCCACCGTCACGGCGACCGCGGCGGAGCTGGAGGATGATCTCGCGCCGTTCCGCGCGCTGGCCCATGCGCCGATGGGCATGACCAGTCACATCGTGTTCGAGGCGTGGGATGCTGAGCGCCCCGCCACCATGTCTCCGACCATCATCAACGATGTGATCCGCGGCAAGATCGGCTTTGATGGCCTGCTGATGACCGATGATATCGACATGAAGGCACTGTCCGGCACGCCGGCGGACAAGGCATCGGGGGCGATCGCCGCTGGCTGCGACATCGTGCTCGACTGCTGGGCGCGGCTCGATGAGATGGTCGCGATCGCCGATCGGCTGGACGATATCGCCCAGCCGTCACGCGACCGGCTCGATCGGGCGATGGCGACGCTGCGGCCAGCCGAGGGCGTGTTCGCGGATCTGGTCGCCAAGCGCGACGAATTGCTCGCGATCGGCGCGTGAGTGGGGAGCAGCTGACGCTTGATCTCGACGGGTGGGAAGGCCCGCTCGACCTGCTGCTCAATCTCGCCCGCTCGCAGAAAGTCGACCTGAAGCAGATCTCGATTCTCTCGCTGGTCGAACAATATCTGGCCTATGTCGAACGCGCCCGCACGCTGCAGCTGGAACTGGCCGCCGACTATCTCGTCATGGCGGCGTGGCTGGCCTATCTCAAATCGGCGCTCCTCTTGCCGCGCGACCCTGAGGTGGAGCCCGACCCCGAGGAACTGGCGCTGCGGCTGCAATTGCGGCTCGAGCGGCTCGCCGCCATGCGGGAGGCGGGGGCGCGGCTGATGGCGCGTGATCGGCTGGGCCGCGACGTGTTCCGCCGCCCCGCGCCCGACGGGCTTCGCACGATCCGCAAGGCGCGCTGGTCGGCGGAAATCTACGATCTCATCTCGGCCTATGGCCGGATCAGCGCGCGCACCCGCCCGGTCATGCATGTCGTGCAGGATCGACAGGTTATGACGCTGGAGGCGGCGATCGCGCGCATTTCCGCCCTGCTCGGCACGGCGATCGACTGGTCGCTGTTGCACCGCTTCCTGCCGGACGGCGCGGACGGTGCCTTTCGCCGCTCCGCGCTCGCCTCCAGCTTTCTCGCCGCGCTTGAACTGGCGCGGCAGGGCAGGGTCGAACTGCGGCAGGACGGCACCTTTGCGCCATTGTACCTGAGGCTGCCCGCGTGACCCCCCCCAATGACGTGGTGCGGGCAGTGGAGGCGGTTCTGTTCGCGGCAGCTGATCCGATGACGATCGATTCGATCCGCGCCTATGTCGGGGGCGACGACGTGCGCGCCGCGGTGGAGCAACTCGCCCGCGACTATGCCGGGCGCGGCATCAATCTTGTGCAGCGCGGCGACGCCTGGCATTTCCAGACCGCGGCCGACATGGCGCATGTGCTGCGCCGTGACCGGGAGGAAGTTCGCCGCCTCAGCCGCGCCGGGATCGAGACGCTGGCCATCATCGCCTATCACGAACCGGTGACCCGCGCCGAGATCGAGGCGATTCGCGGCGTCCAGATCTCCAAGGGCACGCTCGACGTGTTGATGGAGGCGGGCTGGGTTCGCCCGGCTGGCCGGCGCGAGGTGCCGGGCCGGCCGCTCACGTTCGTCACGACACCGGCGTTCCTCTCGCATTTCGGCCTGAAATCGCGCCGCGACTTGCCCGGGATCGAGGATCTGCGCGCCGCCGGCCTGCTCGATCCGGTCGATCTGACAGTCGAACAACTCGCGGTGGAAAAGAACGACGATGAGCACTAGATGGTCGGGACTTCAGGAGAATCCCCATGGGTAGCTTCAGCCTCCCGCACATCCTTATTCTCGCGATCGTTGCCATCCTTCTGCTGGGTGGCGGCCGCTTCTCGAGCATGATGGGTGACGTCGCCAAGGGCGTTAAGAACTTCAAGAAGGGCATGTCGGAAGAAGACGAGGAAGCGTCTGCGAAGCCCGCGCAGCGGATCGAGGCGCAGCAGACGGCGCGTCCCGCCTCGGAGACGATCGTCGAGGAAGACAAGGTCGCGCGCTGATCTGATCCGCGTCGCCATCGTCCGCCATGCTCGACTTCAACATTTCCGAAATGGCCGTCGTGGCCGTGGTGGCGTTGCTCGTCATCGGCCCGAAGGACCTGCCCAAGGCGCTTCGGGTGCTCGGCTATTGGGTCGGCAAGGCGCGTGGCGTTGCCCGCCAGTTCCGCGCCGGCTTTGACGAGATGGTGCGCGAGGCCGAGCTCGCCGAGATGGAAAAGAAGTGGAAGGCGGAAAATGAGCGGATCATGCGCGAGCATCCGATGCTTGCGCCGGCCGAGCCCGCGGCCGGGCAGCTGCCTGCTGCCCAGGACCCGACGGGGACCGCACCAAGTGGTGACGTCGCCCCGCAGGACGCGTCCCAGCCCGATGAACCAGTGATGGTCGAACAGCCTGTGCTGCGCCCGGCAAACGAGACGGCCCTTCCTGAAGCCAATGGCAAGGCCCCGTCATGAACCCGGCCGACGAACTGGATGACACGCGCGCCCCGCTGCTCGACCATCTGATCGAGCTGCGCCGCCGTCTTTTATATTGCATCGGCGCGCTGCTGCTGGCCTTTGCTGTCTGCTATTATTTCGCGGAGGCGATCTTCGCCTTCCTGGTGCAGCCGCTCCTCGCGGCCGGCCAGAAGCGGCTGATCTACACCCAGATTTTCGAGGCCTTCTTCGTCCAGATCAAGGTGGCCTTCTTCGCCGCGATGATGGTGTCGTTCCCGGTGATCGCCAACCAATTGTGGCAGTTCGTCGCCCCGGGCCTCTACCGCAATGAGCGGCGTGCGCTGCTGCCCTTCCTGCTCGCGACGCCGATCCTGTTCCTCGCCGGTGCCGCGATGGCCTATTATATCGCCGTTCCCGTGGCGCTGCACTTCCTGCTCGGCTTCCAGGGCGAGATCGGCGGGGTGAGCCAGGACGCATTGCCCTCGATCGGCAATTACCTGTCCTTCATCATGCAGTTCCTGTTCGGCTTCGGCCTGTCGTTCCTGCTTCCGGTGCTGCTGATGCTGCTCGAGCGTGGTGGCGTGGTGACTCGCCAGCAGCTTGTGTCGGCGCGCCGCTACGCGATCGTCGCCGCCTTCGCGATTGCCGCGGTGCTGACCCCGCCCGACGTCGGGTCGCAACTGCTCCTCGCGATCCCGCTGTGCATCCTCTACGAACTCGCGCTGATCGGCATCTGGTTTACCGAGCGCCGCCGCGCGCGAGAAAAAACGGCCGCCGCCGCCAGCGAATAAAAGAAGGGCGGCGTCGAGTGTCTCCTCGACGCCGCCCGTCTCGTGACAATGAAGCCGTGGTTACTTGGCGTCGTCCGCCGTCTTGGCGACGGTGTTGCCCGCCGAGGATACGTCGCGCCCGACACCTTCGACCGTGTTGCACGCCGAAACCATCAGGGCGCCAGCCACCACAACCATTCCGAACAACTTTTTCATCAAGCCCTCCTGCGCGCAGTCATTTCGCATTCGGGAAAATGCGTGGTGAGGAACTTCGTTCCTTCGCGCCAACGATCTCAAGGAAATGAAATAAGGCCCGAAAGCGTCACCGGGGGGGGGAGGGTTGACGCTTCCGGGCCTATGTCGCGGATAGCGAGAGCGGGGGGGCATAAGGTCGCTATCCGAAGTGTAGAACGTCGATCGGCGGCGGGGGTTCCTAGGCTTTCGCGCCAATCGTGGAAAAAAGTTGAGCCGCGGCGCTGCCGCCGGCCCAGCCTCAATCCCGGCCGAGCACCGCGATCGAAATTTCGTACGCGCCAGCCAGTGGATCGTGGTGAAGCGGCGCGCGCAGCTGGCGCGACAGGCCTTCGATCACGCGCCCGAAGCGGGTGGCGAGGCCGTCGCGAAGTTCCGGGCTTTCGATCAGCGCCCGCGACGAGACGCGCAGCGTCGCGCGATCCGGCGTCGCCGCTTCCTTGACCGACACGCGCAATTGCGCCGCGGGATCGCAGGTGACGGCCAGTTCGATCAACTCGGTGGCGAGGAAGGCCACCGCGACTGCGACGTCCTGCGTCACCAGATAGGGATCGATGTCGAGCTGAATGCGCAGCTGTGTGCCCTCGGCCGCCGTCGCGCGGATGTTGGACGCCAGCTCGCCCAGCATCGGCCGCAGCGAGAGCCCGCGATTTTCCTCCATCTCGGCGTAATGGTTGCGATGCACCACCGCGAGCGCATCGACCCGGCGTTGAATCGACGCATAGGCCTGCGACGCCTCGGGCGACTTCGCGCCACGCGCGTGAAAGTTGATGAGGGAGGAAATCACCTGGAGGTTGTTCTTCACCCGGTGATGCACTTCGCGCGTCAGCTTCGTCTGGCGCACCAGCCCTTCGGCAAGTCCCGCCTCGTGGATCGCCACGGTCCTGGTCAGCGCGCGGAACGTATCGCCCAATTCGCGCAATTCCTGCGCCGGCAGCGCGCGGATTACTTGCGAATCGGTTTCTTCGCCCGGCGTGAAGGCCGCGACGCGCGCGCGCAGCTGGCGCATCGGCCTTATCAGCAGGCGATCGACGACGAACCAGGCGATGCCGGCGGCGGCCGCCCACATGACCAGCGGCAGCAGCAGCGCGATGACCAGCGGCGAGGTGATCGGCGCGGTGCGCACCTCCATCGCCAGCTTCAGGTCGCCGATGCCAAGGTCGGTGAGGTTATTCTCGCGCCGCTCGAATGCGTTCTCGCGCGCCAGCGATTGCAGCACCAGCTCGTTCGCACCGTGGATCAGGGTTGCGGCATAGGCCGGCGTGAACCCGCTCGGGCGGCTCAGCTCCGCCAGGAAGTCGGTCGGGAAGTATGCCGCTGCGGTGACCTGCCCGGAACGACCGACCACCCCGAGCAGCAGACCGCGCTGGGGCAGGATCTGCGCTGCCACGGCCGCGTCGCGGGCGGTTCGCGCCACCTCCAGCGCCCCGGGAAAGCTGCTGCCACACAGCAGCCGACCCTTGGGGCCGAACACCGCGAATCGCGCGCCGTTGAATGCCTGTTGCGCGAAAACGCCCTGGACGCGCGCGCAGCTGGGTGTGTCGCCGGGGTCCGCCTCCAGCGCATCCACCGCGGCACGCAGCGCGGTCATGTCGCCGATCAGCTCGATCGCGATCGCGCGGCTGCTCTCGGCCGCCGCGACGCGCAGGCCCGCGCGTGCCTCGGTATCGGCAATCTGGGTGATGCGCAGCGTCGCAAACACTGCGATGATCGCGAGCGGCAGCAGCGCGATCGACAGGATCACCAGAAGCTTCGCGCCCGTGGGCCAGCGCATCATGAACGTCGGCGTCGTCGCGCCAACGCGCGAATCGTCCGCCGTCGTTGCCATGTCTGTGCTTAGTCTAGCTTGCCCAGGAGGGAAACGAACTCGTCCGGGACCGGCTCGTCGATCGTCTTCTGATAGATTGATCGCAGCGCCGCACCCATGTCCCGGTCCTTGGACTGCACCGCAGTGCTGCCCTTCTTCTTGACCGGCTTTTTTGGCGCTTCCTTGTCCGAAACCAACGCTTACCCCCCGAAACACCTGTCTGGCATGCTGTGACGATTCCTTGGCCGCTTACGGGCCTTGGCACCAGCCTGTTCATCAAGGCTCGCGTCATGGAAACAAAATACCGGTTCGTTGGTTCCACCGCTCGACGACGAATTGCGTCGTTGGGCGCCGCGCGCCTGCGGGGGTTTGTCGAAGTTGATCAATCCGGGTTTGGCGCGCAAAGCCGAAACCCTAATCTATTGGGAGTCGTTCCGCCTCATGTCGCTTGGACAACAGCTCGCCCCACATCTGCCCTTCCTGCGTCGTTATGGGCGGGCGCTCACCGGCAGCCAGTCGCACGGCGACAAATATGTCCGCGCCACGCTCGAAGCGATCGTCGCCGCTCCCGAGGAATTTCCGCGCGACGTCGATCCGCGCCTTGGCCTGTACCGTACGTTCCAGGCGATCTGGGGATCGACCAACGACGATCAGCAGGCTGATCCGGGGGATGTGGACGATCAGGAGGCGGTGGCCCGCGCGCGCCTCGCACGCATGACGCCGCTGTCGCGCCAGGCGCTGCTCCTCACCGCAATGGAGGGGTTCACGGTCGAGGACACGGCCTATCTCATCAACGTCTCGCCCAGCGAGGTCGAATCGCTCGTCGCCGACGCGCTGTCGGAGATCGAGAATCAGACCCGCGCCCGCGTCCTCATCATCGAGGACGAACCGATCATCGCAATGGATATCGAGACGATCGTGCGCGATCTCGGCCATGAAGTGACCGGTGTCGCCGTGACCCGTGACGAAGCGGTTGCGCTGGCGATGGACGATCGTCCCGGCCTCGTGCTCGCCGACATCCAGCTCGCCGACGATTCGTCGGGCATCGATGCGGTTAAGGACATCCTGGGTGAATTCCAGGTGCCGGTGATCTTCATCACCGCCTTCCCGGAACGATTGCTGACCGGTGAGCGTCCCGAGCCGACCTTCCTCATCACCAAGCCGTTCCAGCGGTCGACGGTAAAGGCCGCGATCAGCCAGGCACTGTTCTTCGATCAATCGACCGCGCCGGTTTCGTAAAAGCGATACGGACCCAAAACGGTGCAGGATCGTTAAAGCTGTATGGCTGACGAAAATCACAAGGTCGAGCTGAGCACTGACGAGGCTCGCGCTGGCACTACGCCGCACATGACCCGGTATATCCTGCCCGTTTCGCTGGTGCTGGTGATCGCGATATTCGCGTTTCTGCTGTTCACGCGGTTGTAGACGCGATCACCATGTTGACCGGACGGGTGGCAAACGACGCCGGTACTATCTATCTTACGGAGAGGATGCCGGTTCATTCCGGTGCGGGGACCGAACGACATATTATGACCGAAGCTGAACCGCGTGATGATGCCGCGGCCGATGGAGCATCGGTCGAGCACGTTTCGCTATCCGATCCGGAATTCAAGAAGCAGCTTGCTCAGGTAATCCCGCATTTGCGCGCCTTTGGACGCTCGCTGTCGGGTAACCGCGATCTCGCCGACGATCTGGTGCAGGAAACGCTGTTGAAGGCATGGGCCGCGCGCAAGCGGTTCCAGGCCGGCACCAACATGCGCGCCTGGACCTTCATCATCCTGCGCAACCTGTATCTCTCGCAGATGCGGCGCGCGCGCTTCAAGGGTGAGTGGGACGATCTCGTCGCTGATCGCCTGCTGGCGGCACCCGCCAGCCAGGACAAGCATGTCGAACTTGCCGACATGCAGCGCGCGCTGCTTCATCTGCCGCAGCCACAGCGCGAGGCGCTGATCCTCGTCGGTGCGGGCGGCTTCGCCTATGAAGAGGCGGCGGAGATCTGCGGCGTGGCGGTCGGCACGATCAAGAGCCGCGTGGCGCGCGGCCGTGTCGCGCTGGAGGCGCTCATGAGCGGTAGCGACATGACGTCGCGGACCGATCACATGATCCCCAGCCTGAAACCGACGCTCGACGAGATCATGGACGAGGTGGACGAGCTCAGCCGCGATCGCTGATCGTGAGCGGGCTTGCCACCGGCCCTGTCAGGGCGCGGCTGCTAGACCTGCCTTTCGGACCTAGTTTCTTGGAACGCCATAAAGCGCCTCTACCAGTGTCTTGAGGTCGTCAGGGGTGCTGCGCGCATCATTGAATGCGAAACGCAGCGATTCGCCGATAGCGTCGGTAGCCCGCGGATACCGGACATAGTAACCGTCACTGCCTCCTTCGCGATGATGATGTTCATGTGTCGTCATGCGCGATAGAACGGATCAGGAGACGCGTTGGTTTCATGGTCCAGGCTACGGATTTCCCCTTGTCAAGCGAAAAAAATGTCGAGCTGCTGGTCGCGGACGCGGTCGGCCGGGCGCACGGATTCTCGCCATTTCTCGCGAACTTGCTCGACCGCGGCGACCATTTTTCCGCGGCATCGCTCGACCGGCCGGTCACGCTCGACCCCGATGTGCCGATAGGCCGGGCGCTGCGTCTTGCCCGTCGTCAGTTGGCGCTTCAGGTCGCGATCGGCGACTTGTCCGGCATCTTCGATCTGACCGCCGTCACGCACCGACTGACCGATTTTGCCGATTTCGCACTCGACCAGGCGATCCGCACTGCGATCGCGGAGCGCAGCCCAGGGGCGGGGCCAGAGGGCTTTGTTGCGTTGGCGCTTGGCAAGCAGGGCAGCCGCGAGCTGAATTATTCCTCCGACATCGACCCCATCTTCCTGTTCGATCCCCGGACGCTGCCCACGCGCCGCAACGAGGAGCCGGTCGACGCAGCGGTGCGCATCGGCCGGCGCGTGATCGAGCTGCTCCAGGCCCGCGACGCTGACGGCTATGTCCTGCGGGTCGACATGCGGCTCCGTCCCACGCCTGAGGTCACGCCCATCGCGCTGCCGATCGAAGCCGCGATCACTTACTATGAATCGCAGGCACTGCCCTGGGAGCGGGCAGCCTTCATCCGCGCACGCCCCGCCGCCGGCGATATCGCCTTGGGCGAGCAGTTTCTCGACGCGATCCGCCCCTTCATCTGGCGCCGCAGCCTCGATTTCGGCGCGGTGGGGGAGATATTGGAGATCACCCGGCGGATTCGGGATCACCACTCGCAGGGGCAGACCTTCGGCCCGGGCTATGACCTGAAGCGGGGGCGGGGCGGGATCCGTGAGATCGAATTCTTCGCGCAGATCCACCAGCTCATCCACGGCGGGCGCGATCCCGCGCTGCGTACCGGCGATACCCGCGGGGCGCTCGCCGCACTGGCCGCCGCTGGCCGGATCGCCCCGGATGACGCACAGGCGCTCTGCGACGCCTATGTCGCGCTGCGCACGGCCGAGCACCGCGTCCAGATGATCGATGATCGCCAGACGCATGCGCTTCCGACCGGCGACGCGTTGGAGCGCGTGGCACGGCTGGACGGGCGCCCCCACGGCGCGGCGTTGCTCGCGCATCTCGAACCGCACGTCACGCGCGTCGGCGCCATCTTCGGGCAGCTCGCGCCTACCACCGGGGACAATTTGTCCGCCAACAGCGATGCCCTTTCCGCCCAGCTTGTCGCGGCGGGCTTCGCGGATCCGGACGTTGCGGCAACCCGGATCGCGGCATGGCGTGCCGCGCGCTATCCCGCGCTGCGCAGTGCCGCCGCGCAGGCCGCGCTTGAGGCCGTATTGCCCGGCCTCGTCGCGGCGCTGGGGGAGGCACCCGCGCCCGAGGCCGCGCTCAACCGCCTCGACCGGCTGTTCGAACGCTTGCCCAGCGCGGTGAACATCTTCCGCCTGCTGGAGGCGCGGCCCGCGCTCATCGCGCTCCTTGTCCGGTTGCTCAGCCACACGCCGACCCTCGCCGATGAACTCGCGCGCCGGCCTGACCTGCTCGACGGGCTGATCGACGCCTCCGCCTTCGATCCTGTGCCTGACGTGCCCGCCATCGCCGCGATGATGCGCAGCAATGAACGGCGCGCGGATTTCCAGGCCAAGCTCGATCACGTCCGCCGCATCGTCAACGAACACCGCTTCGCCCTGGGCGCGCAGATCATCTCTGCGGTGGCCGATCCGCTCGACGTCGCGGCGGGCTATTCGCGCGTGGCAGAGGCCGCGATCGAGGTGCTGGCGAGCGAGACGGTGGCGGAATTCGCGCAGGCGCATGGCCGGGTACCGGACAGCGAATTCGTCATCCTGGCGCTCGGGCGGCTCGGGGGAGGGGCGCTGACCCATGCCTCCGACCTCGACCTGATCTACCTGTTCACCGGTGACTTTGCGGCGGAGTCCGACGGCCCCAAGCCCTTGGGTGCGACGCTTTATTATAATCGCCTTGCGCAGCGCGTTTCCGCCGCGCTCTCCGTGCCCACCGCCGCGGGCCCGCTCTACGAGATCGACACGCGCCTTCGCCCGTCGGGGACACAGGGCCCGCTGGTGGTGAATGTCGATTCCTTTGCCCGCTACCAGCGCGAAAGCGCCTGGACGTGGGAGCATATGGCGCTCACCCGCGCCCGGCCGGTGTTCGGCTCGGCAAAGGCGCGCGCCGAACTACAGGCGATCATCGACGGCGTGCTGCACGGCGACCGGCCGCAGCGCGACGTCGTGGCCGATGCCATAACGATGCGGGCCGAGATGGCGGCGCACAAGCCGCCCGCCGGGCCGCTCGACGCCAAGCTGCTGCCCGGCGGGCTGGTCGATCTGGAATTCACCGTCCATGTCGCGCAGCTGACCCGGCGGGAGGGCTTCGACACCAATCTCGGCCGCGCGATCGATCTGCTCGGGCTCCGTGTGGACCTCCACCACGCGCACGATCTGCTGACCCGCCTTATTGTCACGCTTCGCCTGGTCGCGCCGGATGCGGCCGAGCCACCCTCGGAAGCAACGCGCGCCTTGGTCGCGCGGGTGCTCCATCTCGATGATTGGGACGCGGTGCTCGCCGGCTTTGACACCGCCCGGCAGCAGGTTACGGCGGCGTGGAAAGGATTGACCGATGGACACACTGCCGGACGTGACGCTGACCGCGATTGATGGTCAGCCGCTCCGCCTGAAGGATCAGCCGCTGCCGCTGGTCGTCTATTTCTATCCCAAGGACGATACTGCCGGCTGCACGCGCGAGGCGCAGGATTTTTCCGCCATGGCCGGGGAGTTTGCGTCCGCAGGCGTCGTCGTGATCGGCGTGTCCAAGGATCCGCCGGCCAAGCATGAGAAGTTCGTCGCGAAATACGATCTCGCCGTGGCGCTCGCCAGCGATGAGGATGGCTCCGCCTGCGAGGCGTTCGGCACCTGGGTGGAAAAATCCATGTACGGCCGCCGCTACATGGGCATCGAGCGCGCAACGTTCCTGTTCGGCCGCGACGGCCAGCTCGCCCGCGCCTGGCGCAAGGTGAAAGTCCCCGGACATGCGGCGGAGGTGCTGGCCGCGGCGCGCGCCCTGTGACAACCATCGCCGCCGCCGCGCGCGACGTGCTCAACGCGGCGGACCCCGCCACCAAGGTGAAGGCCGCGCGTCAGGCGGCACGTGCGTGGCGCGCGGGGCGGCTCACCCACAGCTTCGACGTCGCCATGCCCGATGCACCGGCACGGCCCGAGCAGCCCGAATTGCTGCCTCCCGGCCGGATGCCGAAACGGGGGAAGGGCGGGTCGGAGCGGGGCCGCATCGCGCTGCTTCATGCACTGGCGCATATCGAATTCGTCGCGATCGACCTGGCGTTCGACATGGCCGGGCGTTTTGGCGCGGCCTTCCCGCGGGAATTCGTGGACGACTGGATTGGCGTCGGCGCGGACGAGGCGATGCACTTCGCACTGCTCGATCGCCGGCTGCGCGCGATGGGCAGCCATTATGGCGCGCTCCCGGCCCATGCCGGGCTGTGGGAGGCAGCGGATGCGACCGCCGATGACGTACTCGCCCGGCTCGCCGTCGTCCCGATGGCGCTGGAGGCGCGCGGGCTCGACGTGACGCCGGCCACCGTTGACCGCTTCCACGCCGCCGGCGATGCGGCCAGCGCGCGCATCCTCCACCGCATCTACACCGATGAAATCCGGCACGTTTCGGTCGGTACGCGGTGGTTCGAGGAGCGGTGCGCGGCGGCCGGTTTGCACCCCCCGACCCACTGGAAATCCCTCATTGGAGGCCGTTTTCGGGGCGTCGTGAAAGGTCCGTTCAACGACTCAGCGCGCGAGTCTGCCGGCCTGACGCGGGATTACTACGGCGCTATTGCTTAACTGCTCAAAAGAAGGGCAGTTGACGGTGTCCGGTGAGCGGGGGGCCGCAATCCAGACCAGTTTTTTGAACATGCGTCGTGCGTGGGCTCGTCCTGGTCGCGCGCGCTTCAACAATCTTGCTCGGGGTTCGATGTCCAAGATTTCTTCCGCGCCGGCCAACCGCATCGCTGCTGGCGCCCGCCTGCTCTTCTCCCCACGCAACGTGATCTTCCATGATGGCCGCGCTGTGCGCCGGATCCGCCTGGGCCGCCTCTCGCAGGGCGCGCTGGCCGGGACCGCCGCGGTCGTGGTCGCCTTCGCGGGCTACGGCGCCGCCGCTGCCGCCGGTCAGGCCGGCGCCGCTGCGCCGCAGGCCGAGCGGATCGAGACGATGGAGCGCAAGCTCGTCCACATGCACCAGCGCGTGGCCAATGTCCGCAAGGCTGCGGAGGCGCGTGCTGCTCAGCTCGAAAACCGCCAGGCACTGCTCGCTGCCGCGCTGACTGGCGTGGGTGACGAGAAGAAGCTGGCGCTTGCCACGCTGAAGATCGATCCGGCGGGTGACCGCCTGGCCGCCTATGCGGTCGCTCCCTTCGCCAAGATCGAGCGTCGCCAGGAGATCCTGGCCGAACTCGCGCTCGATCACCTCAACGACCGCTATCAGTCGGCAGCAGAGGCGCTGCGTGAGCGCGGCCTTCGGCCGGAGCGTGTTGCCAAGGGCGGTAAGAACACCGGCATGGGCGGCCCGCTGATCCCGGCCGCCAGCGCCGAGGCGACGGCTGATCTGAACGCCGATGCGCAATTCCGCTCGCTGTTCATGACCTGGAAGAAGCTCGACACGCTGGAGCAGGGGGTCATCTCGATCCCGTCGGTTCAGCCGGTCCAGCACCTCACCTTCACCAGCAATTTCGGCGTGCGCAGCGATCCGTTCCGCGGCACCGCTGCGATGCATGCCGGGGTCGATATCCCCGGTCCGACCGGCACGCCGATCTATGCGACCGCCGATGGCGTCGTGAACCATGCCGCGCGTCAGGGCGGCTATGGCAACATGATCGAGCTGAATCACGGCAAGGGCATTACCACCCGCTACGGCCACCTGTCGAAGATCCTCATCAGCAACAATGCGCGCGTGCGCCGCGGTCAGATGATCGGCCTGATGGGCTCCACCGGCCGTTCGACCGGCCCGCACCTCCATTATGAAGTGCGTATTGACGGCCGCGCCGTGAACCCGATCCCCTTCCTGACCACGGCGGATTATCTGCTCGCGGCGCAGGATCGCTCGGTCGGCCAAATTCCGGTGTCGACCAGCGGCCCGGCGGCACAGGACGGCCTGGGTCACTGATCCGGTTGCGGGCGCGCCGCGGCGATCCTATTTCGCTCTCATGGCAACGCTTGCACCCGATATCGCCTTGACGCCCTCCGCCGCCGCCCGTGTGGCGGCGATTGCGGAAAAGCAGCAAAAGCCTGCCATCCTGCGCCTCTCGGTGGAGGGGGGCGGCTGTTCCGGGTTCCAATATCGTTTTGGTCTGGCCGACGCGCCGGAGCCGGGTGATCAGGTCGCCGAGACGGATGGCGTCAAGCTTGTCGTGGACGAAATCAGCCTCGATCTCGTGCGCGGTGCCTCGGTCGACTTCGTCGAATCGCTCGGCGGCGCGGCGTTCAAGGTCGACAATCCGATTGCAGCATCAGGATGCGGTTGCGGCACCAGCTTCTCGGTGTAAGCCGTCCTCGTGAAAATCGTCAGCTACAACGTCAACGGCATCAAGGCCCGCCTGCCGCGCCTGCTGGAATATCTCGCCGAGCAGCAGCCGGACATCGTCTGCCTGCAGGAGCTCAAGACCGCTGACGATACCTTCCCGATCGATGACATCCGCGCCGCCGGTTATGGCGCGGTGTGGCATGGGCAAAAGGGGTTCAACGGCGTCGCCGTGCTCGCTCGCGGCGCCGATCCGGTCGAGCGTCAGCGGGGCCTGGATGGTGAGCCCGACGATGATCACAGCCGCTATCTGGAATGCGACGTCGACGGCCTGACCGTCGCGTCCATCTATCTGCCCAACGGCAATCCGCAGCCGGGCCCGAAGTTCGACTATAAGCTGCGCTGGATGGACCGGCTCGCCGCCCGTGCGCGCGCTTTGCTGGCGGCCGAGACGCCGACCGTGCTGGCGGGCGATTACAACGTCATCCCCAATGACGATGATACCTTCTCCACCCGCGCGATGGCCGATGATGCGCTGATGCAGCCGGAAAGCCGCGCCGCCTATCGCGCGCTGCTGGCGCAAGGGTGGACCGATTCGCTGCGCGTGCGTCATCCCGCCGGCGGCGTGTGGACCTTCTGGGATTATCAGGCGGGCGCGTGGCGCCGCGACGCGGGCTTCCGCATCGATCACCTGCTGCTGTCACCCGCCGTTGCCGATCGGCTGGTCGAGGCCGGTGTCGACAAGGACTATCGTGGCCGGGACAAGGCCAGCGATCACGCGCCCACCTGGGTTCGCCTGCGCGACTGAATCACCGGGCGGCGGCCACCGCGTTCCGTTCGCTTCCCAATCGTTCACTGTCGGACAGGGGGTACCCGTGCGTCCGTCAGCGCACATCGCTTGGATGGTAAAACGCGCCGTCACTTGGTGCACGGCGCCCATCATCGGCAACATGCACATTGATGCTTTTGCTAAGTCATTGAAATGGCGTCCGTAAAGCAATTGGCACGGTCAATGCAAAGTCTCAGGTGACAGCGCGAAAGGGGCGCTGTTCGGAACTTGAGAGGATACGCCATGACCATCACCGCCATCGCCACCGCCGCCCTCATGCTGGGCGCCGCCCCCGAACCCGCGCCGCGCCCGGCACCTGCGCCGGCACCTGCGCCGACCATCCCCGCCGATCAGTATGGCGCCCGCTCGTTCGATCCCGAAACCGACCAGCGCCGCGTGTGCGTGATCGACACGCTCAGTGGCCCGGGCATCGCCCGTCGCTATTGCCAGACGCGCGCGACCTGGGTCGCACAGGGCACTGACCCGCTCGCGCGCCGTTAAGTGCCGCTTACCGGGCTCGCGCACGGCCGGTCTGGCCGCTGCGCGAGACCCCGCGGTTCACCGGCGCTCACAGCGCCTTTTCGTACACCTGATAGACCTTGTTGACGTGGCTCTCGATCGTCTCGGCGATTGACCGCATCCCCTGGTTGTCATCGAGGATCCAGCCGATCTCGCCGCGCGAGGCACCATAATCCTGCACCGCCGCGCGGCGGATGTACTCGATCATCATGAACGCCAATTGGCTCGCCATGCGCGACGATTGCAGGCTCTTCACCACCCCCATCAGCGGCACGCGCATCGTACGCACCTTCGGCTTGCGCAGCCACAGCAGCAGCTTCGCCCAGCCGAACGGCAGCAGCGACCCGTTCAGCCCCTTCAACGGCTCGTTCAGGTCGGGGAGGGTGATCATGAAGGCGACCGGCACGCCATCCACCTCGGCGATGCGGATCAGGTCGTTGAAGACGATCGGCTTCAGCTTCACGCCCACATCGCGGATTTCGGGCGGGGTGAGGGGAACGAACCCCCAATTGTCGCTCCAGGCATCGTTCAGGATGCCCAGGATGATCGCCGCTTCCTCGTCGAACCGCGACTTATCGACCGGGCGCACGTTGATGCGCGGGTTCTTCTCGCCCGATTTGATGATCCGCTGGACGATCGGCGGGAATTCCTGCGTGATATCCAGCTCATAGGTCATCATTTGCTTGACCGGGGCATAGCCGGCCGCCTCGATCCACCCGCGATATTCCGGCTTGGCATGGCCCATCATCACGGACGGCGGATGGTCGTAGCCGGTAATCAGCAGCCCCGGTTCTTCCCAGATCGATTGCGAGATCGGCCCCAGCACGCGGGTCATGCCCTGTTCGCGCAGCCACTGCTCGGCGCGTTCGATCAGCGCGCGGAACACGCCGTCGTCCTCCGCCTCCATCAGCCCCCATTGCCCGGTGCCGGGGCCAAAGCCCTGCGCGGCCGGCATGTCCAGCGCCAGAAGGTCGATATGCGCGGAGATACGCCCCACCACGCGCCCGTCGCGCTCGGCCAGGAACAGCTGCGCCTTGGCGTGGCTGTACCATCCGTTCTTCTCGGGATCGAGCAGCCCCAGCGCCTCGCGCTTCAGCGGCGGAACCCAGTTGGGATCATCCTTGTACAGGCGGAACGGCAGGTCGATGAACGTTTTGCGGTCGCGCTTGCCCGTCACGGGGCGGATGGTGAGAGAGCCGGTCATGACGCTGCGTGTAATCGCCCGAAGCGATCATGGCGAGCGGCCTTTCCGCGCGGCGCGCACCTGTTCCAGCCACCGTATCGCCACTATCTTGGGCCAATGGACACCCCCATGCCGACCACGACTCTGTCCCGAGCAGCAGCCACCCCGACCGCGCGTGTGCGCATCGCCGATGACCGTGCGATGCTGAAGGCGGCGGCTGAACTGACGCGGGATCTGAACGCGCCGCGGCCCGCCGTCTATTGGGCTGACTTCCTCGGCTCGGTGGCGATCGGCTATGCCGGTCTCGCCGTGGCGATCGCCGCGACCCCGCTGTGGCTGACGATCGTCGCCGGCGTGGTGGCGATGTTCGCGCTCTATCGCGGGATGAGCTTCATCCATGAACTCACCCATGTGAAGCATGCGTCGCTGCCGCATTTCCGGCTGGGCTATAACATCTTCATCGGCGTGCCGATGCTGGTGCCCTCGTTCATGTATGAGGGCGTCCACAATCTTCACCACGCGCGCACCCGCTACGGTACCAGCGACGATCCCGAATACCTGCCGCTCGCGCTGATGAAGCCGTGGTCGCTGCCGGTGTTCGTGCTGGTCGCCGCGCTGGCGCCGTTCGCGCTGATTTTCCGCTACGGCGTGCTGTCGCCGCTGTCGCTGCTGTCGCCGTCGCTGCGCCGCATGGTGGTGGAGCGTTTCTCGGCGCTGGCGATCAACCCGCAATTCCGCCGCCGCCTGCCGGAGGGGGATTTCCGTCGCCAGTGGATCGCGATCGAGACCGCATGCGCCGTCTGGGCGATGTCGCTGATCGCCCTGGTTGCCACCGGCACGCTGCCGCTGCGCGCCTTTGCCATCATGATGGCGGTCGCCTCGGGCGTCGCGGTCATCAATCAGCTGCGGACCTTGGTCGCGCACCTGTGGGAGAATGAGGGCGAGGTGATGACCGTCACCGCCCAGTATCTCGACTCGGTCAATGTGCCGCCGCCGGCCACGCTGCCCGCGCTCTGGGCGCCGGTTGGCCTGCGCTACCACGCGCTGCACCATCTGCTGCCGGGCGTGCCCTATCACGCGCTGGGCGAGGCTCATCGCCGGCTGAGCACCGTGCTCGATCGCGAATCGCCCTATTACAAGGCCAATTACGTCGGCATGCCGGGCCTCATCGCCAAGATCGCGCGCAGCACGATGCTGCCGCGCTGATACCGACCCGGGGCGGTCACCGCCGCCCCGGCCATCGATCCATAATTTCGCATCTGGCTCCCGCTACAGTCGGGAGCATTCCGGCCGCCGCCGGCTCATTCCTCGGTGCGCAGCAGCACCGCTTCGCCGATCAGCAGGAACAGCAGGAACGGCGCCCAGGCGGCGAGGAAGGGCGGGTAGGCGCCCAGATTGCCCATCGCCAGCGCGAAATTGTCCGCCACGAAATAGGCGAAGCCCAGCGCCATGCCGATCACGGCGCGGACGAACAATTTGCCGGACCGTGCGATGCCGAACGCGGCCACCGCGCCCAGCAGCGGCATCAGCACCGACGACAGCGGCCCGGAGAGTTTGTGCCACAGCGATCCCTCGAGCGCCGCGGTCGGCCGCCCGGCCGCGGCCAGGTCGTCGATCGCCTCGTTCAGCGCGCGGAACGACAGTCCATCGGCATTCACCGACGACAGGGTGAACTGGTCCGGCGTCACGCCGCGCGCGATCACGATCGTGCCGACATCGCGCTGCTGGCCGGTCGCGACGTCAAAGCGTTTGGCCGGTCCGATCGCCCAGCCATCGCCGCTGCGCCGTCCGGCGGGCGCGGTGATGATCGTGCGCAGCTTGCCGCCGTCACGCTCGTACAAGGTGACGCCGCCCAGCCGCGCGGCATCGCCCCGGCCACGGATCTGGTCCACCTCGATCAGGTCGTCGCCGGTCCGAACCCAGACGTTGGACCGGTCACCCCGGTCGATCGGCAGCGTGCCGTAATTCACCTTCTGCCACTGGCTCAGCGTCGCCGTCGCGCGCGACACCACCCGGTCGTTGAACACGAAGCTGATCGCGGCGATCGCCAGGCTTGCGGTGATCAGCGGCGCCAGCACCTGGTGCGCCGACATGCCCGACGATTTCAGCGCCACGATCTCGCTGTTCTGGTTCATCGTGATCAGCGTCAGGATCGTGCCGAGCAGGACGGAGAAGGGCAGGAAGCGCGCGATGATCTGCGGCACGCGCAGCGACATATACTGCCACACCTGCGCGTCGGTATTGCCCGGAACGGCCAGGATCTTGCCGGATTCCCCCAAGAGGTCGAGCGCCTGGAGCACCAGCACCAGCCCGGCAAGAATGCCGAACGTGCGGACCAGGAACATCCGGCCCATGTACAGCGCCACCGTCTTGGACGGGAAGAAAGACGTCATGCCCGTGCCTCTCGCGCACGGCGGCCGGGCAGGCGACGCGTGATCGCTTTCAGGGTCTTGCTGGCCACCCGTTCCAGCGCGCCGATCGGCTGTCCGCCCGGAACATAGGCCAGCGTGTAATACATCCAGATGATCAGCGCCGCGAAGATCGCGAACGGCGTCCACAGCGCGATGAACGGGTCGACGCGGCCAAGCTCGCCGATCGACGCCGCATATTGGTTCACCTTGTGATAGGCGACGACCATCACGATCGACAGGAACACGCCCAGCGCCGATGTCGATCGCTTCGGTGGCACGCCCAGCGCCACCGCCAGCAGCGGCAGCAGGAACATCATCAGCACCTCCGCGAGCCGGAAGTACAGTTCCGCCTGGCTGGAATCGCGCGCTTCCTCGCTCCCGCTCGTCGTGCCGATCTTCACCAGCTCAGGCAGCGTATATTCCAGGTTACGGCCGCCGCGCGCGCGGAACTGCTCGAACTTGGGCAGGTCGATCGGTAGGTCATGCGCGCTGAAGGTCAGCACGCGCGGGCTCGGAAAATCGGGCCGGTTGTGGATCAGCGTGCCGTTGGTCAGGCGGAAGATGATCGTGTTGGGATCGTCGGTGGCGAAGAACTGGCCGCGCTCCGCGGTCACGCCGATCCAGTCACCCTTGGGTGTCTGCGCATGGACGAAGATGCCGGAAAGCTCGCGGCCCTTGTCGCGGCTGCGCTCGATCCGCATCGTCATGCGATCGCCCAGATGGGTGAATTCGCCGACCTTGATCGACGCCCCCAGCGCCCCGGTGCGCAGCTCGAACCGCAGCCCTTCGTAGGCATAACGCGCGCGCGGCTGGATGAAGCCGACGATCGCCAGATTGACCAGCGCCAGCCCCACCGCATACATGTAAGGGACGCGCAGCAATCGCCCGTAACTCATTCCAACACCGCGCATAACGTCCAGCTCGGACGAGGTGGCGAGGCGCCGGAAGGCGAGCAGGACGCCGAGCATCAGGCCGATCGGAATGCCAAGGCCAAGATATTCCGGCAGCAGGTTGGCCAGCAATTGCCACACCACGCTGACGGGCCCGCCTTCGGTGGCGACAAAGTCGAACAGGCGCAGCATGCGATCGAGGAGCAGCAGCATCGCCGCAATGACGAGCGTCGAGAACAGCGGCAGCGCGATCAGCCGGGCCATGTAGCGGTCGATCGATTTCATGAGGCGCGGCTAAGGGGCTCGATCTTGCGGATGGGTGCGCCGGTATAGGCGAGAAGGTAACGAGCGCCAGCCCTTTTCGGTCCAGCGCCGCGACGCTTTCCTTTCGCTTCGCCTTATTCCGCCGCCATCCGGTCAGGTGCGGCGGCCGGGCTGCGCGCAAAGGCATCGGCCAGTGCGCGCGCCAGCGCGGCGAGGGTGAAGGGCTTGCGCAGCACATGATGGCCGTTGAACATCGCCGCGTCGCTCGCCTCGCCGGCGAAGCCGGTGACGAAGAGCACGGCGGTACGCGCGTGGCGTTCGGGCAGCGCCTCGATCATTTCCGGGCCGGTCTGCACCGGCATCAGCACATCGCTCATGATGAGGTCGACGGGCGCGTGCTCGTCGAGCAGGGCGGGGGCGCGCAGCGGATCGTCGCATGCGATCACGCGATGGCCCAGTTCCTCCAGCGCGCCGACGGTGGCGCGCAGCACGCGCTGGTCATCCTCCACCACCAGGATGGTCAGCTCTTCCGGCGCCGCGGTGGCGATGGCGGCTTCCTCGTCGGCGCGTTCCGGCGCTTCCGCCTCGCTGTCGTGCGGCAGCCGCATGATCACGCTCGTCCCGACGCCAGGCGTGGAATCGATCGCCACTTCGCCGTCCAGCTGGCGCGCAAAGGAGAAGATCTGGCTCAGCCCCAGGCCTGTGCCCTTGCCGACCGGCTTGGTGGTGAAGAACGGCTCGAACACGCGCTCGACGATGTCCGGCGTCATGCCGCATCCGTCGTCGCGCACCGTGATGGTGACGAAGGTGCCGTTGGTTGACCGCTCCACGCCCGAGGTGATGCTGACCCGCCCGCGCCCGTCCATCGCATCGCGCGCATTGACCGCGAGGTTCAGGATGCAATTCTCGAACTGCACCCGATCGGCGCGGACATAGGCATCCTCGCCATGGCAGGCGATCTCGACCTGGATCGCATCGCCGAGCGTCCGGTCGAGCAGGTCGCGCATCCCGTTGAGCAAGGCGCCGACATGGATGCGCTCCGGCGCGATCGCCCCCTCGCGGGCAAAGGCGAGCAGCCGGCGGGTCAGCTCCGCCGCCCGGACCGCCCCCTCACGCGCGCTTTCGACATGGCGCGCGGCGTCCGCCCCGCCATTGGCAATCGCGCGCTGCGCCAGTTCGAGCCCGCCGATCACAACTGCCAGCATGTTGTTGAAATCGTGTGCGATACCGCCGGTCAGCTGGCCGATCGCATCCATCTTCTGCGCCTGCCGCAACCGCGCTTCCTGCGCACGCAATTCCTCGGTTGCCTCCGCCACCGCCACCGCCAGTTCGTCGGCGCGAGCGCGCGCGGCATCGGCCTCGGCACGGGCCAGTGCGCGATCGGTCGACGCCCGCATCGTCAACCAGCCGAGGATGATCGCCCCGATCAGCAGCAGCACGCCGAACGCCGACAGGACAAAGGCGGCACGCGTCGAGCGTTCGACCAGCGCCATCGTCGCTTCGGTGCGGGTGATCAGCAGCGTTCGCTCGCTGGCGATCACTTCGTCCAGCAGCCGGTTGATCTCGGTCAGTGCCGACGCCTGCCGCGCTTCGTAATAACGCGACAGCGCCTGCTGGTTCTTGCCGTAATTGGTCGCCAGCGCGGTCATCGACAATTGCTCGCCGCGCTCATTGAACGCTGCCTGCAACCGGCCGATCAACGGGCGTTGCGCCACATTGTCGCGCGTCAGTGACGACAGCCGCTGCAACTGGTCGCCCGCGCGGCGCCAATCCTCGAAATACAGCCGCCCCAGCTGCTTGTCGCCGGAGATGACGTAGCGTCCCAGCGCCGCTTCGGATCGTGCGATCGTGCCCGACAGCGTCCGCGCCAGAATCATCACGTCATAGCTGTGCGATTGGAGCGAGGAGGCGCGGTTGCGCTGGTTGTTGGCCTCGCCCAGCGTCAGGATCAGCGCGACCAGCACGCCGACGCCGGCCACCCCCATCACGACAAAGGTGATGAGGCGCCAGGCCGAAGCCACGCTTTTGAAAGCCGATCCTATGCCCGCGGCAGCCACGGCCTCACGGTCTATCAAAGCTGCACGTCTGGCGGAAGCGATGCGATGGCGATCAGGCGATCACGCCGGTCGCCCGCCCAGCGGCCTCGAACATCGCGACCACCTTGGCCATCTGCTCGGGCGTATGTTCTGCGCAGACCGAGCAGCGCAGCAGGAACATGCCGGCCGGTGTCGCGGGCGGACGCGCGACATTGACGTAGAGGCCGGCCTCCAGCAGCCCGTGCCACATCCGGACGGCCTGCTCCTGGTCGTCCAGGATCACCGCGACGATCGCCGATTCCGGCTCGTCGGTGGGCAGGCGGAAACCGAGCTGCTTCAGCCCGCCATGCAGCTGGCGCGTATTGGCCCACAGCCGCTCGCGCTTGTCCTTGGCGTGCATCAGCTTGCGGATCGACGCAGTTGCGGACGCGACCACCGCGGGCGGCAGGCTGGCGGTGAAGATATAGGGTCGACAGACGAAGCGCAGGATCTCGAACTTCGGGTGGTTCGACACGCAGAAGCCGCCGACCGTGCCGACCGACTTGGAGAAGGTGCCGATCACGAAATCGACCTCGTCCTGCAGCCCCTGGTCTTCATAGACGCCGCGGCCGTTGGGGCCGAAGAAACCCATCGAATGCGCCTCGTCGACCAGCACCATCGCGCCATGCTTCTTGGCGACGGCGACCATCTCCTTCAGCGGTGCGATGTCGCCCAGCATCGAATAGACGCCTTCAAGGACGACGAGTTTGCCCGGCTCCTTGGGCAGGCGACCCAGCCGCTTGTCGAGATCCTCGACCGAATTGTGGCGGAAACGCACGACCTCCGCATTGCCCATCGCGCATCCGTCATAGATCGACGCATGGCTGTCGGCGTCCAGGATGATGTACTCGCCCTTCGCCGCAATGGCAGAGATAACGCCGAGGTTCGCCTGATAACCCGTTGAAAAGACGATTGCGCCCGACATGCCGTAGAAGTCGCGCAGCGCCTGCTCGACTTCCATATGGTCGTGGAACGTGCCGTTCAGCGCGCGGCTGCCGTTGGTGCCGCTGCCGAACTTGTCGAACGCGTCCTTGCCCGCGGCGATGACGTCAGGATCGAACGTCATGCCCATGTAATTGTACGTGCCCAGCAGGATCGTCTCGCGGCCCTTGATGACCGCGACGGTGGGGCTCTTCACCTCCTCCATGACGATGCCGAACGGATCGCGCACGCCGCTGTCGAGCAGCGCCTGGCGCTCGGCGATCAGCGGCGCGAACTTGTCGAACAGGTCGCGTTCCGGAGCCACGGTGGCAAGCTCGACGGGCAGGGCTTCAGCCTGGAGGCCGGTTTCGGTCATGTGTTCAATTCCCAACCGTTCACATCGGGTCGTGTCCATTCACCGGGCGCACCGCACCCGGCCACGTTCCTGGTCATCCGTCGCGAAGAACAAGCGTCGCGAGGAACGCGTCGTTCAGTTCTTCAGCTTGGCGACGGCATCGGCAAGCTGCCCCACCGTTTCGATTTCCGCCTGCATGTTCATCGTGATGATGATGTCGAATTCGTCCTCGATCGCGGCTACGAAATCCATCACGGTCAGCGAATCCCATTCGAGATCGCCCTGGAACGTTGTTGCCTCGGTCACCGTCACGCCCTTCTTGTTGAAGGGTTCGATCTGGGCCTTGACGGTGTCGAAGATGCTGTCGCGGTCGCTCATGCCGGGTCCTTAGCTGCAAGCGGGCGAGGTGCCAATCGAATGCGGCGGAAGCGTGGTCATCCTGCGATGGCGTACGCCCGAGCGGTCTGCGCCATGCCCTGATCCAGCGGGATCCGCGGCGTCCACAGGCTCGCGGGCGGACGATGATCGGCGCGCGCCGTCCAGTCCGGGTGGCTCAGATACTCGACCCGGTCGAGCGTCAGCTTCGCCCCGCCACCGCGCAACTTGCGGTCGATCCGCGCCGCGACCCGCATCAGTGGCTTGGGCAAATGCATCGGCATCACCCGCCGCCCGACCGCGCCCCCGATCGCCGCGGCCAGATCGGCGTGGGTCAGCGTCTCGCCATCGTCGACTTCGTACAATTCATGCGCTCCCGGCCGCTCGGCGAGCAGGACCAGCAAACGCGCAAGGTCCTCGACATGGATCAGCGACACACGCCCGGGCGGCGGCAGGAAGGCAAGGCCCAGCCGCGCCAGCCGGAACATGTCGCGCATCTCGGTATCGCCGGGTCCATAGACGCCGGTCGGGCGAACGATCGTCCAGTCGCTGGCGCTCTCGGCAACGATCGTCTCCGCCTCGCGCTTCGACCAGCCGTACATCGACAGCTGCGGCTCGCGCGCCGACAGCGACGACACATGCACCAGCCGCCGCGTCCCCGTTGCGCTGACGACGGCGCGTGTGCCCTCGATATTGCCGGCGACGAAGCCAGCCTTGTCGGGCGCATTGACCACCCCGGCGATATGGATGACCGCATCGGCGCCCTCGACCAGCGCGGCGACGCTCGCGGCATCGTCGAGCGCCCCCGCCACCCAGGTGACGCCGTCGCGCGCCGCCTGCGGCCGCCGCGTCAGCGCGCGGACCCGATGCCCCGCGCCCAGCGCCGCATCGATCGTCGCCCGGCCGACAAAGCCGGTCCCGCCGGTCAGCGCCAGGATCACAGCAGCGCCATATGGTTGCGGTGGATCAGCGCGGCGCGCGGCGCATAGCCGAGCAGCGCCTCCTGCTCCTCGCTGCGCCGCCCCAGCAGGCGCTGCATCTCGCCCGCATCATATTCGGCCAGCCCGCGCGCGATCGGCCCCTCGGGGCCCGCGATCGTCACCACGTCGCCGCGCGCGAAATCGCCCGACACTGCGATCGCCCCCGCCGCCAGCAGGCTGCGCCCACCGGCAAGCGCCTGCGCCGCGCCGGCATCCACGGTCACCACGCCCTTCGCCGTCAGCCGCCCCGCCAGCCACGCCTTGCGCGCCCGCGCGCGTTTCTCGGGAAGGAAGATCGTGTGCCGCGCGTCGGTCGACAGCGGCCGTTCGATCCGCCCCGACGCGATCGCCAGCGCGACTCCCGCGCCGGTCGCAATCCGCGCCGCGGCGATCTTCGACACCATCCCGCCCGATCCCATGCCGGATGCCGAGCCATCGTCCGCCATCCCGGCGATCCGCGCGTCGATCTGCCCCACTTCCGGAATATGCACCGCGCCGGGCTGCGCCGGGTTGCGATCATACAGGCCGTCGATGTCGGACAGCAGGACCACGCCGTCCGCCCCCGCCGCCTGCGCCACCCGCGCCGCCAGCCGGTCATTGTCGCCGAAGCGGATCTCGGCCGTCGCCACGCTGTCATTCTCGTTGATGACCGGCACCGTGCCCAACTGCAGCAGCCGCCCCAGCGTGGCGGCGGCATTCAGGTAGCGGCGGCGATCCTCCAGATCATCCAGCGTCACCAGCATCTGCGCGGCGGTAAGCCCGTTGGCGGCGAGCACCTCGGCCCAGGTCTGGCTGAGCGCGATCTGCCCCGTCGCCGCCGCCGCCTGCGCATCCTCCAGGCTCGCCCGCCCGCCACGCGGCAGTCCCAGCCGCCGTGCGCCCAGCGCAATCGCGCCCGAGGAGACGATCGCCACCTGCTGCCCCGTGTCGGCGCGCGCCGCGACATCGGCGGCAATCCCCGCCAGCCAGTCGCGCCGCACTGCGCCCGACGGGTCGACGAGCAGCGCCGAGCCGATCTTCACCACGAGGCGCGGGCAGGAGGCGGGCGGAAACAACATGGCTCGATCCGTTATCGCGCGGCGCGCCAATGGGGAAGGGCGACGGGGAAGGCCGGGTGGAGGGGCAACCCCCGCCGCCCCCTCAGCCCTGCAGCCGCAGCGCCACGTCGTTCATGAACCGCACGTCGTCCCCCGCCGCCAGCGTCGGCGCCTCGGAGGCGAGCGCGCCGAGCAGGTCGGTCAGCGCATCGATCTCGCTCTTGGCGTAATTGCCCAGCACATGGCCAGTCACCCGGTCCTTGTGCCCGGGATGACCGATGCCGATGCGCACGCGGCGAAAATCCGGCCCCAGATGCTGGTCGATCGAGCGCAGGCCATTGTGCCCCGCCAGCCCGCCGCCCATCCGCACCTTCACCTTCATCGGCGCCAGGTCCAGCTCGTCGTGGAACACCGTCAGCGCCTCGACGCCCAGCTTGTAGAAACGCAGCGCCTCGGCAACGCTGCGCCCGCTTTCGTTCATGAAGGTCGCGGGCTTCAGCAGCAGCACCTTCTCGTTGCCTAGCCGGCCCTCGCGCACCCAGCCCTGGAACTTCTTCGCCGTCGCGCCGAAATCATGCACCTCGGCGATCGCATCGACGGCCATGAAGCCGACATTGTGCCGCTGCATCGCATATTGCGGGCCCGGATTGCCCAGGCCGACCCATAGCTGCATCACCGATCCCATCGTCTCACTGGCGCGTCAGCGCCCTGTCACGGGCGTGCCGCTTGGCGCCCAAACGAAAACGGGCGGGGGGCGTCGCCGCCACCCGCCCGCGAATCCGTGCCGCCCCGGGCGGCACAGGACGATATTACTCGCCCGCAGCTTCCTCGGTCGCCTCGGTCGACGTGTCGCCCTCGGACGACTTCAGCGCCGACGGTGCAACCACCGTCGCGATGGTGAAGTCGCGGTCGTCGATCGCCGACGTCGTGCCCTTGGGCAGCGTCACGGCCGAAATGTGGAGCGAATCGCCCACTTCCAGGCCCTTCAGCGAGATCGTGACTTCCGACGGGATGTCGCTCGCGTCGCACACCAGCTCCAGCTCGTGACGAACGACGTTCAGCACGCCGCCCTTCTTGAGGCCCGGGGCTTCTTCCTCGTCGACGAACACCACCGGCACCGCAACGGTGACGGTCGTGTGCGCGCTGATGCGCAGGAAGTCGACGTGAACCGGACGGTCGGTGACCGGGTGGAAGTGCACGTCCTTGGGCAGGGTGCGCTCACCGTTGATCATCACGACGGTGTTCATGAAGTGGCCGGTGCCCAGTGCCTTCACAAGCGCCTTTTCCTCGAGATGGATCGAGGTCGGTTCCTTGTTCTGGCCGTAGATCACGGCGGGTACGCGGCCGTCACGACGCAGCGCCCGGGAGGCTCCCTTGCCAACCCGGTCACGCGTCTCGGCTGCGAGCGTCAGCTGGTCGCTCATCAATATTCTCCGAAACTCATGTATGTCCTTCCGCGCCACGCCTCCAGGGATGACCATGGCCGGAAGCGGGCGCGCATAGCGGGCAGGGGCGCGAAAGGCAATCCTCGCGGCACTCCCCGCCACTGGCGCGGACCCGCCGCTGCCCCGGGCTCAATACTTAACCCGCACCGCCTTCAGTCTGTACTTCCCCAGCTGCGCCTGAACGCTGTCGGGCCCGGCGAGGTGTCCCGCGCCCACCGCGATGAAGACGCGGCCGGGTGTGCGCATCCGCTCCGCGATCCACGCCGCCCATTTGGCGTTGCGATCGACCAGCAGCGCCTTGTTCACCTCCGGCGAATCCTTCAGGCTGTCGTTCATCGTCTTGGCCAGGCCATCGGGATTGCCCTTGGCCCAATCGGACACCATCCGGTCCATCGTCTCGCCCGCCTTGGGCAGCTCCTCCACCGTCGACGTCAGCAGCTCGAGCTGCGCCTTCTGCGACAGCGAATCGAAAATCGACATTTGGCCCTCGAACGTCTCCAGCCCGATGACCTGCTTCTTCTGCGCCTTGGCCGCCTTGGTCAGCACGCCTTCGGGCCCGTTGCTGGCGTCATAGCCCAGCTTCTGCACCGGCAGCGCCGACAGGCTGATCGCGGCGAACCACGGCTGCATCCGCTCGAACGTCGCGCGCGGCAGCTTGTTGTCTTCCAATGCCTTCAGGAACGGCTGGCGCTTGTCCTCGGGCAGCTTCTCGATCAGCGACTGGCCGGACGGGTCGAACGCCTTAGACACGACGACACGCTCCTGCGTCTCCTTGTCCGGCTCGACCATCTCCAGCACCAGCGTGCCGGACCGGTCGAACGCCTTCTTCACCGCCTCGTCGAACCAAGACAGGCCCGGCTTCAGGACGTGGATCGTCCCGAAGAGGTAGATCGTCGTATCCTTGTCGCGCACCACCCACAGCGCGGGGTCGGCGTCCTGCTGCACCACCGGCGCCGGCTGCGCGCAGGCGGGCAGGGTGAAGGCAAGGCCGAGGGCGGCGAACAAAGAGGTGAAGGGTCGTAACACGGGTCTTGGCAACCTTCCTTGGTCGGGGCGCAGCCAGCCTAGCGGGGGCCTTGCCTGTTGGCGAGCCATCCGCCATTGCCCGGCGCGCGATGAACGCCACCTCAACAGACGCGCCGTTAAGCTTCCAGGACATGATCCTGCGCCTCCATTCCTATTGGGGAGCGCGGGGCTGCGCCATTCTGCAACCCTATGACATGCGCATGGGCGCTGGCACCTTTCACCCCGCCACGACGCTGCGCGCGCTCGGCCCGGAGCCGTGGAACGCCGCCTTCGTTCAGCCCAGCCGCCGGCCGACCGATGGCCGCTATGGCGAGAACCCGAACCGGCTGCAGCATTATTACCAATATCAGGTGATCCTGAAGCCAAGCCCGCCCGATCTGCAGGAGCTGTATCTCGGCAGCCTCGCGGCGATCGGCATCGATTTCACCCGCCACGACATCCGCTTCGTCGAGGATGACTGGGAAAGCCCGACCTTGGGCGCCTGGGGCCTCGGCTGGGAAGTGTGGTGCGACGGGATGGAGGTGACCCAGTTCACCTATTTCCAGCAGATGGGCGGCTTTGACTGCAAGCCCGTCGCGGGCGAGCTCACCTACGGGCTCGAACGGCTGGCGATGTACATCCAGAACGTCGACAATGTGTATGACCTGCGCTTCAACGACGCCGGCGTCTCCTACGGCGACGTGTTCCTCGAGAATGAGCGGCAGATGTCGACCTGGAATTTCGAGGTCGCCGATACCGACACTTTGTTCGACCTGTTCCGCAAGGCGGCGGCCGAGTGCGAGAATTGCCTCGCCGCGAAGCTGCCGATCCCGGCCTATGAGCAGGCGATCGAGGCGAGCCACATCTTCAACCTGCTGAACGCGCGCGGCGTCATCTCCGTCGCCGAGCGTCAGGCCTATATCGGCCGCGTCCGCGATCTCGCGAAGGGTGCCTGCACGGCGTATATGGAAAAGAATGCCGAGGGCTGGAAAGCCCGCTTCCCGAACTGGAGCGCGGCATGACCGATTTTCTGCTCGAACTGCGCTCGGAGGAAATCCCGGCGCGCATGCAGGACAAGGCGCGCGAGGATCTCGCCCGCCTGTTCACCGCCGAACTCGCCAAGGCTGGCCTGAAGGCGGCCGAACTCGTCACCTACGCGACGCCGCGCCGCCTGGCGCTGATCGCGCGCGACCTGCCGGCTGAGACTGCGGCGGTGAGCGAGGAGCTGAAGGGCCCGCCCGCCGACGCGCCTGACGCTGCGGTCGAAGGCTTCCTGCGCAAGGCCGGCCTGACGCGCGACGCGCTGCAGACCCGCGAGGTGAAGGGCCGCGCCACCTTGTTCGCGGTGATCGACAAGCCCGGGCGCGCCACCGCCGATGTGCTGGCTGACGCGATCCCCGCGATCATCCGCGCCTTCCCCTGGCCCAAGTCGATGCGCTGGGGCGAGGCGTCGATCTCCACCGAAAGCCCGCGCTGGGTCCGCCCGCTGCAGGGCATCATCGCGCTGTTCGGTGACGATGTGGTGCCCTGCGCGATCGCCGGCGTCGAAAGCGGCGCGGCCACCGTCGGCCACCGCTTCCATCACCCCGGCGTCATCACCATCGGCAGCGCGGCCGACTATGTCGAGAAGCTGCGCGCCTGCCACGTCATCGTCGACCAGAACGAACGCCGCGCCACCATCGCGCTCGGTGCGAAGCTCGCCGCCAACATGGCCGGCCTCACGCTGGTCGAGGATGAGGGGCTGGTCAGCGAAAACGCCGGCCTCACCGAATGGCCGGTGCCGCTGCTCGGCCGCTTCGACGCGGCGTTCCTCGACGTGCCGCCCGAGGTGATTCAGCTCACCGCGCGCGTGAACCAGAAGTATTTCGTCTGCCGCGACGCCGGCGGCGCGCTCGCCAACGCCTTCGTCTGCACCGCGAACATCGATGCGGCGGACGGCGGCGAGCGGATCGTGGAGGGCAACCGCAAGGTGCTCGCCGCGCGCCTCTCCGACGCGCGCTTCTTCTACGAGACCGATCTCAAGGTGCCGCTCGCCGATCAGGCGAAGAAGCTGGAAAAGATCGTCTTCCACGAAAAGCTCGGCACCGTCGCCGACAAGGTAGAGCGTGTCGCAAACCTCGCCCGCTGGCTGGCCGAGGAAGGCATCGTCAAGGGCGCGAACCCCGACCTCGCCGAGCGCGCCGCGCGCCTCGCCAAGGCCGACCTCGTCACCGGCATGGTCGGCGAATTCCCTGAGCTTCAGGGCCTGATGGGCGGCTATTACGCCGCCGCGCAGGGCGAACCCGCCGAAGTCGCCGAGGCGATCCGCGATCACTACAAGCCGGTTGGGCAGGGCGACGACGTCCCCACCGCGCCGGTGACCGTGGCCGTGTCGCTGGCGGACAAGCTCGACAGCATCACCCAGTTCTTCGGCGCCGACCTGAAGCCCAGCGGCTCCAAGGATCCGTTCGCGCTTCGTCGCTCCGCCTTGGGCATCCTCGCGCTGATCCTCGACAACGGCCTCCGCTTCCCGCTGTCACGCATCGTCAGCGGCGACGTGCTCGATTTCTTCGCCGACCGCCTCAAGGTTCAGCAGCGCGAAGCCGGCGTTCGCCACGATCTGATCGACGCGGTGTTCGCGCTCGGCGGGGAGGACGATCTCGTCCGCCTGCTCGCGCGGGTGAAGGCGTTGCAGTCGTTCGTCGGGACCGAGGATGGCGCAAACCTCCTCGCTGGCTACAAGCGCGCGGCCAATATCCTGAAGAAGGAAGATTATCTGGCCGACGCCGCGCCATCCGCGGCCGATTATGACCGGGAACCGGCCGAAGCTGCTCTGGTCACCGCGCTGGATGCGGCCGAACCTGCCTCGGCCGATGCGATCGCCAACGAGGATTTCGAGGCGGCGATGGCTGCGCTCGCGACTCTGCGCGCGCCGATCGACGCATTCTTCGACCAAGTGACCGTAAACGATGCCGATTCTGGAAAACGTGCCGGCCGTCTGGCGTTGTTGGCGCGGGTCCGCGCGGCGGTTCACGCGGTCGCTGACTTCTCCCGCATCGAAGGGTGAGGGGGTAAACGGTTACATCTGTTTGGGTGCCGCTTTGTACTTGCAATCCGGCGTCCGGGCGTGTGTTGCGACGCACATAACGAGTTTCAGGAGGCGATAACCCATGGCGACCGCGGTCAAGACCCAGGCGGATGAACGGTACGTCTACCGCTTCGGTGGCGGCGTTTCCGACGGTGGTAGCGGGGACAAGAACCTCTTGGGCGGCAAGGGCGCGAACCTCGCCGAAATGGCCTCCATCGGCCTCCCGGTCCCTCCTGGCTTCACCATCAGCACCGCCATGTGCACCCGCTATTATGAGGAAGGCGAAACCTTTCCCGACAGCGTGCGCGCCGAAGTGGCCCAGGGCATCGCCCATATCGAGGCGATCACCGGCAAGACGTTCGGCGACGCCACCGACCCGCTGCTGGTCTCGGTCCGCTCCGGCGCCCGCGTCTCGATGCCGGGCATGATGGACACCGTCCTCAACCTCGGCCTCAACGACCAGACCGTCGAGGGGCTCGCCAGCGCCAGCGGCGATGAGCGTTTCGCCTGGGACAGCTATCGCCGCTTCATCCAGATGTATTCGGACGTCGTGCTCGGCCTCGATCACGGCGCGTTCGAAGAGGCGCTGGAAATCGCCAAGGAAGACAAGGGCTTCACTCTCGATACCGAGCTGTCGGCGGCTGACCTCAAGGCGCTGGTCGCCGAGTTCAAGGGCCTGGTCGAGCAGCAGCAGGGCAAGCCGTTCCCGCAGGACGTGCATGACCAACTGTGGGGCGCGATCGGCGCCGTGTTCGGCTCCTGGCAGTCGGACCGCGCCAAGGTCTATCGCCGCCTCAACGACATTCCCGGCAGCTGGGGCACCGCCGTCAACGTGCAGGCGATGGTGTTCGGCAACATGGGCGACACGTCGGCGACCGGCGTCGCCTTCACGCGTGACCCCTCGACCGGCCACAATGCCTATTACGGCGAATTCCTGATCAATGCGCAGGGCGAGGACGTCGTCGCCGGCATCCGCACCCCGCAATATCTGACCAAGGCCGCGCGTGAAGAGGCGGGCGCCAAGCCGCTCAGCATGGAGGAGGCGCTTCCCGCCGCCTATACCGAGCTTGCCGCCGTGTTCGACCAGCTGGAGCGGCATTACCGCGACATGCAGGACATCGAATTCACGGTGCAGCAGGGCAAGCTCTGGATGCTCCAGACCCGCTCGGGCAAGCGCACCGCGAAGGCGGCGCTGAAGATCGCGGTCGACATGGCCGCCGAAGGCCTCATCACCCGCGAGGAAGCGATCGCGCGCGTCGATCCGCAGGCGCTCGATCAGCTGCTACACCCGACGCTTGATCCTGAGGCGGCACGCGACGTGCTGACCAAGGGGCTGCCGGCCTCGCCGGGCGCGGCGAGCGGTGCGGCGGTGTTCACCGCCGACGCGGCCGAAAAGTGGGCCGCCGACGGCAAGGCCGTGATCCTCGTGCGCACCGAAACCTCCCCGGAGGACATTCACGGCATGCACGCGGCAAAGGGCATCCTCACCGCGCGCGGCGGCATGACCAGCCACGCCGCCGTGGTGGCGCGCGGCATGGGCCGCCCCTGCGTCTCCGGCGCTGGCGCGCTCTCGATCGACGCCAAGGCGAAGATCGCGCGCGTCGGCGGCCGTGAGGTGAAGGAGGGCGACCTTCTCACCATCGACGGCGCGACAGGCGAAGTGATGGCGGGTGAAGTCGCCACCATCCAGCCGGAGCTGGCGGGCGATTTCGGCACGCTGATGGAATGGGCCGATGCGGTCCGCCGCCTGAAGGTGCGCGCCAACGCCGAAACGCCGCTCGACTGCCGCACCGCGCGCGATTTCGGCGCCGAGGGCGTCGGCCTATGCCGCACCGAGCATATGTTCTTCGAGGCGGATCGCGTCACCGCGGTGCGCCAGATGATCCTCGCCGAGGACGAGGCCGGCCGCCGCGTCGCGCTCGAACGGTTGCTCCCCGAACAGCGCAGCGACTTCGCCGAGATCTTCGAGGTGATGGCCGGGCTCCCCGTCACGGTGCGCCTGCTCGATCCGCCGCTGCACGAATTTCTGCCGCACGAAGAGGCGGAGTTCAGCGAGGTTGCCAAGGCGGCCGGGGTCGACGTCGACGTGCTGAAGCGTCGCGCGGCCGAGCTGCACGAATTCAACCCGATGCTCGGCCATCGCGGCTGCCGCCTCGGCGTCACCTATCCCGAAATCTACGAGATGCAGGCCCGCGCGATCTTCGAGGCGGCGCTCGACGTCGCCGACAAGTCTGGCGAGGCGCCGATCCCGGAGATCATGATCCCGCTCGTCGCCACCAAGCGCGAGCTGGAGCTGATGAAGGCGGTCGTCGATCGCACGGCAAAGGCGGTGTTCGAGGAGCGTGGCAAGACCGTCGAATATCTGGTCGGCACGATGATCGAGCTGCCGCGCGCGGCGCTGCGTGCGGGCGAGATCGCGGAGGCGGGCGAGTTCTTCTCCTTCGGCACCAACGATCTGACGCAGACGACGCTCGGCGTCAGCCGCGACGACGCCGGCCGCTTCCTCGGCTCCTATGTCGAGCAGGGCATCTACCCGAAGGACCCGTTCGTCAGCATCGACGTCGAGGGCGTCGGCGAATTGATCAGCCTGGCGGCGGAGCGTGGCCGGGCGACCAAGCCGAACCTGAAGCTCGGCATTTGCGGTGAGCATGGCGGCGATCCGGCATCGATCGCCTTCTGCGAAAGCGTCGGGCTCGATTACGTATCGGCCTCGCCCTATCGCGTCCCGATCGCCCGCCTCGCCGCGGCGCAGGCGGCGCTGAAGAGCGGCCGCAAGGCGTAAGGTGCAACGGAGCGATCGGGCCGGGTAGGCCGGTCCGATGCGCTCCGCTGTCCACATAAAAGAGGGCCCGCCGCAAATCCTCGCGGCGAGGCCTCTTTTACGTCCAGCTCAGCAGCGGCAGATCACGCCGCGCTCAGCTGCTCGTCGTGGCGCGATTGTTCCAGTCGAACCAGCGCGCCCGCGTCGTGCCGGCGGGGCGCGCCGCCGATTGCGCCACCGTGCGGTTCGGCGCGACAGGCTCGCGGACGTGCGTCTCGGTGACCACGGGTGCGCTGGGCGCAACCGGTGCGCCCGGCGTTGCCGCCGCGAGGCGCGCATTCTCGCGCTCCAGTTCCTTGATCCGCGCGTCCCGCTCCGCCAGGCGGCTGTCGAAATCCTTGCGGTTGCGGCTGTGGACGTCGCGCTCATCGGCATAACGCTGCTTCCACTTGCGCCCGCCGGGATGACTGGCGAGACCGAACAGCCAGCCAGCGATCAACGCGACGGCAAGCGCCAGCCACTGCGTGGGGGTGCTGAAGAGCATGACGAACCTCCTGTTACGCAGGTTCAACGATGCCGCGGATCGTGCGTTCCCGCCTGTTATATGTTGCCGTTGACGAAGGAGTCGCTGATCGAGCAGGCGGCCGGCCCCAGGATGACGATGAACAGCACCGGCAGGATGAAGAGGATCAACGGCACCGTCATGATCGCCGGCAGCCGCGCCGCCTTTTCCTCCGCGCGCATCATGCGCTCGTTGCGGAATTCGGCGGAGAGGACGCGCAGCGCGCTGGCCAGCGGCGTGCCGTACTTCTCGGTCTGGACCATTGTGGTGACGATGCCCTTCACCTCGTCCAGCGCCACGCGATGGGCGAAGTTCTCGAACGCCGCACGCCGGTCGGTGAGGAAGCCGAGCTCGATCGCGGTCAGGGCAAATTCGTCGCCGAGCTCCGGATAGGCCTTGCCCAGTTCCTTCGCCACGCGGTGAAAGGCCGCGTCCACCGTCAGGCCCGCTTCGGCGCAGATCACCAGCAGGTCGAGCGCGTCGGGCAAGCCCTTGCGGATCGCGTCCGACCGCTTGGTGATCTTGTTCTTCAGGTAAAGGTCAGGCGCCTTGTAGCTGAGGATGAAGGTGCAGGCGACAAGGCCGTAGCGCTTCAGCGGGCTCCAGTCGCCGAACGTGTCGGTGCCATAGACGACGAAGACCATGAAGCCGCCCAGGACGATCGGCAGGACAAGGCGGCCAAAGATGACGCCGACTGCCCATTCCTTCTTGCGGATGCCCGCCTGCAGCAGCTTGGTCTGCGCTTCCTTGACCTGGCTGTCCTGCAGAACCTTCAGCGATTCCAGGATGTCGCGGATCTTGTCGGCGCTCTCGCTTTTCTGGACCAGCTTCGCCCGGCGCTTGCTGGTCGAGGCGGTGATGCCGGCCTTCAACTGCTCGCGCCGGTCGTTCAGCGCCTTGACGCGCTTCGCCATCGGATCGCGGACGCTGAGCGCGGCATAGATTGCGACGAGGACGGCACCGGCTGCGATCGCCGCCAGGATGGTCGCGACCCACAGGACGTCGACACCGAGCAGCGTTGGGGTCTGCGTGGGTTCCATATCAGATCTCGAAGCTGACCATCTTGGCCATGATGAAGGCGCCGATCGACATCCAGATCATCCCCCCGACACCGGCGACGATCAGTCGCTGGTCGACGAAGAAGTTCTGCATGTACGCGCTGTTCACGAACCAGATCAGGATGAACACGATGAACGGAAGGGCGCCGATGATCATCGCCGACGCCTTCGATTCCGACGACATGGCCTTGATCTTCAGCTTCATCTGCGCGCGCTGGCGCAGCACGGTCGCCAGGTTCTGCAGCGTTTCGGCGAGGTTGCCGCCGGTCTCCCGCTGGATCGCGATGGTGATGACGAAGAACTGGAATTCCTTGGTGCCCAGCCGGTCTGCCGTTTCCTGCAGCGCGACGTCCATCGAACGGCCGATCTTCATCTTGTCGGCGACGGCGCGGAACTCCTCCCCGACGGGGCCCTCCACCTCGCTACCCACGACCGCCATCGTCTCGGTGATCGGCAACCCTGAACGCAGGCCGCGCACCAGAAGCTCGATCGCATCCGGGAACTTGGCGTTGAACGCCTTCACACGCTTATTGATGACATAGCCGACCGCGAAGTGCGGGATGCCAGCGCCCATGCCGAGGCCCAGAAAGAGCGCCAGCAGCAACGGAAAGCCCAGCAGCAGCAGGAGCAGCAGCGTTCCCACGAAGATGCCCAGCGTCGTCGCGCCATATTGGCCGACGGTCCATGGCTTGCCGGTCATCGCCAGGCGCTTCTGCAACTCCTCGGGCCGGGGCAGGAAGCGCATCGCTGCCTGGTCGGTCCTGGTCGCGGTCCGCCCGGTGATCCGCCGCATCTGCACTTCGACGGCGGTGTTCGCGTTGGGCGAGTGGCGGTCGCGGACCGCGGACAGCCGCCGGTCGCCGGCGCGCTGCGTCGACGGTCCGCTCAAGGCGAAGAACAACAGGCCCAATGTGGTGAGCGCGCCGATCGCGAGAAGGATCACCGGTAACAGGGGCATGTCTTGGTCCGTTCTCCTGGCAACAGCAGGGCAGGCCCCTCTTCAGGGCGCCCGCGCAGGATCATTTCTTGGCGGCTCGCTTGGGCACCAGACCCTTGAGGTCGGCGAACTTGCCCATCAGCGACGTGCCGGCCCGACGCGGCGCCTTGGCCTTGGCCGGCGCACTATCATCGGAAATGAAGCACAGGCGGGTCACCAGATCGACGATCGGCGCCACCGTCTTGGAGGCCTTGCCCACCTCGTACAGCGGCTTGCCCAGCTTCGCGGCCTGCGCGGCCAGCTTCTGGTCGAACGGCACCACGAAGTCGATCTTGCGCTCGATCGAGGTTTCGAAATCCTTGCGGCTGATCTCCAGCTGCTGGCCGGGATGCACCTTGTTGGCCAGCACCAGCACCTGGGCGTCCGGCGCATTGGATTTCAGCCACGATAGCAGGCGAATGCTGTCGCGCGCGGCAGCCAGCGTCAGCTCGGTCACCAGGACGATCGTCTGCGCATCCTTCACCAGATGCGGGTAGTTCACCAGCATCGATCGCGGCAGGTCGACGACCGTGCATTCGAACGCGGCGCGCATCTCATCCTGCAATTGATGGAATGCGCCGCCATCGGTCATGATCGGGGAATTGATCGGCGCCTCGGCCGACAGCACGGCCAGCTTGTCCGACGCGCGCACCATCGCGCGTTCGATGAACAGCCCGTCGATGCGGCTCGGATTCTCGATGGCGTCGGTCAGCCCGCGGCCGGGTTCCAGATCGAGCGCCAGGGCACCGGTGCCGAAATGCACGTCGAGATCGAGCAGCGCGGTGGAGCGGCGCTCCTTCTGGCTCATCAACCAGGCCAGCGACGTCGCGATGGTCGACGCGCCGGCGCCGCCACGCGTGCCAATGACCGCGACCGAGCAATGCGGGTGCTCCGCCGCCGTGTCGATCACCTTGGGCGCGTTCAGCAGCGCCTGCGCCTGCGAAAACGCCTCGCGCAGCACGTCGCCGCTCAGCGGCTTCAGCAGATAATCCTGGATGCCGCTCGCGACGAGATCGCGGTACAGGCGGACGTCATTGACCTGCCCCGCCGCGATCACGATCGTCCCCGGCTCGCAGACCTCGGCAAGCGAATTGATGTCGTTCAGCGGATCGCCCGATTCCGCCAGGTCGACGAACAGGATGTGCGGCGAGGCGGTGACCGACAGGGATTGCACCGCATTGCGCAGGCCGCCCTTGTGCACCTTCTCCGCCGACCAGCCGAGTTCGCTGGCGATCGGCCGCAGCGTGTTGGCCGTCCCCTCGTCGCAGACATAGGCGACGAAATCTTCGCGAGCGGCGGCGCCCGCCGGCTTCCATGGCGCGTTCATTTCGCTTGGCCTCCCGTGCTTTCGCTGCGAACCGCGGTGCCACCGCCGCCGGTCGGCTCGGCCTTGCGGAAGCGGTCGATCGCCTTGGTCGCGACCGCCGGATCGGACAGGCCGCGCGTGGTTTCTCCGCGCACCAGATCAGTCGGGTTCGCGACCATCGCGGCGAGATTGGAATTCACCGCGCAGCCGTGGTTGGACCCGGTGTGCCCCTCGAAATCGGGCTGGTACATCCGGCTGTGGTCCGGACAGCCCGGCACAGAGGCGCGCGCGCGGCTGACGACGACGCGTGCCGTCCCGGCCGCGATCGGCGCAGCGGTGACCGGCGCCTCGTCCGCGATGAGCAGGCCAAATCGGGCCGCGGCCGCGGCCACATCCGCGCGGGTCGCCGGATCGCGTGCCGGATCATCGACCGATATCCGGTCGCCGTAGCCGACCTTGAGCGAGCCCATCCAGGCGCCAAGCCGTTGCGCCTCGCCGGGCGCCAGCCCCTCGGGGCCCGCCCCGACGTCAAAGGCATAGTCGGCGCGCGAGACGACCGGCTGGTGAACCGATTCCAGGCCGCGGTTGGCCGTGCCGCCGCACGCGCTGAGCAGCAGCGCGGGGGCAAGGCAGGGGAGAATAGTGCGCGAGAGCATGATGCTGTTCCTGACCATGATCATCAATTGAACGAGAAGCCGGGGGCCGGGGCGGCGCCCTTGCTCTTGCGGTCCTTCTTGCCCTTGTCGCCGGCGACCGCCTTGGGCTCGGGTCCGGCGCCGGGCAGCATCGGCGGTGCTGCGGGCGTGATCGGCGTCACCGCGCCGATTGCGGGTGCGACCGGCGGGCCGGCCTCCAGCGACGGCTTGGGCCGCTCGCCGCCCGTCGTACCGGCCGACAATTGCCCCAGCAGCACGCGCTCCACATCGGTGGGGGATTTGTACCCGTCGGTCGGCAGCTTGATGTCGTTGCCGTTGACCGGCTGCACCAGATACGGCGTGATGACGATCACCAGCTCGGTCTCGTTGCGCTGGAAACCGTTGGAACGGAACAGCGCGCCAAGGATCGGAATGTCACCGACGCCCGGGGTCTTTTCGATCGAATTGTTGTGATTGTTCTGCAGCAGCCCCGCGATCATGAAGCTCTGGCCGGACCCGAGTTCGACCGTCGTTTCGGTACGCCGCGTCGTCAGGCCGGGCACCTGGGCGCCGCCCACGGTCACGGCGTTGGAATAATCGAGCTGCGAAACCTCCGGCCGAACCCGCAGAGAGATGCGGCCGTCCGACAGCACCGTCGGCGTGTACGCCAGGCTGACGCCATATTGCTTGTATTCGACGCCAACGCCGCCCAGTCCCTGCGCGATCGGGATCGGGATCTCACCCCCGGCAAGGAAGGTGCCCGTCTCACCGGAAAGCGCGGTCAGATTGGGGTTGGCGAGGCTCGTCACCTGGCCGATCCGTTCGCCCAGATCGAGCGCGCCGACCAGGTCGAGACCAAGAAGCCGGGTCAGATAGCCGATGGTGGTGCGCTCCCGGCCCGGCGTGATCGTCGTCCCGGGGCGCTGCACGATCTGGCGGGTGATCGGGTCGATCGTATAGCCCTGAACACTCTGGCCGACGCCGAGTGGCAGGTTGGGATCGGTCGTCACGTAGCTGGCCGGCGGACGGCCGCTGCCGATGCCGAACTTGAACCCGCCGGAGCCATCGATCGTCGACAGGTTGCTGCCGATGTTCTTGACGAAGCTGCGGCTCACTTCGGCGAAGCGCACCTGCAGGTTGACCTGCAGCGGCGTCGCGGTGCGCAGGCGGCTGACGACCCGCACCTCCTCGCCGACGAATGCCTGGACCAGGCGTTCTGCCTCGGCGCCATCCTCGGGATTGGCGACGGTGCCGGTCAGCAGGATGATGCCGTTCATCGTCGTGGCGGTCACGGCCGCCTCCGGCATGGCAAGCGACAGCATCTGGCTGAGCGAGTCGAAATTGTTGCCGACGCGAACCGTGCTTGCATACACCACCGCGCCGCCCTTCGCCGTGGCGGAGATCGTCGTCTCACCCGGTTTCTTGGCGAACACATAGAGCTGCGTGGGCGAGCGGACCTGGACGTCGGCAATCTCCGGATTGGCGACGAATAGGTCGCTCATCGGGCGCGACAGGGTGATCAGCTGGCCGCGATTGGTAGCGATCTGAAGGACGGAGGACGGCCCCCGTGCGGCGGCATTCTGCGCCGGGGCCGCGGCAGGCGTTCCCCCGATGGCGACCACGCCGAGCGCGGCGGCGGCCGGCCATTTCATGGCTGATGAGCGGAAACGCATCTCAGTTCTTCCCCCCGACCGGCACTTCGGTCACATTGTTGCCGCGGGCGATGCGGACCACCGGGCCCGACACGCGCGCTGGCGCTCCCGGATAGGTGGCGGGCGGTGACCCCGCTATCGGCCCTGCGGTGCTTACTATCGCCCCCGGCTGTTCCGTACGGCCCGGCACCGTGCGGCGCTGGAAGCGCGACACGTCGGCGCCGACCGCATAGGTTGGATTGCCCGTCTGCGGTGCGCTGGCGAGTTGCAGCATCATCGCGCGCTCGGCCTTGACGTCGGAGCCATCCGGCACCTTCACGTCGCTCGAGGCGATCGCCTGTTCGAGCTCTGCGGCATTGTCGGCGATCGATCGCAGCGACAGCGACAGCGAGCCGAGCGTCTGCGCCACGGCGATTTCCTCCGCGATCTTGGGCGTCGCCTCGATCGTCACGGTGGAGAAGGTCTGCACGACGGTATTGCCGGCCTCGTCCTTTTCCTGGCTCGTACGCTGATCGGTGGCCAGCACGCGCAGGTTGCGCATGATCGTCTCGGCCGCCTTCAGCGGCGGGCCGTCGCCACCACCCTCGACCTCCTGCGTCAGCAGCAGGTCGATCCGGTCGCCCGGAAAGACGAAGCCAGCGACGGAGGATTGCGTCGATACCGGCACGGTGACGGCGCGCATGCCAGGCCCCAGCGCCGCCGCCAGGAAGCCGCGATCTCCCGGCTTCACCAGCGCGCCCTGGGTCACCGGCTGGCCTGCCGTGATCGGGTTGCGCACCACGGTGCCGATCACCGCCTTCATGTCGAACTCGGCGCCTTCCTGGAAATAGGCGCCCTCGACCAGTTCGGCCGGCCACGGCTGAAACTTGACCGCGCCGGGATCGATGATCGTGCCGACCGGCAGCGCGCGCGTGGCGACCAGCACCTTGGGGCCCTGCGGCACCATCGCCGGATCGCCGGGAACGGCGGAGGCCTGCGGCGCGCTCGAGCCCATGATCAGCGTGCGCGCCATGAAAGCCGTCACCGCCGCAACGATGAGTGCCCCCACCAGCAATATGAGCTTGCGACTATCCATTGATCATCGTGCCTTTCGCATCAGCGCTGGCCAGTTCTGTCCATGCTGTGGCATCATAAGGTAAAGTGGTTAAGAAGCGGTTCGCGCAGGATCATCAGTCCGGCTATTGCGATCGCCACGCCATAAGGGACTTCGGGATTGCCCGCGGTCTTGCGAATTCTGTGGTCGATCAGCATCACGACTGTGATGAGGCCGCCGACGATCGACATGACCAGCAGGATCTGGATCAGCGCCGGTACCGGCACCCAGAGCGCCAGCGCGGCGATCATCTTCACGTCGCCGCCGCCCATCCACCCGAAGTGAAAGGCGACGCAGAAGGTGGCGAGCACGATCAGCGCAACGCCGACCTGGATCGCCATGTCGGGCCACGGCGCCATGCCGATCGACACCCACCATAGCGGCGCGAGCAAGGCGATCGCCGCGTTCTTCCAATTGGCGATCTCGCGCACACGCGCGTCTTCGATGCCGGCCGAAACCAGCAGCAGCGCGAGTCCCAGCGGCAGCGCCCAGGAAAGAAATTCCCACCCCATGGAAAAGGGCCACTAGACGGAATGGCTTGCGAAACCGTAACCAAGCCGCTTCATCATGAACACGCATCCCCCGATCCGCCGGGCGATACCGGACGACGCGACGGTGTCTTACTGGCGCGCGCCCGACGGCTGGCCGCTGCGGCGCTTTGACTGGCCCGGCAGCGGGCGCGGCGCCATCCTGTTCCAGACCGGTCGCGGCGACGTGTTCGAGAAATATCTGGAATCGTTCGATCACTGGCATCGTGCCGGCTGGTCGGTCACCGCGCTGGACTGGCGCGGGCAGGGCGGGTCGGGGCGCCTGTCACCCAACCCCCATGTCGGGCATGTCGAGGATTTCGCGCCGCTGGTGGACGATCTCGCCGCCTTCTGGCGCAGTTGGGACGCGCCCGGCCCGCGCATCGTCATGGGCCATTCGATGGGCGGCCACCTGGTGCTCGGCGCCCTCCTCGACCGGGTGATCGATCCGGCGGCGGCGGTGTTGATCGCCCCGATGCTCGGCCTTCGCTCGCCGTTCCCGGCACATGTTGCGGCCTGGGTGGCGCGCGCGATGTGCAGGATCGGCAACCCCGCGCGCGCGGCATGGAAGGCCAATGAACGGCCCGGCAGCCGCTTCGACCGACAGCAATTGCTCACCGCCGACGCGCATCGCTATGCCGACGAGCAATGGTGGTATGAGCAGGCGCCGGGGCTTCAGCTCGGCCCGCCAAGCTGGCGCTGGCTGGCCCGCGCCTTTGCCTCCACCCTGGCGCAGCAGAATGATCCGCGGCTGAAGACGCTGACCCTGCCGATCCTGATGCTGGTCGCCGAGCAGGACCGGCTGGTCGACCCGCGCGCCGCGCTGCGTGTGGCCGACAGATTGCCCAACGTCACCGTGCAGCGCTTCGGCGCCGAATCAGCGCATGAAATCCTTCGCGAGGCCGATCCCGTGCGTAACCGCGCGCTGGCAGCGATTGATGCCTTCCTCGCCGGGCAGCGCGGATGACGTACGACATCGCGATCGTCGGTGCCGGCATGGCCGGCGCCTCGCTCGCGGCCGAGATCGGCGACCGCGCGCGCGTGCTGCTGCTCGAGGCGGAGGAGGTGCCCGGCTACCACGCAACCGGCCGCTCCGCCGCCTTCTGGTCCGAAACCTATGGCGGCGCCGGCATCCAGCCGCTGACGACGGCGTCTGGCGACGCGCTGCGCAGCGGAGGCTTCCTTGAGCCGCTCGGCTCGCTGCACATCGGGCGCGCAACCGATGCGCCCGCGGCCGATGCGTTCCTGACCGAATTTGCCAACAGCGGGGTGGCGCTGACGCCGGTCGACCCGCGCGATCACGTCGCGGGTCTGCGGGACGGCTGGACGATCGGCATCATGGAGCCGAGCTGCGCCTATATCGACGTGGCTGCCCTGCATGCCGCCATGCTCGCTCGCGCCCGGCGGGCCGGAGCAAGCCTGGTGCTACGCGCGCCGCTCACCGGTGCGACGTGGACGGCTCGGGGGTGGCAGCTGGAAACCCCCGGCGGCCGGTATCAGGCGGCGCTGCTGGTGAACGCCGCCGGCGCCTGGGCCGATGCGGTCGCTGCAACGGCAGGCGCGGCGCCGCTCGGCATCCAGCCTTATCGCCGCACCATGGTGCAACTGGCGACCCAGCCTGCGCCGCCCGCCGGCATCCCCCACATCGTCCATGTTGGCGGTGATTTCTATTTCAAGCCGGAGGCTGGTGGCCGCCTGTGGCTCAGCCCGCATGACGAGACGCCGGCGACGCCCGGCGACGCGCAGCCGGAGGAGCTCGACGTCGCCATCGCGATCGACCGGTTCGAACAGGCGGTCGACTGGCGCGTCGTCCAGGTGGAGCGCAAATGGGCGGGCCTGCGCAGCTTCGCGCCGGACCGTCTCCCGGTCTATGGCTTCGATCCCGTCATGCCCGGCTTCTTCTGGTTCGGCGGGCAGGGCGGGTTCGGCATCCAGACCGCCCCCGCCGCGGCATCGATCGGCGCATCGCTCCTGCTGGGAGCGCGCCCGACGCTCGGCATCGATGTGGACCGCTACGCCCCCGCGCGCTTCCGCAAGGACTAGCCCCGGCCCGCCCGCCGATCAGCCGCGCTTGCCGGCCTCGACCGCCGCATCGCTGGCCAGCCGGTCCGCGCGTTCATTCTCCGGGTGCCCGGCGTGGCCCTTCACCCATTGCCACTCGACCTTGTGGCGGCCCGCCGCCTCCAGCAGCGCCTGCCACAATTCCGCATTCTTCACCGGCTTCTTGTCCGCCGTCTTCCAGCCGTTCCGCTTCCACCCGTGGATCCACTTCGTCAGCCCATCCATGACGTAGCGGCTGTCGGTATAGACGGTGACATGGCACGGCCGGGTGAAGGCGTTCAGCGCCTCGATCGCCGCGGTCAGCTCCATGCGGTTGTTGGTCGTCAGCGCCTCGCCGCCAGACAATTCCTTTTCATGCTGGCCCATGCGCAGCACCGCGCCCCAGCCGCCCGGACCGGGATTGCCCTTGCACGCACCGTCGGTGAACGCCTCGACCTTGGTGATCTCACTCATGCGACGCGCGTCACCAGCGAAGGGTCGTAATGTTGCAAGCGACGGACATAGGCGAGGGGGTCCTTGCGCACGACCAGGGCGTCGGGCGGGGTGTTGAGCCAGTCCCAGGCGCGGGACAAAGCGAAGCGGATGCACGATCCGCTGGCGAGCGTCGTGAACTGCGCGCGCTCCACCGACGACAGCGGAAAATGCCGCTCATAGCCGGCGATCAGCGCGTCGCCGACCTGCGCGTCAAAGCCGCGGCCCTGCGCGTCGAACGACCAGGCCGTATGCATCACCGCCAGGTCATAGACGCGGATGTCGGTGCACGCGAAATAGAAGTCGATCAGCCCGGTGACCTTGTCGCCCAGCATCAGCACATTGTCCGGGAACAGGTCCGCGTGGATCGCGCTCTGGTCCAGCTCGCCCGCGAACCAGCGCGCCTCGACGTGGTCCAGCGCGAAGGCGAGATCGTCGTACAATCCCGGCGCGATATCATCGAGGCTGCGGCCGCACCGCTCGAACAGCGGACGCCAGCTCTCCACGCCCATCGAATTGACGCGCGTCAGCGGAAAATCCGCAACGGCGCGGTGCATCGCGCCCATCGCGTCGCCGGCGGCCAGCGCCTGCGCCGACGTGGGGTGCGACAGCGACACGCCCGGGAGGAACTTGATCAGGCAGGCGGGGCGCCCTTCCAGCTCCTGGATCTCGCGCCCGTCGCGGTCCTTGATCGCGGGCGGCACCGGCAGCCCCTTGGCATCGAGATGGTCGAGCAGCGCCATGAAGAACGGCAGGTCGTCCGCCGCCACCCGCTTCTCGTACAGCGTCAGGATGAAACGGCCCTTCGCGGTATCGACAAGGTAGTTCGAGTTCTCGACACCCTCGGCGATGCCCTTGGCCGACACCAGTTCCCCGACATCGTACTGGAGGAGGAACGTCGCAAGCGCCTCCGCCGACACGTGAGTATAGACCGCCACACACACCCCGCTTTTCGCCCCGGCGGATCGACAGGGCGTCCTTCCCGGCCGTGGCTACGGCCGTCCGTCCGATAATGCTACGCTGCCTGTTCCAGCGACCGCGGCAGCTTGAAGGCGATCGTCTCGCGGGTGGTTTCCTCTTCCCGCTCGGTCACGGCATAGCGGGTCGACAGCAGGTCGACCAACTCGCGCACCAGCAGCTCGGGGGCGGATGCGCCTGCGGTCAGCCCCAGGGTGCCGACGCCTTCGAGGAACGACCAGTCGAGGTCCGCGGCGCGCTGCACCAGCATCGCGCGGATGCCCTCGCGCTCGGCCACCTCGACCAGCCGCAGCGAGTTGGACGAATTGGGCGCGCCGATCACCAGCATGGCATCGCACTGGCTGGCGATCGCCTTCACCGCCGCCTGGCGGTTCGACGTGGCATAGCAAATGTCCTCGCCGCGCGGCGCCTGCATGGTCGGGAAACGGGTTTGCAGGATCCGCACCACCTCCGCCGTATCGTCCACCGACAGCGTCGTCTGCGTCAGGAAGGCGAGGTTCTCGGGATCGGCCGGCTGCAGCGCCTGGGCATCCGCCGCATCCTCGATCAGCGTCATCGCGCCCTCGGGCACCTGGCCGAACGTCCCGATCACTTCGGGGTGGCCGGCATGGCCGATGAACAGGATGTGGCGCCCGGCGGCGACCAGCCGTTCGGCCTGGCGGTGCACCTTGGATACCAGCGGGCAGGTGGCGTCGAGATATTCCAGCCCGCGCGCCTCCGCATTGGCCGGCACCGACTTGGGCACGCCATGCGCGGAAAAGACCACCGGCGCGTCGTCGGGCACCTCGTCCAGTTCCTCGACGAACACCGCGCCCTTCGCCTTCAGCGTGTCGACGACGAACTTGTTGTGGACGATCTCGTGGCGGACATAGACGGGGGCGCCATGTTTCTCGATCGCCAGTTCGACGATGCGGATCGCGCGATCCACGCCGGCGCAGAAGCCGCGCGGGGCGGCGATCAGCAGTTCGAGCGATGGCTTGTCGGTCATCCCTGCCGCTTACGCGATTGCCTGCCCGCACGGAAGGCGGTTATGAGCGCGCGGGCACTTCGTACCCGATTGCATGAGGTTTCTCCGCACGTGTCCTTTCGCACCCACGCTCGCCGCCCCGCCGTTCGGTTCGCCGGCGTTGCCCCGCTCGCCCTGCTCCTGCTTGCGGGCGGCTGTGCCAAGAGCGGCGACATCTCGCTCGACGGCGGCGTCGGGATCACGGCGGTTCGCTCGGCCTGTCCGGTCGTGGGCGTGCCGGTCGGCACGGGGGACATCACGCTGTTCGATCCGGCGACCAGCCGCGATGCCAGCGCGATTGACGTGACGGCGGTGCTCACCAACGTGCGCGGCACGTGCGACGATACCGGGGCGGAGGTGGTCAGCAACGTGACCTTCGACGTGCGCGCCCGCCGCACGCGCACGGACGGCCCGCGCGACGTGACGCTGCCCTATTTCATCTCCATCGTGCGCGGCGGGACTCAGGTCGTGGCGAAGCGCGTGGGCGCGGTCTCGGTCCATTTCGAGCCGGGTCAGGCACTGGCGAGCACGTCAGGCCAGGCGAGCGCAAACGTGAACCGCGCCGCCGCGACCTTGCCCGATTCGGTGCGTGAGCAACTGACGCGGAAGCGCAAGGCCGGCGATCAGGATGCCGCGATCGACCCGCTGGCGACTCCGGAGGTGCGTCAGGCCGTGCTCGCTGCCAGCTTCGAGGCGCTGGTCGGCTTCCAGCTCACCCAGGACCAGCTGCGCTACAACGCCCAGCGCTAAGCCCTGCCGGCGCGCAGGCCGCGCCAGCACTGATGGGCGATTGACTCGCCCCGCGCGCGCCGCCACAGGCGCAATTGTCGATGCCGGGCAACCGGCGTGGGCGCGCGGGAGAGCGCGGATGGCCTTTCAGGCATGATCCGCCGCCGAAGGAGCAACCACCCCGGAATCTCTCAGGCAGCAGGGACCGCGCATACCCATCGACGCTCTGGAAAGCGGCCCCGCTGACACGCGTGGCCCACCGAAGGTGTAAGCACGGGTTATCCGTGCGAAAGCTCTCAGGTTCCGTGACAGAGGGGGTCCGGTTCGTTTCGCCACCACGGCGAGACGATCGCCCTTGAAGACGGACGATCCGCGATGAGCGATCACGACGACGAAGACGTAATCATCGAAACCATGACGCTGCCGCTCGACGGCTGGCATCGCGCGCACGGCGGCCGGATGGTCGAATTCGCGGGCTATTGGATGCCGGTGCAGTTCGAAGGCATCATGGCCGAACATCTGTGGACGCGCGAAAGCGCCGGCCTGTTCGATGTCAGTCACATGGGCCAGATCACGTTCCGCGGCGAGGGGCTGGTGCCCGCGCTCGAGGCGATGATGCCCGCCGACATCGCCGGCCTCGCGCTCAACCGCGCGCGCTATTCGCTGCTGCTCGACGAGAATGGCGGCATCCTCGACGATCTGATGCTGACGCGCCTGCCTGCCGACGAGGATGGCGAGCGTATCTACATGGTCGTCAATGGCGCGACCAAGTACGACGATATCGCGCACATGCTCGATCATCTGCCCGACGACATCACGCTGAACCTGATGGAGGACCATGCGCTGCTGGCGCTTCAGGGCCCCAAGGCAGTGGACGCGCTGGTGAGGCTGGTTCCCGGCGTCGATGCGCTGGTATTCATGCAGGCCGCGCCCTTCACCTGGCAGGGGCATGACCTGTGGGTCAGCCGCTCGGGCTATACCGGCGAGGACGGTTTCGAGATCTCGATCCCGGCAGAGGCTGCCGAGGCGTTCGCCGATGCGCTGCTGGAGCAGCCCGAGGTGAAGCCGATCGGTCTTGGCGCACGCGATTCGCTGCGGCTCGAGGCCGGCCTGCCGCTCTACGGCCATGACCTCTCGCCCGAGACGACGCCGGTAATGGCGGACCTCGGCTTCGCGCTGTTCAAGCGCCGCCGCCAGGAAGGCGGCTTCCCTGGTGCCGAGCGCATCCTGGCGGAGCGTGAGAACGGCCCCGTCACCAAGCGGGTCGGCCTGCTGGTCGAGGGACGCCAGCCGGTGCGCGAGGGCGCGACCGTGGTCGATGCGGACGGCAACACCGTCGGCAACGTCACCTCCGGCGGCTTCGCGCCGACGGTCGGGGCACCGATCGCCATGGCGTACGTTCCGCTCGCGATGGCGACGCCCGGCACCCGCATCCAGCTTTCGCAGCGTGGCAAGGTTCACGCCGCCACCGTCACCCCCATGCCATTCGTCCCCCACCGCTACGTCCGAGGAGCGAAGTAAATGAGCCGTTATTTCACCGAGGATCATGAGTGGATCGACGTCGACGGTGATGTCGGCACGGTCGGCATCTCCGATTACGCGCAGGGCCAGCTCGGCGACATCGTGTTCGTCGACGTGCCGGAAGCCGGCAAGTCGCTCGCCAAGGGTGACGAGGCCGCCGTGGTCGAAAGCGTGAAGGCTGCCAGCGACGTCTATTCGCCGGTCTCGGGCTCCGTGATCGAAGGCAACGCCGCGCTCGCCGACGAGCCGGGCCTGGTGAACACCGATCCCGAGGGCGAGGGCTGGTTCTTCAAGCTGAAGCTGTCGGACGCGTCGCAGCTCGACGGCCTGATGGACGAAACCGCCTACGAGGCGTTCGTCGCCAAGCTCTGATCCAGACTGGCCCTCCCGCTTCAGGGGAGGGGTCGGGGTGGGGCCCCTCCGCGAGCGCGATGCCCGGAGGGACTGAGACACCCCACCCGCAGCCCTTCCCCCTGATGGGGAGGGGAGGAGTGTATCGAATGCGCTACCTACCGCTTACCGACCATGACCGCCGCGAGATGCTCGCCGTCATCGGTGCCGGCTCGATCGACGACCTGTTCGTCGACGTGCCCGAATCCGCGCGCCTTTCCGGCCCGATCGCGAACCTTCCCGCGCACGCCAGCGAACTGGCGGTCGAACGCCACATGACGAAGCTCGCGCGGCAGAATCTGTCCGCAGGCGAGGCGCCGTTCTTCCTCGGCTGCGGCGCGTACCGCCACCATGTCCCCGCCAGCGTCGATCACCTGATCCAGCGCGGCGAGTTCCTGACCGCCTATACGCCCTATCAGCCAGAAATCGCGCAGGGCACGCTGCAGATGCTGTTCGAGTTCCAGACGCAGGTCGCGCGCCTGCTCGGGACCGATGTGGCAAACGCATCGATGTACGACGGCTCCACCGCCTGCTGGGAAGCGATCGGCATGGCGCGCCGCATCACCAAACGCGCCAAGGCGATCCTCTCGGGCGGCCTCCACCCGCATTACGTCTCCGTCGCGAAGACGATGGCGAAATACACCGGCGACTCGCTCGAAACCTCGCTGCCGGCGCTGACCGCAGAGACTGACGTCGACTCGCTGATCGCCAGCATCGATGACGACACCAGCTGCGTCGTCGTCCAATATCCCGACATCCTCGGCCGCATCACCGATCTCCAGCCGCTGGCCGATGCCTGCCACGCCAAGAAGGCGCTGCTGATCGCCGTCGTCACCGAGCCGGTGGCGCTGGGTGCGATCAAGTCGCCGGGTGAGATGGACGCCGATATCGTCGTCGGCGAGGGCCAGTCGATCGGCGTCGGCCTCCAGTTCGGCGGACCGTACGTCGGCCTGTTCGGCTGCAAGGACAAATATGTCCGCCAGATGCCCGGCCGACTGTGCGGCGAGACGGTGGACGCCGACGGCCGCCGCGGCTTCGTGCTGACGCTCTCCACGCGTGAGCAGCACATCCGCCGTGAGAAGGCGACCAGCAACATCTGCACCAACTCCGGCCTCTGCGCGCTGGCCTTCTCGATCCACATGACGCTGCTGGGTGAGGCTGGCCTTCGCCGGCTCGCCGGGATCAACCACGCCCAGGCCTGCCGCGCCGCCGATCGCCTCGCCAAGGTGCCGGGCGTGCGGCTCGTCAACGACAGCTTCTTCAACGAATTCACGCTCGATCTCGGCCAGGAGGCGCGCCCGCTGGTGCGCACGCTCGCCGATCGCGGCGTGCTCGCCGGCGTATCGCTCGGCCGGCTCTATCCGGGCGAAGGCGCATTGGAGAATGGCCTGGTCGTGGCGGTGACCGAAACCGTGACCGACGAGGATATCGAGGCGCTGGCGACCGCGCTTCAGGAGGTGCTGGCATGACCATCAACCAGAGCGGCTGGAAGCCCACGTCCCCCCAGGCAAATGAAGGCGGCGCCCCCGCCACCTTCACCGGCAACAAGGCGCTGATGCTGGAAGAGGCGCTGATCTTCGAGATCGGCGATGATCAGACCACCGGCGTCGACTTCGCTGGCGGCGACGTTTCCACCGCGCGCCTCGGCAATCTCGCGCGCACCGCGCCGATCGGCCTGCCGGGCCTCAGCGAGCCGGAGACGGTGCGCCATTATACGCGCCTCAGCCGGCAGAATTACGCCATCGACCTCGGCCTCTTCCCGCTCGGCTCGTGCACGATGAAGCACAACCCGCGCCTCAATGAGAAGATGGCGCGCCTGCCGGGCTTTGCGGACGTCCACCCGCTCCAGCCGGTCGATACGGTGCAGGGCGCGCTCGGCGTCATCAACGAACTGGCGGTGTGGCTGATCGAGCTGACCGGCATGCACGGCGTCGCGATGAGCCCCAAGGCCGGCGCGCATGGCGAGCTGTGCGGCATCCTGTGCATCAAGGCGGCGCTGGAGAAGCGCGGCGAGGGGCACCGCAAGGTCGTGCTGGTCCCCGAAAGCGCGCACGGCACCAACCCCGCGACCGCGGCCTTCGCGGGCTTCAGCGTGGAGGATATCCCCGCAACGCCAGAAGGCCGCGTCGATACCGAGGCGCTGAAGGCGCGATTGGGCCCGGACGTCGCGGCGGTGATGATCACCAATCCCAACACCTGCGGGCTGTTCGAGCGTGATCTGAAGGCGATCTCCGATGCGGTCCATGCCGCCGGCGCCTACGTCTATTGCGACGGCGCGAACTTCAACGCGATCGTCGGCCGCGTGCGTCCGGGCGACCTTGGCGTCGATGCGATGCACATCAACCTGCACAAGACCTTCTCCACCCCGCATGGCGGCGGCGGCCCGGGCTCCGGCCCGACCGTATTGTCGGAGGCGCTGGCGCCGTTCGGCCCGCTGCCCTTCACCGCGCGGATGAAGGACGGCCATATCGCGCTGATCGAGGAAGAGACGGCGGGCGACGATCACCCCGACACGTTCGGCCGCATGACCGCCTTCCACGGCCAGATGGGCATGTTCACCCGCGCGCTGACCTATATCCTCAGCCACGGCGCCGACGGCCTGCGTCAGGTCGCCGAGGATGCGGTGCTCAACGCCAATTACGTCCTGCGCAGCCTCGAGGACACGCTCGACGCGCCGTTCGCCTTCTCCGGCCCGTGCATGCACGAGGCGATCTTCTCGGACGAAGGCTTCCCCGAAGGCTTCTCGACGATCGACGTCGCCAAGGCGCTGATTGACGAGGGCTTCCACCCGATGACCATGTATTTTCCGCTGGTCGTCCATGGCGCGATGCTGGTCGAGCCGACCGAGACCGAATCCAAGGCCGCGCTCGATCAGTTCATCGGCGCGCTGCGCTCGGTGGCGCAGCGTGCGAAGGCCGGTGACCAGAGCCTCAAGACCGCGCCGCATTTCGCGCCGCGCAGCCGCCTCGACGAGACGCTGGCCGCGCGCAAGCCGAAGCTGGTGTGGAAGGCGCCGGTCGTCAGCAGCGAGGCGGCCGAGTAAATGGCGGGCAGGGCGGTGCTGGCGGGCACCGCCGGCCTTGTCGGCGGCGCAGCGTTGGGGCTGCTCGCCGCGCTGCTCTTCGTTCACCTGTGGCACAATGTGCTGCGCCTGCCGCCGCTTAACGATGATCCCAAGCCCGGCATCGCGATGCTCGGCGGCGTGGTGCCGATCTCGATGGCGCTCGGTGCGCTGCTCGGCACCTTGGGGATGGTGCGCCGCGCCCGCCAGGGGCAGTCCTTGCGGCCGTGGCTGATCCTGTTCGGCCTCGCGCTTGCCGTCACGCTCGCCGGCCTGATCGCGATCATCTCCTAATCACGCGCCGGCGACACGTACAACCGTCAGTCGCTGCTTCGCTTCGGCCGTAGCGACGCCGCCAGCACGATCCCCGCGCCGATCTGCGCCAGCCCGTATAGCCGGCGCCGTCCGGGACGGCCGCCGAACGGGCGGACCAGCGCGTCCACCGCGTCGACCTCCGATCGCCACAGCGCGACATGCCGCTTGGGCTGCAGCAGCCCGAGCAGGCCGTCGCCGATCATGAACACCGCGGTCATTTCGGCCGACCGTTTTAGGCCCAGCGCCAGATTGTCATCCATGCCGGGCTAAACGCTCGGCGTCAGGCGGCGGGTTCCTTGGGGTAGGGCGATGGTCCCCCTTCCGCGATGAAGCGATCGACCCGTGCCTCCAGCACCGGGATCGGCACGCTGCCAAGGCTCAGCACCAGATCGTGGAAGTTGCGGATGTCGAACCGGTCGCCCAGCGCCTTCTCCGCCTTGGCGCGCGATCGCTGCACCGCCAGCTGGCCCAGGTAATAGCTCAGCGCCTGTCCCGGCCAGCCGATGTAGCGATCGACCTCGGTCGTGATCTCATGCTCGCTCAGCGCGGTATTCTCGCGGAAATATTGCAGCGCCTGGTCGCGGGTCCAGCCCTTGGCGTGGATACCGGTATCGATCACCAGCCGCGCCGCGCGCCACGCCTGATACGAAAGCATCCCGAACCGCTCATAAGGCGTGCGATAGAACCCCATCTCGTCGCCCAGTCGCTCGGTGTACAGCGCCCATCCTTCGCCGAATGCCGAGATGTAGCTGTTGCGTCGGAACGGCTTCAGCGTGGTGTTCTCGATCGACAGCGGCATCTGGAACGCATGGCCGGGCGCACTTTCATGCAGCGTCAGCGCGGGCAGCTGGAACAGCGGCCGTGACGGCAGGTCATAGGTGTTGACCAGATACGTTCCCGGTCCACCACGCCCGGCGGTGTAGAAGGGCGCGATATCGGGCGGCACCTCGATGATCGCGAACCGCTGCCGCGGCAGCCGGCCGAACCACTTGCCCGCCATCGCGTCGAAACGCTTCGCGTGCCACGCCGCCTCCTTCATCAGCTCGTCGGCGGTCTTGGGGTAGAATTGCGGGTCGGTGCGCAGGAACTTCAGGAACCCCGGCAGGTCGCCGTCGAACTTTGCGTCCTTCTTCACCTGCTCCATCTCGGCGCGGATCTTGGCGATCTTGGCGAGGCCCAGCGCGTGGATCGCGTCGGGCGTCATGTCCAGCGTGGTAAAGGCGCGGATCCGGCTGCGGTAATAGGCCTGGCCATTGTCATAGCGCGTCGCCGCCAGCTCGTCGGTCATGCCCGGGAAATATTCGCCGCGCAGGAACGTCAGCAGCGTCTTGTGCGCCGGCACGATCTCGTCCGCGATGATCGCGCGCGCCTCGGCCTGCAACGCCGCACGGCGATCGGCCGGGATGGAGGCGGGCAGCTTGGCGAACGGCTGGTAATAGACCACCGTCGTCGGGTCGGTCGCCGTCGCGATCGTCTCCACCGCCTTGTCGCGCCCCTGCATGATGATGGCGGGCGGGGTGAAGCCGCGCTTCAGGCTCAGCCGCATATTGTCGGTCTGCTGGCCCAGGTAGCGCGGCATGGTGCGCAGCCAGCTCAGATAGCGGCGGTAATCCTTCTCGCCCCCGGCGAAGCTGCCGCGCGCGGTATAATGCAGGTCGCTCCAGAACGCGCTGTCGCCGTTCAGCGGCTTCTCCCACTCGCGGAACTGCTCCTCATCGATCAGCGCGGCGATCTGCGCGCGATAGACCTGCCAGTCGATCAGCGTGTCGGGCGACAGCCGCTTGGTATCCACCGCGTCGAGCTTCGCCAGCGTCCCCTTCCAATAAGCGAGCCGCCTGGCGTGCGCCTCGGCGGACACGTCGGGCAGGCGGTCATCCACCACGCCCGGGCCAGCATCCGCCAGTCCCTCGCCTTGCCGCCACGTCCATTCCGCGCGCCAGATGGCGTCAAAAGCGGCATCCGCGGCGGTGGCGGCAGGGGCAGGGGCGACGGCGGCGGCGACAAGCGCCAGCGAGGTGACGAAGGGCATGTCAGGCTAGGTGTCCGATCATCACCATCCCCGCAAGCCGTCACTCCATCGAAATCGCGCCCTTCGTCTCCTTCTGCCGCCGCACATGCTCGCGCCACACGATGTAAAGGCCCGATGCGATGATGATCGGCGCGCCCAGCCACGTGCTCGGCACCGGCAGCATCCCGAACACCAGCCAGCCGAACAGCGTCGCCCACAGCAGCGCGGTATAATCCATCGGCACCACCAGGCTGACGTCACCCAGTTGCAGCGACCGAGTCATCGCGATCTGCGCCACCCCGCCCAGCAGGCCGATCGCAAGCAGCAGCACCCACACCAGCGGCGGATGCGCCTTCACCGACACGGCGTACACCACCGACAGCGGCACCAGCGACAGCGTGGAAAACCAGAACACGGTGGTCAGCCCCGCCTCCGACTTGCCCAGCGTCCGCAGCAGGATGGAGATGCACGCGGTGCCGAACGCCGCGCCAAGCCCGGTCGCGATGCCCAGCGGCGGGATATGTCCGTCCCCCGGCTGAGTCACGATCAGCACCCCGACGAACCCCGCCAGCACCGCCGCCCAGCGACGCCACCCGGTCGCTTCGTGCAGCAACAATGCGCCCAGCACGGTCGCGAAGATCGGCATCGAGAACCCCAGCGTCGTCGCCTCCGCCAAGGGAAGCAGCAGCAACGTCCAGAAGGTCAGCGTCATCGCCGTCAGCCCGATTACGCAGCGAAGCACATGCGCCCCGAACCGCTGCGTCTTGAGCGAGGCAAATCCCGGCCCCGTCCCGACGATCGACACCACCAGCAACGCCGCGCCGAATTGCCGCCAGAACAGGATCTCGCCCAGCCCCGCACCCTCAGCCTCCGCCACCTTGATCACCGCGTTCATCGTCGCAAACAAGGCGACGGAGGTGAGGCGCAGGCCGATGGCGCGAACAACGTTATCCTGACCCATTGGAACAGGCCCTAGCGAGCGACCGCGCGAGAAGCTATCCGCGCCTGATGATCAAGCATGCACTCCCCGTCACGCGCGAGGCGGATTTCGCCGCCTGGTACCAGGCCGTCATTTCGGAAGCCGACCTCGCCGAGGAATCGGGCGTGCGCGGCTGCATGGTCATCCGGCCATGGGGCTATGGCATCTGGGAACGCATCCAGCGCCTGCTCGACGATCGCATCAAGGCGACCGGCCATGAAAACTGCTACTTCCCGCTCTTCATCCCGCTCTCCTATTTCGAGAAGGAGGCCGAGCATGTCGAAGGCTTCGCGAAGGAGATGGCGGTCGTCACCCACCACCGCCTCGTCGCCGACGGCAAGGGCGGCCTGACGCCGGACCCCGAGGCGAAGCTGGAGGAGCCGCTGGTCGTCCGCCCCACCAGCGAGACGGTGATCGGCACTGCCTTCTCGCGCTGGGTGCAATCGTGGCGCGATCTCCCCGTGCTCATCAATCAATGGGCCAATGTCGTCCGCTGGGAAATGCGCACCCGCATGTTCCTGCGCACCAGCGAATTCCTCTGGCAGGAAGGGCATACCGCCCACGCCACCGCCGATGAGGCGCGCGACGAGACGCTCAAGATGCTCGAGGTCTATCGCGACTTCGCCGAAAACTGCCTCGCGCTCCCGGTCGTCGCTGGCGAGAAGCCGGAGAATGAGCGTTTCCCCGGCGCCGTCGCGACCTATTCGATCGAGGCGATGATGCAGGACGGCAAGGCGCTCCAGGCGGGCACCAGCCACTTCCTCGGCACCAATTTCGCCCATGCGCAGAACATCCGCTTCCAGAATGCGAATGGCGAGCTTGAGTTCGCCAACACCACCAGCTGGGGCGTCTCGACCCGAATGATCGGCGGCGTCATCATGGTGCATGGCGACGACGACGGCCTGCGCGTGCCGCCGCGCATCGCCCCGTGGCAGATCGTGATCGTCCCCATGCTGCGCGACAAGCCTGAGGACGCGGAGCTGGTCGATTATTGCAAGGCGCTGCAGGCCTCGCTCGCGAAGCAGACCGCGCTTGGCGAGCCGGTCCGCGCGCTGCTCGACCTGAAGCCCGCCAAGGCCGCGACGAAGCGCTGGGGCTGGGTGAAGAAGGGCGCGCCGATCATCGTCGAGGTCGGCCCACGCGACATGGCCGGCGGCAACGTCTCGGTCGTCCGTCGCGATCGCCTCTATCGCGAGGATGGCAAGCTCGACAGCGCGATCGTCACGCAGGACACGTTCGTCGAACAGGCCGGCGCAATGCTCGAGGATATCCAGGTCGCGCTCCACAAGGAGGCGTCCGAGCGGCTGAAGGCCAGCATCAGCCCGGTCGATGACTGGGCCGGCGTCGAGGCGATGTTCGCCGACAGCGCGGCGAAGCCCGGCTGGGCCGACGTCGCCTGGTCGCGCCCGACCGGCGCCGAACTCGACAAGGTGGTCGAGCGGCTGAAGGCGCTGAAGCTCACCATCCGCAACGCACCGATGGGACAGACCGGCCACCCCGGCGCACCCTGCATCTTCACCGGCGGCCCGGCGGTCGAGCGCGTGCTGATCGGACGGTCCTACTGATGGCGATCTGGACCCGCCCGATCGACCTCGCGCAGCTCAACACATTGGGGGAGGGCGTCCTCCCCGGGCTGCTGGAGATCGAGTTCACCGATCACGGCGATGACTGGCTGCGCGCGCGAATGCCGGTCGGCAGGAAGGTGCATCAGCCCTTCGGCCGCCTCCACGGCGGCGCCTCGGTGGTGCTGGCCGAAACGGTCGCATCGGTCGCCGGCGCGATGGCCGTGCCCGACGGCAAGGTGACGGTCGGGCTCGACATCAACGCCAATCACGTGCGCGCCGCGCGCGACGGCTATGTCCACGCCACCGCGAAGGCGGAGCAGCTCGGCCGCACGACTCAGGTCTGGACGATCCGGATCGAGGATGATGCGGGCAAGCTCATCTGCCTCTCGCGCATGACCGCCGCGGTGATCGACGCCGCCGCCGGCTGAGCATCTGGGGCCGCCCGCCAAGCCTCAGAAACTGTGGTGGACGGCCTCCAGATTGCACCCGTCGGGATCGAGCACGAAGGCCGCATAATAGCCCGGATGGTAATGCGGCCGCAGGCCGGGCGCGCCATTGTCCTGCCCGCCAGCCGCCAGCGCCGCTGCGTGAAAGGCCTGGACGCTGGCCCGGTCGGGGGCCGCAACCGCGATATGGATAGCGCCGCTGATCGCCCGTCCCTTGGCGATCCACAGGAACGGCTTGGGTCCGACGCCATAGCCCACCTGGTCGGGCAACTCTTCGCTGCCGCCCTGCACCATGACCCGCGTGATGCCGAGCGGCGCCAGCGCCTTGTCATAGAAGGCAAGCGAGCGCCGCATGTCGCCCACCGCAATGCTCACATGATCCAGCATGGCTACCTCCCGAAAATCGCGGGGCGACGCCGGTCGCCGCCCCGGTTGCGCGGCTAGCGATTGCCGCCGATGAAATCGCCAAACCCGCCCAGCGCCGATCCTTCGCCACGGTTGCCGCCGCCGCCCTGCGCTGCGGCCATCATCCGGCCCGCAAGCCGCGCGAAGGGCAGCGACTGGACCCACACTTTCCCCGGCCCGGTCAGCCGCGCATAGAACATGCCCTCGCCGCCGAAGATCATGCTCTTCACGCCGCGCACCATCTCCAGGTCGAAATCGACCGAGGGCGTGAACGCGGCAAGGCAGCCGGTATCGACGTGCAATTGCTCGCCGGGGGCAAGCTCGCGCTCCACCAGCGTGCCGCCCATCTGCACGAACACCCAGCCATCGCCCTCCAGCTTCTGCATGATGAAGCCTTCGCCGCCGAACAGCCCGGTCATCATCCGCCGCTGGAACGCGACGCCGATCGACACGCCCTTCGCCGCCGCAAGGAAGCTGTCCTTCTGGCAGATCAGCGTGCCGCCCAGGTCAGCGAGGCGGATCGGCAGGATCGTCCCCGGCGTCGGGCTGGCGAAGGCGACCCGCGCCTTGCCCGATCCGCGATGGGTGAAGACGGTGGTGAACAGGCTTTCACCGGTGACGAGGCGCTTGCCCGCCCCCAGCAGCTTGCCCATGAACCCGCCATCACTGCCGCCGGACCCATCACCGAAGACGGTGGTCATCTCGATCGAGGCATCCTTCCACACGAAGGCCCCCGCCTCGGCGACCGCGCTTTCGCCCGGGTCCAGTTCGATCTCGACGAACTGCAATTCCTGTCCCTTGATCTCAAAATCGATATCGTCCGACAGCCCGGTGCGGGCGTGATGGGACCAGGGACCGGCCATGTGACATGCTCCATTCGTCTGTGTTGATCACTTAACACACATGGATACTCCGGCCGGGCATCGCCGGGGAAGGGGGGATCGTCGCACACGCCACTCGGTCTGGCGTCACGGCGATACCATCTTGGGGGATCGAAACCCTTTCTAGGTTCGCGATCGCGGCGCGAGGCGATAGCCTGTCCGCAACCAAGCCAAGGGAGAGTGTTCGTGAGCAAGGCCAATTACCGTCCGGAAACGCTGGCGCTGCATGCCGGTTGGCGCGCGGACCCCGCCACCGGGTCGGTGGCACCGCCGATCTTCCAGACGACCTCCTACCAGTTCCGCGATGCCGATCATGCCGCCGGGCTGTTCGCGTTGCAGGAACTCGGCAACATCTACACCCGTATCGGCAACCCGACGACCGACATCCTCGAACAGCGGATTGCCGCGATCGAGGGCGGCGCGGCGGCGGTCGCGGTCGCCTCGGGCCAGGCAGCGTCGGCCTATGCGGTGCAGAACCTTGCCCGCGCCGGCGACAATATCGTCAGCGCGACCGACCTCTACGGCGGTACCTACAATCTCTTCGCCAACACGCTGCGCGACATGGGGATCGAGACCCGTTTCGTCGATCCGAGCGACCCGGGCGCCTTCGCCGCTGCCTCCGACGATCGCACCCGCGCCTGGTATGTCGAGACTTTGCCCAATCCGAAGCTGGTTGTCTCACCGCTGGCGGAGATTGCCGCCGCGGGGCGTGAGCTCGGCATCCCGCTCATCGTAGACAATACCGCCGCCCCGCTGCTTGCCCGCCCGCTCGATCATGGCGCGGCGATCGTCGTCTATTCGACCACCAAATATATCGGCGGCCATGGGACCTCGATCGGCGGCATGATCGTCGACGGCGGCAATTTCGACTGGTCGGCCTATCCTGAGCGTCAGCCGCTGCTCAACACGCCCGATCCCAGCTATCACGGCGCCGTCTGGGCGGAGGCGGCAAAGCCGCTCGGCCCGATCGCTTATGCGCTACGCGCCCGCACGGTCCTGTTGCGCGATCTCGGCGCCGCGCTCTCGCCGTTCAACGCCTTCCAGATCCTTCAGGGGCTGGAAACGCTGCCGCTGCGCATGCCGCGCCACTGCGACAATGCGCTGAAGGTGGTCGATTTCCTGAAGGGCCGCTCGGACGTCACCCGCATCATCCACCCCTCGGTTCAGGAGGGGAAGCAGCGCGCCCGCGCCGATCGCTACCTCACCGGGGGTCTGGGCGGCCTGATCGGGATCGAGCTTGCCAGCGGTCGCGACGCCGGCCGCCGCTTCATCGATGCGCTGCAATTGTTCTACCATGTCGCCAACATCGGCGACGCGCGCAGCCTCGCGATCCATCCCGCCTCCACCACCCATTCGCAATTGTCGGAGGAGGAACAGTTCGCGACCGGCGTCTCGGCTGGCTACGTCCGCCTCTCGATCGGGCTTGAACATATCGACGATATCCTCGCCGATCTGGCGCAGGCGCTGGACGCGGCGAAGGGCTGATCCGCCGGTTATGGCGTCACGCCTTTCACGGTGTTGACGCCCCCGGCACCGAATCCGTATCAGGGCGTCAGGGCGGTCCCTGTTGGGCCGCCCTTGCTCTTTCAAGGAGACGCCCCGTGTCGATCACCGCCCTGATGCCCGTTTATCCCCGCTGCGGGGTGCGGCCAGTGCGAGGCGAGGGGTGCCATCTGATCAGCGAGGATGGCCGCCGTTTCCTGGATTTCGCCAGCGGCATCGCGGTGAACGCGCTCGGCCATGGCCATCCGAAACTGGTGAAGGCGATCGCCGATCAGGCCGCCACGCTGATGCACGTCAGCAACCTCTACGGCAGCCCGCAGGGTGAGCAGTTCGCGCAGCGTCTAGTCGACAACACCTTCGCCGACACGGTGTTCTTCACCAATTCGGGTGCCGAGGCGGTGGAATGCGCGATCAAGACTGCGCGCCGCTATCACTTCGCCAACGGCAACCCGCAGCGCCACGACCTCATCACCTTCTCGATGGCGTTTCATGGCCGCACCATGGGCACCATCTCGGCCACCAACCAAGCCAAGATGCGTGACGGCTTCGAACCGCTGCTGCCCGGCTTCAAATATGCCGAGTTCAACGATCTCGAAGCCGCGCTGGCGCTGATTGACGAGAACACTGCCGGCTTCCTGGTCGAACCGATCCAGGGCGAAGGCGGCATCCGCGCCGCGACGCCCGAGTTCCTCAAGGGCCTGCGCAAGGCGTGCGACGAACACGGCCTGCTGCTGGTCCTCGATGAGGTGCAGGCGGGCTATGGCCGCACCGGCAAGCTGTTCGCGCACGAACTCTACGGCATCACGCCCGACATCATGGCATCGGCCAAGGGCATCGGTGGCGGTTTCCCGCTCGGCGCCTGCCTCGCTACCGAGGAAGCGGCCAAGGGCATGGTGATCGGCACCCACGGCTCCACCTATGGCGGCAACCCGCTCGCGATGGCCGCGGGCGAGGCAGTGCTCGACGTGATCCTCGAAGACGGCTTCCTCGATCGCGTGACCCAGATGGGTGAGCGGCTGCGCTCGGGCCTCGAACAGATGATCCCCAACCACGATCACCTGTTCGACAGCGTGCGCGGCCACGGCCTGATGCTCGGCCTGAAGCTCAAGAGCGACAGCCGCCGCTTCGTTGAATTCGCCCGCGACAACCATGGCCTGCTGCTGGTCTCGGCCGGCGAGAATGTCGTGCGCGTTCTGCCGCCGCTGGTGATCGACGAAAGCCACATTGCCGAGTGTATCGAGAAGCTGAGCGAGGCGGCGCGCGTCTACGTTCCCGCCAGCGACGATTGATGGAAAAGGCTCCGGTGCCATGCGCCGGAGCCGTTCGGACGGATCTGGCCGCGCCTGTTTGGATCGAGGCCGATTTTCGCCGGATAGCGGCCACCCATGATGCGCATGAGGCCATTGGAGGAGCTGAAGTGACCCGCCATTTCTTGAACCTGTCGGACGCCGGTGCCGATGGCCTCGCCGCCATTCTCGCGGACGCGCTCGATCGCAAGAAGGCCCGCGCCGGCTGGACCAAGGGCCGCGTGGATGCCGACGCGCCGCTCGCCGGCCACGTCCTGGCGATGATCTTCGAGAAGAATTCCACCCGCACCCGCGTCTCCTTCGACATGGCGGTGCGCCAGCTCGGCGGCCAGTCGATCGTGATGGAGGCGGGCCAGATGCAGCTCGGCCGCGGCGAGACGGTGGCCGACACCGCCCGCGTCCTGTCGGGCTATGTCGACGCGATCATGATCCGCACCGACGATCACGCCAAGGTCGAGGAAATGGCGCATTACGCCAGCGTCCCGGTCATCAACGGCCTCACCGACGCGTCGCATCCGTGTCAGATCGCGGCCGACCTCCTCACCATCATCGAACAGGGCAAGTCGCTCCCCGGCCTGAAAGTCGCGTGGCTCGGCGACGGCAACAACGTCCTGGCATCCATCGTCGAGGCGGCTGGGCTGATGCAGTTCGATGTCGTCGCTGCCTGCCCACAGGGCTATCAGCCGTCGGAAGAAGACCTCGCGCTCGGCAAGGGCCGCGCAATGGTCGTCGGTAATGCGCGCGAGGCCGTCGAAGGCGCCGATATCGTCGTCACCGACACCTGGATCTCGATGGGCCAGGCGCATGCCGACACCAAGCTCGCGGCCATGATGCCGTTCCAGGTCGATGCCGCGCTGATGGCGGCCGCCAAGCCCGATGCGAAGTTCCTCCACTGCCTCCCCGCGCACCGCGGGGAAGAGGTGACGCCCGACGTCATCGATGGTCCGCAATCGCTGATCTGGGCAGAGGCGGAAAACCGGCTGCACGCGCAAAAATCCATTCTGCGCTGGTGCTTGGGCCAGATCGGTTGATCCCGATCTTCTCCCGCACCATCTAGGCTGCCATCCCCGTTCTCCCCGGATTGGCTAGGGCGCTCACGCTTGCGTGGGCGGAGTTGCAGCGGGCAAGGCTTGAATGAACAGCATGCAGACCGTCAAACCTGATTTTGACCGCGCGATTGGCTTCACCATCCCGGGCCAGAATGCCCGCGGCCGGATGGTGCGCCTCGGCCCGGTGCTCGACGAAATCCTCGCCGCCCACGCCTATCCGCCGGTCATCGAGTCGCTCCTCGCGGAGGCGCTGACCGTCACCGCCTTGGTCGGCGCGACATTGAAGGACGCCAACGGTCAGCTGACGCTCCAGACCCAGAGCGAGACGGGCGTCGTTCGCTTGCTCGTCTGCGATTATCGGGGCGGCGAAATTCGCGGTTACGTGCAGTTCGATGCCGACCTGTTGGCGGCCGCCCCGAAAGATCCGGCGCTCGTGGATTTGTTCGGTCAGGCCTATCTCGCGATCACCTTCGATCTGGCGACCACCAAGGAGCGCTACCAGGGCATCGTTCCGCTCGATGGCGATCGCCTCGCCGATGCCGTGCAGAGTTATTTCGCTCAGTCCGAGCAGATCCCCACGCAGGTCCGCGTCGGCTTTGCCAAGCAGGACGGGCGCTGCGTCGCCGGCGGCCTGCTGCTTCAGCATCTTCCCGAAGGCGAAGAAGGTCGCGCGCGTCTCCATACCAAGCTCGATCATCCTGAATGGGAGCATGTGGCGGCGCTGGGTGCCACCATGGGCGCGGATGAGCTGGCTGATACGTCGCTACCGCTCGAAACGCTGCTGTGGCGCCTGTTCAACGAGGAGGATGAGGTTCGCGTCCTTGCGGATACCGCCCTCTCGCGTGGCTGCCGGTGCACCCTGGAGCACATCCGCGGCGTGTTGGCGAAGTTCCCCCACGACGAACGTCTCGCCATGGCGGATGAGAACGGGGTGATCGGGGTCGATTGCGCCTTTTGCTCGACTGTGTTTCCCGTTCCCGTTGAGGAGCTTGCCGGCTGATCCGACGGGCAGGTGCCGGGCATTCGTTAGCACGATCTTAACGATCGATCCTTAAGCTGACGACGTGCCTCTAGCCGAGCACTTCTCTCCCTAGTTCAGTCCTCTAGCCGGGACTTCCTGGCCGTTCGCCTGTGCGGACGGCCGTTTTCTTCGGCCTCATTCCTTGCATCATGCCACTGATGAGCCTAGCCGCCGCGCGATCATGACCAACGATCAACCATCTGCCGTCGTCCTTGTATCGGGCGGCCTGGACTCGATGATTTCTGCTGCCTTGGCGCGGGAGGCCGGATATCGCCTCTATGCGCTATCGATCGATTACAACCAGCGCCACCAGGTTGAGCTCGCCGCGGCGCGGCAAATCGCACGTCAGCTTGGCGCGGTTCGGCACGTGGTGCTCCCGATCGATCTTTCCGCATTCGGTGGCTCGGCGCTGACTGCCGATATCGACGTACCGAAGGATGGGGTCGGGGAGGGGATACCGATCACCTACGTGCCGGCCCGCAATACCGTTTTCCTCAGCCTCGCTTTGGCATGGGCGGAGACGGTGGGCGCCCGCGCGCTCTACATTGGTGTGAACGCGCTCGATTATTCCGGCTATCCCGACTGCCGCCCCGAGTTCATCGCCGGTTTCGAGAACCTTGCAGAACTCGCCACCAAGGCGGGGGTGGAGGGTCATGCCTTCCGGATTCAGGCACCGCTGCAGCATATGACAAAGGCGGATATCGTGCGTGAAGGCGATAGACTGGGTCTGGACCTGGGGCTGAGCTGGTCCTGCTACGATCCGGCGCCCGGCGGTCTGCATTGCGGGCTGTGCGACAGCTGCCGCCTGCGGCACAAGGGGTTCCAGGACGCGGGGATCGTTGATCCGTCTGCTTACGCGACGACGCCGCCGGCGCCCTGACGATGAGTTATGCCGTAAAGGAGATGTTCCTGACGCTCCAGGGTGAGGGCGTTCAGGCTGGTCGCCGGGCGGTATTCGTCCGGTTCGCCGGCTGCAACCTGTGGAGCGGCCGGGAAGAGGATCGCGCCACCGCAATCTGCAAATTCTGTGACACCGATTTCGTCGGCATGGACGGGCTGGGCGGTGGCCGTTTCGCTGATGCCGATGCGCTAGTCGCTGCGGTGGTGGCCATGTGGGACGGCGGCGAGCAGGACCGCTTCGTGGTCCTGACCGGCGGCGAGCCGATGTTGCAGGTGGACGATGCGCTGGTCGACGCGCTGCACGCCGCCAGCTTCTTCCTGGCAATTGAGAGTAACGGCACGCTCCCCGTTCATCCGGGGATCGATTGGGTCTGCATCAGCCCCAAGGCCGGCAGCGAGACGGTCCAGCGTAGTGGTGACGAACTGAAGGTCGTGTGGCCGCAGCCCGGCACGAACCTGGAGGCGATGGAAGAGTGGGGCTTTCGCCACTTCCTCCTGCAGCCGCTCGATGATCCCAATGCCGTCGTCAACCAGGCTGCTGCGATGGCGAAGGTCATGGAACGTCCGCGGTGGCGATTGTCGCTGCAAACCCACAAATTGTTGGGCTTGCGCTAGGCTGGTCCCGGAAGGACGGTGGCGCATCCGGCGCTGCGCCACCGTCTTTCCCGATATCTTCAATGCTTCTTCTTCAGGCCGTGCAGCTTGTGCCAGAGATAGAACCCGCCGGCCGCGACGAGCGTCAGCCCGATCGCCAGGTCCGCCTGATGGAAAAAGGCCTTGAGCCGCGGATCGTTGTTCCACGACTGGCCCAGCTGCGCGCCGATCCACGCCAGCAGGTAGCAGAACGGCCAGGAGCCGATGAACGTGTAGACGTGGAAGGGGATCAGCTTCATGCGTGCTACCCCGGCCGGGAAGGCAATGAAGGTCCGGATGATCGGCAGCATCCGGCCAATCAGGATCGCCGCTGCGCCCCAGCGGTTGAAGAACCGGTCCGCCATGTCGAGCTCGCCCGGACCGACCAGAACATACTTGCCCCACTTCTCCGCCAAAGGCCGCCCGCCGCGCCGCCCGATCTCATAAGCGACCACTGACCCGACATTACAGCCGAAGGCGCCCGCGGTTGCCGCCAGATAGATGTTCATCTCGCCCGTCGAGACCAGATAGCCGGCAAAGGGCATGATGATCTCTGAGGGGAGCGGAATACAGGCGCTTTCGATCGCCATCAGCAGCACGATTCCCCAATAGCCACCGGCACGGATCACGCCGACCGTGAAGATGGCGAGGGCAGCAAGTATCTTCTCGAACATGCGGCGCCTGTGGGGGAAGGCGACAGGCCGGTCAATCGAGATGCGCGTGGTGCCGAGGCGACGGCACGACAGTCGGCTGTTGCCGCGCGCTTTAGGCCGCGGTTTCGCCGATCCGGCGCAAATCTTCCACGAACCGCGCGTATTCGCTAGATCGCGCGGCCTCGTCGGGCAGTCGCAGCAGGTAACTGGGATGGACCGTGATCCAGGCGTCACCGCCATCACCCGGCAGGCGAAGCGGCCGTCCCCGCTCGCGGCTGATCGTCATCACCTTCCCGAACAGCGAGCGTGCGGCCGTCGCACCCAGCGCAACTGTCACTTTGGGACGCAGCAGCGCCTGTTCCTGTTCGATCCACCATCGGCACGCCTCGATCTCACCCGCGTCGGGCTTTGCGTGGATCCGCCTCTTGCCACGGGGTTCGAACTTGAAATGCTTCACCGCATTGGTGACATAGGTTTGCGCGCGATCGATCCTGGCCTCGGCCAGCGCACGATCGAACAAATGACCCGCGGGGCCGACGAACGGGTGACCCGCCAGATCCTCCTGATCGCCCGGTTGTTCGCCCACGAACATGATGCTGGCGTGGAGAGGGCCCTCGCCAAACACCGTTTGTGTCGCGTGCTTGTACAGGTGGCAGCGGGTGCAACTGAGCGCTTCCTCCCGAAGCGCCTGCCACGCCGCCTCGCTGTTGTTGCCCGGCATCGTCCTCGCCTTTTCGATCATGCCACTCTCCCGTTTCTGCGCCGTGGCGAGCAGGTCGGGCACCAGAGCGGTCTCCGGCATGTTCTTCCAGTATTTGCGCGGCATCTCCTTGAGCATCGCGCCCACCTTCACCCGCGCGGGGTTGAAGATGGAGGCATAATAGGTCTTCCAGACCTCCTCGACCGGATCGCCCTGCGGTGCATCCGCTTTTGTCGCGCCCGGCCCCTCCTGCAGTGCGCTTCCGTCCCAGTGCAGCGACACCTCCGGCGTCAGGATCGACCAGCGCATGCTGCCGAAGCGGTTGACGAAGAAGGCGGCGTTGGCGCGAACGATATGGTGCTCCGGCTCGAACCAGCCCACATAGCGCCCCTCCTCGGCATCCCCACCATCTGCATCTGCCACTTCGCGGAACCGCAGGAAGGCGCGCATCTTGTGGATGTCTCGCCGAACCTGTTTCGCCAGACCTTCCAACCGGCGCAGCAGCGGGTCGGCATGATCTTCCATCACCCCGGGCCTTCGCCGCAGCCGGTCGAGCAAGGTGTAGAGCATGGCGAACCGCTCGGGATCGCGGTGAAGGATGGCACTTCGGCCAAGATCGATGAACGAGCGGGGTACCTTGAAGGCGCTCGCCGCTGGTGCGTCCGGCGCGACCGCAGCGGGCGTGGGCGCCCTCGCTGCGGCGAACAGATCGGTCGTCTCACCGCCGACCTGCCACACGACATCATCCGGCGGCACGCTTTGGCTCATCAAGCCACGTGCCGCCTCGCGCCATCCATCAAAGTCGTCGGGTGCCGACAGAGTGACGATCCGCATGGTGCGGCAGCGCCTCAGTCGCGCTCATCACCGCCCGGCGGGTTCTCACGCGCAATCTCCAGTTCCTTGGGCTTGCGCTCCTCATAGGTCGCCGCGATCTTCGCCTCCACCTCATCGTCCAGCTCGGCTTCAGCGGCGGGGAACATGTCCTCCTCTTCCTCGTCGATATGATGCTCGTAGCGGTGGCGCATATGGTCAAACTTCTGCTCCCATTCCTCGGAGCCGAACTCGATCGCCATCATCTCGCCGAGCAGATCATCAACTTCCTTGTGCTCGGCGACCGAATGGCGCGCATCGTCACGCAGCTCAGGGTCGGCAAGCATGACCGAATATAGCGCTTCCTCCTCCGCCGCGGCGTGGCTCTGCAATTCCAGCCGGAAGCTCTCGAACAGCGATTGGCGCTCTCCGGAGGCACCCTGAAGCTCGCCGAGCTGCTTCAGCATCTCGCGCTGCTTGTCGTGATCCGCCTTCAGCTCGCGATAGATTTGCGCCTGTGTCATTGCCGCTTCTCCCGTGGAGTGGCGACAACCAGCCATGCGCCGGCTGGTTTCTCTTGCGAGATGTTATCAGGCGCTCAGCGCGCTCGCCCAATGAGCCTCTGCCTGTGCCAGCGCGCGCGGATCATCCACGTCGAGCCACCAGCGATTGCTGACATCAACGACCCGTGCATCGCCGGTCTGCGCCAGTGCCGTTACGCCATCGGAGATCGAGCCGGCGCGGCCCTCCGCAATTGCGGCCCGGAGCGCGTCGTGGAACCGGCCGTCGACACAGAAGATGCCGCAATCGAACGCGTCGTAACCGTCCAAATGCTTGCCAATCGCGACGATCCGGTCGCCTTGCGTCCGCACGCGCGTGACATCGTCCAGGTCGACAAGCGGATTGTCGAGGTTGCGATCAACCGCAAGAGTCAGCGCTGCTGGCACGGCCGCGATGGCGGATCGTACGATCTCCGGGTCGAACAGATGATCCGCCATCATCAGCAGATGGCGCTCCGGCCCAATTACCGCGGCGCCGGTCAGGACGGAATGACCATTGGGCTGTGCCCAATCCGGCGTCGCGACGCAGGTGATGGCGGGGTCAAGGCGGGCGAGGAACCCGCTCAGGCATTCGCCTTCATGGCCAGTGACCACCACGAACTCCGTCGCGCCGCCAGCACGTGCTGCGTCGATGACGCGGGCGATCATCGGAACGCCCGCGACTTCGGTCAGCGGCTTGGACGGGGAAACGGCGCGCAGCCGGCTGCCAAAGCCGGCTGCAACGATCAGCGCTTTCACTTACTCGGCAGCGAGCGACGATTCGGCCTGGATGAAATCGTCAGTCATCTGCGCTGCGACGTCGTCGGTGAACTGCTCCGGCGGGTGCTTGCAGAAGAACGCGGACGGACCGGTGAGCGCGCCGGCAATGCCGCGATCCAGGCCAACCTTCACGCAGCGGATCGCGTCCACCACCACAGCAGCCGAATTCGGGCTGTCTTCGACCGAGAGACGAAGCTCCAGGTTCATCGGCACGTCGCCGAACAGGTTGCCCTCGAGGCGCAGGAAGCACAGCTTGTTGTCGTGCAGCCAGGGGATGTAGTCCGACGGGCCGACGTGGATGTTCTCATCCGCGAGGCGCTCGCTCAGCACGGCCTGAACCGCCTCGGTCTTCGACTCCTTCTTGCTCGACAGGCGATTGCGATCGAGCATGTTCATGAAGTCGGTGTTGCCGCCCGTGTTCAGCTGATAGGTGTGATCGATCGTCACGCCGCGCTGCTTGAACAGGTTGGACAGAACGCGGTGGACGATGGTCGCACCCACCTGCGCCTTCACGTCGTCCCCGATGATCGGCAGGCCGGCGTCGGCGAACTTCTTTTCCCACTCTGGGCGGCTCGCGATGAACACGGGCATGCAGTTCACCACGCCCACGCCTGCCTCAAGCGCGCATTCCATGTAGAATTCGGTCGCGTCCTGGCTGCCGACGGGCAGGAAGTTGACGAGGATCTCGGCGCCGGAATCCTTGATCGTCTGAACGATCTCGGCCTTGGTGGCGTCGCGGGTTTCATCCACCTCGAAGCCTCGATCGTTTGCCGCGGTCAGCATGTGCGGCGCGACGCCGTCCAGCTTCGCGCCCATCTTCACGATCGTGCCGGTGGCCGGCACATCGGCATAGAACACCTTGGTGCAGTTCGGCTTGGCAAAGATGGCTTGGCCGAGATCGAGCCCCACCTTGCGGGAATCAACGTCGAACGCCGCCACGAATTCCAGGTCGGAAACGCGGTAGCCGCCAATTTCCTCGTGGATCAGGCCATGGGCCGTGTTGCTGGCAGCATAATGATACTTGCCCTGAACCAGGCTGGATGCGCAGTTGCCGACACCGATAACCGCCACCTTGATCGTCGCCATTCTCTTGAACCCCGAAGCGCCGGGAAACAGTTCCCGACGTGACAAATGAATGGCAGCGTGGTGACAGATACGCGACGCCTGTCAAGCAAACCATGCCGGTGGTAGAGGGCCGGCAAGGGGACACGAAAAGTGGCAACGATCGAACTGCAGCCAAGCGTGACCGGAAAGCCACGCGAGTTGCAAGGGTTTCTCAACAGGACGCTTTATCATCCCGCGGCGCGGCGGCTGGCGCGAGCGTTGGCCGCGACTCCGATCACGCCCAACATGGTTTCGGTGTTCGGGGCGATGATGGTGGTCGCAACGGGCATCCTCTACGCGCGGATCGGCACGCCGGCAGCGATCGCGGCTGGGTTCGCTCTCCACCTGTTGTGGCATGTCGTGGACGGTGCCGACGGTGATCTCGCGCGGCTGACCGGACGTGCGAGCCCGAGCGGCGAGGTGGTCGACGGATTGTGCGATTACGGCGGCCACGTCGTCCTTTACCTTCTGCTCGGCGCGCTGCTCGATGATACGCTCGGGGCATTCGCATGGGTACTTGCGGTCGGGGCGGGCGGATCGCGCATCATCCAGTCGGTCTTCGCGGAGAGTTCGCGGCGCAGCTACCAATGGTGGGCCTATGGCGTGCCATGGCTCCAGCACAATCGCAGCGCGCCGACCGGCGTCGGCGGCGCGCTCGGCAAGGCGTATCTAGGGGTTTCGCACGTGTTGACCGGCGCCACGGCCAAGGTCAACGCGATTGTCGCCGGCGCTGAAGTCGATCCGGCCGAGCGGCAGCGGATCGCGAGGCTGGCGCGCGAGGTTGGGCCATCTTTCCTGTTCCTGCCGGGGGTGCTCGGCGCCAACCCGCGGACGATCATCCTTGGCCTCAGCATGATCGCCGGGAGTCCGATGTGGTTCTTCCTCGTGGAACTGACCATTCTGAACGTCGTCCTCGTCGCGGCCATCCTGCGGCAGCGCGTGCAATGCCGTCGCCTCGTCACAGTGATCGCCCGGGGCCGGAGCTGATCGCCACCCCGGTCGCGAGGGAGCGCAGCAGCCTTGATCGTGATTGCGTCATGGAACCGGCTGTTCCAGTCCTCGTTTCGTCCTCGAAACGGGAGAACATGATGAAGAGCTTCACGATCGCCGGACTGGGCGCATGCGTCCTGGCACTGGCTGCATGTGACGAGGGTAAGCTGGAAACCGGCATGCCGACCGCGGGCGGCGCGACGGCGGTTGCGATGCTGCGCACTGCGGCCGGCGCCGATGTCGGTCGCGTCACCGCCAGCGAAGTCACGGGCGGCCTGCGCTTCACGGTCGACGCAAAGGGCATGCCGGCGGGAACACACGGCGCCCATGTCCACACGACCGGTCGTTGTGATGCTCCCGGCTTCGAAACGGCTGGCGGCCACTGGAACCCGACGGGCGCGAAGCACGGGACGATGAACCCGCAGGGCCCCCATCAGGGCGACGTTCCCAATCTGATTATCGATTCGGCCGGCCGCGGCACGGTGGCCGCGACGATCCCCGGCGCGACGATGGCCGGGCTGCTCGACACCGATGGCGCTGCCTTCGTGGTCCATGCCGATGCGGACGATCTGAAGACCGACCCGTCAGGCAATAGCGGCGCCCGCATCGCCTGCGGCGTGTTCCAGCCATCCTGATGCGCGGCGTGCTGAGCGTGAGCCCGGGCATACCCGCCCGGGCTCACGCTCAGCGCAAACTCGTTCTTCATGACCGAATAGGGGCAGCCGCCTGCAGAAGGCCGTTGAAGGTCAGTCCTTGCGGTTCAGGCTGACGCCGTACAGCTCCATGCGATGATCGACGAGGCGAAAGCCCAGTCGCTCCGCGATCTGCTTCTGCAGCAATTCCAGCTCGGGATCGACGAACTCGATTACTTTGCCCGTTTCGACGTCGATCAGATGGTCGTGATGAGCTTCGGGCGAGGGCTCGTAGCGGGCACGTCCATCGCCGAAATCATGGCGATCAAGGATGCCGGCTTCCTCAAACAGGCGCACCGTGCGGTACACCGTCGCGATGGAGATGCCCGGATCGATCGCCGAGGCTCGTTCATACACCTTTTCCACGTCGGGGTGATCGTCGGCTTCTGACAGGACGCGGGCGATAACCCGACGCTGTTCGGTGATGCGCAGGCCTTTTTCCTGACAGAGGGCTTCGAGATCAATCTTGCGTGGCATGGCATCCATGTAGTCGCTGAGGGCGCAGGTCGAAAGCGTTATCGACTCGCAACAAGTCTAGGTTAGCGCGACCGCATAGCTGTGCGCGTCAAAGGAATCGCCGCCGCGGCCCCGGTAATAGGCGCGGCGTTCCCCCACCTTGGCGAAGCCGTGGCTGCTATAAAGGTGAGTGGCCGGATTGCCGGCGCGCACTTCGAGATGGAGGCGAACCGCACCTCGCGCGCGTGCATCGGCGATCACGCTGCGCAACAGCGCTGCCCCCACACCCTTGCGACGAAAGCGGGGCGAGGTGGCGATCAGCAGCAGCTCGGCCTCGTCGACGATCGCGCGCGTCAAGGCAAAGCCGGCGATCTCGCCGTCGATCTTGGCAAGGGTGAGCCAGACTCCCGGCATGCCGAGGATGCCCAGGCATTGGGCTCGGGTCCATGCCTCACCGAACCTTGCATCGAACGCGTCGGCCATCACCTGCTCGACCGCCGCGATGTCGCCGGGCGAGCCGCGGGTCAGCTCAATCATGTGCAGACGGGTGCTCACGCCGGCAGCTTCGCGTCGGGCGCGCGGCCGTACAGCGGGCGTGGCGGCAAGTCGGCGAGCGACGCGGGCAGCAGATTCGCGCGCGATGCGTCCGGCAGGGCATCGTGGGCCTGCAAGCCGGGATCGATCGGCAATAGCCAGCGAACGCCGCTGCCGACCGCCGGCCGGTCTCCCAGCGCGAGGATAGCAGCGTCGGGCCGCAGGGACACGAGCGGATCACTGGGGTGCAGCGGAATGGCGGTGAAGCCTTGCATGAACACCTCACCGTGGCCCCCTTCAAGCACGACCGCAAGCGGGGCTTTCACGCCATCGGCGATCGCCGCCGCCGCCAGCAGCGCGGTGGAAGAATAGCCGCGAACCGGCACGCCCCAGCCCAGCGCCAGGCCGCGCGCGGCGGCGATGCCCACCCGGATGCCGGTGAAGCTGCCCGGCCCGACATCGACCAGGATCTCGTCAGCGCGGCCGCCGTCCGGGAGAGCCGCAATCATCGGCACCAGCCGTTCGGCGTGACCGCGCCCGACCACATCATGGCCTGCGGCGATCACCTGATCGCCCTCCAGCAGGGCAACAGAGCAGGCGGCGGTGGCGGTATCGATGACAAGGGTACGCTGCATCACATCCCTTTGCCAAAGCCGCACCGTGGCTCAACCCCTAATCAGACCGGGCCTCTGCCGACACGATTATCAGGCGATGCGGTTGAACCTCTCGAAGTCCGGGCGTGGGCTGCGTTCGAAGATGGTGGCCGGATCGCCGTGGCCGAGGGTCGAGATGAAGTTGGTTCGAACGCCCGGCTGATCGGCAAAGAACGCCTTGTCGACTTCCGCAGCGTCAAAGCCACTCATCGGACCGGTGTCGAGGCCAAGCGCCCGAGCGGCGAGGATGAAATAGCCGCCCTGAAGCGAGGAATTGCGGAACGCGGAAGCCTCGCGCAGTTCAGTGTTGCCGTCGAACCAGCTCTTGGCATCGGTATGCGGGAAGAGGTCGGGCAGGTGCTCATGGAAATTCACGTCCATGCCGATGATGACCGTCACAGGCGCCTGGCGGATCTTGTCGGCGTTGGTGCTGCTCGCGAAGGACGCAAGCTTCTCCTTCGACTCCGGCGTTGTGCACCAGATTAGGCGGGCAGGCAGCTGATTGGCGCTGGTCGGTCCCATCTTCATCAGGTCCCAGATCGCACGCAGCTCCTCCTCGCGTACCGGCTCGTCGGTATAGCCGTTGTAGGTCCGGGCGGTGCGGAACAACTGATCGAGCGCGACGTCATCGAGCGGGGTGGCCAAACGGATTCTCCATCAGAAAAAGGGGCAGACCGACGCCCGATACCACGTGCGGCGCGGGCAAGGTCGGGCGTGACAAGGCGGGGCGATGCCGGCTACCACAGCGCCCCTCGCGATCAGATTGCGCGAACCTCGGTCACTTCCGGCACGTAGTAACGCAGCAGCTGTTCGATGCCGTTCTTCAGCGTCGCGGTCGAGGAGGGGCAACCCGAGCAGGCGCCCTGCATGCGCAGGTATACCTTGCCCTGGTCGAACCCGCGATACACGATGTCACCGCCGTCATTGGCCACCGCTGGGCGCACGCGGGTCTCGATCAGCTCCTTGATCTGCGCGACGATCTCGGCATCGGCGGGGTCATCCGAGAAGCTTTCTTCCTCCGCGGGTACGCTGAACCCGGCGGTACCACCGGTGCGGAATAATGGCATCTGCGCGGTGAAGTGATCCATCAGGATCGACAGGACGTCCGGCTTCACCTCATGCCATGCGGCGCCCGGCGCAATCGTGACCGAGATGAAATCGCGTCCGAAGAACACGCCGGTCACATCGCCAAGGTCGAACAGCGCCTTGGCCAGCGGAGATACCTCTGCCTCCTCGGGCGTGGCGAAATCCCGTGTACCGGCGTCCATGACGGTGCGGCCCGGCAGGAACTTCAGCGTTGCCGGATTGGGCGTGGGTTCGGTTTCGATCAGCATGCCATCCATGTGGCCCGCCGACCGCGGTCGATCAAGCGCAGCGGGCGAAAGGAAAGGTTTCAGTTTCCGAAGAACCGCCGCTCGCGATTCAACCCATCTGCATCATTCGCTATGCACGACTTCCATTTTGCCGCGGGGCTTCTGTAGCAGCAGGACCAGCGGAACGGCGGCGAACGAAATCCAGCTCATCAGGTAGAAATCGTCGATATAGGCGATCATCGCCGCCTGCTTGTTCACCATGCCATCGAGCATCGACATGGCCGCGTCCGATACGGTTCCCAACCCACGCAGCATGTTGAGGTCGAAGCCGGACACCACCGTGCCGGTCACATGCTGCGCCAGATCGGCATGGCTGGTCTGCGTGTTCCGCGCCAGCAGCACGGTCACCATCGAAATGCCGGCCGACTGGCCGATCGAGCGGAACAGGTTGAGCAGGCTTGACCCGTCGGTGCGATACCGCCCGTCCAGCGTGGCAAAGGCCATGGCGTTGAGCGGCATGAACACCAGTCCCATGCCCAGCCCCTGGACGAACCCGGCGGTGATCACCGGCCAGTAATCCTGCTCCAGCGAGTAACCCGCCATCTGCCGTAGCGAGATGCCGAAGATGATCAGCCCCACCATGATGACGATACGAGTATCGACCTTGCCCATCAGCCGCCCGGCCAGCCACATGGTGAAAAGCACGCCAACCCCACGCGGCGCCATCATCATGCCGGTGTCGATCACCGGATAGCCGAACAGGTTCTGCAGCATCGGTGGTAACAGCGCCATCGGCGCCATGGTCGATATGCCGACGACCAGCATGAACAACAGCCCGGTGACGAGATTGCGGTTTCGGAACAGCGCGCGATCGAACAGCGGCTTCTTCGCCGTCGCAAAGTGGAAGACGGCAAGCCAGGTGAACGCCAGCGCTGCCAATCCTTCGATGATGACTTCCCAGCTGTCGAACCAGTCCTCGCTCTGCCCCCGGTCAAGCATCAGCTGGAACGCGGCGACCGCAACGCCCAGATAGACGAAGCCCGCATAGTCGAACGATCGCCTTGCCTTGGGCCTGCTCGGCAGCAGGAACCACAGGATCGCGAAGGTGGCGGCGCCCACCGGCACGTTGACGTAGAAGACCCAGCGCCAGTTGTAGCTTTCAGTCAGCCAGCCGCCGAGCACCGGCCCCATGATCGGGCCGACCATCACGCCCATGCCCCACACGCTCATCGCCTTGGCAGCGTTTTCGGGTGCGTTGATGTCCAGCATCGACGTTTGCGACAGCGGATTGATGAAGGCCGCGAAGATGCCCTGAAAGACACGGAAGATCACCATTTCCTCCAGGCTGGTGGCGATGCCGCACAGCATGGACGCAATGATGAAGCCGCCGGTGGCGATGAGGAAAAGGTTGCGGCTGCCCAACCGGTCGGACAGCCAGCCGGTGGCGGGCAGGGCGATCGCCGTGGCGACGATATAGCTCGTCAGCACCCAGGTGACGGTGTCCACCGTCGCCCCCAGGCTCGTCATCATGTGCGGAAGGGCGACGTTGGCGATCGTGGTGTCGAGGATCTGCATGATCATCGCCCCCATGATGCCGATGGTCAGCAGTCCGCGGTTACGGGTCTCCAGCAGCGGCTTGCCCTCAGCCTGCGGCTGGGCACCATGCCCGCCCGACGCTGTCGAACGGGGGGCAGCGGCGCTGGAGGCCACGTCAGCGTGCCCCGGTGTCGATCGTGACGTCGGTCGACAGGCCGGCGATCATCGCGCGCGGCGGGGTTCCATCAATGGCGATGCGCACGGGCACTCGTTGCGTCACCTTGACCCAATTGCCGTTGGCATTCTGCGCCGGGAGAACGGAGAATTCACTGCCCGTGCCAGCGCCGATCGATTCCACGCGGCCGTGAACTTTCATTCCCGGATAGGCATCGAACTCCATCTCGGCCGCCTGTCCCACCCTCATGTGATTGAGGTCGGTTTCCTTAAAGTTCGCCTCCACCCAGGGACGGTCGCTGACCACCAGGCTTAAGGCCGGCACGCCGGACGGCGTGATGTTGCCCACCTGCAGCCGGTTCGTCTGGCTGACCACGCCATCGGTGCGCGCACGGACGACGGTACGCTCCAGATTCATGGCAGCCTGCGCGCGCTTGGCGAGGGCCACCTGGATCGCCGCCGGCTGACTTGCGCCGCCTCCTGATCCGATCTGCTGGCGGGCGCGCGCGGCCGCGGCCTCTCCTGTGGCAATCTTCGCCCTGGCGGCCTCGACCGCCTGGGTCGCCGCGTCGAGGCTGGCCGTCGTGGTAAAGCCGCGCTTCATCAATTCTGCCTGACGGCGATAGGTCGCCTCGGCCAGCGTCAGCTCGGCGCGCGCGCTCTGGATGTCGGCGGCGGCGCTCCCGGTATCGGTGGCCATGGTCGCGACGGAAACCCGCGCCGTGGCAAGGTCGGCGTCGGCCTGCGCCAAGGCAATGCGATAGGGCTCGGGATCGATACGGAACAGGACGTCGCCGGCCTTGACGCGTTGGTTCTCGCGCACATTGACGGCAACGATCCGGCCCGACACGTCCGGGCTGACCGAGATCATGTCCTGCCGGACATAAGCGTTGTCGGTCGCGATATAGCGGCCGGAGGTGAAATAGAAAAATGCGCCCACGGCTGCGATCAGCAGCGGCACGCCGAACATCAGCACCGGACGCAGCCAGCCGCGATGACGGGGACTGGACGATGTCGCAGACCCGGTGGGCTCGATCGTCATCTGATCTGCTGCCGGTTCACCCGCAGCCGGGCCGCGGCTCGGATCCGCATCAGCCATTGCTCGCCTCCTGCGTGTCGGCCGGGTCCAGATTGTCGCGAATGCGGTGGAGAAGGTCGATCATCATGTCCGTCTGCTCCCCGGATATGCCGCGTAGCGCCTGCGCCATCAGCTCGTCGGCGGTGGCGTGAAGCTCCTCGAGAACGGGGCGCGCTCTCGGAGTCAGGTACAAGCGCCAGGCGCGCCGATCCTTCGGATCCCGCCGGCGCTCGACCAATCCGGCCTCTTCCATCCGATCCACCAGGCGGCAGAGGGTAATCGGCTCCACCTCCAGTAGTTCGGCGAGCCCGCCCTGATTAATCCCCTCGTGCCGGCTAATGCCGAGCAACGCCTTCCACTGCGCGCGGGTGGCGCCGTGCTGGCGCGCGCGCTCGTCGAACCGCTTTCGCAGGAGGCGGGACGTATCGCTCAACAGGAATCCGAATGTCTCGGTCATACCACTGCACATAATAAGCAGGCTTATGAATTGGAAGCTATCAACATTCCAAGCGGCGTGCCACCAAAATCCCGCGCTTGCGTTGGGAGAGGCGAAAGCATCACGGGCAAGGGATCATAGCGGTGGGCAGCGCGGGGTCGAGGATGGAGGGCGGATGCCAATGCGGCCGTGTCCGCTACGTTGCTGTGATCGAGGATGATGACGCCTATCTTTGCCATTGCCGCATGTGCCAGCGCGCCACCGGCGGCGTCTCGATTGCCTTCAAGAACATCCCCGCATCATCGCTGCAATGGCTCACCGAACCCGACTGGTACCAATCCTCCCCCATCGCACGTCGCCCCTTTTGCGCCGCCTGCGGCACGCCGCTCGGCTTCGCCTTTCTGCGCGATGTCGAAAACGTCGATGTCACAGTTGGCAGCTTCGACGACCCGTCGCGTTTCCGCCCGGTGCACCATTATGCCGTCGAAAGCATGCACGAGGCATGGATCGACACGCGCGACTTGCCACGCATGCGCAGTGAGCAGAATGAGGGCGTGATCAAACGCTGGATGGACGCTTGTGGCAAAACTCCCGACTGAGACGCAGTATTTCAACAGCTTCGACGGAACGCGGCTGGCATGGCACACCATGGGGGAGGGGCGTCCGATCGTCCTGATCCACGGCTATTTCTCCGATGCGAACACCAATTGGATCCGCTACGGCCATGCAGAGGCGGTCGCAGCGAAGGGCTTTCAGGTCATCATGCCGGACCTGCGGGCGCACGGTGACAGCGACAAGCCGCACGATCCCGTCAACTATCCGCCTGATGCGCTGGCGCGCGACGGCCACGCGCTGATCGCTCACCTGGGGCTCACCCACTATGACCTGGGCGGCTATTCACTGGGTGCGCGCACCACGGCACGGATGCTGGCGACCGGTGCCACGCCCGGTCGCGTGATCTACTCCGGCATGGGGCTGGAGGGGCTGACCAATGCTGAACGGCGTGCCGATCATTTCCGCCACATCCTCTCCAACCTTGGGCAGCACGAACGGGGAAGCCCGGCGTGGCTCGCGGAGGCGTTCCTGAAAACGACCGGCGGCGATCCCGTCGCCCTGCTTCGGGTGATCGACACCTTCGTCTCCACTCCGCGTGAAAGCGTGGCGCAGTTTTCTCAGCCGACGCTGGTCGTCAACGGCGTGGATGACGACGACAATGGCTCTGCCGCAGCGCTCGCAGCACTGTTGCCGAACGCCCGGCTGGTGGAGATCCCCGGCAATCATATGAGCTGCGTCACCAAGGCCGAGCTTGGTCAGGCAATGGCCGAATTTCTCCAGCCTTGACCCTTCGGAGGCCAGCTTTCAGTGTTGCCGCATAGCCTAAATATCTGAGGAATCTATGATCCGTCGATTTTCTTCGCTGATGGCGCTGGCAGTGGCGCTTGCCGCGCTTCCCGCCGTCGCCGAGCAGGCAGCGCCCGCCTCTGCCCCAGCCGCCGCGCCTACCGTGGCGCAGGCCGACGCCTTTGTCGCGGCCGTGGAGGAAGAGTTTGCCAAGCTCAGCGTCGATGTAGCCCGCATTTCCTGGGTCAATGCGACCTACATCACGGAGGATACGGATGCGCTCGCGGCGGCCGCCGGCGGCCGCTACACCGAGCGTGCCGTACAGGTGGCGAACGAGGCCGCGCGCTACCGCTCGCTCCCCGGCTTGTCCGCCGACACGCGCCGCAAGCTGGACCTCATCATCGGCGGCATCACCCTGCCGGCGCCCACTCGCCCGGGAGCGGCCGAGGAACTCTCCACGCTCTTCACGCGCATGGGGTCCAGCTACGGCAAGGGACGCGGCACGCTGAACGGAAAGCCGATCAACGGGTCGGACATTGAAGCGACGATGGGCGAGGAACGCGATCCCGCCAAGCTGAAGGAGATGTGGGTCAGCTGGCATGACAATGTCGGCGCGCCCATGCGCGCAGATTATCTCGCCGCGACGAAGCTGACCAACGAGGGCGCGACCGGCCTTGGCTTCAAGGATGCCGGCGCATTGTGGCGGTCCGGCTATGATATGCCGCCGGACCAGTTTGCGGCGATGACCGACAAGCTCTGGGCCGAGGTGGAGCCGCTGTACAAGGCGCTGCACACCTATGTGCGGTGGAAACTGAACGAGAAGTACGGGGACGCGGTCCAGTCAAAGACGGGGCCGATCCGCGCGGATCTTCTCGGCAATATGTGGGCGCAGGAGTGGGGCAATATCTATGATGTCGTTGCACCTCCGGGAACCGGCGACCTTGGCTATGACATCGGCGATCTGCTGAAAGCCAAGCAATATGATCCGGTGAAGATGGTCAGGACGGGCGAGGGCTTTTACTCCTCGCTCGGCTTTGCGCCATTGCCGGAAACGTTTTGGACCCGCTCGCAGATCGTCAAACCGCTCGACCGCGAGGTGATCTGTCACGCGAGCGCCTGGGATGTCGACAACGTCGATGATCTGCGTATCAAGATGTGCACCAAGGTGAATTCGGATGATTTCATCACGATCCATCATGAGCTTGGCCACAATTACTATCAGCGGGCGTATAACAAGCAGCCGTTCCTCTACAAGAACGGTGCGAACGACGGTTTTCACGAGGCGATCGGTGATTTCGTCGCATTGTCGATCACCCCGGACTATCTGGTAAAGATCAACCTCCTCGATCCGGCACGCGTGCCGGCCGCGGACAAGGACATTGGCCTGCTGCTTCGGCAGGCGATGGACAAGATCGCCTTTCTCCCGTTCGGCCTGCTGATCGACAAATGGCGCTGGCAGGTGTTCTCAGGCGAAATCGCGCCGGGGCAGCTCCAGGCAGGATGGGACAAGCTTCGCCTACAATATCAAGGCATTGTTCCCCCAGTCCCACGCGACGAAAGCAAATTCGACGCCGGGGCGAAATATCACGTCGCGGCGGGCGTGCCCTACACCCGCTACTTCCTCGCCCGTATCCTGCAGTTCCAGTTCTACGAGGCGGCCTGCAAGCAGGCGGGGTGGAAGGGGCCGCTGCATCGCTGCTCGTTCTACGGCGACAAGCAAGTCGGATCGCGCCTCGACGCGATGATGAAGATGGGACAGTCGAAGCCGTGGCCCGACGCGCTTCAGGCCTTCACCGGCACGAGGGAAATGTCGGGCAAGTCGATGATGGCCTATTTTGCGCCGCTCAAGAAGTGGCTCGATGAGCAGAACAAGGGCAAGCCCAGCGGCTGGTAAGCGCTGCTAAACGCGCTGCCGGACGGGTCAGTTTCTGACCCGTCCGGCAGCTTCAGGTACCGGGGAAGAGGCCCCCGCGCGCGTCCAGTTCAATCGGGAATGACGTTCTCGTCGGCGATCCCCGCCTTGAACGATGCCGACGCGTCGGCGCCATCAGGCATGTGCGCGTGACCTGACGGCTCGGCCGGCTTCTGGGCTTGCTCGGAAGCCTTGCTGTTCTTCTTGCCCTTGCTTGACGCCGGATCGGCGTTGCCATCGTCCGTCCGGGGCGTCGATCCGCGCAAGGAAAGCAATGCCGCCGTCGCAGCGGCGCCAACCGCGGCCAGGCCACCGGCGATGGCTGCCTTGTTTTTCCACATCGGCGTCTTGGCAGTCGACGATGCGCTCGCGCTTTTTGGCTTGGCCGGGCGTTTCGGGGGCGGCGTCGCGCGCTTTGATGATCGCGGCTTCGGCGGTGCGGCCGGCTTCTTCACGGAGCTGGTTGATCCGCTCGCCTGAGCCGCTGAGCTCGCCGGCTTCCGCTTCGGCTTGGCTGCCGGCTTGCTCGCCGGGGTTGCGTCAGCCGGTTTGGCTGCGGTTCTCTTGCGCGGCGCGCGCCGCGCAGGCGGCTTGGGTGCGCTTGGTGTTGGGGTGTCTTCGTTGTCGGCCATGGTCTGCTCCCCTTTTCGCATGCAGTCAGGCCGGTAACGCAGCGGGGAGATAAATCGTTTCGTTGCGAGCAGTGCAGCACTGGTGCCGCACCGCTCGCACGGTTTGTCAGCGGAACGGCGGCTCGTTGAACGCCCGCAGCTTACGGCTGTGGAGCTTCTGGCCTTCACGCCACAGCTCCTCGCAGGTTTCGATCCCGATTCGCATATGTTCGGAGATCGCGCGCTCGTAGAACCGGTTGGCTTGGCCCGGCAGCTTCAACTCGCCATGAAGCGGCTTGTCGGATACGCATAGTAACGTGCCGTAGGGCACGCGGAAGCGGAAGCCCTGAGCGGCGATCGTGGCGGATTCCATGTCGATCCCCACTGCGCGGCTTAGCGAAAAGCGGAGCGCAGAGCGACTGTATCGCAGCTCCCAGTTGCGATCATCGGTGGTGACGATCGTACCGGTCCGCAGCCGCCGCTTCAGTTCCTCACCGGACTGGCCAGACACGGTCTCGGCCGCGCGCGCCAATGCCTGCTGAACTTCCGCAATCGCTGGTACCGGGATTTCAGGCGGCAACATGTCATCCAACACGTGATCGTCACGCAGGTAGGCGTGTGCCAGCACGTAATCGCCGATCCGCTGCGATGGGCGCAGCCCGCCGCAATGGCCAATCATCATCCAGGCATCAGGACGGGTGACGGCCAGGTGATCCGTGATCGTCTTCGCATTGGAAGGTCCAACGCCGATGTTGACCAATGTGATGCCCGATCGATCCGGCGCCATCAGATGATAGGCTGGCATCTGCAGCCGCCGCCATGCGCTGTCGTCGAGTACCGCCGGATCATCGCCGGGGTGGAACATGACGCCACCTGGACCAGCGAGTGCCGTAAAGCGGCTGTCGCCGGTCACCTGGCTCGCGCCCCAGCGAACGAATTCGTCGACGTACCGGTGATAGTTGGTGAACAGCACGTAGCGCTGCACATGCTCCGGCGACGTGCCGGTATAGTGGCGCAGCCGCGCGAGACTGAAGTCGGTGCGGAGCCCGTCAAACAGCGCGAGGGGACGGGTGCCATCGATAGAGGCCCACAGACCGTCCGCGATCTCGTCGCCAATATGGGCGAGCTCAGTCGCGGGGAAATGGCGTGCGAGTTCGGCGGCCGAAACCTCGTCCAGGCTCAGCGCGTGGCCGGCGTCGAGAACATAGGGGAACGGGATTTCCGTGGCGCCCGCCACTGCTTGGACGGAGACTTCATAATCTTCCATCAACAGGGTCAGTTGCTCGACGAGATAATCCGCGAACAGCGCGGGCTTCGTGACCGAAATCCGGTACTCGCCCGGCGTGACAAGCCGACCGAAGGAGCGCAACGGCGCCGGCCGATGGTCACCACCGCCGGCAAAGGTGAGGCGGATCTCGGGATAAGCGAACGAGCCGTCGCGGCGTGCCTCGGGCGGCGGCGGTGTTCCTTCGGTAAGGTAGAGATCCAGCGCTGCCTGCAAGCGTGCGACAGCGCGGGAATAAAGCCGATCGAGTTCGGCAACGATGTCTTGAGCAGTCATCGCGGATCGTTACGCCGCGATGGTGACACTGGCAAGACTGGGTAGTCTGCCAGCGCGATGGGTGGCCCCGGGTGTTTACCCGGAGCGACCCTGCGCATCAGTGTTTCGTGCTGCCGTGACCCTGCTCGGCGTTGCGACGGCTGGCAGCGTAGGCTGCGCCCCCGATCGCTGCTGCGACACCGGCCACGATCCCCGCCGTGGCATAGGGGTGATCCTTGACGGCCCCCGTGGTTGCGGACGTGGCTGCGCTCACCTTGGCTTGCGCACCGGACGCGGCCTGGCGCGCGCGCTCTGCCAGGCTCGCTTCGTGAGCCGACGTAGCCTTGTTCTGGGTAGCGTTGGTCATGGTGCGATACTCCTCATCAACTCCACAACCAACGCATTGTAATCTCAGAGGTTGCCCAGCAGGTGCTCCGCCGAGCTCACCTTGAACTCGCCGGGCGCCTCGACGTTGAGCTGCTCCACCACCCCATCGTTCACGATCATGGAATAACGCTGGCTGCGCTTGCCCATACCGAATTTCGAGCCGTCCATGGTGAGACCCAGCGCTTCGGCGAAGTCGCCATTGCCATCCGCCAGCATGGTGACGTCGGTTGCATCCGCTGACTTCGACCATGCGCCAAGAACGAACGGGTCGTTCACGGACGTGCAGACGATTTCATCAATGCCCTTGGCCTTCAGGTCCTCGGCCTTCTCCACGAAGCCCGGAAGGTGCTTCGCCGAGCAGGTCGGGGTAAATGCACCCGGCACGGCAAACAGCGCCACGCGGCGGCCGGCAAAGTAATTCTGCGAATCGACCGCCTCAGGGCCAGCATCCGTCGCCTTGACGAGGGTGGTCTTGGGCAGCTTGTCGCCGACGTTGATTGTCATTTTCTGTTGCTCCGTGCAGCGCTGAAGGTGTGCGTGACTACGTCGCAGGGGTGGAATGGCTTTTCAAGCGTGACGAGTTGCCGCCGCTCGGCGTAGAAGTAAGCCATGGAGACCACGACCTTTCTCACTGGGCAGTTCCTGCTCGCCATGCCCGGAATTGGCGACCCGCGCTTTGACCAAGCGGTGATCGCGGTGTGCGCGCACGACGGAAAGGGTGCGATCGGGATCGGCGTCGGTGCGCAGATTGCTGGACTGGGGCTGCATGATGTTCTGGAACAAGTGAACATCGCGCCAGGCGATACGCCCAATGCGCCGATCCATTTCGGCGGCCCTGTCGAGACGCGCCGCGGCTTTGTGCTGCACTCGCGCGACTGGAGCGGGCAGGACACGATTGATGTCGCCGGCAAATGGGCACTGTCCGGAACGCTAGATGCGCTACGCGCCATTGCGGAGGGGAGAGGGCCGACGCAGTGGCTCGTGGCTTTGGGCTATGCCGGATGGTCTGCCGGTCAACTTGATGCCGAGATGACGCGGCACGGCTGGCTGAACGTCTCCGATGACGCGAGCATGCTGTTCGAAACGGAAACCGCGCAGCGCTGGACCCGGGGGTTCAACGCTGCCGGCATCGATCCGCGACTGCTTGGCACGGAAAGCGGCCACGCCTGAAGGTATTTTTGACCGGCCCTCAGGCGCGTTGGTTCATCTCTCGTTCCCTGCCGCCGCTGCCTTGCGCTTCTGCGCGCGGCGCGAGAGGATGTTGAGCGCCTCGACGAGTACGGAGAAGCCCATCGCGGCATAAATGTACCCCTTGGGGACATGGACGCCAAAGCCGTCGGCTATCAGGACGGCGCCGATCATCAGCAGAAAGCCGAGCGCCAGCATCACAACGGTGGGATTGCGGTCGATGAAATTGGCGAGCGGATCCGCCGCCAGAACCATCGCGCCGACCGCTACCAAGACCGCGATCACCATCACGGCAAGATTGTCCGTCATCCCGACCGCCGTCAGGATCGAGTCGATCGAGAAGACCATGTCGAGCAGGATGATCTGAATGATTGCCGCGCCAAAATTCATCGTTGCTACCTGCTTTTTGTCGAGCAGGTCGTCGCTGGGGCTCGGATCGACATTGTGGTGGATCTCCTTGGTGGCCTTCCAGATCAGGAAGAGGCCCCCAACGACAAGAATGATATCGCGCCAAGAGAACGCCGTTTCAAAACTTGGTTGACCATAGTCATTCAGTGGCCCGCGAATGCCGAGGTCGAAGACGACCGCCGTCAGCCCCACCAGCCATGCAATCATCGAGAGCAGGACCAGCCGCATGGCAAGCGCGAGGCCGATGCCCAGCCGGCGTGCGCGCGTGCGCTGTTCCTCTGGCAACTTGTTGGAAAGGATCGAGATGAAGATGAGATTGTCGATGCCCAGCACGACCTCCATCACCACCAGCGCGAGTAGTGCTGCCCAGGCGGCAGGGTCGGTAAACAGCGAGAGCAAACTGTCCATCATCAACCTCATTCAGCGGATCGTGGGCGTACAACGATGCTTCTTGCCCTGAGGATGCACGGCATGGAAGCGCATAGCGACCGCCCCAATGCGCACCCATAAAGAACGCTCGAGAACGCAATTCACATATAAAGATATCTTTATATTTGTATTGCTGCGTGCTCACGATTATGTGCGGGTACATGCCGGCCGGTGAATCGTACCTTGGCCGGCGTCACAATTTCTGGAGACCCGTAGTGGCCACCGTTCTCGATCGCCCCACCGCTACCGATTACGTCATCAAGGACATCAGCCTTGCTGATTTCGGACGTGCGGAGATCAACATTGCAGAAACCGAGATGCCCGGCCTGATGGCGCTGCGCGAGGAATATGGCGCGTCGCAGCCGCTGAAGGGCGCGCGCATCACTGGTTCGCTGCACATGACGATCCAGACCGCCGTGTTGATCGAGACGCTGACGGCGCTCGGCGCTGACGTGCGCTGGGCGACGTGCAACATCTTCTCGACCCAGGACCACGCCGCCGCTGCGATCGCCGCTGCCGGCATCCCGGTGTTCGCGGTGAAGGGCGAGAGCTTGGCCGATTACTGGGACTATGTCGGCTCGATCTTCGACTGGGATGACGGCAACGGCCAGACCGCCAACATCATCCTCGACGACGGCGGCGACGCCACCATGTTCGCGCTGTGGGGTGCGAAGCTCGAGCGCGGCGAAAGCTTCGGCGAGCCCGAGAATGCCGAGGAAGTCGAGTTCCAGCGCGCGCTGAAGGCGTTCATCGCCAAGAAGCCGGGCTACCTGACCGAGACCGTCAAGAACCTGAAGGGCGTTTCGGAAGAGACCACCACTGGCGTCCACCGCCTGTACGAGATCGCCAAGAAGGGTGAGCTGCCGTTCCCGGCGATCAACGTCAACGACTCGGTCACGAAGTCGAAGTTCGACAACCTTTATGGCTGCAAGGAATCGCTGGTCGACGCGATCCGCCGCGCCACCGACGTGATGCTCGCCGGCAAGGTCGCTTGCGTCGCCGGCTTCGGTGACGTCGGCAAGGGCTCGGCTCAGTCGCTGCGCAACGGCGGCGCCCGTGTGCTCGTGACCGAGATCGATCCGATCTGCGCGCTTCAGGCGGCGATGGAGGGCTTTGAGGTCGTGACGATGGACGAGGCGGTGAAGCGCGCCGACATCTTCGTCACCGCGACCGGCAATGCCGACGTGATTACTGCCGATCACATGAAGGCGATGAAGCCGATGTCGATCGTGTGCAACATCGGCCACTTCGACAGCGAGATTCAGATCGCTGCGCTCGACAATTACGAGTGGACCGAAGTGAAGCCGGGCACGGACCTGGTGAAGTTCCCGGATGGCAAGCAGATCATCATCCTGGCGAAGGGTCGCCTCGTGAACCTGGGCTGCGCCACCGGCCACCCTTCGTTCGTGATGAGCGCGTCGTTCACCAACCAGACACTGGCGCAGATCGAGCTGTGGACCAAGGGCGAGAACTACAAGAACGAAGTGTACGTCCTGCCCAAGCACCTCGACGAAAAGGTCGCGGCGCTTCACCTCGATAAGCTGGGCGTGAAGCTGTCCAAGCTGAGCGAGAAGCAGGCGAGCTACATCGGCGTGTCGGTCGACGGTCCGTTCAAGCCGGATCACTATCGTTACTGATCAAGCCGATCAGCAATGATCTCGAAAGGGGCAGGCGACCAACGCCTGCCCCTTTTACATTGGAGCTAGGGGGGCCTCAGCCCGCTGCCTGAGCCATCACCCGCTGGCCCTCCGCCTCTACGACCGCGTCCTTGACTGCGGCGAGGTAGCCCGCAACGTCGCCACTGCTGGACGGGATCGCCTGGCGTAACGTGATGAAGCCGTGAACGTTGCCCACCGCCTCTCGGAAGGTGACGGGAACGCCGGCCAGTACCAATGCTGCGGCATAGGCGCGCCCTTGGTCGCGGATCGGATCGAGGCTGGCGGTGATGATGACGGCGGGCGGTAGGCCGGTGAGGCTGCCCACCATCGGCGAACCCTGGAAATGGGTGAAATCTGCCTGATAATGTTCGGCGAACCAGATCATCGTATCGCGCGTGAGCAAGAAGCCCTCGGCATAATCATCGAACGAAGGGTACACCTTGTTCATGTCGGCCGCCGGATACATCGGCGCCTGGACAATCACAGGGACGGGTGCTGGTTCGTCGCGCAGACCCATGGCGGTGGTGATGGTCAGCGTTCCCCCTGCGCTGTCGCCCGAGAGGACCAGGCTCGTCGCGATCCGCCCCAGTTCGGCCGGATTGCTGGCGACCCAGCGCGCGGCAGCTTCACAATCCGCTGGTGCCGCGGGGAAGCGATGCTCGGGGGCTAGACGATAGTCGACCGACACCACCGGGAGATCCAGCTGACGCGACATCTCAGCGGTGAAGCTGGCGTGCGTATCGATATTGCCGATGACGAAGCCACCGCCGTGAAAGAAGACTACCACCGGGCCCGGCTCGCGAGACTCCCGGACATCGAACAGGCGTGCGGGGATGTCGCCCGCCGGGCCAGGGATGGTCAGGTCCTTGATTGTGGCCAACTCCCCGATGGGCAAATCGGCGACATCTTTCATGCCAAGGTACATGGCGCGCGCCGCCTCTGCGGTTCCCTCATGGGTCTTGGGGCCTTCGACGCTGTTGAGATAATCGAGAAATCCGCGCACGTCGGGGCGCACGTAAGGTTTGCCGGCATTGGCGGCAGCGTCGGTATCGTCCGCGCGAATAAGCGTGTCGGTCATACGATCTCTCTCCTAAAGTTCGCTTTTGCTACCTATCTTGGCGCAGATGATCGCCGTCGTCCATCACTCCGATTATGTCACCGAGGCGCCCGTCAGGAGTACGTACCGGTGGGGCAAGAACGGCGCGATCCGCGATCTTCTGCTTGCGGCTGGGAACTCGATCGTCTGGCATAGTCCGAACGCGGCGCCGCGCGGCTGGCTGGAGGCGGTGCACGACGCGGCGTATGTGGCTGAGGTAATCGCCGCCGCGGTTCCTCGCGAGAAGGAGCGGCGGATTGGCTTCCCCGTGACAGCGAATGTCGCGCGCCGCTCGCAGCTTGTGTCGGGCGGGACCTACCTCGCCGCGCAGATTGCTTTGAAGCATGGTTTTGCCGCCAATACCGCGGGGGGCAGTCATCATGCTCTTGCGGAGACCGGGGCAGGCTTTTGCGTCTTGAATGACCTTGCGATCGCAGCTGTGCAGCTGGCCGCGGAAGGCCGCCGGGTTCTGGTGGTGGATCTGGACGTTCATCAGGGAGACGGGACGGCGGCGCTGACGGCAGGTTTTCCCGGTGTCGCGACTTACTCGGTTCATGCCGAGAAGAACTTTCCGGCGCGCAAGGCCTGCTCGACCATGGATGTCCCGCTGCCTGATGGGACAAGCGATGACGCGTACCTCGATGCGATCCGAAGCACATTGCCCTCGCTGATCGCGCGGTTTGAACCTGACCTCATCCTCTATCAAGGTGGTGTCGATCCTTACGCGGGTGATCGGCTCGGCCGGCTCGCGTTGACGGACGGAGGGCTGGCGGCACGCGATATGCTGGTGGCGGAAATGGCACTGGAACACGGCTTGCCGCTCGCGAGCACAGTGGGGGGCGGATATGGCGACGACGTTATGGCGATCGCGCGGCGGCATGTGGATGTGATCCTACGCTTGGGTCAGGCCTTTGAACGCGGCTGGCGCGGGGGAACCGCCGGCATCCGATCTGCGTAGTCGCGCGATGCCTGCCCTCGTCTGGTTTCGCCAGGACCTTCGCCTTCACGATCAACCCGCGCTTGTCGCCGCTGTGGCGGAAGGGGACGTCATTCCGGTCTATGTCCTTGATGACAAAGGGCCGGGCGACTGGCGGATCGGTGGCGCGCAGCGGTGGTGGCTGCACCACAGCCTGCAAGCGTTGGATCGCTCGCTGCGCGATCTTGGCAGCCGGTTGATCCTGCGGCGCGGACCTGCCGCTGCGGTTCTGACGGACATTGCGGACGATTGCGGCGCCGAGACGATCCACGCCATCCGGCATTATGAGCCATGGTGGCGCGAAGCCGAGGAGGCTCTGGGCGAGCGATTGTGCCTTCATGAGGGGAATCATCTTCGGCCGCCGGAGAGTGTCCGCACGGGCAGCGGCGGCCAGTTCCGGATGTTTTCGGCCTTCTACCGGGCGCTGTTGGCCATGTTGCCGCCGGAAGCGCCAACTGCCGCGCCGAAGCACATGAGCGCGCCGGGCCGTTGGCCGAAAAGCGATACCCTAGATGATTGGAACCTGCTGCCCATCAAGCCCAATTGGGCGACCGGGTTCGAGGATTGGACCCCGGGCGAGGCGGGGGCCGCCGCGGCGCTCGACGACTTCGCTGACGCGGCGGCGGTTTATGACGACGCCCGTAACCTGCCGTCCGTTGAAGGAACGTCGCGACTGTCGCCGCATCTTCATCATGGCGAGATCTCGCCGCGGCAGGTCTGGCAGGCCCTGAAGGGACGGGGGAAGGGGGTTGAATCCTTCCGGCGTGAGCTGGCGTGGCGTGATTTCACCGCGGGGCTGATCCTCGCGCTGCCGGATTATGCAGAGAAGAACGGGCGATCGCGTTTCGACCGTTTGAAATGGCGGCATGCGCCCAGCGAGCTCAAGGCGTGGCAGGAGGGGCGCACCGGATATCCGATCGTCGATGCCGGGATGCGGCAATTGTGGGCCACGGGGTGGATGCACAATCGTGTGCGGATGATCACGGCGAGCTTCCTGGTGAAGCATCTGCTGATCGACTGGCGCGAGGGGGAGCGGTGGTTCTGGGACACGCTGGTCGATGCGGATTACGGCAACAACAGCGTGAACTGGCAATGGGTCGCTGGCACCGGGATCGATGCCAATATGTTCGGCCGGATCATGGCGCCGCTGTCGCAATCGGCCAAGTTCGACGCAGCCGACTATATCCGCGAATGGGTGCCCGAGTTGCGCGATGTGCCCGATGCCGCGATCCACGATCCGGAGGAGAGCGGCTGCTTGCCGGCGAACTATCCGCGCAAGATCATCGGGCATCGCGAAGCGCGCGAACGTGCGCTCGCGGCGGGACGGCAGGTGCGGTAATTCCTGCTTTCGTCGCTGCACGCGCCGGTGCATGAGCAGCGACGATGCTGAGACAGGTGACAGAGCCGGCGGCGGACAATCGGTGGGCCCGCAGCATTGCGCCGGTATTCCACCGTATCCTCGACCGGATTGACGAGGGGCTGGAAGAGGGGGCAATCGAAGGCGTGTTGCCCGATGGCGTGCGCCGGCTGCTCGGGGGGCGGCGCGACGGCCCGGTGGCGCATGTCACGATCGTTCGCTGGCGCGCGCTTCGGCGCCTGATCATCGGCGGGTCAATCGGCTGGTATGAAGCCTGGGTCGATGGCGACTGGACCAGCCCGGATCCCGTCCCGATCTTTGACCTGTTCATGCGCAACCGTGCGACGCTGGGGGAGCTTGGTCGCGCAAAGCCCGGCGCGCGGCTGGGGGCGCGCCTCATCCATGCCATGCGCCACAACGGACGGCGCAATGCGCGGCGCAACGTGGCCGCGCATTACGACCTCGGCAATGATTTCTACGAGGCATGGCTTGATCCGACCCTGACCTATTCGAGCGCGATCTTCGCACAAGGCGACACGCTGGAGGCGGCACAGCAGCGCAAAATTGATGCGGTCCTGGATCGCGTAAACGTGCCGCCGGACGGCACGTTGCTGGAAATCGGGTGCGGCTGGGGCGCGCTGGCAGAAGCGGCGGGGAAGCGCGGGATCGGCGTTCGCGCGATCACGCTGGCGTCGGAGCAGCAACGCCATGTGGTTGCCCGCACCTCAGGCCTGCCGGTGGCGGTGTCGCTGACCGATTATCGCGACGTGCGTGGGATGTACGATGCCGTCGCGTCGATCGAGATGGTGGAGGCGGTGGGCGAGCGGTATTGGGCGGATTACGTCAAGGCGATCGCCCGCGCCCTGAAGCCGGGCGGACGCGCCGCGATCCAGTTCATCAAGATTGCCGATGATATCTGGTCCGGCTATCGCGCCAATGTCGATTTCATCCAGGCCTATGTGTTCCCGGGCGGGATGTTGATCCACGAACCACAGTTTCGCGCCCTCGCAGAGGGAGAGGGGCTGACGTGGCAGGATCGCCATGCCTTTGGTCTGGATTATGCCGAGACGCTGCTGCAATGGCGCCTGAACTTCGACAAGGCCGTCGCTGACGGACGGCTGCCGCCGCGGTTCGACGGGCGCTTCGTCAATCTGTGGCGCTATTACCTGATGTATTGCGAGGGTGGCTTTCGAGGCGGTGGCATCGACGTGGTCCAGATCACGCTGGTCAAAGGCCGCTAGCCACCAGGCTGCGCACGCGTCCCCGGTCCTCCCGCGTCACCGCGCGGGACTTCCATGCGTGGTGCGTCAGGCGGCTTCGAGCGCCTCGGTCGCTTCCAGCCAACGCGCCTCGGCCGCCTCAAGCCGCTCCACCACCTGCGCGCGGCGCTTCAGCAACTGGCCGGTGTTGAAGCCGTACAATTCCTTCGGTGCCGATGCCGGATTGGCCATGGCATGGTCGATCGCGTCACGTTCGGACGCCAGCCTGGCGATCTCGGCTTCGGCCTCCTTTGCGGACTTGCGCCAGGCCTTGTCGTTTTCGCGCTTCTCCGCAAACGCCTTACGATCATCCTTGCCCTTTGCCTTCCCTTCGGACTTTGGCTCCTTGGCGAGGATGAAGGCGGTGTAATCGTCGAGGCTGCCGTCGAATTCGCGCGCAGTGCCGCCGTCGACCAGCACCAGCCGATCGGCGGTAAGCTCCACCATGTGACGATCGTGACTGACGATCAGCACGGCGCCCTTATAGTCATTGAGCGCCTGTACCAGCGCCTCGCGTGCGTCGACATCGAGGTGGTTGGTCGGTTCGTCGAGGATCAGCAGGTGCGGCGCCTCACGCGTGATCAGTGCGAGCGCCAACCGCGCCTTCTCGCCGCCTGACATCTTGCCGACGGTTGCCGTCGCGCGATCGCCCGAGAAGCCGAAGCGACCAAGCTGCGCGCGCACCGCGGCCGGCGTCGCGCCCTTCATCACCCGCGTCATATGGGCGAGGGGGGTGTCGTCGGAGTCGAGCTCCTCCACCTGATATTGGGTGAAATAGCCAACCCGCATCCGGTTGCTCGCCGTCATGCTGCCCTCCATCGGGGCGAGCTGCGCCGCGATCAGACGGGCGAAGGTGGTCTTGCCGTTGCCGTTGCGGCCAAGCAGCGCGATGCGATCGTCCGGATCCATGCGCAGGTTCAGCCGGCGAAGGATCGGTGTGTCGCCATAGCCGACGCTGGCATAATCGAGCGTGACCAGCGGTGGCCGCAACGGTTCGGGATCGGGGAAGCCGAACGACAGCGTCGGATCATTGGCGAGTTCGGCGATCGGCTGCATCTTGGCCAGCATCTTGGCGCGGCTCTGCGCCTGCTTCGCGGTCGAGGCGCGCGCGGAATTGCGGGCGATATAGTCCTGCAGCTTGGCGCGCTGGACATCCTGGTTCGCCTTTGCCGCCGCGATCTGCGCCATACGCTCGGCCCGCTGGCGCTCGAACGAATCATAGCCGCCGGCGTACAGGGTCGTCTTTCCACCCTGCAGGTGCAGGATGTGATCGACGACATTGTTGAGGAAATCACGCTCGTGGCTGACGACGACGATCGTCGCCTTGTAGGAGCGCAGGAAATCCTCCAGCCACATCACCGCTTCGAGATCGAGGTGGTTCGACGGTTCGTCGAGCAGCAGCAGGTCGGGCTGCGAGAACAGCAGGGCGGCGAGCGCGACGCGCATCTTCCACCCACCGGAGAAGCTGTCGAGCGGCTGGTTCTGCGCTTCCTCGTCGAAGCCGAGGCCGAGGAGTATCTGCGAGGCGCGAGCCGGCGCCGTGTAAGCGTCGATCGCGATCAGCCGCTCATAGATGTCGCCGAGCTTTTCGGGATCGGTTTCGGTTTCGCTCTGCTCCATGAGCGTCGCGCGCTCCGTATCAGCGGCTAGTACCGTTTCAAACGGCGTGGCGTCCCCGGCGGGTGCTTCCTGCGCGATATAGCCGATGCGGGCGCCCCGCGGCTTGTCGATCGAGCCGCCGTCGGGCTCGATCTGGCCGGCGATCACCTTCACCATCGTCGACTTGCCGGCACCGTTGCGCCCGATCAGGCCGACGCGGCTGCCGGGCGGCAGCGAGGCGGAGGCGCCGTCGAGGATTGCGCGCCCACCGAGGCGCACCGTGATACCATTGATCGTAAGCATTGGCGCGCCGTAGCAGATTTGCTGCGCTTGCGTAATGCACGTCGGTACCGGCCGGCGCGCATGCGCCAGCCGGCAGGTCATCGGTGCGAACGTCTCAGTGGACGAAGCGGGCGACGACGTCGCGGTAGCTGCGGCTCACCTTCACCTGCGCGCCCGAATCGAGCACGAGGAAGCATTCGCCATTGGTGTGCGGCTTCACCTGGCGCACCTGATCGAGGTTGACGATCGTCGAGCGGTGGACCCGCTGGAAGCGGCGCGGATCCAGGCGCTTTTCCAGGTCCTTCATGGTTTCGCGCAGGATAAGCGTGTTGTCCGCCGTCTTGATGCACATATAGTCGCCCGCGGCCTCGACGATTTCGATCGTGTCGACATCGACGCGGAAGATCTGGCCGCGGTCCTTGACGTTGATGAGCTTTTCGAAGCGGCTTGCATTGGGACCTTCGCCGCCGTCCACGATCTCGGCCGCGGCCTCGGGCGCGTGCTCGGCGAGCGCCTCCTTCAGCTTTTCCGCCTCGTTGATGCTCGATTTTTCCGCCAGGCGCTGCCGCACGCGATCGAGCGTGTCGGCGAGCCGCGATTCCTCCACCGGCTTCATCAGATAGTCGACGGCCTGCGCCTCGAACGCGCGCAGGGCGTGATCCGAATAAGCGGTGACGAACACGAAGAGCGGAGGTTCAACCTCCATCAGGCCCTGGACGACGGAGAAGCCGTCAAAGCCGGGCATCTGGATATCGAGAAAGACGAGGTCGGGCTTGTGGGTCTTGATCGCGCTGATCGCTTCGCGCCCGTTCTGGCACTTGGCGACGATCTCGACGTCGGCGTGCGCCTGCAGCCGGAGCTCTAGGCCCTGGATCGCGAGCGGCTCGTCGTCGACGAGAATGGTGCGGATGGTCATGGTACAGTCATTCTCCAAGCGGATGCCACCAGCCCTGACGATCGGCGCCGGCGGTCATCGTACGTCACTGCCCCCTTAACTCTTCCCCGTTATTCAAGCTGGAACGGTATCTCGATCTCCACGCCGAACCCCCCCGTCGGCATTGCGCGGACCTCGAACCGGTGATCCGTTCCGAAAGATTGTGCCAGTCGCTCCCTGATATTGGCGATCCCGACGCCGGTTGAAAGGCTTGGCTTGTTCCGCGTCGGCTGCAAGCCCGGTCCAGTGTCAGATACGCTGATCCGAACGCGATCGCCGATCAACCGCGCGCTGACGTGGATTTCGGCGCCTTCCTCCTTCGGCGTAACGGCATATTTGATCGCATTTTCGACCAGCGGCTGCAGCAGGAGCGAGGGCAGGCGTGCGCGTTCGGCCGCGGGGTCGATCTCGAACTTCGGGCGGAGCCGATCCTCGAAGCGCATCTTCTCGATCTCGAGGTACAGCTTCAGCGTCTCGATTTCCTGCGCGAGCGTCACATGCGCGGTCGGCTCGTTGGCGAGCGTGTAGCGCAGGAAGCTGGAGAGGCGGCTGAGCATCGCATTCGCCCGCTCGGTCTGTTTCAGCAGCACGAGCGTCGAGATTGAATTGAGCGTGTTGAACAGGAAGTGTGGGTTCAGCTGATAGCGCAGCATCGCCAGCTGCGCCGAGGACGCCTGCGTCTCCAGATGCTGGAGCTGATCGATCTGCTCCTCGACGATAAGGTAGAAATTGATCCCGAAGTAGAGCGCCGACCAACCGGCGAGCACGGTGAAATTGAGGAACAGCGAGCCGATCAGCAGCTTCACGTCGACGCCGGGCGCCGAGAGCTTGATGAGGCTGAAGGAGAAAGTGTCGAGCAGCGCGTAGATGAAGGTCGCAGCGCCGAGCGTGAAGACCGTCAGCAGGATCGCGGTGATACGCGGCAGGCCGCGATAGACGCCGTACAGCACCGACAGCAGCAGCGTGATGCAATAGCCGACGATCGTTTCCACGAGGATGCTGACCACACCTTGCATCGTGAAGCCGCCGGATATGGCCGAAACGGTCCGCAGGACGAGATAGCCGGTCCAGCCGGCCGCCTGCAGGATCCAGAAGGCGCGGGCCTTGTCCTCGAAGAAGGGCCGGACCGCCAGATTGCTGGGTCGGATCGGCGCTTGCGGAGTGGACGGTGCAGGAAGCGAGGTCGCCATTGCGCGCCCCTTACACCGCCATTCGCCGTCGCGCAAAAAGGAAGGGCCGCCGCACCCGAAGATGCGGCGGCCCCGAAGACCCATTCAGGTCAGCGCGATCAGAAGGTGAAGCGCGCGCCGAGACGGATCAGGTAGAGCGAGTTGTTGATGCTCGGGTTGGCCGTGTTCGGCTCACGGAAGTTCGAATAACGGTACTGCGCGCAGGCGTTCGCCCCGTTGGACGGCGATCCGATCGCGCCGGTCAGCGCCCCACCGGTGGCGTTCAGGCACTGCACCTGAACCGTCGCTGCGGTGTACGGGAAGCCGAGCTGACGCAGGCCGCCCCAGTTGCTGTTCAGCAGGTTCGGCAGGTTCTCGATGTCGCCGAACAGCGTGATCCGCGAACCGCCGACGAAGGTCGGGATTTCCTGCTCGACGTGGAGGTCGATGCGGGTGAAGGCGCGGTTGCGGGCGATGTTTTTGCCAGCGATGCGGCCGCGATAGTCCTTCAGGTTGGTGCGGTTGATCAGCCCTTCCAGACCGGCACGCGTCGCTTCGCTGTCGTAGCTGACGAGCGGATCGGTGGTGCTGGTCGGCACGTACATCAGGTAGCGATCGTTGTTGCCGATCGTCCCGAACACCGGCGAGCGGCCGTTGTTGTTGTCCTGCATCGTGAAGCTGAACGGACGTCCCGCGCGGGTTTCGCCGAACAGCTGGATCGCGGTGCGATAGTCACCGAACAGCGCACGATCGAAGCCGACACCGTACTTGAACGCCCACTTAATCTGATCGTTCGAGATGCCATAGGCCGGCACGTTCGGGTCGATCATCGCGGCGTTGCCGTACAGCGAGCTGGCGGTCGACGAGGTGGCCGGGCTGACGTCCTTCACGTCCTGCCAGGTGTAGCTGCCGTGGACCGACAGGCCGAAGTCGAACCGCTTGTCACCACGAACCACGAAGATGAAGCTGCGACCGCGATCCTCGTTGTAGAACAGGAAGTCGCTGTTGCCATCGGTCAGCGTGGTGCGCGGCGCGTAGCGCGGGCGGCCATCCGGCAGCGTGCCGACGCGGCGGACGCGCAGGTCGGTGAACGACGGGGCGCTCAGCACGTCGGTGTACAGGAAGTCGGCGCCCAGGTTCACGCCGCGAACCTTGGCGTCAGCCGAGAAGGTCGCCTTCAGCACCGCCGGCAGACGCAGGTCCTGCGCCAGCGACGAGGTCGGGGCGAGCGACAGCGACTGCGTGTTGTTGCGCAGGTAATCGACGGCCGCCTGCGGGATGCCCGGTGCAACGACGTTGTCGAGAATGCCGCACAAAGCTGCGCCGGTGCTGCAGCCTGCCGGATCGGTGTTCGAACGGATCACGCCGAAGCCCGAGGTCGACGAGTTCAGCGCGTTGGTCAGGACGCCGGTGGTCGAGAAGCTGTTCGACAGGTACACGTCCGGCGAACCGCCACCGAACACACCCACGCCGCCGCGCAGGCTGAGCCAGTCGTTGGTCTGCCAGTTCGCGCTGATGCGCGGTTGGAAATTGTCCATTCCCTTGAACGTCTTGGTGTTCGGGAAGCCGTAGCGCGCCAGGTAGAAGCTGTTCAGCGGCACCTGGGTGCGCATGCCGTACAGGTCGTAGCGAGCGCCGTAGGTCAGCGTCAGGCGGTCCGTGATCGCCCAATCGTCCTGGAAGCCGAAGGTGTACTGGCCGTACTTGAAGTCGGCTGCGGCGCTGTTGATGTCACCATCGAGCGCGACCTGCAGGTTGTAGGCGCTGGCGCGACCGTTGCGGAAGTCCGTAATCGAGTCGAAGTACAGGCTGCCGGTGGCGTTCTGAACGAATAGGTTACGGCTGCGGTTCTCGTTATATTCAACGAGGAACTTCAGCTCATGCGAACCGGCCGAGTAGCGGGTCAGGAACGAACCGCCCCAGGTGTCGAAGAACAGTTCGTTCGCCTGACGGCTGTTGTCCGGGCCGAAGGCCACGATCGGCGTGCCCACGCCGCAGCTCGAAGCGGTGTTGGTGCCGTTCACGATGCTCGTCGGGTCGGTGCAGACGCGGATCTGCGGGTAGCCGGTGCCGAGCAGCGGATCCTGGCCGCGGCGCGTGCTGCGGTAGAGGAAGCGGGCTTCGGTCGACAGCTGATCGGTCCAGTCCGAGTTCAGCTTCACGATGCCGGCGCGCAGCAGGTTCGAGGACTGATAATAGTTGGACGCCAGGCCGATGACCGGGGTGTTGTTGTTGGCGCTGGTGCCGTTGGCGACCGTGCTTTCCTCGTACGCGTTGATGTACGACAGCGAGAGGCGGTGATTGTCGGTGATGTTCCAATCAATCTTGCCGACGATCTTCTCGTCCTTCTGATTGTTGATCGTCACGAAATCGCCGGTCGCATAGCCGCCGTAGCGCTGCGTGTTGGCGATGTTGATCACCTCGTCCAGCACGCCCTGGTTGTAGCCGGGGATCTGGTTCAGCGTGGCGATCGACAGTGGGCGCGGATCAGTGTTGCGCTCCGCCGAGACCATGAAGAACAGCTTGTCCTTGATCAGCGGACCGGCGATCGTCGCGCCGTAGGTTTCCGACTTGTACTTCGGCAGGGTGATGCGGTTCGAACCGATGCGGTCGCCCTGCAGGCCATCGGTCGACTGCGAATAGAAGCCGGTGCCGGTGAAGGTGTTGGTGCCCGACTTCAGCGTGGTGTCGATGACGCCGCCGAGGAAGTTGCCCTGACGGATGTCATAGGGCGCGATCGAGACCGAGAACTGACCAATGGCGTCGAAGGGGACCGGGCCACGGTTGGTCGGGTTCGCATCCGAGTTCAGGCCGAAGGTGTCGCCGACCTGCACACCGTCGATGGTGAAGCGGTTGAAGCGCGGGTTGACGCCGGCAAAGCTGACGGCGCCCTGACCGTTGGTGAGATCAAGCGCGGCGAACGGGTCGCGGCGGGCGAGATCGCGGACGTTGCGGTTGACCGAGGCGACCTTCGAGATGTCGCGCGCATTAAGAACGGTCTGCGGGCCGTCCGAGGTGACGCCGGCGCCGGCGATCGACGAGGCGGTCACGACGATGTCGCCGTCGCCTTCGTCAGCGGCCGCAACGTCGATCGGCAGCGAATAGGTCTGGCCCACGACGGTGTAGATGTCGGTGACCTGCTTGGCGCCCTGGGGCGACTGGACATCAACGGTGAACGTGCCACCCGGACGCAGACCGCTCAGCGAGAAGCCGCCGTTCGCATCGGTGGTGGTCGAAGACGTCGTGCCCGACGCGGTCTCCCGCGCGGTAACCGTTGCGCCCGCGACGGGCGCACCTGCTGCCGTCACCGTACCACGGATGGCGGAAGTGGTTTCCTGAGCCATCGCGCCGGCCGGTGCGATGAGCGCAACCGCAGCTACGCCCAGAAACAGGTTATGTCGCATTTAATCAAATTCCCCTTGGAGCAGGTGCTCTGACAAACGGTGCCTGAACCGCTGCCGCGCCCGTGCCCGCGCAATATTTCCGTTCGGTTACGCGGGCGAGAAGAATCCAAAGGGAACCATTTTTGATTTTGCTGCGTTGCAAAAAAGCGACAGGTGTATTCGTGCTATCCGGCAGCAGCGACGATGGCTTGCCAGCCTGCCTCATCGACGACCCTAATGCCCAGGTCGGCGGCCTTCTTCGCCTTGGATCCAGCGCCCGGCCCAGCGACCAAAAGATCCGTTTTCGAGGATACAGATCCGGACACCTTGGCGCCCAATGCCTCTGCCTGAGCCTTCGCCTCGTCGCGGCTCATCGTTTCGAGCGTGCCGGTGAAGACCACGGTCTTTCCCGACACCTCGGAGGCGCGAGTCTCATGCACCACATCCGCGGGTGTCAGCTGGCCGAGTAGGTCCGCGACCGCCGAGTCGTTGCGTTCCTCGGCGAAGAAGTCGATCAGCGCGAGCGCGACCTCAGGCCCCACCTGCTTCGTGTCGACGATGGCGGCCAGTTCCTTGGCGGTGCGGGCGAGGAGCTTGTCGTCGCTCTCCCCGATGGCCTGTAGCATGGTGTCGCGTTTTTCGATCCCGGCCTGCACCATGGCGCGGAAGTCCGCCCAGCTGCGCCAGCGCCGCGCGAGGTCGCGGGCGGTCACCTCGCCGATATGGCGAATGCCGAGCGCGAAGAGGAAGCGGTCGAGCGGGGGCTGACGCTTCGCGTCGATCGCCGCGATCAGGTTGCGCGCCGATACCGTCGCCCAGCGTTCGCGCGCGAGCAGCTGTTCCTCGGTCAGGCGGAAGATGTCGGCCGGAGTCGCGATCAGGCCGTCGGCGAAGAAGCTTTCGATATTGGTGATGCCGAGGCCCTCGATATCGAGCGCGTGGCGCGAGGCGAAGTGGCGCAGGCGCTCCACCTGTTGCGCCGGGCAGACCAGCCCGCCGGAGCAGCGCCAGTCCACCTCGCCCGGCTCGCGCACCGCTTCCGATCCGCATTCGGGGCAATGGGTAGGGAAGTGCCAGGCGGGGCGATCTTCGCCAGCGGTGAGATTTTCCACGATCTGGGGAATGACGTCGCCCGCGCGCTGCACCACGATGCGATCGCCGGGGCGTACCCCCAGCCGCGCAACCTCATCTGCGTTGTGCAATGTGGCGTTGCGCACCACGACGCCGCCGACGGTGACTGGCTCGAGCTTTGCGACCGGGGTCAGCTTGCCGGTGCGACCGACCTGGATGTCGATATCGTTGAGGGTCGTCTGCGCGCGTTCGGCCGGAAACTTGTGCGCGATCGCCCAGCGGGGGGCGCGGGCGACGAAGCCCAGCCGCTCCTGCCAGTCGAGGCGGTCGACCTTGTACACCACGCCGTCGATGTCGAACGGCAGGTCAGCGCGCTTGCGCTCGATGGCATTATATTGCGCGAGCGCGTCGGCGCTGGAGGCGGCGGTGGTAAAATCATCCGCCACAGGGAAGCCCCACCGCCGAATGACATCGACAACCGCGGACTGGGTGGCGCCGGGGAGGGCGGTCGCCTCGCCCCAGCCATGCGCGAGGAACCGGAGCGGGCGCTCGGCCGTGACGTTGGCGTCCTTCTGCCGCAGCGAGCCGGCGGCGGCGTTGCGCGGGTTGGCGAACTGGCGCGCCTCCTTGCCCGTTTCCGCCGCCTCCTCGGCAAGTCGCTGGTTGAGGGCCGCAAAATCGGCCTTTGCCATATAGACCTCACCGCGGACCTCGAAAACGTCGGGAGCGTCCTCGGGCAGGATCGACGGAATGTCAGCGATGGTGCGCGCGTTGGCGGTCACAGCCTCGCCCGTGGTGCCGTCGCCGCGCGTCAGCGCCTGGACGAGGCGGCGCTGTTCATAGCGCAGCGAACAGGAGAGGCCGTCGATCTTCGGTTCGGCGGTGAGCGCGACTTCCTCGTCATCGGCGAGCCGCAGGAAGCGGCGCACCCGGGCGACGAATTCCTCCACCTCCTCATCGCTGAACGCGTTGTCGAGGCTGGTCATCGGCCGCCGGTGGGCGACCTTCGCGAGATGGCCGGCGGGCGCTGCGCCCACCTGACGAGAGGGGGAATCGGACCGAACGAGGTGCGGGAAGGCAGCTTCCAGCTCATTGTTCCGCCGGACGAGAGCGTCATAGGCTGCGTCCGAAATCTCCGGCGAATCGTCCGTGTGGTAGAGGCGATTGTGGTGAGCGATCTCACTGGCCAGATGCGCGAGTTCGGCAGCGGCGGCGTCATCGGTGGTGGGAAGCGCGGTCATGCCGGCTGGTTAGGCGAGCCGGGACGCGCCGCCAAGCCAGTGCGCCCGATGCGAAAAGGGCCGGAGCAATGCCCCGGCCCTCTTGCTGTAACTAAGGTGCGTCGCCGTGCCTAGCGCGTGCCCGGCACCGACGGATCGACCTCATGCACCGCTTCGCTCTCGTGCACTTCGACCAGGCCGCGGCCAAGGTGCGACGCGCGGTAGCCGTAGCCATAGTAGATCACGAGGCCCAGGATGCCCCAGAGCGGCAGCACCAGCATCGCGTCTAGCGGCAGGTTGAAGAACAGGAAGATGCAGCCTGCGATCGTCAGCGGGCCGACGATCCAGAGCGCCGGGGTGCGGAAGCTGCGCTGACGATTCGCCTCGGTACGGCGCAGGATCATGACCGCGATGGCCACCATCATGAACGCGTAGAGCGTACCCGCATTGGCGATATCCGCGAGCTTGCCGACCGGCAGGAAGGCAGCGGCAAAGGCCACGGCTGCGCCGGTGATCGCGGTGACGATATACGGGGTCTTCCACTTCGGGTGCACTGCCGACAGGCGCTCCGGCAGCAGGCCGTCACGGCTCATCACGAAGAAGATGCGGGTCTGGCCGAACATCAGGATCAGGATGACCGACGGCAGCGCGAGGAATGCCGCGATGCCCAGCATGTTGCCGACGCCCGACCAGCCGATCTGACGCAGCACATGGGCGAGCGCCTCGTTCGAGCAGACGAGCGGGAGGTCGTTGGCGGCGAAAGTGGCGCACTGGCGGGCAAGCTCTTCCGAGCCGGCCGGGAACGGCACGCCGTTCGGCCCCATGATCGGCTGACCACCGACGGTGCCGATCGCACCCGCAGCCACCAGGATGTAGAAGACGGTGCAGAACAGCAGCGATCCGACCAGACCGATCGGGACGTTGCGCTGCGGATTCTTAGTTTCCTCAGCCGCGGTCGACACGGCGTCGAAGCCCACATAGGCAAAGAAGATCGTCGCCGCGGCGCCGACTGCACCGACGCCGGTGCCGAAGCCACCAAAGATGCCGGCCGGGAGGAAGGGGTTGAAGCGATCGGAGTCGAACGCGTCGGAAGGAATGGTGAGTGCGATGAAGGCGGTCAGCGCCGTCACCTTGATCGCCACCAGCACCGCATTCACGCGGGCGCTTTCAGTGGTGCCGACCATCAGCAGCCAAGTGATCAAGAGCGAGATGACGACGGCGGGCAGATTGATGAAGCCGCCTTCGACACCGCCTAGTGCGAGCGGTGCGCCCGACAGCCACGCCGGCAGGTGTATCCCGAGAAATTCATTGAGGATCGTGCCGGTGAAGTAGCCCGACCACCCGACGGACACGGCGCTGGCCGCCACGGCATATTCGAGGATCAGGGCCCAGCCAACGGTCCAGCCGACGAGTTCGCCCATCGTGGCGTAGCTGTAGGTATATGCTGATCCCGCGACGGGGATCATGGCTGCAATCTCCGCGTAGCAAAGCGCGGCGACAATGCAGATCAGGCCGGCGATCGCGAATGCGAGCATCAGGCCCGGGCCGGCCTTTTGTGCGCCGGCGGAGGTGAGAACGAAAATACCGGTACCGATCACACAACCGATGCCGAACAAGGTGAGCTGGAACCAGCCCAAGGTGCGATGAAGCGCTTTTTTCTCGGCAGTCGCCAAGATGGCGTCGAGCGGTTTTACTCGGCCAAAGATCATGCGGCCTTTTCCCCCAGGAGCGCGGCACTGGCGGCCGCATGTGCATTAAAGCGCGCGAAACTAGCGGGAGATCGTCATCGCGCAATCCCTCACGGCGTTCGGAAGCAAGATTGCGTCTTTTCTGCTACTTATGGCTGTCATTTTGAACCAGCATAGGGCCTAGCGGCCGGCCAGCAAGGATATGGACGTGCAGATGGGGCACTTCCTGATGGCTGTGCGGACCGGCATTGGCCAAGAGGCGGTAGCCCGGTGTGACCAAACCAGCCTCCCGCGCGATGTGGCCAACCGCCCGGACGAATCCGGCAATCTCCGCATCGCTGGCCCTGGCGGAGAAATCATCCCAGCTGACGTAGGCGCCCTTCGGAATCACCAGAATGTGCGTCGGAGACCAAGGCGCGATGTCGTGGAACGCGAGCGCGTATTCGTCCTCGTACACCTTGCGGGCCGGTATCTCGCCGCGAAGGATCCGCGCGAAGATGTTCTGATCGTCATAGGGCAGCGTTGCATCGACGGGCATGAGCGAAGCCTTATTCAGGGCGGAAGGAGAGGGGGCGGCCAGCCTTTTCGTCATGGCCCGACTGGCCCTCACGCCGGTCGAGCTCGCGTCGGACGTCGTCGAGCGAGAGGCCGGCGTCGGCGAGCAGCACCAGCAGATGGAAAATCAGGTCGGCCGCCTCAGGAACGATATCGGCATCCTCGCCGGAGCAGGCGGCGATGACCGTTTCGACCGCTTCCTCGCCCAACTTTTGCGCGATCTTATGTCGTCCCTGGAAGAACAGGCTCGCGGTATAGGAGCGTACCGCGGGTGCATCCTTGCGCGCGCGGATCGTTGCTTCGAGACGGTCGAGAGTGTCGTCAGCCATGCCGCGCGAGGTGCCGCGCGCGGCGATCCAGGTCAACCTTTCCGACCACGGTTGCGCAGCGCACGCCGGGTCAGCCAGACGGCGATGGCGGCGGCAACGAACAGCGCCGCATCGGACAGTTCGGGACCGGTACGCGGCGTGGACACCGCCGCAGCCCCGACGGGCGGAGCGGCGGCGGTCAGCGTGAACAGCGAAGGCGGCATGACGCAAGCGGCTCCGGAAGGGACGAGGCGTCCCTTATGCCACCGACATGCAGCGAAGCGTCAATGCCGCCGTACCGGCACGCCCGCCGCGGCGAGGGCAGCATGAGCGTCGGCGATGGTCGCCTGACCGAAGTGGAAGATCGAGGCTGCAAGCACCGCCGAGGCATGACCCTCCGTCACCCCGCGGACGAGATCGTCGAGAGTGCCGACACCCCCAGAGGCGACCACCGGCACGCTCGTCCTGTCCGCAACGGCGCGGACCAGGTCGAGGTCATAGCCGTCGCGGGTTCCATCCCGGTCCATCGACGTCAGCAGGATTTCGCCTGCGCCAAGCTCCGCCAGGCGCAAGGCATGAGCGACGGCATCAATACCCGTTCTGCGTCGGCCGCCGTGGGTGAATACCTCCCACCCGCCATCGACTCGACGCGCATCGACGCTGGCGACGCAGCACTGGCTGCCAAATCGCTCGGCAATGTCAGCGACCACTTCGGGCCTCGCCACCGCGGCGGAATTGACCGCCACCTTGTCTGCCCCGGCCAGCAGCAGCGCGCGCGCATCATCGGCGCTGCGCACGCCGCCGCCCACCGTCAGCGGCATGAAGCAGACCGCTGCCGTGCGGCGCACCACGTCAAGGATCGTGTCGCGCCCCTCATGGCTGGCGGTGATGTCGAGGAAGCACAATTCGTCGGCCCCCGCCGCATCATAGGCGCGAGCCTGTTCCACCGGATCGCCGGCATCGATCAGATCGACGAAGTTGACCCCTTTCACGACACGGCCGTTGGCGACGTCGAGGCAAGGAATGACGCGGGCACGAACCGTCATCGTTCAGGCCGCCGCAGCAACGGTAAGCGCGGCGGCAAGATCAAGCCTGCCGTCGTACAGGGCGCGCCCGGTAATGACGCCTTCGACCCCGTCGCGGGCGTGAAGCGCCAGCACGTGAATGTCCGAGATGCCGGCAACGCCGCCGCTGGCGATCACCGGGATCGACACGGCCCGCGCCAGATCGACCGTCGCCTCGACATTGCAGCCCTTCAACAGGCCATCGCGGCCGACGTCGGTGAACAGGAGCGCCGCAACGCCGGCATCCTCGAATTGGCGCGCGAGGTCGGTGGCGGTGGTGGTGGATACGTCGGCCCAACCCTTGGTCGCGACCATGCCGTCGCGCGCGTCGACCGCGACGACGATGCCGCCGGGGAAGGCGGCGGCCATGTCACGAACGAACTGCGGATTTTCAAGCGCGGCGGTACCGATCACGACGCGGGCGACGCCGGCGTCGAACCAGGCCTCCACGCTCTCCGGCGTGCGAACGCCGCCGCCGAGCTGCACATGGCCGGGAAAGCGGCTGACGATCGCGCGCACGGCCTCCCCGTTGCGGCTTTCACCGGCAAAGGCCCCGTCGAGATCGACGACATGGAGGTGGCCTGCGCCCGCATCGGCGAACAACATCGCCTGGGCTGCGGGATCATCACCATAAACGGTCGCACGATCCATATCGCCCTCGGCTAGGCGAACGACCTGGCCCGCCTTTAGATCGATGGCGGGAAACACGATGAGGCTCAAGGACGCCACTCCAGAAAGCGAGCAAGAAGATCGAGGCCGTAGCGCTGGCTCTTCTCCGGGTGAAATTGAACGCCGACGATCGTGTCGCGGCCGATCGCGGCAGTGACGGGGCCAGCATGGTCGGTCTGTGCGAGCACGCCGTCGCCATCATAAGCGAAGCTGTGCAGGAAATAGGCTTCGCCCGGCCGCAGGAGCGGGTGATCGCCGGTGGGCACCACATCGTTCCAGCCCATGTGCGGCACCTTTGCATCGGTACCGGCGGGATCGAGTCGCCGGACATTGCCGGGCAGCCAGCCGAGCCCGCGATGCTGGCCGAGTTCCTCGCCCTGTTCCGCGAGCAGCTGCATGCCGACGCAAATGCCAAGGAACGGCGCGCCCTGGTCGAGAACGCGGGAGCGCAGCGCCGCCTCAAGCCCGTCGACCGCACGCAGGTTTGCCGCGCAGGCCCCGAAGGCGCCGACGCCGGGAAGGACGATGCGATCGGCGCGGGCAATCGCGTCCGGATCGGCGGTGACGATCACGTCTGATGCGCCGGCGGCGCGCAGGGCGTTTTCGACCGACAGCAGGTTCCCCGACTGAATGTCGACCAATGCGAGCGTCACAGAACGCCCTTGGTCGACGGGATCGAATCGGCCTTGCGCGGATCGATCTCAATCGCCTGACGCAGCGCCCGGGCAAGGCCCTTGAACGCGCTTTCGGCGATGTGGTGGTTGTTCTCGCCGTGCAGCGTCTCGACGTGCAGCGTTATGCCCGCGGCCTGCGCGAAGCTGTGGAACCAGTGTTTGAACATCTCGGTGTCCATTTCGCCAAGCCGCTTCTGGCTGAACTCGGTCTTCCACACGAGCCAGGGGCGCCCGGAAATGTCGAGCGCGACGCGGGTCAGCGTCTCGTCCATCGGGGACAGCGCATCGCCATAGCGACGAATGCCGCGCTTATCGCCGAGCGCCTTGGCCAGCGCCTCGCCGATGGCGATCCCGGTATCCTCGACGGTGTGGTGCTGGTCGATATGCAGATCGCCCTTCGTCTCGACATCCAGGTCGATCAGCGAGTGGCGGGAGAGCTGCTCCAGCATATGGTCGAAGAAGCCAACTCCGGTCGACACACGGTACGCGCCCGTGCCATCAAGGTTAACGGTCACCGCGATCTTGGTTTCGCTGGTGTCACGGCGGATCGTCGCGCTGCGCATGAGCGCGCACATAGCGGAGCCGACGCGCCATGCAATCTTGACCGAACGGTTCGTGCCGTTACCGATGATGCAAATGGACGACCAAGCACCTGACAGCCTGATTCCCTACGACGAGATCGTGCAGGAGGCCCTGCGCGCCGTCGTCGGTCGCGTGCTGGGCTCGGTCGCGACCGGCGGGGGGCTGCCGGGCGACCATCATTTCTACATCACCTTCAAGACGCAGGCGGCGGGGGTCGATATCCCGCAGCGGCTGATCGAGCGTTTCCCCGATGAAATGACGATCGTGCTGCAGAACCGCTTCTGGGACCTGACCGTCGACGCGGAGCGCTTCTCTGTCGGCCTGAGTTTCAACCAGGTGCCCTCGAAGCTGATGATTCCCTATTCGGCGATCACCGGGTTCCACGATCCGGCGGTCAATTTCGAGCTGCGCTTCCAGGCGCAGGAAGGGCCCGGTGACGGTCCCGAGCCGCACGATCCGGCGGAAAACGATGGCCCGCCACCCACGTCGAGCGAGGACGGGTCGAACGTCGTCTCCGTGGACTTCAAGCGCAAGAAATAGCCTCGCTTCGGGCCGGTAGCGTGCCGGCACCATGAACATGGGCGCAAGGGGACACGGCGGCCGACCGCCGTGTCCCCTTGCGCCTTACTGCTTCGCCTCCAAATACCGCCTGTCACGACAGATAGGCTGAGGCATGAACGACACGCGCACCGAGACCGACTCGATTGGCAGCATCGAGGTGCCAACGGACGCTTACTGGGGCGCGCAGACGCAGCGCTCGATCGAGAACTTCCCCTTTGGGGCGATGGAGCGGATGCCAATCGGCATCGTCCGCGCGCAGGCGATCGTCAAACAAGCCGCCGCTCGGGTGAACGCCCGCCATGGGCTGGACGGAGCGGTCGTCAAGGCGATCGAGGATGCCGCGCAGGAGATCGTGTCAGGCAACCTGGATGAGCAATTCCCGCTGGTCATCTGGCAGACCGGCTCCGGTACGCAGACCAACATGAACGTGAACGAGGTGATCGCCGGACGCGCGAACGAGGTGCTGACCGGCAAGCGCGGCGGCAAGGCGCCGGTGCACCCCAACGATCACGTCAACATGAGCCAATCTTCCAACGACAGCTTTCCCACGGCGCTGCACGTCGCGACGGCGCTCGCGACGCGTGATGCGCTGCTCCCGGCGCTGGACAGGCTTCACGCTGCCCTGGATGCCAAGGCGAAACAATGGCGCGACATCGTCAAGATCGGGCGGACGCATACGCAGGACGCGACGCCGCTGACACTGGGGCAGGAATTTTCCGGCTATGCCGCGCAGCTCGCAAGTTGCCGCGGGCGGATCGAGGAGGCGCTGCACCGCGATATTCGCAAGCTCGCGATCGGCGGTACCGCGGTTGGCACGGGATTGAACGCGCCCGAGGGCTGGGCATCCGACATGACCGCGGCGATCAGCGACATCACGGGCTTTCCGTTCGAACCGGCGCCGAACAAGTTCGAGCAGCTGGCCGCCAAGGATGGCCTGGTCTTCTTTTCCGGCGCGCTCAACACGCTGGCGGTGGCGCTCAACAAGATCGCCAATGACATCCGGCTGCTGGGTTCCGGTCCGCGCTCCGGCCTGGGCGAGCTTTCGCTGCCGGCGAACGAGCCGGGTAGTTCGATCATGCCGGGCAAGGTCAATCCCACGCAGTGCGAATCGCTGACCATGGTTGCAGCGCAGGTGATCGGTAATCATCAGGCGGTGACCGTCGGGGGCATGCAGGGGCATTTCGAGCTCAACGTGTTCATGCCCCTGATCGGGGCCAACGTGCTCCGATCGATCCACCTGCTTGCAGTGGGGATGACCAGCTTTGCCGAGCGCTGTGTCGATGGGATGGTCGCCAATGAGCGGCAGATTGCTGATCTGGTCGGCCGATCGCTGATGCTGGTCACCGCGCTCGCTCCCGAGATCGGCTATGACAATGCGGCGAAGATCGCCAAACATGCCCATGCCGAAGGGCTGACGCTGCGTGAGGCAGGTCTGGCGCTTGGGCTGGTTGATGGTGAAACGTTCGACCGCGTGGTTCGCCCCGAGGGGATGCTGGGAACCTGAACCGCGCCGAAGCGCTTAGCGAGCCAAGTAGAGAAAGGAACATCCATGCTTCGCACCATCGTTGGCGCACTCGTCGGCAAGGAAATCGATCGTCGGGATTGGCGCGGTGGATTGAAGGGCGCGGCCGTGGGCGCCCTGGCGGCACGCATGGCGACCCGAACGGGCCCGCTTGGGCTGCTGCTCGGTGGCGGCTACGTAGCGAAGAAGATGTACGACCGGCGCAAGGCGGGCAAAGGCATGTCCGGGCGCCCCGTGCGTTGATCCTGCCAGGCAGATGCCCATGATGGGATCTGCCGGCACAGTGACGAGCGGCTGAGCACCGGCCGAGCTGCTCAGCCGCGCGGCTTTTGCGGGAATGACGCGGACGGAACCTTGACGCTCATGTCCTCCGCGCGGCAGGAGCGCGCATGGCCGCATCTTCCCCGACCGATCCGCATGGCTTTCGCCGTCGCGGCGTCCTGTTCGTCCTGTCATCACCCTCGGGCGCAGGAAAGTCGACGATAGCCAAGAAGCTCCTGGCGGCTGAGCCGGAGCTGTCGATGTCCGTATCCTATACGACGCGTGCGCCGCGCCCCGGCGAGATCGACGGCAAGGATTATCACTTCGTCACGCTGGATCGCTTTCGCGAGATGGCGAACAACCATGAATTCCTCGAGTGGGCGCATGTCTTCGACAATCGCTACGGCACGCCCAAGGCCGACGTGTTTCACACGTTGAGCGAGGGCAAGGACATATTGTTCGACATCGACTGGCAGGGCGCCCAGCAGCTGCACCAGCTGGCCGGCGGCGACGTAGTCCGTGTGTTCATCCTGCCCCCGTCGATGGCTATCCTTCAGGATCGGCTACAGAAGCGCGCGACCGACAGCCAGGAGGTGATCGACGCGCGCATGTCGCGTGCCGCGAACGAGGTGAGCCACTGGGACGGTTATGACTACGTCCTGGTCAACGATGACCTCGAACATTGCTTCGAATGTGTCCGGATGATCCTGGCGGCCGAGCGGCTGAAGCGATCACGCCAGACCGGCATCATCGGCTTCATCCGCAGTCTGCTCAAGAAAAGCGGTTCACTCGAGTAGCGTGAGAAAGCGTACCGCCGCGTCGAGATCGCGGCGGCGCGCGGCATTGGCTTCGGCCGCCTGCTCATCCACGCCCCATTGTTCGGCCTGCCACGTTTCATCGACCGTGGCGGCAGCCCACAGGGTGTCGGCGTCGATCTGACCCTCGGCCATCGCCAGCGCGCCCACCAATGTGCCCGAAATCGTGACGATCGGCTGCAGCGCCACTAGGGCAAAGGGATCGCGACTCGCGACAGCCTCTGCCAGCCGGGTCACAGTCGCTGGTGGCTGTGGCTGGTGCATGAGGCCGTTGACGATCTCGAAATGCACGTCGTAGCGGCCGCGGGCCCATTCGAGCAGCGGATCCCATGCTTCGGCTTCACGCTGCACCAGTTCGGCCGGCGATTCGGCGCGATAGCAGAGCAGATCGGTCTCGGCATAAGCCGCCAGGCCTGCGGCGAAGGCGGCGGGGGAGGGGGCGACACGGTCGATCGCGGCGTTGGTGAGCCCCGTGAGCGGCATTGACCGTGGATCGAGCGTCTCGCCGACCGCGCGCCATTCATCCGCGACTGCCTCTGCAAGGGCAGTGCTTGGCAGTGCGAGCGGTGCTCGACCCGGCGTGCGAACAGGGCGGCCGTCCAGCCGCACCACCTGCTCCTCGTCGATCGTGACGTCAGTCCAGAAACGCTTCATTCACTTGGGCTCCGCCATTGCCGCGCCAGCGCGCGCGGTACGACCGCCATGGCCCACAATGCGGCAAGCACAATCGCGCCGCCCAGTATCTTGCTGCCAGTGTCCGGCCCCTCTGCGAGCAGGATGACGCCGAGCACCGCAGCCATCGCCGTGACGAGGCGGGTCAGCGAAATAATCAGCCAGCGTGTTCGGGCGGGGTCGCGTGCCATGTCGCCGCTATGGCCTATGCTTCGTGGAGGCGCCAGTCGCGACCAGTTGGTTCCGCAACGGGATCAACTGGCAGTCAACCTCTTGGTTACGCATCAGCTTTATGGTCTATGGAAGCAATAGCGAGAGCGGGCCCGGGGGGGCAGGCCTCACATTTTCTGAGCCTATGGAAACGGAACGACGATGGTCGGCGCGGCAGTCTTTATCTACGGTTTGTTGGTCAGCTTCATTTTCTCGGGCGCATCGCGCAACGCCAAGCTGCGCCGCCCCAATCCGCCGGTCCTCACCTATGTCGGCTATGTCATGTGCGGCATCACCGCAGGCGCCTCGCTGATCCTGTCAGCGCATGTGGTTAGCCTGTCGCTGGGCGCGCCGCTGCTCAACCTCACCATCTGAGCGCCGCCGGGAGCCAGGCTCCCGGCGTGCCATTCACTCGCCCCGCGCGCCGCGACCGCGGCGTTCGCCCCGGCGCGCCTTGCGGACCTGCTTGGCATGCGCGCGTGCCTTCGCCTTGCGGTCCTCGCGGGTCACCGGCGGCCGCGTATCGGCCGGAAGCGCGTCACCAGCGGCCTCGTCAAAGCCAAGGCCGGCCAGACTTTCCGCAAAATGCGTCGGCAGTTCGGCGGTAACGTCGATCGCCCCGCCATCGGGATGATCCACCCGGATGCGGCGCGCGTGGAGATGCATCTTGCGGCTGATGCCCCCGGTCAGGAACGCGGCCGGGCCACCGTATTTGCCGTCCCCGACAATCGGGTGACCAATCGCCGCCATGTGGACGCGCAGCTGATGCGTGCGCCCGGTGAACGGCTGTAGCTCCACCCAGCAGGCGCGGTTGCCGGCGCGTTCGATGACGCGGTAGCGGCTGCGCGCGGGCTGGCCGTTCTCCTCGTCGACGTGCATCTTCTCACCGCCGGTGCCGGGCTGCTTGGCGATCGGCAGGTCGATCGTGCCGTCATCAATCGAAGGTACGCCGACAACGAGCGCCCAATAAACCTTCTTCGCTGACCGGCCGGAGAACGCCTTGGAGAAGAAGGCGGCAGCGCGGGAGGTGCGGGCGACGAGCAGCGCGCCCGACGTATCCTTGTCGAGGCGATGGACCAGTTTCGGCCGACCCTCGGCATCGAACTGAAGCGCGTCGAGCAGGCCATCGACATGGGCGGTCGTCTTCGTTCCGCCCTGCGTGGCGAGGCCCGGCGGCTTGTTCAGGACGAATGCGGCGGGATCCTGGTGGATCACCATTTCGCGCGCGAAGGCGACCTCATCCTCGCTGAGTGGCGGACGCTCGCGCTTTGGCTTGGCATCGGTGCGCACCGGTTCCGCCGGCGGGAGGCGGAGGACCTGGCCGGCGGTCACGCGGTCGCCCGGGCCGACGCGCGCGCCATCAAGGCGTAACTGGCCGGTGCGCGCCCATTTCGCGACAGTGGTGAAGCTGGTGTCGGGCAAATGCCGCTTGCACCAGCGATCCACGCGGATGCCGTCGTCATCGGCGGCGACGGTGAACTGGCGGACGCTGTCGTTCATGCTGCCACCCGGGTGAAGGCGAGTCCGGCCGCCAGCGCCGCGATCGAACCGATCGTCGATAGAAGAATATAGGCGAACGCCTGAAGCCAGGCGCCGCGTTCGATCATCAGCAATGTTTCGAGTGAAAAGGCGGAGAAGGTAGTGAACCCGCCGAGTACGCCCACCCCGATCAGCAGGCGCCAAGCCTCGCCGCCGCTGCTGAGCCGCGCCAGCGTTCCGGCCAGCATGCCCATGGCGCAGCCGCCCGCGATGTTGACGATCAATGTGCCCCAGGGCCAGCCTGTGCCAAGGGTGGTCAGGGCGGCGCGCCCGACGAGGTGGCGCAGGCCCGCCCCGGCGGCCCCACCGGCCATCACCAGAAGTAATCCGTTCATTACCGCGCCCCTAGAGCCAAAACGCCCAAAGGGGAACGCCGAACGCGTGCCCTGTGCCGTTCGGTCGGCTTGCTCAGCCGCCGCCGTCGGCCATCAGGTCAACCTGCGATCCGCCGTTTGGGCGCGGCTTGACGATCAGGAAGAAGGCGGCGTTCTTCTTCGTGCCTGCCAGAATATGCTCTCCGCTGTCGGCCTGATGTTCGGATCGGAATCCGGCCTCTGAGGTGCGGGTGTAATACCAGTCGAGCAGCCGCTGGGCGGGCGCTGCGCTGATGAAGCTGACGACTCGCAGCGCGCAGCCGTCGCGATCGGCGCCGGCCGCCTCGCTGATCTGGGCGTCGGGATAAAGCGGCACGCCTTGCGGCAGGCGGTTGGCCCAATCGGCGGAATAAGCGACGTTGTTCACGCATTGCGCCGAGGCGCCCTGGCTCTGCGCCAAGGCCCCAAGCGTCAGCGCGCGCCGGGCGGCGGCACATTGCGTGCAGGTCCCGGTCGGTGCGGGCGCGGCGCGGAGCGCGCCGGCGACCTGAGCGTCAGCGCGTTGGCCAATGCCTTCCGGCGGTAGCGCGCCGGAACCTGGCTGAAGCGGCGGTCGCACCGTATTGGCGTTGGCCTGTTGCACCAGCTTCGGATCGACCATGATCGGATCGCGAAGCGCACCTTGCAGCACCGGGTCATTTGCGCTTGCCGCGTCGTTCATCGTCGCGAGGCTGTTGTCGAGATCAGCCACCGCGGCTTGATCCGCGCGCGGAGATCCGCAGGAGGCGAGTGCGAGCAACGCTGTTGCCACCCCAAGCATTACGTTGGTTTTCATCATCGCTCCCTCGAAAACGGCACCATGATTATCGCCGCATCCGTAAGGAAGGATGCCCACGATGTGTCCCATGCTTGCAACACACCCCGTCCGGCACCATGTCTTGCGGATGTTGAATATCGCTTCGATTCTGATCGGCCTCGTCACCCTCTTGCTGGGAATCGTGGCGTTCATGCCGCTGCTCGGCTGGTTGAACTGGTTCGTGATCCCGATCGGGATCGTGGGCATCGCGGTGGGCGCTTTGTCGTCCACCAATGTCGGGCGCAACCTGAACATCGTGCTTGTCGTGATCTTCGCGCTGCGCCTGATGCTGGGCGGCGGGATCATCTGAACCCCGCCGCGTCAGCGATCATCAGGGAGCGACCACGACGCAGCTGACGCGGGCCTTGGCGCACGCCGCCTGCGCCGCGCTGCGTGAGGCAAATCCCGTCGCCTGCAAGCGCGTGACGGCGCCTGCCTTCACGTAGCTGGGGCTGCCGCCGGTGCGGCTGCCGACCTGTGCCCAGAGGTTGCGCGCGTTGGACTCGTCGCGGAACGCGCCGAGCTGGATACGCCAATTCCCGCCGCTCGCGGCTGGAGCGGGTGCGGGCGCGGGTGTAGGCCGGGGCGCGGCGACGGCCGGCGCCGGGCGCGGCGTCGCGGCGGGGCTAGCCGCGGATGGAGGCGTGCTTCCGGACGTCGTCAGCGGCGCGCGCGTCGCCACTGCCGGGGCGGGCGATGGGCCGGTTGGCGTCGCGGCGCGCGGCGGCGCGGAATCGACCGTCGCGCCGGGGGCACGCGGTGCCGGGAGGGATGCAGCGAGCGCCCGCGCGTCAGCCTCATATTTATGGGCGAGGGTGAGCCCCTGCTGCCGCTGCACCTCCGGGATATATCGATCCATCTGCGCGAGCGTCTGCGACGCCTGTGGCAGGCCTTGCTGCGAGGAGCGGGTGACGAGTGCATAGGCGCGGGTCCAGTCGCGGGCGACACCGTCCGCGTTGAACAACATGGTGCCAAGGACGAGCTGGGTGCGCCGCTCGCCCCGCGCCACGGATTTCTCCAGCCAGGGCAATGCCTCGGCCTTCTTGCCTTCCTGGAACAGGGCGAGGCCGTAATTGTCGATCGCCTGCGCATGTCCCTGCACAGCGGCCTTGCGGAACCACTCGATCGCGGCGGGCAGATCGGCCTGGACGCCGCGGCCCAGTTTGTAGGCTTGACCCATGTTGAACTGGGCATCGGCATTGCCGGCCACCGCAAGCGGGCGCCAGGCCTGAACCGCCGCCTTATAGTCACCCCGCGTCCACGCATCGACACCCTGCTTCACGTCGGCCGCGGCCGGCGCAGCGGCGAGAAGTGCAGCCACGGGCAGCAACAGGCAGGCATTTCGCATCTGGTCAAACCCCCATCCAGCGGCTCCGGCGACCAGCGGTGTCGCGCGGCCGGAGCAGCGATCTGATCGCATAAGATTACCGCTTCCATAACCTCTTGTCAGCGAAAGTGGGCCGCCATTTACCATTCCTTAGACCCAAAGGGGCACATCTACGCTGGCAAGGTGGCAATACCATCGAGGCACGACCGCCTTCGGGCGGCAGCATGGCGACCCGCACGTCTGTGTGTGTGGGGGGAGCGGCTGACGAGCCACGCCGGCGCCGCCAACGAAGATCGTTCGGGGACTGAGACATGAAGAAGCGCGCGATTGCCGGCCTGAGCCTATCCGCGTTGATGCTGGGCGGGACGATGGTCGGGTGTGCGCAAGGCGGCATCTCGACCGCCAGCAGCCGCAGCGACGAGAAGCTCGCCAAGCTGGCCGAGAACAACGCGGCCAAGGCGCAGCAGGCGCTGGCGAAGGGCGATGCGATCAAGGCGATCAGCTATGCCGAGGCGGCCGTGGCGGCGATGCCGCGTGACGCAGAGCTTCGTGCGCTGCTGGGCGCGTCCTACCTGAAGGCTGGCCGCTTTACCTCAGCGCATACTGCCTATGCCGACGTGCTTCAGCTGTCGCCGACCAATGGCAAGGCCGCACTCAACCTCGCCCTGGCGATGATCGCCGAGGGGCAGTGGGATGAGGCGCGCACCCTGTTGGACGAACATGCCGCCATCGTGCCGGCCGCCGATCGCGGGCTGGCGATGGCCCTGGCCGGGGATCCGGCGACGGGCGCCGAATTGCTGATGACGGCCGCGCGCTCGCCGGATGCTACCGCGACGACGCGGCAGAATTTTGCTCTGGTGCTGGCGCTCGCGGGGCGCTGGGCCGAGGCGCGGCAGGTTGCCGGGATCGACATGGCACCGCAGGCGGCTGATGCCCGGATGCTGGAATGGACCGCGTTCGCCAAGCCGACGGGGGCGGCCGATCAGGTCTCGGCACTGCTCGGCGTCATTCCGGTGAAGGATCCCGGTCTGCCGGTTGCGCTGGCGCTGAATGCGAGCGTTCCGGTGACCCAGCTTGCGGCGGCCGCCCCGAGCCAGGTGCCTGCCGACGCAGCTTCGCCCGAGGCCGCGGCCAACGAGGCGGTTGAGGTTGCGCAGGTGGAGCCGGCCGCCACGATGACGTCGCCGTCGGGCAGCAAGATCGTGTTCGCCGAGCGGCAGGAGGTGGTGCAATCGCTGCCAGTGGGCCGCGTCCCGGCTGCTCCCGCAGGCGTCGAGCCCAGAACGCGGCTGGCGGCTGCGACGCCGGCCCCTGCGGCACGGGAGATGGCGAAGGGCAAGTGGTACGTGCAGCTCGGCGCGTTTGATTCGGCGGACGTGGCGAAGGATGCCTGGCATCGGGCGCAGCGCCGCTATCCCGTGCTGGCCGAGCAGACGCCGACCGGCATGGCGTTCAAGACGTTCTACCGCCTGTCGGTGGGCGGGTTTGGTCGCAGCGATGCCGAGACGCTATGCCGTGGCTATCGTGCGACTGGCGGGCGTTGCTTCGTGCGGACAGGAGCCGGCGATCAGACGGCGGTGTGGGTCAAGGCCGGCAAGGTCCAACTCGCCGGCCGCTGAACCGCCTCGCCCGGATCCGGCGGTGCTGATCGGCTGATCAGCCCGTCGTTATCTCTCGGCCGCCCTTGAACAGGCGAAGCACGCGGCCCTGTACGGGCAGTCCGTCGACCGGCGTGTTGCCGGCCATACCTGGCAGCGTATCCGCATTGATCTGCCACGGCTTGTCAGGATCGACGAGCATCAGGTCAGCCTCCTGTCCCGGCGCAAGGACGCCGCTATCCAGCCCAAGCACCGACGCCGGATTGCGGGCGAGCAGCGCCGGCAGGCGATCCAGTGTGACGGTGCCGTCCAGCGCGAGGCCGAGCGCCAGCGCAAGGAGCGTCGCGGCGCCGGCGGCGCCGGGAACGGCATCAGCGAAGGGCAGACGCTTTTCCTCCGGCCCGCGCGGATCGTGGCCTGAACACAGTACGTCGATCGTGCCATCCGCCAGCGCGGCGAGCGCGGCGCGGCGATCCTCCTCCGAGCGCAGCGGGGGGGACAGGCGCGCGAAGGTGCGAAAATCGCTCATGGCGATGTCCGACAGCAGCAAGTGAGCGGGCGTGATGCCGCAGGTGACGCGCACGCCGCGACGCTTGGCCGCGCGGACGAGATCGAAGCCGGCGGCGGTCGTGACCTGGCGAATGTGGATGCGCGCGTCGGCGGCCTCCGCCAGCATCAGGTCGCGCGCGATCGCCAGCGGTTCGGCCAGCGCCGGGGCGGCGGGCAGGCCGAGGCGAGTCGCCGTCTCACCGATCGTGGCCACGGCATCGCCGACCAGCCCGCCGTCTTCGGCATGGGTGATGACGGCGAGGTCAAGGTCGCGGGCATAAGCGAGGACGCGTGCCATAACGCCCGAATCAGCGATCCAGCGCGGGCCGGTACCAACCGCGCGCGCGCCGGCAGAGGCGCAGATCGCCATCTCGGCAAGATCGGTGCCCTCAAGCCCGCGGGTGGCGGCGGCGATCGGGTGGATCCACAGGTCTGGCCGGCCGATCAACGCCGACCGCTGCACGATGCCGGGCTCGTCCAGTACGGGATTTTGATCGGGCAACAGGCCGACGCGGACGATGCCACCGGCGCGGAAGGCGGCGCGATCGATCGTCGCGACGCCCAAGTCGACGATCGCAGGCGCGAGCAGCTTGCCGGCGCAGTCAATGACGGTGGCGCCGTCGCGAGCCTCGTCGACGATGCGGCCATCGGCAACATACAGGTCGCCGCGGCGCTCGCCATCACGCGCGCACAGGATGCGGGCGTTGCGGAAATGAAGCGCGTTGCTCATGCCCAGCCCTCCACGCCGCGTGCTCGTCGGGTCAGCACGTCGAGGCAGGCCATGCGTACGGCCACGCCCATCTCGACCTGTTCGGTGATGGCGGAACGTTCGGGATGGTCGGCAACGCTGGAGTCGATCTCCACGCCGCGGTTCATCGGGCCCGGGTGCATGACCAATGCGTCGGGCTTGGCGCGCGCCAGCCGCTCCGGTGTGAGGCCATAACGCAACCGGTATTCGCGGCTGGAGGGGACGTAGCCGCCCGACATGCGCTCGGTTTGAAGCCGCAGCATCATGACCACGTCGGCACCCTCAAGCGCGACGTCGAAATCGGTGAAGGGGGTGACGCCCATGCGGTCGATCGCGGGCGGCATCAGCGTCGAAGGGGCACAAACGCGCACCTCCGCGGCGAGGGCCGTCAGGGCCAGGATGTTGGACCGGGCAACGCGGCTGTGCAGCACGTCGCCGCAGATGACGACGCGCTGATTGTGGATCGTGCCGCGGCGCCGGCGGATGGTCAGCGCGTCGAGCAGTGCCTGCGTCGGGTGTTCGTGCCGCCCGTCGCCGGCGTTTAGGACGGGGCAGTCGACCTTGTCCGCGATCAGCCGGACCGCGCCGGACGACATGTGCCGGATGACCAGCACGTCCGCCCGCATCGCGTTCAGCGTCATGGCTGTGTCGATCAGCGTCTCACCCTTTTTTACGCTGGACTGCGCGGCGTGCATGTTCACGACGTCCGCGCCGAGCCGCTTGCCCGCAATTTCGAAGCTGAGCAGCGTGCGCGTCGAGTTTTCGAAGAAGGCGTTGATCTGGGTGAGGCCCGCCAGCCTCTTGTCGGGCGCCGCGCGATCACGGTTCGCGGCGATCCAGCCTTCCGCCTCGTCGAGGAGGAAGCTGATCTCGTGTGGCTGAAGACCCTCGATCCCGGTGAGGTGACGGTGCGGAAAAACATCGCCTCCGGAAATGAGGGAAGCGGGGCGGTGGTCCGACATTGGCATCGAAGGCGCCGGATAATCATGGCGCGCAGGCAGGGCAAGCCGCTGTATCCCGTAGCGGCGCGCCGATGATCAGCCGGTCGTGAGGGCGTCGATCGCCGCCTGAAGGATGTGCGCCGCCGCCAGCGAATCGATTCGCTCGGCACGTTTCGCGCGGCTCATGTCCTGTTCGATCATCACCCGTTCGACCGCCACGGTGGACCAACGTTCGTCCCACAGCAGGATGGGACCAAGATCGGTGATGTTGCGGGCAAAGGCGCGGGTCGACTGGCTGCGCGGACTTTCGCTGCCATCGAGATTGAGCGGGAGGCCGAGTACGATGCCGGCGACCTTCTGCGCGGTGATCAGCTCCGCCAGCGCGGCCTTGTCCTGCGTGAACTGCCGCCGCCGGATCAGTGCGGCGGGGCTGGCGAAGGTCCAGCCGGCGTCGCACAGCGCGGTACCGATCGTCTTGGTGCCAAGGTCAAGACCAAGCAGGCGGCCCCCGGCGGGCAGGGTCTCGCGAAACTCGGAAGCGCTTGCCGTAATCATCGTGCCGCCACCCGCCGGGCTGCGTCCTGGCGGACGTTCGCCCAGAACAGGGAATAATCATAGACGTGGTAATTGTTGCCGGGGAGCACATAGGGCCCGACGTCCGGTCCTTCGCCGATGAGCAGCAGCCCGCGATCGCCACAGCGTGCGGGCACCTTGCCCGCCTCGATCGAGGCGCTGGCAAGATCCTCTGACGGGAACAGCGTGCCCGCGTTGGCGGTGGCGGGTGCAGCGGCGTTGGCGGTGCCGGTCAGCGGATTGGTGCAGACAAGCGTGCTGCCCCGGCGCGGCTTGCCATCGAAGCCGGTGCTGCTGTCATAAGTGTCGATCACCAGCGCAGGGTCTGCCGGCTCGGCAAAGCTTTCCCACGACAACAGGCAGCCATGCTGATCGGCGCGGGTACATTCGGGGAGACCCAGCGCAGGCAGATCGTTGCTGCGGCTGACCGGCCAGCCCACGACATAGGCTGCCACCACGCGGCGGGCGAGCGGCGTGCCCGCAACCTGATCCTTCAGCAGATGAGTCAAGTGCAGGGCGCCCTGGCTGTGGCCGGCAAGGATCATCGGTCGTTCGGGCCCGATCTCTCTGAGGAATGCAGCGAAAGCGGCCTGGATGTCGCCATAGGCGAGCTCGAGCGCGCGCTGCGCATCCGCCGCATTGGTGAGGAACGACCCAAAGGTCGCCTGACGATAACGCGGCGCCCAGATCTCGCCCACCTCGTTGAACACGCTTGCCTGTCCACGGAGGAACAGCGCTGCACGGGCATTCGCCTCCTCATCGTCGAGCGGCGCGTTCCAGTGGTCGGCGCTGAGATAGGAGGTCGGATGGATGAAGAAGACCGCGGGCCCGCCGGGCGTCGTGCGCGGCTGATACCCCGCCGGGGTCCATAGTGCCGGGTTCCCGGTCCGATCCGGCCGCGCGAGCCACATGTCGGCGCGGTCATATTCGTTTTCCTGCAAGGCCGGCTGCTGCTCGAACGCGACCTTCGGCTTGTAATACCAGCGGACCAGATCGCTGCCGTAGAAGTTCCAGGTGATCTGAAACGCGATAATCAGCGCGATCAGCACCGCCATGACGTAAAGAAACTTGCGAGCCATGGGCGCCGCCTGCCCCAGTCGCGGCGGCCGCGCAACTTCGGGCATGGTGAACGCCATCGCAGATGGGCGCGCAGGGGCGTGCGCGATCCGCTTTCCCGCCCATTGCGCTTCGCCCCGCGCCGATGGTAGCGGGCGCCATGTCCGTAGATACCGTCACCGTGAAGAAGGTCGCGAGCCTTGCGCGCATCGCGATCGACGATGCCGCCGCCGAGCGGCTCGTGCCCGAGCTGAACAACATCCTCGGCTGGATCGAGCAACTGGGCGAGGTGGATACCAGCGGCGTCGCACCGATGACCGCGGTGATCCCGAACAAGCTGCGCCTGCGCGACGATGTGGTGAATGCCGATCCGTTGACCGGTGGCGGCATCCGCGACGCGGTGCTCGCCAATGCGCCGCAGGCGGAGCATGGCTTCTTCACCGTGCCCAAGGTGATTGAATGATGGCGATCGTGGCCGCACGGCGCCCGATGGCGCTCCTTTTCCTTGAACAGCCGGCGATGGCCGGCGTGACGGTGTTTTGATGACTGACCTCACCGATCTTGGCATCCGCGATATTCGCGACGGGGTGCGTGCCGGCACCTTTTCCGCGCGCGACGTCGCCACCGCCTTCAACGACGCGGTCAGCCGCGCCAAGCCGCTGAACGCCTTTCTGGTCGAGACGCCGGATCACGCGCTGGCCGCCGCCGATGCCGCCGATGCCGCGCGCGCGGCTGGCGAGGAGCTGAAGCCGCTGGCCGGCGTGCCGATCGGCATGAAGGACCTGTTTTGCACCAAGGGCGTGCCGACGACCGCTGCCAGCCACATCCTGGAAGGCTTCACGCCGCAGTACGAATCCACGGTGTCGCAGAACCTGTGGAATGCGGGCGCCGGGATGCTGGGCAAGCTGAACATGGACCAGTTCGCCATGGGCTCATCCAACGAGACCAGCGCGTTCGGCAATGTCATCTCGCCCTGGCGCAGCAATGACGGCAGTACAACGCCGCTGGCGCCGGGTGGCTCGTCCGGTGGTTCTTCCTCCGCCGTGGCGGCGCGGCTGTGCCCGGGTGCGACCGGCACCGATACGGGCGGCTCGATCCGTCAGCCGGCGGCCTTCACCGGCATTTCGGGCATCAAGCCGACCTATGGCCGCTGCTCGCGATGGGGCACGATCGCCTTCGCCTCGTCGCTGGATCAGGCCGGGCCCATGGCGCGCGACGTGCGCGATTGCGCGATTATGCTGGAGGCGATGAGCGGCTTCGACGCGAAGGACGCCACCTCGCTCGACCTGCCGGTGCCGCAGTGGGAGCAGTCGCTGAACGCCAGCATGGCAGGCAAGCGCGTCGGCATTCCGCGCGAATATCGCGTCGAAAGTATGCCCGAGGAGATCGAGGCGCTCTGGCAGCAGGGTATCGCCTGGATGAAGGATGCGGGCGCCGAGATCGTCGAGGTGTCGCTGCCGCACACCAAATACGCGCTGCCGGCCTATTACATCATCGCGCCGGCCGAGGCGTCGTCGAACCTCGCGCGCTATGATGGCGTGCGTTATGGTCTGCGCGACCTGCCGGACGGCGCGAACCTGCAGGAAATGTACGCAGCGACGCGCGCCGCCGGCTTCGGCGACGAGGTGAAGCGGCGTATCCTGATCGGTACCTATGTGCTGTCGGCTGGCTTCTACGATGCCTATTTCACGCAGGCGTCGAAGGTCCGCACGCTGATCGCGCAGGATTTCGAAAAGGCCTGGGAAAGCTGCGACGTGCTGCTGACGCCGACCGCACCGTCGGCGGCGTTCGCACTGGGCGAGAAGAGCGCCGATCCGCTGGCGATGTACCTCAACGACGTGTTCACCGTGCCGTCGAGCCTTGCCGGGCTGCCGGCGATGAGCGTGCCGGGCGGGCTGGATCGCAAGGGGCTGCCGCTGGGGCTGCAGGTGATCGGCAAGGCGCTGGACGAGCAGGGCGTGCTGAACGCGGCGCTCGCGATCGAGGAGCGCGCGGGCTTCGTCGCCCGGCCGCAGGCGTGGTGGTAATGACGTTCGAATTCGGGAATCTGGCCAATGGCTGACGCAACCGCACCATATCGCATCAAGGGTGCCACCGGCGACTGGGAGGTCGTGATCGGCCTCGAGGTGCACGCACAGGTGACCTCCAACGCCAAGCTGTTCTCCGGTGCGGCCACCGCGTTCGGCGCGGAGCCCAATTCGCAGGTCAGCCTGATTGACGCGGCGATGCCCGGCATGCTGCCGGTGCCGAACCGCGAGTGCATCCGCCAAGCGGTTCGCACGGGCATGGCGATCGACGCGCAGATCAACAAATGGTCGCGGTTCGACCGCAAGAATTATTTCTACGCCGATCTTCCCCAAGGCTATCAGATTTCGCAGCTTTATCATCCGCTTGTCGGTGAAGGCTCGATCGAGATCGAGGATGGCGAGACGGTGAAGATGATCGGTGTGGAGCGCATCCACGTCGAGCAGGACGCCGGCAAGCTGATGCACGATCAGCATCCGACGCGTTCCTATGTCGACCTGAACCGGTCGGGCGTGGCGCTGATGGAGATCGTCAGCCGGCCGGACATGCGCTCGCCGGCCGAGGCGGGCGCCTATCTGCGCAAGCTGCGCGCGATCCTGCGCTATGTCGGCAGCTGTGACGGCAACATGGAGGAAGGCTCCATGCGCGCGGACGTCAACGTCAGCGTGCGGCGGCCGGGCGAGGAATTCGGCACGCGTACGGAGACGAAGAACGTCAATTCTGTTCGCTTCGTGATGGCGGCGATCGAGCATGAGGCGAACCGTCAGGTCGACGTGCTGGAGAGCGGCGGGAAGATCGTTCAGGAAACGCGGCTGTTCAACGCCGATACGGGCACAACGCGGTCGATGCGGTCGAAGGAAGACGCGCACGATTATCGTTACTTCCCCGATCCCGACCTGCTGCCGCTGAAACTGGATGACGCATTCCTCGAGGAATGCCGTGCGTCGCTGCCGGAACTCCCTGATGCGAAGCGCAAGCGCTATGAGGCGGCGGGGGTTACCCCGTATAACGCCGCAGTGCTGACCGCGGAGGTTGAGACGGCGCGCTGGTTCGATGCGCTGCTGGAAGAAGGCACGGCGCCCGTCGCGGCATCCAACTGGGTGACGGGTGAGCTGTTCGGTGCGCTGAACCGTATCGGCAAGGACATCACCGAATCGCCGGTTACGCCGGGGCAGGCGGCGGAACTGCTCGCGCTGGTTGCGGACGGTACGTTGTCGGGCAGTCTGGCGAAGCAGGTGTTCGAGGTGATGCTGGAAACCGGCGATGCACCGGGCAAGATCGTCGAGGAGCGCGGGCTGAAGCAGACCAGCGATACGGGCGCGATCGAGGCGGTGATTGCCGAGGTGCTGGCGAAGAACCCGAACCAGCTGGAGCAGTATCGCGGTGGCAAGGTCGCGCTTTTCGGCTTCTTCGTCGGGCAGACGATGAAGGCGATGGGCGGCAAGGCAAACCCAGGCGTCGTCAACGAGTTGCTGAAGAAGGCGCTGGGCTGATCGGAGCGTCACCCCGGCGGCGGGCGCCGGGGTGACCGCCAGCGTCGTGCTGGCGCTGCGTCAGCGCAGCGAGCGGAAGGTGGCGCGCACCTCTTCCACGAACAATTCGGGTTGTTCGAGCGCGGCGAAATGCCCGCCGCGGTCCAGCTCGTTCCAGTGGATGATGTTGGTATAGCTCTTCTCCGCCCAGCGGCGGGACGGCCGCAGGATTTCCTTGGGGAAGATGCTGCACCCGGTTGGCACCGGGACCTTCTGCCCGCCGAACGCGCCGAAGCTTTCCCAATAGAGCCGCGCTGACGAGGCGCCGGTGCCGGTCAGCCAGTAGATCATGATGTCGTCGAGCATCTCGTCCCGGGTCAGCGCATTCTCTGGCACCCCCCTGCAATCAGTCCACTCGTGGAACTTCTCGTAGATCCACATGGCCTGGCCGACCGGGGAATCGACCAGACCATAGCCCAGCGTTTGCGGCCGGGTGGACTGCTGCTTCGAGTAGCCAGTGCCCTGATCGGCGTGACGCTTCAGGTCGGCCAGCGCCGCCTTTTCCGCGTCAGTGGCATTGGCGATATCCTCCTCTGACGGGCGGACGGTGACCATGTTGAGGTGGATGCCCGCGACAGCCGGATCGCCGCTCGCCCCAAGTGCGGTCGTGACGGCCGCGCCCCAATCGCCGCCCTGGGCGCCGAACCGGGCGTAGCCCAGCCGCTTCATGAGCGTGATCCAGGCGGCGGCAATGCGCGGCACGCTCCAGCCCTTTCCGGCAGGCCGATCGGAAAAGCCATAGCCACGCAAAGAGGGGCAGACGACGTGAAAGGCGTCGCGCGGATCGCCATCATGCGCCGCGGGGTCGGCGAGCGGCCCGACGACCTTCAGGAACTCGACGACGGAGCCGGGCCAACCATGAGTGAGGATGAGCGGTAAGGCGTCCGGATTGGGGGAGGGGCGATGCAGGAAATGCACGTTCAGCCCGTCGATCGCGGTGGTAAATTGTTCGACGGCATTGAGCGCCGCCTCGCAGCGGCGCCAATCGTAGCGGTGCTGCCAATGATCGACCAGCGCGCGCGCGGCGGCGAGCGGCACACCCTGTTGCCAATCGTCCACCGTCTCGCGTTCCGGCCAGCGGGTCCGCGCCAGCCGGTCCTTCAGGTCGTCCAGTTGCGCCTGCGGGATAGCGAGCGTGAAGGGGGTTATCGTTTCAGTCATCGGGTCATCCGCGCCGGAGGAGGGAGAGTGCCTGTTCCGCCAGCATCGGGGTGCCGTTCACGGCCTCCCCGGCGTTCGGCGTCACCCCGGCAAGCGCGCGGGCGTAGACGCCCTGGCTGATCGAGGCGAGGCGGAACACCGCGAAGGCGAGGTAGAAGTTCCAGTCCTCGATCGCGTCGCCGCGTCCCGTTCGGCGGCTGTAGGCGGCGACATAATCCTCCTCGCGGGGGATGCCGCTGGTCGCAAAATCGACGCCCTCCAGCGTGCCCCAGCTGGGCGACGTCGAATGCCACATGAAGCAATTGTAACCGAGGTCGGCGAGCGGGTGTCCGATGGTCGACAATTCCCAGTCGAGCACCGCGATCAGCCGCGGTTCGGTTGGATGGAACATGACGTTTTCGAGCCGGTAGTCGCCATGCGCGATGCTGACCGCCTCATCCTTCGGAACGCGTGCGGGCAGTTCTGCGATCAGCGCCTCCATCGCGGGGATCGGCTCCGTCTCCGCCCCGCGATATTGCTTGATCCATCGTGCGATCTGGCGATCGAAATAGCCGGTCGGGCGACCGTAATCTTCGAGGCCGACGGCGCGGTGATCGACCTGATGGAGTGCAGCCAGCGTCTGATTGAGCTGGTCATAGACGGCCGATCGCTCCGCCGGGGTCAGATCGGGGAGCGTCGCATCGCGGAAGATGCGCCCTTCGAGATAATCCATGACGTAAAAGGCAGTCCCGATCACGTTGGGGTCGTCGCAAAGCGCGCGCATGCTGGGAACCGGGACGTCCGTTTCCTGCAGCGCCGCCATCGCGCGATACTCACGCTCCACCTGATGTGCGCTCGCCAGCAGCTGCCCAGGCGGCTTCTTGCGCAGCACATAGTCGCCGGCGTTAGTGGACAGCATGAACGTCGGGTTGGATGCGCCGCCGACGAATTGCTGCACCCGCATGTCGCTGCCAAAACCCTCGACATGGCGGCCCAGCCATGCCGCCAGACGCGGTTCATCGAACTGGTGGCGTAGCGAAACGTCGGTAAGTCGTGCGCCTGTCATGCACGCGCCGCCCGCAATGCAGGCGTTGAAAACAGCGGCATCATCCTCTCCCTCGCGCATGTTCTGCGTCGTTTCACGACACCTAACGCGAAAGATGAGGTCGTTAGAAGATCAAATCGGCCGATCCCTGACGGATGACAGTATTTCGGCGAGGAGGCGAAAATCCTTTTCACGCGGGGAGGCGCGGCGCCAGGCGAGCGCAATCGTCCGTTTCGGATTGTCGCCGCCGAGCGGCCGGGCCGTGATCCCCGTATGGTCGAGGATGCCCGCGGTAAGCGCGATCTCGGGCAGCATCGTCAGGCCCAGGCCATTGTCGACCATCTGTACGATGGTGTGAAGCGACGTACCCATCATGGTCGCCTCCGCGCGCAACTCCGGCCGGTTGCAGGCGGCGAGCACATGATCCTTCAGGCAATGGCCATCCTCCAGCATCAGGAGGCGGGTTTCATCGATTTCCAGCGGCGACACGGGCTGGACGCTGTCCGGAAGCTCGCCGGTCGGAAAGGCGAGGAACAGGCGATCGTCGAACAACGGTTCGGTCGTCACGTCGCCGCAGGCGTAGGGCAGGGCGAGTAGGACACAGTCGGCCCTGCCACTGTGCAGCGCCTCGCACGCCTGGGCGCTGGGTTCCTCGCGCAGGTAGAGTTTCAGATCGGGATAATCGGCGCGCAGCCGGGGCAGCACCCGGGGGAGCAGGAACGGCGCGATGGTCGGGATCACGCTCATCCGCATCTCGCCCGACAGGGGGCGGCCGGCAGCCCGTGCCATGTCGCCAAGCTCCTCCGCCTCGCGCAGGATACGCCGTGCCTTGGCGACAATCTGATCACCCAGCGGCGTGAAGCGGACCACGCGGCGAGTGCGTTCAACCAGCGTCACCCCGATCAGCGTTTCCAGTTCACGGATGCCCGCCGACAGCGTCGATTGCGTGACGTAGCACGTCTCCGCCGCGCGGCCGAAATGCCCCTGATCCTTGAGCGCAACGAGATATTGAAGCTGCTTCAGCGTCGGTAGATAGATGTTTGCCATATAATCGGTCCGATCGATCAATGGCCATGATATAGTGCATTCGGTCGATCATGCGAGATCCACCGCAGAGGTTACAGAACCGCGCGGATAAAACCGTAAGTGCTTGTGATCGTCAGGACGGCGCCGACCAGAACCAGCATCACGGTGGTCGGGATGCGCTTCGCCATGACGGCGCCAAGCGGCGCGGCGATGACGCCGCCAATCAGCAGGCCGACCGTAGCGGTGGCGAAATCCTCCAGGCCGAGATGCCAGATGAACGTTGCCGATACCGTCAGTGTCAGGAAGAATTCGACCGCATTGACCGTTCCTACCACTCGGCGTGGCTCCAGCCCCTGCACCAGCAGGTTGGACGTGACGATCGGGCCCCAGCCGCCGCCGCCAGCCGCATCGAGGAAGCCGCCGACGAGGCCGAGCGGCTCCACCACCTTGGGCTTGCCGCGCGGCGCAGAGAACAGCAGCCCGCGGACGAGCAGGTAGATGCCGACAAAGATCAGATAGCCCAGCACAAAGGGCTTCACCGTTTCACCGTCCAGATTGGTCAGTAAATACGCGCCGCTTACCCCGCCAATGATGCCGGGCACGAGCAGCCGGAAGAACAGCCGCTTGTCCACGTTGCCGTGCAGCACATGGCTGATGCCGGAAATGGCAGTGGTGAAGGTTTCGACGATGTGGATGTTGGCTGAAGCGCGTGCGGGCGACAGGCCGATCACCGCGACCAGCAACGTGTTGCAAATCAGCCCGAACGCCATGCCGAGCGCGCCGTCGACGATCTGGGCGCCAAAGCCGACGAGGATGAACGGCAGCAGCGCTTCCAAGGTCAGCGACGAAAAATCCACACTCATCCCCTAGTGACTGACGCGAATGCCATGCCGCACGAGAGCAAATCCCACAAGATTGCTATGCTTTCGCCGGCCATGTTCATTCTTTGCGGTGCTGGAAATCGTGCGCACGACATCCTAGATCGCGCGTTCGAAAGGGGACGCGTGATGGGGCGTTTGGCGGTTTATCTCGATTCGATCCGCGCGCGTGATCCAGCACCGCATTCGCGGCTGGAGATCCTGACCTATCCTGGCGTGTGGGCGCTCGGCTGGCACCGGCTTGCGCACCGCCTGTATCGTGCGCGGCTGTTCTTCCTGGCGCGCGCGGTCAATCATCTCTCCCGCTTCCTGACGGCGATCGACATCCATCCGGGTGCAAAGATCGGGCGCAACTTCTTCATCGACCACGGGTTCGTGGTGATCGGCGAGACCGCGGAGATCGGCGACGACGTCACCATCTATCAGTGCGTGACGCTGGGCGGGACCAGCCCGGACAACGGCATAGCGGGCAAGCGGCACCCAACGATCAGTGACGGGGCGATCATCGGATCGGGCGCGCAGGTGCTGGGCCCGATTACCGTCGGGCGCCGGGCGCGGGTGGGCGCCAATGCGGTGGTCACGCGCGACGTTCCCGAGGGCGCGGTGATGGTCGGTATTCCCGCGCGGCCGACGGTGGTGGAGGGTGGTCAGGCGCCTGAGCGCAAGTTCATGGCCTATGGCACGCCGTGCAGCGAGATGTTCGATCCGGCGACGCAGAAGGTGGAAATCCTGCGTTGCGAACTGGAGGCGATGAAGAAGCGGCTCGACGCCCTGGTGGATGAGCAGGGCGAGGGGCGGGAGCGTAACCGCGCCTGATGGGGGTCGTCACACCCTTTCCGCTGAAGGGCAAACCGAGTCAGATCGGCTTCGACCGGGGCGAGCTGAACCGTATTCTCGATCTGTACGGGCGCATGGTGGCGGCCGGGCATTGGCGCGATTATGCGATCAGCCTGGGACGCGACGCTGCCGAGTTCGCGGCGTTCCGGCGGACGGCCGAGCGGCCGGAGTTCCGGATCGAAAAGCGGCCCTCGTTGCGCAACCGGCAGGGCATGTGGGCGCTGTACGGCGAGGCAGGCCAGATCGTGAAGCGCGGGCACGAACTGGGCCCGGTGCTGGCACCTGTCGAGCGACGTCTGATGAAGCTGGTCGACGGCTGAGCGGCTACGCTGCGGTGACCGCCACCGCTTCCAATTGCCGGTGACAAGCAAGTCAAACACCGGCGCGCGCTGGTGACACGCGCCGGTGGTTGAGGATCAGCCGCCCTGCAGCTTCTTGCCGATCATCATCGACTGGCCGGCGCCCGAATCAGGCACGATCTCACCGGTACGATCGGTGATTTCCGCCCAATGCTTGGCGATGCCTTCCGGTGACAGCTCGTCGCCGCTCAGCGCAACGCCGGGCGTCAGCGTGACATAGGCAGCCTGGAACACGCCAGCGCCGGCGCCGACGATCTGGTTGGTCGGTGCATCCTCGCTGACGAGATACAGCGCGGCGGGGACGACCTTGTCGGGCGAGAAGGCCTGGAACAGCTGCTCGGGAAACAGATCCTCGGTCATACGGGTGCCCGCCACCGGAGCCAGCGTGTTGACCTTGATGTTGTTCTTCGCGCCTTCGAGGTAGAGCGACTTGGTGAAGCCGGCGAGGCCAAGCTTCGCGGCGCCGTAGTTGGTCTGACCGAAGTTGCCGTAGAGGCCGGTCGACGACGCGGTCATCAGGATGCGGCCATAATTCTGCTCGCGCATCGTCTCCCACACTGCCTTGGTGGCATAAGCCGAACCGAGCAGGTGAACCTGGACGACGAAGGCGAAGTCGGCCGGCTCCATCTTCGCGAACGACTTGTCGCGCAGTACGCCGGCGTTGTTGATCAGGACGTGGACACCGCCCCAGGCTTCCTTGGCCTTGGCCACCATCTCGACCATCTGATCATATTCGGTGACGCTGGCACCGTTCGCCATCGCCTCGCCGCCAGCGGCCTTGATCTCCTCGACCACCTTGTGGGCGGCGTCGGACGCGCCAGAGCCGGTGCGATCGCCGCCGAGATCGTTGACCACGACCTTTGCGCCGCGCCGCGCGAGCTCGAGCGCATATTCACGGCCAAGACCGCCGCCGGCGCCGGTGACGATGGCTACCTTGTCATCGAAACGAATGGACATGGAAAAGGCGCTCCCTCACTTGGATAGAAGCGCCCTCCCATACTCGACATTCAAACGGGTGCAACTGCCCGTCGGGTAGACCTTCCGCTCAGACGATCACTTGCCGCCGCGCTGCATGCAATTGTTGAACTGTCCCTTCTTGCATGGCGGATAGCTCGGCAGCGGCGGGGGCGGCGGGAAGGCGACCGACGGTGGCGGCGCAGGCTGGAACACGACCTTTGAGCCCGGCTCCGGCGTGCCCTTCAGCGGAGAGCCGGCGGGCTCATAGCCGCCCGGAGTCTCGACGATGCGCATGCCGTCGGGATCGGTGCTGGTTTGAACCTGGCCGCCGGACTGGGTGGTCGGTGCCTGATCCGCCATCGCCGACTGATCCTGTGCAATCGCAGGAGCGGCGAGAATGGCGGCAGCGGCGAAAAGGAAGGACTTCATGAGGAAATCTCCTGTGAAAACGCTCGATTGCGCACAAACGCAGCCCATCCAACGCGCTGGGTGACCGATGTATCCTTTGTTTCGGTGGCGATTCGACGCTCCAGCCCTAAGGAAAGTCCCTAGTCGGCGGCTCTAATCGGCCTGTTTTCGCCGACTAATGGCCTGCATCCAGCGCATAACCGGCCGATCTTACCGTGCGGATGATGTCAGGCCGGCCACCTTCGTTGATCGCCTTGCGCAACCGCCGGATGTGAACATCGACGGTGCGGCTCTCGATATCGCTGTCATGCCCCCAGACGCTGTCGAGCAGCCGTTCACGTGAGAAGACGTGGCCGGGATGTTCCAGGAAGTGCTTCAGCAGCCGGAATTCGGTGGGACCAAGGGGAATAACCTCCCCGCTGCGGCGTACCTTGTGGCCGACGGTGTCCATCTCGAGGTCCGCATAGGTCAGGGCCTCGCCAGCCAGCGCAGGGCGGACGCGACGGAGCACGGCCGAGACGCGCGCCACCAGCTCGCGCGGGCTGAACGGCTTGGTAACATAATCATCCGCGCCGGTTTCGAGCCCGCGGATGCGATCCTCCTCCTCGCCGCGTGCGGTGAGCATGATGATCGGAACGTTGGCGGTTTCGGCATTGCGGCGCAGTCGGCGGCACACCTCGATGCCGGACAGGCCCTCCACCATCCAGTCGAGGAGAACGATGTCGGGCACCTTCTCGCGTGCCAGGAGCAGCGCTTCTTCCCCGTCGATCGTGTGGACGACGTCGAAATCCTCGCGCTTGAAATGCCAGACCAGCAGTTCGGCGAGTGCGGCGTCGTCCTCGACCAAGAGCATGCGTGCGCGCGGCATCATTCCCCCTTTTCGCGATCAGCCATCTGGGTACCAGTGGCGGCGAAATACACCATTTCTGCAACGTTGGTGGCATGGTCGCCGACCCGTTCCAGGTTCTTGGCGACGAACAGGAGGTGCGCGACCTCGCTGATGGTCTTGGGGTTTTCGACCATGTGAGTGACGAGGGTGCGGAAGATCGCATCGTAGAAATCGTCCAGCGCCTTGTCGCGCTCGCAGATCTCGACCGCCGCCGCCGCGTCGCGCGCGGCAAAGGCGTTGAGCACGTCATGCACCATCTCGGCCGCCATCCGCGCCATCGCCTGGATGACGGAAATCGGCTCGATCCGATGCTCGCCCTCGATCATCGGCACGCGCTTGGCTATGTTCTTGGCATAGTCGCCGATCCGCTCGACGACGGCCGCGATCTTCAGCGCGGCGACCACCTCGCGAAGGTCGTTGGCCATCGGCGCGCGCAGCGCGATGATGCGCACTGCCAAGCGTTCGACCTCCGCCTCGATCGCGTCGATCTGCTTGTCGTCCTTGCGCACGCGCTTCGCGAGTTCCAGATCGCCGCGCTGGAGCGCGCGCATCGCGCCGTCGATCGCCTGTTCGGCCAGGCCGCCCATCTGGCTGATCAGCCCGCGCAGCCGGCCGATATCCTCGTCGAACGCCTTTACCGTATGCTCTGGCATAGCCCCGTCCCTTAGCCGTAGCGGCCGGTGATATAGTCGGTGGTGCGCTGTTCGCGCGGGTTGGTGAAGATGTTGTTGGTGTCGCCATATTCCACCAGTTCACCAAGGTGGAAGAAGGCGGTTTTCTGGCTGACGCGCGCCGCCTGCTGCATGTTGTGCGTGACGATCACGATCGCGTACCGGCCGCGCAGATCGTGGATCAGTTCCTCGATCCGGGCGGTGGCGATCGGATCGAGCGCGCTGCACGGCTCGTCCATCAGGATCACCTCCGGATCGACGGCAATGGCGCGGGCGATGCACAGCCGCTGCTGCTGCCCGCCGGACAAAGCGGTGCCACTGTCCTGCAGGCGATCCTTGACCTCGTTCCACAGGCCGGTCCGGGTCAGCGACTGTTCGACGATCCGGTCGAGATCGGCCCTGCCGCTCGCCAGCCCATGAATGCGCGGGCCATAAGCGACATTCTCGTAGATCGACTTCGGGAACGGATTGGGCTTCTGGAACACCATGCCAACACGGGCGCGCAGCTGAACGACGTCCATGTCCTTGGAATAAATGTCCTCCCCGTCCAGCCGGATGTCGCCCTCGACCCGTGCGTTCGGAACCGTGTCGTTCATGCGATTGAGCGTCCGCAGGAAGGTCGACTTGCCGCAGCCCGATGGGCCGATGAAGGCAGTCACATCCTCCTGATCGATATCGATCGATACGTGACGGATTGCCTGTTTGTCACCGTAGAAGACGTTGACGTCACGGGCCGTGATCTTGTGGGTCACCAGCGGGTCTCGAAGCGGTTGCGAAGATAGATGGCCAGGCCGTTCATCGAGAGCAGCACGACCAACAGGACGATGATAGCGGCAGATGTCTTTTCCACGAAGCCGCGCGCGACTTCGTCGGACCAGAGGAAGATCTGAACCGGAAGCACGGTGGCGGGATCGGTCAGGCCCTGCGGCGGGGCGGCGATGAATGCGCGCATCCCGATCATCAGCAGCGGTGCCGTTTCGCCAAGCGCACGCGCCATGCCGATGATGGTGCCGGTCAGGATGCCGGGTAGCGCGAGCGGCAGGACGTGGTGAAAGACCACCTGTACCGGGCTGGCGCCGATGCCGAGCGCGGCGTCGCGGATCGACGGCGGCACCCCCTTGATCGCGTTTCGCCCCGCGATGACGATCACCGGCATGGTCATCAGCGCGAGGGTAAGCCCACCGACGATCGGCGCCGATCGCGGCAGTCCGAAGGTGCCCAGAAACACCGCCAGTCCAAGCAACCCGAAGATGATCGAGGGGACGGCGGCCAGATTGTTGATCGATACCTCGATAAGGTCGGTCCAACGGTTCTTGGGCGCATATTCCTCAAGGTACAGCGCGGAAAGAACACCAATGGGAAACGCGAGCGACAGCGTGACCAGCATTGTCAATAGGGAGCCCTTGAGCGCGCCCCAGATCCCCACGCGGGTCGGATCGGTCGCGTCGGCATTGACGAAGAAGTCCCAGTTGATCCCGCGCGACAAATGATCGCCGAGCGCAGTGACGGTCTTTCGGGCGGCGGGGGTGCCATCGCCCTTGAACGCCATGTCGATATCGCTGGCGACGGGCACTTCGACCACGGCGGTGCCGCGCAGCAGGGCAGGGTTCGCCTTCACCGCATCGCGCACCCGCAACCAGGCGCCGTCGGACAGCAGCGCAGCGCCGCCCTCGCGCGGGAACGCCGCGGTCGCGGCCGCATCGACGACACTTTCCAGCCCGGCGCCGGCAAGGGCCAGATCGGCGCGATTGCCGCGCAGCTGATCCGGCTGCACCTGCAGGTCAGCGGCGGCGAAATTGATCGGCAACGCGAGACGCGTCTCGGTAAACCCGCCCAGCCCCTGCGCCAGCATGGTCACGATCAGGAAGGCCAGGAATCCAGCCGACATGATGATGGCGCCAAGGCCAAGCGCGCGAAAGCGACGTTCGGAGCGGTAGCGGCGGGCAATCCGGCGCCGCATGGCGTCGGTCCGCCAGTCGGTGGGCGCGCGATCAGTCATAAGCCTCGCGGTACCTCCGCACGATCATGAGGGCGAAAATGTTGAGCAGCAGCGTGACGACGAACAGCGTCAGGCCCAGCGCGAAGGCTGCCAGCGTCTTTGCGCTGTCGAATTCCGCTTCGCCGGTCAGCAGGTCGACGATCTGCTTGGTCACGGTGGTGGTGCTGGCGAACGGGTTGAGCGTGAGTTGCGCGACGCCAGAGGCGGCCATGACGACGATCATGGTCTCGCCGATCGCCCGGCTCACCGCCAGAAGCACGCCGCCCACGATTCCCGGCAGCGCGGCCGGCACCAGCACGCGGCTGATCGTTTCGGAGGGGGTTGCACCCAGCGCCAGACTGCCGTCGCGCATCGAACCGGGCACCGCGGCCAGCGAATCGTCGGCCATGGACGACACGAACGGGATGATCATGACGCCCATGACGAGCCCTGCGGCGAGCGCGCTTTCGCTGCTTGCCCAGGTGATGCCGATCGACACGGCAAAATCACGCACGGCGGGCGCGACGGTCAGCGCGGCGAAATAGCCGTACACGACGGTGGGCACACCGGCGAGCACTTCGAGGACCGGCTTCATCCACCGCCGGGTCGCCGGGCGGGCATATTGCGTCAGGTAGATGGCGCTCATCAAGCCGAACGGGATCGCGACCAGCATCGCGATCACCGCGCCGATGAAGAAGGTGCCCCAGAACAACGGCACGGCGCCGAGGCTCGCGCCGGGATCGCGCGGGTCGAGGACCTGCGGCGACCAGTGGGTGCCGAACAGGAAATCGGTGATCGGCACGATCGAGAAGAAGCGCGCGCTTTCGAACAACAGGCTGCCGACGATGCCGACGGTGGTCAGGATGGCGATCAGCGACGCCAGCAGGAGCAGCAGCATGACGATGCGCTCCACCTGCGTCCGGGCGGCGAAGCCCGGACGTACCCGCGCAAAGGCATAGGCGAAGCCGGCGAAGGCGAGCACCGCCGCCAAGATCGTGCCGATCCAATTGTAGCGGCTTTGCGCGCTGGCGTAGGCTGGGGCGAGCACCTCCGCCAGATCGTGGAACGCGCCAAATGCCTCACCGCGCGACAGGTTGCGCGCTTCGGAGAGGATCGCCGCACGCTCGAAGCCCGCCGCCGGCAGAGCGGCCGCCGCCGGGTTGGCCAGCACCGCATCGGTGACCAGTGCCGGCGACACGAACCACCAGATGCCGAGGAAGACGAGTGCCGGCACCAAGGTCCAGAGCGCCACATAGGAGGCGTGGTGGCCGGGCAGCGCGCTGAAGCGCTGCGTGCCGCCCACGCGGAAGGCCGCGGCGCGGGCGCGCGCGACAAACCAGGCGATCAGGCCCAACGCGACAATGACGAACAGCAATGCGCCAGCGCTCATTTCAGTGCGTCCAACGCCAGCGGGGTTTCGGTGCGAACCAGGTCGGCCGACTGCTGCTGGACCTCGGCAGGCGCAGCGATCAGGCCGCGACGCGCGAGCGGCCCGCCGGCACCCCAAAGGCCGGTATATTGCTGCACAAAGGCGCGGAGCCCGGGCACGGCGTCCATGTGCTGCTTCTTGACGTAGATGTAGAGCGGCCGGGCGCCGGGATAGCGGCCGTCGACGATGGTCTCGGTGGTCGGCGCAACGCCGCCGATCGGCACACCCACGACCGATCCTCCATTCTCTTCCAGATAGGAATAGCCGAACACGCCGATCGCATTGGGATTGGCGGTCAGTTTCTGCACGATGAGATTATCGTTCTCGCCGGCGTCGATATATGCGCCGTCCTCGCGCACGCGCTGGCAGCGTGCCTTGAACCCATCCTCATCCGTCTCCTTCAGCCGCCGCGCTTCGGGATCGGTGTCGAGGCAGCCCTGCGCCATGATGAGCTCCGCCAACGCATCGCGTGTGCCGCTGGTCGATGGCGGACCGTAAATCTGGATCGGAATGGCCGGCAACGCCGGATTGACGTCCCGCCAGGTGCGATAGCGGTTGGGCTTGCCCCCCGGCGTAGCGGCGAGCGCCCGGTAAAGGTCCGCCGAGGTAAGCGCCATCTTGGGCCCGTTCTTCGCTTCGGCAAAGGCGACGCCATCGATGCCGATCTGCACCTCCAGGATCTCCTTTGCGCCGTGGCGCAGGCAGTCCTCGAACTCGCTGCGCTTCATCCGGCGAGAGGCGTTGACGATGTCGGGGTAAGCGGCGCCGATCCCGGCGCAGAACAGGCGCATGCCAGCGCCAGTGCCGGTGGATTCGATTACCGGCGGGCGCGCATCCGGATTGTTGGCCAGATATTGCTCGGCCGCGATGGTCGTGAACGGATAGACGGTGGACGATCCCACCGCCTTGATCTGCGCGCGCGCGCCAGCACCACCGCTGGCCTGGTCATGGCAGGCGGAAGAGAGCGCAAGCAGCGCGACGATCACAGCGGCGCGAATCATTCAACATCCCGAGAGCGCCGCACGACGCGGCGTTCGCGCCTGTGTGACACGAGCATTACTGCTTGATGACAGCGGCTCCCGGCGCATCAATCGGTAGAGTAACGGAACCTGCCGCACGCAGCATGACCGTGACGCGGGTACCCTCGCCGACCTGGCTGGCGATATCGAGCCGGCCGCGATGGCGCTCCACGATATGCTTGACGATTGCCAGGCCCAGACCCGTCCCGCCGATCGAGCGGCTACGGCCCGGATCGACACGGTAGAAGCGTTCGGTAAGCCGCGGCAGGTGCTGGGGCGGGATGCCCTCCCCTTGGTCGGCGACGACCAGCCGAACCATGTCGTCGGCCCGGGTGATCGAGACGCGGATCGGCGTGCCGGGCCGACCATATTTCATCGCATTGCCGATCAGATTGTGCAGCAGTTGGGAAAGCTGCGCGGCATCGCCCTGCACCATGATCTCGCCCGGATCGTGTTCAAGGATGATGTCCTTGCCGCGGCCGTCATGCGCATCGGCAAGCTCCTGCTGCGTCCTGTCGACCAGGGCCGCGAGGTCGATCGAACTGGCGGGTGCACGGTACTTGTCGGCCTCGATCCGAGAGAGGCTCATCAGATCGTCGACCAGCCTATCCATTCGCTGCGCCTCGTCGAAAACGATCTTGAGGAAGCGGGCGCGCGTTACCGGATCCTCGCCCGCGGTGTCGGCGAGCGTTTCGACATAGCCGAGGATCGAGGCGAGGGGAGTGCGCAGCTCATGGCTGGCATTGGCGACGAAATCCACCCGCATCCGCTCTGCGGCATGGCTGCCGCTGCGGTCGGAAAGATGGACGAGGCGGCGACCGTCGCTGAACGGGGCAAGGCGCATTTCCCAGCGCTGATCCGGCGCGCCGAGGCCCGCGAGCGACGCGACGGCGTCGGCGGCATCCTCGCCAAGCAGCCGTGCGGCGGCCGGATGGCGGATGCCGGTGCGCGCGTCCTCGCCGATAATATGCGCGCCCAGCAATGCGCGGGCCGCCTTGTTGGCGTGGGCGACCCGTGGCCCCTCCAGGATGAGGATCGGCTCGGCCAGCGCATCCAGCACCGGCTCGATTTCGCCAAACGGCGCGGGCGTGGTCGATCCGGCAGGATGTTCGCCCGCATGCTGGCCGCCGCCCGTCATCGTCAGCACCGCGACAATGCCGCCGACGATGCTGACCGCCACAGCATCCAGTCCCGCACCGATGACGCCTAGAATGACGGCGGTGACAACGACGATGGCAAGCGCGGTCCAGCCGCGTGGAGAGATGATCTCGTCCATAGGTCCCTTGGCGGCGAATGACGCAGTTGCGGTCAGTTATGGACGCGAAAGAACGATTGTCCAGCACGCTGGTGAGCGCCGCGCGACGTACGAGGGTGCTGGCGGGGCGCGCCGGCAGTGTCCCGCTACGACACGCTGCCGCGGCGATGCTTGTGCCGGCATTAGGATTATGGAAGGGCTCGGTCGTGGATAGATGCCCGTCATGAGCGATCAGGATCAACCCGAGCAGCCCGGGCGGCGACGCGCCCTGCGCCTGGGTGCCGTTGGCGCGGTGGCGATCGTGTCGATCCGCCCGGCAATGGCGCAAGCCTACGGCTCGGTGATGACGTGCGATATTCCCGTTCCCGATCCGGGCCGCGCGGGCAGCTTCATCGATAAGAATGGCAAGGTGGTACCGCCGGGCACCCCGGGCGCCTATGCGCCGCCCGGCCGACCGCTCAGGGGCGAGGACATTCGGCGCGCGCTGGCGTCTGGCGGCAACCTGCCGGGTGTCGATTACGAACGCAGCCGCGCCTATCTGAAATATGTCCAGAGCCTGCGGAGCGGAACGACGGGGTTCACCTGTTTTGCCTCGTTGCAGATGCCGCGGCGGTAGCCAGTGGACGCGACGCGCTATCGCGCGCCGCCGGCGGCCGACCTGATCGTCACGCCGCTGGACGACATCGTAGCGCTGTTTCACCGTACATCCGGCATGACGCACCTGGTGGCATCGCCAGTGCCTGAGGTGCTGGAGGTACTTGCCGGGCGCTGGATGGCGATTGCCGAGATTGAGGCCGCGTTCGACATCGTGGAAGGCGGTCGCGCGGAACTGATCGCGCTCCTTGATGAGCTTGCGGTCACCGGCTTGATCGAGCGCGCATGACCAGCGAATTCCGCGTTCAGGTTGGACCGGTCAGCTTTCGGATTGGATCGGCATGGCGGCGGCCGCTTGATCAGATGCGTACGCTGTACCGCGACTATCCGACCGACGTGTCGGTGCCTGATTTTACCGTTCGTCTTGAGCCATCGCGGCCCTGGCGCCGGTTCCTTCGCCCCGCCGTGCGCATCGCCGGCGACTTCGTCATTCCGGATGCCGCCCCGCTCCCCTTGCCGCAGGGGTTGCTGGCGGCGGAGATGGCGATGAACCTGCAATTGGCGCTGGGGCTGCGCCGCTTCCTCCTGCTCCACGCCGCTGCGGTGGAGCGCGACGGACGGGCAGTGGTCATGACCGGCGAGTCAGGAGCCGGCAAGTCGACCCTCGCGGCGCTGCTGCAGGCGCGCGGATGGCGGCTGATGGCCGATGAGTTCGTCCTCGTCGATCCGGATACCGGGGCGATATGGCCATTCCCGCGGCCGGTGAGCGTGAAGAATGCTGCAATCCCGGTCGTGAAGGCGGCGCTACCGGATGGCCGCTGGGGACCGGCGATGACGGACACGCCCAAGGGCACGATCCAGCATCTCGTTCCCGAGGGCGCGGCACTGGCGATGGCGAACGTTCCCGCGACGCCGGCGCTGTTGCTGTTTCCCCGCTTTGGCCACGTGGCTGATCAGCGGCCCGTCGGGGCAGGGGAAGCGTTCGTCAGGCTGACGCAGGCTTCGACCAATTATGTGGGCCTGGGCGAGCGCGGCTATCGCGCGCTAACCGGACTGGTGAGGGGCGTTACTCGCGCGGCGATCGACTATCCCAATATTGAGACCGCAGCGTCGATGATCGAGGATCTCTGGTGAGCGCGGCGCGCGATCTGGTCGCCGTCCTCGTGGATCCATCACGTGCCTCGGGCCTCGATGACCAAAGGTGGACGGCGCTATTGTCCGTGGCGCTGGCCGAGCAGATGATGGGAACACTGGCCTGCCGCGTCGGCGATCTGGCCCCGCCGCGCGTGGCCGCCATCCTAGCCGATGCCAGGGCAACCTCACTGGAGGGGCGTCGGCAGGCGTTATGGGAGGCGGAAATGGCGCGCCGGGCGCTGGAAGGCGTCGTGGCGCCACTGATCCTGCTGAAGGGCACGGCCTTTGCCGCCGCCGGCCTTGCGGCGGGAAGCGGACGAGCGATCGGCGATCTCGACATACTCGTTCCCGCTGCCGCGCTTGCAGACGTGGAGGCGGCGCTGCTGGCGCATGGATGGGCGTGGGTGAAGCCCGATCCCTATGACGACAGCTACTACCGGCGGTGGATGCATGAACTGCCCCCCATGATCCATCGCGAGCGCGACCGGATGATCGACGTGCACCACACGATCCTGCCGTTGACGGCGCGGCTGCGACCGGATGCCGCGCGATTGCTGGAGGGAGCGCGGCCGCTGGGCAATGGTCTGGCAATGCTGTCGAACGAGGATGTCGTGCTGCACGCCGCCATTCACCTGTTGGCGGATGGCGATCTCGCCGGTGGACTGCGCAACCTGTGGGACATCGATCGTCTGTTGCGTGAGTTCGCCGATGACGATCCCGGCTATTGGGATCGGCTTACGGCCCGGGCGCGGGACCACGGCGTCTCCCCGGTCCTGGCGCGCGCACTTCGCCTGACGCATCGCCTGTTCGACACGCCCGTGCCGCTTGCATTTCGCCGGACGGAAGTGACCGACCGGCTGTACCTGCGACGATTGCTCGGTCGCGATGGCTGGGGTCGCGCCATCCACCCTGCCACCCGGCTGACGTTTTACGTCCGCTCCCACGCGCTGCGGATGCCGCCGCTGATGCTGGCGCGGCACTTGTGGATCAAGTGGCGGAAGAACGGAGCCGTCGGCTGATCGCGACCACGACAAGCACGCCGATGATGACCGCGGTGTCGGCCACCCAGTCCATGATGTCGCAGTCGCGGTGAAGCACGGGGATCGACTGAACCACTTCGATCATCGCGCCGAGAAAGGACAGCCGCTCGCCGATCCGCAGCAACGGTGTCTGTGGAAATGCGAGGACCGACAGGATCGTCAGCGTGCCGAACGCGAGCATGTGCTGATATTTGTCGCTATCGATCGGCACTTTCGGCGGGTGCGGCAGCAGCGCCATGGTCACCGCAAAGACGAGGGCGGCCAGAAGGATCAGCCGCCAGATCAATCGGGATGTTACCATTACCGCAGCCCGTTCAACGCGGGGACGAGCTCGTCGAAATGATCGATGATCGCGTTGGCGCCCAGTTCTTCCACCGGTTGCATCAGAAAGCCGAATCGGCAGGCGACCGCCGGAATGCCCGCCGCATGGGCCGCGGCGACATCGTAGATCGAATCCCCGACGAATGCTGCCGTTCCGCCGCCTGATCGCCGGATCATCTCGAGGATCGGATCGGCCGCCGGCTTTGACTTGCCTGGCCCCAGCGTGTCCCCGCCGATCACGCAGGTCAGCCGATCAAGCAGGCCGGCGTCGCGGAGTACCTCAAGCGCGAAACGCTCGAGTTTGTTGGTGACGACCGCGATCTGCACGCCCCTTCGTGCAAGTTCGTCCAGCGCCCGCAAAGCGCCGGGAAACGGTACGCTGTGAACGTAGATGTTGGCCTCGTAATACTCGAGCAAGACACGGTGCAGCTGATCAAGAAGGGGGTCGGCACCCCCGCCGGTCGCGGCCAGCCCCTGGGCGAGCATATGGCGTGCGCCACCCCCGATCATGGGCTTGATCGCGTCGACGCTGAGCGGCGGCCGGCCGTCCTGCGCCAGCGCGTGATTGACCGCCGCAGCCAGGTCACCGCTTGTGTCGATCAACGTGCCGTCGAGGTCGAAACCGACCGTGTCGAAGTGAAATCGTTCCATCGTCATGCGCGGTGACGGCTCGCTATGGAATTGGCAAGCCGACGATGGCACAGGCGCGCCATGACGAGCCGACCTCTCGCCGTAATCGTGCTTGCCGCTGGCAAGGGCACGCGGATGAAATCTGACACGCACAAGGTGCTCCATCCTCTCGCGGGGCGGCCGATGCTGCATCATCTGCTGGCTGCGGCGGAGGGGCTGGGCGCGGCAAAAACCGTCGTGGTCGTCGGCGCGGGGCGCGAACAGGTGGAGGCCGCGGTGGTGCCGCTGGGCGTGGCCGTCGCGCAGCAGCAGGAGCAGCTTGGCACTGGCCATGCGGTGCAGCAGGCCGAGCAGGCCTTGGCCGGGTTCGCCGGTGACGTTCTGATCCTCTACGGCGACGTCCCGCTTGTGACGGAAGCGACGATGCGCCGGATGATCGATCGCCTGCATGCCGAGGAAGCGCCGGCTGTCGTCGTCCTGGGCTTCCGCCCGTCCGATCCGGGTGCCTACGGGCGTGTGATCGCCGACGCCGAGGGTCGTATCGCGCGCATGGTGGAGTTCAAGGACGCCTCAGCGGAGGAACGCGCCGAGACACTCTGCAACTCAGGCTTGATGGCGGTTCGATCGGAGGACCTGTTCGATCTGCTGCGGCGCGTGGACAATGCCAATGCTGCTGGCGAATATTATCTGCCGGATATCGTGATGTTGGCGGGCGCCGACGGCCGCTCGTCTGCGGTCATCGAAACCGATGCCGAGGAAGTGACCGGCGTGAACAGCCGTGCTGAGCTCGCCGCACTCGAACTGGTCTGGCAGCAACGCCGGCGCAAGCAGGCGATGGACGATGGCGTCACCCTCATCGCGCCTGAGACCGTCTGGTTCAGCTACGACACGGTTGTTGGCCGAGACGTCATTGTAGAGCCCAATGTGGTGTTCGGCCCTGGCGTATCCGTGGCCGACAAGGTCGTGATCCACGCATTCAGCCATGTCGAAGGCGCGACGATCGGCGAGGGCGCATCGGTTGGCCCCTATGCACGGCTGCGGCCAGGCGCGGTGATGAAAAAGGGCGCACGCGTCGGCAACTTCGTGGAGATGAAGAAGGCGGTGCTGGGTGAGGGCGCCAAGGCGAACCATTTGACCTACCTCGGCGACGCGGAGGTCGGCGCGGGCGCGAACATCGGCGCCGGCACGATCACGTGCAATTACGATGGCTTCTTCAAGTACAAGACCCGGATCGGCGCAGGCGCCTTCATCGGCTCGAACTCGGCACTGGTTGCACCGGTGACAATCGGCGATGGCGCGATCGTGGCAGCGGGATCTACCGTTACAAGCGATGTGGAGGCCGACGCGCTGGCGCTCGTGCGACCGCCGCAGACCGAAAAGCCCGGTTGGGCAGCGAAGTTCAGGAACGTGATGCGCGCTCGGAAGGAATCTCGATAAATGTGTGGGATTGTTGGGATAGTCGGCAAGGAGCCGGCCGCTGATCGTCTGCTGGATGGTTTGAAGCGGCTGGAATATCGCGGCTATGACTCCGCCGGCATCTGCACCGTGACTGATGGTTCGTTCGATCGCCGCCGCGCGCCGGGGAAGCTGCGCAACCTGGCGCAGCGGCTGGCCGAGGAGCCGTTGGGCGGCGAGAGCGGCGTTGCGCACACCCGCTGGGCGACGCACGGCGCACCGACCGAGGACAATGCGCACCCCCATATCGTTGGCGATGTGGTTGTCGTGCACAACGGAATCATCGAGAACTTCAAGCCCTTACGCGACGAACTTATCGCGGAGGGACGCACCTTCCTCAGCCAGACTGACAGCGAGGTCGTCGCGCATCTCATCGCCCGTGAGGTCGAGAATGGCGCAGAGCCGCGTGCCGCGCTGGCGGCTGTCCTGCCGCGGCTCCATGGCGCCTTTGCGCTGGGCGTCATGGTCCGCACACACCCGGATCTGCTGCTCGGTGCCCGCCTCGGCGCACCGCTCACGGTCGGCTATGGGGATGGCGAGAACTTCCTGGGCTCGGACGCGCTTGCCCTTGCGCCGCTGACGCAGCGGATCGCCTATCTGGAAGAGGGTGACTGGGTTGCCATCACCCATGAGGAGGTCGAGGTGTACGACAGCGCCAACCAGCGCGTGTCACGCCCGATCGTCAACTCCGGCGCTTCCGGCCAGCTAATGGATAAGGGCAACCATCGCCACTTCATGCAGAAGGAGATTTACGAGCAGCCGGTCGTCGTGGCGCAGACGCTCCGCTCATATCTCCGCCCGTTGGAATCGCAGGTCTCGCTGCCGGACATCGAGTTCGACCTGTCGACGGTCGAGCGCGTCGTCATCGTTGCGTGCGGCACGGCCAGCTATGTCGGCATGATCGGCAAATATTGGATCGAGGGGCTGGCCCGCATCCCGGTCGAGGTCGATGTGGCGAGCGAATATCGCTACCGTGATCCCGTCCTGCTGCCCAACACGCTCGGTCTGGTGATTTCGCAGTCGGGCGAGACCGCGGACACGCTTGCTGCTCTGCGCCACATGAAGGCAGGCGGCGTCACGACCGGCGGTATTATCAACGTGCCGACCAGTTCGATGGCGCGTGAGGTCGATCTGTTGCTGCCGACGCATGCGGGGCCGGAGATCGGTGTCGCCTCCACCAAGGCATTCACCTGTCAGCTCGCGGTCATGGCCGCACTTGCCACGAACCTCGCGCGCGCCCGTGGCCTGCTGGCGAACGAGGCGGAGATCGTCAAGCAGCTGCAGCACGTGCCCGAGGCCATGAGCATGGCCCTCGCGCACGATGCCGAGATCGAGGCGATGGCGCCGAAGATCGCAGCTGCGCGCGACGTGTTGTACCTGGGCCGCGGACCGGAATATCCGCTGGCACTGGAGGGCGCGCTAAAGCTAAAGGAAATCAGCTACATCCATGCGGAAGGTTACGCATCGGGTGAGATGAAGCACGGGCCGATCGCCTTGATCGACGAGGCGGTGCCGCTGGTCGTCATCGCGCCGTCCGGCCCGTTGTTCGACAAGACCGTCAGCAACATGCAGGAGGCGCAGGCACGCGGCGCTCAGGTTGTGCTGATCTCTGATGCCGATGGTATCGCACAGGCGGGCGAGAACACGATCGCGACGATCGAAATGCCCAAGGTGCATCCGCTGATCGCACCTTTGGTCTATGCGGTACCGGTCCAGTTGCTGGCGTATCACGTCGCAGTCGCCAAGGGCACTGACGTGGACCAGCCGCGTAACCTTGCCAAATCGGTGACCGTGGAATGATCGTAGCCCCTCCCGCCGCCAGAAACGGCGGGAGGGGCAACACGGCGCAGCCTTAATCGAAACCACGATTGAGGAAGCGGTCGGCCAGGGCGCAGTGCATCGCAACGCCCCTGGCCATGACCTGCTCCTCGATCGTCATCTTCACATTGTGCAGCGGCGGGTTGGTGCGCGGATCGCTGCCCTCCGGCGCGACCCCCATGAACGCCATGGCCCCCGGTATCTCGCGCAGGACGTAGGAGAAATCCTCTCCGCCCATCATCGGTGCCGGCATCGTCGTCCAGCCGCGTTCCCCGGAGATGTCCTGTGACAGTTCACGGATCATCGCCGTCGCGCGCGGGTCGCAGAAGGTGACCGGATAGCCTTCCTCGACCCTGGTATCCGCCTCGCAGCCATGCGCCGCAGCGATGTTCCCGGCGATCTGATGGAAGGCGGCACGTGCCTTCTCCCGGGTCGCATCCGACAGGGTGCGCAGCGTTCCCATGAGCTTCACTTCATCGGGAATGATGTTGTGGCTGCTGCCGGCGTGAATCTGCGTGATGGTCAGGACGGCGGGATCAGACACCGGGATACGGCGCGCGACAAAGCTCTGCAGCGCGGTGACGATCTCGCAAGCGACCGGGATCGGATCGATGCAATCGTGCGGCATGGCGGCGTGACCGCCCTTGCCACGGATCGTCGCGATCAGCGTGTCGGTGGAGGCGAGAAGGGGTCCTTCGCGTCCGACGAACACACCGGCGGGCGCGTTGGGGAAGATGTGGAGCGCGAAGGCGGCGTCGGGGCGCGCGAGGTTGAGCAACCCGTCATCGATCATCCAGCGGGCGCCATGGTGGCCCTCCTCGCCGGGCTGAAACATGAAGACCACCGTTCCGGGCAACTCTTCCTTACGCGCGCACAAGGCGCGCGCGGCGCCGGCGAGCATGGCGGAATGGGCGTCGTGGCCGCAGGCGTGCATCGCGCCCGGGATGGTGGAGGCGAAGGGCAGGCCGGTGTCTTCAGACAGGGGCAGCGCATCCATGTCGCCGCGCAACAGCACGGTGCGGGTGTTGTCGCCCGCGCCGCTGCGGCCGCCGCGAAGGATGGCGATGAAGCCTGTGGTGGAGGTGCTGTCGTGAATTTCCAGCGGCAGGCCGGCAAGCGCGGCCTTCAGCTTCGAAGTCGTCTTGGGACAGTGGAGGCCGATCTCTGGCTCGGCATGGATGGCGCGTCGCAGGGCGATCGTGTCGTCGAGCTGCGCCACCCCGGCGGCCTGCCAATCGTCACGGATGAGGGGAGCGTTCATGGGCGATCCTTTCCTTGGTTCGTACCTAGAACGGATCGCCGCCGGCGCAAATCGGCCATTGCGCCGGCGGTCGTGGCCAGATGAGTGCGCGCGCGGCTACCAGGCGACTGCAATCTTCCCGAAATGACTGGCGGATTCGAGGTGACGGAACGCGTCGCCCAGATCCTCGAGCGCGAATGTCCGATCAATGACGGGTCGGATACCGGTCGCCTCGAGGGCGCGGACGAAGTCCTCCTGCTCCTGGCGGCTGCCGACGATCAATCCCTGCAGCTTGGCCTGCTTCGCCATGAGGAATGCGGTCGGCACGTCGCCGCCGACCCCGGTGAGGACGCCGATCAGCGCGATATGGCCACCGATCCGCACGGCCTCGATCGACTGGACGAGCGTCCCCGGGCCGCCGACCTCGACCACGATGTCGGCGCCGCGGCCGCCGGTCAGATCCAGGACCTTGCGGCCCCATTTGGGCTCCTGACGATAATTGATCACATGATTGGCGCCGAGTTCCTTCGCGCGCGCCAGCTTCTCGTCCGAGGAGGAGGTGACGATCACCTCGGCGCCCATCGCATGGGCGAGTTGCAGCGCGTAGATCGACACGCCGCCGGTCCCGAGCAGCAGCACGGTGTCGCCAGCGCGCAGGCCGGCGTCGACGACCAGCGCGCGCCAGGCGGTGAGTCCCGCCGTGGTGATGGTTGCGGCTTCCTTGTGGCTCCAGCCGCGCGGCGCCCTGGTGAAGGCAGTGGAAGGAAGGACCACGCTGTCGCAGGCGAAGCCGTTGATGCCGTCGCCTGGGACGCGGCGGAAGTCGCCCACCTTCGGGCCGCCATCCTGCCAGTCCGGGAAGAAGACCGAGACGACATGGTCGCCGACGCTGAAGTCCGTCACGCCGTCGCCGACCGCCTCGACGACGCCGGCGCCATCCGCCAGCGGGATGCGACCGTCCGCCGTCGGGGACTTGCCCGAGCAGACCAGATAGTCGTGGAAGTTGAGCGAGCTGGCGTGGAGCGCCACGCGGATCTCGCCAGCGCCGGGCTGGCCGGGATCGGGCGCGTCGGCCACGTGCAGACGATCAAGCCCGCCCGGCTGCGACAGGGTGACGGCCCTCACGGCTGGATGCTCGCCTGGGCCGGCATGCGCCGTGCGGTGGTGACCGGCACGGTCGGTTCGAGCATCTGGCCCTTCATAATTCCCTCTCCCTTGGTTGGCGATGTGGGCATGTCCATGATGCGGTGGACGACATCCATGCCGTGCACGACGCGGCCGAAGACCGCATAGCCGGGGTTCGTTCCGTCGGCGTCCATCGCCGGCGTGTTGCCGACGATGATGAAGAAATCGCCGCGTGCGGTGCCGGGTTCGGCCATTGCCATGGAGATGGCGCCATCGACATGGCTGAGCCCGGTCTTGCTGGTCGGCTCATGCGCGATCGGCGGCAGTGTGCGCTTCGGATCGTTTTGGGTGCCGAACTGGATGAAGCCGTAGCGCGGTTCCGCCTGCACCTTCACGGTGCGGTAGAAAACCGTCCCGTCCAGCCGCTTTCCATCGACATATTTGAGGAAGTTGGCGGCGGTCACCGGCGCCTTCTCCGTTTCGATTTCGAGCACGATCGGGCCAGCGGCGGTTGAGAGCGTGACGATCGTGGTCGCTGCCTTTGCCGGAGCAGGGGGCGTAGCGCTGGTGGTGGCCGGTGCAGCCGCAGGAACATCCTGCGCGGCGACGCCGGTGGGAAGGAGGAGCGCGGCGGCGAGGGCGATCATCCGCATCAGCCGACCTTCGCCACCAGCAGCGGCATGTTGTCCGCCTGACTGCCGGACAATTGAATCGTGTAGCGACCGGGCTTCAACGTATAGTCCACCATCTTGCGAATTCCCGTGCATTTGGGGCCATGACCATGCGCGCTGGAGGAGAGCGCACGCCCCTTGTCGACCAGATCGACCCATGCGCGTCCACCCAGTGCCACGCGGTAATTGCCTGCTTCCTGCACGGTCAGCGTCAGCGTTCCGGCATGGCCGCCGTTTTCCTTCGGCACGGGCGCCAGTGTGACGAGATTCGCCGGATGAAGCGCGACCAGCAGCGCCTGGCCGGGCGTCACCGATGCGCCGCCGCCGGCCTTGATCCCTGCCGCGACGGGCGTCTGCTTCGACCAGGCGGCAAGCTCTGCCGGGATCGCGACCCGGACATTCGCGCAGGAAGGATCGTCAGGGGCCTCCTGCGCAACGGCGGGGGAGGCGGCCAGCAGGAGGCCGGCGACGGAAGCACGGATCACGCAAGGTTCCTTTCTTGCTCATTCGTATCGCCCTTCAACGTTCAAGGCGACAGATGGGAGCAAGGACACGGACCATTTGCCATGCCAAGGGCGCGGCCCGTCCCCTGCCGGGGCAGGGGACGGTCGCTGACCCGCGCGCCCGGTCAGGCGCGGGTCGGGATTTTCTCGAACGGGACGTCCTTGTCGACGCGCACGTCGCCGGGCAGGCCAAGGACGCGCTCGGCGATGATGTTGCGCAGGATTTCGTCCGTGCCGCCCTCGATTCGGGTGGCCGGGCTGCGCATCAGCGTCGCCTGGAAGCGTGCCGCATGCGCCGCCTGTGCGGGATCGGTCAGCACGCCGGCCTCGCCCTGAAGGTCGATCGCGAAGGTCGCGATATCCTGGCTCGTCGCGCCGGCGACCAGCTTGCCGATCGAATTCTCCGGGCCCGGCTCCTGTCCCTTCGACAAGGCGGTCAGCGCGCGCATCGAGGTGTATTTCAGGCCGCTGGCCTTGGTGGCCCAATCGGCGAGGCGCGAGCGGATCGAGGGATCGTCGACCAGCCGGCCGCCGTCACGACCGGGCGCCCGGACGGCATAATCGAGCAGCGTTTCGAAGCCGGTCGACATGCCCGAGCCGATCGACAGCCGCTCGTTCATCAGCGTGGTCAGTGACACCGTCCAGCCCTGACCCACGCCGCCCAGCCGCTGGCTGTCGGGAACGCGCAGGTCGGTGAAGAACACCTCGTTGAAGCCGGACTGGCCGTGGGCCTGAAGGATCGGGCGGACTTCGATGCCGGGCGAACGCATGTCGACCCAGAACATCGTCAGCCCCTTGTGCTTGGCGACGCTGGGATCGGTGCGGGTCAGCAGGATGCCATATTGCGAGATATGCGCGCCGGAGGTCCAGATCTTGGACCCGTTGATGACCCATTCGTCACCATCCTTGACCGCGCGGGTGCGAAGGCCCGCGAGGTCCGAGCCGGCCGACGGTTCGGAGAACATCTGGCACCAGATGTCCTCACCCGCGGCGAGCGGCGGCAGCAGCGCCTGCTTGTCCTCCTCACGCCCCCACGCCATCACCGTCGGGCCGCACATGCCCTGACCGATGATGAAGGTGAAGGAGAGGGTGGCATAGACGCCTTCCTCCTGGTTCCAGATCACCCGCTGCATCGGCGTCGCGCCGCGCCCGCCATATTCCTTTGGCCAGTGAAGGCACGCCCAGCCGGCGTCATATTTCTTCTTCTGCCACGCCTTGCTCTCGGCCAGCATGTCGAAATCGGCGATGTCGCCGGCGGTGCCGTGCCCCGACCCCGAAAGGATCGGGTACAGGTGCTTGGGGGCATTGGCATCGATCCACGCGCGAGCCTCGGCGCGGAAGGCGGCTTCTTCGGGAGTGTCGTCGAAGTTCATGGCACGGGGCCTCCGGTTCTGTCCGTGGTGGGGCTCAGGCAGCGATCGGCTGGTTGGCGGCAGCCAGGCGGCTGACCAGCTTCTCTTCCCAGTCGGGCTGGCTGCCGAGTGCGAGCGCGAGGTGGTTCGCGCGCCGGTAGTAGAGGTGGCAATCCATCTGCCACGTAAAGCCCATGCCGCCGTGCACCTGGATGTTGTTCTTCGCGCAATGGCGGAAGGCGTTGGTGGCCGAAACGCGCGCCGTCGCTGCCGCGCGCGGCAGTTCGGCCGCCCCAGTGGAAAGCGCCCAGGCACCGTAATAAGCGTTCGACCGGGCGAGCGTTGCGGAGACATACATGTCGGCGAGCATGTGCTTGATCGCCTGGAAGCTGCCGATCTGGCGACCGAAGGCCATCCGCTCCAGCGCATAGTCGCGGCCCATTTCGAGCGCGCGGTCCGCGCCGCCGATCTGCTCGAACGCCACCAGCACCGCCGCGCGGTCGAGCAGGGTCTGATATTGCGACCAGCCCTCGCCCGGCTCGCCCAGCCGCTCGGCCGCTGCGCTGTTGAAGGTCAGTTCGGCTTGGGCACGCGTGGGATCGATCGTGTCGAGCGCGCGCCGTTCGACCGCCTTCTGCGCGAGATCGACGAGCACCAGGCTCAGCCGATCGCCCTCCTTCGCCAGCACCAGCGCCACGTCGGCAATCTCGCCGTCGAGTACCGGAGCCTTCTTGCCCGACACGGTGCCGCCCGCGAAGGTCGTGCGAACCGAGGTCTCGCTCAGTCGCTCACCCTCCGCGGCGGCGACGCAGCCAATCGCTGCGCCGGCCGCGATGCGGGGGAGCCATGACGCCTGCTGCTCGGCCGTGCCGAACGACTTGATCGCCTCTGCCACCAGGTAGACCGAGGAGAGGATCGGGAGCGGCGCCAGCGCCCGGCCGAATTCCTCCGCCACGGCGCACAGCTCAAGATAGCCAAGGCCAAGGCCGCCATGCTCCTCCGGGATGGCGATGCCGAGGAACCCCATCTCGGCCACCCCGCGCCACAGGTCGCGATCGAAGCCGCCACCCTCCAGCGCCTTGCGCACGCGGTCCGGCGGGCATTCCGCCGCCAGGAAGCGCCGTGCTTCCTGACGGAATTCATTTTGTTGTTCGTTGAAATCGAACTGCATTGATCCCCTCCCTCTTATTCCTGTGGCAGCTGGTGCACATAGACTTCGTTGTGGGTGATCCTGTCGCCATCGAGCAGGACCATGTCGAACCCGCGCATCCGACCCGCCCCTTCAACATCGCAATACCAACGGCCGCAGAAGCCGCCCGGAATGGGCCAGGTCTCGTCCGGGGTGTAGGTCATCGGCGGGGTCGCGGCGAACAGGCCGGTCAGATACGCCCGCAGCGCCTCGTGGCCGGTGATCCCGCCCGCTGTCTGCGGATCGAAATAGCGGCAATCCTCGGCGTAGAAGCCGAGCAGCGCCTCGACGTCCTTGGCGGTCCAGGCGGCCAGCCAGTCGGCATTGTAGCGCGCGATATCCATCGATCAGGCTCCCACCACGCGGGCGACATGCGCCGGCTCGAAAATCTCTGCCGGGACGGCTTCGGGCCCGGCGAGCGTCGCGACGCCGTGGAGGCCGAGCATCGGATCGGCGGCGCTTGCCTCATAGTAACGATGCCGCCGCGCACGGGCGGCCTCGCCAAACTCCATGTCGAGCGTCGCCTGCATCTCCGCCGCGATGCGCAGCCGGCGCATCCGCTCCGCGCGTTCCTCGGCATAAGGTCGGAAATCGGGCGCGTTTCCCGGCGCCGTTTCCTTGAGGATGTCGCTGACGAGGCGAACGTCGCGGTAGGTGATCGACAGGCCGAGGCCCAGGATAGGATCGTTCCACCCGGCGGCATCGCCGACCAGCACGGCGCCGGGCGCATAGGGGCGCTGCGCGGCGCTGCTGTTATTGTAATAGGCGAACAGCGGGCTGGCGGGGGTGCCGCCAGCGATCGCCTCATTATGCGGCGCCGATTTCATCCGGAACGCCTCGAGGAAGCGGGTTGGCCCGTCCTTTCCGGCAAACCGCTTGGTATCGGCGAGCGACCAGCCGCCATAGACGCGCATCCGCTCCTGGCCCTGCGGGAAGGCAAGAAAGCCGAAATCATCCTCCGTGCCGATCGCCTGGCGTGTATCGTCCCAGCCGGCGACACCATCGACCAGCAGCCCGGCGAACCAATGGTGCGGCTTGTCCTGATGCAACGTCAGCCCGGCGGCGCGGCGCACCCCGGATTGCCGCCCCTCGGCCCCGACGATCAGCGGGGCACGCGCCGTATGCTCGGCGCCATCGAGGAGGTAGCTGACCGCGGGCGATGCGCCCAGCGTGATGGAGGTAATGGTGACGCCGCGATGCGCCGTCGCGCCCGATGCGGCGGCGGTGTCGAACAGCGTCTGACAATGGACGGGGTGGCGTAGGCATAAGGGGCCTGGCACGTCGGGCGCGAACATGCCGAGCGGCATCGCCGCTGCCTCCGCCGCAGCGGGATCGCGCGTCTCGTCATAAGTGACGTGGCTGGTCAGGTGATGGCCACCCGCGGCGACCAATGTGTCGTAAAGGCCGAGCCGTTTGGTTTCGGTCACTCCCCACGGCGCGATCCATTCGCCGCGCACCTTGTCCTCATAGACCGTCGTTTTTTCCAGCAGCAGCACGGACCGGCCGGCGCGCGCCATGGTCGCCGCCAGCGCCGACCCGCCGATGCCGCCCCCGACGATGATGAGGTCGTATGTCATGCACGCTCTCCTGCCGTCGGCGGCCATCGTGGGCAGCGCGATCGGTATGGATTAAGTCGATCGACCTAATCGCCTGACAGGTACGAGCGGCGCGGCGGGCAAGTCAATGGGCGGGGCACGCAAAACGACGATTGGGTCCGGGCGGCTGCCGATACGATTGCGATCGTGCCTTAGGGCGGGGGCGGCCGGGTCAGAGAACGAAGTAAAGCAGGACCACCAGACAGAGGCCAATCGCCGCGAGGAAAATCAAAGCGTCGGTGCCGGTGATTTTCGACATGGCTGACCCTTCCTTCGCCGCCGTCATGGATGCTGCGCAGGAGTCATCACCCCTCCCGCGGCAACATGCATTGCGCAATTGCCCGTAGCGGGGCGGGGAGTGGTGGTGTTGGGGATTGGCGAACCAAACATCCGGCCGGTCCGCGCCCCGATTGGGGGGGGCTGCCATCTCAGCCGGACATGCCACTCCACCGAAGCGGTGTGCCCTAAGGCATTGAAACTATTCGGAGGAGGGTGGTGGACGCACTTGGGCTCGAACCAAGGACCCGCTGATTAAGAGTCAGCTGCTCTACCAACTGAGCTATGCGTCCGTTCCGGTGTAGGCTGGTGCCTCGCCGCCGGGAGGCGCGTCATTAGCATTGCTCCGGCGGGACGCAACCACTTTTTTCGGGTTTCACCAATTTTGTTCGCCGCGATTGCTGCGGTCGATCGACATGAGGATGCCAAGGCACAGGAACACGGTCATCTGCGCCGATCCGCCGAAGCTGACGAGCGGCAGGGGGATGCCGACCACGGGGGCGAGGCCCATCACCATCGCCAGGTTGATCGCGACGTAGAAGAAGATCGTCGTCGCGAGGCCCGCCGCGGTGAGCTTGGCAAAGCGGGTGCGGGCGCGCAGGCCGACGTTGATGCCCCAGCGGATCACCATCAGATAAGCGACGATGATGAACAGGCCGCCGAGCAGGCCCCATTCCTCCGCCATGGTCGCGAAGACAAAGTCGGTGTGCCCCTCCGGCAGGTAATCGAGGTGGCTCTGCGTGCCGTTGAGGAAGCCCTTGCCGGTGATGCCGCCAGAGCCGATCGCGATCTTCGACTGGCTGATGTGATAGCCGGTGCCGAGCGGATCGCTCTCGGGATCAAGGAAGATGAGCACGCGATTGCGCTGATAGTCGTGGAGCAGATAGGTCACCGCAAGCGGCGCGGCGACGGCGAGGCCGAGCGCGCCGCCGACGAACAGGCGCAACGGGACGCCGGCGAGGAACATCACCGTCAGGCCGCCGCCAGTGATCATGAGCGCCGTCCCGAGATCGGGCTGAAGCATGACCAGGCCGGCCGGCAGCCCGATGAGGATCGCCGCCGGCCAGATCGCGCCGAAGCGCCGCGTCTCGTTGGGCGGCAGCAGCTCGTAGAAGCGCGCGCAGGCGAGCACGATCGCCGGCTTCATCAGCTCCGACGGCTGCAATCTGATGAAGCCGAAATCCAGCCAGCGCTGGCTGCCGCCGCGCACCGCACCGAGCAGTTCAACCGCAAACAACAGAATGACGATCAGGACATAGCCGGGCAGCGCGCCACGTCGCCACACGTCCTCCGGCACGCGGGAGATCACGATCGACCCGCACAGGAAGATGACGAAGCGAATTCCCTGAGAGAGTGCCCAGGGACGCATGTTGCCGCTGGCGGCGGAGTAGAGGATGACGAGGCCGAACCCGCCAAGCGCGATCACCAGCAGCAGCATCCGCCACGGCAGCCGCGCCAGCGGCGCAGGCACGATCGACGGTCGGCTCATTGTGGATCCGATGGTTCGGTGGTGCCGACGCTCGCGGGACCGGCGCCGTTGGCGATGTCGCTGACGGTCGCCTCCTGCGCCGCGTTCGAGGCGTCGGTCGCCTGGCGAACGGCCGGCGCGCGCGTCGGGGCGGGGGCGTCGGTTTCGGTGGCGGCGCCCTGCGCCGGGGACGGCGCATTGGCGGCGGCGCGGTAGGCGGCTTCCTGCGCGGCCATGCGCGTCCGGATGTCGCCGCCCCATGTCGGTTCGACCTCGGCGAGCGCCTTCAGCGCACGCTCCTTGTCGAACAGATAGGTCATGATGTCCTTGCCGATCATTGGCGTGTCGAGGTTGCGGATGACGTGGCCGTTATGCTCGAGCACGATGGCCGCGGCGTAGCGCGGCTTGTCCGACGGCGCGAAGCAGATGAACAAGGCGTGGTCGCGCAGCTTGAAGGGAAGCTGCGAATTGCGCAGCACGCCGGTACGACGTTCGGCCATGGTGATACGGCGTACCTGGGCGGTGCCGGTTTTCGCCGCCAGATCGATGCCAGGCAGGTACAAGCGGGAGGCGCCGCCCGTGCCGCCGCCATTGACCACCTTCCACATCGATTCGCGAACAATCTGAAGATGCTCTTCCTTGTACGGCAGCAAAGGGGCGTTGCCGTGCACGCGATCCATCAACAGGCTGGGCTGGACCTGCCGTCCCGACGCAATGCGCATCGCCATCACCGCAAGCTGGAGCGGATTGGACAGGACATAGCCCTGGCCGATCGATGCGTTCAGCGAGTCGGCGACGGTCCACTTCGTCTTGTACTTGCGCTCCTTCCACACGCTGTCGGGCACGGTGCCGTAGCGCTGCGTCGCGAAGGGCAAGTCGAATTTCTCGCCCATGCCGAGCGAGCGGGCGACCGGCGCCACCTTGTCGTAACCAAGGCGGCGGATCATCTCATAGAAATAGATGTCGCAGCTCTGCGCGACGGCGCCGCGCAGGTCCATCGGGCCATGCCCACGCCGCTTGTGGCAGTGGAACACGCCGCTTCCGACCCGCATCGCTCCGCTGCAATACACCCGCTCGTCGGGGCTGATCCCGGCTTCCAGCAGCGCAAGGCCGTTCATCGGCTTCACCGTCGAGCCCGGCGGATACAGCCCCTGCGTCACCTTGTTCATCAGCGGGACGTGATCGTCCGCCGACAGCATCTTCCACTCCATGTGGCTGATCCCGTCGGAGAAGCTGTTGGGATCATAGGCCGGCATGGAGACCATCGCGAGCATCTCGCCCGTGTGACAGTCGAACACCACCGCGGAGCCGGAGTTCGTGCCCAGCCGGCGCGCGGCATATTCCTGCAAGCCGGAATCGATCGTCAGCTTCTGCGTCTTGCCGGGCACGTCGGGGCGGGTGGCAAGCTCCGCGACCAGCTTGCCGCGCGCCGTCACCTCGATCCGTTTTGCCCCGGGCTTGCCGCGGAGCTCATTTTCCATCGTCTTTTCAAGGCCGTCCTTGCCGACCTTGAATCCCGGTGTCAGCAGCAGCGGGTCGCGCGTCTGCTTGTACTGCTCCGCCGTGGCGACCCCGACATAGCCGGTCAGGTGTGCGACGGCGGCGCCAGCGGGATAGTTGCGCGCGAACCCGCGCGTGGGCGCGACGCCGGGCAGCTCGGGCTGGCGGACCTGCACCGCCGCGAACCGCTCCCAGCTCACATTCTCGGCCACCTTGACCGGCTGAAAGCCCGCCGCCCGCTTCAGGTCGGCGCGGACACGCAGCAGGTCGTCGTCGGTCAGCGCCAGGAGATCACGAAGCGCCGCCAGCGTCCGTTCCTCGTCAACGATCCGATCGGGGATCAGGTCGACGCGAAAGTCGGTGCGGTTGTCCGCAATGGCGTGACCATGGCGATCAACCAGCCAGCCGCGACGCGGCGGGATGAGGGTCATGTTGACCCGGTTGTTCTCGCTCAGCAGGTTGTAGCGTTCGTTCTCGGCAATCGACAGCCAGCCCATTCGACCGGCCAGCACGCTGCCCACGCCGATCTGCATCGCGCCGAGCAGCCAAGCCCGGCGCGAAAACGTGTAGCCCTGCTGCGCCTCCGTGGCGATCCGCGGTGTCCGGTTCATTCGGCAACGCGACGGCGATCAACCCAGGCGACGGCGCGCGCGGCTAGGGGGAAAAGAAGAATCGACACGATGATCTGGATCACTAGCACGCTATCGACCTGCGCGCCGAGGGGGGTGGCCAGAAAACGACCGGCAATCAGGCAGAAGGCGATACCCACCGCTGCGATCAGCCAATCCTGTGCGAAGGCGCGGAAGATGGTGCGCTGATCAAACAAATCGACCAGGAAAAAGGTCAGCGTCCACAGCAGCATCGCGCTGCCGAGCGGCTGGCCGCTGAGGCAATCGTCGAACAGGCCGAGCAGCGCCGGTGCCCAGCGGCGCAGCGCAAGCGGCGCGAGCAGGCGCCACGAGAGGAGCATGAGGAGGCCGAACGGCGGCAGCAGTGGCAGCGTTGCCACCACCGGGATGATCGTCACCAGGGAGCCGCCCATGACGGTCAGCCATGGCAGCGCACGCGCCGGCGACTGCTGCATCGGCGCCTGGAAGGGTTTGGGCGCAGTGCTCACTGCGCCGCCGCGCTCCCGACGGGCTGGCTGCCGGTTGCCTGGGGGTCGGCAGGGTCGGGCCGCGCCGGGGGCGGGGGCGGCAGGAACGGCGCGCTGACGATGGCGAAATCGAACGTATTGGCCTCGGCAAACGGCTTGGCGGGGGCGCTGTCGGCGCCCGGCTTCAGCACATGGGCGACCAGCACGCCGGGGGTGTAGAGGCCGCCGATGCCGGACGTGATGAAGCGGTCGCCTGGCTTCAGCCGCGCATTGGTGGTGCCGACCGAACGGATATCGAGCAGGCCATCGCCGCGCCCGGCGGCGAGGGCGGGCAGCCCGTCGCCGATGCGCTGCACGGGGATGACGCTTTCCGCGTCGATGGTGAGCAGCACGCGCGCTGAATTGGGGCCGGCCTCGACAATGCGGCCGATGAGCCCGTCGGGGCCGCGCACCGGCATGCCGGGCCGCACGCCCTGCCAGCGCCCGGCGTTCAGGATCCCGAAGCGCCGCGTGCTCGATGCACTGGAGCTGACGATCCGCGCCGTCGCCACGGTATCGGGCGTCGCCTCGCGCAGTTGGAGCAGCCCGCGCAGGCGGCGATTGTCGCGCACGATGATCCGCGCCTGGGTCAGCGCCTCCCTGGTGCGGGCGACTTCGGCGCGCAAAGCGGCATTTTCGTTATGGACGCGGAAATAGGTGGCGATCGTCTCCGGCACGGAGGCAATGCCGCGCACGACCGCGGCCCCCGCGGTGGAAGCCGGCGCGGTGACCTCGGTCGCGGCCGACCGCAGCGCGGCAAAGGCGGGCGGATTGAATTGCGACAGGACGAGCAACACCGCACCGACCAGCGCTCCCGCGACGGCCAGGATGTAGCTCATAAAGAGCGTATATTGCGCCCGTCGCGAGAAACCCGGGCGCCGGTCCCGCGGCGGCGCCATTCGCTATTCCTTCAGATCAGCCGCTTTGCAGCACGCCGCGATAGATCGGATCCTCAAGCGCGCGACCCGTGCCCAGCGCGACGCAGGTCAGCGGATCTTCCGCCACCGTCACCGGCAGGCCGGTCTCGTCGCGAAGCACCTCGTCCAGACCCTGCAGCAGCGCGCCACCGCCGGTGAGCACGATGCCCTGATCGACGATGTCCGCGGCGAGTTCGGGCGCGGTATTCTCAAGCGCCACGCGAACACCCTCGACGATCGTGGCGACCGGCTCGGACAACGCCTCGGCGATCTGGCCCTGGTTGATCTGGATTTCCTTGGGCACGCCGTTCACCAGGTCGCGACCCTTGATGTGGATCGTCATGCCGATGCCATCGACCGGCGGCTTGGCGATGCCGACTTCCTGCTTGATCCGCTCGGCGGTGGCTTCGCCGATCAGCAGATTGTGGTTGCGGCGTACGTAGCTGACAATCGCCTCGTCCATCTTGTCGCCGCCGACGCGCACCGACGTGGTATAGGCGAGACCGCGCAGAGACAGGACGGCGACTTCGGTCGTGCCGCCGCCGATATCGACGACCATGCTGCCGATCGGTTCGGTGACCGGCATGTCCGCGCCGATCGCGGCCGCCATCGGCTCCTCGATCAGCCACACCTGGCTCGCGCCGGCGTTCGACGCCGCGTCGCGGATCGCGCGGCGCTCAACCTTGGTCGAGCCCGACGGCACGCAGATCACGATCTCCGGCCAGCGCATGAACTTGCGCTGCCCATGGACCTTGTAAATGAAACTCTTGATCATCTGCTCGGCGACATCGATGTCGGCAATAACGCCATCGCGCAGCGGACGGATCGCCTCGATGTTGCCGGGCGTCTTGCCCATCATCAACTTGGCGTCTTCACCGACGGCCTTGACCTTCTTGATGCCATTGATCGTCTCGACCGCCACAACGGACGGTTCATTGAGCACGATACCGCGGCCACGAAGATAGACCACGGTGTTCGCAGTCCCGAGATCGATCGCCATGTCATGGGACATGAACTTGAAGAAACGCGAGAAGGCCATGTTCAGCTTAATTCCGTCCCCGAGTCGCCGGAGCGAGGTACATCAATCATCCCGCCGCCGCGGCCGCAAGTCGCTTCTAGGGCTTTGATCGTGCTGTCACGGGGTCGCGGGATGGCGCCGATTGGGCTAGGGGGCTGATGGTGTCAATACGTCGCCTCCCTGAACATCTGATCAATCGCATCGCCGCCGGTGAAGTGGTGGAAAGACCGGCTAGTGCGTTGAAGGAACTGGTGGAGAACGCGCTTGACGCGGGCGCCACCCGAGTCACCGTCCGGCTGGCAGAGGGTGGCCTGTCGCGGATCGAGGTGGTCGACGACGGCTGCGGCATGACCGCGGCCGATATGGCGCTCGCGCTGGAACGCCATGCCACGTCCAAGCTTCCCACCGATGAGATCGATCAGGTCGCCACGATGGGGTTCCGCGGCGAGGCGCTGCCCTCGATCGCCAGCGTTGCGCGGCTGACGCTCGAAAGCCGGGTGCGCGGCGCCGATGGCTGGTCGCGCGTCATCGACAATGGCGCGGTGGTGGGGGACGGCCCCGCCGCGTTGCCGCCGGGCACACGGGTCATGGTGGAGGAATTGTTTGCGCGCGTGCCCGCCCGCCGCAAGTTCCTGCGCTCGGGCCGCAGCGAATATGCCGCCTGCCTGGACGTGGTGCGGCGTCTTGCGATGGCACGGCCGGACGTCGCCTTTCTTCTCGAACATGATGGCCGCCGCGTCCTTGCGGCGCTCCAGCCGGAGGATCGCCCCGCCCGCGTCGCGGCGCTCACCGACCGCGCGCTGAAGGAGAACAGCGTTGCGATCGACATGGAGCGCGAGGGGCTGGTGCTCGGCGGGGTCGCTGGCCTGCCGACCTTCCATCGCGGCGTTGCCGATCACCAATATCTGTTCGTCAACGGGCGCCCGGTGAAGGATCGGTTGCTCACCGGCGCGATCCGCGGCGCTTATGCCGAGATGATGCCGCGTGACCGGCACGCCGTGGTCGCCTTGTTCCTCGACGTTCCGCCCAGCGAAGTCGACGTCAACGTGCATCCGGCCAAGACGGAGGTTCGCTTCCGCGATCCGGCGATGGTGCGCGGCCTTATCGTGTCCGGCCTACGCCGCGCGCTCGACATGGCCGGACATCGCGTGGCGCATCGCGCGCCAGCCGACGCGATGGCGATGTTTCGTCCGGAGCCGAGTGGCGGCGGGGCGGAACCATCGGCCCTCTTTGGCGGGCAGGGGCAGGCGGCTGTCACTCCTGGCGGCGCGCCTTTCGCGGGCGGCAATGTGGTGCGTGACCAGCGGCCGACCTTCTTCGCGCCGCCGCCGCAAGCGCGTGCCGAGCCGGCGACGGCGCCGCTGCCGGACACCGGGGATCACCCGCTGGGCGTGGCGCGGGGGCAGGTCGCGAAAACCTATATCGTGGCGGAGGCGGCGGACGGGCTGGTGATCGTCGATCAGCACGCCGCGCACGAGCGGCTGGTGCTGGAACGGATGCGCGCCGCGCTGGCTGGGGGGCGCGTGGCGGCGCAGGCGCTGCTGATCCCCGAGGTGGTCGAACTGGACGAGCCGGCATGCGACCGGATGGAATCGCGCGCGCCGGAATTGAGCGAACTTGGCCTCGATGTGGAGCGTTTCGGCCCCCGTGCGATGCTGGTGCGGGCAACCCCGGCGCTGCTCGGCCGCGGTGATCCTGCCGGGCTGGTGCGCGACCTGGCCGATGAACTCGCCGCGTTCGACGAGGCGCTGTCGCTACGCGAGCGGCTCGATGCGGTGGCAGGCACCATGGCCTGCCACGGATCGGTGCGCGCCGGCCGGGTGCTGTCGGTCGCCGAGATGAACGCGCTGCTGCGCGAGATGGAGGCGACGCCGCATTCGGGGCAGTGCAACCATGGCCGCCCCACCTGGGTGAAGCTGGCGCTGTCCGACGTCGAGAAGCTGTTCGGGCGCAAATAGCGGCGGGATTACCCCGCCGCCTTCGCCAGCCCCTTCGACAGTTGCAGCGCGCCGTGCAGCCGCGCGGCCGGATCGGCCCAGTTGCGGGTGAGCGCCAGCTTCGAATCCGGACGCAGCTTCGCAATGCCGCCGAGCTTGTCGACATAGGCGAGCAGGCCGGGGACATTGGGCGGCGTATCGTCATGGAAGCTGACGAGCGCGCCCTTCGGCCCGACGTCCATCTTCGACACGCACGCCTTCTTGGCGTTCATCTTGATCTCGATAACCTTGATGAGATTGTCGGTCGCCTCAGGCAGCGGCCCGAAGCGGTCGATCATCTCGGCGGCGAACGCTTCCAGTTCGCGCTTCTCGTCCAGTTCGTTCAAGCGGCGATAGAGCGCCATCCGCAGGTCGAGATCGGGGACATAGTCGTCCGGGATCAGGATCGGCGTATCGACGGTGATCTGCGGCGAAAAATCGCGCGGGCGGCTGGCGAGGCCGCCGGCCTTGGCGTCCATGATCGCCTCTTCCAGCATCGACTGGTAGAGTTCGTAGCCGACCTCCTTGATGTGGCCGGACTGCTCGTCCCCGAGCAGATTGCCCGCGCCGCGAATGTCGAGATCGTGGCTGGCGAGCTGGAAGCCGGCACCCAGGCTGTCGAGATCGCTGAGCACCTTGAGGCGTTTCTCCGCAGCGTCGGTCATCATCCGTTCGGGCGGGGTGACCATATAGGCATAGGCGCGCGTCTTCGATCGGCCGACGCGGCCGCGCAGCTGGTAGAGCTGCGCCAGCCCGAACCGGTCGGCGCGGTTGACGATCATCGTGTTGGCGGACGGGATATCGATGCCGCTTTCGATGATGGTGGTGGAGACGAGCACCTCGAACTTCTTGTCGTAGAAGGCGCTCATCCGTTCCTCGACCTCGCTTGCCGCCATCTGGCCGTGGGCGATGACGTAGCGGATTTCGGGCACTTCCTTGCGCAGGAACTCCTCAATGTCGGGGAGGTCGGCGACGCGCGGCGTGACGAGGAAGCTCTGCCCGCCGCGATAATGTTCGCGCAGCAATGCCTCGCGCAGGACGACGGGGTCCCACGGCATGACATAGGTGCGCACCGCCAGGCGATCGACCGGCGGCGTCTGGATCACGGACAGTTCGCGCAGGCCCGACATCGCCATCTGCAGCGTGCGCGGGATCGGCGTCGCGGTGAGGGTGAGGATATGGACGTCGGCGCGCAGTGTCTTGAGGCGTTCCTTGTGCGTGACGCCGAACCGCTGTTCCTCGTCGACGATGACAAGGCCGAGGCGCTTGAAGTCGACGTTCTTGGCGAGCAGCGCGTGGGTGCCGATGACCACGTCGATCGTGCCGTCGGCAAGCCCTTCCTTGACGCGCTTGGTCTCCGCCGCGGTGACGAGGCGCGAGAGGCGGCCGATGCGGATCGGGAAGCCTTCGAAGCGGGCCATGAAATTGTTGTAATGCTGGCGCGCGAGGAGCGTCGTCGGGCAGACGACCGCGACCTGCATGCCGGCCATGGCGGCGACGAAGGCGGCACGCAGCGCGACCTCCGTCTTGCCGAAGCCGACGTCGCCGACGATCAGCCGGTCCATCGGCTTGCCGGCCGAGAGATCGGCCAGCGTTTCCTCGATCGCGCGGTCCTGATCGTCGGTTTCCTGATAAGGGAAACGATCGACGAAGCTGGGGTAGCCGCTGCTGTCGGGCTCGGCGACCTCGCCCTGGCGAAGCGCGCGCAGGGCCGCTGTGGCGATCAGCTCACCCGCGATCTCGCGGATGCGCTCCTTCATCTTCGACTTGCGGCGCTGCCACGCCTCGCCGCCGAGCCGGTCGAGGCTGGCGCCTTCCTCGCCGGAGCCGTAGCGGCTGAGCACCTCGAGGTTCTCGACCGGCACGTAAAGCTTGTCGCCGCCGGCATATTCCAGCTGCACGCAGTCGTGCGGCGCCTTGGCGACCGGGACCTGAGTCAGCCCGACGTAGCGGCCGATGCCGTGATCGGTGTGGACGACGAGATCGCCGGGCGAGAGCGTGGCGAGTTCGGCGAGGAAGGCGTCGGCGGACTTGCGGCGCTTGGCACGGCGCACGAGCCGGTCGCCGAGCATGTCCTGTTCGGTGAGGACGGCTACGTTGGGTGCGGTGAAGCCGTGGTCGAGCGGCAGGACGATGAGCGCGGTCTGCGTCTCGCCGACGCCCTGCGCCTCCTGCCATGTTTCAACCGCCTTCGCACCGGTGAGGCCATGGTCCTTGAGAAGATTGCCGAGCCGATCGCGTGCGCCGGTCGAGTAGCTCGCGAGGACGGGCGTGCGGCCTTCCTTGCGTAGCGCCTTCAGGTGATCGACCACCGCCTCATAGACATTGGCATGGGCGGCGCGCTCGGGCGCGAAATCGCGCGGGCCGTCGACGTCGAAGTCGACCACGGTGGCGGATTCGGGCTCGTGGAACGGCGTGGTGACATGCGCCGTCGCGGCGGCGAGCGCGTCCTCCCATTCCTTGGGCGGCATGTAGAGCGTCTTGGCGGGAAGCGCGCGGTAGCTGCCGGGCTGCGCTGCCTCGGCGCGCTTGCGGTTCTCGTAATAATCGGCGACCGCCTCGAACCGCGCCTCGCCCGCGGCCTTCACGCCGCCGTCGCGCACGACCAGCGCATCCTCGCCGATATGGTCGAACAGCGTCTCGAGCCGCTCCTCGAACAGCGGCAGCCAATGTTCCATGCCGGCCAGGCGGCGGCCTTCGCTGACCGCCTGGTAGAGCGGGTCACCCGTCGCGGTGGCGCCAAAGGTTTCGCGATAGCGGCTGCGGAAGCGCTTGATGCTTTCCTCGTCCAGCAGCGCCTCGGAGGCGGGGAGGAGGGTGAAGCCGGGGATCTTGCCGGTGGTACGCTGATCGGCAGGGTCGAAGGTGCGGACGCTCTCGATCTCGTCGCCGAAGAAGTCGAGCCGAAGCGCCTGCGTCTCGCCCGAGGGGAAGAGATCGACCAGGCCGCCGCGCACGGCATATTCGCCGGCGTCGTGGACGGTATCGGTGCGCACATAGCCGTTGGCGGAGAGCAGCGCGGCGAGCTTGTCGCGTGCGATCCGCTCACCCGGTTTCAGGTTCGCGACCAGCTGGCGGATGCGGAACGGGGTGAGCGTGCGCTGCGTGGCGGCGTTGACGGTGGTGAGGACGAGCTGCGGCGTCTTGGGGGTCGCCTGCAGCTTGTGCAGCGCGCCGATCCGCTCCGCCATGACGCGCAGGGAGGGCGAGGCCCGGTCATAGGGAAGGCAGTCCCACGCCGGATATTCGACGATCTCGATCTCCGGCGCGAAGAAGCGCGCGGTGCCGGCGATCGCGCGCATCGCCGCTTCGTCCGGCGCGATGAACACCGCCCGCGTCGTCGCCGCGCGGGCGAGATCGGCGAGCAGGCTGGGCAGGAAGCCGGTCGGCACGCCCGAGAGGGTGAGCGGCGTCTTGGCGGAGAGAATCGTCTTCAGATCGGGCAAAGGCGGGTCCGTTCGTATCGGGCGGCGGCAGGTAGGGGCTTGGTCAGGCGCCGGGCTGGCTGCCCGGGGTGGCGAGCGCGAAATCGACGCGGCGCATCGTCTGCATCATCTCGCCTTCCCATTCGGGCGGGCAGGGGATGGAGCCGATCGCCCAGCCCATGATGTCCACGTCCTGCTCCTCCAGCAGGCGTTCGAACCATTGCAGCTGTTCTTCGGACCAGCTGGCGTGATGCGCATCGAAGAAGCCGCCGATCATGAAATCGGCCTCGCGCGTGCCCCGGTGCCAGGCGCGGAAGCGGGTGCGCCGCAAACGAGTTTCTTGATCCATCAGGGGCTCCAACGACACTTGGCCGGCCGTGGTTTCGCACGGTCGGCGACGATAATTCATCCGCTCGCCTGACAGGATCGATGCGAACGGCTAGGCGTGGCGCAAGAGATAGTCATGCGACCCAATATCCTCAATCCACTGTTCGCCGAAGTCACCGCGCTGAAGGGCGTCGGGGCAGGGCTGGCCAAGCCGCTGGATCGGCTTGGCCTTGCGAGGGTGGTGGACGTGCTGTTCCATTTGCCGAGCGGCTGGATCGATCGCCTGCCGCGCGACGAGCTGATGGCGCAGGATGCCGGGCGGACGATCGCGATCACGCTGACGGTGCGCGACATTCGCGTGTCTTCAAGCCCGCGCGGGCCGACGCGGGTGCAGGCTGCGGATGGCTACGGCAATATCGTGAGCCTCGTCTATTTCGGGCGATCGAGCGGGCTGGTGCGCAAGCTCTATACCGTTGGCGAGCCGGTGCGCGTATCTGGCAAGCTGGAGACGTACGGCCAGGAATTGCAGATCATCCACCCGGAGATCGTCGACGGCGAGGACAGCTTTCGCGAGCGCGAGGCGATCTATCCCCTGTCGGAGGGGATTACGTCGCGGCGCGTCGGCGGGCTGGTCGAGCAGGCGATCGCGCGGGCGCCGGAGCTTGGCGATTGGATCGAGCCCGGCCTGCTGGCGCAGCGCGACTGGCCGGGGTGGAAGGAGGCACTGGCGCGCGTCCATGCCGATCCCGCCGACGCGGTGGCGCGGGCGCGGATCGCCTATGACGAGATTTTCGCCAACCAGCTGGCGCTGTCGCTGGTGCGGCAGGATACAAGGCGTCGGCGCGGGCGCGCGCTGAAGGGCGACGGGCGGCTGCGCGACATGCTTCGGCTGCCCTATGCGCTGACCGGCGCACAGGCGCGGACGGCGCGCGAGATCGAGGGCGATCTGGCGCAGGACGCGCCGATGCTTCGGCTGCTGCAGGGTGACGTCGGATCGGGCAAGACGCTGGTCGCCGCGCTTGCGTTGCTGATCGCGGTGGAGGCTGGGGCGCAAGGCGCGCTGCTGGCGCCGACCGAGATATTGGCGCGGCAGCATTATGACACGCTGCGCGAGACGCTGGCCGGCCTGCCGGTGAACATCGCGGTACTGACCGGGCGCGACAAGGGCCGGGCGCGCGAGGGCGTGCTGATGGGGCTGGCGGATGGATCGATCGACATTTTGATCGGCACGCACGCGATCTTCCAGGATGCGGTGACTTACCGCGATCTGGGGCTGGTGGTGGTGGACGAACAGCATCGCTTCGGCGTGGCGGAGCGGCTGGCGCTTTCCGCCAAGGGCAAGACGACGCCGCACCTGCTGGCGATGACCGCGACTCCGATCCCGCGCACGCTCGTCCTCGCGCAGCATGGCGAGATGGACCAGAGCCGGCTGGACGAAATGCCGCCGGGGCGCGAGCCGGTGGAAACGCGCGTCATCAGCGAGGAGCGGCTGGACGAGGTGGTCAACGCGCTCGGCCGGCATCTGGCGGAGGGCAAGCAGGCCTATTGGGTCTGCCCGCTGGTGGAGGAGAGCGAGAAGAGCGACCTTGCCGCCGCCGAGGCGCGGGCGGCGGCGCTGGCGGGGCGCTTCGGGGATCGCGTCGGGCTGGTGCATGGCAAGATGCGGCCGGCGGAGAAGGACGCGGTGATGGCGCGCTTCGCCGGCGGCGAGCTTGGCGTGCTGGTGGCGACGACGGTGATCGAGGTGGGCGTGAACGTGCCCAATGCGACGCTGATCGTGATCGAGCATGCCGACCGCTTCGGCCTGGCGCAGCTTCACCAGCTGCGTGGGCGGGTGGGGCGTGGCGGCGGGCAATCGCGCTGCCTGCTGCTGCGCGGCAATGCGCTGAGCGAGACGTCGCGCGCGCGACTGGCGCTGATGCGCGAGACGAACGACGGCTTCATGATCGCCGAGGAGGATCTGCGGCTGCGCGGCGGCGGCGAATTGCTCGGCACGCGGCAATCGGGCGAGGCGGCGTTCCGGCTGGCGACCCCGGAGCTGCTCAATGAGCTGCTGCCGATCGCTTATGATGACGCGCGGCTGCTGATCGATCGCGACGGCGGGCTTTCCGGCGCGCGCGGGCAGGCGGCGCGGGTGGCGCTATATCTGTTCGAGCGCGACGCGGGCGTGGCGCTGCTGCGATCAGGCTGATCAACGATTGCGCGCCGCGTCCCGGATGCGCGGGCAAGCGGCGCCGTCAGAACGAGGTCAGCGCGACGTAGAGGCCGACAGCGATGACCATCACGGCAAAGCCGCGTTCGAGCAGGCCCTTGCGCGTGGCGAGGCCCCGAGCGGCGGCCATCCCGGCGACGGTGCCGATCGCGCCGCCCGCGATCATCAGCGCGGTGACCCGCCAGTCGACCATGCCCGAGGTGGCGTAGGACGCTGCGGTGGTCAGCCCCAGTGCGCTCACCACCACGAGCGAGGTTCCCACCGCGTTGGCGATCGGCATGGCAGTGGCCAGCATCAGGCCCGGCACGATGAGGAAACCCCCGCCGATACCGAAGAAGCCGGCTGCAAGGCCGACGCCAAGGCCAATCGGGATCAGCCTCGGCAGCAGCGTCTCGGCGGACTCTCGCGACAGGCGAACGTCCGGCGCTGGCGCAGACTTGCGGGGGCGGAGCATCGAGACGCCGACGCCGACCATCAGCAGGCCGAACAATGCCAATAGCCGCGCGCCACCCATTGCCTTGCCGAGTTCCGCACCGATGCTCGCCCCGGCGACGCCCACCGCCGCGAACACGGTGGCGCAAGGCCATTTTACCGTGCCCGCCTGGGCGTGACCGGCAAGGCTGGCCAGCGCGCTGGCGGCGACTGCAACGGCGGCCGTCCCGATCGCGAGATGCGCAGACCCGGTCCCGACGACATAGACGAGCAACGGCACGGCGAGGATCGACCCGCCGCCGCCGACCAGCGCCAGGATCAGGCCGATCGCCGCGCCGGACGCGAGCGTGGCGAGGATGGCGGCGGCGGTCATGAGCGGCTCAGCTCGCGGCGCGCCGGTTCCACGGCATCATGCGCAGCAGGTTCGCCATCCCACACCAGCCGGTCGCCCCGGCGAGCATCAGGCCGGCACCAACGAAGGCGGACAGGCCGAAGAAGGCGGGAGTGACGAACAGGCCCAACAGCACGCCCGCAAGCACCAGCATGCCTGCCGTGATCTGCACCTGCCGCATGACCTCAAGTGGCTGGGCGCGATCGACCACCGTCGGTTGCCCGGCCGAGCGCCAGGCATCCACGCCGCCATCCAGGATATAGGCCGGGGCGCCTGCGGCAGCGGCGGCGAGCGCGCTGGCGTTGGCAGCCGTGCGCATCCCCGACTTGCAGTGGAAGATCACCGGGCGCTCTTCGCGCCGCAGGGTGGCAACGCGGTCGAGCGGCAGATTGACCGCACCGGGAATGCGCTCGCGCGCGAATTCGTCAGCGCCGCGGATGTCGACCAGCCGCGCGCCGCCATCGAGGGCGACGCGCGCGTCGCGCGGGGACAGGGTGGGGAGCATCAATCAACGTCCTTGCAGTAAAGTTGGTAGAGGGTGGCGAGAAGCGTTTCGACGCGGGGATCCGCGATCGCGTACCAGAGCGTCTGGCTCTCGCGCCGGAAGGCGACGAGGCCTTCGTCCCGCATCTTCGCGAGATGCTGCGAACAGGCGGACTGCGACAGGCCGACCTCGCGGGCGAGGTTGGTGACCGTCACCTCGCCATGCTCGACCAGCTTACACAGCAGCATCAGCCGCCGGGGATTGCCGATCGCCTTCAGCGTGTCGGCAACCTGGCCGGCCTTTTCCTCGAACGTCGCCAGATCCATCGGCGGCTTCAGCATCTGCTTCTCCATTAGACGTTGCTAATTTCGTGACCGCTCATATATATGCAAGGCATGATGGAGCCGAATATGACCCAGCCTTTCATCAAGGCCTTCTTCGATGAGCCGACCAACACGATCAGCTATCTCGTCGGCCACCCTGCCACCCGCATCGCGGCGGTGATCGACCCGGTGCTCGATTTCGACCTGGCGAGCGGCGAGGTGGATAGCCGGTCCGCAGAGCGGATCCTCGCCTTTGCCGATGAGGACGGATGGCAGATCGCGATCGTGCTCGAGACCCATGCGCATGCCGATCACCTGTCGGCGGCGCCCTTCATCAAGGCGCATACGGGCGCATGGATCGGCATCGGCGCGCACATCCGCGACGTGCAGCGCATCTTTCGGCCGGTATTCGCGATGACGGACCTGAAAATCGACGGATCGGACTTCGACCGGCTGTTCGACGACGGCGAGCGGTTCCAGATCGGCGATCTTGCCGTCGAGGTGCTGCACGTGCCCGGCCATACGCCAGCCGATGTCGCCTATCTGATCGGTGATGCCGCGTTCGTCGGCGATACCCTGTTCATGCCCGATTATGGCACCGCGCGTGCCGACTTCCCGGGTGGCGACGCCCGCACTTTATATCGCTCGATCCGCCGGCTGCTGTCGCTGCCTGGCGAGACGCGCCTGTTCCTGTGCCATGACTATAAGGCGCCCGGTCGCGACGAATATCGCTGGGAAACGACCGTGGACGAGCAGCGTCGATCGAGCGTGCATGTTCATGACGCGGTCAGCGAGGACGCGTTCGTCGCCATGCGCGAGCAGCGCGACGCCGGCCTCGCCGTGCCGCGGCTGTTGTTGCCGTCGATCCAGGTCAACATCCGCGCCGGCCGCTTCCACGAGGCGGCGGACAATGGCGTCACCTATCTGCGCATTCCCGTGAAGCCCCGGGAACGCGCAGAGTAAGGAGGGAAGGGCGCCGATGGTCAGCCGGCGACGAGCAGGCCGTGGTGCTTCTTGCCGGCGGAGATGCGGACCGGCTCGCCGCCCGCGGTGACAGTGGCGGCTTCGTCGGAGACCTTCTCGCCGGCGACGCGTGCGCCGCCCTGCTTGATCAGGCGGCGGGCCTCGCCCTTCGACGCGCAGAAGCCGAGGCCGACGAGGACGTCGACCAGCGCCACCTCACCGCTGGCGGCGAAGGTGGGGAGGGCGTCCCCGCTGGCGCCTTCCTCGAAGGTCTTGCGCGCGGTCTCGGCGGCCTTTTCCGCTGCGTCGCGGCCGCGGCACATGGCGGTGGCCTCGTTGGCGAGGATCTTCTTTGCCTCGTTGATCTCCGCGCCCTCGAGCTTTTCGAGGCGGGCGATCTCGTCCTCCGGCAGATCGGTGAACAGGCGCAGGAAGCGGCCGACGTCGCGATCATCGGTGTTGCGCCAGAACTGCCAGTAATCGAAGTGGGGCAGCTGATCCTCGTGCAGCCAGACAGCGCCCGAGACGGTCTTGCCCATCTTCTGCCCGTCGGCGGTGGTGAGGAGGGGGGTGGTGACGCCGAACACTTCGGTCCCGTCCATGCGGCGGGCGAGTTCGATGCCGTTGACGATATTGCCCCATTGATCGCTGCCGCCCATCTGCAGCCGCACGCCGTGGCGCTGCGACAGCTCGCGGAAGTCGTATGCCTGCAGGATCATGTAGTTGAATTCGAGGAAGCTGAGCGACTGCTCGCGATCGAGCCGCAGCTTCACCGAATCGAACGACAGCATCCGGTTGACCGAGAAATGCTGGCCGACCTCGCGCAGGAAGGGGATGTATTCGAGCTTGTCGAGCCAGTCGGCATTGTCGACCATCACTGCATCGGTGGGCCCGTCACCGAACGTCAGGAAGCGTTCGAAGATGCGGCGGATCGAGGCGACGTTTTCCGCCACTCGCTCGTCGTTGAGCAGCTGGCGCGATTCTTCCTTGAACGACGGATCGCCGATCTTGCCGGTGCCGCCGCCCATCAGGACGATCGGCTTGTGTCCGGTCTGCTGCAGCCGGCGCAGCAGCATGATCTGGACGAGGCTGCCGACGTGGAGCGACGGCGCGGTCGGATCGAAGCCGATATAGCCCGGCACCACCTGCTTCGTCGCGAGCGCATCGAGCGCGGCCGCGTCGGTCATCTGGTGGATGTAGCCGCGGTCGGTGAGGACGCGGAGCAGATCGGACTGATGGTCGGTCATAGTGAAGCGGCACATGCCCTCACCCGGCCCCGCCCGCAAGCGGGAGGCGTGTGCCGGCTATTTCCGGGGGAGCTGAGTCGCCGGATCGACCGGGCTGCGGCCCTTGCGCAGCTCGAAATGGAGCTCGGGCTGATCGGCAAAGCCCGTGTCGCCGGACAGCGCGATCGTCTGGCCCTTCTTCACTGCCTGGCCACGCTGGACGAGCAGCTTGGAGGCGTGGCCGTAGACGCTGGTCCAATTCTCGCCGTGGCGGATGATCACCAGCCCGCCGAGCGCGGCGATGCCGTCGCCGACATAAGCGACGGTTCCGTCGGCGGCGGCGCGGACCGGCGTTTCGGTCGGCACCGCGATCTTGATGCCGTTGTTGCGCTGGCCGCTGGCGCCGGCGCCGAAGCGGCCGACGATGCGACCGTCGACCGGCCACATGAAGCGGCCCGGGCTGCTGGTGGGCGGCGCGACCGCCGCGGTGGCGGGCAGGACACGGCGCGGCGTCGCGACCGGCTTGGCCGGTGCCTGGTTCTCGGCGATCGCCGGCTCACCACCGGTGATGATGTCATCGATGTCGAGGCGGAAGGCGGCGGCACGCTCGGCGGCGCTGCGCGGGCGTGCGTCACCCGGGATCAGGATACGCTGCCCGGTGCGCAGGATATAGGGTTCGCTAAGGTCGTTGGCGGCGACGATGTGCGACCATTCGACGCCATAGGCGCGCGCGATGGCGATGCCGGTCTGGCCGGAGCGCACCAAGTGATAGCGGCCGCCGGGAATGCGCAGCCGCTGGCCGGCGTAGATGACGAACGGCGCGGACAGGCCGTTGGCGCGGGCGATCGCTTCCGATCCGGCGCCGGTCCGCTCGGCGATGGCGCGCAGCGAATCGCCGGAGCGCACGACATAGCTCTGCTCGGCGACCTGCCGCGCGTCACCGGCCACGCCGCGCTGCTCCCAGGCCGGGGGCGGGGCGGGGAGCTGCTCCACCTCATCCTGCGGACGCGCCGCGCCGCCCCGGTGCGGCGTGGGGCTGCTGCCGGGCTCAGCGGGCGCTGGCCGGATCGGGCGGTCGACCGAAGGGATGCATCCCGCCAACGCGATCGCGAGCGGCAGCGCAAGCGGGATACGGTTCGTCATTACCGCTGCATTAACCCTGTGCGTGCCGCGGCTCCAGCCGGTTCAGCCCGCCAAGGTACGGCTGAAGCACGGCGGGCACCGCGACCGAGCCGTCGGCCTGCTGGTAGTTCTCCAGGATTGCCACGATCGTCCGGCCGATCACCAGGCCTGAGCCATTGAGCGTGTGGACGAAGCGCGTGTTCTTCTCGCCATCCGGGCGGAAGCGCGCGTTCATGCGGCGTGCCTGGAAATCGGTGCAGGTGGAGCAGGACGAAATTTCGCGATAGCGATCCTGCCCCGGCAGCCAGACCTCGATGTCATAGGTGCGGGCGGCCGAGAAGCCCATGTCGCCGGTGCACAGCTTCATGCGGCGGAACGGCAGCTCCAGCCGGGTCAGCACGTCCTCCGCGGCGCCGGTCATCCGCTCGTGCTCGGCCTCCGACTGATCGGGCTCGACGATCGAGACCATCTCGGCCTTGTCGAACTGATGCTGGCGGATGAAGCCGCGCGTGTCGCGCCCCGCCGCGCCGGCCTCGGAGCGGAAGCACGGGGTGAGCGCGGCGAAGCGCAACGGCAGATCGGTGGCGGCGAGGATTTTCTCGCGCACGATGTTGGTGAGGCTGACCTCACTGGTCGGGATCAGCCAGCGACCGTCGGTGGTGCGGAACAGATCCTCGGCGAACTTGGGCAACTGGCCGGTGCCGAACATCGCCTCATCACGCACGAGGAGCGGCGGGATCACTTCCTCATAGCCATAGTCGCGCGTCAGCACGTCAAGGCCGAACTGACCGAGCGCGCGGGCGAGCTTCGCGACATGGCCGCGCACCAGCGTGAAGCGCGCGCCGGACAGCAAAGCGCCGGTCTCGAAATCGAGGCCGAGTGCGGGGCCGATCGCGTCATGCTCGCTGATCGTAAAATCGAACGCCGGGCGCTGACCGCGTTCGTGGATCAGCTGATTGTCGTTCTCGTCTGCGCCCTCGGGCACGTCGGCGAGCGGCAGATTGGGCAGGCTCGCGAGCAGGCCGTCGAGCGCGCCGCCGAGCCGCGCTTCCTCTGCCTCCAGCTCGGGCAGCCGCTGCTTGAGCGTCGCGACTTCCGCCATCAGAGCGGTGGCGGTTTCCTCGTCCTTCTTCGCCTTGGCCGCGCCGATCGCCTTTGACGCCTCGTTGCGGCGCGCCTGACCGACCTGAAGCTCCGTCACCACCTCGCGGCGGCGGCGATCGAGATCGAGGATGGTGGCGGCATCCGCCGGCTTGCCACGGCGCGCCATGGCGGCGTCGAAGGCGGCGGGATCGTCACGGATCAGGCGAATGTCGAGCATGGCGCGGGGCTATGCCGGGCAGCGATCAGTGAGGCAACCCGGCCCGGCGGCGGCGCGTTGTTTCTCATGACAAGCAAAACAGGAGACCTTGCTCATGCACGTGCCGTACAATTCCGTCGTTCTGGTCGCGGATGGCCGCAAGCTGCTCTTCCTGCGCAACGAAGGCGATGAAGTGCACCCCAATCTGACCGTCGAACATGCCGAGGAGCGGCCCAACCCGTCGGATCTCGATCAGAAGACCGACAAGGCAGGCCGGGCGTCCTCCACGCAGTCGGGCCCCGGTGCGCCCTCCATCGCGCGCAACGGTTCCAACCACGCGCAAGGTGCGGGCGCACAATTCGCCCCCTCGCGCGGCTCGCTGGGTGAAACCGACTACCATCAGCTCGAGGAGGATCGCTTTGCCGCGGACGCGGCTGAACTGCTGAAGAAGCGGGCGTTCTCCAATGAATATGATTCGCTGATCGTCATCGCGCCGCCCAAGACGCTCGGCGAACTGCGCAAACACTACCACAAGGAAGTGACCGATCGCCTGTCGGGCGAACTGGCCAAGGATCTGACCGGCCACCCGATCGCCGACATCGAAAAGGCATTGCTCGACGCCTGAGGCCAGGGCCCGGAAGAGAAGTAAGGAAAGGCGGCGTACCCACCACGGGGTACGCCGCCTTCATTGTGTCAGGGCAGGCGCGGCGGGATTGCCCCGTCAGTCCGCCGGCTGCGCTCTCTTCGCGAACCGTCGACGGGCGATCAGCGCTGCCGCCGCTGCGCCGAACAGGATCATCATCGGCGGAGCAGGAACCGGCGACGGGTTGCCGCTGCTGGTGCCGGGATGCCCGCCGTTCGAAGACCACCCCTTGGAGGACGAGCCCCAGCCCTTGGACGATGAGCCCCAGCCCTTGGACGACGAACCGTAGGAGGAGCTCGACGTCGAGCCCGAGGTGGAGGACGATGTCGAGGAGGAGGTGGACGACCCGGTAGAGGTCGATGACGAGGTGGACGAGCCGCCAGTCGAGGTGGACGTCGACGAGCCGCCCGTGGAGGTCGACGTCGAGGAGCCGCCGGTCGAGGTGGACGAGCCACCCGACGACGTGGAGGTCGATCCGCCGCTCGAACTGGACGTCGAGGAAATCACGATTCCGCTGGAGCCCGATCCGCCCGATCCGCCGAAGAACCCGCCGGCAAAGAAGCCGCCGCCGCCAAAGCCACCGCCCCAGCCACCACCGACGATCGGCGCGACCTCACCGCCGCCGGACACGACGGAAGGGGCCGGGGGCAGCGGCACCGGAACGGGCGCTGCCTGCGACGCGACCGTCACCACGGCCGGCGCGCAGGTCGGCGGCGTGGCAGCCTGAACGACTCGGCGTACGGGGGTTGTCGGCCGTGGGCGCCGGACGACCTTCTTGGGCGCCTGCTTCACGAACTTGGTATAGGAACTGCGAGCTTTCTGTGTCTGGGCGACATGCACTGCGCCTCCGCCGACGATTGCACCGCCAACGGTGCACGCGCAGAGTTTCGCCAAAGCCATCCGCACCGACATGATGTCACTTTCTCATTCTGCTGGAGGCCAGGGGCCACCTGTTCTTCAAAAGCGTTGCTGCCCTTGTGGGCTCAAGGTGCCGAACAAAGCCTTAAACACAACAGCAATGGTTCGTCCCTGTATCCAATAACCGCGAAAAACATGAGGTGCAGCGCACAATTTGGAGCCGACGTGTCACTCCGGGACATCCAGCGATCGGTTAATTCGTTCATGTCCTCGCAACCGAATATCAAATAAGCACTTTTATACGCTTGCGAGTGCTTGTCGGTTGTCTCCTCCGCGTCTATAGGCCCCTTCCGGGGCGCGGTGGTGCTACGACACCCTGACGCGGGCGGGGAGATAGGTCGATGGCGACGGCGTACAATCGCGTGGATCAGATAGACCCAGCAGACCTAGGGGCTGCAAACGACGACGGTTACCGTCCAAGCCCGGACGAACCGTTCATGAACCCTCGACAGCAGGAATATTTCCGGGCCAAGCTTCTGGCCTGGAAGGACGCGATCCTCCGGGAATCGCAGGGCACGCTGTCACAGCTTCAGGTCGACTCGCTGCGGGAGGCGGATCTCAACGATCGCGCGTCGAGCGAGACCGACTGGTCGATCGAGCTGCGTACGCGCGATCGCCAGCGCAAACTGATCGGCAAGATCGAGGCGGCGCTGCGCCGGATCGATGATGGCGAATATGGCTATTGCGAGGTGACCGGCGAGCCGATCAGCCTGGGCCGGCTTGAGGCGCGGCCGATTGCGACCATGACGGTCGAGGCGCAGGAACGGCACGAGCGCAACGAAAAGGTTTCTCGCGAGGATTGAGCCGCTGCGGTCCCGGCGGGATCATCCACCCCGCCGGTCGTGGGCTAAAGACGATGGATTGGTCCTAAATGGGACAGTCTGACGGCTGTTTGTTTGCAATTCGTAAACACATGCTGGAATAATCCTCGCCCATGGACTCCCCTTCCGCGAGCATCTTCCTCGACGATTCCCAAACGCCTGCCACTGGCGATCGTGGTCGGGACAGCCTGTTGCTGCTGGCGCGTCTGAAGGTGGAAGGAATGCCGAACGACCTGTCGGTCCGGGTTCGCAATCTTTCTGCCGGCGGCCTGATGGCGGAATTGCCCGAACCTGTGTCGCCTGAGTCTGCGGTGCAGATCGAATTGCGCGGGATTGGCCTCGTCTCCGGCCGCGTGGCGTGGCAGACCGAGGGGCGGGCAGGGATCGCCTTCGACCGGCCGATCGATCCGCAGCGCGCGCGAAAGCCGCTTGGCGCCCGCGCGTCGGACCAGGCCGAGCCGCGGACCATGCGCTTCCCGGGCTGATAGCCCCGTTCATTCCCGCGGCGACCACCGTTGCGTAGCGCCAGTGGCCAAGCCTGACGATAAAGTGGGAACGAGCCTGATCGCGGGCTGGACGGGCACGCCCAGTTCATGCCAAAGGCGCCCTCCGGACACGCGGGTGTGGCGGAATTGGTAGACGCAGCGGACTCAAAATCCGCCTCTGGCAACAGATTGTCGGTTCGAGTCCGACCACCCGTACCATAGACTGGCTCGACGCCGGCCTCCCGATCAGGCATCGCGCCGGCAATGTCTGCCATTTCCCTGCTTCGTACCGCCACCGCCGCCGCGCATGACTCGGTCGATTCGGCCTTTGCGGGCTACGACTTTGCCGATCCGTCCGAATATCGCGCGATGCTGCTGGCGCATGCCCGCGCGCTGCCGACGGCAGAGGCGCGCGCGGCGCAGATATGGCGCGCGCTTCGTCGTCGCACGCCGTTGCTCGCCGCTGACCTTGCGGCGCTGGGCGCCAGCGTCGATCTGCCGATTGAGACCGCGTCCGGCGGCGAGGCGGCGGCATGGGGCGCCCTATATGTGGTGGAGGGATCGCGGCTCGGCGGCGGTATCCTGGCGAAGCGTGTCGGCGCCGGCCTCCCGCACGCCTATCTGTCGGCGGTGCATCAGCCAGGCGAGTGGCGCACGATCCGCACCGCGATTGATACGGCCGCCGCGCGGCAGGACGAGGCGTGGCACGCCGCCATGATCGCCGGCGCGCTCGATACCTTTGCCTTGTACGAGGCGGCCGCCCGCGTCCCCGTCATCTGACACGATCGCACCACCCGGCGCGGCGCGATCGTTCGCCGTCAGTCCGTGTCGTCCTCGATCGGCGCGGTCAGGATCGCGCGCAGGCCCGGGCTGTTGTCGGCATGATCGAGCGTCCCGTTCAGCCGCCCGATCACCGCCTGCATCATCCGGCTGCCGAAGCCGACGCGGTCGCCCGTCACCCCGACGCCATGATCCGCGACGATCAGGCGGAAGCGGTTGCGATATTGCTCCAATGAGATGTCGATTGGCCCGGTGCCGCCCTCATAGGCGTATTTGGTCGCGTTGATGACCAGTTCCGACGCTACCAGCCCGACGCTGATCGCGCGATCGGTGGGGATCAGCAATGGCGTCAGGTCGATCGTCATCTGCGAGGCCCATTCCTGGCCCAGTGAACCGCGCAGATCCTGCACCAGTTCATCGAGATAGCGGGCAAGATCGACGGTCTCGATCTGGTCGTCACGGTAAAGCCGCCGGTGCACAAGCGCCACCGCCGACAGGCGCGACCGCGCCTCGATCAACTGGTCGGCGACCTGGCCTGGCCCCGCGTCGCGCGCCTGGAGCGAGAGAAAGGCGGAGACGAGCTGAAGGCTGTTCTGGACGCGGTGGTCCACCTCCTTCATCAGCACGTCCTTCTGCGCCAGCGCGTTGTCCTTGTCGGCGACGGCACGCTCCAATTCCTGGAACAACCGCTGCCGCTCGCGCGAATCGCGCGCGTCACGGAAAGCACGCCGCAGGCGATGCGTCGCCTCCACCTGCTCCAGCGTCCAGCGGCGCGAGCGTCCGCGCACCGTCTCACGCCACGATTCGAACGACGCGCGCGGCGTCAGCGTCGCCTGTGGATCATGGCCTATGCCCTTGTGCGGGTTGCCGGCCCATTCGATCTCCTCGACCTGCTCGGCGCGGAACCACAGGATGGTCGCATTCTCTTCCGGCACCGACACCGCGAGCAGTCCGCTGGCCTTGTCCGCATAGTCCTGGGCCGGCGGATACTGGCTCGGCAGCACGTGGGTGACATAGGCCTCGGTCGTGTTGCGCTCGCCGAGCCATTCGGCAATCGCCTCGATCTCGCTCTTCGACGGGCACCGGCCGTAGCAATCGACACCCTTGGGATGGACCAGCGCCACGCCGTCGGCGTCCAGCATCCGTTGCAGATCATCGTGCCGGTCGCTCACCGCGCGCGTGAGCGGCGGCTTCAGCGCGGGCACCAGCGAATCCTCCGCCGCGCGCAGCGCCAGCCGCTCGCGATAGCTTTCGGCTTCTTCCTTGGCGCGAATCTGCCGTGCGAGGCCACCCGACAGCGTCGTCGCCGCCATCCGGATATCGATCGGCATCAGCTTGGCGGTGCGGTGATGACAGGCGATCAGGCCCCACAGCACCCCATCCTTGACGATCGAGATCGACGCGGACGCGCCCACATCCATGTTGCGCAGGTAATCGACATGGATCGGCGACACGCTGCGCACCGATACGTCGCTGAGGTCGGTGCCGCTATATTGTGCCGGACGGATCGGCGCGGGCGAATAGCCGACATCGGGGATCACGCGCGCGCGGTTGCGCACGTAGAGCGCCCGCGCCTGGCGCGGAATGTCCGCTGCCGGAAAGTGATGGTGCATGAAGGTGCCGAGCGCGGGGTCCCGATCCTCGCCGACGACACGGCCCGCTTCGTCATCAAGAAAGCGGTACACCATCACCCGGTCGAAACCGGTCAGCGCGCGAAACGCAGTGGCGGCACGTGCACACAGCATCTGGAGATTGCTCGCCCGCTCGAACCCGGCAGCGATCACGTCCATCCACGACAGGATGTCTCCGGCCAGCAGCGGCTCCGTGCCGGTCGGCTCCAGTTCGACGATCACCTGGTCGGCGCCGCGATGGATCGCCACGTCATAGGCGCGATCGTCGATGATCAGCGGTGTGCCGCGGATCGTGCCTCCCGGCCCGGCGATCGGATTGTCCAGCCGCGCGGCCACGTCCTGCGCCAGCAATTGCTGGAGCGGTGCGCCCAGCCAGTCGGTGCCGAATACCTCTTCCAGCGCACCGGCCCCCGCCAGGACGCGCAGCGTTTCGGGACCAGCGATGAGCAGCAGGCCATGCGGCTGGATGGCTCCGGGAATGTGGATCGGCTCGCGATCACATTCCGTCAATTCGGGCGCGGCCCGCTCGCTTAAGCTCGCCATGACCTTCCCTTGAACCCGTAAAGGAAGGTCAAATGCCTGTTCCGAACGAACCGCGCAACTGATCGAAATCAATAACCTTTGTTACTCCGCAGCTTCCGCATAGCGGCTGATCATCGACTGCAGCCGGCCTTCGATGATCTGCTCCGCCTCTGCCACGATACGGTCGACCAGTTCCTTCACGGTGGGCACGTCGTGGATCAGGCCCTGCACCATGCCGGCCGACCAGATGCCGTCCTGCGTGTCGCCATTTTCCATCGCCGCACGGCCACGCGCGCCCGCCACCAGATGCTGGATATCCTTGAACTCGGCGCCACCCTTGCGCTCGATCGCCACGACTTCCTGGCTGACCTTGTTCTTCATCACGCGCGCGGTGTTGTGCAGCGTGCGGAAGATGAGGTCGGTCGCGCGCTCGTCATTCTCGACCATCTGCTGCTTGAAGCTGTCGGGGATCTGCGCTTCCTGCGTGACGCAGAAACGCGTGCCCATGTTGATGCCGTCGGCACCCAGCGCCAGCGCGGCGACGAGGCCGCGTCCATCGCCGAAGCCGCCCGAGGCCAGCATCGGCACCTTGATCTTGTCGGCGGCCGCCGGGATCAGGATCAGGCCGGGAATATCGTCCTCGCCCGGGTGGCCGGCGCATTCGAAACCGTCGATCGAGATCGCATCCGCGCCCATCCGCTCGGCCGACAGTGCGTGGCGGACCGCGGTGCACTTGTGGATCACCTTGATCCCGTGCGCCTTGAAATCGTCGATATGTTCCTGCGGCTTGTAGCCGGCGGTCTCGACCACCTTGATCCCGCCTTCGATGATCGCGCGGCGATATTCGGCATAGGGCGGGGGCGTGATCGTCGGCAGGATCGTCAGGTTCACGCCGAACGGCTTGTCCGTCAGATCCTTGGTCCGCTGGATTTCCTTTGCCAAATCCTCCGGCGTGGGCTGAGTCAGCGCCGTGACGAAACCGAGCGCACCGGCATTCGCGACGGCGGCGACGAGATGCGCCTTGCCGACCCACTGCATGCCGCCCTGCGCGATCGGATAGTCGACCCCGAACGCCTCGGTGAACCGCGTCTTGAGCATTTCCCTCTCCCATGGGCGCCTCGTCGGGCGCGCTAACGTAACAGATGTTATGCCGATCGCGGCGGGGCCGCAAGTCCGCTCGGCGCGCGGTTGGCCCGCCCCGCCCGCTGCCGTGCGCACCAACGCGCGGCGGCAGTGGCTAGGGCAAGCCGGCGATCAGAAGACGCTGCCGAGCGCCTGCTTCCCCGAACGCGGGCGGATCTGGCTGTTGCGATAGTCGACGTCGCTCCAGTCGAGTTCCTTGAACTCCTGTCGGCGCGGGCCGAGGTAGCCGAACAGGAAGGCTGCGACCTTGCGCATCTGGATCTCCTCCGCGCCTTCGGTGATGCGATAGCGGCGGTGATGGCGATAGATGTGCTCGAACGCCTTGTGCCGCGAATAGCCGATGCCGCCATGCACCTGCATCGCGCGGTCCGCCGCCTCGCAGCAGAGCCGATTGCCCCAGTAATTGCACATCGACACCTTGTCGGAGAGGCGCTTCTCCACCTCGTGGTGCGGCATCTGGTCCATTTCCCAGGCGGTCTTGCGGATCAGCAGGCGAAGCATCTCGGCCTGGGTGGCGAGCTCCACCAGTGGGAACTGGATCGCCTGGTTGCGGGCGAGATCCTCGCCGAACGGCTTGCGCTGCCGGGCGTAGCGGATCGATTCCTCGATGCAGTAAGTCGCTGCGCCCAGCGATGACGCGGCCTGGCGGATGCGATTCTCGTGCACGAACGCCTGGGCGACGGGGAGGCCGTTTTCCGGATCGCCGAAGATCGTCGTCTCCGGCACCCATACGTCCTTGAAGCTGACGCGCGGGTGATCGGTCGGCATGTTGAAGGTCCAGAGATATTCCTCGATCTGGACGCCCTCGTCATCGGTCGGCACCAGGAAACAGGTGATGCCCTTCGCCGCGCCGTCATCGCCGCTGGTGCGGGCGAACAGCGCGCAATGCGTCGCGACGTGCATCCCCGTCGTCCACATCTTCTCGCCGTTGATGACATAGCCCGGCACGCCGTTGCGAGATTCCGGCACCGCGCGCGTTTCCATATGGGTCGCGTCGGAGCCGTGATACGGCTCGGTCAAACCGAAGGTCACCCGGCGGGTGCCGTTCAGCGTACCGGTGATGAATTCCTCCTTCTGCTCCTCGGTGCCGAAATCGTCGAACATCTTGGCGAACGGGTTGTTCGCCACGATGCTGTGTTCGGTCTGCAGATCGTTGTGGAGGCCGAGGCCCTTGGCAGCGAGATATTCGCGGATGACGCACATCCACAGGTTCGACCCGCCCTTGCCGCCGAACTTGGGATCCATCGCGAAGCGCAAATGCCCCGCCTTGTCGGCGCGGCGCTTCGCCTCGCGCATCAGCTCTTCCCATTCGTGCCGCGGCAGGCCGCCGGCCTCGAAATCGGTCCGCGCATATTCGCGGCGGTGGTCGAAGAAGCGGACGTTATCGTCGGCATCCTCCAGCGGCTTGATCTCCGCCTCGATGAACGCATCCAGCTCCTTGAGATAGTCGAGCAGATCCTGCGGCAATCCGAAATCCATGGCCCTCTCCCGAATTAAGTCGACTCTTTTAACTTGCGTAGCGGCCTCTCACGGATTTTAAAGCCCCTAATTCAAACAAGCCGAGGGGCGATGGCGGAGAGGCTTTCGAAAGACGAGTTGGCGCGGCGACTGTCCGCGCTTGCACCGCGCATGGCCCCCGGGGCTGAGCGGGTCGAGAATCTGGTACGGCTGACCGGCGGCGCGAGCATGGAGACATGGGCGTTCGATGCGGTGGGTGAGGGCGAGGCGAAGACGCCGCTGATCCTTCGCCGCCGCACGCGGATGGTGATGAACTCCGCCGTCTCGAAACCGCCGCTGCGTCGCGAGGCGGAGGCGATCGCGCTTGCCGTTGAGGCGGGCGTTCCCGCACCGATCGTCACCTATGTCTGCGACGAGGAGGCCGACGGGCTGGACGAGGCCTATGTCATGCACCGCGTGGCCGGCGAGACGCTGGGCAAGAAGATCACCAGCGATCCCGCCTTCGAGCCGGCGCGCGGCAAGCTTGCCCGGCAATGCGGCGCGGCGCTCGCCCGCATCCACTCGGTCGCGCCGCTTGATGGCCTCGACCAGACCGACGCGGAAACCACCCTTGCCAATTACGAGGCGACGTGGCGCGCCACCGGCGCGGTACGCCCGACGATCGAGGCCGCGTTCCGCTGGCTGGAAAAGCGCCTGCCGAAGGAGAAGGTGACGTCCCGCTTCGTCCACGGCGATTTCCGCAACGGCAACATCATGGTCGATCCCGACGAGGGCCTCGTCGCGGTGCTCGACTGGGAGCTGGTGCATGTCGGCGACCCGGCCGAGGATCTGGGATGGCTGTGCACCAACAGTTGGAAGTTCGGCCGGCCCGATCGCTACGTCGGCGGTTTCGGCGACGTGCAGGACCTGCTCGATGGCTATGCCGAGGCGGGCGGCGAGCCGATCAGCGCGGCGCGAGTCGATTTCTGGTCGATGCTCGGCAGCCTCAAATGGGGCGTCATGACGATGGGCATGTACGCAAGCTTCGCCTCGGACCCGAGCGCCGGGCCGGAGCGCGGCGTGATCGGCCGGCGCCTGTCGGAAACCGAGGCGGACATCGTGGCGATCATCGAAAGGAACGCGGCATGATCACGCACCCGACCGCGCAGGAGCTGGTGGCGGGCGTTGCGCAATGGCTGCCGGTCGATGGCAGCGCCAGCGTCTTTGGCCTGCGCGTCGCACGCAACGCGCTGGAGATCGCCGCGCGCGACATGGCGCTCAGCCCGGCGGCGGACGCCCGTGCGGTGGAGCGGATGCGTGCGCTGCTGCACCGCGACGGCACCCGCGACGAGCTCGACGCCGCCTTGGTCGCCGCGATCCGCAGCGGCACGATCGCCCCCGACGATCCCGCGCTGGTCGCGCATCTGAAGGCGACGGCGCTCGATACGATCGCGATCGATCAGCCCAAATACGCCCATACGCTTGGCTGACTCGCTCCAGCCGCTATAGCCCCTCCTGACACCGCTCACTGCGGGCTGCCGGCGCGCGCTTCTCGTCACTCCAGGATTGGGGCGAAGCGCGCGGCCGGCGACCGCGATCGGGGCGGACCAGCTTTTAGGTGGAGCAGATTATGGCCGGCATGGGCGCGTTCGATTGGGCGGATCCCTTTCTCCTCGACGAACAACTGACCGAGGATGAGCGGATGGTGCGCGATACTGCGCGTGCCTATGCCGAGGAAAAGCTCGCGCCGCGCATCATCGAGGCTTTCGCCAACGAACATACCGATCCGGAAATCTTCCGCGAAATGGGGGCGCTCGGCCTGCTCGGGCCAACCGTGCCCGAGGAATATGGCGGCGTCGGCGCATCCTATGTCGCTTACGGCCTGGTCGCGCGCGAGGTGGAGCGGATCGACTCGGGCTACCGCTCGATGATGAGCGTGCAGTCCAGCCTCGTGATGTACCCGATCCATGCCTATGGCTCGGAGGAGCAGAAGCGGAAGTATCTGCCCAAGCTTGCCAGTGGTGAGTGGATCGGCTGCTTCGGCCTGACCGAGCCGGACGCCGGCTCCGACCCCGGCGGCATGAAGACCCGCGCGGTCAAGACCGACGGCGGCTATCGTATTTCCGGCAGCAAGACCTGGATCTCCAACGCACCGATCGCCGATGTGTTCGTCATCTGGGCAAAAAGCGACGCGCATGGCGGCGCGATCCGCGGCTTCGTGCTGCAAAAGGGCATGAAGGGCCTCACCGCGCCGAAGATCGAGGGCAAGCTCTCGCTGCGCGCCTCGATCACCGGCATGGTGATGATGGACGATGTCGAGGTGGGCGAAGACGCGCTGCTCCCCGACGTTCAGGGGCTGAAGGGGCCGTTCGGCTGCCTCAACCGCGCGCGCTACGGCATCAGCTGGGGCGCGATGGGCGCGGCGGAATTCTGCATGCACGCCGCGCGGCAGTACGGCCTGGACCGTCACCAGTTCGGCCGGCCCCTTGCGGCGACTCAACTCTATCAAAAGAAGCTGGCCGACATGGAGACGGAGATCGCGCTCGGCCTGCAGGCCTCCTTGCGTGTCGGCCGCCTGATGGACGAGGGCCGCTTCGCGCCGGAAATGGTCTCCATCGTGAAGCGCAACAATGTCGGCAAGGCGCTCGATATCGCCCGCGTCTCGCGCGACATGCACGGCGGCAACGGCATTTCGGGCGAGTATCAGGTGATGCGCCACGTGATGAACCTCGAAACGGTGAACACCTATGAGGGGGCGCATGACGTGCACGCGCTGATCCTGGGTCGCGCGATCACCGGCATCGCCGCCTTCTGAGCGCCGGCCCATGAAGGAAACCCCGCTCAAGGGCATCAAGGTCGTCGAGCTTGCCCGAATCCTCGCCGGCCCTTGGGCGGGGCAGATCCTGGCCGACCTCGGGGCCGAGGTGATCAAGGTGCAAAGCCCGGCGGGGGACGACACCCGCACCTGGGGCCCGCCGTTCGTGGAGCATGAGGGCGACCGCGCGGCGGCCTATTACCACGCGTGCAACCGCGGCAAGACCAGCATCGTCGCCGACTTTACGAAGTCGGAGGACGTGGCGCGGGTGAAGGCGCTGATCGCCGACGCCGATGTGGTGATCGAGAATTTCAAGGTCGGCGGCCTAGCCAAATACGGCCTCGATTACGCCAGCCTCGCGCCCGATCATCCGCGGCTCGTCTATTGCTCGATCACCGGCTTCGGCCAGACCGGGCCCTATGCCCACCGTGCCGGCTATGATTTCATCATCCAGGGCATGGGCGGGATCATGTCGCTGACCGGGGAGCCGGACGGCGCGCCGCAGAAGATCGGCGTCGCCTTTGCCGACATCATGACCGGGCTTTATGCCACGATCGGCATCCAGGCCGCGTTGATGATGCGCGCGCGCACCGGGCGTGGCCAGCAGGTCGATTGCGCGCTTCTCGACACGATGGTCGGCGTGCTCGCCAATCAGGCGGCAAACTATTTCGCCAGCGGGGAGAATCCGGCGCGGATGGGCAATGCCCATGCCAATGTCAGTCCCTATGCCGTGTTCCCGACCAGCGATGGCTGGTTCATCCTGGCGGTGGGCAATGACGCGCAATATCACCGCTTCGCCGCGATCGTCGGGATCGGGCCGGACCCGCGATGGGACACCAACGCCGGCCGGATCGAACATCGCGCGCCCTTGTTTGCGCTGATCGAGGAACGCTGCCGCGCTTTCGAACGCGACGATCTGCTCGCGAAGCTGGAGGCGGCGGGGGTGCCCGCGGGGCCGATCAATACCGTCGAGCAGGCGCTGAACGACCCGCAGGTCCAGGCACGCGGCATGGTGCTGCCCGCAAACGAGACGCGGCCGATCGCCGGCCTGCGCACGCCGATTCAGTTCTCGGACGCCGCGCTTGCGCTCGACAAGGGGGCACCAACGCTCCGCTCCTGATGGGCGCCGCTATGCCAGCATAACTTTTGTTGTGCTCGCGTCCTCGCCGCGATACCTCTCCCTGCAAATCAGACAGGAGAGAGCATCCGTGAGCACGCCACCCCTTGCCGGTATCCGTATCGTTGAATTCGCCGGGATCGGCCCGGGCCCGTTTGCCGGCATGATGCTCGCCGATCACGGCGCGGAGGTAATTCGCATCGATCGGCCGGGCAAGACGCAGGGCAATGGCGTGGCGGAAAAGGATCCGCTGCTGCGCAGCCGCAAGTCGATCGGCATGGACCTGAAGGATCCCAAGTCGATCGCGGCCGTGCGCAAGATCGTGAAGGGAGCGGACGCCATCATCGAGGGGTACCGTCCCGGCGTGATGGAGCGGCTCGGCCTCGGCCCCGATGTGCTGCTCGCCGACAATCCCAAGCTCGTCTACGGCCGCATGACCGGCTGGGGCCAGTACGGTCCGATGGCGCCCGAACCCGGCCATGACATCAATTATATCGCCATCTCCGGTGCGCTCCACGCTTTTGGGCGCAAGGGTGAGAAGCCGACGCCCCCGATCAACCTCGCGGGCGATTTCGGCGGCGGCGGCATGTTCCTCGCTTACGGCATGCTCGCCGCGCTGCTTCATGCGGCGCGCACCGGCGAGGGGCAGGTGGTCGATGCCGCGATGACCGACGGGTCGGCGGTGCTGATGACCATGATGTGGGGCTTCCGCGGCATGGGCCGGTGGAGCGACGAGCGGGGCACCAACCTGCTCGATACCGCCGCCCATTTCTACGACACCTATGAGACGAGCGACGGCAAGTTCATCTCGCTCGGCGCGATCGAGCCGCAATTCTACGCCGAGTTCCGCAAGGTAATGGGGCTCAGCGACGACAAATGGTCGGCGCAGATGGACCAGCGGCAATGGCCGGCGCTCAAGGATGAACTGACCGCCCTGTTCAAGACGAAGACGCGCGACGAATGGGTCGCAGCGTTCAAGGGCCACGATGTCTGCTTCGCCCCCGTGCTCGGATTCGATGAGGCGTATGACGATGCGCACAACAAGGCGCGCGGCACCTTTGTCGAAGCAGGCGGCATCAAGCAGCCCGCACCTGCACCGCGTTATTCCAAAAGCAGCACCGTGGCGCCCGCGCTTGGCGACGATCGGCAGGACGCGGCCGTGCTGCGTGATCTCGGCTTCTCGGCGGACGAGATTGCGGCGCTCGGCTATTGAGGGAAAGGCGCCACGCCGCGCTCCGGCACGGGGTGGCGCTTTTCGCGCAGCGTTTTCGCGCTAAGACGCGCCCATGACGAAACTGACCGTCAACAATGAAGCCGTCGAGTATCTGCTCGATCCGGCGACCCCGCTGTTGTGGGCGCTGCGCGACGCGTCCAACCTGACCGGCGCCAAATATGGCTGCGGCACGGGCGCGTGCGGGGCATGCACGGTCGATGTCGACGGCCGCGCCGTGCGGTCGTGCCAGGTGACGATCGCTGAGGTCGAGGGCAGCTTCGTCACCACGATCGAGGGCCTGTCGCGCGATCGCGCCGATCCGGTGCAACTCGCCATGCTCGACGGCAATGTCGTGCAATGCGGCTTCTGCATCCCTGGCATGGTCATGGCAGCATCGGCGTTGATCAAGGCCAGGCGTGATCCGTCCGAGGCCGATATTCGCCGGGCCATCACCAATCTGTGCCGCTGCGGCATCTACCCGCGTCTCGTGGAGGCCATCCAAAAGGCGGCGCGCGTGGCGCGGGGCGACGAAACGATCGATGCCGGCACCCGCCCGGGGATCGACCCGGCGGAGGCCGCCCGCGCCGTCCCTGCGCTCAGTCCTCGTTGATCCGGCTGGTCACACGGGTGTCGCGCATCCTGAGGTAGATGATCAGGGAAACGCCAATCATTCCCGTCACATACCAATAGAATCCGCGCTCCCATCCGAGGTCCTTGAACTTCAACGCGACATATTCCGCCGTCCCACCGAACAGCGTATTGGCCAGCGCATAGGGCAGCGCCACGCCCAGCGCGCGGATGTTCGCGGGGAACAACTCCGCCTTCACCACCGCATTGATCGATGTATAACCGGTCACGATCACCAGCGCCGCCATCACCAGACCAGTAGCGACGAACGGGCTGCGCACGCTCTCCAGCGCGACGAAGATCGGATATGTGAACAGGCACCCCGCAATGCCGAACGCGATCATCAGCGGCTTGCGTCCGATCCGGTCGCTCAAGCCGCCGGCGACCGGCTGCAAACACATGAAGAAGAACAGGGTCGCGGCATTGATCCGGCTCGCAACTTCCCGGTCGAAGCCACTGGTATTGACCAGGAACTTCTGCATGTAGACCGAATAGGCGTAGAAGGCGAGCGTGCCCCCCGCCGTCAGCAGCATCACCGTCGCGGTCTCCCGCGGGTGGTGAGTCACCAGCGTCCAGAACCCCGACTTCGGGCCGCTGCTGTTCTTGAAGCTTTCCGTTTCGGCGAGCCCCCGACGGATGCGGAACACGACGATCGCGAGCACCCCGCCAATCGCAAAGGGGATCCGCCAGCCCCAGGAATCCAGGGTGCTTTCATCCATTGTGACCTGCAGGACCAGCAGCACCATGAGTGCCGTGAGCTGCCCGGCGATCAGTGTGACATACTGAAAACTGGAGTAAAAACCGCGCCGGTCACGCCCTGCCATCTCCGACAAATAGGTCGCGCTGGCGCCATATTCGCCGCCAACCGACAGCCCCTGCATCAACCGCGCGAGCACCAGCAGGCCGGGCGCCAAGACGCCGATCGTCTCATAGCCGGGCGTGATGGCGATCAGCAGCGATCCGGCGCACATCAAGGTGACCGACAGCGTCAGCCCCGCCTTGCGGCCGCGACGATCGGCATAGACCCCCATGATCCACGCACCGATCGGCCGCATGACAAAGCCGACCGCAAATACCGCCGCCGCACTCAGCAATTGCGCGGTCTGATCCTCCGCCGGAAAGAAATGAGGCGCAAAATAGAGCGAGAAGGCCGCATAGGCATACCAATCATACCATTCGACGAGATTGCCCGTCGATCCGCCGATGATTGATTTCAGCCTGGGGTTCATGCCTTCAACCTGTCCTGACATCGAACGCGGGGTTCGACCTTCTGCTGCCCCTTACACGTCAGGACAGCCGAGGCGAAAAGAGGTTGATGCTTCGGCATGACGACGTGAAAGAAGGCTGAAAGGGAGAGGCACGATAAAAAGCCTGTTGATCGCTAACCGCGGCGAGATCGCGATTCGTGTCGCACGCACGGCTGCTGCCATGGGAATCGAGACGGTCGCGGTTCATTCCGCCGATGACGCGAGCGCGCCGCATGTGCGCGCCGCTGACCGCGCAATCGGACTGAGCGGCGAAGGTCCGGCGGCCTATCTTTCCCTTGATGCGATGATCGCCGCGGCGCGCGAGGCAGGCTGCGATGCGGTTCATCCCGGCTACGGCTTCCTCAGCGAGAATGCGGCTTTTGCCGAGGCTTGTGCCAAGGCCGGGCTGTTGTTCGTCGGCCCGGAGGCGAGGCTGCTGGCGCTGTTCGGCGACAAGGCGGTCGCCAAGCGCCATGCGCAGGCGGTGGGCGTGCCGGTGCTGGCCGAGGGGGCCGAGGCAAGGGGACCGGTGGTGGTGAAGGCACTGGCCGGCGGCGGTGGCCGCGGCATCCGCGTCGTGCACGACCCGGCGACGCTGGCGGCGCAGATCGAGGCGGCGGGCGCGGAGGCGCTGGCGGCGTTCGGATCGGCCGAGGTGATGGTCGAACGCTATATCCCTGCGGCGCGGCATATCGAGGTGCAGCTTGCGGCCGATGCTGCCGACCGGGTGATCGCGCTCGGTACCCGGGATTGCACGGTGCAGCGGCGGCACCAGAAGCTGATCGAGATTGCGCCGGCGCAAACGCTCGACCCGGCGCTTGCCGCGCGGATCGAGCGGGCCGCGGAACGCCTGCTGGAAGACACCGGCTATGTCGGGCTGGCGACGGCGGAGTTCCTGGTCGACAAGGAGCGCGCCGCTGATGATCCGGAGGCGTTCGCTTTCCTCGAGGTGAACCCGCGTCTTCAGGTGGAGCATACGGTGACCGAGGAGGTGACCGGGCTGGACCTTGTGGCCCTCCAGCTTAGTCTCGCCGAGGGCGGCAGCGTGCCGGCGGAGCGGCCGGGAACGCGCGGGGTGGCGATCCAGCTGCGCATCAATGCCGAGACGATCGGTGCCGACGGCATGCCGCGTGCGTCGGGCGGCACCATTAGCAATGTCGAGGTGCCCGGCGGGCCGGGTATCCGCATCGACGGCGCGTTGAAGGCGGGCATGGCAGCCAACCCACGGTTCGATTCGCTGCTCGCCAAGCTGATCGTCCATGCGCCGGACTGGGAATCGGCGCTGGCGCGGGCACGGCGCGCGGTGGCGGAATTCGAGATCGGGGGTGTTGCGACGAACCTGCCGCTGCATGCGGCGCTGCTCGCGCGCGCCGAGGTGGCGGCGGGCGACGTAGACACCGGCTGGTTCGATCGCAGCGTCGGCGATTTTGCCGTGGCTGCCGCAGCACCCGCCGCGCCCGTCGACGCGCAGGCGATCGTCGCGCCGCTCGCTGGCGTGGTGGTGGCGATCGGGGTGCAGCCGGGGGACCGGGTGATGCGCGGTGCCGAAGTGGGGACGATCGAAGCGCTGAAGATGCAGCATGCCGTGATCGCGACGCACGGGGGCGTGGTACGCGCGGTCGTGGCCGAGTCCGGGCGGGTGATCGACGAGGGCGCGGTGTTCGTTTCGATCGAGCCAGCCGGCGGTGACGAGGATGTGGCGGCCGAAGCCGCGGCGCTCGACCTCGACCTGATTCGCGACGACTTGGCCGAGGTGCGCGCACGCCATGCGCTGGGGCTCGACGCCAATCGCCCGGCGGCAGTGGAGCGGCGGCGGCGCACCAACCAGCGCACGGCGCGCGAGAATATCGACGACCTGTTCGATCCGGGCAGCTTCATCGAATATGGCGCGCTGACGATCGCGGCGCAGCGACGGCGCCGGACCCTCGACGATCTGATGCGCAACACCCCCGCCGACGGCCTGATCGGCGGGATCGGCACGGTGAATGCCGCGGATCATGGCGAGGAAGCCGCCAAGTGCCTTGGCCTCGCCTATGACTATACCGTGCTGGCGGGCACGCAGGGCCATATGAACCACCGCAAGACCGATCGGCTGCTCGGTATTGCGGGCGAGCTGAAGCTGCCGATCGTCTTCTATACCGAGGGCGGCGGGGGACGGCCGGGGGACGTCGATTCGGTCGGCGCGACGGGGCTCGACGTGCCGACGTTCAGCCGCTTTGCCGCGCTGTCCGGTGTTGCGCCGAGGATCGGCATCACGTCGGGCTATTCCTTTGCGGGCAATGCCGTGCTGTTCGGCAGCTGCGACATCACGATCGCCACGCGCGACGCGCATATCGGCGTCGGTGGCCCGGCAATGATCGAGGGCGGTGGGCTCGGCGTCTATTCGCCCAAGGAAGTCGGGCCGGTCGAGGTGCATTGGAACAGCGGTGCGATCGACGTGCTGGCAGAGGATGAGGCGGAGGCGACCGATCTCGCGCGGCGGCTGCTGTCGTTTTTCCAGGGGCGGGTGGCGGGCGGAGATGCGCCGGACCAGCGGCTGTTGCGGCACGTGGTGCCAGAGAATCGGCTGCGCGTGTTCGACATCCGCCGCGCGATCGACGGGCTGTTCGACACTGGTTCCTTCATCGAGCTGCGCGGTGGCTGGGCGAAGGGGATGATCACCGGGCTGGCGCGGCTGGACGGCCGTGCCGTGGGCGTGATTGCCAATAATTGCCGCTACTTGTCGGGCGCAATTGACGCGGAAGGTGCGGACAAGGCGGCGCGCTTCTTTCAGCTGTGCGACGCGTTCGGCGTGCCGATCGTCTCGCTGTGCGACACGCCTGGCTTCATGGTCGGGCCGGAGGCGGAGAAGACCGCGCCGATCCGCCGTGCCTCGCGCATGTTCGTGGTCGGGGCGGCGCTGTCTGTCCCGATCTTCACGGTCGTGGTGCGCAAGGCATACGGGCTTGGCGCGCAGGGGATGGCGGGCGGATCGCTCCATGCCGGGCCGTTCACCGTCGCGTGGCCGACCGGTGAGTTCGGGGGCATGGGGCTCGAAGGGGCGGTTCGACTCGGCTACCGGAAGGAGCTTGAGGCAATCCAGGATGCCGAGGCACGAGAGGCGCGATATCAAGAACTTGTCGCGCATTCATACGAGCGCGGCAAAGCTGTGTCAGTGGCTCAGTTCCTTGAGATCGACGCGGTGATCGACCCGGCGGACACGCGGGCCTGGCTGCTGCGCGGGCTCGCCTCGACGCCGGCGCGCCGGTCTGGCCGCTATATCGATACCTGGTGATTTGGGGGACACGATGATCGAACTGTATCACTGCGCGGATGCGCGATCCTTTCGGGCGCTGTGGGCGCTGGAGGAACTGGGGCTCGACTATAAGCTCCACCTGCTGCCGTTCCCGCCGCGGGTGCGCGAGCCGTCTTACCTCGACGTCAATCCGCTCGGCACGATCCCGCTGCTGGTGGAAGGCGAGACGCGGATGACGGAATCGGCCGCGATCGTTCAGTATCTCGCGACGCGTGCGGGCCCGAATGATCTGGTGGTGGAGCCTGGCTCGCCCGACTATGGCGTGTGGCTGAACTGGCTGCATTTCGGCGAGGCGACGCTGACCTTCCCGCAGACGTTGGTGCTGCGATATCGCATGCTGGAGCCGCCGGAGCGGCGCCTGCCGCAGGCGGCGGATGATTATGCGCAGTGGTTCCACTCACGGCTGCGGCATGTGGAGCGGGCGCTGGGGGACCGCGAATACCTGGTCGGCGGACGCTTCACGGCGGCCGAAATTTCCGTGGGTTACGCACTGCTCCTCGCCAAGAGCCTGAAGATCGACAATGGCTTTCCGCCGCAAGTCGCCGCTTATTGGGAGCGGCTGAAGGCACGCGACGGGTTTTCGCGCGCGAAGGAGGCGCAGAAGGCCGTGGCGGCGCCATTCTGAGCCCATGCCCCTAAGCGGATCGAGCCAAGATGGCGGCTAGCGCGCGGCCAGTTTCCGCAGCGCGCGCTCGATGCGATCGGGTTCCTGGGCGCCGTTGATGACGAATTCGCGGTCGATCACCATGGTAGGGACGGAGGCGATGCCTTCGGACCGCCATTCGATCTCGTCATCGGCCACCTCGGCCGCAAAATCGCCCCGGGCGAGGATCTGGAGCGCCATTTCCCTGTCCAAACCTGCACCAGCGGCGGCATCGGCCAGCACGTGATGGTCGGAGATTGCACGCCCCTGGTCGAAATATGCACGCAGAAGCGCATGTTTGAGCGCCAATTGCCGCCCTTGGTGCCCCGCCCAATGAAGCAGGCGATGCGCGTCGAACGTGTCGTAGAGCCGATCCGGTCGGCCAGCCATCGATACGCCGGCGGCCTCCGCCGCCGCCCGCACGCCGCCGCCGCGGCGGCGCGCCTGATCGGGCGTGATGCCATATTTGCGGGCGATATTGTCGGCCGCCAGTTCGCCTTCCGGCGGGAGGCCGGGGTTTAGCTGGAGCGGGTGGAAGACGAGTTCCACCGGTACCTCGTCGCCAAGGTTGGCGAGCGCGCGTTCGAGGTTGGCGAGGCCGATCAGGCACCAGGGACAGACGACGTCGGAGACGAAATCGATGCGGAGCGTGCGGCCGCTCACCGCGCGACGCTTTCGATCGCGTCGACGATCTCGGGGATGACCTCAACGGGCACGTTGTGGCCCATGCCGCGAACCTCCACCAGCCGCGCGCCCGGGATGCTGGCGGCGGTATCGCGGCCGCCGTCGATCGGCACCAGCGTGTCGTCGGTGCCGTGGATGACGACCGCGGGCGCCTTGATCGTCTTCAGCCGCTCGCGCCGATCGCCGTCGGCGACGATCGCGGCCACTTGCCGCGCGAAGCCATCGGGATAGTTCGAACGCTGGATCGTTTCGCGTACGCGCGCTTCCAGCACCTCGGGCTCCACCGGAAAGGCGGGGCCGGCAAGCACCTTGGACGCGCGGACGCCATGGGCGACGAGCGCCTCGAAGTCGTCCGTTTTGGGGCGGTTGACGAGGACATCCATCGCTTCGCGCGAGGCGCGCGACAGCCGGGGATTGCCGGTGGTGGACATGATCGAGGTGAGCGACAGCGTGCGATCGGGATAGGTGGCAGCGAAGACCTGCGCGATCATCCCGCCCATCGAGGCGCCGACAATATGCGCCTTTTCGATCCCCAGCGCGTCCAGCAGGCCGGCGGCGTCGGCTGCCATGTCGCCGATCGTATACGGTACACGCGGGCGCAGGCGTAGCAGGCGCTGGAGTACCAACATGCCGATGCGGGGCGGGCGGGCGTGATCGAGCTTGGTCGACAGGCCGACGTCGCGATTGTCATAGCGGACGACGTGAAAGCCGCGTTCGACCAGCGCCTCGACGAACGGGAGCGACCAGAGCGTCAGCTGTGCGCCCAGGCCCATGATGAGGAGGATAGTGGGATCGGCGGGGTTGCCGAACGATTCATATTCCAGCTCCATGCCGTTCGCGCGCGCCTTCATGGCCTCTCCCTCACCCTGTAATTATCGTGCCAGCCTCCACCGTAAGGGGCCACCGCGTCAAGGTGGTGCCGGGGCAGGGGCCACCGGCGCACGCGCCGCTCTCGATATCGAACAGCGCGCCGTGCCAGCTGCATGCGATGCGATCCGCAGCGACATAATCGTCGAGCTTCTGTGCGAGCGGCAGGCCCATGTGCGGACAGCGATCGACATAGCCGAACACCTGGTCGCCGCGGCGGACGGCGAAACCGTGGAAGCGGCCGGCGCGCATTTCGATGACGAAGCTGCGCGCGGCGCCGTCCGCGATCTGATCGAGCGGGCCGAGCGCGATGCCGGCCGGCGTGGCGGTAAGACGCTCGGTCAGGGGAGCTTCGCCTTGGGGAAATCGGCCCAGCAGGCGTCGTAATCAGGCTGGGCGTGCTCGAGCGCGAAGGCGGTTGGGCGATAGGGCCAGCAGCTTTCCAGCATGAAGGCCATGGTGCCGCCGATCTTGTGCGGCTTCAGATCGGCGTTGGATGCGGCATCCCACGTCGCCTTGTCCGGCCCATGGCCGCTCAGCAGATTGTGGAGCGAGAGGCCGCCGGGGCGAAAGCCCTCCGCCTTGGCGTCATAGGCGCCGGTGATGAGGCCCATGGCCTCGGACATGATGTTGCGGTGGAACCAGGGTGGGCGGAACGTGTCCTCCGCCACCATCCAGCGCGGCGGGAAGATCACGAAATCGGCATTGGCGCGGCCGGGCACGTCGCTGGGCGAGGTCAGCACGGTGAAGATCGACGGATCGGGATGGTCGAAGCTGACGGTGTTGATGGTGTTAAAATGCGCCAGATCGTAGCGCCACGGCGCGAGATTGCCATGCCAGGCGACCACATCGAGCGGGGAGTGATGAAGCTCGGTATGCCACAGGTTGCCGAAATACTTCTGGATCACCTCGAAACGCTCGTCGCGATCCTCGAACCAGGCGTTCGGCGTCTCGAAATCGCGCGGGTTGGCGAGGCCATTGGCGCCGATCGGCCCGAGATCGGGCAGGCGGAACATCGCGCCGTGATTTTCCAGCGCATAACCGCGGGCTGAGCCGTCCGGCAGCAGCGCGCGGAAGCGGACGCCGCGGGGAACCAGCGCGATCTGCCCAGGCGCGATGTCGATCCGGCCAAGCTCCGTCAGCAGCGCCAGCCGGCCTTCCTGCGGCACGAACAGCAATTCGCCGTCCGCGTCGACGAAGACGCGGTTCTCCATGTCGCGATCGGCGGCGTAGAGGTGGATCGCGACGCCTTCGAGGTCGGCGGGATCACGATTGGCGAGCATCGTCGTCATGCCGTCGATCAGATCGACGCCAGTGTCACCGCCTACGGGATCCCAGCGAAGGCGATTGGGGGCGAGCGGTTCCTTGACCGTGCCCGGCGCGAACCGCACGGCGCTTTCGTAGCGGGTGAACGGCGGGTGCTCGGCCGAGGGGCGCAGGCGATAGAGCCACGAGCGGCGGTTCTCGTGGCGCGGCGCGGTGAAGGCGGTGCCGGAGAGCTGCTCCGCGTAAAGGCCGAAGGGCGGCTTTTGCGGCGAGTTGCGGCCGATGGGGAGGGCGCCTCGCACCGCCTCGGTCGCGACATGATTGCCGAAGCCGGGGGTGTAGTGGGCGGTGGTGTCGTTAGGCATCCTCACCTCGGGCGGGTTTTGTTTTTGATTACGGGTGTCGGTTGGTGGGGCTCGCCGGCGCGTCAGACGCGGCAAAGCCGCGCCTTGTGCGCCGGCTTTGCCGCGCTGGCCGGTCGATGGCGGCGCCGGAGCGCCGCACCTCGATCGAGGCAGACGCCTCGATCATCGGTCAGGCATCGACCTTAATCACGCCCCGACGGATCTGATCCAGCTCGATGCTTTCGAACAGCGCCTGGAAGTTGCCGTTGCCGAAGCCTTCGTTGCCCTTGCGCTGGATGATCTCGAAGAAGATCGGGCCGAACATGTTTTCGGTGAAGATCTGGAGCAGGATGCCCTCGTCATTCTCGACCGAGCCGTCGATCAGGATGCGGTTCTTGCGCAGCCGCTCGAGATCCTCGCCGTGGCCGGGGACGCGCTTGTCGACCAGCTCGTAATAAGTCTCGATCGTGTCCTGCAGCTTGACGCCGCGCGCGCGCAGCCGCTCGACCGTGTCGTAGATGTCGTCGGTGGTCAGTGCGAGGTGCTGGATGCCTTCGCCCTGATATTCGCGGATGAATTCCTCGATCTGCGAATTGTCGTCCTGGCTTTCGTTCAGCGGGATCCGGATTGCCTTGTCGGGCGCGATCATCGCCTGGCTGAACAGGCCGGTCGCCTTGCCCTTGATGTCGAAATACTTCTGCTCCTCGAAGTTGAAGAGCGTGCGGTAGAACTGGCTCCACACCTGCATCTGGCCGCGGCGGACATTGTGGGTGAGGTGATCGAGCAGATCGAGCCCGACGTTGTTCTTCGCCTCCGCCTCGCGCCAGCCGTCGAACTCGGCCCAGTTCTCATACAGGTCGATGCCGTCCTGGATGAAATAGAGGTACGAGCCGCCAATCCCCATGATGACGGTGTCGTCTTCCTCGGTCGGCTTGCCACCGTTGGCGAGCGCCCATTCCAGCGCCTTCTTCGGATCGGCGACGCGGAACGCCATCGCGCTGGCCGAGGCGCCGTGTTCGTTGCGGAACTGCTTCACCCGCCCTGCCTCGTCGCGGTTCAGCATCAGGTTGATGCGGCCCTGCTTGTAGCGGGTGATGTTTTTCGTCGGGTGACGGTGCGTTGGCACGAAGCCCAGCTGCTCGAACTGCTTCGCCATCGCCTCTGGGTCGGGCGAGGTAAATTCCACAAATTCAAAGCCGTTGAGGCCGAGTGGGTTGTCGGCAGACATTGGCGCATCCTCAATTGGTAACATTTGTGACTATGATCGCGGCTTGAGCGATCCGTGTCAAATGCTACCGGTTGCTTCATGACCAACCAGCTCGTGCTTGACCGGTTCCTGCCCTATCGGCTGTCGATCACCTCAAACCTGGTGAGTGACCGCATCGCCAAGGCCTATGAATCGCTGTTCGGGCTCACCATTCCCGAATGGCGGCTAGTGGCCGTGATCGCCGAGGTGGAAGCGATCACCCAGGCCGAAATTGGCGAGCGCACCCGAATGGACAAGGTGACGGTCAGCCGCGCGGCGATCGCGCTGGTCGAGCGCGGACTTCTCGCGCGCGCGCCCAATCCGGGAGACAAGAGGTCGCATCACCTGTCGCTGACGGATGAAGGGCGCGATCTTTACGCCAGCGTCGCGCCCAAGGCGCTGGAACTCGAGAGCAAGATATTCGCTCGGTTTACGCGTGCCGAGTTGGACCGGTTCGTGGCCATGCTGCGGCGGATCGATACGGCAGCGCTGGAGACCTGAGGTGGATGACGCGCCCCTGATTGCCGGCGTTGAGCTGGGCGGCACGAAATGCGTGCTGATCCTCGCGAAGGGCCCCGATGCAATCCTGGAGCGTGTCGAACTGCCGACGAGAAAGCCGGAGGAGACACTCGCCGCGATCGAGGGGGTGATCGACAGTTGGCGCGGCTTCCAGGCCTTGGGAATCGCCAGCTTCGGACCAATCTCCATCGATCGCCGTGCTGCCGATTACGGTCACATCACATCGACGCCGAAACCGGGCTGGCGCGGCACGGACGTCGCGCGGCGCCTCGGCAGTCGGTACGGCGTTCCCACCGGCTTCGACACGGATGTCGTCGGTGCGGCGCTCGGCGAGGCGCGCTGGGGCGCCGCCGCGGGGCTGAGCGACCTGGCCTATATCACGGTCGGCACCGGCGTTGGCGTTGGGCTCGTGGCGCATGGTCGCCCGGTGGATGGGCTGACGCATGGGGAACTCGGCCATGTTCGTCCGGTGCGCATGGCAGGGGACGAATGGACGGGAAGTTGCCCGTATCACGGTGCCTGTGTGGAGGGGCTGGTGTCCGGCCCGGCAATTGCCGCGCGGACGGGGATGGCGGGGGCGGATGTGCCGCCGGATCATCCGGTCTGGGCCACTGTGACGCATGCCTTGGCGCAATTGCTGCACACCATTACGCTCACCGGCGTCCCGCGCAGGATCGTGCTGGGCGGCGGGGTAATGATCGGCAATCAGTTCCTCTTTCCGCAGATCCGTGCGGCGTTGCGCCATTCACTCGGCGGCTACGTCGCCCTTCCGGAAGTGGAGGATGTCGACACCTTTGTCGTCCCGCCGTCGCTCGGCAATAATGCCGGTCCGCTGGGCGCCATCGTCCTGGGCGAGCAGGCACTCGCTCGGACCTAGTTACATCGTACCTTTGCGCATTGTGATCGTGGCCTGTCCAAATGCATCGGCTGTGATCTGACGGAGAGAGATACGACTGGCGCCACCAAAACGGATTATCCCTTAAGAGACGCTGTGTTCGCTGCTCATTAACTCATTAATGCAATGTGTTGTTAGGGGCGGGAGGTCAGTCGCGTGATGACCGGTTCAACATCGATGCGCCTGCTGATCGTCGATGATGATCCCTCCGTGCAGGAGATCTATCGCCGCAGCTTCGAAACTGATGGCGGCACGACCGGCGCGCCCGCTGAGGCCTTGCGCGCATCGCGCACGGGAAAATGGCGCATCCCGGTGTTCGAGTGCACCTTCCACAATCAGGGTCCTGATGCCGTTCATGCCGTCGAAGCTGCCCTGGACGAAGGCCGGCCCTATCCGGTCGCCTTCATCGACGTTCGGATGCCACCAGGCATTGACGGGAAGGAGACGGCTCGCCGCATACGGATGATCGATCCCAACATCCATCTGGTCATTGTCACTGGCTATTCGGACGTATCGCCGGCGGAAATCATCGAAGTGGCGGGGCCTCCCGACAAGCTGTTCTATCTGGCGAGGCCCTTTAAAGCTGCGGAGGTGGTGCAGACCGCGATCGCGCTCGGCAAGCGCTGGGACGTCGATCGCGAGCTTGCCGACCTGCGGGCCAATCTCGCGCGGCACATTGCGCTTCTTGAGCAGCAGGCAGCCGCGCTGGCGGCCAATGAGCAGCGCGCGATCCATGTCGCCAGCCATGATGCGCTGACCGACGCGCCCAACCGGCTGGCGTTTCAACATGCCCTGAACGAGCGGGTGCGCCGACCCGGCCCGTTCGCGGTCGCCATGGTCGACCTGGATCGTTTCAAGCTGGTCAACGACACGCTGGGGCACCTGGCGGGCGACGAGATGATCCGAGCCGTGTGCGCCATTCTTCAGCAGGCCGTTCCGCAGAACGCACTGGTTGCGCGGCTGGGCGGGGATGAATTCGGCCTGCTGTTCGACACTGTCGCCCCGGAAGCCGCGCTGATGGCTTGCGAGCGGATCGTCGCGGCGTGCGATGTTTCATTGAGGGTGATGGGCGATCCGGTGCACGGCTCCGTTTCGGCCGGCGTCATGGTGTCGCATGAAACGGGCGTGCGCGACCCTGTTGACCTGATGCGCAGGGCGGATCTTGCGCTCAACGAGGCGAAACGAAGCGGGCGCAATGCGGCGCGGCTGTTTGACGAAAGCCTTGATGAAGGGATCCGGCTGCGCCGCCAGATCGAGAGCAACCTCAGTCAGGCGATCGCGCGCGACGAATTGAGCATGTTGTTCCAGCCGATCGTGGCGACCGACACGTTCGAGGTCGTCGGGTTCGAAGCTTTGTTGCGCTGGCATGCGGTTGCGGTTGGGCCGATCAGCCCGGCCGCCTTCATTCCGATCGCCGAGGAATCGAACCTGATTCACGAATTGGGGAACTGGGTGCTCGCCAGGTCGCTCGCTGTGCTGAAGGACTGGCCGGGGCAATATGTCTCGGTCAATTTCTCGCCACGTCAGTTTCGGCGGCACAATTTCGTCGGCTATGTCATGGAGCAGGTGCAGCGTGCCAATGTCGCGCCGTCGCGCCTTCAGATCGAGATCACCGAAACCGCCATCTTGGACGATGCGGAGCGTGCCGCCGACACCATGTACCGGCTGCGTCAGATGGGGTTTCGCATCGCGCTCGATGATTTCGGCACCGGCTATTCCAGCCTGTACAACATCCGCAAGTTCGCGCTCGACAGCCTGAAGATCGATCGCAGCTTCATCGATGGGATGATGCGCGAGCGAGAGTCGGTCGCCATCGTCCACTCGATCATCCATCTCGGGCAGGCGCTAGGGCTTGGCGTCATTGCGGAAGGCGTCGAGACCGATGGGCAAGTGGCGATGCTGCGCGCCGCGGGGGCCAGCCACCTCCAGGGCTATCTGTTTGCCGTGCCGATCACGGCGGAGCACGCGGCTGCACTTGCGAAGTCAGGCATCACAGGCGTGTACGCCGCCGTCCCTTCAACCGTCGCGGAAAGCGGAGCCACTGGTTGAGTTCGTACGCAAATCGACAAGACATGCGACGCAGTCAGTAAGCCGCCACCTGAAGGAACTAGGTCAGTTTAGGTCAGCCCGCGGTGGGTGCAAGTGCGACCAGGTACGTCCACACTCGGCATCAGGCGCGGGCCGCATTCCGGATTATCGGGGGCGACGCGCCAACAGCAACATGCCGCTCATGACCGTGACGGCACCAACGCCAGCGGCGCCAAGTAGAATGACGTTCGCATATTCCATCAACCATCCCCTCATATTCCGGCGAGCCGGCAATTATTATGCGGGGAAGTTGCCCTGACCTTGCTAATTACGCAAGCACGTATGTCGTAACCCGATCAATTTGGCTGATCGGGTACAAGTCGGACGTCAGGCTTCGGCAGACCGGCACGGCAGGATTAGCGTAACAGTCACAATCCCAAGCGCCTCGCCCCTGACGGACAAAAGGATTGACGGGACGAGGCGCCCGGCTGGAAGCCTGGGACCCAGCGATTGCCGGTCCGTCTCGCGCATGTCGCTGAGGATGGAGCATGACGCAAGCGGATCATTTCACACCTGCATCTACATGAGCGCCGCATCTGCGAGGGAGTTCGGGTGGATGCGGCGCTCACTAGCGGCGCGCTCTGATTAGAGCCGTAGAGCCGATATGCGACTATTCACCAGATTTCTCCCAAAAGCAAGATGAGTGCCAGCCGCCGTTCAGCCTCGTGAGGCAGGGACGTTCGCCAGTGAGCTCGATCAGCCGCTATCAGCGATCCGCTGCGCCTTGGCTTGCGCCCATCAGACGCCCGCTCGTCAGCATCGCGGCAACGAGCCGGTCGCCCGCGCGTGCAGGATCGTTGCGAATGGCGGCTTCCTCATTGCCGATCGCGCGCCAGATCGTCTGTGCTACCTGGGTCGTGATCGTCCTCTGAATAGCGCTGACGTTGATTCCGGTCGCAGCGCGGATGACGGGACCGAGAACAGACTGGCTGTCGAACTGACGCAATCCGCGGCCTACCTCGGGCAGCATGGCATCGAGGATCCGATCGCCGATGGCTTGTTGAAGATAACCCGTTGCTGCGGTTGGCCCGCCGCGAACAATGCCGAGCGCGTCACTGAAGGTGAGGGACCGGATCGAGTCCAAGATCATCGGGGCCGCACGGTCGGCCGCATCCGCGGCAATGCGATTGATCGCGAGTGTGAGTTCACGCTGCACCGGTGCCGAGCGTAGCAGGGCGCCCAACACAGCGCCGGATCGATCGCCTTCCACGCCCGGAAGCGTTAGCCGGGCCGCAGGATCGTTGAGAAAGCCAGTGTCCGATACAAGACGGGTCAGCGCACGCTCGCTCGAAATTGTCAGCAGCCGTCGCAATGCCTCCGTCATGTCGCCCGACATGGCTGTCGTGGCACAGCCTGCCACCATCAGCCCCGGTAGCGCGATCCCCGCGCCGATCAGCAATGCGCGCCGCGTGAAATGGGTCATCCGTCACTCCCAACCTTGAAGCGCATCGCGATTGGGGGTGGCTTTCGGAACGCCCGCTGAACGGCGCTGGCGCTGATCGGGAGATGAGCGGCTACAATCTACTTCGGCAGAAACGCACCCGGATCATTCACTGCGGCAGTGATCAAGGCTTCTGAGCGACCGGCAGCATCCGTACCGAGTGCCGATGAGTAAAAAGGGGGCGGCCGCGGCGCCGGAGTTTCCGCCAGGGAAACACCGACAGCGCGGCCGCCTTGTTACGATTGAACGGTTATGACTTCGGAAGCTGGATTGTCGGTCCCAAGGCCGTGAGCACCTGGTTGGCGTTGAAGCTTCCCTTGCCCGTCGCTGGCCCGCGCTGCATCAGGATATCGGCCTGCGCCTCGTATTTGGTGACGGTGCTGACATCGACGGTATCTGCCCAGAACGGATCGCCCGTCCACGGATTCCAGCTGCGCCATCCGGCCGGTCCGTAATACCGCCATGCCGGGCGCCACCAGCCATAGGGCCCGGTGAACAGCGGATCAGGCGTCAATTGCGTCTCGACGTCACTTTCATTGACGTTGGTGAGGATCTTGAAGCTCTGATAGCCATTCTGCGCCGTCAGCTGCGCCGCCCGATAGAGTAGGTAATCGTCCACCGTCTTGCGCGAGGTGTAATCGTTGCCGACGAACGTGACGCGGTAACGATCAGGCGCAAGTTGCGTGTCGGAATAGCCGCCGCTGACCTTACCGGAGCCCATCGGTTGATACGGCGTTGGCGTGGTCGCGCATCCTGCGAGTCCCCCAATGGAGATCGCCAGAGCGGCTGCGATGGTGGTTTTTCTGAAGGTCGTGGGCACGGACACGTCTCCTTTCTTATGTTTTCGGAACACAGATCGCGGTTGGCGCTACGGTGAGGTCATGAACGTGCTCCTCAATGGGCCATGAACAGACTGACATTGCTGTTGGTGGAGAGGGCCTGGGTCACACCGCCGAAAATCCGCTCCTGCAGCCGCGCGTGGCCGTAGGCGCCCATGACGATGTATGATGCGTCGGCCAGTGCCGCGGCCTCGGCGAGCACGTCGCTGGTGATCCGGTCGGATCGGGCCACTTCGCGGATATCCGACCTGATCTCGTAATAGCCGAGGTATTCGGCGGCATCGGTGGGCGAAAGTGCATGGGGCTTCGCTTCCTCGATATGCACGATCGTCACGTTTTCAGCCCGCGACAGGAGCGGGACGGCCGCGCACAGCGCGCGCGCCGCTTCCGCAGAACCATTCCACGCCACCATGGCATTGCCGTAAGCGTCGAAACGCGTGCCGCCAGGAGCGATCGCGAGGACCGGCGTGTTGCTTTGCGTGGCGAGCCGCGCTGGCGGGGGCGGCCGATCGCCAAGCTCGTCCTTCTGCGGAATGCTCACGATGGTCAGGTCGACCAGCGCCATGCGATCGAGCGCGCTGCTGCGTGGATAGCGGGTGCCGGTGATCCACGTGCGCGGCGCGTCCGCGCGTTGCAGCTTGGCGTCGATCTCCTGCTTGTTCTTCGCCTCCCGCTCCCGCATGTCCTCGAGCAGATCGAACATCGGATAGACCCCACCAAAGGGATCCATCGCCACGAACGTATCCGGCGTGATCATCTGCAAGCAATGAAGATGGGCGTTGAAGGCGCCGGCGAGATTGAGCGCAGCTTCGACCCGATCGATCGTGCCGCTATCCTCATTCGCATAAAGCAGAATCGACCGCATCCTCTTCCCCGCGCCTTTGTGGGTGCCTGGATGAAGAAACTGGGCCTTTCTGCACCTGAACGGTATACGTAACGGTGCGTAAGGATGATCTAATCGAAGTCTTTAGAGCTGAACGTCACGCCATTCTGGTGATGACGGCACGGAACCGGCGCAGGGCAAAGACGAAGAATACAGCGCCAATTGCAGCAAGCGCGATCATCTGCGGCCAGACGACATCAATGCCGGCGCCGCGAAACAGGATCGCCTGACCCAGGCTGATGAAGTGCGTGGTCGGCGCCGCGAGCATCACGTTCTGAACAATTTCCGGCATGCTTTCCCGCGGCGTGATCCCGCCCGAGAGCATTTGCAGCGGCAGGAGGACAAGTACCGCAAGCATCCCGAACTGGGGCATGTTGCGCGCAACCGTCGCCATGAAGATCCCGATCGACGTGGTGGCGAACATCGCGAGCGTTGCGCCGGCGAAGAACAACGGCAGCGATCCCGCGATGGGGACATGCAGCAATCCGCGCACGACCAGCTGCGTCGACAGGAAGGATGCCACCAGGACGACCAGGCTCATCGACCACACCTTGCTCGCCATGATCTCGAACGGGGTCACGGGCATGACGAGGAGGTGCTCGATCGTGCCGTGCTCGCGCTCGCGGATCAGCGCCGCGCCGGTCAGGATGATGGCCAGCAAGGTGATCTGGTCGATCACCTGGACGAGGGCGCCGAACCAGATGGCGCTGAGCGTAGGATTGTAGCGCGCACGCACCTCCAGATCGACCGGCAGCGCGCTTTTGCCCTGTTGCCGGGCGACGAAGTTGTTCACCTCACCCAGCGCTATCTGCTGGATATAGCTGCTGCCGGTAAACGCCTGAGTCATCCGCGTGGCGTCGGTGTTCAGTTGCAGTTCCGCCGCGCGGTCGCGCAGCACGTCACGCTGGAAGTTGGTGGGAATGCGCAGCACGAACGTATAGCGTCCCGTGTCCAGACCGGGATCGATCTGGGCGCTATTGATGAGCATCGGCGGGGCGAACTGCGGGGGATAGAAGGCATCGATGATCCGCCGCGACAGCGGGGAGCGATCCTCATCGACAATCGCGATCGACGCCATGTGGAGCGTTTCCGGCATCGCCTTGGCCGAGGTGTAGATCACCCCGGTGAAGGTGAAGGCAATCAGCAGAAGCATCACGGGATCGCGCCACAGGCTCCACAGCTCCTTCATGCCGAGCCGGTATATGTTGGAGAGCGTGCGCATCGCCTCAGCGCTCCTGCTTGTGGAGCAACAGGATCGATGCTCCGGTGAAGATCGGCCACGCAAGGAGCAATGGCCATAGCGACGACCACAGGTTCTCGAAGCCCAGCCCTTTGTTGAACACGCCGCGGGTGATCGTGATCATGTGCGACGAGGGGTAGATTTCGCCAAAGATCCGCGCGCCGCCCTGCAACGAGGTCACGGGATCGATCATGCCGCCATAGGTCAGCGTCGGGATCAGCGTGCCGATCATGGCAAGGAACAGCGCGGCGATCTGGCTGCGGGTGACGGAGGAGGCGAGGAGACCGATGCCGGTGGAGACGAAGGAGAAAAGCAATGCGCCAACCGTGAGGGCCAGTAAGTTGCCGGTGATCGGAACCCCGAACACCCAGCGGCCCATGATCACCATGATCGCGAAGTTGATCATCGCCAGCGCGACATAGGGAAGCTGTTTGCCTAGCAGGAATTCGCTCGGCGTCACCGGCGTCACGTAGAAATTGATGATCGATCCGGTTTCCTTTTCCCGGACAACGGCCATCGCCGCCAGCATGGCGGGCAGCATCAGCAGCAGAAGGGGAATGACGCTTGGCACCATCGCCGGCAGGCTGCGCACGTCGGGGTTGTAGCGGTAGCGGTTCTGCACCGTGACCGATCCGTCCGCGCCCGCGCGCGCCGCACCGGTCAGGCCCGCGTCGCGCATTTCTGTCGCCAGCCAGCGTTGATGCAGGCCCTGGATGTAGCCGCGGATCGTCTCTGCGCGCAGCGGCATCGAACCGTCGAACCATGCGGCGACGGGTTGGGGCGTTCCCCGCCGCAAATCACGTCCGAATCCCGGCGGGATCTCGATGGCCAGCGAAATGTCGCCACTGCGCATCCGTCGGTCCATGTCGTCGTAGCTGGTGATCGGCGGGCGCGGGATGAAATAAGTCGAGCTTGCGATCTCCTGCTCATATTGGCGGCTGGTGGTGGTCTGGTCCCGGTCCAGAACGGCAAAGCGGATGTTGTCGACGTCCAGGCTGATCCCGAACCCGATCACCAGAAGGAGGATCACCGAACCGGCGAGCGCGAGCGCCCCGCGCACCGGATCACGCTGAAGCTCCAGCGTCTCGCGCCAAAGGTAGCTGTACATCCGCCGCGGGCTGAAGCGGCGCATCGACGATGCGGCTTCCGGCGCCGTTGCTGTGGGCATCTGGATCGGGGCGTCTGCCGTCGCCTCATCGCTGGCCTCCTCCAGATAGGAGATGAACGCTTCTTCCAGCGTCGCGGCGCTGCGCTTCTCGATCAGTCGTTCCGGCGTGTCGCTGTCGAGCACCTTGCCGGCATCCATCATCGAAATGCGGTCGCAGCGCTCGGCCTCGTTCATGAAGTGCGTCGAGATGAAGATCGTCACCTGGTCGCGGCGGGACAGGTCGATCAGCAGCCGCCAGAACGTGTCCCGCGCGATCGGGTCCACCCCCGACGTGGGTTCGTCCAGGATCAGGATTTCGGGGCGATGGACCATCGCGACGGCGAGCGAAAGGCGCTGCCGCGCGCCAAGGGGCAGGACCGGCGGCAAGTCCTCCGCCGCATTGTCGAGGCCGAAACGCCGGATCATCTCGGCGACGCGTTCCGCGATCTCCGCGGGCGGCACGGCAAACAGATGCGCATGAAGTTCCAGGTTCTGGCGCACCGTCAGCTCGCTGTAGAGCGAGAAGGCCTGGCTCATATAGCCGACCCGGCGCCGGACGTTGATGTCCTTGGGATCGATCGGCTTGCCGAACAGCTTCGCCTCGCCCTCGCTCGGCTCGAGCAGGCCGGTGAGCATCTTCATGGTCGTCGATTTGCCGCAGCCGTTCGATCCCAGGAACCCGAAGATCTCGCCGCGACCGATGCGAAAGCTGACGTGGTCCACCGCAACGAAATCGCCGAAGCGCATCGTGAGATCGTTCGCCTCGATCGCGACGCTCTGCTCATTGAATTGCTGCTGCGGCTTCGTGACCGGCGTGTGATCACGCTTCTTCTCGTCGGGCAGCAGCGCGATAAAGGCTTCGTCCAGTCCCGGCGACGATGTCTGCGCCATCAGCTCGCCCGGCGTGCCCGTCGCCAGTACGCGGCCGTCGTCCATGGCGACCAGCCAGTCGAACCGTTCCGCCTCGTCCATATAGGCGGTCGCGACGACCACGCTCATGCCCGGGTTCTGTTCGCGGATCTCGCCGATGAGAATCCAGAATTTCGCACGTGCCAGCGGGTCGACGCCGGTGGTCGGCTCGTCGAGGATCAGCAGGCTCGGCTCGTGGATCAGCGCACAGCACAGGCCCAGCTTTTGCTTCATTCCACCGGAAAGCTTGCCTGCGGGACGCGAGAGAAAGTTCTCGAGCCCGGTGCTTCGGGTCAGTTGATGGATGCGCTGGCGCCGTTCTTCCGGGGGCTGCCCGAACAGCCGCGCGAAGAACTGCAGATTCTCCTCGACCGAGAGGGTAGGGTAGAGGTTCTTGCCGAGACCCTGCGGCATATAGGCGATCCGCGGGCAGACCAGGTCGCGGTGCGCCTTGTCACTCATGTCGCCGCCAAGAACCTCGACCTTGCCCTCCTGAATGGCACGCGCGCCCGCTATCAGCGAGAACAGGCTGGACTTGCCGACGCCGTCCGGACCGATGAGGCCGACCATCTGCCTTGCCGGGAGAATGAGGTCGAGATTGTCGAGCGCGACCGTCCGGCCGTAGCGCAAGGTCACGTTTGACAGTCGCGCGACATGATCGTCGGCGGTGGTTGACACCTGGGGGGAGGCGCCCGGCGCCAGCATTGCTAATCCCTCACGACACGGGACAGGCTGGCCGGCCACGGCACGCCGGGATCGATCCTGACATAGGCTACGCCGGGGACCCCCGTTTTCACCAGGTTGACGTGGCGACGCAGAAGATCGGGATCGATGCGCGCTTTCACCCTGAACATCAGCTTCTCGCGCTCGCTGGATGTCTCCACGGTTTTGGGGGTGAATTGTGCGACGTCCGCGACAAAGCTGATCCGTGCCGGAACGTAGCGATCCGGCAGCGCGTCGAGAACGATGCGCGCCTCGTCACCCAGCGCGACCCGACCAGCGACCGTTTCGGGCAGGAAGAACACCATCGACACGTCCGATGGATCGATCATCGTCAGCACGCGGCCGCCAGCGGCCACCACTTCGCCGGGCTGCGCAATGCGGTACTGGATCCGGCCCGCGCGGGGCGCGCGCAGCACGCTGTCGTTGATGTCAGCCATGATCCGGTCGATCGTGGCGCGCGTCGCCTCGACGTTCGTGCCGGCCCCAACCACCTGGCTGCGGGCCGCGCGGATCGCAGAATCCACCGCGGCGACCTGCGCCTGAGCGGCGGCTACGGCTGCCGACGCGCCCTCGACCGCCGCCTGGTCATTGTCCCGCTCCTGCACCGGCGTCGCACCTTCCTTCGCGAGCGTGGAGGATCGTCCCAGTCGCTTGCGGGCGACGTTCAGTTCCGCCTCCCGCTGGCGAACGGTCGCCTGGGCAAAGGCCTTGTCGCTTTGCCGCTGCAGCACCTGCGCTTCGGTGATCTGGATGGCGTTCGTCGCCTCGGCAAGTTGCGCTCGCGCCTGCGCCAGTTGCGCCTGCAAGGCGTCCGTATCCATGGTGGCGACGATCTGTCCCTGACGCACGAACTGCCCCTCGCTCACGGTGATGTCGCGCAGGCGACCGGGCATCTTGGCGGCAATGTCGATCTCGACCGCTTCGATCCGGCCGTTGCCGCTGACGATGCCGGCGGGGAGGCCGGATGGACGCATGGCTAGCCACAGCAGCACCCCGACGCCGACGATGGCTAGCGCGATCAGCCCGCGCGAAATCCAGCGGTTGTCCCGCAATTTGCTCATGGTGCCGGTGTCCTCCCCGTGGCGACAGCGTCTGAATCGAACACGGGCTGCGGGGCGAAACCGCCGCCGAGCGCGGCGTAGAGCGCAACTCCACTCGCCACCTCGGCACGACGTAGCTGCACCAACAATTGCTGTGTGTCGAACAGGTCGCGCTGTGCATCGAGCACTTCGAGATAGGCCGAACGGCCATTATCGAAGCGCAAGGTCGCCAGCCGCGCACGCTCGGTCAGCGCGTCCAGCACACCGCGCGTCGTCTCGATCTGCAACGACAGCTGTCGCCGCCGCGCGAGCGCATCGGCAACATCGCGGAACGCGATCTGGATCGCGCGCTCATATTCGGCCACCGCCAAGATCTTTCTGGCCTCCGCCACGTCAAGGTTGGCCCGCAATCGGCCCGCATTGAAGATCGGCAGCGTCAGCGATGGCGCGAAGCTCCAGACCCCCGTCGGCGAACTGAACAGGTCGCCAAGGCTGGTGCTGGCGATCCCTCCTCCCGCGGTAAGCGTGATGTTGGGGAAGAACGCGGCGCGCGCAGCGCCGATGTTCGCATTGGCCGCCAGCAACTGACGCTCCGCCGCTACGATGTCCGGCCGGTTGGTGAGCAGATCGGACGGCAGCCCCGGCGGCAGCTGAAGATAGGTGGTGATCTGCGCGAAGCGCCGATCCGATGCGGTCAATGTCACCGGCTGGCCAACGAGAAGCGCGAGCGCGTTGCGATTGACCTCCTGATCCTGCTCGAGAGCCTGAAGCGCGGCGCGCGCCTGACCCAGCAACGCCTGCGCCTGTGTCATGTCGAGCTTGCTTCCCGATCCCACCTCGTAGCGTCGCCGGACGATCCGCAGCGACTCCTCGCGCGTGGAGATCGTACGGCGGGCGAGATCGGCGCGTTCCTGATACTCCCGTTCGAGCAGATAGCCGTTTGCAACCTGCGCGATCAGTTGCGTGGCAACCCCGCGGCGCGCCTCTTCCGTCGCGAGATACTGCCAGCGCGCGGCATCGCGCAGATTGCGCAGCCGGCCCCAAAAATCGATCTCCCACGCCGCATTCGCCTGAACGCCGATGGAGCGAACGTCGACCGGCGTCGATGCGCTGCCTGGCAGGTTGTACAGCGTCCGGCCCCGCGTGGCGGCGACAGCACCATCGATCTGCGGGTAGAGCGCTGCGCCCTGGATCCGCCATGCGCCCCGAGCCTCCAGAACGCGGGCAGCCGCCACGCGAATGTCGCGATTGTTGGCCAGGGCGAGTGCGATCAGGCGTTGCAGTTCCGGATCGCGAAAGAAGGCTTGCCAGCCGATCGCCGCGATGGTCGCACCGCCGGGGTTCGTCCCCGGGAAGCGCGGCGGCACTGGCGCGGCCGGGCGAACATGTTTCGGCGCAAAGGAGCAGCCGCCAAGAGTGAACAGGATGAGCGCGATCGGCACGATCCGCGACCGCGTCTTCGTCCGAGCGGTCGTGCCACAGATCGTCATTCCTGTTGCACCTGATGCGATCCCTTGGCTCGAGATGGCGCAGCGCCGCTCGCGCTCGTGCGCGACATTGCGTCTTTGGTTGGGCGCCCGGGGCGCATCCCCGATGGCCGGGCACGACCGGCGTGCGCGTCTGACGGGTGTCACCGACCCGCCCTGATCCGCCAATCAGGGGTTTTGCCTATATCGTTGGAAACAACTTGCCCGTCACTCTGCCCCGGTCACGACGGCGGTATGCTGGGCAATGAGCGGAAGAGGATCCGCTCCATCCTGGTGCGCTACCGGTAACCAACAATCGAGATTGTCTTCGAATGTACCAAAATTTATGTTAAGCAAAGAGTTGCCGCGCGCTGGGGAAATGGTGCGGCACTAGGAGAGCCGATGCACTCCATACGTGGGGCTTCATTGCGCGCGGGGCTTACTGGCTGCGGCATCGCCGTGGGGGTGGTCGGGCTGGCTGCATTGGTGCAACATGCACTCAATAAAGGGCCGCCCCCAGCGGCCCCATTTCTTCTGTTCTTCTTCGCAATTTCCGTCACCGGCATGCTGGCGGGGCCGTTCTGGGCCGGTGTGGCGGCTGCGCTCTCCGCCGCGGTGACCTCATGGATAGGATGGTTGCCGAGTACGGATGAGCTGCGGCTTCTGCTGCTGTTCGGTCTGTCGTCCGGTAGCGTCGTTGCCCTGTCCTACCTTCATTCCGCCCGCGCGGCGCGCGAACGCACGGCGGCGCATGAGCTGAACCTGCTGATCGAGGGAGCGACCGGTTACGCCATTTATATGTATGATGCGGCCGGTCGTGTTTCGGTGTGGAACGAAGGAGCGCGCCGGTTGATGGGCTGGAACGCCGACGAGGTCATCGGCAAGCATTGCTCCATCTTCTACACGCAGATGGCAGTGGCCGAGGGGGTGCCGGATCATCACCTTCGTACTGCGGCTGTGAAGGGGGCGGTCAGGGGCGAGGATTGGCATGTCCGAAAGGATGGATCGCGGTTCCTAGCATCGTTCAACCTCAAGGCGTTCTATGATCAATCGGGAACGCTGCGCGGCTATGGAAAGCTGATCCGCGACATCACGCAGCAGCGCGCCGAGCAGTTCAGGGCTGCGGCCAGCGAGAACCATTATCGCTCGATCCTGGCGACCGTGCCGGACGCAATGGTGGTGACAAATCGCGCTGGCAACATCCTGTCCTTCAGCGCGGCGGCAGAACGCCTCTTCGGGCTGTCCGAAAGCGAAGTCGTGGGCACGAGCTTCCAGCGGCTGATCGCGTCGTCCGACCCGCAGGGAAGGGTGGGGGATCTCGAATATTACCTCGCCGCAACGCGCAACAGCAGCGATGGAGTGGGCTCAACCTTGCTCGGGCGAAAGGGCGATGGGTCGACCTTTCCGTTGCAGCTGGCGGTCGGCCAGGCCGTGACCGAAGGGAAGCCGATCTTCACCGCGTTCATCCGCGATCTGACCGAGCACCGTCGCACGCAGGAGCGGCTGGAGGAACTGCGCGCCAGCCTCGTTCATGCCGCACGGGGAAGCGCGATGGGCACGATGGCCTCCACCTTGCGGCATGAGTTGAACCAGCCGATCACGGCGGTCGTCAATTACATGCGCGGCATCCGAAACCTTCTTCGGGAAGGAAATGAGGAGGATCGTGACATGATCGACGACGCACTGGCGGAGGCGATGCGCGAAGGTCTGCGGGCGGGTGATATCCTGCGGCACCTCCATGACTTCGAAAGCCGCGGCGAGATGGAGTTGACGGTCGAGGATCTGCCGCAACTGATCGAAGAGGCGGCACAGCTGGCGCTCATCGGTGCGCGTGAACGCGGCATCTGGGTCACCTTCGACATCGACGCCAATGCATCCCCCGTTCTGGTGGACCGGATTCAGATCCAGCAGGTACTGATCAACCTGATCCGGAACGCGATCGAGGCGATGGCGGAATCGCCAGAGCGCCACCTGTCGGTGTCGACGCGGGTCGAGGACGACGGATGCGTGAAAGCCACCGTTGCCGACACCGGATCGGGCATTGCCCCGCAGGTTGCGGCGACGCTGTTTCGTGCGTTCAACAGTACGAAGGCCGGCGGCATGGGACTGGGGCTGTCGATTTGCCGGACGATCGTGGAGGCGAGTGGCGGCAGGATCTGGGCCGAGCCGCGCGAGGGCGGGGGTACGGCGTTTCACTTTACCATGGTTCAGGCCGATCGGGAGTTGGCAGAATGAACGACAAACGCTTGGTGCACATCATCGATGACGAGGCGGCGGTCCGGCGATCGGCCAGCTTCATGCTCAAGACGCTCGGCTTCGCCACGCGAACGTGGGAGGGCGGGACTGCCTTTCTGAAGGAGGTGCGGCATGCGGAAAACGGCTGCATCCTCCTCGACGTCCGCATGCCGGACATCGACGGGCTGGCGGTGCAACAGCAATTGATCGAACGCGGCATCGCCATGCCGGTGATCGTGCTGACCGGTCACGGGGACATCACCATCGCGGTCAAGGCGATGAAGGCGGGCGCCGTCGATTTCATCGAAAAGCCATTTGATGGCGACGTGCTGCTTGCCGCGCTGGAGCATGCGTTCGAGCGGCTGGAGAAATCGGCAGACGCGCTGACCCGGGCGGCCAACGCTGACCTCGCACTGGGTGCCCTGTCGCCGCGCGAGCGGGAAGTGCTGGCGGAGCTTGCCGAAGGGTTTCCCAACAAGACGATCGCTTACGACCTCGGAATCTCGGTGCGCACGGTGGAGGTGCATCGCGCAAACGTAATGACCAAGCTGAAGGCGCGCAGCCTGTCCGACGCGCTGCGGATCGCATTTGCCGCCGGCCTGGGCAGCCCGCGGACCTGAAACCGGCGCGGGTCTGCCGGGCGTCACGGGCCCCTGAAGCGCACCAACGGTCGTGCGCCATCGTCGCGCGCGGCCATCCCAGATTGGGGCTTTCGCGAGCTTAGGTACTCTTCCCAATATTCCGAAAAACCCGGCATCCCTAACTGTTGATCGGCAGCAATAAAGACTGAAGTCTGCGGAGCGTATCGCGGCACGTCAGGATACGGATCACCTCCTTGCACGTGTGCACGTCGCTTCTCGTGGCCCGGTTGCCTTGCAGCCCACCTGCCCGTGTGTGAAAGCGGCTCCCCCCGGCCGCCGGCGCAGCGTCTGCATCGCCACCGGTGCACGGGCAGGTGATTTTTTCCGGCGCCCGGACCACGTGGTCCTGAACGCCGCCTTCACGATTTTCACGGCCGGAGTTCGGGACGATGAGCACGCAAGCGGATCTGCCAGCGAAGACGCGGTCGAGCGGCGAGGCGCCATTGGGTTGGCTGCGCAGCGAGATTGACCGGTTGTTCGAGAATTTCTCCTCGCCCGCGCGCAGTGCGTTCGGATCACGCCTCGGCAGCCTCGCCGCGCTCGACGGCATGTTCAGCCTGCCGGCGTTGGAGATGACGGAGAAGGACAAGGAATATCGACTCTCGGCCGAGATCCCCGGCATGTCGGAGGACCAGATTGACGTCAGCGTCGCCGACGGAATCCTGACGATATCGGGAGAGAAGCGCGATGAGGAGGATTGCAAGGACGGCGACTACATGCTGCGCGAGCGCCGCTATGGATCGTTCGTCCGCAAGATCAATCTTCCCAAGGACGTCGATCCAAATGCGGTGAGCGCGCATGTCGACAAAGGCGTGCTGATCATCACCTTGCCCAAGGACGAAAAGGCCGGCGAGCAGAAGCGCCGCATCCCGATCTCGTCGCAGAAATGAGGCTGCGACGCCCGCGCCTGGCCGAAGAAGCCGGGCGTCGCTGGCACCGGCAAAGCAGAGGAGAGTGCATGTGGCTGATCTGATTGTTGTCGGCTTTGACGATCCGCATGAGGCTGATCGCGTCCTCACCCAGTTGCAGCGGATGCAGCGGGAATATCTGATCGATCTGGAGGATGCGGTCGTCGCCATTCGGCAGCCGGACGGGAAGGTGCGGCTGAAGCAGAGCTACAACATGGTTGGCACCGGCGCTGCCTCCGTCGGGCTCTCCGGCGCCTTGTGGGGCACATTGGTGGGATTGCTGTTCCTGAACCCCTTGGCCGGGATGGCGGTGGGTGCAGCGGTCGGTGCCGGGGCGGGCGCGCTTTCCGGATCGCTGATGGACTATGGCATCGACGACAATTTCATCCGCGAGCTTTCCGATACGCTGAAGCCGGACACCTCGGCGATCTTCGTTCTGGTGCGCAAGGTTCAGGCGGAAAAGGTGCTGAGCGAATTGTCTGATGTGCGCGGGCGCGTGCTGCGCTCTTCCTTGTCGCCCGATCAGGAAAAGCGGCTGCAGGAGGCGTTGATGCAGGTGTCGAAGGACCAGGAGAGCGCCGGCAGCGCGCCGGCCAATTGACCGGGTGGGAAGCGGCCTGTCTGCGGCGCAAATTGGCCTCACCGGCAGCATGGGCGGCCTGGTCGCGGCCGATGGGCGCGCCGCTGTGGCCAGATCGCCCATCGTCGGACGCGAAGGGTTGAAGAAGCAAGCGATCTGAAGTGAACTGGACCGCGGTTCGACCGCGACCATCCGGTTCCGGATCACACGACAGGCAAAGGAAGATCAAACATGAAGCCAGGCTTGTTTCTTGCCCCCTTGCTGCTGCTGGTTGCAGGATGTGACGGCACGACGGTCACGCAGGAAGCCGAACAGATCAACGTGGGCAATTACGCCAAGGAAGTGCTGGCGCTGCCCGAAGGCGATCTGCACATCGTCCTGTTCCGGGCGATCCAGGACGCAGGGGTGCCGTGTCAGGGGGTGGTCAGTGCGGAGCAGGTCGGGACCAATCCGAACCGACCGCAGTGGCGCGCGAAATGCACCGATGGCAGCTATAACCTGGTGACCGTGGATCCGAACGGCACCGCGCTGGTGATCAGCCCCAAGTCGCCCTGACCTTCGCCAACCAGGCCGGCGGGACAGGGGCAGGGGCCGGCTTGCGCGCCAGACGATGAAGGGAATGGATCATGTCGCAGGTCGTGTTCCGCGCCGACCCCTCGCATGTCGTGTTGCGGCCGTTCACCCCGGCCGACAATCCGTTTCCCAGTCGCGACGTTCCGCAGCAGCGCACGGCATTGGTGGTCGACCGTGTCAGCGCGCTGCCGCCCGCGACGGTCAAGCTTGAGCTGAACAAGCTGAAGGCGCAGCTGGCGAAGCGGCATCGTCAGGTGGACATGCTGCTGGAGCGGCGGTTCTATGCGGCGATTTCCCCGTCGGGTAGCGATCATACGCTGAGCGATGAACAGGTGCAGCTGATCGGCGGCTACCTGCTGGAGGAATATGCCGTCGAGGCGGCGGCGCTGTTCAATCCCAGCATCACCATCCACCCCGACCAGACCGACCTGCCGGCCAAGTCGATCCGCGTGCTGCTGACGCTCCGCGCGGTCGGCGAGGGGCATGTATCCTCCATCGTGTTCCGTGTCGGCACCGTCGGCCCGGGCGGCAAGGTCTGGTTCGAGGCCCCGGCCGAGCAGCTGGTGTCGGCCAAGTCGAGCCCGATCCCCGGGGGTGGGCGCGACGATCCGGCGATCCGGTTCGAGTGCGGGCCAGACCCTGACCTCTCGCGCTTCGTCCTGTTTCCCGTCGCCCCCGGGCATCGCCGGGGGCTGGAGGATCTCCGACTGACGCGCTTCATCGAGGACGATGGCAGCGTCGTTTATTATGGCACCTATACCGGCGTGGCGCCGGACGCGATCCGGCAGGAATTGATGCGCACGGTCGATTTTCGCACCTTCGATCTTGTGCCGCTGGAGGGCCGCTATGCGCACACCAAGGGCATGGCGCTCTTTCCCCGGCGGGTAGGCGGCTATTTTGCCATGCTGGGCCGGCAGGACCATGAGAATATCTGGCTGTTGACCTCCAACGACCTGTACCGATGGAACCGCGGCGAGGTGATCATCAAGCCGCGCTGGCCGTGGGAGTTCATCCAGATCGGCGTGTGCGGGCCACCGATCGAGATCGATGAGGGATGGCTGGTCATCACCCATGGGGTGGGCACGATCCGTAGCTACAGCCTGGGCGCCTGCCTGCTCGACAAGGACGATCCCAGCAAGGTGCTGGCGCGAACCGAGGAACCGATCCTGACGCCGATGGAGGGCGAGCGCGACGGCTATGTCCCGAACGTCATCTACAGCTGCGGGGCGCTGGTCCACGACGGCTGGCTGATCCTGCCGCATGGCGTGGCGGACACTTATGCCACGGTGACGACGATGAAGGTCGCGGACCTGCTCGCCCGCATGCGCTGACCGGCCACGTGTTATTGCGGATGTCGGTTGCCGGCAGGGTGAGCCAGCATGTGGCAATGACCGACATGATCGATGGTGTCGCGCGCGACCAAGCGAGCCAGCCTGCAAGGCTGGTCGTCGCGCTGGATGAACTGCGCGCGACCGACGTGCCGCTGGTGGGCGGCAAGAATGCATCGCTGGGCGAGATGCTGCACGAGCTGAAAAGCCAGGGCATCCGCGTGCCCGACGGTTTTGCGACGACGGCCGACGCCTATCGCTATCTCCTGTCCGCGGCGGACCTCGGCGGCCAGATTGCGGAGGCGATCGGGGCGATGCGCGGCGGGCGCGCCACGCTGGCCGATACGGGCGAAGCGATCCGGATGCATTTGCTGGAAGCGGACCTGCCGGGGCCGCTCGCCGATGCGATCGTCGGCGCCTATCGCGACCTGGGTCGCCGCCACGGGATCGCGCGGCCATCGGTGGCGGTGCGTTCAAGCGCGACGGCCGAGGACCTGCCCGATGCAAGCTTTGCCGGGCAGCAGGAGACATTCCTGAACGTGCGCGGCGAGCGGGCGCTGCTGGAGGCGTGCCGGCGCTGCTACGCCTCGTTGTTCACCAATCGCGCGATCAGTTATCGTGAGACCAAAGGCTTCGACCATCAGTCCGTCGCCTTGTCGATCGGCGTCCAGTTGATGGTGCGATCCGACCTTGCAGGATCGGGCGTGATGTTCACCCTCGACCCCGAGACCGGCTTTCCCAATGTGGCGGTGGTCAGCGCTGCCTGGGGACTTGGCGAAACGGTGGTGCAGGGGAGTGTCGATCCCGACATCTTCACCGTGTTCAAGCCGCTGGCGAACGATTCCCGTTTCGTCCCGATTGTCGAGCACAAGCTGGGCGCGAAGGCGCAGAAGATGATTTTCCACCAGGGCGGCAGCGCGCGCACCAAGACGGTGGATACATCGCGGACCGAGCGGGCGACCTTCGTCCTGAGCGATGCCGAGGTGCTGCAGCTGACCCGCTGGGCCGTGCTGATCGAGCAGCATTACGGCCGACCGATGGACATCGAATGGGCCAAGGATGGCGAGACCCAGGAACTGTTCATCGTCCAAGCTCGTCCGGAAACGGTGCAATCCGCGCGGCGGGGCGAGGTGGTGCGGACGTGGCATTTGAAGGAAAAGGGCCCTGTGCTGACCACCGGCGCGGCGGTCGGCGACATGATCTGTTCGGGCGAGGCGTGCATCATCCGCTCGCCCGCCGATATCGGATCGTTCCGCGACGGATCGATCCTGGTGGCGGAAACGACCGATCCCGACTGGGTGCCGATCATGCGCCGGGCGGCGGGGATCATCACCGATCATGGCGGGACCACAAGCCATGCGGCGATCGTCAGCCGCGAACTGGGCGTGCCGGCGGTGGTGGGCACCGGGGACGCCACCTCGCTGATCGCGGATGGCGCCGAGATCACGCTGTCGTGCGGCGAAGGCGACATCGGCAAGGTCTATGCCGGCGAGCTTGCCTATACGATCGACGAGATTGCCGTCGCCGACTTGCCGCACGTGCACACCGAACTGATGATCAACTCGGGTGACCCGGCGCAGGCATTCCGCTGGTGGCGGTTGCCGATCCAGGGCGTCGGCCTTGCGCGGATGGAGTTCATCGTCTCCACGTTGATCAAGGTGCATCCAATGGCGCTGATCCACCCGGATCAGGTGACCGACGAGAACGATCGCCGCGCCATTGACCGGCTGATCGCCGGGCATAGCAGCGGGGCGGATTTCTTCGTCGAAACGCTGGCGAGCGGGATCGCCAAGATCGCGGCGGGGCAGATGCCCAAGCCGGTGATCGTCAGGCTCAGCGACTTCAAGACCAACGAATATCGCCACTTGCTGGGCGGGGCGGCGTTCGAGCCGGTCGAGGCCAACCCGATGCTCGGGTTCCGCGGTGCATCGCGCTACGCCCATCCGCGCTACCGCGACGGGTTCGCGCTGGAATGCCGGGCGCTGCGGCGCGCGCGCGAGAAGCTGGGCATGACCAACATCATCGTCATGGTGCCGTTCTGCCGCACGATCATGGAAGCGGAGGCGGTGCTGGCGGAAATGTCCCGCCACGGGCTGGAGCGGTCCGACGGGGGGCTGCAAATCTACATGATGTGCGAAATACCGTCGAACGTCGTCCTGGCGGAGGAATTCAGCCAGCGGTTCGATGGCTTCTCGATCGGGAGCAATGATTTGACGCAGCTGGTGCTTGGCGCGGATCGAGATTCCGATCTGCTCTCCACCCTGTTCGATGAACGCGATCCCGCGGTGCTTCGCACGATCAGCGACTTCATCCGTCGCGCCCATGCCGCGGGCCGGAAGGTCGGCATCTGCGGCCAGGCGCCGAGCGACCATCCGGAATTCGCCGCCTTTCTGGTCGGCGAGAAGATCGATTCCATCTCGCTCAATCCGGATTCGTTCGTGCGGACCCTGGGGCATGTCGCGAAGGCGGAAGCGACCTTTGCCGGGGCATGATGGCAAAGGTCGTCACGCTTACGCTCAACCCCTCGCTTGACGTCAGCACCTCCACTCGGGAGGTCCGGCCGACCGACAAGCTGCGCTGTGCGGAGCCAGCCTATTACCCGGGGGGCGGCGGGATCAACGTCGCTAACCTGATCCACGCGCTGGGCGGCGACGTGCTGGCGGTGGTGACCGCCGGCGGCCCGTTTCGGGCCCGCTTCGAGGACCTGCTGCTGCGCACGGGTACGCCCTTCGCCTTCATTCCCATCGCCGGGGACACGCGCGCGAACCTGACCGTCGCCGAGGGGCAGAGCGGCAACGAATACCGCTTCGTCATGCCGGGCCCAGTGCTCAGCGCCGCGGAACAGCAAAGCTGCATCGACCGGGTGAAAGGGGTGCGGCCGCCGCCCGAGTTCGTGGTGATCAGCGGCAGCCCGCCGCCCGGGGTAGGACCGGAGCTGATCGAGCAGCTGGGGGAGTGGTGCAACATGGTGGCCGCGCGGCTGATCCTGGACCTGCCGGGCGATCATCTGCGCACCAGCGGCGCGCGCCGACCGTTTCTGATCAAGCCCAATCTGCGCGAGCTGGAACTGCTGGTCGGCCGCAAGCTGATTGGCGAGGCGGAGGAGGCGGCGGCAGCGGCGGCGCTGGTCGAGACGGGGTTTGCCGAGGTCGTGCTGGTATCGCTCGGGCCGCGCGGGGCGCTGCTGGTGAGCCGGGAGGGCGTCGAGCGGATCGTGGCGCCGGCGGTCAAGGTGCGCAGCGCCGTCGGCGCGGGCGATGCGATGGTTGGCGGCACGACATGGGGGCTGTCGCAGGGTTGCTCGCTGGGTGAGGCGGCCCGCTTCGGAGTCGCCGCCGGCTCCGCCACGCTCCTTACCAGTGGCACGCAGGTTGCGGCGCCAGAGGCGATATACGGCCTGTTCGAAGGGCTCCGGCCCGAGCGATCGGTGCTGGCGACGCGCTCACGGCCCGCCCGATCGTCGGTCGATCGGGACTCTACGTAATTCCTTTTCGCCGTACGGCCGTAAGATCGGATTCGGTTTTAGTTCAGAGGATCCGATGCGCAGCGACGTCGAATATGCCATCTTCCGCGCCCGTGCCGAACTGACGATGGTGCGTCGGGCACGCAGCACCGAGGCGCGCACCGCGCATCTGGAACTGGCGCGCCGCTATCTCGCGCGATGCCCCGGAGAGGGGCCTTCACGCGAGCTGCGCTGATCGGCTGCGCTGAATAAGGGCGAGCGGCGTCACGCTGTGCGTCGCCGGCTGCCCTTGCTGCTACCCTCGTGCTGTCGCTTTCCCGTGGTCGCTTGCTCCCGTCGGTTGACCGTTCCGGTTGCCGCCTCGGCTGGCTGCCCTCCTTTGCCGAGGCGGCAATTGCCATCTAGGCGATGCGTCGTCCCCGATGCACTACGTAAATCACCCTAAAGATGAACGGGTGGTGTGACCCCGCGGTTCGGGAATTTTTGCGCGCTGTGGGGGGGGGGAGAAAGATGCGAAGGTTGCGGCCGGTTAGCGAGCGGACGCGTGCTTTTTCTGCGACATCACGGCCGTCGACTTGCGCGATCATTTGGGTAACTTCGGCTGAGCCATCGCTGGCGGACTTTCATGCGTACCCTCCACACGAAGGGCACGCTGTGCTGCGGTGAAAAGCCTTGTCGATTGTTCGTTTACCATTGACGGTGCGAAGCTGTTTTAAGCACGACCGTCATTCACGCAGCGGCATCGTCCTCCTTCTGGTTCACGTCGCCGTCGTCCTTGCGAATGAAGCTGATCTTGCCCTGGGTTTCCAGGATCGCCCATGCGACATCCTTCATGCGCGCGATGCCGGCGAGGCGCATTTCCGCCTCGACCTCGCCACGCGTGATGCGGTCGCGGCGCAGGTTCGCCTCGATCAGCTCGCCGTCGCGGATGATCACCTGCGGCTGGCCATCGAGCAGCTTCTCCAGCCGCGGCGAGAGATAGGTCGCCCAGCTCATCACCAGCGCCCAGAAGGCAAAGGTCGCGATGGCGAGGATCGAGCCGGTGAGGCTGAAATCGTTGTGCGTCACCCCCTGCTGCACCAGATCGCCCATCACCACGATCACGACCAGTTCGAAGGGGGTGAGCTGGCCGATCTCACGTTTTCCCAGCAGGCGGAGCAGCAGGTATAGCGCGGCGAAGGTGATGCTCGCCCGAAAGACGATATCCATCAGGGCAGCACCGGGATGGAGAGAGCGACCGCGCTCAGCCGGGTGTCGCCGTCGAGCAGGGTGATGGTTCCGGCAAGCCGGCCGACGAGCGGCGGATTGGTCTGGCCGTCGATCTTGATCTCCAGCGTGTCGCCAGCCTTCAGCGCGGGATAGTCGAAGCGATATTGCCCGTCGGCGAAGCTTTCATCGCTGGGCGCCGGAATCTGGCTGTTGATCGTCAGGTCACGCCACAATGCGGCATCGATGCCGATCACCGGCTTGGCGATGTCCTGCCGCGCGACCACCCGGATATGCGTTTCGAAGAACAGGCCGCTGCGCAGCGGGCGGGCAACCTTGACCTCCATGACCGCTGCCGGCGCATTGATCGTGGTGACGGGCGCCGGCGCGCCGCCCAGCGCACCGGTCATCGCCGTCGCGACGATCGCACCCAGGATGATGAAGGCGAGGGGGCTGGCGTGGGCGCGCAGCCCGCTGACCGGTTCGGCATGGCTGGGATCAAGCCCGTCCGGAAAAGCCGCGTCATCCTGCCTGGCTGTCGCCATATCTGCTCCCTGCTGGCGCCCTCTGAGCGAGGCGCCCGGGGCATGAACACCCGGATCTGGCCGGCGGTTTCGTGCGGTGTCCCCGGGCTGACCTGCGCGCACCGCCAGCATCATCAGCGCGCCCGTGACGATCATGAGCCGCGACGCGCCGGCCATGCCGTAATCGGCAGATGGCGCGTGACATCCATTATGGTTGCAATCGTGCGACCGTGAGCGGCCAACGTGTTTAGACATGCCGGCAATGCCGCACGTGTTCGACCGGGCGAACAATGAGCGGAGACCTGAAGAAGAGGATTGTCCGTGGCCGTATTGCTGCACAAGATCGCCGACGTGGGCGCGACCGCACTCGGCGGCATTGCTGCCCCGGCATTACGCTTCATGGGAAAGCATCATAACCGGATGACGCGGTTCCAGGCGTTGCAGGATCGTGCCGGATTTCAGGTGCGGACCACGCATTACTACGAGCCGACATATGCGGAGCATGATCTCCCCGCAGACACGCAGAAGCCCCGTTTCCTGCCCGGCTTCGACATGAACGAGGGCGAACAGCTCGCGCTGCTGCGGTCGTTCCACTTTGCCGAGGAGCTGCGTGCGTTTCCGGACGCAAAGCCGCGCGAGGACGAATACGGATACGACAACCGCATGTATTCCTATGGCGATGCGGAGATCCTCTACAACATGATCCGCCTGAAGAAGCCGGCGCGGATCATCGAGATCGGATCGGGCCAGTCGACGCTCATGGCCCGCGCCGCCATCGCGGCGAACAGGCGGGACGACGAGGGCTATACGTGCGCCCACATCTGTATCGAGCCGTATGAGATGCCCTGGCTGGAGCGAACGGGCGTCGCGGTGGTCCGGGAGCGGGTGGAGGACCTGGATCTCGCCTTCTTCGATGCGCTCGACGCCAACGACATCCTGTTCATCGACAGCTCGCACGTCATCCGCCCCTGGGGCGACGTGCTGCGCGAATTCCACCAGATCGTGCCGAGCGTGAAGAGCGGCGTCATCGTGCATGTGCACGACATCTTCACGCCCTATGACTATCCGGAGACGTGGCTGCGCCAGGATCGCCGGCTGTGGAACGAGCAGTATCTGATGGAATCGTTCCTCTGCTACAATTCCCAGTTCAAGGTCATCTGCGCGAACCATTGGCTGAAGCAGGAACGGTTCGATAAATTCGTCGCTGCCTGTCCGATGACGGCGGAGCATCCTGATGCGAAGCCGGGCGGATTCTGGTTTCAGCGTATCTGACGCGCGATCGGCGATGGGGGCGCGCGCTCATTCGCCGGCCCTGACTGCGGCAGCCTGGAGGCGCGTCATCTAGCGGTCGCCCGTCACTCCAGCCGTATCAGATCTGCGGGGTACGGAGCGCCAAGAGGTGGCGGCTAGCAAGTCCGACAGAAGATAGTGGTTCCGTCATTTATCCACATCTGGTGTTGAGGCTGCGCACGGATCACCAGATATTGCATTTTAGTTATTGGCGACTCACCCAAATCACCTTAGCTGTTCAGTGATTGTTCCTGAAACGACGAAACCCCGGCGCGTTGCAGGCACCGGGGCTCTGATCGGGGGCAACTCTCGCGTACCCCAGTCCGGCGCGCGAGAGCGGGTTCATCCCCGGTGATGACGGAAACGTCTACACGTCGGGATGGCTCCGTCAAGCCGGTCGTTTGCCATTATGGAGGATCCCTTGGCAAACATCCCTGCGCGGCCGCGACGCCGCACTCGCTACCCGCTGTCCGATGCGGCTATCTCTGACATTTGGATGCGCCTGCGTGCGGGCGACATGCAACATGACATTGCCGCCGACTACGGCGTTAATCCCGGCCGTGTGTCCGAGATCAACACCGGATTGCGTGGCAATCACGTAACTGGATTGCCACCGCGGTAAGCGGAAGACCGGAACGGGGGAGTCGCCGGCCGACCGGCGGCTTCCCTTCCCGCTGCCTTTGTGGCCTAGATAGAACCGGCCCAACTCTTGTGAATTCATCAGGCGCGCCGGCAGAGCCGTCTGCTGGACGCGCCGCGGCACCCTAGATCGCGCGGAACGTCTCGCCGGTGTTGTCCGCGGCCTACTGCGTCGACCTGGTGGCGGCGAAGTGGAATGCTACCGCCATATTTAGCAAACCGTTGATTACCAGCGCGTGGAAGATCGCCTCAAACAGCGTCGCGTCCCAAAGCGCTGCAGGAAACGCGACAGCCGCAGGATACGACTCCTTAAGATCATGGCGCGCCCGGCAGGAATCGAACCTGCGGCCCCAAGCTTAGAAGGCTCGTGCTCTATCCAACTGAGCTACGGGCGCGCACGCGATGTGCGTTAGCGTGGATTGCCGACGCGGGAAACCGTTGCCATGATCTTTCAATGGACGAGGCAACGCCGCATCGCGTGGCAGCATCTGCGCTGCACGGCAAGAACCTGCGCTATTATGACTTTGTCATGGCGGCGTTCGTCGCCATCCTGTTGCTGTCCAATGTGCTAGGCGCGGGCAAGGTGGCGCAGATCTGGCTGCCCGGCGTCGGCTATTGGCCGTTCGGCGCGGGCATTTTGTTCTTTCCGGTCAGCTATGTGATCGGCGACGTGCTGACCGAAGTCTATGGCTATGCCCGCGCGCGGCGCGTGATCTGGGCGGGGTTCGCGGCGACGATCTTCATGGCGGTCATGGCCTGGGTGGTGGTCGAGCTGCCGCCGGCGCCCGACTGGACCAACCAGGCGGCTTATGAGGCGGTGTTCGGGCAGGTGCCGCGGATCGTGGTCGCCAGCATGTGCGCCTTCTGGGCGGGCGAGTTCGTCAATTCCTACGTGCTGGCGCGGATGAAGGTGGCGACCGGCGGCAAGCATCTGTGGATGCGAACGATCGGATCGACGGTGGCGGGGCAGGGGGTCGACAGCCTGATCTTCTACCCCATGGCCTTCTGGGGCGCGGAGGGGTGGACGACGCAGCTCGTCCTGACGGTGCTCGTCACCCAATGGGTGCTGAAAGTGTCGTGGGAGGCGCTGCTGACGCCAGTGACCTATGTGGTGGTCGGCTGGTTGAAGCGCGCGGAGGGCGTGGACGTCTATGATGACGGGACCGACTTCACGCCCTTTGGCGCGCGGGTCTGATTCCGTGCTGGAGGGGCGGCGGCATGGCGCACCGCCCCGTCCGGCTTCAGCCGATCTTTTCGAGCAGGCCTTCGAACAGGCGGCGGCCGTCGAGCCCGCCATGCGCGCTTTCCACGCGACGCTCGGGGTGCGGCATCATGCCCAGCACGTTGCCGGCATCGTTGAGGATCCCGGCGATCCGCCGCGCGGAGCCGTTCACATCCTCGGCATAGCGGAACGCGACGCGGCCTTCGCCTTCGAGCCGGTCGAGCGTCTCCTGGTCGGCGACATAATTGCCGTCATGATGCGCCACGGGGACGGTGATCGTCTCCCCGGCGGCATAGCGGCTGGTGAAGGCGCTCTGGCTGTTGTCGACAGTGAGCGCGACATCGCGGCAAACGAAGTTCAGCCCGGCGTTGCGCATCAGCGCGCCCGGCAGCAGGCCCGCCTCGGTCAGCACCTGGAAGCCATTGCACACGCCAAAGACGGGAAGCCCGCCGGCGGCCTTGTCCGCCACGGCGCGCATGATCGGGGATCGCGCCGCCATCGCGCCGGAGCGCAGATAGTCGCCGTAGGAGAAGCCGCCCGGCACGGCCAGGAGGGACAGGCCCTCCGGCAGCTCCGTTTCGCGGTGCCAGACCATGATCGGCGACGTGCCGGTGACGCTTTCGAGCGCCACGGCGATGTCGCGATCGCAGTTCGACCCCGGAAAGACGACGACCGCCGTCTTCATGCGCGCTCCACCCGGTAATTCTCGATCACCGTATTGGCGAGCAGCTGGCGGCACATCGCGTCGACCTGCGCGTCATCGACCGTGTCGGCGACGTCGAGCTCGATCAGCTTGCCCACGCGGGCGCCCTCGACACCGGCGAAGCCGAGGCCCGACAGTGCGTGTTCGATGGCCTTGCCCTGCGGGTCGAGCACGCCGGGCTTGAGCGTTACGTAGATGCGAAGCTTCATGCCGTGGCCCGCTATTCGATGCGGTCGCGGATCGCAACCGTTGCTGGTGTCCAGCCGAGGCTTACTTGCCCCGGCGCTCGCGATGCTCGGCCATGTCGAGGATCGCCGTTTCGCCACCTTCGGGCAGCAGGCCAAGCCGGCGGGCGACCTCCTGATAGGCCTCGACCTCACCGCCGAGGTCGCGGCGGAACCGGTCCTTGTCCAGCTTCTCGTTGGTGGTCATGTCCCACAGGCGGCAGCCGTCGGGGCTGATCTCGTCCGCAAGGATGATGCGGCTGTAGTCATTGTCCCACACGCGGCCGAACTCGAGCTTGAAGTCGACCAGGCGGATGCCGACGGCGCCGAACAGGCCCGAGAGGAAATCGTTCACGCGGATCGCCAGGTCGGCGATGTCGTGCATCTCTTCCTGGCTGGCCCAGCCGAACGCCGCGATATGTTCGTCGGAGATCATCGGATCGCCGAGCGCATCGTCCTTGTAGCAATATTCGAGGATCGTGCGGGGCAGCTGGGTGCCTTCCTCGATCCCGAGCCGCTTGCTGAGCGAGCCGGCGGCGACGTTGCGCACGATCACCTCGATCGGCACGATCTCCACCTGGCGGATCAACTGCTCGCGCATGTTGAGGCGGCGGATGAAGTGGGTCGGCACGCCGATGTTGCCGAGCAGGGTGAAGATGTGCTCCGAAATCCGGTTGTTCAGCACACCCTTGCCGTTGATCGTGCCCTTCTTCTGGGCATTGAAGGCCGTGGCATCGTCCTTGAAATACTGAATCAAGGTGCCGGGTTCGGGACCCTCGTACAGGATCTTCGCCTTGCCTTCGTAAATCTGCCGGCGCCGCGCCATCGCATCACCCCTGAAATGGACAGCCCCGGCGACGCGACGGAAGCGGCGCGGCCGGGGCGGGAATGGCGAGGCCTATACGGGAAGGGGCGTGCGCACGCAATCGGATGCGGATTACCGCGTAGCGCGCCCTCAGTCGCGCATTCCCAGAGCGGTGCGGATCGCCGTGCGGGTTGCCGCCCAGGCTGCGGTATCAGGCGTGACCAGCTCGACATGTCCCGTTTCAGGCACGGTGACGAGCGCGACTCGATCGCCGGCAGCGGTGGCGCGCGCGACATAGTCGGTCGCCATCCGGTACGGGATGATGCGATCCTCGCGCCCGTTGATCAGCGTCTGCGCAACGCCGAGCGGGAAGAGGCGGGGGACGGAGGTGTCGGCATATGGATCCGCCCGATCGCTGCCGACCAGCCGCTCCACCACCTTCGTGCCGCAGCCATTGTCGGGGCTGGCGGCGGTCGCCTCCAGGTCGGGGAGCCCGCCGAGGCTGATGACATGGCGGATCGGCAGCGGTTTGGCGGTGTGCAGCGGGCTCGTCGCCGGCAGCCGAGCGCGGCCAGCGAGCCACAGGGCCAGGTGGCCGCCGGCGGAATGGCCCACGGCGACGACGCGCGAGGGGTCGAGCCGGAAGCGTGCCGCCTCCGTCAACAGACGGTCGGCCGCCGCCGCCGCGTCGGCGAAGGTGCCGGGATAGCCACCGCCGGAGCGGTCAACGCCGCGATAATCGATGTTCCACACCGCAATGCCCGAGTCGCGCAGGTCGCCGGCGGCCCAATCCATCAGCGTGCGATCGGCGATCGAGGTCTGCCAGCATCCGCCATGGACCATCAGGACGACGGGATGCGGGCCGGGCCCGGCGGGCACCCACACGTCCACCTTCTGCATGTGGTCCGCACCATAAGCGACCGTGGCGTCCGCCGCCGGGCGGGGGCGACTGGTCAGGTCGTCCCAGGTGAGCGGCTTGAAGGACGCGGCTTCTTGCGCGGCGGTTTTCTGATCGGTCTGGGGCGGCATGGCGTGCGCGGACCATGGCGCAGCCAGCAGGGCGCAGGCAAGCGGCAGGGCGACCCGGAATGTGCGGCGGTTGGCACGGCGTGGCGCGATTGGGGAGGCGGGCATGGCCGCTATCTGTGGCACGGCACGCAGGAGCCGCATAGATCGGTGTGCGGAACGGTTGTGGAACATGGCCGACGCCTGCTAGCACGCCCGCCATGCCGAATGATGCGACCGTGCTGCCCCCCGACAATCCGCCCGTGGGCGTGTTCGACGCGCCGTTCGATTCCGCGCTGTCCGAACGCTATCTCGTCTATGCGCTGTCGACGATCACCGCGCGATCGCTGCCGGATGTTCGCGACGGGCTGAAGCCGGTTCATCGGCGCCTGTTGTGGGCGATGCGGCTGCTGCGGCTCGACCCGACGCAAGGGTATAAGAAATGCGCGCGCGTCGTCGGTGACGTGATCGGTAAATACCATCCGCATGGTGACCAGTCGGTCTATGACGCGATGGTGCGGCTCGCGCAGGATTTCGCGCTGCGATATCCGCTGGTCGACGGGCAGGGCAATTTCGGCAACATCGATGGCGATAATGCCGCGGCCTATCGTTATACCGAGGCGCGGCTGACCCAGGTCGCGATCGACCTGATGGACGGGCTGGACGAGGACGCCGTTTCCTTCCGCCCGACCTATAATGGCGAGGAGCAGGAGCCCGAGCTGTTCCCCGGGCTGTTCCCCAATCTGCTGGCGAACGGGGCGAGTGGCATTGCGGTCGGCATGGCGACGTCGATCCCGCCGCACAATGCTGCCGAGCTGCTCGACGCCGCCATCGCGCTCATCGACGATCCCGCGGCCGATCCGCTGGCGTTCGTCCACGGGCCGGATTTCCCCACCGGCGGCTTGCTGGTCGATCCGCCGGCGATCATCCGCGAGGCCTATGCCACGGGCCGCGGCGCATTCCGCGTGCGGTGTCGCTGGAGCGTGGAAAAGGAAAAGGGCGGCGGCTGGCAGATCGTGGTCAGCGAGATCCCCTATGGCGTTCAAAAGGGCAAGCTGATCGAGCAGATCGCCGGCCTGGTGAACGACAAGAAGCTGCCGATCCTGGCCGATGTGCGCGACGAATCCGACGCGGAGATCCGGCTGGTGCTGGAACCGCGCAGCCGCACGGTCGATCCGCAGGTGCTGATGGACGGGCTCTACCGCCTGTCCGATCTCGAAACGCGCGTGCCGCTGAACCTCAACGTGCTCGACGCGCGGCGCACCCCGCGGGTGATGAGCCTGGCCGAGGCGCTCGCCGCCTGGGTGGAGCATCAGTTCATTGTGCTGCGTCGCCGTACTGAGCACCGGCTGGGCAAGATCGCCGACCGGCTGGAGCTCGTGAAGGGCTATATTACCGCCTTCCTCAACCTCGACCGGGTGATCGAGATCATCCGCACCGAGGATGAGCCCAAGGCCGTGATGATCGCCGAGTTCGACCTCACTGACCGGCAGGCCGAGGCGATCCTCAACATGCGGCTGCGCAGCTTGCGCAAGCTGGAGGAGATGGAGCTGAAGCGCGAGCAGGCCGCGCTGGAGAAGGAACAGGCGAGCCTGCAGTTGCTGCTCGGCTCCGACCAGCGGCAGCGCACGCGGATGAAGAAGGATCTGGCGACGATCCGTGACCGCTATGGTCCGGAGACGGCGCTGGGCAAGCGGCGCACCACGCTGGAGGAAGCCGCCCCGGCGCGCGAGATCCCGCTGGAGGCGATGATCGAGCGCGAGCCGATCACCGTGATCCTGTCGCAGCGCGGCTGGATCCGCGCGATGAAGGGGCATGTCGAGCTGGCCTCGGCCGAGACGCTGAAGTTCAAGGAGGGCGACGGCCCCGCCTTCGCCTTCCACGCGCAGACGACGGACAAGCTGCTGCTGGCGGCGGAGAACGGGCGCTTCTACACGCTGGCGGCGGACAGGCTTCCCGGCGGGCGTGGCTTTGGCGAGCCGGTGCGCGCGACGATCGACCTCGATGGCGGGATCGGCATCGTGCGGCTTCTGAAGGCGGAGCGCGACGGCAAGCTGCTGGTCGCGGCGAGCGACGGGCGGGGCTTCGTGGTGCCGGTCAACGACGTGATCGCCGAAACGCGCAAGGGCAAGACGGTGGTGACGCCGCGCCCGGGCGCACGGCTGTCGGTGGTGCGCCCGGTCGGCAAGGACGACGATTATGTCGCGGCGATCGGCGACAATCGCAAGCTGGTGGTGTTCCCGTTGAGCGAGTTGCCGGAAATGACGCGGGGGCAGGGCGCGCAGTTGCAACGCTATCGCGATGGCGGGCTGAGCGACGCGATCACCTTCCGCTATGCCGATGGGATCAGCTGGGCGATGGGTGGCGAGACCGGGCGTACACGCACGGAGAGCGACGTGTCGCCATGGCGTGCCGCACGTGGTGCGGCGGGGCGGATGCCGCCCACCGGCTTCCCGCGCGACAACCGCTTCACCTGAAATCTTCTCCGATTTAGCGAAACTTAACGCGCGCAGGGGTAGCGAGAGGACAATGCCCTTCCCTGCCGTCCTTACTACGCCTCGCGAGCCTCAACAGAGCGCGCCAGGGCGAACCGCGGCCGAGGGGGCGCTGGAGCTGCTGCCGATCGCGGCGGTGGTGGTGCGGCTGGAGGGCCGCCGGCTCACCTTCCAGCTGCCCAATGCGATGTTTCGCCGCCTGGAACTGGGCACGGCGGAATCGCGCAAGTTCGCCGAGCCGCTGACCGAATTGAGCGGGCGGATCATCGATTTCCTGTCGGGCGCCGAGGTGCGCGAGCGCCTGTCGCTGACATTGGGCAGTTGCGTGGAACAGCGCCGTTTCGATGTCACGCTGGCGCGGATCGGCGGGGAAGGGGCGCCGCACTGCCTGCTGACCTTGCTCGACCAGACGGCCGAGATGCGCACCGAGACGAGCCTGCGGCGCGAAATGACCACCGACAGCCTGACGGGGTTGCCGAACCGCGAAGGCTTTGGCGATCGGCTGGAGGAACGGCTGACGGCAGGTGCGACGGATTGTGCGGTTCTGGTCATCGACCTCGATCGCTTCGGCCGGATCAACAGTTGTCTTGGCAGCATGGCCGGCGACGAATTGCTGATGACGGCGGCGCGGCGGATCAAGGGCGCATTGCGCGCGACGGACGTGCTCGGCCGGATCGGCGGCGATGAATTTGGCGTCCTGCTGACCCTGGACGAGGGGCGCGATGAAGCCGAACATGCGGTTCGTCGGATCCGCGACGTGCTCGCCACGCCGTTTAGGCTCAGCGATTTCGAGATCCGCATCACCTGCGCGATCGGCATGGCATTCGCCGACAACCCCGCGCAGGATGCCGAGGATGTGATCCGCCATGCCCAGTTTGCCGTGCGCAAGTCGAAGGAGACGGGCAAGGCCGAGGCATACGAGACCCGGGCGCTCGACCGGGCCCGCGCACAATTCGCGATGGAAACCGCGCTCCGGCGGGCGATCGATGCCGAGCAGCTGGCGCTTCACTATCAACCGGTCTGTGACCTTGCGACCGGCAAGATCGTCGCGTTCGAGGCGCTGGCACGCTGGACGACCGAGGATGGCAAAATCATCTCACCGGCCGATTTCATCTCGGTCGCGGAGGAAACCGGGCTGATCGTGCCGATCGGCCGCTGGGCGATCGATGGCGCGCTGCGCACCCTGGCCGAATGGGACGCGCTGGCGGGTGGATCGTGCGACGTGCAGATGGCGGTCAATATCTCGCCGATCCAGTTGCAGCGCGATCACCTGCCGCCGGTGGTGGAGGCGGCGCTGGCGCGTCACGGCCTCGCCGGTGGACGCCTGAAGCTGGAACTGACCGAAAGCGCGCTGATCGCGGATCCCGATCGCAACGCCGCCATGCTGCGCGCGCTGAAGGATACCGGTGCCTCGATCGCGATGGACGATTTCGGTACCGGCTATTCGAACCTCGCCTATCTTCAGCGCCTGCCGATCGACATACTGAAGATCGATCGCAGCTTCGTCACCGACATGATGGCGGATCGCGACAAGATCGCGATCGTGCGCGCGATCCTGAGCCTCGCTGCGACGCTCAACATGGACACGATCGCCGAGGGGATCGAAAGCCGCGACGTCAGCCAGACGCTCGCCGCGCTGGGCTGCACCTTTGGGCAGGGCTATGCCTTTTCGCCGCCGCTGCCGGCGGACGACGCCTATCAGCTGCTGCTTCGCTGCAACAGCTGATCGAGCACTTCCTGCGCAATCGCCTCGGCGCGGTCTGCGTCGGGAAACCCTTCTGCGATCCACTGTTCCTCGATCTGGCGAAGCGCGCGCGCGACGTCCGGGCCTTTGGCGATCCCGCGCGCGACCAGTGACCCGCCGGAGACGGGAAGGCGCGGGGGCGTCCACCCGGTGAGCGCGTCGACCGGCGCGCCCGCGAGCAGCAGGCGATCGATCGCGCCGGTGCAGCCGATGCGATAGGCCAGCGGGCGGGGCCCTTCGTCGCCGATGGGACCAACAGCAATCTCCAGCCGCTTCCGGTCCGCGTTGGACAGCCGCAGCCGTGCGCCCACCCCCTCAGCCGCGGCGGGCGCGATCAGCGCGGCGAGGCGCCGGATCGGATCAGGGGGGATGCCCGCCGCCGCCTCCCGCTCGGCCAATGCGGCGAGCGCGGCGGTATCCTCGATCTCCGGCAGCACCGGGCGGAAGATGCCCCGCTCGACCATCAGGGCGACGACCGGCACGGCGCGCGGCGCGACGAGCAGCTTCAGCAGCTCCGCCGCGATCCGCTCACGCGACAAGGCCATGAGGTCGTTGGCGCGCGCAGTGCAGGCGTCGAGCCCGTCCTCGTCGATGACCCGCCCGAACCGCGCGTGGAAGCGGAAGAAGCGCAGGATGCGCAGATGGTCCTCGGCGATCCGGCGATAGGGATCACCGATGAAGCGGATCCGCCCCTCGCGCAGATCCTCCAGCCCGCCGAACCAGTCGAACACAATGCCGTCGACCGGATCGGCGAACAGCGCGTTCATGGTGAAATCGCGCCGTGCGGCATCCTCCTGCCAGTCGCCGGTGAAGGCGACGGTGGCATGGCGGCCGTCGGTGGTGAGGTCGCGGCGCAGCGTCGTCACCTCGACCACGGTGCCCGATGACACGGCAGTGATCGTGCCATGGGCGAGGCCGGTCGGCACCGCCTTGATCCCGGCGCGCTCCAGCCGGGTGATCACGTCCTGCGGTGCGAAGCGCGTCGCGACGTCAATGTCGGACACCGGCAGGCCGAGCAGCGTGTCGCGCACCGCGCCGCCCACGAACCGCGCGTTGCCGCCTGCTGCATCCAGCGCCGTCACCAGTTCGTGCAGTCCCGCCCGATCACGCCAGCCACCGGCGGGCAGCGTCACAGGCTCCATTGCAGCCGACGCCCCAGGTTCACGATCATGGCCGCGGTTGCGCCCCATATGCGATGATTGTTCCACATGATCTCGTAATAGCGTCGCTCCTGCCCCTGCCAGTGCGATCGCGCCTCCACGTGATTGGCCGTGTCGAGCAGGAAGTCGAGCGGCACTTCGAACACCCGCGCCACTTCCGCCTCCGACGGATGGAGGTCAATGTCGGGCGGAACGACCCCAACGACCGGCGTGACGGTATAGCCGGTGACGGTGCGATAGCGATCGGCCTCGCCGACGATCCTGACCGCTGACGGGGCGAGGGCGATTTCCTCCTCCGCTTCGCGCAGCGCGGCCGCAACCGCATCCTCGCCGGGGTCGAGCCGGCCGCCGGGAAAGGCAACCTGCCCGGCGTGCTGCCGCAGCGTGTCGGTGCGCTGCGTCAGGATCACACCCGGACGCGCGCGATCGGTTACCGGCACCAGCACAGCTGCGGGCTTCATGCTGCCCTCCGCGATCCGGGCGAGGTCGCCATGGTCGCCGGCGAGCGTGATGGTCTGCTGCGCCATCCCTTCGGTCAGCGCCCGGCTGAGGCGCTCCGCCAGCGACGTCACGGCGCGATCGGGAAAAAGCTTCCCCCACTCCACAGGCCGGGGGGATCATGGTCGCCGGCGAGCGCGCGCTCGGCCAGTTCATAATAGACCGGCCGGGCGATCAGCGCCTCCAGCCCGCCGCGGACATGAACATAGGGGTGGGGGCCGTCGGCATGTTCCTCGAAGCGGAGCGGATGCTCCGCCGAGGCAGTCACGATTTCACCCGTGTTCAGGCGGAAGGCGAGCTGGCTGTCTTTCCCCGTCCCTTCCGCCTTCAGCTCGACCGCGACGAAGGGCGCATCTTCCACGTCGATATCGAGCTTCTCGACCGGGGTGACGAGGACGTAGCTGCCGTCGGGCTCGCGGCGAAGGATGCGGCTGAACGCGCGTACCATGGCCGGGCGGCCGATCGGCGATCCCTGATGATACCAGGTGCCGTCGCGGGCGATGCGCATGTCGCTCGGCCCGCAGTGATCGGGATGCCAGCGCTCTACCGGCGGCAGGCGATCCTCGTCGGCAAGGCGGGCGATATCGGCAATGGTGAGCGTGTCGAACGCAGGAGGCGGTGCCATGGGCATGGCCAACAGGTAGGTGAGGGGGGCAGCGGGGTAAAGATCGCGCCCAAGCTTCCCGACAAGCGTCAGCCCACGGGCGGGTCACCGGGGCCGATCTCTCCCGCGCCATCGGGAACCCCCTCGCCGCGCGCCAGCAGGCGGTGGCGCTCGACCGGACCCGGCAGGCGCCAGCCGCCGGTACGGTCGGCGGTGAAGCCGAAGAAGCGGCCGTAATATTCGGGATCGCCGATCAGCATCAGCGCCGCGTCGGGGACGCGCTCCAGCGCTTCCTCGACCAGCCGGCGGCCGATCCCCGACCCCTGCCGCTCGGGCACGACCGCGACGGGGCCGACGAGGACCAGCGGCACGCGCCGTCCATCCTCGCCGTGGAACATGGCCGGCCACAATTGGATCGTCCCGATCAATTCGCCATCCTCGATCGCGGCCAGGCTGGGGCCGGCGAGGGCGGCGACGCCCTCGCGCAGGCGATAGGCGGTGCGCGTGTGCCGGTCCGTGCCAAACGCGCGGTCGAGCAACTGCTCGACCAACTGCCCATCAATCTGCTCCAGCCCGATCACCTCGATCACCGGCTTCTCCTGCCCGTACGTCAAGGGACGGGCGCTCTATCGATAGTCGGCCTGAACGCAAGCGGGCATGGCGTCGGCGCGTGCGTGGCGCTAAGCGCGCGGCGTGGAAGACATGCTCGAACTTGAGGTGCACGATCTGGAGGTGCCGGTGCTGACCGGCGTCTATTCAGAGGAAACGCACCTGCCCCAGCCGCTGCGGATCTCGATGACGGTGCTGCTCGACGCGCCCGCCCGATTCGCGCCCGATACGCCGCTGACCGCCTCGAAGAATTATCTCGATCTGAAACATGCCGCGACGACCGCGCTGCCGCCCGGGGTCCACTTCACCCTGATCGAAGGGGTCGCGGATCATATCGCCGAGACGCTGTTCCTGCAGGATGCGCGCGTCCGCCGGGTGAAGATCAAGATCGTCAAGCTCGCCATCGCCGAGGATGGCGAATCGATCGGGATCACCCTCGTCCGCCACCGCCGCTGACGCGCTGATCAATAGGCGTTGGTCGGCGCCCGCCGGCACGGGCCCAGTTGCTGCAGCACGAAGCGATAGTCCTGCTGCGCGATCGCCGCGTCGGCCGGCTCCAGCGCCTGGGTGCTGCGTGCGGGCAACGCGCGGGGCAGGGCGCAGGCCAGGCGATACCATAACAGGGTATCGCGCTGCGGCGGGCCGGCCGAGTCGTCGACGATCTCCGACAGCGCCACGGCCCAGCGCGGCTCTTCGCCGGGGCGGCGCAAAATGTTGAGCGACACCGGGCGGTTGTCCTGCGTGGTCAGGAACACCTGCGTCTCGCCTTCGCCCGGGAGCGACCCGGCGACGTGGAAGGCATTGCCGACCCCGGTCACGACCGGCGGTGCGTCGGGCGACACCAGTTCGCGACTGATTCGCCGGGTGAGGGAATCGAGCTCGGGGTCAAAGGCGCGCTGGGAATCGGGGCCGGTCAGCTGAATCTGCGTGGGATCGCCGGGCACCGGGCGCGCGAACAGGAGGACGCGTGCCTTGCGATATTTCGGCGCACGGCCCCCCGGGCCGACCGGCGCATCCAGAACATACCCGACCCTCGGTGGGATCGCGCCCGGCCCGCGGATCAGCGCCCCGACATCAGCCTCGATATAAAAGCGCATAAAACCCGGCGGAACATTCGCCGCCTCCGCGCCTTTGATGCGCACGGCAGAAGCGATCGTCGCGTCGAGAACGATCGGGCTGGCGATCACCAGGTCGGCTGTCTCCGCATAGGAGAGCGCCGGCGCGGCGTAAGCTCCGGCTCCTGGCTGCTGGGCGGCGGCGGTGAAGGGGGTGACGGCAATGAGCGCGAAACCAAGCGCGGAGGCACTAATCGTTCGGGTGACCATGCGCATCGGTTAATCCATCCCCTCTCTATGATACAGAAATAAATCTGTCGCTGGGCGATTGTACGTTTGTTGCGTCCGACAAAGCGTTTGCGTGTCGTTAAGGCGCAAGTTAGGAGTCGCTCGGTGCAAGGGTACCGTTTAGCCCTTGCCGACGGACCGGCACGCCCATTTTCCGCCTAGCGGAAGCCGCGGCAGGCCGCCCGGCCCCCTCGGGCCATAGGGATTAGGGAGTGCTTTTGCTGAATGGCCTACTCTGACCAGAAGATGAGCGGGAGCAAGGTCGTCGCGATCGTCATCGTGGCGCTCATCCATGCTGCTCTCGGCTACGCCTTCGTCACCGGCCTCGCGTTCCAGTACGTGAAAAAGGTGTCGGAGAAGCTGAATACGTTTGACGTTGAGGAACCACCGCCCCCGCCGCCGGACGAACCGCCACCGCCGCCGCCTGACGTTCCGATGACGCCGCCGCCCGTTGTGGCGCCGCCGCCCATCGTGACGACTCCGGCACCGCCGGTGACGATCGCTACCGTGCCGACTCCGCCGCCGGTCTATGTACCGACGCCGGTCGCGCCGCCTGCACCCCCGCCGCCTGCGCCTCCCGCGCCGCCGGTGGTCAGCAAGGCTGCCGGTGCAAAGGGTAACCCTGCGGACTGGATCACCACGGACGATTATCCGCCCAGCTCGATTCGTGCCGAAGAAGAAGGCACGACCGTGATTAAGTGGACGATCAACGCCCAGGGTCGCGTGGAGAATTGCGTCACCACCGAGTCGAGCGGCTCGAATGCGCTAGACCAGGCGGCATGCCGCGCGCTGACCCGTCGGGCCCGGTACACGCCGGCCACGGACGCAGCGGGCAACCCGATCGCGACGACGCAGACGCGCCGCGTGGTCTGGAAGCTGCCACGGGATTGATCCAGCCTTAATAGAATCGCGCTTTTCAGAGGGAAACTAATCGAATGATCACCACCATCTTCGCTGCTGCCGCAGGTGCGGCAGACCACGGCGGCGAGAACCCGTACGGCCTCGCCGCCGCGCTTGAGCAGGGCGGTATCATCGCCCAGAGCACCTTCGGCATCCTCGTGCTGATGTCGGTCGTCTCGTTCTACATCATGTTCACCAAGCTCTTCGAGCAGCAGAAGATCATCAACCAGGCGAAGCGCGTCCGCGGCTCGTTCTGGCAGACGACCTCGCTGCGCGAAGGTTCGGCGAAGCTGGAGAAGAACTCGGCCTACAAGCAGATCGTCGATGACGGCCTGCAGGCTCAGGAGCAGCACTCGAAGCTGACCGACCCGGTCGAAGCACATGACTGGCTGCACGGCTCGCTCGCTCGCTCGGAAGCGATGATCAACTCGCGTCTGGGCACCGGCCTGGCGTTCCTGGCGACCGTGGGTGCGACCGCACCGTTCATCGGTCTGTTCGGTACGGTTATCGGCATCTACCGCGCGCTCATCAAGATCGGTGCGGCTGGCCAGGCGTCGATCGACGCGGTCGCCGGTCCGGTTGGTGAAGCGCTCATCATGACCGCCCTCGGTCTCGCCGTCGCCGTTCCGGCGGTGCTCGGCTACAACTGGCTGCAGCGTCGCAACAAGTCGATCGCGGAAGACCTGTCGGCCTTCTCGAACGACGTGCTCGGCTACCTCGCCTCGAACGGCGCGGTGCGCCCGGCGGTTGCTGGTGCGGCCAAGCCGGTCGCAACGAAGCCGGCTGCCACCACCACGGCCGGCCAGGCCGGTGGCGTGCAGACCCGCTCGTAATGGGAAAGCGGGGTTGCCAGCCGGCGACCCCGCCACCTTTCCCGACCGGATAACCGGTGGGAACGAAGACATAGGATAGCCTGACTTATGGCGATGAGCGTTGGTGGAGACTCCGCCGCAGAAACCCCGATGTCGGACATCAACACGACGCCTCTCGTGGACGTCATGCTGGTGCTCCTCATCATCTTCCTGATCGCGGTGCCGGTCGTGATCCAATCGGTTCCGGTGAAGCTGCCGAGCGTACGCTTCGACCCGACCACCACCAAGCCCGAGAACGTTTCCCTCTCGATCACGACCAAGCCTGATGGTGCCTGTGCCGTTTACTGGGGCATGACCCCGGTGACTCACGAGGAGCTGCTGGATCGCGCCGTGGCCAAGCTGAAGGCCGAGATCGAACGGCAGGGCGGCGTGAACGCCCCCGGCCTGGAACTGCCCGAAGCGCATGTGCGCGGTGACGTGAACGTGCCGTGGAAGTGCGTGGCAGGCGCGATCTACAACATGCAGATGGCGGGCTTCGCTCGCGTCGGCTTCATTTCCGAGCCGCCGCCGGGCACCGGCACCGAGCGTCTGTAAGCAAGCCACCAGGAGTAATCGATATGGCAATGAGTGGCGGCAAGGACGATGGCGAGCCGATGATGGAGATGAACACGACGCCGTTGATCGACGTCATGCTCGTTCTCCTCATCATGTTCATCATCACCATCCCGATCCAGACCCACGCGGTGAAGGTCGATCTGCCGGTGAATGATCCGAATGCGACTCGGCCGCCGGTCGATCCGCAGAAGAACAAGATCACCATCGCGACCGATGGCACCGTCAGCTGGAACGGCTCGCCGGTCGATCCGGTCCGCCTGCGTCAGTACCTCGACGTGGCGGCAGCGATGAACCCGGAGCCCGAGCTGCACTTCCAGCCGGATCCAACGGTTCGTTACGACACGGTCGATCAGACGCTGGCAGTGATCAAGCGGTCGAACGTGACGAAGCTCGGCTTCATCGGCAACGAGCAATATTACCGCGAATTCTGATCACTCTGGTCATCAGAAGCGCAACGGGGCGGCCTCCTGGAGGTCGCCCTTTTTTTGTGCCTCGTTCGCAGGGCGCGCTTCGGCGCCTTGGTCTGGCGGCGCCCGAGCTGGACGCCGACGAGGCCCCGCGCTGCGCCTCTATCTGCCGCTTCCCCGCACTTGCGCCGTTGTCAGAAAAGTGACACCATCCTGTCATAAAAGCGTAACGAAGCATGTGGCTTCGCGCTGAACGGGAGAAGGTGTGATGCGCGTCGTGTACCTCCTTGCTCTGGCCGGCTGCTTGGCCAGCCCCGCGCTCGCGCGCGATCGCACGGGCTTTAAGGCGATCGAGGCACGGGATTATGCGGCAGCGGAGAAAGTGTTGCTCAACGAGCGGCGCATCTTTCCCAGCCGGCCCGAGCTGATGATCAACCTCGGCACCGTCTATGCCCGCACCGGCCGCCTCGCGGAGGCGGAGGGCTTGTATCGCGCGGCGCTCGATGCCGAGGCGGTGGAGATGGCGTTGCCGGACGGCGCGCTCGCCACCTCGCATGACGTCGCCCGGCGCGGCTTGCGCAGCCTAGCGCCGACGACCCTCGCGGTCAGATAAGCGCGCGAACGCGCGGCCGCCTAGGCATCCGTGGCAGCGCTGCGGACGCCGTGCTTTTGAAAAGGTGCGGGGGCGAGTGGACGCAGTCTGGCTCGCCTCCGGTTATCAAAGCCGAGGCAGGGTAACCCCGCGCTGTCCCATATATTTGCCCGCGCGATCGGCGTAGCTGACCTCACACGGCTCGTTCCCCTGCAGGAACAGGAACTGGCAGGCGCCTTCGTTGGCGTAGATCTTGGCCGGCAGCGGGGTGGTGTTGGAAAACTCCAGCGTCACATGCCCCTCCCAGCCGGGTTCCAGCGGCGTGACGTTCACGATGATCCCGCACCGGGCGTAGGTCGATTTTCCCAGACAGATGACGAGCACGTCGCGCGGCACGCGGAAATATTCCACCGTCCGCGCCAGCGCGAAGCTGTTGGGCGGGATGATACAGACGTCGGTCTTGCGATCGACGAAGCTGTTTGCGGCAAAATCCTTCGGATCGACCGTGGCCGAATCGACATTGGTGAAGATCTTGAAATCGTCAGCAACTCTAGCATCATAGCCGTAGGAGCTCAGACCATAGCTGATGCAGCCATCGCGCCGCTGCGCCTCGACGAACGGTTCGATCATGCCGTGTTCGCGTGCCTGTTCGCGAATCCAACGGTCGGACAGAATGGACATGCGGCTGCTCCCTCCGCGTGCTCTTCGCCTCCCGCGCTGGCGGTGACAAGTCCCGGCGTGTCAATCGCCGGGTTGGTGGGTGGGATCAGCGGGGGAGGGTGATCGTCGCGACCAATCCGCCGTCGGGACGATTGGCGAGCGTCACCTCGCCGCCGGCGTCCTGCACGATCGCGCGGGTCAGCGCGAGGCCGAGGCCGATCCCGCCGGTGTCGCGGTTGCGCGATCCTTCCAGCCGGGTGAAAGGATTGAAGACGGCAGCCAGTTGATCGTCGGGGATGCCGGGTCCGCGGTCGGCGACCGACACCGCCACTGACCGCTCGCCTGCGGTGATCGCGACTTCCGCCGCGCCGGCATATTTCACGGCATTTTCGATGAGGTTGCGGACGGCGCGGCGGAACAGCGTCGGGCGCAGCCGCATGCGCAACCGCTCGACGTCTTCAAAGGCCACGTCGGCGCCCAGATCACGGAAATCCTCCACCACGGCATCGACCAGCGCGGCGAGGTCGACCTCGGTCACCGCCTCGCTCGGCCGCCCCAGCCGCGCCAGCGACAGGATGTCGTCGAGCGTGCGGCTCATTTCCTCGATCGTCGCCGCCATGCGCGCGCGATCCTGTTCGTCCTCGACCGATTCGATCCGCACGCGCAACGCCGCCAGTGGCGTACGCAGATCATGGCCGATCGCGCCGAGCATTCGGTCCTTCTCGTCCAGCATGTCGGTGACACGCCGGGTCAGGCCGTTGAAGGCGACGATGAGATCGCGCACGTCGCTCGGCCCCTCGACCGGAACAGCCGAAATCTCCCCGCGCGGGGTGAAAGCGCCGGCTGCCACCGCAAGCGCGCGCATCGGCCGGGAAATGCGGCGCGCGATCCACAGCACGGGCAGCAGGATCAGGATGTAGATGATCAGCGTCTGGCCCAGCAGCGCCCAGAAGATGCGGTTGTTGTGGCGCGGCCAGGGCGCGTTGGTGGTCACCCAGCTGCCGTCGGCTTGCTGGACGGCGAACATCAACGTGTCGGTGGGCCGCCCGCCATGGCGCGCCGCCGCACGCGGGCCTCGATGGTCGCCTGGCCGGATGCCGGTATCGATCCGTCCGGGCGTGACGCCGAGCTCGACGAGCTGCTGGCGGAGTTCTTCGCCAACCTTGGGAAGACGCTCAAACGCCGCGGGAATAGGATTGCTGGCGCGTTGCCGCACCCGGCCACGGTCGGTCACCAGGGGCCGGTCGACCGCATGGTCGAGCGCGTCTGCCAGCCGCACCGCCGCCGGCCTGGTCGCTTGGGCGATCTTGAACGCCGCGCGCTCGCGCAGGATCAGCGCGAGATTGATCGCCTGCGCCGCAAACAGCGCGATCGCCAGCAGCAGCGCAAGCTGCCCCGACAGGTTGCGGGGAAAGCGCAGGATCACGGGCGGGTCATAGCCGGGTCACTTCCGCGGCGAGCGTATAGCCGCCGCCCCACACCGTCTTGATGAGCTGCGGATTGCGCGGATCGGCCTCGATCTTCTTGCGCAAACGGCTGACCTGATTGTCGATCGCGCGATCGAACGCCGCCGCCTCGCGACCCTGCGTCAGGTCGAGCAGCTGGTCACGGGTCAGCACCTGGCGTGGCCGGGTGACGAGCGCGTGAAGCAGGTTGTATTCTCCGGTCGACAGCGGCACGGCCACGCCCTCGCGGTCGACAAGCGTTCGCTCGCCGGTCTTCAAGACCCAGTCGGCAAAGGCATAGGCCCCCGCCTCGGGCGCATGCTGGCGCGCGCCGCCCGCCTGCACACGCCGCAGGACCACCTTGATCCGGGCGGCAAGCTCACGCGGAGAGAAGGGCTTCACCATATAATCGTCGGCACCCATCTCCAGCCCGACGATCCGGTCGGTTTCCTCGCTCTTGGCGGTGAGCAGGATCACGGGAATGTCGCTAGTCGCGCGAATATGGCGACACAGGCTCAGCCCGTCCTCGCCCGGCATCATTATGTCGAGGATGACGAGATCGATCGCATAGGCGCCCAGCCGCATCCGCGCGGCCTCGGCATCCCCGACCTGCGTGACGCGAAACCCCTGTTTGACCAGATATTGCGCCAGCGGCTCGCGGATTGACCGCTCGTCGTCGACGAGCAGCAGATGGGGCGTATCGACCATGATGTCGGCATCTAGCATGTCATGCTCCGCCGGAAAGGGCCGGGCGACATGATCGTCGCCCGGCTCCGGTCATCGGTTTCGCGCACGGCGCGCGCTCAGCGCGCCGGGCGAGCCTCGCCGTTCGGGGCACCGCGCATCTTCATCGCGCCGCGGGCGGCTTGCCGCTCGGCCGCGTCGATGCGGCCATCGCGGTTGGTGTCGACGCGGTCGAACATGGCGCCGGCCGCTGCAACGGCTTCGGCCTTGGTCAGCACGCCGTCGCGGTTGGCATCGGCACCCATCATCATGCCCATGCCGCCGCCGTGACGACCGCCGCGCTTGCCCTTCCACTTGTCGCGCATCGCCTGGCGCTCGGCCGCGTCGATGCGGCCATCCTTGTTCGCGTCCATGCGATCAAAGCGCTGGCCGGCACGTTCACGAAACTGCTCGCGGGTTACCTCCGCCTCAGCGCCGCCACGGCGACCGCGATGCTCGCCAGCGGTCAGCTTGCCGTTCTTGTCCGCGTCGAGCCGGTCGAAGCGGGCATCAGCCGCGGCCAGCGCCTCGGCACGGGTCACCACGCCGTCGCGGTTGGTGTCGGCAGCGCCCGGGCCACGCTGCGCGGCAGCGGTGGGGGCGGCAGTCTGGGCGATGGCCGCACCGGAGATCGCGGTGCCAGCGAGGGCGGCTGCAAAGATAAAGCGTTTCATTGACTTACGGGTCCTTCTAAAGGAGAAGCTCTTGCTTCCCGTCATGGGACCCATATGCACACCGATTGTCGCGCGTGTTTGTCAGCGCGCCGCAAAAGTGTCGCAAATTGTCACGGTGCTGCCGCTGCTCCGGCTCAATCGATCAGTCGTTGGCGCAGCGCCTCGCGGCGTGCTGCATCCACGCCCAGCACCGCCTCGGCATATTGCTCGACCGATCCGTGGCGCTCCTCGATTGAGCGCGTCGCGGCGTGCAGGTAATCCGCATCGACGCCCATCAACGTCACGATCGCGTCGTCGGTGATCTGGCTGCCATAGCGCTCGCGGATCGAATCGCCCGCGGCCGCGATCCGGCGCGCCTGATTGCCCGCGACGTTGGTGAGGAGGTAATCCGCCATCACGTCATCCTCGTGGACGCCGAGCAGGCGGTGGAGCAGCGCCGCCGCAAGCCCGGTGCGGTCCTTGCCCGCCAGGCAGTGCAGCAGGCTCGGTCCCTCGCGGGTGGCCAGCGCGTCGAAGTACAGGCTCAGCGAGCGGACCAGCACTTCGCGATAGGGCATGTTGACGTAGAGCCGCGTCATCGCCTCCTTCGCCTCCGCCGCCGTCGCGATGCCGCGCCCGGCCTCTTCGTGCGGCGCCAGTTCGGAGCCGACGGTCTCGCCCGCCGCGAACAGCACGACGGCGTCGAACGGCTCGGGCCGCAGGCACGGCATCGACTGCCGCTCGCTGTCGCCGCGCAGGTCGATCACCGTCGACAGGCCGATCTGCGCCACGCCGGCGAGGTCATCGGGGGTGGCGCCGCCATGCTGTCCGGACCGCCAGAGGATCCCGCTCTTCAGCCGGCCATCGCGCGCCGCATAGCCGCCATAGTCACGGAAATTGTGGATGCCTTCGAAGGTGCGGACGCGTTCGTTCATGCCCGCCGCGCTACCCCATTTCGATGACAATGTCGCGTCGTTTAATGAAGATGGCTTAGCTGAACGAGCGGCAGTGCTCCCCGCCGATCGTCACGCGGGGTCGCCATCCTTGTACTTCATCTCGAGGAAGCGGCCGCGCGTTTCGAGCGAATCGAGATCACCGCGGGCAAGCTCCTCGCTCATCTGGCCGATCTCGCGCTCGATAAGTTCCAGCCCCTCGATCAGCTGGCGGTCGGGCGTCTTGCCGTTGCGCTCGGTAGCGCGCAGCTCGGGCGGCACGCGTTGATAGTCGCGGACGAAATCGGGCAGCTGCTCACCGACCAGCCGGCGGATGTCGGCACCGGCGGGCGTTTCGTCGCCGACCGTCTGCAACTGCTTGCCCAGCGTGTCGAGCCGGAGGCCGATTCGGTCGGCGATCTGGACGGCAGGCGCGGGCAGGGCCGGTCGCTGCGCATCGAGCCAGCGCGTCGTCTGCATCGGCAGCGCCTTCAGGTCGCTGCGCGCCAGCTTTTCATGAGTCACCGGGCGGGGGCCGGGTGCAAAGGCGATCGCGAGCGTCACTGCCGCCATCATCATCAGCACCGCCAACGCGCCGAACAGCCCGATCGGCATTATCGCGATGCCGATGATCGCCGCGGCAAACAGGATCGCGGCATTGGCCACGCCGATCGCCGCGACGCGCTTCGCCACGCTGCGCCGTTGCCGCGGCCGCCGGCTGACCGCGCGCGTGCCCGGCAGCGTGTCGAACGATTGCAGCCGCACGCGATCGAGCGTGTTGCGCGCGCTCGACAGCGCCTGATCGGTCTCGTGCGAGGTCACAGCGACTCCAGCTTGAAGGTCTCGGGCGAATTGCCCAGCCGGTTCTGCGCTGCGCCTTCCGCCCGGGCGATATAGCCGCGCGATTTCTCGACCTCGCCCGACAGCGTGTCGACGGTGGTCTTCATCGAATCCAGCGCCTTCAGCTTGAACGTGTCGATCGCGTCCATCGTCTCGTAGATGTTCTGGAACGCGCGCTGCAGCGTCTCAAGCGGGATGGCGGAGCTCGCCGCCTGCTCATGGATGCGCGCGGTGTTGGACCGCAGCAGCTTGCCGGTCGAATCGATGATGTTGGCGGTCGTGGTGTTGAGCTGCGTGATCTGTTCCAGCACCAGTTTCTGGTTGGTCATCGCCTGCGCCACCGTCACCGCGGTGCGCAGCGCCGCGACCGTGGTGGTCGATGCGCGATCGACGCCCTTGATCAGCTCCACATTGTTCTTCTTGACCAGGTCTAGCGCCAGATAGCCCTGCACCGTGACCGCCATCTGGGTCAGCAGGTCCTGCGTGCGCTGCCGGGCGTAGAACAGCGCGGTCTCGCGGATCGCCTTCGCCTTGGCGGGGTCGGTCGCGTCCAGCTCGTTGGCCTTGTCCTCCAGCTTCTGGTCCAGCATCTTCGACAGCTGGATCATCTGTTCCAGCTTCCCCATCGCGCTCCACAGATTGGCGCGCTCGGTGTCGATCGACGCATTGTCCATCAACAGCTCGTCCTTGCCCGATGCCAGGCTTTTCAGGATCGAGGCGATGTGCGTCTGGCTGGATTTGTAGCTGTCGAAATAATTGCGCATCTTGTTGCCGAACGGGATGATCCCGAACAGCTTTTGGGGCGCGGTCAGATTGCCCTTCTTGCCGGGATCGAGATCCTCGACCACGCGGCGCAGCTGGGCGAGATCCTTGCCGACGCCGGTTTCCTGATCCATCGCCCGCACCGGTCGATCGAGGAAGCGGTTGGACTGGCCCGCCGCATCGCGGATTTCCTTGGCGCCCATGTTGGTGATCGCATCGACCACCTTGCCGAATTCCGGGCTGTTCGCGTCGCGCTCCATCAGCTGCTGAACGGCGTAATCGGCGCGTTCCTCCAGCTTCGATTTCACGCCTTCCTCGACCGGTACAAGTCCCGCGGCCTTCTCCGCCGTCACGGTGGGCACCGGGTCGGGCGGCGTCAGCTTCAGCGCCGTGTCCGTCGCGGTGATCGTTTCAGGGGTGGTCGCCATCTACATCCTCCAGCGTCAGCCTCCACGATGGCGGCTGACGGTGCTTCGTTCAAGTGTACCAGTGATATAATACGCTGGTCGGACTCGCGCAAACGTGCCTGATTTCACGCGCTGTCTTTCGATTGGCACGGAAAAGTAACGAAGCTGCCACGACAGGGGCCTAGCGGCCGCTCACCACAGCCAGAACATTCGGGGGAATATCATGAACCGCGCCTTCTCGGGCGGCGTCGTCGCAACGCTGCTCGCCTGTTCTTCGACGGCCGCACTCGCCCAGGCTCAGGTGCCGGGAGATGATGGCGACATCGTCGTCACCGCGCAGAAGGTGGAGCAAAGGATCGAGGACGTGCCGCTCGCGGTCACCGCCGTCACGCAGGAACGGATGCGCGAGATCGGCGTCAATTCGCTTGCCGAGGTGGCGTTGTTCGTCCCGGGCCTGCGCGTGCAGGAGCAGAGCGCGAACAACCCCGGCTTCGTGATCCGCGGCATCACCTCGGATTCGGGATCGTCGCAGCAGGGCGCGCGCGTCACCCTCTACTATAACGGCGTTGATATCAGCCGCTCGCGCGGGGCGTATCAGGACCTCTTCGATCTCGAGCGGCTCGAGGTGGTGAAGGGCCCGCAGGCGACGCTGTTCGGCACCGCCGCCGCGATCGGCGCGGTCAGCATCGTCTCGGCGAAGCCGCAGCCGGGCTTTTCGGGTGAATTGCTGGCGAGCTATGGCAATTACGATCGCGCGCAGGTCTCCGGCTTCCTTAATGCCGGGAACGATACGCTCGCCGCGCGCCTCGCCTTCGCGTACAAATATCGCGACGGCTATGTCCGCAACATCGCTGGCGATCCGGGTGTGCCGAACCAGAACCAGGGTCGCGTCGATCAGGACGATCTGAACGGCCAGGATCAGCGCGGCATCCGCGGCTCGCTGCGCTGGACGCCGTCGGACGCCGTCACCGCCGATCTCGTCCTCACCTATGACGGGCAGCGCAATCCCGGCACCGCCTTCAAGAGCCGTGTGTTCGCGCCCACCGGCGGGCAGACCGGCGACTTCGGCTATGCGGAGCTCTCCGGCTCGCCGTTCAGCCAGGAGGTGCTCGGCAAGCGCAAGCTTGGCCTCGACCGCGACGTCTATGACGCGAACCTGACGATCAACGTCGATGTCGCCCCCGGCGTCACCTTCACCACCGTCAACGGCTATCGCCGCTTCAACGCGCTGGAGACGTTCGACGCCGACGGTGGCCCCGCCTGGTATCTGGAATTCGCCGAAGATGCGAAGGGTGACCAGTGGAGCCACGAAGGTCGCTTCAACTTCACTGGGGAGCGCTACCGCGCCTCGTTCGGCTGGAACGCCTTTTTCGAAAACGGCTATCAGCGCGTACCCTTTTCGACCGAGGAGGGCACGTACATCGCCTGTTCCATCGCCGCGCCTTATGCGCAGGTGCGCGCCGCGCTGAACGCCGCTGGCCTGCCGACCGGCACCAACTGCATCGCGCCCAACGGCGCCATCCTCGCCGCGCGGGCCACGCAGATCCTGTCGCGCGGCGCTGCGACCGTCGTGCCTTATGCGTCGGAGTTCACCAACTATGGCAACAACGACACCTATTCGGTGTTCGCCGACGCTACCTGGATCCCGACCGACGCCCTTGAGGTGACCGCCGGCGCGCGCGTGCTGATCGAGGATCGCCAGTCGGGCTACAGCGCGATCCAGCCCAATTCGGTGCTGCTCGCCCCGCTCGGCGTGCGCACCAGCCTGCTCGGCACGGTCGGCACCGGCGGCGCGAAGTTCGTGGCGGAGCGCAGCTTCGCCGCGGTGCTCCCGCGCGTGAACGCGCTCTACCGTGTGACCAACGACCTCAACGTCTTCGCCACCGTCAGCAAGGGACGTCGCTCGCCCGTGGTGCAGCTCGGCTCCGCCGCCGGCCCGGCCGGTGCGATCCCCGCGCTGCAGATCGTGCCGGAGGAAACCGTCTGGAACTACGAAGCCGGCATCAAGGCGGGCAGCCGCACGTTGTCTGGTACGCTGTCGGTCTTCTACCAGACCTATGACGACTTCCAGGTCAGCGTCACCGATCCCGACGGCCGCGTGACCACGCAAAGCGCCGGCACCGCCAACAACCTTGGCGTCGAGCTGGAGGGCACCTGGCGCCCGACCCGCTTCCTCAGCGTCTTCGGCAGCTTCGGCTATATCGACGGCGGGATCAGCGACAAGCCGCTGCCCGGCGGTGGCACCAACGCCTTCGCCGGCAACCGCTTCCGCCTCCAGCCGGAGGTGATCGCGGCGGGCGGCGCATCGCTTCGCCTGCCGCTGGCGGACGGCGTCACCTTCTACGCCACGCCCTCGGCGAGCTATCAGAGCAAGGTGTTCTTCGAACTGCCCAACCGGGAGGAGATCAGCCAGGACGGCTATACGCTGGTCAACGTGCGTGCCGGGGTGGAGTTTGCTGACGGCCGCTACCGGATCGGCGGTTTTGCCCGCAACCTCACCAACGAACGCTATCTGATCGACGCGGGCAACACCGGTGGCACGTTCGGCACGCCGACCTATATCGCCGGCGAACCGCGCTTCTACGGCATAGAGCTGTACGGCCGTTTCTGATGAGATGATCGGCCGGGCAGGGAACTACATCTCTGCCCGGCTGTTCTGCCGGCTCTAGCCGCAGCGCAGCAAATAGGCTAACGGCGCCTCAACGCCGCGAGGGCCGCGGCCATTCAGGAATTCCGATGCAGTTGCGCAACATCGCCATCATCGCGCACGTCGATCATGGCAAAACTACTCTTGTCGACCAGCTCTTTCGCCAGTCGGGCACCTTTCGAGACAATCAGCGCATCGAAGAGCGCGCCATGGACTCCAATGATCTCGAGAAAGAGCGCGGGATCACCATTCTGGCCAAGCCGACCTCGATTGAGTGGGAAGGCACCCGTATCAACATCGTCGATACCCCGGGCCACGCCGACTTCGGCGGCGAGGTGGAGCGTATTCTCTCGATGGTCGACGGCGTGATCCTGCTGGTCGATTCGTCGGAAGGCGCGATGCCGCAGACGAAGTTCGTGACCGGCAAGGCGCTGGCGCTGGGCCTGCGCCCGATCGTCGTCGTCAACAAGGTCGACCGTCCCGACCAGCGGATCCAGGAAGTGCTGGACGAGGTGTTCGACCTCTTCGTCAGCCTCGATGCGACCGACGAGCAGCTCGATTTCCCGGTTCTCTACGCCTCGGGCCGCAACGGCTACGCCAGCGAGGATCCCGATCGCCGCGAGGGCACGCTGACCCCGCTGTTCCAGAAGATCGTCGATCACGTGCCGCCGCCGGCGCTCGACGTCGACGCACCGTTCACCTTCCTGGTGACGCTGCTCGATCGTGACAACTTCCTTGGCCGCGTGCTCACCGGCCGCGTCAATTCGGGCACGGTGAAGATCAACCAGCCGATCCACGCGCTCGACATGGACGGCAAGGTGATCGAGACGGGCCGCGCGTCCAAGATCATGACCTTCCAGGGCCTTGAGCGCGTGCCGACCGACGAGGCGCGCGCCGGCGACATCATCAGCCTCGCCGGCCTTGCCGTTGCGACCGTGTCGAACACCATCGCCGACATCACCGTGACCGAGGCGATCCAGGCGCAGCCGATCGATCCGCCGACGCTGTCGATGCGGTTCGCCGTGAACGATTCGCCGATGGCGGGCCGCGAGGGCAGCAAGGTGACGAGCCGCATGATCCGCGACCGCCTGTTCCGCGAGGCGGAATCGAACGTCGCGATCAAGGTGACCGAATCGGCCGACCGCGACAGCTTCGAAGTCGCCGGCCGTGGCGAACTTCAGCTCGGCGTTCTGATCGAGACGATGCGCCGCGAGGGCTTCGAGCTCGGCATCAGCCGCCCGCGCGTGCTGTTCCGCGAGGACGAGAACGGCAAGAAGCTCGAGCCGTATGAAACCGTCATCATCGACGTGGACGAGGAGCATTCGGGCACCGTCGTCGAGAAGATGAACCTGCGTAAGGCCGAGATGACCGACATGCGTCCGTCGGGCGGTGGCAAGACGCGCATCACCTTCTCCGCGCCGTCGCGCGGCATGATCGGCTATCATGGTGAATTCCTGTCCGACACGCGCGGCACGGGCATTATGAACCGGCTGTTCGAGAAATATGGCCCGCACAAGGGCCCGATCGAGGGCCGCAAGAACGGCGTGCTGATCTCCAACGGCGCCGGCGAGGCACAGTCCTACGCGCTCGGCCCGCTCGAGGCGCGCGGCATCCTGTTCGTCGGCCATGGTGAGGCGCTCTACGAGGGCATGATCATCGGCGAGAACGCCAAGACGGAAGACCTTGAGGTCAACCCGATGAAGGCGAAGCAGCTGACGAACTTCCGCGCCTCGGGCGGCAAGGACGATGCGATCCGCCTGACCCCGCCGAAGAAGATGACGCTGGAACAGGCGATTGCGTACATCGACGACGACGAGATGGTCGAAGTGACGCCCAAGACGATCCGCCTGCGCAAGCGCTACCTCGATTCGAACGAGCGCAAGCGCCACAAGCGGTCGGCCGAAGCCGCCTGATCCTTGTTGCCGGACGGGTCGTGATCGGCCCGGACAATTCGACGCCGCTTCGCCGCGGGACGCCAGCGCTGCTGGCACCCCGGCTGAGGCGGCGTTCGTGTGTCTGGCTTTCTCCTGCGCCCATCCCATCAGGTCGCGACTTGCACTCCCGCGCGTGACAGCGGAGAGAAAAGGTCATGGATGATTGCCGCGTTGCGCTGATCGGCTTCGGCTATGCCGGCCGGGTGTTTCACGCGCCGCTGATTGGCGCCACCCAGGGGCTGCGGATCGCTGCGGTCGCTTCCTCGCGTCCCGATACGGTGCGCGCCGCGCTCGGCGATGTCGCGGTCGAGGCGACGCCCGAGGCGGCGATCGCGCGCGACGACATCGATCTGGTGGTGGTCGCCACGCCCAATGATCGTCACGCCCCGCTCGCGCTGGCGGCGCTGGACGCCGGCAAGCATGTCGTGGTCGACAAGCCCTTCGCGCTGACGCTCGCCGATGCCGCCGCGGTGGTCGACGCCGCTCGCCGGGCAAAGCGGCTCGTCAGCGTCTTTCACAACCGCCGCTGGGACAGTGACTTCCTCACCGTCGCGGCAGCGATCGCGCGCGGCGACCTGGGGCAGGTTGTCCATTTCGAAAGCCATTTCGACCGTTTTCGCCCGCAGGTGCGCGATCGCTGGCGCGAGCGGCGCGTGCCGGGCGGGGGCATCTGGTATGATCTGGGGCCGCATCTGATCGATCAGGCGGTGCATCTGTTCGGCATGCCCGAGCGGATCGAGGCCGATCTGGCGGTGCTTCGCCTGGGCGGGCAGGCTGATGACTGGGCGCACGCCGTGCTCGCCTATCCCGACAAGCGGATAATCGTGCACGCTTCCATGCTGTCGGCCGGCGGCAGCCCGCGCTTCGTGGTGCATGGAACGGGCGGTACTTTGGTCAAGGCGATGCCCGATCAGCAGGAGGCGCAATTGCTGGCTGGCATGATCCCGGGCGTGCCGGGCTGGGGGGAAGATCCCGATCCCGCGATCCTCCACGACGGCGCCGGCAGCCGGGCGGTTGCCACGGTCAGCGGCGATCAGCGCCGTTTCTACCGGGGCGTCGTGGCCGCGATCCGCGGGGAGGGGCCCAATCCCGTTCCGCCAGAAGAGGCACTTGCCACCATGTCCTTGATCGAGGCTGGCCTGCGCGCCTCGGCGGAGCGACGCGCGGTCACGCCCGCGCTCCCGGCAAACGTTACAATGTCGTCGGAAACGCCCTGGCGACTGGAAGGCAGGCCGCCGCGCCCATAGGCGTCACCGTTCGTGAAAACGGGAGACTTCATGCGCCTGTCCTGTGCCCTGGTGCCGCTCGCCTTCCTGGCCGGCGCCGCTCATGCCAGCACCTATCCCTCGATCCCCGAGCCGATGATCTTCGACATGGTCCGCCCGCTCGGCGCGGAGCGCGGCGAGCTGGAGGTCAATGTCCTTGCCCAGACCGGCTCGCCCTTCGGCGCGAACGAGACCGAATGGGCGCCAGAGATCGAATATGCCTTTGCCCGGGGGCATGCGATCGAGTTCGAGCTGCCGTTCGACGGCCGCCGGCTGGCCGCCTACAAGCTTGGCCTGCAATCCTCGCTCGGCGCGTCGGCGGACGGGCGCAGCGCGCATGGCGTGCAGTATCTCGGCATCTATCACCGCGACAGCGGCCGCTACACCAACACCTTGCTGTACCTCGCCGGCCACCGCTTCAACGCGCGCTGGAGCACGATGAACATGATCGGGCTCGACGAGATCAGCCTGGGTCGGCGGACGGGACGCAATGGCCTGCTGCTCAACCATGCGCTGTTCTACGATGCGCGACCCGGCACGATCCTGGGCGCCGAGCTGAACGTCGCCGGCGGCGCCGAACGCAGCGTCAAGCTCAGCCCGCAGATCCACCGGCGCGTCTCCCACGCCGCCAACGTCCAGCTGTCGCTTGGCGTGGAGAAGCTGCGCGCCCACCGCGCGCGGCCCACCGCGGGCCTGCGCGTCGTGCGCGAGTTCTGACGCTGTTCCCCGCCGCCGGCTGCACGCGTCAGCCGACTGCGCCGCCCAATTCCATCAACACGTCCCACTCCTCGTCGCGAACCGGCGTCACCGACAACCGGCTCTGCCGCAGCACCTCCAGCCTGGCGAGCCGCGGGTCGCTCTTCATCGTCGCCAGCGGTACCGGGTTGGCCAGCCGTTCTACCGGGCGGACCCGCACCTTGGCCCATTGTTCCTTGTCGCCATCGGGTTGCCATGCGCGGATGATCTCCATCACGCCGACCGCGGCCTTTTCCTTGTTGCTATGGTAGAAGATCGCCTGGTCGCCGGGCTCCATCTCCTTGAGGAAATTGCGTGCCGTATAGTTGCGCACGCCGTCCCACTCGGTCTCGCCCTCGCGGACCAGATCATCCCAACCGTAAACGTCCGGCTCCGACCGGAGCAGCCAATAGGCCATGTCTTTTCCCTAAACCCCTTGTGAACGCGACATTCCGAGCCGGTTCAGCCCGAATCGCGCAAGTAGCATGAACGCGCTTGCCGCATCATGCGTTTGCACCGGGAGAGCGGACCGAGCGTAGCTGTATGAGGAGGTTCGAGATGAACGGTTTTCTGATGAAGGCGGGGCTGGGGACCGCGATGGCCGCCACCGCCCTTGCCGCCGCCGCGCCGGCTGAGGCGCAGCGCTGGCGCCGTGGCTATGATCGCGGCGGCGATGTTGCTGCCGGCGCGCTGATCGGCGGCGTCATCGGGCTTGGCCTTGGCGCGGCGATCGCGTCGTCCAACGATCGTGGTCGCTGGGGCGGCTATGGTTATGACGGCTATTACGATCGCTACGACCGTCGTGGCTGGGCGCCGCGCCGGTATTACAACAACTACCGCTACAATTATCGCCCGCGCTGCTTCCAGCAGTGGCGCTACGATCCTTATTACGGCGGCCGGGTGCCGGTGCGCATCTGCCGCTAGGCCGGGGTCCCACCAGCACGCAGGGACCGGCGCGGGGAGCAACGCTTCCCGCGCCGCTTTTTTTGTTGGGCACCGCGATCGGATCGGCTACGCGCGCGGCCATGACCGATACGCCCCCCGACCATCTTTCGATCGATCCTTCGAGCCCGTATTTCGACCAGCCGACGCTGGAACGCGGCATCGGCATCCGGTTCAAGGGTGTCGAGCGCAAGGATGTCGAGGAATATTCGATCTCGGAGGGGTGGATCCGCGTCGCGCTGGGCAAGAAGGTCGATCGCCACGGCCGCCCGCTGACGATCAAGCTGAGCGGCCCGGTCGAGGCCTATTTCCAGACCGGCGGCGACACTGTCGCTGACGAAGGCGACGACGCCCAGGCCTAAATCCGGCTGGTGACAAACGCGGGAGGGATCGCCTTCCCGCGTCAATCATCACGTACCATCAGGCGCGGCGCCGGCGACATTCCGGCGCAGCGCCCGATACTCAGGCAGCCGACAGCTGCAGCCGCGCGCGCGCGGCATTATATTCGCGCTCCATGCGGTCGATCCGCTCGGCGACGGTTTCCACCTTCTGCACCGCGCCGATGCCCTGGCCCGATCCCCAGATGTCGCGCCACGCCTTTGCCTTCGCCGGCTCGCCGTTCGAATTCTGGCCGAAGTTCATCGTCTTGTAATCGCCCTGGGGCAGATTGTCGGGGTCCAGCCCGGCCCGCTCGATCGAGCCGCGCAGGTAATTGCCGTGCACGCCGGTGAAGAGGTTGGAATAGACGATATCGGCCGCCTTCCCCTCGACGATGCCGTTCTTGTAGCCCTCGTCAGCATTGGCCTCGACCGTCGCGATGAAGGGCGATCCGATATAGGCGAAATCAGCGCCCATTGCCTGCGCGGCGAGCACCGCATCTCCCGTCGCGATCGCGCCCGACAGCGCGACCGGGCCGTCGAACCACTGCCGGATCTCGCTGACCAGCGCGAAGGGCGACAGGCGACCGGCATGGCCGCCCGCACCGCTCGCCACCGGGATCAGCCCGTCGGCACCCTTTTCGATCGCCTTGCGCGCAAACCGGTCGTCGATCACGTCGTGGAAGGTGATACCGCCCCAATTGTGCACCGCCTGGTTCAATTCCTCGCGTGCGCCGAGCGAGGTGATGGTGATCGGCACCTGCCACTTCTCGCAGGTGGCCAGATCCGCCTCGAGCCGGTCGTTGGACTTGTGCACGATCTGGTTCACCGCGAAGGGCGCGGCGGGGCGATCCGGATTGTCCCGGTTGTGCGCCGCCAACTCCTCGGTGATGCGGTGCAGCCACTCGTCGAGCAGCCCCTGCGGCCGCGCGTTGAGCGCCGGGAAGGATCCGACGATCCCCGCCTTGCACTGCGCGATCACGAGATCGGGCCCGGAAATGATGAAAAGCGGGGAGCCGATGACCGGCAACCGCAGGCGAGAAAGGATCGCTGGGACAGACATAATTTTGGTTATGTCCTCCCCGAAACTATCTGTCCAGCATGTACCATCGGCTCCCTGAACAATCGTAAAGGACGCTTAGTCCACCCGGCGCAGGTTGTCGCCGGCGTCGCGTGCATTCTGCACATAATGCGCCGCCGAGACCTTCAGCGATGCGATCGCCGCCTCGTCCAGCTGCTTCACCGCGCGCGCCGGGCTGCCCACGATCAGGCTGCCTGGCGGGAAGGTCTTGCCTTCGGTCACCAGCGCGTTGGCGCCGACGATACAGTCATCGGGGATGACCGCGCGGTTAAGGACGGTCGCGCCCATGCCGATCAGCACGCGGTCCCCGATCGTGCAGCCATGAAGGATGGCATGGTGGCCGATCGTGCAATCCTCGCCGATGGTCAGCGGCGCGCCCGGATCGGAATGGAGCATCGCGCCTTCCTGGATGTTGCTGCGCGCGCCGATCGGGATGGTCGTATTGTCGCCCCGGATCACTGCGCGAAACCACACGCTGCTATCCTCCGCGAGCCGCACGTCCCCCACCAGATCGGCGCTGGGCGCAACCCAGGCGGTTTCGTGACAGACGGGTCGCCGGCCGCGGAATTCGTAAAGGGGCATTTCTCTCTCCTGTATCATCCTTGGACAGTTGCGCACCGCGGTCACGAATGGCGGGTGCGAAAAGGTAAATGCGGCGTTAACCATTGCCTATGGATCGTCAGCCTCCTCCGTCATCCTTTCGCCACCCGATCCGCCAGACGATGGCGCCGCCTACCAAGGGGCGCGATCGGCGCGACGACGATCAGGATCTGAAGCTGTTCGTGCTGAGCTTCACCGCCTTCTTCATCTGCTTCTACACCTTGATGATGTGATCGCCCGTCGCCCAAGCTGACGGTCGCGCCCGCGGGTCAGTCGCAGGCGCGATGCAGCCGCTGCGCGATCCATGCCGAGACGAGGCACATGCCAGCGACCACCAGCAGCAACTGGCTGGCTGTCGCCCCCAGCGCCGTGATCCCCGCCACCGCCGCCGAGCCGATCGTCATAGCGCCGGCGTTGACGACATTGTTCGCCGCCACGGTGCGCGCGGTCTGATCCTTGGGCACGGTGGTGGTGAGAAAGGCGTAGAGCGGCACCACGAACATGCCGCCGAATGTCGCCACGAACAGCAACGTCAGCAGCACGAGCGGCGCGCCGGGATGCGTCACGAACGCGGGAATGTCGTACAGCGTCCCCGCGGGCGCTGCATCCCAGCGGGTCGCGACGAACCAGAAGGCAAGCACCGCCGCGCCCATCGCGATGACCGACGCGGGCGAATAACGCGCCGAGATCTGCCCGCGCAGCATCAGGTTGATCACCACCGATCCGATCGCCACGCCGACCGAGAAGATGGCGAGCACCAGGCTGGCGACGCTGGCGTCCGCGGTCAGCACGTTCTTCACCAGCGGCGGGAAGATCACCACCAGCACCGATCCGATCGTCCAGAAGAAGCTGATCGCGCAGATCGCGAGGAACAGGCGCGGGATGTGCATCGTGCCTGCCACCAGCCGCCACGACGCGCGCAGCGGATGGAAATCGAGCTTCAGTGGCGGGCCGAGGCGCGGGGCAGGGGGCACCAGCCGCGCGGAAATATAGCCCAGCAGCGCAACGAGGAAGGTGGTCGTCGCGATGAGGGTGATCGATTCGTAGATGAACCCGGCCACGATCGTGCCGAGCAGGATCGACAGGTACGTGCCCGCCTCGACCAGGCCCGTGCCGCCCAGCACGTCCTCATCCTCCAGATGCTGCGGCAGGATGGCGTATTTGATCGGGCTGAAGAAGGTCGAATGGATGCCGAGCCCGACGATCGCCAGCAGCATCAGCGCGACCGGCAGCGTCACTTGCCCTGTCCGCGCGAGCAGCAACCCGGCGCAACCGATCGCCATGATCACGAACTCGGCGATTTTCACCAGCCGGATGATGCGCGCCTTGTCGGTCGTATCCGCCAGCTGCCCGGCCAGCGCCGACAGGATGAAATAAGGGAGGATGAAGAGCGCGGCGGCCAGCGCGTTGAAGAAGCTTTCCTGCGTTTCGCTCGCGAAAATTTCGTACGTCGCGAACAGGACCATCGAGGTCTTGAACAGATTGTCGTTAAACGCGCCGAGGAACTGGGTGATGAAAAGCGGCAGGAAGCGTCGCCGTTTAAGAAGCCCGAGGGCATTGATCATGGCGCAAAATGGCCCGGTTGTGGCAGAATGGAGGCGGGCATAGCCGTTGGTCGACGGTCATGCCAACCCTGCGCATAGTACGATCGATGCCGCCCCATGGACCCGATCGGCACGGTGAGCAGGCTTGCACCGGGGCGCTGCCGGTTTAAGTCTGCTGTCGTGTTATCGCTTCCCAACCTTCTCACCCTGTCGCGAATCGTCGCCGTGCCGGCGCTGGTGGCGCTGCTCTGGTGGCCCAGCTGGCACACCGGCTTCGGCCTTGCGTTCGCGCTCTACTGCCTGATGGGCCTGACCGACTATTTCGACGGCTATCTGGCGCGCGCGCAGGGTACCGTCTCGAAACTGGGCGTCTTCCTTGATCCGATCGCTGACAAGATCATGGTCGCGGCGGTCATCCTGATGCTGGTGGGCACGCGGCACAATGACATCGCCGTCATTACCGGCGTTCACATCATCGCCGCGCTGATCATCCTGTTGCGGGAAATCGCAGTCTCGGGCCTGCGCGAATTCCTCGCGGGGCTTCAGGTGTCGCTCCCCGTCTCGCGCCTCGCCAAGTGGAAGACCGCGTTGCAGCTGGTCTCGTTCGGCGCGCTGATCCTCGCCGGCGCCTTGCCCGCGCTCGGCTGGATCAAGCTGGTCGGGCTGGTCTCGCTCTGGGGCGCTGCCGCGCTGACACTGGTCACCGGGTGGGATTATCTGCGCGCCGGCCTGCGGCATATGGACTGACCGGCCATGCGGATGGTGTATTTCGCGTGGGTGCGTGAGCAGGTCGGCGTGCCCGAGGAGGATGTCGCCCCACCGGCCACCGTGGTCACGATCGCCGATCTGGTGGGCTGGCTCGCCGGTCGGTCCGAGGCGCACGCCACCGCCTTTGCTCGGCGCGACCGGCTGCGGGCGGCACGTGACCAGAACTTCGTGCCCCTCGATACGCCGATCGACGGCGCGGCGGAGATCGCGATCTTCCCCCCGGTGACGGGCGGATGATCCGCGTCGTGGTCAGCGACGCGCCGATCGATATCGCCGCGGAAATGACGCTGGCCGAGGGTGCGGGCGACACGCAGGGCGGCGCCGTCGCGACCTTCACTGGTCTGGTGCGCGGTGACGATGGCGTCACCGAACTGACGCTGGAACATTATCCCGGCGCCACCGAGAGGGCGCTCGAGGCGCTTGCCGCGGAAGCGTCCGCGCGCTGGCCGCTCGCGGGCGTGACGATCGTGCACCGGGTTGGGCCGATGGACCCCGGCGACCGGATCGTGTTTGTTGCCGCCTGTTCGGCGCACCGCGCCGCCGCGCTCGACGCCTGCGCCTTTCTCATCGACCGGTTGAAGACCGATGCGCCGTTCTGGAAGCGGGAGCGGCTGGGCGCGGAAACGCGCTGGGTCGACGCGCGCAGCACCGATGATGCGGCCGCCGCGCGCTGGCGCGGCTGAGGGGGGCTAGGCCCTCGCCGTCAGCCCATGCGGGGAACGAGCACGCCGTTCACCACATGAACGATCCCGTTGACCTGCTGGACGTCGGGCGTCTCGACATAGCTCTTGCTGCCATTGGCATCGATCAGCGCGATCGCCTGTCCGTCGCTGGTCGCGGTCAGCGGCACGCCCGCGACCGTGGGCAGCTGCACCGATCCCCCCGCGGCGGCGATCCGCCCGCGCAGGTCGGCGAGGGTGATCGTGCCGGGCACCATGTGATAGCTCATGACCCGGTCCAGCGCAGGCCGGTTGGCGGGGGCAAGAAGCTGGTTCACCGCACCGCGGTTCAGGCGGCCGAAGGCGCTGTCGGTGGGCGCGAAGACGGTGACCGGGCTGGCCGCGGACAAGGTCTGGCGCGCGGTGCTCAGGCTGATCGCCCGGGTCAGCATCCGCAGATTGGGGGCGCTGGCGCAATTCTCCGCGATGGTCCGGTTGCCCAGCATCGCGGCGCCGCCGACATAGGGGTTGATCGCAGTGGCGGCGGCCGCGGCGCGCATCCCCGCGGGGGTCAGCGGCGGTGCAACCGGCGGCGGCTGGTGCGCGACCGCGGTCGGCGCGGGCGGCAGCTGCGCCACCTGCTTTGCCGGCTGGCTGCACCCGGCCAGCACCGCCAGGATGCCGGCCGCTGCCGGCAGGGCGAAGGCTCTCGAACGATGTGCCATCATCGCGGTTAAACGCGGCAGGCATGGCGTTCGTTGCACGCGGGGCGGGGGCAGGTGTTGGCCACGGGCTTCCGTATGCGTGTCCGTGCGGCTAGGCGAGTGAAATGATCGAAGATCCCCTGGGCCCGCTCGACCCCGAATTTGCTGCCGCGTTCAAGCGCGACGATCGTCGCCCGCCGTGCCAGCTGTATCTGATCTCCCCGCTCGACGTTGCCGGCGCTTTCCCGGACCGTCTCGCCCGCGCGCTCGATGCTGGCCCCGTGGCCGCGTTTCAATATCGCGTGAAGGACATCAACCAGCATGATGCCGCGCGTTTCGCCGAGCCGCTGCAGCGCATCTGCGCCGACCGCGACGTGGCGTTCATCGTCAACGACAGCATCTCGCTCGCCAAGCGGCTCGGCGCCGACGGTGTCCATCTCGGCCAGGAGGATGGCGACCCGCGCGAGGCGCGGCAGATCCTCGGCCCCGGCGTCCAGATCGGCGTTACCTGCCACGACAGCCGTCACCTTGCGATGGAGGCGGGGGACGCAGGTGCGGACTATGTCGCCTTCGGCAGCTTCTATCCCACCACCACCAAGGAGGTGAAGCATCGCCCCGAACCCGTGATCCTGTCCTGGTGGTCGACCCTGTTCGAACTTCCCTGCGTGGCGATTGGCGGAATCACCCCAGAAAACGCGCCGCCGCTCGTTGCTGCGGGCGCGGATTTCATCGCCGTGTCGGGCGCGGTCTGGAGCGGTGACGAGGCAGCGGCCGTCCGCGCGTTCAACGCCGCGCTCGGCTGAACACGACGCTCAGCCCTCGCCCGGCGGGAAACAACCGCCGCCTGATCGGTTTGCCGATGATGAAGGTAGAGGCTCCGGCCCCTGCCTTCGCTTGGTTGGAACCGGCAGGGGAGCCAGGATGCAATGACGCGGCTGGGCGGAACGATCTTGTCCCTCATCCTGCTGGCGGTGATCGGTTTCGCCTCCATGCTGTCCTTCGGGCCAGTCGCTCCTCAGAAGCGGCCAAACTTCTCCGCAGACAGGCCGATACCCCCCGCTGAATTCCCGGTCGCGGCCACGATCGGCATGCCCGTGGCAGGGGTTTCGGCGGATCAGATCGCCGACAGCTGGGGCGACAGCCGCGGCGACGGCACTCGCGCGCACCAGGCAATCGACATCCCCGCCCCGGGCGGAACCCCGGTCCTCGCGGCCGCCCCGGGGCAGGTGGAAAAGCTCTTCGAAAGCGCCGCCGGCGGCACCACGCTCTACGTCCGCTCGCCGGGCCGGGAATGGATCTATTATTATGCGCATCTCGCCGGCTACGCCCCGGGAATCCGCGAAGGATCACCGGTTCAGCGCGGCACGCTGCTGGGATTTGTCGGCGACACGGGCAACGCAGGGGCGGGCAACACGCACCTGCATTTCGCGGTCAACCGGATGGCGCCGGGTGAGCGCTGGCATCAGGGAACGCCGGTCAATCCATACCCGCTGCTTGCCGGATCGGCACTTCGCCGCTAGACGCGCCCATCGCTCTTTCCAGCAGGTATAGACCATGAAGATCAGCGGCGTCGATATCCGTCCGGGTAACATTATCGAGTATGAAGGCGGCATCTGGCGCGCCGTGAAGATCCAGCATACGCAGCCCGGCAAGGGCGGCGCCTATATGCAGGTCGAACTCAAGAACCTGCGCGATGGTCGCAAGAATAACGTGCGTTTCCGCTCGGCGGAAACGGTGGAGCGCGTTCGCCTTGATACCAAGGATTTCCAGTTCCTGTTCGCTGAGGGCGACAGCCTCGTGTTCATGGACAAGGAAACCTATGACCAGGTGACGCTGCCGCGCGATCTGCTTGGTGATGCCGCCGCGTTCCTGCAGGATGGCATGGACGTGGTGATGGAACTCTACGAAGAGGAAGCCATCAGCGTGCAGCTGCCGGATACGATCGAGGCGACGATCGTCGAGGCGGACGCCGTGGTGAAGGGGCAGACCGCCTCGTCCAGCTACAAGCCGGCCGTGCTCGACAATGGCGTGCGCGTGATGGTGCCGCCGCACATCGCAAGCGGCACGCGCATCGTGGTCGACGTGTACGAGCAGACCTACGTCCGCCGCGCCGAATAGTCTTTCCCGCAGGCGGGAGGGGCCAGGGGAGGGCATGTCTCCCGGCGTCGCGTTTTCGTTTCAGGCCCTCCCCTCGCTTCCTCACGGGGAAGCAAGAAAGTAGACGACATGCCAGCTCATTCCGGTCTCTTCACCGTCATCGAACGCGCCGCTCGCAAGGCCGCGCCACGGCTGCGGCGCGACTTCAACGAAGTCCAGCACCTTCAGGTGAGCCGCAAGGGGCCGGCGGATTTCGTGTCCATGGCTGACAAGCGTGCCGAGCAGACGCTGTATGAGGAGCTTTCCAAGGCGCGACCCGACTGGGGCTTCATCATGGAAGAGCGCGGCGAAGTGGCGGGCGACCCCAACAAGCCGCGTTTCATCATCGACCCGCTCGATGGCACCACCAACTTCTTGCACGGCATCCCGCATTTCGCGATGTCGATCGCGGTTGAAGAGCCGATGCCCAACGGCAAGCGTGACATCACGACCGCGCTGATCTACCAGCCGCTGACCGACGAAAGCTTCTGGGCGGAGAAGGGACGCGGGGCGTGGTTGCAGGACCAGCGCCTGCGCGTATCTTCTCGTCGTGAGCTGACCGAGGCGGTCGTCGCGACCGGCATCCCGTTCATGGGCCATGGTGACTTTGCCGAATGGACCCGCATCTTCGGCTCCATTGCGCCGCAGGTGGCGGGTATCCGCCGGCTGGGCTCGGCGGCGCTTGATCTTGCCTGGGTCGCGGCCGGCCGGTTCGACGGTTATTGGGAATCAAAGCTGCACATCTGGGACGTCGCCGCCGGCATGTTGCTGGTCAAGGAAGCCGGCGGCTTCGTGACCGATTTCCGCGGTGGTGATCGCGCGCTGGAACGCAACGAGTTCCTCGCCGCCAATGACGGCCTGCACTCCAAATTGCACAAGCTGCTGGCTGGTGCGCTCCGCTGAGTTGACGCTGCTCGGGAATGTTTGCGCGTGCCCGTTCAAGGCGCGCGCGCATGGCTGTCAGAACGTATACACCAGCGACGCCCGGCTGATCGTGTCCGTGGACACGCGGCCCTCGGGCGGCATGCTTTCATATTGTACTGTGTAGCTCACCTGCGCGGAGAGCGGCCCCAGCAGCTTGGCGGCCATCGCGGTCGTGCTGCTGACGGTGGAGTTGAACTGCTGCAGATAGGCCGATGCGTCCTGCCGCAGCGTCAGGCCGGGGGTCAGTTTCCAGTCAAAGTCCACGCTCCCGCGCGCTGCGATGCTGCTCTCCACCGTTGCATCGGTGAATTCCGTGTGACGGAAGGCAGGGCCCAGTTCCAGGTTCAGCGTCACCTTGGGTGACTGGATCGCGCTGTAACCCGCACCGGCCGATGCCGAATAACGATCGGAATAGCCCAGGAAGCGATCGCTTTCATACTGAAGCGCGCCATAGACATAGCGACGGGAATCGAGTTTCCAGTTGGGCTCATAAGCGGCGAGATAATGTTCGCGCGTGGTGATGCCGAGGCTGCGCTGGTAATCGATCCGCCCGCGTAGCTTGTGCCGCCACTCCAGCCCTTCGCGCGTCAGGTCCAGCACGCCGGTTGCGCCCGCCGTGTTGGAATTACCGGTCGTGATGAAGCCTCCCACCTCGGCGCGCCCGACCCACAGGTCGGTCCAGCCGGCCCGGACGATCCGCGTCTGGCGATCCTTGGCGCGCACCTCGCGCCATTCGTCCGCGATCCGCAGCACAGCATCGCCGCTCGCCGGATCGGCGGCGCGGGCATATTTGACGATGGTCGAAACCTCGTTCTCGTTACCCGAGGCGATGGCGGCATCCAGCATCGCGCGGATCGGCGGCGGAATGACGATCCGCTCCTCATCCTGCGTGGCGCCTCCATCAGCAGCAGCTGTCGCAGCGATCAGGAGGAGCGGGTAGATCACGATGCAGTCATACCTAAAAGCGTGAAGCGGGTGAACGGAAGGCCGGTGGGCAGTGGGTCAACCGAGGTGAGTTGAAAAGGCGCCGAGCACTTCCCGATAGAGCGTGCGCTTGAACGGAACAATGATGGTCGGCAAGTCTGCGGGGTCTGCCCATTTCCAGGCGCGGAATTCGGGATGCTGCGTGTCGATCCGGATGTCATTGTCCGAGCCGAGGAAGCGGAAGAGGAACCAGCGCTGGACTTGCCCGCGGTAGCGGCCCTTCCATACCTTCCCAATGAGCTCAGGCGGAAGGTCGTAGCGGAACTCCTGCGGCGCCTCGGCGATCAGGGAGACGTGCTCTGGCCGGATACCGGTTTCCTCGCCCAGTTCGCGCAGCGCCGTTTCCAGGGGTTGCTCGCCCGGGTCGATGCCGCCTTGGGGCATCTGCCAAGCCTCCAGGGTAGTATCCAGCCGCTGGCCGACGAATACCTTGCCGCTGCCATTGAGCAGCATGACGCCCACGCAGGGTCGGTACGGGAGATCGGCCGTGGACATGAAAAGCTACCCTCTGTTCTGCGCGTGGGCGAGGACCTCATACGCCATCACCGCAGTCGCGACAGCCGCGTTCAGGCTGTCCGCTTTACCAAGCATCGGCATTTTGACGAGGAGGTCGCATTCCGCCTCGATCTCCGCCGGCAGGCCTTGCGCTTCGTTGCCCGTCAGAAGGAAGGTGGGCGTTTGATAATCTGCATGACGGTAATGGTTGTCGGTGCGCAGGCTCAGGCCGACCAACTGGCCGGGCCCGCTTCGCAGCCAAGGCAGGAACTGGTCCCACGATGCGCGCACCAGTGGCACGGTGAACAGCGCCCCCATGCTGGCCCGCACTGCTTCGGTCGAGAATGGATCGACGCTGTCGCCGATCAGGACCAGTCCGCCCGCACCCACCGCATCTCCCGTGCGCAGGATCGTGCCGAGGTTACCGGGATCTCGGAGCCGTTCGGCGACAAGCCAGATCGGGCTGGTGGTGCGATCAAGATCCTCGAGACGCGAATCGAACGTGTCGAACGCACCGACCACGGCCTGGGGATTATCCTTGCCCGACAGCTTCGAGAGGATCGCTTCGCTGGTCTCGATCGCTTCGCCGCCGCTGCCTTCGACCGCATCCACCAGTGCGGATACGAGCGGATGCCGGGCGCTGGGGGCGGCAAAGAACAGATAGCGCGGAACACGGCCTGTCTCGCGCGCCTCAGTCAGGATGCGCAGCCCCTCGGCAAGGAAGAGGCCTTCTTCGCGGCGATGACGCTTGTCGCGCAGCGATTGGATCCGCTTGACCAGCGGATTGGAAAAAGCGGTGATGGTACGCGGCATCTCTGATCCGTTGTCAGTCTTCGCCGAACTTCTCTTCGACAAGGGCGCACATCGTGTCGACCACCTGAGCGGCATTGTCGCCCTGCGCGCTGATCGTGATCGTGTCGCCCTTCGCGGCGCCCAGCATCATCAGCCCCATGATCGACGTGCCCGTCACGGTAGCACTCCCCTTCGCGACCTGCACCGCGATCGGCTGCTGCGTTGCAAGGGTGACGAACTTCGCGCTGGCCCGTGCGTGGAGCCCACGGCGGTTGGAAATGAGAACCTCGCGCGAGACCGTCACGCGACCGCTTCGCCCATACCCAGAACCTCGGAGGCGACAGAAATGTACTTTCGCCCTGCCTCTCGCGCGGCTGCGACCGCGGCGGCAACCCCCATCTTGCGACGCGCCGACTCAAGCCGGATCAGCATGGGCAGGTTGATGCCTGCGATCACCTCGATGTGGCCGCGCTCCATCAACGAAATGGCGAGGTTGGAGGGCGTGCCGCCGAACAGGTCGGTCAGGACGATGACGCCGCGCCCGCCGTCAACATCGGCGATCGCCTGGCGAATATCCGCGCGGCGCGCCTCCATGTCGTCGTCAGGGCCGATCGCGACCGTGCGCACCTGCTCCTGCGGCCCCACCACATGTTCCATTGCCGTCACGAATTCATCGGCCAGCCGGCCGTGCGTAACGAGCACCAGCCCGATCATCTGTGTCGTCAATCCGTTCATTGCCCGTCAGGCCGATCCTCGAACGTACCCTGCTGCAGTGCCGCAAGATCCCGATGGACCACCGTGGGCGAAAATGCCGCGCTGCGCAACCGCGCCGCCACGCGCTCCGCCACATGGACCGACCGGTGTCTTCCGCCGGTACAACCGAAAGCGATATTGATATAGGATTTTCCTTCGGCGCGGTAGCGGGGCAGCAACAGCAGCAGAAGGTCCTCGATCCGCGACACGGCAGGCTCATAGGCAGGATCTTGCGCAACATAGTCCGCGACCGGCGCGTCGATACCCGTGCCCGGACGCAACGCGGGATCCCAATGCGGGTTGCGCAAAAACCGCATGTCGAAGACGAGATCGGCGTCCCGGGGCAAGCCCCGCGAGAAGCCGAAAGACATGACCGTGATCGCGGGTTCTCCCAGACCCGGGTGGAAGAACCGGCGCCGGATAGCCTGTGCGAGATCGGCACTGGTGTAGTAGCTGGTGTCAATCAGGCCCGCAGCCCAGCGGCGCAGTGGATCGACAAGGGCACGCTCCCGCTCGATCCCTTCCCGTGCGGGGCGGTCGGCGGCGAGGGGGTGGCGACGGCGCGTTTCATCATAGCGCCGGGCAAGCTCGTCGGATGCGCAGTCAAGGAACAGGACGCTGATGTCGTGCCGACCGGCGGACCGAAGCCGATCGACCAGTCTCACGATCGCTTCCGCATCGAAGTCCCGCGTGTTCGCGCCGATGCCGATGGCAAGCGGACGTGACGTCTCATCACGACCAAGAGCCGCCTCGGCACTAAGCAGGCGATCGAGCAGGAACAGGGGGAGATTGTCGACGATCTCCCATCCCAGATCCTCCAGCGTGTTCAGGGCGGTGGATTTGCCTGCTCCGGACATCCCGGTGACCAGCAGGATTTGGGAAGGAGGCGTCATGGGAAATCGTGTCTCAAGGCATATTCGATGACGAGTGGTGCGGAGGCCGGTCGTGGATCAAGGTTCACGAGCCGAACCGCTATTCCAGCGAACGTCTCGACCAATCGTTCCGGCATACGCTCGGGCGCGGGCATGTTGTCCCGGAGAAGCCGGACGGCCAGCGCGACGGGCACGTCATCAACGTGGGGAACCGGCACAATCCCGAGGCCGCGAATTTCCAGGCGCCCGCCAATGGTCATTGGCGCACTGGCGAGCAATGCCGAGGGCGTCGGTGTGAGCCGGGTATAGTCATCGGACACCAGCAACGCCCCCCGATCGATCAGGCGAAGCGCGAGATCGGATTTACCCACGCCTGATGGACCCATCAGCATTATCCCCCGCCCGTCGATCGCAACGGTCGAGGCGTGAATAGTCTCAATGCCAGGCATGTTATTGATAACCGGGGAAGGGGAGGCGGAGGACGAAGCGGGCGCCACTTAATCGATCCTCCCGCGACTCGACGTGAATTGTCCCGCCATGCGCCTCCACGATCGTCCGGGCAATCGCCAATCCCAGGCCGGAGTGCCGCCCGAAATCCTCGCCGTCGGGACGGATCGACTGAAATCGACGGAAGATGGCTTCGCGCGCGTCCTCGGGCACGCCCGGCCCTTCGTCCTCGAAGCGCAGCTCAAGCTTCCCCGCACGGACCGCGGGCGCGATCGACACGACACCGCCCTGCGGGGAAAACGAGACCGCATTGTCGATCAGATTCTCGAACACCCGCTCAAGGCGCGCGCCTTCCCCAAGGATGACGAGCGGCGTTGCGCCCGCATCATCGAACCGAAGGCGAACGTCACGGTCGATACCGCGCTCCTGATGATGGGCAATGATCGCCTTCAGCATCGCGCCGATATCGACGGGTTCGAATTTTGCGCGGCTGAGCTGCGCGTCCAGTCGCGAGGCATCCGAAATGTCGCTGATCAAACGATCCAGGCGGTGCACGTCGTCCCGAACGATCGCCAACAGGCGCGCCTGAAGTTCGGGATCCTTGACGCTGGCGAGGCCGTCAACGGCGGAGCGGAGGGAGGCGAGGGGGTTCTTTAATTCGTGCGTGACGTCGGCTGCGAATGCCTCGGTCGCGTCGATGCGTGCCCGCAGCGCGAGGCTCATGTCCGACAGCGCGCGCGCCAGCATGCCGATTTCGTCCCGTCGATCCGGCAGGCGCGGCACCACCACCTCGCGCGCACGTCCCAAGCGGACGCGAACCGCCGCCCGCGCGAGCCGGCGGAGCGGCCGGACGATCGTGCGCGCGAGGAAGAGCGACAGGAGGATCGACACCAGCGTCACGACGGCCAGGACGACGCTCAGCCGGAAACGCTCGACCCGTACGGTCTGGGTAATGTCTCGCGCGTTGATCGTGGTCATCAGGGCGGCGTTACCGTTCGGCTGCCGCGCGGCTGCGGTAATGACCGGGGTGCGATCGGGCGCCCGCCACACCGTGCCCGATGGGTAACCGGTCAGCGCGCTCTTCACGTCCGTCCAGTCCAGCCCATCGTCACGCTCACGATACAATGGCGGGCGTTTGGCTCCGACGACGGTGTCGATGCCGGCGTCGAGGAAGCGCGCAATTCGCTGGCCGAGGCCGTCCTTGTCTGGATCGCGCAGCAGGAAGTTGCGCTCGCCCAAGGCGCGGCTGTCGTAGAGCAGGTCGCCATTGGCAGCGAAAAGGCGGATGCGTGTGCCCGTATCGCGCGCAAACAGGCGAATGAGCGGCGCGCGCGTAGCCGCCGGGGCGACGGCCAGAGCCTCCGCCATGAGGCGCGCCTCCCGGATCGCCTGCTCCGTTCGGCTGTCGAGGATCCTGCTGCGATAGGAATCGAGGTAAAAGAACCCGCCTGCCAGAAGCAGGAGGGCGAACACATTCACCGCGAGGATCCGGCGGGTAAGCGATACCCGCCCGGACCAGCGAAGCGTCAGGTCGCTGGAGTCATTCTTCTGAGAAACGGTATCCGGCGCCATATAAAGTCTCGATGGCGTCAAAGGCCGGATCAACCTGTCGGAACTTGCGACGAACGCGCTTGATGTGGGAATCTATCGTGCGGTCATCGACGTAGATGTCGTCTTGGTACGCCGCGTCCATCAACTGATTGCGGGTCTTCACGATGCCAGGGCGCTGCGCCAGCGTCTCCAGGATCAGGAATTCGGTGACCGTCAGCGTGACCGGTTCACCCTTCCACGTCACCTTATGCCGCGCGGGATCCATCGAGAGGTGCCCGCGGTCGAGCGCCGCCGCAATCTCAGCCTCGCCAGGCTCGCTCGCCAGCGCGAGGTCGGTGCGGCGCAAGATGGCGCGGATACGCGCGATCAGCAGCCGCTGGCTGAAGGGCTTGGCAATATAATCATCCGCGCCCATCGCGAGGCCAAGCGCCTCGTCGAGTTCATCATCCTTGCTCGTCAGGAAGATGACCGGAACCTGGCTGCGCTCACGAAAGCGCCGAAGGAGCTCCAGCCCGTCCATTCGCGGCATCTTGATGTCGAAGATTGCGAGGTCCGGCGGATTATCCACCAGAGCCTTCAGCGCTGTCTCACCATCCGAATAGACCCGCGTCAGAAACCCTTCGGTCTGAAGCGCGATAGACACGGAGGTGAGGATATTTCGGTCGTCGTCGACGAGCGCGATCGTTGCCGTCATGGAACGGAGCGATACTGCAAAGCGGCTGATGTCTCAATGGTGTGTGACAAGAGTGATGCTGCAATGCAGTGGAACCGCGGCTCCTCAAGGTCGCTTGTGCTGGCATGAGGATCGAGTGGACTGGCTGGGAGGTGCCGTCGCTGATCGCCAATGTCGCGATTGCGGCCGGGGCGGTGTTGGTCGGGCTCGTTGTTCACGCGCTCTTCATGGCGGTAGGCCGGCGTCTGGCCGCACGCACACCAGATTCGATTGACGACGCCGCGTTGGCGCTCGCGAAGCGACCGCTCCGCTGGATCGCAGCTGCGATTGCGCTTGCGGCGAGCCGGCGCTTCCTCGATCTGCCATCCTGGGCCAACGAGCTATGGGGGCTCGCCGCCGGTTTCATCGTCCCCGGCCTGATCGGATGGCTGCTGATCACGATCGTTCGGGTATATGCGCGGGCGGTCGAGATCCGCTACGACATAGCGGTCGAAGACAATCTTCGTGCCCGACGGCGGCGCACACGCACCACGATCCTCAGCCGGATCGGCGTCATTGCCATCGCGTTGATCACCATCGCCTTGATGCTGTTGTCTATCCCCAGCATCAGAAGCATCGGGATCACGCTCATGGCATCCGCGGGCCTTGCCGGTCTTGCGGTGGGTGCCGCAGCGCAGCCTGCGCTCAAGAACCTGATCGCCGGCGTTCAGCTTGCCTTTACCGAGCCGATCAGGATCGACGATGTGCTGATTATCGAGGGTGAGTGGGGAAGGGTGGAGGAGATCCGCCTCACCTATGTGGTGGTTGCTCTTTGGGATGAGCGCCGATTGGTTGTTCCGGTATCCCGATTTCTCGAGATGCCGTTCCAGAACTGGACCCGCAACACGAGCCAGTTGCTTGGCAGCGCCTTCTTCTGGCTGGATCCGACCGCCGACATTCCCAGGCTTCGCCGCCATTACGAACAGGTCGTCCGTGCGAACCCGCGCTGGGACGGTCGCGCCTTCGTTCTTCAGGTAACCGATACGAAGCCCGATGCGATCGAGGTGCGTGTCCTCGCGACCGCCAAGAACGCGGCGACCGCCTTCGACCTGCGGTGCGATCTTCGGGAAGCCATGCTCGCCTTCATTCGCGACGAAATGCCCGAGGCGCTGCCGCGCCGTCGCCTTGTTCAGGTGGATGATGTGCTTGCCGCTGATCACCCGGCCCGGGCCTAGACCTTCTCCACTACGGCAGTGACGCCATCGAATTTGACGATGCGCACCGTCGCCCCGGCCGGGCTGTCAGGTCCAGTGGCAGGCCATTCGCCGTCGCCAATCCGGACACGGCCCCGGCCGGAAACGATCGGCGCGGTGACGGCCACATGCTGGCCGACGAGCCGGGCCGCGCGATCATTCAGGTGCGGATCGCTCGAATCCACCGGATAGTCGCGGTACCAGCTTTGGCCGATCATCACGGTCATCACGCTCCAAGCTGCGAACACGGCGAGCTGCACCGCGATCGGTAGATCCGGAAACGCGAAGGTCACCGCCGCCAGGACCGCGGCCGCAATGGCAACGAAGATCAGGAAGATGCCGGGAACGAGCAGCTCCGCAATCGCCAGAAGCACAGCGCCGATGAGCCACACCAGCGCCATGTTGGAGAGGATGCCGCCCAGCATCATTCAGGTCCGCGTTCGCGAACACGAGGCACCGTCTGGCGCGCGGCGGAAGGTGGCGGGTTGGTCGCCACGCCGGCTTCAGCAAGTGCAGCCTTGGCCAGTTCGCCGATCCCGCCCAGCGTGCCGACCAGTTGGGTGGCCTCTACTGGGAAGAGGATCGTCTTGGCATTCGGACTCGTCGCGAATTTGCCGACCGCCTCGACGTACTTTTGCGCGATGAAGTAATTGAGGCTCTGCGTCCCGCCCTGCGCGATGGCGTCCGATACGACCTGTGTCGCCTTCGCCTCGGCCTCAGCGCCGCGCTCGCGCGCTTCAGCTTCGCGGAATGCGGCTTCGCGGCGGCCTTCTGCTTCGAGGATTCGGGCCTGCTTCTGGCCTTCAGCGCGCAGGATTTCGGAAGCGCGCATGCCTTCTGCCTCAAGGATATTGGCGCGTTTTTCGCGTTCCGCCTTCATCTGGCGTCCCATGGCATTCACGATATCGGCGGGCGGGCGGATGTCCTTGATCTCGACGCGGGTGATCTTGACGCCCCACGGTGTCGTCGCATGGTCGACTACCGCGAGAAGCCGCGCGTTGATCTCGTCACGTTTGGACAGCGTCTCATCGAGATCCATCGATCCCATGACAGTGCGCAGGTTGGTGGTGGTCAGCTGCAGCAGCGCCGTATGCATGTCGGAGACTTCATAGGCGGCCTTGGCGGCGTCCAGCACCTGGAAAAAGACGACCCCGTCGGTGGAGATCATCGCATTGTCCTTGGTGATGATCTCCTGCCCCGGAATGTCGATGACCTGTTCCATCATGTTCACCCGGCGGCCAACGCGATAGAAGAAGGCCGGATAGAAATTGAACCCCGGCGCCGCCGTGGTGGTGTACCGGCCGAAATGCTCGATCGTGTATTGATAGCCCTGGCGCACGATCTTGATGCTGATCATCAGGTACAGAAGGACCAGCACCAGAACGAGCGCCGCGGTGAGAAGTGCCATTCGCCTCGATCCTCTCGCTTTTCGTTCAATAGCCTAGCAGTCGGATGCGAGGGGGCCTAGCGGATTGGCGCCCGCGCGGTTACATGGCCCGCCACTTCCCTGCGCAACGGAAACGGCATCTCATGGATATTCGGCTCGGCCTCACCTTCGACGACGTACTGCTCGTCCCCGGCGCTTCCGAGGTGTTGCCGAGCGGAGCGGATACCCGCACGCGGGTAACGCGGGACATCGCTCTTAATATCCCGATCCTCTCCTCCGCGATGGATACAGTGACAGAGGCGGACATGGCGATCGTCATGGCGCAGCTGGGTGGCATGGGGGTGCTGCACCGCAATCTGACCATCGAAGAACAGGTTGCGGCGGTGCGTCAGGTGAAGCGCTTCGAAAGCGGAATGGTGGTTAATCCGATCACGATCAGCCCCTGGGCGACATTGGCCGAAGCGCAGGCGCTGATGGCGCAGAACCGGATCAGTGGCATCCCGGTCGTGGAGGCGAACGGCCGCCTGGTCGGCATCCTGACCAACCGCGACGTCCGCTTTGCCGAAAACCCGATGCAGCCTGTGTCAGAGCTGATGACGCGCGAGAACCTGGCGACGGTGCGCGTCGGCGTCGGGCAGGAAGAGGCGCGGCGCCTGCTTCACCAGCGGCGGATCGAGAAGCTGATCGTTGTTGATGAGGATTATCGCTGCGTTGGCCTGATCACGGTGAAGGATATCGAGAAAGCCGTCACCTATCCGGATGCCACCAAGGATGCGGCAGGCCGGCTGCGCGTGGCGGCGGCGACGACCGTCGGTGACAAGGGGTTCGAGCGCACCGAGGCGCTGGTCGACGCCGAGTGCGATCTGGTGGTGATCGACACGGCGCACGGCCACAACCGTGATGTGGCCCGCGCGGTCGAGCGGGTGAAGAAGCTGTCCAACTCGGTCCAGGTGGTGGCCGGCAACGTAGCCACCGCCGAGGCGACCCGATCGCTGATCGATGCCGGCGCGGACGGGATCAAGGTCGGTATTGGCCCGGGTTCGATCTGCACCACCCGTGTCGTCGCAGGGGTGGGCGTGCCGCAGCTGACCGCCGTCATGGACTGCGCGGAGGCCGCGCGCGGAAGCGGCGTGCCGGTGATCGCCGACGGTGGGCTGCGCACCTCGGGTGATCTCGCCAAGGCGCTCGCCGCTGGCGCTGCGACCTGCATGGTCGGATCGTTGCTGGCCGGTACCGAAGAGGCACCTGGCGAAACCTTCCTGTACCAGGGCCGTGCGTACAAGTCGTACCGCGGCATGGGCAGCGTTGGCGCGATGGGCCGCGGCTCTGCCGACCGCTACTTCCAGGGCGACATCAAGGATCAGCTGAAGCTCGTGCCGGAGGGCATCGAGGGACAGGTACCGTTCAAGGGGCCCGCGCGCGACGTGATCCACCAGCTGGTCGGCGGGATCAAGGCAGCGATGGGCTACACCGGCGCGGCAACCATCACCGAACTGCGCGATCGCGCCAACTTCGTCCGCATCACCGGCGCGGGGCTGAAGGAAAGCCACGTTCATGACGTGACGATCACGCGCGAAGCCCCCAATTACCCGACGCGCTGATCTCCCGTGACGCCCGCTGCACGCACCCAGGCTGCGATCGAGCTCCTCGACGCGATCATTGCCGCAGCGCGCGAGGGCGGGGCGGCGGCAGATACGCTGATCGCGCGCTACTTTGCCGCGCGGCGCTATGCCGGGTCGAAGGACCGGCGTGCTGTGCGAGAGCTGGTATATGCCGCGATCCGCAGCTGCGGCGAGGCTCCAGCCTCCGGCCGTGCCGCCATGTGTCTGCTCGCGAGGGCGGATGAGCAGCTTGCCGCGACCTTCGACGGCTCAGCTCATGGTCCTGCGCCTTTATCAACCGACGAGCCAGTGGCGGTTCCGGGAACGGTACCGGGCTGGATCGGCGAGGCGCTCGAACGCGCCGGGATCGGTCCGGACGAATGGCCCGCACTGATTGAGCGGGCGCCGCTGGATGTGCGTCTGCGCGGGGATGTGGGCCATGCAGAGGTGCTCGCACATTGGCCCGATGCGCAGGTGATCCCGGGATTGCCGCAGGGGCTGCGATTGCCCTCGGGAACCGATGTCGCGTCGATGGCGGGCGCGGTGGAGGTGCAGGACGCTGGCAGCCAGGCGGTGTCGCTCGCCGCAGCGGCGTCCGCAGGCATGACGGTAGTGGATCTGTGCGCGGGAGCTGGCGGCAAGACGCTGGCACTGGGCGACGCGATGGGCGGTGAAGGTCGCATCGTCGCCTGCGATGTTGATCGCGCACGTCTCTCGCGTCTGGCGCCGCGCGCCGCCCGGGCGGGGCTTTCGATCGTGGAGACTCGCCTCCTCAACCCTAATCGGGAGCTGGAGGCGCTTGCCGACCTGCAGCGCACCGCAGACGTGGTATTCGTCGACGCGCCCTGCTCGGGGACGGGGACTTGGCGGCGTAACCCCGAGGCACGGTGGCGCCTCACGCCGGATCGGCTTGCTCGACTGACCGCGACCCAGGCGCACGTGCTCGAGGTGGCAGAAACGCTGGTGCGGCCGGGCGGGGCGCTAGTCTATGTGGTCTGCTCGCTCCTTGACGAGGAGGGGAGCAACCAGGTGGATGCGTTCCTGCGCGGTCATGCCGGCTGGAGCGCCGCTCCCATCGATCTTCCCCTTGGCGCTGCTCTCGGCAATGGCCATCGGCTGACCCCGGCGCGTGACGGCACGGACGGTTTTTTCGTCGCGCGGCTGCTGGCGCCATGCTAACTCGTTGACGTCGTGCCGAAGCTGGAGCCCTTGATGCGTTACACGTCCGTCGCCGTCGCAGCCGCTCTCGCGATGGTTTCGATCTCGACGTCGCTGCACGGCGCGCGGCCGGACGACCAGATTGATGCAAAGTCGATGGCGTTGCTGGAGCAGGGCCGTGCAGCCCGGGCTGCAGGCAATGTCGAGGGCGCGATCGACCTCATTGAAACGGCGGTCGTCGTTGATCCGCGCAATCGGCAGGGCTTCATCGAGCTGGCCGAATTGTCGCGGGCGCGTGGCCTGCCGGGCAAGGCGATCCGGCTTTATCGCGAGGCGTTGTTGCTGGAGCCCAATGACGTGAACGCCCTTCAGGGCCAGGGCGAAGCCTTGGTGGCGAAGGGCGCGGTCGAGCGGGCCAAGGCAAATCTGGCGCGGGTAAAGACCCTCTGCAAGACCGCTTGTCCGCAGGCCAACGCGCTGGCGAGTGTGATCGCCAAGGGGCCGCCGGTTGCGACCGCCAGCACGGTGCCGGTGAAACCTAACGCAAAGGACTGATCGCCAAGCCCCGGAGGGCGTTTAGCTGAGCCGGCGAGCCACAGCGACGAACTCTGCCACGCTGACTGTCTCGGCGCGTCGGGTTGCGTCGATACCCTCCGCCTCCAATGCCTCGAGCGCGCCGGGAAGGCTGCGGAGGCTCTGGCGCAGCATCTTTCGACGCTGGCCGAATGCGGCGGCGGTCAGCGCTTCCAAGCGGCGCAGGTCTACGCCCTCCGGCGCTTCTTTCGGCACTATGTGAACGACCGCAGACATCACCTTTGGCGGCGGCGTGAACGCCGAGCGATGAACGGGCATCGCGATCCGCGGAACGCTGCGCCACTGCGCCAGCACCGCCAGCCGCCCGTAGGCGTCGGTGCCCGGTGCAGCCACGATGCGATCGCCAACCTCGCGCTGGAACATCAGGGTAAGCGATTGCCACCACGGAAACCACTCTGCCGACAGCCAGCCGACGAGAAGCGCGGTTCCGACGTTGTACGGAAGGTTGGCGGCGATGTGCGGCTTGCCCTTGAACAGCGGTCGAGGGTCGATCGCCAGCGCATCGCCCTCGATGACCGACAACTGGCCGGGGAGCGCGACGCTCAGTTCGTCGAGCGCAGGGATGCAGCGACGGTCGCGCTCAATGGCGGTCACGTTCGCGCCAGCTTGCAGCAAGGCACGCGTCAGCCCGCCCGGCCCGGGGCCGACCTCCAGCACTTCGGCGCCAGCAAGGTCGCCCGGAATACGCGCGATGCGCGCGAGCAGCTGCGCGTCAAACAGGAAGTTCTGACCAAGCGCCTTTGACGCGCTCAATCCATGCCGCGCGATCACGTCGCGCAGCGGCGGCAGCTCCGTCATAGATTTGGGCAGGCAGCCCGATGGGCAGCAGCCTCTGCGGCCATCAGGATCGCGGCAATCATGGCGCCCGGTTCCGCCTGGTTCTGGCCAGCGAGCGGGAAGGCGGTGCCATGATCCGGCGAGGTGCGAACCACCGGCAGCCCCAATGTGATGTTGACGCCATCATCGAAATGGAGCGCCTTTAGCGGGATCAACGCCTGATCATGGTAGCAGCACAATGCAGCGTCATAATGGCTGCGCGCGCGCGCATGGAACATCGTGTCGGACGCAAACGGGCCCACCGCGGCGATACCCTCCTCGCGCAAAATCGCGATGGCAGGCTCGATCACCTCGATCTCCTCGCGCCCCAACGCGCCCGATTCTCCAGCGTGAGGATTGAGGCCGGCGAAGGCGAGGCGCGGCTTTTCGATGCCGAAGTTGCGGCGCAAACCCCTGGCCGTCGCGCGCGCTTTCGCAACGATAAGGTCGATCGAGAGCAGCCCGGGTACATCCGCCAATGCCACATGGGTGGTCATCGGCACGACCCGCAGCGATGGGCCGGCGAGCATCATCACGGCATTCTCGCGCGCTACGCCGAACCGCTCGGCCACGAACTCCGTCTGACCGGGATAGTTGAAGCCAATATCGTAAAGCTGCGCCTTCGACACCGGTCCGGTGACAAGCGCACGCGCAGCGCCCGACCGTGCAAGCCCCACCGCCAGCTCCAGCGAGTGCAGCGCACATCGCGCACCGTCCGCGTCCGGCTCTCCCGGCGTAATCTCTCCGGCGTCCTCGACGGTCAGGACCGGGAGCGCCTGATCGAACGCCCCGTCCACCTCACGCAAATCGTTGATCTTGGCGACCGGCCCTTTCCACACCCGCTCGATCGCGCGCGCATCGCCCACGGCGAAGAAGCGGGGCAGGGCGGCAATCGAACGTGCAGCCCAGGCTTTGGCGATCACCTCTGGCCCGACGCCAGCCGGATCGCCCATCGAAACGGCAAGTGGTGCTAGGCTCGCGATGTCAACGATACTCCACGATCGCGTCACGCCGCAGGTCGCGCAGCGCCTGCTGCGCACGCAGATTGACGCGCTGCTGTTCGAGCTGGCTCTGGATCTGCTCCGAGCCCGGAAGCTGGGCAGAGGCGCTGTCGTCCCGGCCGCAAAGGACCAGCGTGCGCACGCCTTCCTCAGGGTTGCCGAAGGGCGGGGTCGCCTGGCCGACCTGCAGGTTGACCATGATGTCCTGCAGCGGCGCAGGAAGATCGCGGATCCGGATCGCGTCGTTCTGGACGACTTCGGCGTTGATCGTCGCGGCCACCTTTTCAACCGAGCCGCAGCCCTGAAGCTGGCGGATCGTGTCAGCGAATTTCGCCGTGCGCTGGGTTGCCTGCGCCTGCGTCGTGCCGGCCGGGAACTTGATCGTCATCTGCTTCAGGCTGAGCCGCGCATCGCGCGCGTTCGCCATGAGGACCTGACGCTTGTCGACGAGATACAGGATGGAGAAGCCACCCGGGACGGCCACCGGGCCGACCACCTGACCGACCTGCATCTGGCCCGCGGCTTCGGCCAGTTCAGCCGGCAGCTGCGCCGCGCGTACCCAGCCAAGGTCGCCGTTCACGCCGCGCGTCGACGCTTCGGAAAAGTTGCGGGCGAAATAGCCGAACGGAGCCTGACCCTTCTGGATCTCACCGATCAACTGACGAGCCGCGCCATACACCTCCTCGGTGCGGTCAGGCGTGGCCGACAGGTAAATCTCGTTCAGGTGATATTCGTCGGTGCCTTTGGCAGCTTCCAGACGATCCAGGATCGCCTTCACCTCTTCCTCACCGACGTTGACGTACGGCTCGACGCGGCGGCGCAGATACCGCTGCCATGCCAGTTCGCCCTCGATCTGCCGCTTGATCGACCGTTCCGAGGAGCCCTGCTGACGCAGGAATTCGCGGAACTGATCCGGGGTACGGTTGAAGTTCTGCGCGACGCGCGCGAAGCTCTGGTTCAGCTCGTCATCGGTGATCGTAATATCAGCGGTCTTTGCCTGCTGGATCTGAAGCACTTCGTCGATGAGTTGGCGTAGGACCTGAAGGCGCAGGCGGTCCATATCCTCCGGGCTGAGGTCCACGTTGTTCGCTGCGCGGATCAACGCCACACGCTGGTCCACATCGGTACGCGTCAGCACATTGTCGTTCACGATCGCTGTCGCCTTGCGGACGTTCGGATCGACATTGCCGAAGATCTGCAGGTTCTGTGGGATGTTCAGGCCCGTTTCCGGAACTGCTTGATCCTCAACAGTCGTGCTTCCGGTCTGGCCGGTCGCTGCTCCTGCAGCAGCGACAGCCAGAACCAAGCCTGCGAGCCGGCCGAGTCGTGCCGCCTTGTTGCCCATCGTCGTCACTCGTTCCGGAATCCCATCTTGCACGCCATGGTGCCCATCACGGCACATGCATATCCGTAGCTGAACCGCGGCTTAGCGTCCGAGGTTCTTGAATGCCAGCGTCAACAGATAGCTGCTGCCCCGGCGTGCGTCGCCCGTGGTCCGATAGTCCCGGCGCCAGGTCAGGCCCAAAGTGAGGCAGTCATCCTCGTACTGGACGCCGAGCCTGTGCCGGATCGGGTCGAACCCGTCCGCGACCGAGAATACGTCATCGCTGCGATCGGTGAGATCGATCAGGCCCGACGCGAACGCCGACCAGAAGCGCGCGAATTGCACGCGGCCACCAACGCGGATTTCCTCGCGGTCCTGAAGGTCCTCCAACTCGTCGATGTCACGGTTGAGCCTCAGGTACCCGACGACCACGTAGGTGGACCGAGATCCGACCGTGGCGTCGATTTCATTGCGCCGGACCGCCAGGCTGTCCTTGTCGACGCGGTAGCGATGCGTGAAGGACACGAAATCGCGGAAGCGAAGTGTGGTGCGGCCGACGATGTCGGAAAACCGGTCGCTCAGCCCTGTACCGGACGGGAAGATCGCGACGCGATCTGACAGGCGATAGCTTTGTCCGATGTTGGCCGTCGCGCTGAAGCCCGGAAGATCTAGAGCATACTCAAAGCCATAGGTCGCGCGGGTCGAGTCTTCCCAGCGATCATAGCCGTTGAAGCGGTTGAGCGCGAAGAGGTTCGAATCCTCCAGGTCGATCGATCGTGCGTCCTCGTTGGGAATATCGAGATTCTTGACCCTCGGCGAGGCGACGATCTGGAGGCGGGGCGAGATGCGTTGCGTGCCATTGCCGACCGCTCCAACAAACGGCCAGCGCACGTCCACCGCCAGGGCACCGATGGCGCGTGTGTGGAAACCGTCCAGCCCGCGATAGCTCGCGATCCGCGTCGCCGCCGTGTCGCTGGTGTTATAGGCGTCGCCCCGTGCGAATGCCGTAAAGGTGACTTCCTGGCCCCAGTTGGTCAGGCGCCTGAGATCCCATCGCGCGCTGGCGAAGGCACGCTGGGTATCCTGGCCGGCCTTGCGCCCGATCGCGAGTGTATTGACGTGCAGCTGCACCGTCCCGCCAAGCACATTTTCCTGCAGGCGCCGGCGATAGTCCATTTCCGGCAAGGCAACCGGCTGCATACCCTGGCGTTCACCGACGCGAAGTGTCTGGGTCGCCCATCCGGCAAGCGAGAAGTAGCTATCCTGATCGATCCGCTCCAGCGCCGCGGTCGTCCGCAGACGATCGGCGTTCGAGATGTCGTATCGGCGCAAGAACGTGCGATCGGTTGCCAGCCGCAGCGATCCGGAAAGGCTCCAATTCTCGTTGAACTGAAAACGTCCGACACCGTCGAGATAGCCGCGGAATGCCTGTTCGGTCGAAGAATTGAAGCCACTTGCCAGATCGTCGCTCCGCCGGCTGACCGTCCCATAGCCGGTCACGCTGAAGGCGCCCAGTTCGTCCAACTGCTCATAATTGGCCTGCATCATCGGCAACACCGCCGAATAGACGTGCGGTGTCACCGTCAGCTTTCGGTTGGGTGCGAGGCTGAACAGATAGGGTGTGGCCACTTCCAGACCGTTGACCCGGTCATAGCGGATCGTGGGCGAGAGCAGCCCGCTCGCGGTCGCTTCTCCAACTGGATGCGAGAACTTGGGGAGCGGGATCGACGGCAGCCCAAACAGATGAACCTGGGCGCCGACGTAATAGACTCGCTCCCGATCAGGGCGGTAGGTTACGCGGACCGCCGTGACCTTCCACGTCGGCTCCTTCGGGCAGCCATCCGAGCTGACGACCGAACAGGCCGTATAAGCCGCACGATCGAGCGAGATCGTCCCGTTTTCCTGCCGTGTCCCCCGCTCCGCCGCGAGCCGCCCACCACGCTCCAGCACGACGAGCATGTTGTCGATGACGCCGTCTTTCAGCGAGTCGGTCAGTTCGATCGAGTCGCCATAGGCAGTGTCGCCTTCGGGGCTGGTCACGGCGATGTTGCCGCTCGCCACGACCCTGCCGGTCTTTCGGTTCCAGACCACCTTGTCCGCACGCAGCCGCTGGCCGGCGCGGAACATCCGCACATCGGTCAGCGCGGTAACCACATCGGCTTCATAGTCATATTCGAGCGAGCCGGCGCTGAAGTCGATCTGATCCTCGTCAGTCGGCTGCGCTGAAGGGCTCGCCACCGCTTGCGGAGGCGGGGGCGGCACGGTGCGATCCTGCAGATCCTGTGCGCTGGCTGTGCCGGCGAGCAGGGCTAGCGAAAACGCGCAACTGGCCAAAAGCTCGAGACGCGTCACTCGATTACTCGCAAAACTGGAAACCCCTTTCCGAAGCCCGTCGGGGCACCGGTAGAAAGCCCTATCGCATCGTGCGCGAGCCGCTGCAACGCTTTGCCACCGGCAGGGTCAGTCCCTATCTGCGTCGCGAAACAAGAGGAAGAGCCATGAACGTCACCTTTGCCGACTCCCGCCCCACGGCATCGCCAGTGCTTGCATTCCCCGTGAAGAAGGATGCGGCCGGGACGATCTCGCTGCCTGGCATGGATGCCGAAGCAAGCGCGATCATCGCTGCTGCCGCTGCGGGGCAGCGGTTCAAGGGTGAAGCGGGTTCGGTTGCCGAGGCCTATGTCAGCTCCGGCCGGATATTAATGCTGGGCGTGGGTGAGGGCGACGACGCGGGCTATGAGCGGGCGGGAGGCGCGCTGACCGCTCGCCTGCTGACGTCAGGTGTGACGGAGGTGACCGCCGACCTCTCCGGTAGCACGGCCGTTGCCGCAGCACGGTTCGCAGCGGGTGCCGCTCAGCGGGCGTGGCGGTATGACGTTTATCGCACGAAGCTTGCCGAGGATGCGAAGCCGTCGCTCACCAATGTCACCATCGTCGGCGCACCGGCCGATGCGAAAGAGGCGAGGGTGGCGCGTGATGCGGTTACGCAGGGTCTCGCGCTGACGAAGACGCTCGTCACCCTTCCGCCCAACATTCTTTACCCCGAAAGCTTCGTCGACCTGGTGACGAAGGAAGTCGACGGGCTCGGCCTTGAAGTGACCGTGCTGGACGAGGCGGCGATGCGGGAACTCGGCATGGGTGCGCTCCTTGGCGTGTCGCAAGGCTCCCGGCGCGAGGCGCGGCTGCTCGCCTTGCGCTGGAACGGCGCGGGCGAAGGTGATCCGGCACTTGCGCTGGTCGGCAAGGGCGTAACGTTCGACACCGGCGGCATCTCCATCAAGCCTGCGGCCGGTATGGAGGACATGAAGTGGGACATGGGCGGTGCGGGCGCCGTCGCGGGCGCAATGAAGACGCTGGCCCTGCGCAAGGCAAAGGCGAACGTCATCGGCGTCATGGGCCTGGTCGAGAATATGCCCGACGGGAATGCGCAACGGCCCGGTGACGTGGTGACGTCGATGTCGGGGCAGACGATCGAGGTCATCAATACCGACGCAGAAGGCCGGCTGGTCCTGTGCGACTGCGTGACCTGGGTACAGCGCACCCACAAGGTGAAGACGATCGTCGACCTTGCAACGCTGACGGGCGCGATGATCATCAGCCTCGGCAACGAACAGGGCGGCCTCTTCGCCAACGATGATGGGCTGGCGGATCAGTTGCTGTCGGCGAGCAAGGCCAGCGGGGACGCCCTGTGGCGACTCCCGATGGGGCCTGCCTACGACAAGCTGATCGACAGCGCGATCGCCGACATGAAGAACGTCGGGCCGCGTGGCGGTGGCTCGATCACGGCTGCGCAGTTCATCAAACGGTTCGTCGAGGACGACGTTCGCTGGGCCCATCTGGATATCGCCGGCATGGTATGGTCTGAAAAGGATGGACCGACATGGGGCAAGGGCGCGACCGGCTTTGGTGTCCGGCTGCTCGATGCCTTCGTTGCCGATAATTTCGAGAAGTGATGGTCTGAGCGCGGTGCAGGTCGACTTCTATCATCTGACCAGCATGCCGCTTGAGCGCGCGCTGCCGCGGATTGCGGAGCGCGTGCTCGAAAGCGGTGCCCGCCTGCTCATCGTGGCCGGCGACGATGCGCAGCGTGCCGCGCTCGATCGGTTGCTGTGGGAATATTCCAGCGACAGCTTCCTGCCGCACGGCTGCGAAGGCGGGGAGGAAGATGCTGACCAGCCCATCCTGATCGCGGGGGATGTGAATGCCGCAAACAATGCCCAGCATGTCGCTCTCGTAGACGGAAACTGGCGCGACGATGCGCTCGATTTCGACCGGGCCTTTCACTTCTTCGATGAGGAGCGAATTGCCGAGGCACGGGCTGCTTGGCGATCGCTGGGCGAACGTGACAATGTCGAGCGGCGTTACTGGAAGCAGAATGACGCCGGGCGCTGGGAGCAGGCGGCATGACCGCGCAGCTGGATCGGGTCTGACGTCTCTGCGCGTCGGCGATCATCCCGACAGTTGCGCTGAACGCCGCTCACGGGTAACGGCGCCGCTGTTTCCGCACATCTTCAACTACAGGAGCGACCATCATGGCCGCCAATCGCACGTTTTCGATCATCAAGCCGGACGCCACCCGCCGCAACCTGACCGGCGCCGTCACCAAGATGCTGGAAGAGGCCGGGCTTCGCGTCGTCGCATCCAAGCGCATCCAGATGACCAAGGAGCAGGCAGAGGGCTTCTACGCGGTGCACAAGGAGCGCCCGTTCTTCAACGACCTGGTGTCGTTCATGATCTCGGGTCCGGTCGTCGTACAGGTTCTCGAGGGTGAGAACGCCGTGCAGCGCAACCGTGACATCATGGGCGCGACCAACCCGGAGAACGCAGCGCCGGGCACGATCCGCAAGGAACTCGCCGAGTCGATCGAAGCCAATTCGGTTCATGGTTCGGACTCGGATGAGAATGCGGCGATCGAGATCGCCTATTTCTTCAAGCCCGAAGAGATCGTCGGCTGAACCGATGACCGGGAACTGGCGGCTTCGTCGCGCCACTGCGGCTGATGCACAGGCCATGGCGATGATCGCGGCCGCCAGCTTCCTTGAAACGTTCGCCGGCATTCTGCCCGGCGCCGATATCGTTGCGCATTGCGCGCGCAACAGCTCGCCCGAGAAGTTCTCAGGATGGGCCGAAGATCCCGCAAGCATCTTGACCTTGGCAGAGCATCCCCAGGGGTTCGCGCCGGTCGGCTATACGGTCCTGACCACCCCGGACCTTCCCGTTGCGCCGACCCCCGGCGACATCGAGTTGCGCCGGATCTACGCCCTGTCGATCACGCGCGGAACCGGGCTTGGACATCATCTGATGGCTACCGTGATCGCTGATGCCCGTGCTCTGGGCGGACGACGCCTCCTGTTGGGCGTGCTTGACCGCAACCATCGCGCACGCACCTTCTACGAACGTGAGGGTTTCAGCCCGGTTGGCACCCGCCGCTTCAGCGTAGGTGCGGGCTGGTGCGATGACGTGATCTACGCGCGCTCGCTCTGACGTTTCAGTTCGTCTGCCCACAAGCGATCAACCGCTTTCGACGTTCCGCCGAGTTCGCGAACCCGCGCCGCCTCAAGCGAAAGGCTCCGCCCGCGCAGCAGGTTGCCACGGGTACGCCAGACGATCTCCACGATGGCGCTGCCGCTTCTCATTTCATTGCCTGAGCGATAGCTGGCCGTCACCAGCACAGGCAGCCGCCCTTCACGACTGTCGGCGCCGCCATCCATCGCCTGCAGCACGGCGTCGGCGAACCAATCCTTCTCGATGCGTGCCGTGGCGGGGCTCTTCGGGGCGACCTTCAGTTGCGATGGAAAAGTGATTGTTGTCTCGAGCAGGTCGTGCCGGGGGTCGACCAGTTCCACTTCGCTACCATCGCGATTGAGCGACCCTTGCAAGGAGAAGCGCGCTTCAGCTGCGGTAGCCGCCACACGCTCGGCGGCCTTTTCTGACGCAGAATGTCGCTTGTCGCTCCAGTTCATCCACAGCGTCAGCGCGCCGATGATGAGGCCGGAGACGGCGACCAACTCCGCGAGCGAGATCCATCGCCGGCGAGTTGCAGCCTGATCCGGGGTTTCGCTCAACGCCCGCCCATTTCCAGCAGGCGTCGTGGCGCCGCCAGTTCCCAGCTCTGCGCGACTCGGTCCGCTACGCGCTCCCAATCCGTATCCGGACCGCCGACCCGCAACGCGACCCAGCCCGACGGGCCAAGATACGCGGGTTTGTAGTAGAGGGCAGGATCGTTTTCGATCAGCATCGTCTGTTCATCGAGGCCGCTGGTCTTCACGACCACGGCTGTCTCACCATCCTGATGATGATCGTGCCAGAAATAGGCGAAGAACTTGCCGCCCTCGATGTAGAAGCCTGGGGAGCCGTGCGACGGGCGCTCGGCAGCCTCCGGCAGAGCGAGCGCGATGCCGCGCACCCGCTCAAGAGCCTCTTCAGATGGGGTCAGCGTGTCAGCCATTCCGCCAGAACGCGCGGATAGAGCCGATGCTCCTCGTCAAGGACGCGCGCCGCCAATGTCTCCGGTGTGTCACCGGATTGGATTGGCACACGTGCCTGACCCAGAACCGCCCCGCCATCCAGTTCTTCGGTGACGATATGCACGGAACAGCCCGCCTCCGCATCTCCTGCGGCAATGGCGCGGGCATGGGTGTCCAACCCCTTATACTTCGGCAGCAATGACGGGTGGATGTTGATGATCCGGTCGCGCCAACGGGCAACGAAGTCGTCGGAAAGCAGGCGCATATAGCCGGCCAGGGCGAGATATTCGGCGCCAGCCTCCCGCAACGCGGCGTCCAGCGCGGCCTCATAGGCTTGCTTGCCGACTTCCTTCGGCGACAGGGCGAACGTGGGGATGCCCTGCTCACGCGCCCAGATCAGCCCTTCCGCCGACGGGCGGTTCGATGCGACAACGACGACCTTATATGCGTCCGTCGCGTTAGCGACGAGCGACCGCATGTTCGATCCTCGGCCGGAGATCAGAACGCCGACGTGGGCGGTCACGCGTCGTGGCTCGCCCGCCACGGCGCGCGGGCGCTCCATGTTTCGGTCGACCCCGTCACGGTGCAGCCGCGCTCACCATTGATGATGCGCCCGATCTGGAACACCTGCTCACCGGCAGCGGTCAGTTCGGCCGCGACGGCATCGGCGGCTTCTGGCGCGGTGACGACCACCATGCCGATGCCGCAGTTGAAGGTGCGGGCCATTTCTTCCGGCTCGATCGCGCCTTGTGCCTGGAGAAAGGCCGTCAGTCGGGATTGCGGCCATGCATCGGCATTCACCTCGGCGCGAACACCTTTCGGGAGGACGCGCGGGATATTCTCCAGCAAACCGCCGCCGGTGATATGCGCCAGGCCCTTCACGCGCCCAGCGCGCAGCAGCGGAAGAAGACTGCGGACATAGATGCGAGTCGGAGCCATCAGCGCATCGATCAGCAGCACCTCGGGATCGAACAATGCCGGTCGATCCAGCTTCCACGACTTGTCCGCCGCCAGACGCCGCACAAGGGAGAAGCCGTTCGAATGGACGCCGGAGGATGCGAGACCCAGCATCACGTCACCCTCCGCGATATCGCGGCCGGTGAGCACATGATCACGTTCCACCGCGCCGACGCAGAAGCCCGCGAGGTCATAATCTCCATCGGCGTACATGCCGGGCATCTCGGCCGTCTCGCCGCCGATCAGCGCGCAGCCGGCGATCTGGCAACCCTCCGCGATCGACGCGATTACCTGCTCCGCTACCTGCGGATCCAGTTTCCCCGACGCGTAATAATCCAGGAAGAACAGCGGCTCGGCACCCTGGACAATGAGGTCGTTGACGCACATTGCGACCAAATCGATGCCGACGCCGGCATGACGGTTGTAGTCGATCGCCAGCTTCAGCTTGGTGCCGACGCCGTCGTTCGCCGCCACCAGCAGCGGATCGCTGAAGCCCGCGGCCTTCAGGTCGAAGAACCCGCCGAAGCCACCAAGGTCGGCATCGGCGCCCGGTCGCCGGGTGGCGCGCGCCAGCGGCGCGATCGCCCGGACCAGCGCGTTGCCGGCGGCGATCGACACGCCCGCTTGCTCGTATGTGTATCCGCTGTCGCTCATGTGGAGCCGCCTAGCCACAACGCGCTTGGATTTCCACGCCTCCTTCGCCAAAAGACGCGTGATTATGCGTTTGAAGCCCTTGTTCCTCGTTCCTGCTGCCGCGGCGCTCGCGCTTGGTGCGGGGGTCGGTGTCGCCCAGATCGAGGGTGGCGGCAGAGGCGTGGCGCCCGTCGACAGCTCACGCGACTATGAGATTTCCGGCATTCGCGTTGATGTCGCGGCGAAGGACGCCGATGCCGCGCGCCTGGGCGGCTGGCGGGTGGCCCAGCGGAAGGCTTGGGCACAATTATCCCAGCGGCTTGGCGGCGGAAGCCGTACGCTCCCGGATTCGACGCTCGATTCGATCGTGAGCGGCATTGTTGTTGAGAATGAACAGATCGGGCCGACGCGCTATGTTGCCCGCCTGGGCGTGTTGTTCGATCGCAACCGAGCCGGCGCGATTCTGGGCATCTCCAATTACGTGATGCGTTCGCCGCCGATGGTGGTCATCCCGATTGTGTGGTCGGGCGGCGTGGCGACGGGATTTGAACAACGCACGCTTTGGCAGGAAGCGTGGGCGCGCTACCGGACTGGGGCGAGCGCGATCGACTATATCCGCCCGACCGGTAGCGGGCCTGATCCGCTGCTGCTGAACCTCGGCCAGACCCAGCGACCCGCGCGCGGATGGTGGCGTGCCGTTCTCAATCAATATGGCGGGTCGGATGTACTGATCCCGACGGTGAAGCTGTACCGCCAATGGCCCGGTGGGCCGGTTGTTGGGGTGTTCCAGGCCCGCCAGGGGCCCGACAATCGGCTTCTTTCGCAATTCAGCCTGCGAGTCGGCAGCGTGGCTGGCGTTCCCGCCTTGCTTGATGCGGGTGTGAAGCGGATCGACGAGATCTACCAACAAGCACTGCGCGCCGGGCTTCTCCGCAGCGATCCGGGCCTCTCCTACGTGCCACCGGAAGAGGTGCCGCAGGACGACGATGAAGCTGGCGAGACCGTCGTGACAGATACGCCGTTGGTCCCCACGGCCAATGTCTCGGTCCAGTTCGATACGCCCAATGTGGCGGCTGTTACGGCGACTGAGGCGGCGCTGCGCGGCGTGCCGGGCGTTTCCGCGGCGACGACCAGCAGCCTCGCGCTGGGCGGGGTATCGGTGATGACGGTCGGGTATGTCGGGCCGCCTGAGGCGCTCAAGGCGGCGCTGGAGGCGCGTGGCTGGCAGGTATTCGGGTCGGGAATGACCATCCGCATCCGCCGCGCGCCGCGTCTGTTGCCGCAGGAGCTGGTGCCCGACAATGCGACCGCCGGATGAGGCATCGGCGACCAGCGGTGGTCGCATGATGAGCCAAATCGCCTTGCCGCTCGTCTGGCCCGCGGATCCCCGCGACGATGAGTTCCTGGTCACCGAATCGAACGCTCGCGCCGTCAGCGCGCTGGATCACTGGGCGACATGGCCGGTCATGACGTCGTTGCTGGTCGGCCCGCGCAAGTCCGGCCGCAGCCTCCTGGCGCGCATATTCGCGGCGAAGAGCGGGGGAATGATCATCGACGACGCGCCGTTGCGCGCGGAGGACGAGCTTTTCCATGCCTGGAACGACGCGCAGGCATCTCGTCGCCCACTGCTGCTGGTAAGCGATGCCGCGCCACCCGCGTGGGACATCGCCTTGCCCGACCTGCGGTCGCGGATAGCGGCGACTCCGCTCGCGGTGATCGGGCCGCCCGACGATGCGCTGCTTCGTGCGCTGCTGGAACGTGAATTCGCGCGTCGCGGCGTCGACGTGCGGTCTGACGTGCTCGACTGGTTGGTTATACGGATTGAACGCAGTCACGTGGCTGTCATGCGCACGGTGGATGCGCTTGATCAGGAGGTAATGGAACGCCGGAAGCGGTTGTCCATTCCCTTGGCCCGGGAGACGTTGCTGGCTGCAGCGTTGATCCCCTCGACACCGGAGCCGTGATGACCCGTTCCCTTCGCCAGGCCCGCCTCGACTCGGACGATGATCCCTTCGAGGAGCGCGACAATGAGCGCTATTTCAATCGCGAACTGTCGTGGCTGGCGTTCAATCGCCGCGTGCTGGAGGAGGCGTGCAACACCGAGCATCCGCTTCTCGAGCGGTTGCGGTTCCTGTCGATCTCTGGATCGAACCTCGACGAATTCTTCATGGTGCGCGTCGCCGGGCTGAAGGGGCAGCAACTGCTCGACGTGGAGGCCAGGTCAGCCGATGGCTTGACGCCCTCGCAGCAGCTGAGCGCGATCACGACGGAGGCAGACGCGCTGCTCGCCAGCCAGCAAAACGTATGGCGCGACATTCGTCACGCGTTGTCGGCGAGCGACATTGAGGTTCTTTCCTCCAGCCACATGGATTCGCGGCTCTCGCCCGAGGACATGGCATGGCTGGAGACGCATTTCCGCGAGCAGATTTTCCCCGTCATCACACCGCAGGCGCTCGACCCCGCGCATCCGTTCCCGTTCATTCCCAATGCCGGCCTGGGAGTGATGTTCGATCTGGTGCGCCTGTCAGATGACGAACCGATCCGCGAACTCGTGATCGTCCCCAACGGGATGGCGCGCTTCGTCAGGCTGCCTGGGGAGTCGGCACGCTATATTGCGGTCGAATCGATGCTGAAGCGGTTCTCGATCATGCTGTTCCCCGGTTACCGGGTGGACGGCGCCGCGGAATTTCGGGTGTTGCGAGACAGCGACATCGAGATCGAGGAGGAAGCGGAAGATCTCGTCCGCTATTTCGCCAATGCCATCAAGCGGCGGCGACGCGGGCGGGTCATCCGTCTGGAGCTGGAAACGGGCATGCCGGAATCGCTAGCCCGGGTACTGAAGGAAGAACTCGGCGAGCAGGCGCTCGTTACCGAATCCGGGTCGTTCCTGGGTATCGCTGATCTCGGCAAGATCGTTGACGAGGACCGCCCGGACCTGAAGTTCGTGCCCTTCACGCCACGGTTTCCCGAAAGAATTCGGGAGTTTGGCGGGGATTGCTTCGCGGCCATCAGCGCCAAGGACATCATCGTCCAGCACCCATATGAGACGTTCGACGTCGTGCTCGCCTTTCTGAAACAGGCGGCGAACGACCCCGATGTCGTTGCCATCAAGCAGACGCTGTACCGTGCGGGCAAACAGTCCGCCGTGATCAACGCGCTGATCCAGGCGGCTGAGGCGGGCAAGTCAGTGACCGCGGTGGTGGAGTTGAAGGCGCGGTTCGATGAGGAGCAGAACCTGCTCTGGGCGTCCGCGCTGGAGCGCGCCGGGGTTCAGGTGGTCTACGGCTTCATCGACTGGAAGACCCATGCGAAGGTCTCCATGGTGGTTCGTCGCGAGGCCGGGCAATTCCGGACCTACTGCCACTTTGGGACGGGCAATTATCACCCGGTCACGGCAAAAATATATACTGATCTCAGCTTCTTCACAGCCAATCCTGCGGTCGGACGGGATGCGGCCCGCCTATTCAACTACATCACTGGCTATGTCGAGCCGGAGGACATGGAGCGCATCGTATTGTCGCCGCGCTCACTCCGCGCCCGTTTGATCGAGGAGATCGACGCCGAGATCGCCCATGCACGCGCCGGACGACCGGCGACCATCTGGGCGAAGATGAACAGCCTGGTGGACCCAGCGATCATCGAGAAGCTCTATGAAGCGAGCGGGGCAGGGGTCCAGATCGACCTCGTCGTACGGGGCATCTGTTGCCTGCGCCCGCGCGTACCGGGGCTTTCCGAAAATATTCGGGTAAAATCCATCATAGGCCGTTTCCTTGAACACAGCCGTATCGCGGTTTTCGGGAACGGGCAGACCCTCCCAAACGATGATGCGCATGTCTTCATTTCGTCAGCGGACTGGATGCCGCGCAACTTTGACCGCCGGGTCGAATATATGCTGCCGCTGGAGAGTGGCACCGTTCACGATCAGGTTCTCGATCAGGTGATGGTTGCCAATCTCATCGATACCGAACAAAGCTGGGACCTGTACGCCGATGGCAGCTATCAGCGCACAAGTATCGGCGATAAGCCGTTCAACCTTCATCGTTATTTCATGACGAACCCCTCCTTGTCAGGGCGTGGGGCCGCCCTTGCCGAAGGGGGCGAGGTACCGAAGCTCTCGCTGCGGCGCTGATGGTGAGGGAAGCGCGAACCGCCATCATCGACATCGGGTCGAACTCGATCCGTCTGGTCGTTTATCAGGGGCCTCGGCGCCTGCCGACCGTGCTGTTCAACGAGAAGGTGCTGGCGGGTCTCGGGCGCAGCCTCGCGAAGACAGGGGCTATCGACGGGCAGGCGATGGCGCTTGCTGGCACCGCGCTGTCGCGATTTGCGGCGCTGGCGCGTGAGATGGAGTGCGATGAAGTGCGGACCGTTGCGACTGCAGCGGTGCGTGATGCCGCCAATGGTGCGGAGTTGATCGCACTGGCGGCGAAAAACGGCCTGCCCGTCGAACTGCTATCGGGTGAAGAAGAGGCACGATCGGCCGGTTATGGGGTACTTTCGGCCATTCCCGATGCTGACGGCATTGTCGGTGATCTGGGGGGCGGCAGCCTTGAACTGGTGAGGGTCTGCAAGGGCCGTGTAGATGAGCATGCCTCTTTCCCGCTCGGGGTTCTTCGTCTTGCTGATCTGCGCGCAAAGGAAGGCTTTGATCGCCGCGTGGGCGCCGTCCTGCGTGATGCGGGTTGGTCGAATGCGGGTGCCGGCAAGCCATTCTACTTGGTCGGCGGGTCGTGGCGATCGCTGGCGAGGGTAGACATTCGGGATCGGGGTTATCCGCTGCCGATCCTTCATGGCTATGCCATGCCTCCCGCGCGCATTTCGTTGCTGCGGCGCAAGCTGCCCACGCTGGAGAAAGGCTGGTTCAGAAGCGTGCCGCATCTCTCGGGTGGTCGCGTCCCGACGCTTGGCGCCGCCGCTGATCTGCTTGATGTATTGCTGCCGGTGATTGGATCACGCGAGACCGTGGTGTCGGCTTTCGGGCTGCGCGAAGGCCTGTTGTATCGGCAATTGTCCCCGGCCGAGTCTCGACTGGATCCCTTGATTGTTGCCGCACGTGACGAGGGCCGGCACCGGGGACGGTTTCCCGAGCATGGCGATCTTCTGAACAACTGGATCTCACCCCTGTTTGTGGATGAGTCGCCAGCGGATGGGCGCTTGCGCCATGCGACATGCCTGCTGGCGGATACGAGCTGGCGGGCCAACCCGGAGTTCCGGGTTGCGTTGGGGATCGAGACAGCCCTGCATGGCAATTGGGTAGCGGTCGACGGGCGCGGGCGCGTCATGATGGCGGCCGCGCTGGCCGCGAGCCTGGGTGCGCAGCCGCCTTATCCTGATCCACTGCCCGCGCTCGCAAGCCCTGACGATCTTCAGCGGGCAACGTGCTGGGGGCTTGCGATCCGGCTGGCACAGCGACTGTCGGGCGGGGTCGCGGGCCCGCTCAACCGCAGCAGCATTCGCCGCGCGGAGGGCGCGGTCGAACTGGTCTGGCACGACGCAGACCGCGCGCTGTGCGGCGAATCGGTCGAGAAACGGCTGAAAGGGCTTGGTGCCGCGCTTGGGTTGCCGGTCGGGAGCCGACTAGCGGCTGCAGGCGCCTAGGTCGATCCTGCGTTAGCCGCAGGACACCTGGGTGATAATACCCTCGGGAGTGGTCTCGATGTTCAGACGATCCTGCCGAAAATCCATCGTGAGCGCCGAGCCCGTGATGTAGGTCCGGACGACGCGAGCAGCCGCCGCACGTTGAGCAGCTTCCTGGTTTCCTTCAAGCGGCCGGCCCACGAACTTTTCCGCCGCGTTGGCGTTGCACATTGCACCCTCGGCTGAAGAGGATCCAGACGTACCGGTGGCACATCCGGAAAGCAGGACGGCCGCTGCCAGGATCGCTCTCATGCCTCATTCTCCGTTCGCGTCATCTTGAGCTTGCCGCCCAGAACAGCGAAACCAAGCCGACCCTCGACAAGATCCAGCGCGTCGCGCCCGAACTGATCAAATCGCCAGCCCTCAAGGATCGCCAGGTCGTGACGCACGCCAGCGGCGAGCGCCTCCAGCTCCTCGCTGCGGGCGAGCAATCGCGGCGCAACATCGATGTCGCGCGCGCGGATCTTGAGCAGCAGCTTCAACAGGTCGGCGACCAGCGAGCCATCCTTGCCAAGTCCAGGCTTGCGATCCTCGCGAAGCGGCATTTCGCTGGCGGGCAGCGGCTCCGCCGCTTCGATAACGCCCATCAGGCGCCGGCCGATATCGTTGCTCGCCCAGGTGGCCGAGAGGCCGCGCACCTTGGCGAGGTCGCTCTGCCGCTTGGGGGGATGGCCTGCGAGATCGGCCAGAGTCTCGTCCTTGACGATGCGGCCGCGGGGCAGGTCCTTTGCCCGCGCTTCCACCTCTCGCCAGCGGGCGATCGCCTTCAGCCGACCGAGAACGTCGGCGCGCCGGCCCGAAATGCGCACGCGCTTCCACGCGAGGTCGGGATCGTTGGCGTAGTTGGCGGGATCGGAAATGCGCTCCATTTCCTGATCGAGCCACGCCCCGCGCCCGGTCTTCTTCAGACGCTCCAGCATGCGCGGAAAGATCTTTGACAGATGGGTGACGTCACCGATCGCGTAATCGACCTGTCGCTGATCGAGCGGGCGGCGCGACCAGTCGGTAAAGCGCGCGCCCTTGTCGATCTGAATACCGAGCCAGCTGTCGACCAGGTTGGAATAGCCAATCTGCTCCCCCTGGCCGAGCGCCATCGCCGCGACCTGGGTGTCGAACATCGGATGCGGGGTCTTGCCGGTGAGATTGTAGATGATCTCTATGTCCTGCCCGCCGGCGTGGAAGACCTTCAGCACGTCCTCGTTATTGACCAGCAGATCGAGCAGCGGCTGCATATCGAGTCCAGGCGCCTTGGGATCGATCGCCGCGGCCTCTTCCGTGTCGGCGATCTGGATCAGGCAGAGTTCGGGCCAATAGGTATTCTCTCGCATGAATTCTGTGTCGACGCATACGAAGGGAGCATCGGCGAGGCGCGCGCACAGATTGGCGAGGGTGGCGCTGTCGGTAATTAGCGGGTGAACATGCATAAGTGCCGCCCCATAGCGGGGAGCGACCGGGTTGACAAAGAGAGGTTGGAAGGGGAGGGGCGCGGACCTCCAAACAAGCTTTTTCAGAGATTGCGGCCATGCACGCCTATCGCTCGCACACTTGCGCCCAGCTCAACGCCAACGACGTTGGCGCTGAAGTTCGTCTGTCCGGTTGGATCCACCGGAAGCGAGATCACGGCGGCGTGCTGTTCGTCGATCTTCGCGACCATTACGGCATCACCCAGATCGTCGCCGACAGCGACTCCCCGGCACTGCCGACGCTGGAATCGCTGCGCGTCGAGTCGGTGATTACCATCGACGGCGTGGTGAAGGCGCGGTCGGACGCGACCATCAATCCGAACCTGGCAACGGGCGCGATCGAGGTGTTTGCGCGCGGCGTGACGGTGCAAAGCCAGGCGCAGGAACTTCCGATGCCGGTTGCCGGTGAGCAGGAATATCCCGAGGATATTCGCCTGCGCTACCGCTTCCTCGACCTGCGTCGCGAAAAGCTGCACGCCAACATCATGCTGCGGTCGAGCGTCGTCTCCTCGATCCGTCGCCGCATGGTCGACCAGGGCTTCACTGAATTCCAGACGCCGATCCTGACGGCCTCCTCGCCGGAAGGCGCGCGAGATTATCTCGTTCCCAGCCGCGTGCATCCGGGCAAGTTCTATGCGCTGCCGCAGGCGCCGCAGATGTTCAAGCAGCTGCTGATGGTCGCTGGCTTCGATCGCTATTTCCAGATCGCACCGTGCTTCCGCGATGAGGATGCGCGCGCCGATCGCTCGCCGGGCGAATTCTATCAGCTCGATTTCGAAATGAGCTACGTCACGCAGGACGATGTGTTCGCGGCGATCGAGCCGGTGCTGCACGGCGTGTTCGAGGAGTTCGCCAATTGGCAGGGCAAGGGCCGCACGGTCAGCCCGCTGCCGTTCAAGCGCATTCCGTACCGGGAATCGATGCTGAAGTACGGCAACGACAAGCCCGATCTGCGCAACCCGCTGATCATCTCTGACGTCAGCGGATTTTTCTCGGGTTCCGGATTCGGGCGCTTTGCCTCGATCGTTGAGGCCGGCGATGTCGTGCGCGCGATCCCGGCGCCGAAGACGGCGGACAAGAGCCGCAAGTTCTTCGACGACATGAACGCCTGGGCGCAGTCCGAAGGGTTCGCCGGCCTTGGCTACGCAACCCGCAAGGGTGGCGAATGGGGCGGGCCGATCGCCAAGAACCACGGTGACATCGGTATGCGCGAACTGGCCGAGGCGCTCGGCCTTGGGCCGGATGATGGCGTGTTCTTCGCCGCCGGCAAGGAAGCACAGGCGGCGAAGCTCGCCGGCCTGGCGCGCACCCGCATCGCCGAGCAGCTGGACCTGATCGACAAGAACCGCTTCGAGTTCTGCTGGATCGTCGACTTCCCGATGTTCGAATATGACGAGGAAGCGAAGAAGGTCGACTTCAGCCACAATCCCTTCAGCATGCCGCAGGGCGAACTGGAGGCGCTGGAGACCAAGGATCCGCTCGACATCCTCGCCTACCAATATGACATCGTCTGCAACGGTATCGAGCTGTCCTCCGGTGCGATCCGTAATCACCGGCCGGAGATCATGTACAAGGCGTTCGAAATCGCCGGGTACACGCAGGCTGATGTAGACACGAACTTCGCCGGCATGATCAATGCGTTCAAATATGGCGCGCCGCCGCACGGCGGCTCGGCCCCCGGCATCGATCGTATCGTCATGCTGCTGGCTGACGAGCCGAACATCCGCGAAGTGATCGTCTTCCCGATGACGCAGAAGGCGGAGGATCTCATGATGGGCGCGCCCAACTTTGCCACTGCCAGGCAATTGCGCGAACTCAACATCCGCGTAACCGCGGATACGGCGAAGGACACAAGCAAGCTGGTGGCGCCCGACGCGGGCTAAGGGAACCGCGCGCGGTGGTAAGCGCTGAAAGCCTATGTCGCTTACCGCCTCGCGAGCCGCACTTCTCCATATCGCGCTTCAGGATCTGCGTGCCGGCAAGCAATTGCTGGTCACGCGGCTGGAGCCGCTGGCGGATGCGGCCAGCGATCCGGCGCTACAGGAAGTGATTGAGCGGGACCGCTTCAATGCGAAGCGCCACGCCGCCCGATTTGATGAGATGGCGACGCTGGATGGCGCGCCGGAAAACCTGTGGATGACCGGGATCCTGAACGATGCGGATCGCGATGCGCAGTCGCATCAGCGCGGGCCCTTGCTCGACACGGCGCTGATCGGCGCGTTGCGCAAGGCGAAGGCCGCGGAAATCGTTTCGATCGAAACCGCAATGGCGCTGGCGGCGAGCGAGGCGCCGGCGATGATGCCGGCGCTCACCGCCAATCATGCCGAGGACCGCGCGGTAGAGATGCGGCTGGCGCGTCTCCTGGGAACGATCGGCGGTCACATACCGGTGATTTGAGGCAGAGGCGTCAGCTCGCCGGCGCGAAGGCGCCGTCCTCCCCCATCACCCACAAGACGCCTTCCTTGATCGAGAACCAGGCACCGTGGAGCGATAGCTGCCCGGCATCTTCCGCAGCCCGCACGAACGTGAAGGTGCGCAGGTTGGCGATGCTGACCTTCACCGTTTCGAGTTCCAGCGCACGGATCGCGTCCTCTCCAGTGCCGTGATCGGTGGTGATCCGGTCGCGTGCCTCATCCAGCAGGCCGATCCAATTGGCGATGAAGCCGCCCTCGCCAGGCGTGGCCTCGGCAAAGCGCTTCGTCATTGCCGCATAAACGCCGCCGCACATGCCGTGGCCCATGACGACGATTTCCTGGACCTTCAGCTGGGTCACCGCAAATTCCAGTGCGGCGGACACGCCGTGGCGGCCGCCGCCCACCTCGAACGGGGGGACCAGATTGGCGACGTTGCGCACCACGAAGATCTCGCCGGGCGACGTGTCGAACACGGTGGTCGGATCGGTGCGGCTGTCGGAGCAGGCGATCACCATCACCCGGGGTGACTGCCCCTCAGCGAGGGTCGCCCAGCGATCCCGCTGGGTTGCCCAGCCCTGCTGGCGGAAACGGCGGTATCCGGCGATCAGATCAGTGAAGACGGTCATGCATCCTCCTTACCGCGTTGTTTCGTCCCGCGTCAGTCGCTATCTCGCGCCCGACATGACCGAAACACTGCCTCTCGCCCGGCCCGAGCGCGCCCGCAAGCCTGACTGGATCAGGGTCAAGGCGCCGACCTCCGTCGGTTTCGCCGAAACCAAGCAGCTGATGCGTCGGCTGAACCTTGCCACCGTGTGCGAGGAGGCGGCCTGTCCGAACATCGGCGAATGCTGGACCAAGAAGCACGCGACAGTGATGATCTTGGGGGACACGTGCACCCGGGCCTGCGCCTTCTGCAACGTGAAGACGGGCATGCCGCGCCCGGTTGATCCGCTGGAGCCGGAGCATGTGGCGGTCGCGGCCGCCGAAATGGGTCTGCAGCATATCGTCATCACGTCGGTTGATCGTGACGACCTGCCTGATGGCGGCGCGGCGCAGTTCGTGAAGGTGATTGAGGCGCTCCGCCGCAACACGCCGAGCACCACGATCGAGATCCTGACGCCGGACTTCCGCAACAAGACGCAGGCGGCAGTTGAATCGATCGTTGCGGCCCGGCCGGACGTGTACAACCACAATCTGGAGACGGTGCCGCGGCTGTACCCGACCATCCGCCCGGGCGCGCGCTATTATGCCTCTCTGCGGTTGCTGGAGAGCGTTAAGCGGCACGATCCGTCGATCTTCACCAAGTCGGGCGTGATGCTGGGCCTCGGCGAAGAGCGGTTGGAGGTTCACCAGGTGATGGACGACATGCGTTCCGCCGACATCGATTTCTTGACCATGGGGCAGTATCTGCAGCCGACGCCGCGGCACGCCAAGGTCGCCGATTTCGTGACGCCCAAGACGTTCGACGCCTACGCCGCCATCGCGCGTGCGAAGGGGTTCCTGCTGGTAGCGTCGTCGCCGCTCACCCGTTCGAGCTACCACGCCGGCGACGACTTCGAGAAGCTGCGCGCGGCGCGTGAGGTCCAGCTTGCCAAAGCATAGCGAAACGCGGGCCATGCCATACACGCCCGAGCAGATGTTCGATCTGGTCGCGGACGTGAAAGCCTATCAGGATTTCTTGCCGTGGGTCGTCGCGATGCGCGTTCGGCAGGACAGCGCGGAGGAAACGCTGGCCGACATGATCGTCGGGTTCAAGGGCCTGCGCGAGACGTTCACGTCGCGGGTCGAGAAGCATCGGCCCGATCGGGTGTACGTCGATTACGTCGACGGCCCGATGAAGTATCTGCACAACGAGTGGCGGTTCCGCCCGGACGGCGATGGCTGCCTCGTGGATTTCAGCGTCGACTTCCAGTTCAAGAACCGGATGTTCGAGATGCTGGCAGGGCAGGTATTCGGCCTGGCCCTGCGCAAGATGATCGGCGCCTTTGAGGATCGGGCCCGCGCGCTCTACGGTGAGGGCTCGTCCGACGGCGGCATCAACAGGTCGAGCGCGCACAGCGCCGCCTGAAGGCGCACGCCGGAGCGGCCGAGATCGCCAAAGGCGCGCTTGTCGGCGACCACGTCGGCGGGATCGCCGCCGCGTTCGGCGCGCGCAAACACCACGGTGCCGACGGGCTTCTTTTCTGAGCCGCCGCCGGGGCCGGCGATGCCGGTGATTGCCACCGCAACATCGGCACCGGTCGCCTCAAGCGCGCCCTGTGCCATGCTCCAGGCGGTGGCGATCGACACCGCGCCAAATGTCTCCAGCACATCGGTCGAGACGTGAAGCAGCCGCTGTTTGGCCTCATTGGAGTAGCTGACGATCGAGCCTTCGAGCACGTCGGAGGATCCCGGCACTTCGGTTAGGGCCGCCGCCACCAGCCCGCCGGTGCAGCTCTCTGCCACGGCGATACGGCGGCCTTTTGCGCGATTGGCCTCGATCACGCGCTGCGCAGCGTCGACGAGGTTCTGGGGGAGCAGGCTGTCGCTCATCGTTTCGCCGTGCAGACCGGCAGATCGGGAACGTTGGCCACAGAGGCTGTGCCCCGCGCCTTTTCCGCCTTCAGATGCTGAATCGTTGCGACAACGATGCCAGCGGTGTTGCGCGCGGGAAGGGGCTCCAGCAGCGTGACGATCCGGTCGATCGTGCCGCAATCGCTCTGCTGGATCTGCCCGACGACCATCGGTGCGATCAGGGAGGTGATCAGCGGGCGCGCGTAGTCCGACTGAAGGAGCAACATGGAGACACGCGGATCGCTCAGCTTCGCAATCGCCTGACGCGCCGTCGGCCAGGCGCGATCCGCCTCGGCCTGATAGCGCGCAAGGAACGGGCCGGAGGTACGTCGTACGATGCTTGTGGCAGGAAGCGCGGTACAGACACGCCCGGTTTCCAGGATGATGTCCGGAAACGTGACCGCTGCAACCGCCTCTGCTTCGGCTGCATTCAGGCACGGCGTCTGCGCCAGCGCGGTGGTCGGTACGGCAACCGCCGCCAGGGTGGCGGCGCACAGGTAGCTGAAACGCCTCATTGCGCGACTCCCGGCAGCCGAATGGTTGCCGCTGCCTGTGCCGCAATGCCTTCGCCTCTACCAGTGAAGCCCAGCCGCTCGGTCGTTGTCGCTTTCACACTCACGCGATCGGTTGGCAGGCCAAGAAGTTCCGCGACACGATGCTGGATGGCCGAACGATGCGGGCCGATTTTAGGCGCTTCGCACATGATGGTCAGATCGACGAATATGATCTGCCCGCCGCGCGCCGCGATGAGATCGGCCGCATGACGCAGGAACTGCCCGGATTCGGCACCGCGCCACTGCGGATCGCTAGGCGGGAAATGAAGCCCGATATCGCCCGCAGCGATGGTGCCCAACAGAGCGTCGGTCAGCGCGTGAAGTGCGACGTCCGCGTCACTGTGGCCGCTAAGCCCCTGATGATACGGAATCTTGACGCCGCCAAGCCACAGGTCGGCATCATCGACCAGGCGATGGACATCGAAGCCGGTCGCCATCCGCGTTTCCCAACCGATCCGCGCCTCGGCGGAGGCCAGGTCACCGGGCCAGGTTACCTTCTCAAGCATGGCGTCGCCCTGCACCATGGCGACGGATCCGCCAAGCGCCCGGACCATCTGAGCATCATCGGTTGGTTCACCACCCTCCCATTGGGTGTGGGCGCGGGTGAGGATGGCGCGACGAAAGGCTTGCGGCGTCTGCACGCGGGACAATTGCTCCCGAGGCAGCGTCGCACCGTCGATCGATATGATCGTGTCGGTGACCGGAAGGGTGGGGATGGCGCAATCTGCTGTCTCAAGCGCCCGCAGCAGGCGGTCGATGACATCCGCGGCAAGGAACGGCCGCGCCGCATCGTGCACAAGGATGCGATCCGCGTCCGACACTGCCGCGAGTCCGCGCGCCACCGACTCGCGCCGTGTTGCTCCGCCAAGTACAAAGCGTGCGTTCGGCAGGCAGTCGGCTAGCAATTGTTCCTGACCGGCGCCGATGACCAGCACGATCTCGTCGACAGCGGGATGGGCCGCTAAGGCTTCATGGCTCCACAGGAGCATTGGGCGGCCGGCAAGGTGCGCGAATTGCTTGGGCAGCGTGCCACCAGTGCGTTCTCCCTTGCCAGCGGCAACAATCAGGGCGACGGTTTTCATGCGCGGGCGCCTAGCGAGAAGCGCGACGCCTTGCCAGCGCCACGTTGATCGCCTACCTGCCCGTTTTTCAGGCAGACTGTTGATGCGTAAGCTCGCCCCTATCCAGATCGGACCCGTGCGGATCGACGAGCCGGTCGTGCTCGCGCCGATGACTGGCGTCACTGATCAGCCGTTCCGGACGCTGGTGCGGCGCTATGGGTCGGGCCTGAACGTGACCGAGATGATCGCCAGCCAGGCGGCGATCCGCGAGACGCGGCAGTCGATTCAGAAGGCGGCGTGGCATCTGTCCGAAGAGCCAGTCTCGATGCAGCTGGTCGGTTGCACGCCCTATGAAATGGCGGAGGCGGCCAAGCTCGCGGAGGAAAAGGGCGCCGCGATCATCGACATCAACATGGGCTGCCCCGTGCGCAAGGTCACCAGCGGGGATGCGGGATCTGCGCTGATGCGTGATCTGAAGAACGCGGGCGCGATCATCGACGCGGTGGTGAAGGCCGTGTCGGCGCCGGTGACGGTGAAGATGCGCATGGGTTGGTGCCACGACAGTCTGAACGCGCCAGAGCTTGCCCGCATTGCGCAGGATCTCGGCGCGAAGATGATCACGGTTCACGGCCGTACCCGGAACCAGATGTACAAGGGCTCCGCCGACTGGAGCTTCGTCCGGCAGGTGAAGGACGCGATCGAACTGCCCGTGATCGTCAATGGCGACATCTGCTCAATCGCCGATGCAGAGGCGGCGCTGGACCAGTCCGGTGCCGATGGTGTGATGATCGGGCGTGGTGCTTATGGTCGTCCCTGGCTGCTCGGGCAGGTGATGGATGCGCTGGCGGGCAGAACGCCGCGTGCGGACCCGTCGCTCGACGAACAATATCGCGTGATCGTAGAGCATTATGAGGCAATGCTGAGTCACTATGGCACGGTGACTGGCGTCAACATGGCGCGCAAGCATATCGGTTGGTACACCAAGGGAATCCACGGTTCTGCCGAGTTCCGCAACGCGGTGAACCAGCAGGCCGATGCGCAGCGCGTGCTCGCCATGCTGGCAGAATTCTACGCGCCATATCGCCTGAACGCCGCTGCCTGATGCAGGCGCGGCGCGGTCCCGATCCGGCCGATCTGTTGGCAGCCTTGCCAGTCGCCGTGATGGTCGTGGACCCGGAGACCAGGATCGCACAGGCTAATGCCGAGTGCGAGTTGCTCCTCAACCTTTCCGAACGGGCGATGAGGGGGCGGGCGCTCGGCGACGTACTGCCATTGCCGGATGAGGTGGACGGGCAGGAGGGAAGGGCATTCGCGGCCTTTGACCTCGCGTTGACGACGGCACGCGGCCAGCGGCTGCGCGTTGATCTGGCGGCGACGGAATTGCTGGACCAGCCCGGCTGGCGGGTCATCACGCTCCATAATGCCGCGACATCCCGGCGCCTGGGCGTATCCGCCGATCGCGCCGCGGCCGCGCGCTCAGCGGTCGGGGCGGCGGCCATGCTGGCGCATGAGATCAAGAACCCCTTGTCGAGCATCCGCGGCGCAGCGCAGCTGATCGCGGATGGTGCGGAGCCGGCTGAACTGACCCGCCTGGTGATCGATGAGGTCGATCGGGTGACGGCGCTGATCGACCGGATGGAGGATTTCACCGACACGCGTCCGCTCGCCGTGGAGCCGCTCAACATCTATCCGTTGCTGGCGCACGCGCGCGATGCGGCAAGTGCCGGGTTTGCCCGGGGGATCACGATCGAGGAGCGCTTCGATCCGTCGCTCCCCCCGGCGCTCGCAAATCGCGATGCCTTGTTGCAGGTCCTGCTCAACCTGATGAAGAATGCGGCCACCGCCCTTGGCCCGATCGGCGAGCGGCGGATCACGCTGACCACCTCGTTCCGGCTCGGCATGTCGGTTGCCCCTGCGCCGGGCCGCCCGCGCACGCCATTGCCCATCGAGATCTGCGTGATCGATAGCGGTCCGGGGGCGCCCGAGGATATTGCCGAGCATTTGTTCGATCCGTTCGTGTCCAGCCGTCCGGAGGGGAAGGGCTTGGGCCTCGCGCTGGTCGACAAGCTGGTCCGGGATATGGGCGGGATCGTCCAATATTCGCGTGAAGGCATACCGAACGAGACGGTGTTCCGGATCCTGCTGCAGCGGGCCCCCGACTGATGGCGGGCGGCGCGATCCTGCTGGTTGATGATGATGACGCGATCCGGGTGGTCGTGGCCCAGGCGCTGCGACGTGCTGGTCATAATGTGCGCACCGCGTCGAACATCGCCGACCTGGACCGCGAACTCGCCGCCGGCCGGCCGGATGTTCTGCTGACCGACGTGGTGCTGCCCGATGGCGATGGCATCGACGTGACCGAGCGCCTGTCCCGCGAGTTGCCGAACCTTCCCGTCATCGTTCTCTCCGCCCGCAACACGCTGACCACCGCTGTCCGCGCGAACGAGGCTGGCGCCTATGATTACCTGCCGAAGCCCTTCGATCTCGAAACGCTGACTCGCACCGTCGCAGCCGCTCTGGCTCGTCGTCGCGAGCTTGCACCGCGCAGCGAGGACGGGGAGGACGCCAGCCTGCCGCTGATCGGCCGTTCGCCGGCGATGCAGGAGGTTTACCGCGTCATTGCCCGAGTCGTCTCGAATGACCTGACGGTTCTCATTTCCGGTGAGTCGGGGACGGGCAAGGAGTTGGTTGCGCGCGCCATCCACGACTTGGGACCGCGCCGTTCCGCGCCCTTCGTGGCGATCAACATGGCTGCAATCCCGCGGGACCTGATCGAGGCGGAGCTGTTCGGGTATGAACGCGGCGCGTTCACAGGCGCGGCGCAGCGCACGGCGGGGCGGTTCGAACAGGCCGCGGGGGGCACATTGTTCCTTGATGAGATTGGCGACATGCCGATCGAGGCGCAGACGCGATTGCTGCGCGTGCTTCAGTCCGGCGAGTTCACGACGGTGGGCGGTGCGCGGATCATGCGCGCCGACGTCCGGATCGTCGCGGCCACCAATCGCGCGCTCCAGCAGGCCGTTGCCAACGGGCAGTTTCGCGAAGACCTCTATTACCGCCTGAACGTCGTTCCGATCGATCTTCCCGCGCTACGCGAGCGGCGCGAGGACATTGCGATCCTGGCCCGCCATTTTCTCGAGCGCGCAGCGGACGCAGGCTTGCCGCGCAAGGTCCTCGATGATGACGCGGTGACATCGCTGGCTGAGCATGACTGGCCGGGCAATGTCCGCCAGCTCGAAAACCTGATGCGACGCCTGGCGGCGCTGTCACGGGACGAGAGGATTTCGGCGGGCGAAATCGCGGCCATGCTGGGGCAGGGCGGGGGGCAGGCAGTCTCGCTGCCTGCCGATCTCGGGCTGGAGGCTGCGGTCCGCGCCTTCATCGAACGGCTGGCCCGCTGTGATCCGAGGGCGCTGGACGATGGGACGCTCTATGACCGGCTGCTGGCCGAGGTGGAGCGTCCCTTGATCGAGGTGATGCTGGCTCGCCACGGTGGCAATCAACTCCGCGCCGCTCGGGCGATCGGATTGAACCGGAACACCCTGAGAAAACGGCTGGATACGCTTGGGATAGATCCCGCCGCCCGCCCACCCGCACCAGAGGCGCGGTGAACGCACGTATTATGTGTTTTCTCTGCAACACTCTTGTTGTAGCGTTACCGGGATGACTGCCGGCACGGCACCTCGAACAACCGACCTGGTCGCCCTGCCGCGCCGCTGGAGCGTAACGCCTGCGGTCGAGATCGGCGTTCTTGCGATTGCCATCGGCATAGCGTTCGCGACGTATGTCGTCGTGGCCCACACGGGCCGTCCGGAGGGGCTGATCGCGCCTGCGGTTGTGGCACTGTTGCTGGTCGCCAATCTTGTCCCCGGCGTGGCGTTGATGATGCTGCTGGGGCGCCGGATCGCACGCCGCCGCGCGGCGCGCTCGCCGGTTGGCGGCGAGGGGCGGCTTCACGTCCGCCTCGTCGCGCTCTTCTCGATCGTTGCCGCTGTGCCGATGGTACTCGTCACCATCGCGGCCTCCCTGTTGTTCCAATATGGCGTGCAATTCTGGTATTCGGACCGCGCGCGTGCGGTGTTCGAGAACGCGACGACGCTGACCCGCACCTCCTACAACCAGATCCTCCAGCGGTGGGAAGAAGCCACCGTCACGATGGCGAGCGATATCTCGACCGAACTGAACGAGCGGCCGATCGAGGACCCCCAATTCCGCGCGTTCCTGTTCCAGCAAACCTATTTCCGCAGCCTGTCCGAGGCGTTGCTGTTCCAGGTGGCACCGAATGGCGAGTTGCAGACGCTCGCTTTCGTCAACCCCTATGACCTGGATCTGGCACGTCAGGTGTCGGCAGAGGCGGTACGAAAGTTGGCGCGCGGTCAGCGCAGTGTAGTGACAGTGACGGGCGACCGGATACAGACGGTGACGCGGCTGCCGGGGTCGAGCCGCGTGTATCTCTACGCAGCACGCGTGACCAACCCGAAGGAAATGACCACCCAGACCGAGCGGGCCGAGGCCGCACTGGCCAATTATCGCCAGCTTCTGGTGCGCGCCCGCACGCTGCAACTGCGCTTCAACGCTGCGCTGCTCCTGCTGTCGCTGTTGATCGTCGGGGTCGCGGTATGGATCGCGCTGGCCGTCGCGGACCGGCTGGTCCGCCCGGTCGCGGAACTCGTCAACGCGGCGCGGCGGGTGGAAGGCGGCGACCTGACTGCGCGTGTGCCCGAAACGCAAGAGCGGGACGAGGTTGGCACTTTGTCGAACGCGTTCAACCGCATGACAGAGCGCATCGAGGAGCAGAATACGGCGCTGGTTACCGCGAACGCCCAACTCGACAGCCGTCGCTCGCTGATCGAGGCCGTTATGTCGGGGGTCTCCGCTGGCGTCATTTCGATCGCGCCTGATCGGACGATCCGGCTGATCAACAATTCGGCGCAGATGCTGCTGGGTCTCAGCGATCCACCGATCGGCATGCCGCTGTCCGTCGTCGCGCCGGAACTGGCAGCGTTGCTCGACGGGACAGCGCGGGAGGCGATCATTCAGCTGGCAGCGGCCGGCGAGGCGCGCACGCTGGCTGTACGGATCGCCCGTGTTCCAACCGGCCCGATCCTGACCTTCGACGACATCACTCAGCAGTTGCTGGACCAGCGCCGCGCGGCGTGGTCGGATGTCGCGCGGCGTATTGCGCACGAGATCAAGAACCCGCTGACCCCGATCCAATTGGCTGCCGAGCGCCTGCAGCGCCGTTATGGCGCCAAGGTGGAGGAAGGGGACACGACATTCAGCCGGCTGACCGAGACGATCGTGCGGCAGGTCGGCGATCTGCGCCGCATGGTCGACGAATTCTCGTCCTTCGCGCGGATGCCCAAGCCGGTGTTTCGTGAAGAGTCGCTGGTCGACGTCGCGCGTCAAACGATGTTCCTGCACGAGGTCGCGCATGCGGGCATCCGCTTCGAGATGCGACATGACGAACCGGGACCGGTCCTCGTCTGTGATCGCCGCCAGGTCGGACAGGCGCTGACCAATATCGTGAAGAACGCGGTAGAGGCGATCGAAGCGACCGGGCGAGGGGAGGGCACGATCCTGATGACCCTGACGCAAGAGGATGGCCGTGCAGTGATCACCGTCGCTGACGACGGCATTGGGCTGCCCCCTGAGCGCGATCGTATCGTCGAGCCGTATATGACCACCCGCGCGCGCGGCACTGGCCTCGGCCTCGCCATCGTGAAGAAAATCGTGGAGGAACATTTCGGAACCATCACCTTCACCGACCGTCCCGAGGGCGGCACGCTGGTGACCATGACCTTTGACGTGGTCATGCTGGCCGGCGTCGCCGGACGAGAAGACGATCAATCTGAGACCGAAGGCGGCAGTTTCGCCGCCCTGACTCGCAATCGGACCGCATAAGCCATGGCGTTAGACATCCTTGTCGTCGACGATGAACTCGATATCCGCGAACTCGTATCCGGTGTGCTCGAGGACGAGGGGTATGACACCCGCACCGCGGCGGACAGCGATGCCGCGCTGGAAGCGATCTCTGCGCGCCGCCCCAGCCTGGTCCTGCTTGACGTGTGGCTTCAAGGCTCGCGTCTCGACGGCCTGGAACTACTCGCCGAGATCAAGCGGCGGGACTCCTCGATCCCGGTCCTCGTCATCTCGGGCCATGGCAATCTCGACACGGCCGTGGCAGCGATCCGGCAGGGTGCGGCCGACTTCATCGAAAAGCCGTTTCAGGCCGAACGCCTGCTGCTGATGGTGGAGCGGGCAACCGAAACCGAGCGTCTGCGCCGCGAAGTGGCAAATCTTCGCGCCTCCGCCGGCAGCGATACCGACCTGACGGGCAGCTCCAGCGCGATCAATGCCGTCCGCGCCACGTTGAAGCGCGTGGCGGCGACCGGGAGCCGAGTGATGATCGTCGGCCCCGCGGGTGTCGGCAAGGAAGTGGCAGCGCGGCTCCTCCACGGCTGGAGCCAGCGAGCCGCAGCGCCCTTCGTTGTGGTCAGTGCCGCCAACATGACGCCCGAACGTGTCGAGGAGGAATTGTTCGGCGTGGAGGAGGGGGGCGATCTCGTTCGACCCGGTCTCTTGGAGCAGGCCCATGGCGGCACGCTGTTCCTCGACGAGATCGCTGACATGCCGATCACGACGCAAGGGCGGATCCTGCGGGTGCTGACGGATCAGAGCTTCACGCGGGTCGGCGGGACGCGCGTGGTGAAGGTCGACGTGCGGGTGGTGTCGGCGACCGGCCGGGATCTGACGCAGGAGATCGCCGATGGGCGCTTCCGCGAGGATCTCTATTACCGGCTGAACGTGGTGCCGGTCGTCATCCCGTCGCTGGCGGAGCGGCGCGAGGACATCCCCGCGCTGGTGGAGCATTTCGTCGCGCATTATGCGGCACAGCGCCGGGTTACGACGCCGGAAGTCGCAACCGACGCGATGGTGGCGCTGCAATCCTATGATTGGCCGGGCAACGTGCGGCAGCTGCGCAACGTCGTCGAGCGGACCATCATCCTTGCCCCGGGCGATCGCATCGCGCGGATCGATGTCGACCTGTTACCTGGGGAGGTGCTCGGCGATCAGGGGGGCGGCGGTGCGAACACGATCATGGGCGCGCCGTTGCGCGAAGCACGTGAGACGTTCGAGCGGGAATATCTGAAGGTGCAGATCCGCCGGTTCTCGGGCAACATTTCGCGGACGGCGACCTTCATCGGAATGGAGCGCTCCGCATTGCACCGCAAGCTGAAGCTGCTGGGGATTACGGACACGCGCGAGGATTGATCGATCTGGACCAGTATCGGGCGGCTCCCTACATAGGGCGAAGCGTGCCGTTTGGGCCGCATCCGACGCCGGGCACCGGCGCATCGCGGGGAAAACCTCGCCAAAAAAACGAAAGGGCATCGAACGATGGCCGATAAGCAAAGCTCTCTTCAAGATCTCTTCCTCAACGCCCTGCGCAAGTCGAAGACCCCGGTCACGCTTTTCCTCGTGAAGGGCGTCAAGCTTCAGGGCATTGTCACCTGGTTCGACAATTTCTCGGTCCTCCTGCGCCGCGACGGACAGAGCCAGCTCATCTACAAGCACGCGATTTCCACGATCATGCCGGGCGCGCAGATCGATGTGGCCGCAATCGTCGATCAGCTGGGCGAATCGACCAAGAAGCAGCCGCTGCTGCAGGAGATTTTCCTCAACGCGGTGCGTCGCTCCGAGGATTCGGTAACGATGTTCCTGGTCAACGGCGTGATGCTGCAAGGCCAGATCGCCGCCTTTGACTTGTTCTGCATGCTGCTTCAGCGCGATGGCACGTCGCAGCTGGTCTACAAACATGCGGTGTCCACCATCCAGCCGGCTCGCGCGCTGAACCTGGCGGACGAGAACAGCGGGTCTGACGAGGATTGAGCACCGGTTTTGACCGCGATCGCGAGGAATTCGCCCGGGGCGCGCGCGCTATCGTCGTGTACCCCGATCTTGGTGGCTCCTCGCGCGATGCCGATGCGCGGCTTGAAGAAACCGCCGGCCTTGCTGCCGCCATCGGCGTCGATGTCGTCGAACGGCACGCCGTTCGCGTGCGCACGCCGCGTGCTGCCACGCTGATCGGATCGGGGCAGGTTGAACAGCTGGCGACACTCGGGCGGCAGGAAGAGGCCACCTTGTTCGTGTTCGATGCGGCGCTCTCCCCAATCCAGCAGCGCAACCTGGAGACTCAGCTAGAGGCAAAGGTCATCGACCGGACCGGTCTCATCCTGGAGATCTTTGGCGAGCGCGCTGCGACTGCCGAAGGTCGGCTGCAGGTGGAGCTGGCACACCTCGATTATCAGGCGGGCCGGCTGGTACGCAGCTGGACTCACCTTGAGCGTCAGCGCGGCGGCTTCGGCTTTCTCGGTGGCCCCGGCGAAACGCAGATCGAGGCCGATCGGCGACTGATCCGGGATCGCATGGCACGGTTGCGGCGCGAGCTCGATCAGGTGACGCGTACGCGCGGCCTTCACCGGGAACGCCGTCAACGCGCGCCTTGGCCGGTCATCGCGCTTGTCGGATATACCAACGCGGGTAAATCGACGCTCTTCAACCGCCTCACCGGCGCGCATGTAATGGCCGAAGACCTCCTCTTCGCGACGCTCGATCCGACGCTTCGTCAGATCAGCCTTCCGGGCATCGACAAGGCGATCTTGTCGGACACCGTCGGCTTTGTGTCGGAACTGCCGACTCAACTTGTCGCGGCGTTCAAGGCAACGCTGGAAGAGGTGATCTCCGCTGACTTGCTGGTCCATGTCCGCGACGTGGCACATCCCGATACGACTGCGCAGAAGGCGGATGTGGAGGCGGTGCTGGCAGAGATCGGGGTGTCGGAGGCGACGCCGCGGATCGAGGCTTGGAACAAGATCGACCTGCTTGATGGACCCGATCGGGATCATCTGCTCGCCGAGGCGGCGCGTCGCGATGATGTGGTTCCCCTGTCCGCGATCAAGGGGGAAGGGGTCGATGAACTTGTCCGGCTGTTATCCGACCGGTTGACGCAGGGGCATCAGCGATACTCGATCCGTCTCGCCACCAGCGACGGCGCCGGTGCGGCGTGGCTGCACCAACATGGCGAGGTCATCGATCAGGTGATCGAGGGTGATACAGCCATCTATGAAGTGCGCATGGCGCCCGGTGACTTCGCCCGCTTCAACGAGCGTTCCGCAGGAGCGGCAGAGACCTGAAAGGGGGGCGGGGCACGATGCTCCGCCCTCTAGTCTTTCACGGCCGCCTTTTCAGCCTGCTTCACTTCGGACCAGAGCGATTCCTGACCGTCGAGGTCAAGTGCCGCGATCGAACCGCCAGCGGCTGTTTCCATGGCCCGGAAGCGCGTTTCGAACTTGGCATTGGCGGATCGAAGCGCGGCCTCGGCATCCACGCCTAGATGCCTGGCCCAATTCACTACCGCGAATAAAAGATCACCGATCTCTTCCTTGCGGTCCTGATCGCTCGCTTCGATAACTTCCTCTATTTCCTCATGGATCTTTTGAAGCGGACCGGTCGCGTCGGGCCAGTCGAAGCCGACGCGGCCGGCGCGCTTTTGCAGTTTCTCGGCCCGCAGCAGCGCCGGCAGACCAAGCGCAACCCCAGCAAGCGCACTGCCGTCGTCCTTCGCGGCGCGTTCTTCAGCCTTGATCGTTTCCCACAGGTGATGCCCGCCATCGGGGGCGTCCCCGAAGATGTGGGGATGGCGCCGCTCCATCTTGTCCGCGATCGCCGCAGCAACGTCCTTCAGGTCGAAATGGCCCGCTTCCTCAGCCATTCGGCTGTGGAACACGACCTGTAGCAACAGGTCGCCGAGTTCATCCTTCAGCTCATGCATATCGCCGCGGTCGCACGCGTCGGCAACCTCATAGGCTTCCTCAATGGTGTAGGGCGCGATCGATTGAAAGGTCTGCACCTTGTCCCATTCACAGCCCGCAACAGGATCCCGCAGTCGGGCCATGATTGCCTGAAGTCGCACGAGAGCGGAGGGTGCATCTGACATAGGCGGGCGATAAACCGGCCGCACCACTTCCGCAAACGTAGGCCCAGAGCCTAAGTCGAGTAATGCGATAATATATATTATGTTAAATCACGGATATCGAGCGTTGCGGCCCTCTTACGTGGCGCACGCACTGCGTTACCGGGCAAACTGCTCGAGCTGCGTGAACACCAGCGTCACGACCGCGAACAGCACAATCCAGATAAGCGCGAGCTTTATTGACCGACGCATGGGCAACCGCCGCGCAACGAGCGCCGAAATCGGCAGGATCAGCATCAATGCAAGCAGCCACACCTGCGCGCCGCCGGTCACAAGTCGAACTCCAGGCCGTCATATCCCGGCTCAACGTGCGGCGGCAGTTCCGCTCGAAGCGTCGCATAGTCCATCGACTGATCCATGTGCGTGAGAACCGCGTGGCCGGGCGCTAGCTCCTCGATCCATTGCAACGCCTTGCCGAGATGCGGATGGCTCGGGTGTGGTTTGCGACGCAGCGCATCCACGATCCAGAGATCGAGGTTTCCGTAAAGCGCGCGCATCTCTCGCGTCATCCCGCTGAGGTCTGTCGCGTAACCGACAGACTTTCCACCGTGCTCGAACCGCAGCCCCGCCGAGGCGATCCTTCCATGCGGTTGATCCGCCGAACTGATGGTGAGCGGGCCAATGTTGATCCGGTCGGGCAGAGCGCTCAGGGAAACGGTCGGCGGATAACCGCCACGTCCATGAAAGACGTAGCTGAACATGTCGTCGAGGCGCTCGCGCGTCGGTGAACGGGCGTAAGCCGGTACTGGTTCACCACGCTGGTGGAAAATCTGTCGCAGGTCATCGATGCCGAATACATGATCGGCATGTTCGTGCGTCCAGATGACTGCGTCCACGATCCCGACATCGGCCGCCAGCAACTGCTGTCGCATGTCCGGCCCCGTATCAACGAGAACGCGCGTCCCCTCGGCTTCCACCAGCAACGAAACGCGGGTGCGACGGTTGCGCGGTACGTTGGGGTCGCATTCGCCCCAGTCGTTCCCGATCCTCGGCACCCCGGTGGAGGTGCCGCTACCGAGAATGCGGACCTTCATGCCAGTGTTTTATTGAAGAGTTTGTGGAAGTTACGCGCGGTAACCTCTTGTAGTTCGGCGACATCGTCTCCCCGTAGTTTCGCCAGGAAGGCAGCCGTGTCGGCAACGAATGCCGGTTCGCCGGTCTTTCCACGATGGGGAACGGGAGCAAGGAAGGGCGCGTCGGTCTCGATCAGCAGGCGGTCCGCGGGGAGCCGGGCGGCAATCTCCTGAAGCGCGGCAGCGCTCTTGAAGGTGACGATCCCGGAGATCGAAATGTAAAATCCCAGATCCACCGCGATGTCCGCGAAATCACCGGTTCCCGTGAAGCAATGAATGACGCCGGTGAAGGCTCCCTTCTCCAGTTCGTCACGAAGAATCGCAGCGGTATCATCCTCCGCATCGCGCGTGTGCACGACGATGGGCACGCCAGCCTCTCGCGCGGCCGCGATATGGGCACGGAAGCTGCGCTGCTGCTGCTGACGATCCGAGTGGTCGTAGTGATAGTCGAGGCCACATTCGCCAATGCCGACAACCCGCGGATGCTGCGCGCGTTCTGCCAGCCGCTGGGAGTCGATGTGCGGGTGCTGGTCCGCCTCATGCGGATGGATGCCAACGGTGGCCCAGACATCCGGCTCGCGCTCGGCGGTCGCGAGAACATCCGCCCATTCGCTCTCGCGGGTCGCGATGTTAAGCATCGCCGTCACGCCGCGCGCGCGGGCGCGCTCGAGGATGGCTTGCTGTTCCTCCACCAACCCCTTGTAGTTCAAATGGCAATGGCTGTCGGCGAGCATCAGGCCGCCTCCGCCGGGATCTCGAGCCGCGGGAACACGGGCGATGGTGCGGCAACCGGGGCGCCCTCGGCCACACGACGCGCATACCAGCCGTCGTCATCGATCGCGGCATGATCACGATCATCAGCGGCGACGCCGAGCTGGTCGAGGATCGCGCTCGCACCGGCGGGGATGACCGGCATGATTGCGATGGCAAGGATGCGGATGGCCCGCACCAGCGTCCGCAGGACGGCATTCATCCGCTCGGGGTCGGTCTTGCGCAGCGCCCACGGGGCCTGAGCGTCGATATACTGGTTGCAGACAAAAACGCCGCGCATCCATGCCTCAATCCCGTGGCTCAGCATCAGGTCGCCGAACGCCGCCTTCAGCCCGGCGGCCGCCACGATGACTTCCTCGATCAGGATGCCGTCGGCCTCTTCTGCGCGTCCGTCCGCAGGCAGTGAGCCCAGGTTCTTGGCGATGAACGACAAGGTGCGTTGCGCCAGATTGCCGAACGAATTGGCCAGTTCCGCATTGACCCGCGCCACAATCGCCTCGGCCGAATAGCTCCCGTCCTGTCCGAAGCTCACCTCGCGCAGCAGGAAATAGCGCAGCGCATCGACCCCGAATGCTTTCGCCAGGTCGCCCGGATCAATGACGTTGCCGAGGCTCTTCGACATCTTCTCGCCGCGATGGAGGACGAAGCCGTGGCCGAACACCGTCTTGGGCAAGGCGATGTCGGCCGACATCAGGAAGGCGGGCCAATAGACCGCATGAAAGCGAACGATGTCCTTGCCGATCAGGTGAAGATCGGCCGGCCAGTGCTTCATATCGCCATCGGGGTAGCCGACCCCCGTCAGATAGTTCGTCAGCGCGTCGACCCAGACATACATGACGTGCCCCGGACTGTCCGGCACCGGCACCCCCCAGTCAAAGCTGGTGCGCGAGATCGACAGATCCGACAGGCCACCCTCAACGAAGCGCATCACTTCATTGCGGCGCGATTCCGGACGGATGAAGTCCGGATTGCTGGTGTAAAAGTCCAGCAACGGCTGCTGATACTTGGAGAGGCGGAAGAACCATGTCTCCTCCGCGGTCCAGGTCACCGGCGTGCCCTGCGGGGACAACTTCTCGCCCCCTTCCCCCTCGGTCAGCTCCTTCTCGTCGTAGAACGCCTCGTCGCGGACCGAATACCAGCCTTCATAACGATCGAGATACAGGTCGCCGGCCGCTTCCATCGCCCGCCAGATGGCCTGGCTGGCGGCATAATGATCCGCATCGGTGGTACGGATGAAGCGGTCATAGGAAATGTTAAGGCTGTCGCACATCGCCTTGAAATGTGATGACATCTCGGTGGCTAGATCAGCAACCGGTACGCCGCGATCGCGCGCTGTCTGGACCATCTTCAGCCCATGTTCGTCGGTGCCGGTCTGGAAACGCACGTCGCGCCCTGCCTGCCGTTGAAAGCGAGCAATCGCATCGGCGGCGATCGCCTCATATGCGTGGCCGATATGTGGCCGCCCGTTAGGGTAGCTGATTGCGGTGGTGATATAGAACGGGTCGCCCATAGACCCCCGCCTCTACCCTCGCGCGAGCCGCGCGACCACCCCTGCCAGTTCAAACACCGTCCCGCCCGCGTCGAGCGACAAGGCGCGCGCACTAGAGGCGATCTGCCGGGCATCATCATAGGCGTCCAGTGCAGTACGCAGCGCCTGACCGCTACGATACGGCGCCTGCTCCGCGAGGAAGGTGGGAACACGATCAAGGAATGCTTCGTAGCGTGACTGCGCGGCCTTCAGCGAAAGCGCGCGCATCAAGCGAACCCGTTCTGCATTGTCGCGATCCCCGTCTCGCGCGATGCGTTGCAGCGCCTCGTCGATCTTCTCGAGCCCTAGCCCGGCGAAGCGAAGCGCCCGCCCCGGCGAGCCCATCCCGACACGGATCAAGGTGTCACGCTCGTCCGATGTCGCTTCTGGCAGAAGGGCCTCGAGGGCTGCGGCCATGTCTTCCCGATCCAGCGGCTCGAACCGGAGCAGCCGGCACCGCGACCGAATCGTCGGCAGAAGCCGCCCCGGCGCGTGGCTGATCAGCAGGAAGATCGTGCCGGCGGGCGGCTCCTCCAAATTTTTCAGCAATGCGTTCGCGCCCGACCGCTCGAGATCGTCGACCGCATCGATCAGGATGACCCGCCGTGAGCTCAACGATGGCGTGGTCGCGAACAGGGGATTGAGGCTGCGCACCTGAGAAATCGTGATGCTGCGCGCTAATTCGGCGTCGGGCTTGCCGTCCTTTGGCAACCGCTCCAGCACGCGGAAATCAGGGTGCGACCCCGCCTCGATGAGGGCACGGGTTCGCGCGCCACCCAGGTCCCGTGCGGCTTCGCTCAACAGGCTGGTCGCAGCCTCGCGCGCGAAGGTCGACTTGCCAACCCCCTGCGGGCCGGTGAGCAGCCAGGCGTGGTGCAGCGTTCCGCCATCCATCGCGGACCGGAAAAGCGCTTGCGCCGCCGCATTGCCGCGCACCCGGCTCACGGCAGCAGGTCGCTCAGCTCCGCCAGCAGCATGGCGGTCACGTCGCCCGTCGCCCGGTTGGCATCCACGATGCGGAACCGTCCGGGTTCCCGCGACGCAAAGCTGCGGAAGGCGCGTGCCACATTGGCGTGGAAGTGCTCCCCGCGCATGGCGAAGCGGTCCGCCATCTCGCCGTCGCGCATGGCGGCGCGACGCGCACCCTCCGCAACCGGCACGTCGAGCACGAAGGTCCGGTCCGGCAACAGCCCTCGCGTCCCGAAGCCGTGTAGCGCGAGGATCGCGGCGTCATCAATGCCCCCGGCGACGCCCTGATAGGCGCGCGTCGAATCGATGAATCGATCGGTGATCACCCACGTCCCCGCTTCCAGAGCAGGGCGGATGACCTTTTCGACGTGATCGGCGCGGGCAGCGGCGAACAGCAGGGTTTCGGCATGCGCGCTCCAGCGGGCCACATCGCCCTGCATCAGCAGCGCGCGGATGGCCTCCGCACCTTCGCTGCCGCCGGGTTCCCTCGTCACAAGCACCGAAAGACCACGCGCCTTCAGCGCGGAGGCGAGCGCCCGTACCTGCGTCGACTTCCCCGCCCCCTCTCCGCCCTCAAGCGAGAGGAAGCGCCCGCTCAACTGAACAGTCCAGTGAGCCCGGCCCAGGCGCGACCGAAGAAGCCGGCTTCCTCGACATCGGTCTCGGCGACCAAGGGCAGAACCTGCTCGGGCAATCCGGGCGAGGTCACGACCAGGTCGGCGACATGCGTCCCCGCCTTGATCGGCGCCTTGATCGGGCCCTGATACACCACCTTCGCATTCATCGCCGGCACCGCACCCGCCGGAAGCGCAACCTTCAGGTCACGCGGGGCGACCAGCCCTACAGTGGAGGAATCGCCCAGTTGCACGGCAGCGTCTGCCACCTTGCGCCCCTGCTTCACGACCGGTTTTGCCTGCCAGGCGCGGAAGCCCCAATCCATGAAGCGGACTGACTCGCTCGCACGCTGATTAAAGGTATTGAGCCCGGCCAGGACCATCACCAGACGTCGACCGTTCTGTTCCGCCGATCCGGTGAAGCCATAGCCCGCTTCCTCGGTATGACCGGTCTTCAGGCCATCGGCGCCGGCAACGCGGCCGAGCAGCGGATCGCGATTGGCCTGCGTGATCGCGTTCCCCGAGCCCAACGTCTTGCCCCAGGTGAATTCACGCCGCGAATAGAATTGCTTGTAGAGCTTGGGATGCTCCTCGATCGTCGCACCTGCTAGCTTCGCGAGGTCGCGCGCCGTGACATAGGTGACGCCATTGTCAGGCCAGCCGTTCGAGTTGCCAAAATGGCTATTGCTGAGGCCGAGCTTCTGCGCCGCCTCGTTCATCCGCTGGACGAACGCTTCCTCGGTGCCCGAAACACCCTCGGCCAGGACGACACACGCATCGTTGCCCGACAGGACCACCACGCCGTACAGCAGGTTCTCGACCGAAACCTTCTCGCCCGGCGACAGGAACATGGTCGAGCCCGCAGACGGGCCATGCCACTTGCGCCAGGTTTCCGGGCGAACCTCGAACTCCTGATCCAGCTTCAGGTCGCCGCGCTTGATCATGTCGAAGATGACATAGGCCGTCATCATCTTCGCCATCGAGGCGGGTGGCATCCGGCGATCGGCGTCCTTGGCGAAGAGCACGGCGCCCGACGACAGATCCTTCATGAAGGCGACGGGCGCGACGGTCTGGAACTGCGGCGCAGCGGCCACGGAGGGATAGGCGACCGACAGCGCGATTGCGGGCACGGCCAGGTAGGACATTAGCTTGGTCATGGACGCTCTACTCGGTGATATCAGGGCTGAACGATGATGGCAGCATCGCCATAGCCGCGGCGAACGGCGGCGTCACGCGCCCGTTCGGCGTCGATGCGCGACGAAAATGGGCCAAGACGGATCCGGAACAGCGCGCCGCCGCGCTGGGCAGTACCGCCCAACTGCTTGGCGATCGCCTCGGCGCGCGCCTGGTTGCTCAGCGCGGCCACCTGCACGGCGTAGGACCGACCATTTGGTGAGGGGGGCGGCGCAGCTGCCGCAACTGGCAGCGCTCGGGCCGCAATGGGTTCGGGACGGCTGACCGGAGGAACGGTTGCAGGACGCGCCTGAGCAGCGGGCAATTGCCGCCGGAGCGCCGCCAATAATGCTGGCGGCGCATCCAGCTGCGCTGCTGATCCGCCGCCGGCGAGGCTTCCCTGAGGCGTGACGCCGCGCACCCGAACCGCCGACGTCCCTTCTTGCGACAGCGCGAGCATCCGGGCCGCTTCTGGGGAGAGGATGATCTCGACACCTGCCGGCAAGGTGGACCGCTCAGCGACCCGGGTGACGATGGTGCGGCCAGTATCCAGCGACGTGATCTCCACCGCGCTGCCCGGGGCCAATATCGCGTGTGCCGTCACGCCTGCCCCCGCCTTCGACGCGGCATCGGTGCCGCCCACTCCCCCGGCCGTGCGGGCGTAGCCGACGCGATCGTAGCGTGCCGGTCCTGCGCCTGAGGTGCCGACTGGCCCTTCCACCTGCCCGGCTTCGGGCGGCAGAGGAGGACGCGGTGCCCCCGTTTCCTGGTTGCTGGGCGTATCCTGCAGGCCCATCGCCGTTACGGGATACGCCAGCCCGAGCATCAACGACCCGGCAAGGGTCCTAGCGCTCGACCGCATCGGCCAGCAGCCCCACGGACAGCGCGTAGAAATTGGAGCAATTATAGTCCAGGATGACACGATAGTTGCTGGTCAGCAGATAGGCCGTCTGTCCCGGGCCATCAGGCTCCATCAGGGTCGCCAGCACATCGTCCGCTGGCCAGCTTCGGCCCTGCGGCATGATTCCGGCCGCGCGCCATTCCGCCATCGTGCGCCAGTTGCTGTGACGCTCAAATACGCGCGGACACCGCGGGGACACCAAGCGGTTGGTCAGCGTGGCGCGATCGAAGCTCGCCGGGACGGATACGGCAAAGCCCCAGGGCTGCCCCGCCCGCCAGCCGGCGTTCAGCAGGTAATTGCCGATCGATGCCAGCGTGTCGGCCTGGCTGTTCCAGATGTCGACCCGTCCGTCGCCGTCCCCGTCGACGGCGAGGCGCAGGTACATGGAGGGCAGGAACTGTGGATTGCCGGTGGCCCCTGCCCAGCTTCCCTTCAACGTCTCGCGCGGGATCCCTCGATCCATGATCTTGAGCGTCGCGACGAACTCGCCCGCGAACAGCTGCCGCCGGCGCCCTTCATAGGCGAGCGTCGCGAGGCTGCGGAGCAGGTCGAAGTTGCCGGTATAACTACCGTAATTCGTCTCGTGGCCCCAGATCGCCACCATGATCGATTCGGGGACGCCGGTGGTGGCCTCGACCCGCGACAGCTTTGCCCGATTGGCCGCATAGGCCTTCTGCCCGCGTCCGATGCGCGCGGCATCGACATGCCGCGCCTTGTACGGCGCGAACGGGGGGATGCGGGTGGATTGCGGGTTTCCCGGCTGTCCACGATCGAGCTCTACGACGCGCGCATTGTACGTCAGCGTGGGAAGGACGGAGTCCACCGTCGCCGGGCGAACGCCCTCGCGGATCGCCTGCGCCCGAAGCTGCGGCAGATAGGCCTGAAAGCCTGCCTCGTCCTGGGCGACGGCGGGTGCCGCTACGGCAAGCGCGCCTGCACAAGCTGCCAGGGTCGAGAGACGAACGATGAAGTTGGAAACGTGCACCACCTCTGTGTGGCACAGCCACCAGTTCGGCGGAACCGGCAATTGTCGTTGCTGCGGCACAAGTCACCGCACCCTTCCCTCGCCGCGGATCTGTGCCCTTGTGCCATCTGGATCGCTACGATCCGGCGCCATTCACGATGACCGGCACGTCACCGGGCGACCAGGGCGGAAGACGGAACATGATCCGCTCGAACGTCTCGGAGGCGAGATGCTGCGCCAGCCACGCCTTCACCTTGGACAGCGGGAGCGTAGCGAACCAACTTAGGTCGACGGCCGCAAACTGTCGGACGAACGGCATGATCGCCGCATCCGCCAACCCCGGCGCATTCCCGCAAAGCTGCTCGTGCCTGGCGAGACGCGCCTCAAGCTGACGGAGAAAGCCCAGGCCATTGTCGCGGTGAGCGGTCGGATCAGACCCGTGGCGATCGGGATATTTGTACCGATCGAGATCATGTTTGAAGGCCGTGTCATTCGCGTCGATCAGCGCAGGGCCATCCCGCTCAAGCCACCCTTGCGGATCATTCTCGGCCAACGCCCAGCGCATGATCGCGAGGCTTTCATCGATCACCACGCCATCGGACCGCTTCAGTACGGGCACCGTTCCCTTGGACGAAGCCGCAATCAGCTCTTCCGGCTTCTTGGACAGCCGAACCTCGCGCACTTCGTAGCGAATGCCGCTGGCCGACAGCGCAAGCCGCGCACGCATGGCATAGGGGCAACGTCGAAAGCTGTAGAGGATGTGCTCGACCATCAGCGGCTTACTTATAGAGAAAGCTTGGATGATAGTAACTGCTGGCCGCTACCCCGCCGCAGTGAGCCGATCTGACTCCAGCTGACGCTCGGCCGCGGCCAGGACGATATCCAGATCGGCCGCACGCAAGCCGCTCTCCACATCCACCTCGTCCTCATCGTACAGGTTGGCACGAAATCGCTGAAGATGGGCGATAGCCGCCTGTAGTGTCTCCACCTCAATCATGACTGTGCCTCAGGCCGGCTGTCCATTGCCGCCGCTCGCCCCGAATATCTGACCGGTGGAGAAACTGAGTGCTGGATCGGCGGCAGCTACGTAAAGTGCCGCGATTTCCGCCGGTTGCCCCGGTCGGCCGAGCGGCGCGCTCGCGCCAAAGGTGCGTTGCTTCTCCGGAGTGGCGCCGCCGCTCACCTGGAGCGGTGTCCAGAAAGGCCCCGGGGCAACCGCGTTGACGCGGATACCGCGTGACGCCAGCTGCTTTGCCATTCCCTTGGTGAAGTTCAGGACCGCCGCCCGGGTCATCGCATAGTCAACAATATCTTTGGACGGATCGCCCGCCTGTTCAGATGACGTATTCACGATGACAGCGCCGGGACCCATCTTCTCCAGTGCTGCCTTGGTCAGCCAGAATGGCGCGTAGACGTTGGTCTTCATCGTATCGTCGAAATCCTGGCTGGATATGTCGGCGATCGTAGGACGCGTTTGCTGTCGGGCGGCATTGTTGACGAGGATATCGAGCCCGCCGAGTTGCGCGGCCGCTTGTTCGACCAGGCGGCGGCAAAACCGTTCGTCACGCAAATCGCCAGGGATCGCAACGGCTTTCCGACCTTCCGCCGCGATCAGCGCTACGACTTCACGAGCGTCCGGCTCCTCGGCCGGCAGATAGTTGATCGCCACGTCGGCGCCCTCGCGCGCGTAGGCGATCGCGGCCGCACGACCGATGCCGCTGTCGCCTCCGGTGATCAGCGCCTTCTTGCCCGCCAATTTGCCCGAGCCCTTGTAGCTCTGCTCGCCGTGGTCCGGCCGGGGCGTCATCTTCGATGCCAGGCCGGGCCAAGGTTGCCGCTGAACCGGGAACGGCGGCTTGGGATAGGCCGCGGCTGCCGGGGTCATCGCAGCTGGCCGCGACTTGCTCTCCTGCGCTGCTGCCGACGTCGCGGACGCGGCCGACAGTGCGGCAACACCGGCAACAAAGGAGCGACGGTCGGTATCGGGCATGGGGAAGCTCCAGCAAAACGTGCCTCCACAGCGCTCGCGCGATCACAGTAGTTCCCTTGATACCGCAAATACTTGGCGTTTTGCTGGTGCGGCAAAGGAGAGGTGTCCCCAGCTTTGCCACCTGCTCCAGACGAAGCTCAACACCTTTGACGCAAGGGCGCTGTAACTTGGCACCAGCATCATTTTCGAAGGGCCATGATCCAACGCAGGAACGTTCACACTTCACTGCTGTTTGGCACCGTGAGGAGCTTCACATGAACGCCAATGCGCGCCTGACTACCCTGACCCGGATCGGCTTCGCGGCGCGGGGACTGCTATACATCGTCATCGCGGTGCTGGTCCTGCGTACCGGGCGGGCAGAAGACCAGAGCGGCGCGCTGGAATATCTTCGCGAAGGCGGCGGCCAATTCCTGCTGGGCGCGATGGCGGCGGGACTCGCCGCCTACGGCATATGGAGGCTGACCGATGCCGCCTTTGACCTCGAACGCCACGGATCAGACCGTAGAGGCGTTTTCGAGCGGCTGGGGGCCGGAGCCAGCGGTGTCGTGCACCTTTTCTTCAGCTGGCAATCGGTCCGTCTGATGCGCGGCGTGGCGCTGTCGGGTGACGGTACGCAGGAAGGCACACAGACTGCCCTGCAGATGCCGGGTGGATGGGCACTCGTCATCGTGGGCGGCATCATCCTGCTCGCGGTCGCCGCAGTACAGCTCATGAAAGCGGTAAAGGGATCATTCCTGCGCTACATTGACCCATCGATTGCCCGCCGTCCCTGGGTGCAATGGTGCGGTCGTGCCGGCTACGCCGCGCGTGGTTTGGTGTTCTTGATCAGCGGCTACTTCCTTGTTCGCGCCGGAATGGAAGGCCAGGCAGACGAGGCCGGCGGCATGGCGCGTGTCCTCGCATGGCTCAGCAGCCCCTTTGACGTGATCATCAGCGCAGGCCTGCTCGCATTTGGGTTATTCACCCTTGTCGAAGCGCGCTATCGCAGGCTGCACGACGTGCCGGTCGACCAAGCGATCCGCCGCGCGACAAGCTGGTCGTAGCGGGCTGCAGGCGCGTCGACCTCGGCGACGCAACGTGATGGCGGACGGGGTGGGATTCGAACCCACGGTAAGCGTAAACCTACGGCGGTTTTCAAGACCGCTGCCTTAAACCACTCGGCCACCCGTCCGGGGACGGCTCTCCTATCCTGCGATCAAGACAAGCGCCACTGCGTTGTCATCTCCGACAAGCGATTGTGCACAAAATAAAAGGGCCGGCCCATCAAAGGTGCCGGCCCATATGTCAGCCGAGACGAAAAGTCGCGGCTCCTGCGATCAGCAGGTGGAGGTTACTTGCGAAGCGTAAGTCCGCCACCGAAGCGCTTGTTGAAGCGCGCCACCTGACCGCCGGTGTCGAGCATCTGGCCCTTGCCACCGGTCCATGCCGGATGCGCCAGCGGATCGATTTCGAGCGTCATGGTGTCGCCTTCCTTGCCCCAGGTGGAGCGGGTTTCGTACACCGTGCCGTCCGTCATCTGGACCTTGATCATGTGGTAATCGGGGTGGATATCTTTCTTCACAACTCAATCTCCGACGTGGCTGGTTACCGACCAGCCGAAAGGAAGCGGCGCGCTTAACAGAGGAGCGCGGCCCACGCAATCATTGCTATGGTCGCTGCCGATCAGGCCGCAGGTGGATCCGCGATCATGGCGGTGAACTCACACTCGGCCGCCAGCTCGCCTTCGATCAAGGCACGTCCCGCGAACTTGCACACCCGCGCACGCTTTTGAACGAAGCTGACTTCCAGCCGAAGCAAGACACCGGGTTCGACCGGCTTCCGGAACTTCACGCCGTCGATCGACATGAAATAGACCAGCTTACCCGTGCCGGCGAGGCCAAGGCTTTCGACCGCAAGCACGCCCGCCGCCTGTGCGAGCGCCTCGACGATCAACACGCCGGGCATGATCGGCCGACCGGGGAAATGCCCCTGGAAGAATCCCTCGTTGATCGTCACCGCCTTGATGGCGACGATCGACTGATCAGGCACGAGCGTTTCGACCCGGTCGACGAGCAGCATCGGATAGCGATGCGGCAGCGCCGCCATCACCCGCGTCACATCTAGCGGGCCGATGGCGGCCTTGGTCTGCACGTCGGTCATCCCGAGCTGGCTCAGCGGCCCTGCGTCTGCGCAGCAGGAGCCGGTGCGGCGCCCTGCTGGCCCTGGCCGCCCGGATGCCAATTCGCCGGCGGGGTGATCCCGACGCTCGGCACTGCCTTGTCGAGCTCAGCGGTGATCGACGAGGTGATGTCAGCGGCCGGCTGGGCGAAGAGCGCAGCTTCGGGACGCAGCAGCAACGACACGTTGCGGGCGCGCACGGCGGCCTGAACGGCGTCGTTCAGCTTCGCGCTGATCTGCTCGATGGCATAGGCCTCTGCGCGCTGCGCCGGCTGCGTCAGGCGGGTGAGTTCCTGCTGCGCTGCCTGCTGCTTGGTCTGGATCGCCTGCGCCTGCGGACGCAGCGATGCTTCGGTCGCGCCGGGCGCGCGCGCTGCCGTCTGATATGCGGTCACGAGCGGCTGCAATTCGGCCTGAATCGCGTTGCGGCGCGTGTTCGCCTGATCCAGCTGAGTCTTGTACGTCGATTGGATCTGTGCGCGAGCCGCAGTCCACGCCTTCGAATTGGCGACGGCCTGTTCCGGGTTCGCGACAGCGATGCCGGACACCTGCGCAGCGGCGCCGCCGGCAGCAAACGTACCGGGGACTGCGATCGCGGCAGCCATCAGCATGAGCTTGAACTTGGTCATCAGAACTGAGTCCCTACGTTGAAAGTGATAAGCTTGGGGTCATCGCCGCGCTGCTTGATGAGAGCGCGGGCGACGTCGATGCGAAGCGGACCGAACGGCGACGTCCAGTTCACACCAAAACCGATCGACAGACGCGGCTTTGCGGAATTGCCGAGGAAGGTCTCGACAAAGGGCTGAGACGCGATCTGCGGCGAGTTCGGGATGATGCCGTTACAACCGCCGCTGCCATCCGGAATACCGGCGGCGCAGGTGGTCGAGACGTTCGCGCCGGCCGGCGTCGAGTAGAAGTAGAGCGGGTTGCCCGCGGCGTCCTTGAGCGGAAGCGGCAAGACGACGGTGTTGCCGTTCGCATCCGTGGTGGTCGGGAATACCGCGGTCGGTTCCGGTCGTGTGATATTGAACAGACTGCCGGCCTGCACATAAACGGACGGACGCAAGCCCAGCTCGCGCGCGCCCGAACCCAACGGGATCTCGAGTTCGATGCGGCCAAGATAATAGGCTTTGCCGCCCAGCGCGTCGTCGATGATCTGGTCGCGATCGGTGATCAGGACCTGCGCGCCGTTGGCGTCGGTCGTGAAATACTGGCGCAGCACGCGCGGGCCGACGCCGCGGATGTCGAAGCCGCGGAACTGCGGCTCACCCAGATAGAAGCGGTCGGTAATCCGGATCGGATCTACGCCGGGACGCGGGCTGCTTTCAAGCGCGTGAATGTAGCCGCCTTCAGCGAGCGCCGAGAGAATGAACCCGCCGCCGATGCCCCAATATTTCGCCGCGTCAGCGCGCGTCCGCAGGTACTTCACGTCACCGCCCAGCCCGGCGAAGTCCTGGCTGAAGGTAAAGCGCTGCCCCGCCGACGGCCGCAGGCGGCTGTTCAGGCTGTCGTAGATCAGCGAATAACCGACCGACGACGTCAGACGATTGCCCAGAGCGTCGCAGAGATAGCGACCCGCGAGCAGCGGATCGCACTGACCATCGCGGAAGAACGCGGTACGATCCAGCGTCACTTCGTCATACGACAGCCCGTAACGTGCCGAGAGCGACCAATATTCGGTCAGCGGCACGCCGGCACGAACCTGGAAGCCGGTGGACACCTGGCTATACGTGGTTTCGCGGCGGTTGTTGACGAAGTTGAATGCGTTGAAGTCGCGCCGGAACACGTCGACGCCGACGGCGATGTTCTTGTCGAACAGATAAGGCTCGGTGAAGCCGAGCTCGACCGACTTCGAATAACTAGAATAGTTGACGCCGAAGCGCAGTTCCTGGCCCTTGCCGCGGAAGTTGCGCTGCGTCAGGTTGAACTGAAGGATGAAGCGCTCGAGGCTGGAGAAGCCCGCGGAGAGCTGCAGTTCGCCCGTGGCGCGCTCTTCGACGTTGGCGCCCAGGATGACGCGATCCGGCGCTGAACCCGGCGTCTGCTTGATCTCGAACTTGTCCTGGAAGAATCCCAGGCTGTTGATGCGGTCCTGCGAACGCCGCACCTGGAAGCTGTTGAACGCGTCACCTTCCGCAAGACGGATCTCGCGGCGGATCACCTTGTCCTGAGTCTGCGTATTGCCGGTGATGTCGATTCGCTCGACGTAGGTGCGCTTCGCCTCGCCGATGTGGAAGTTGATCGACATGGTCAGCGAGTCGCGATCGCGCTGAAATTCAGGGCTGATCTCGGTGAAGGCGTAGCCGAACAGACCCGTGGTCTGGCTGAGGCTGTCGACCGTGTCCTCGACCAGCTTGGCGTTGTACCAATCACCCTTCTTCAGCGGCAGCGTCTTCGCCAGCGCCTTGTCGTCGAAGTCGCGGATGTCGCTGTCGACCGTGATGTCGCCGAATTTATAGCGGGGCCCCTCCTCCACCACATAGGTGATGATGAAGTCTTCCTTGTCCGGCGTCAGCTCGGCTACTGCGCTCGTGACGCGGAAGTCGGCATAGCCTTCGGTCAGATAGAACTGGCGCAGCTTCTGCTGGTCATAAGCCAGTCGGTCCTGATCATAGGTCGTGTTGGACGACAGCAGGCGGAAAAAGCGCGCCTGTTTCGTTGCCATCTGCTCGCGCAGCTTGTCGTCGTCGAACACCTCGTTGCCGATGATGTTGATCTGACGAACCTTGGACTTGGGCCCTTCGCTGATCTCGAACACCACGTCGACGCGGTTCTGATCAAGCGACACCATCTTGGGCTCGACACTCGCGCCGAACCGGCCCTGGCGGCGATAAAGCTCGACAATACGCGCGACGTCCTGACGCACGGCACTGCGGGTGAAGACCTGCCGCGGCTTAAGCTTGATTTCCTTCGTGATCTTGTCGTCCTTGAGGCGCTTGTTGCCCTCAAGGATCACGCGGTTGATGATCGGGTTCTCACGCACCCGAAGCACGATGTCGCCGGTCTCCGCCCCTGCGACGGTCACATCGGCGAACAGGTCGCTGGCGTACAGATCCTTGATCGCCTGATCGAGCGACTCGTTGGTGTACGGCTGTCCGATCCGCAGCTTCGTGTAGCTGAGCGCCGTATCGGGCTCGATACGCTGCGAGCCTTCGACTCGGAGCGAGCGAATCGTCCGCTCCACCGGCGTAGCGCTAGGTGCCGGCGCGACCTGCTGCTGAGCCGCCGCACCAGGCTGGGCCGTAGCGGGCGCACCTTGCGCAAGCGCGACCGACGGAATGCCGGTCAGCATCGTGCAGCCGAGCAGCATGGCCGCAGCGCGCGGTCGAGCAAACGAAGTGTTCAAAATAGTCACCATTCCACCCCGGTAAGCCCAAACAAGCCCCTGCACGCGCCCTGCCCTCGAATCGTTAGCCGATCAAGCTTGCGAGACTTTGCCACAGTCCGAAATTTCCCAGATCATTGAAGGTCACCAGCAACATCAGGCCGAGAATTGCCGCCAGCCCTCCGCGAAATGCCCATTCCTGCACCTCGGGCCCGACCGGCTTACGACGGACCGCCTCAATGGCATAGAACAGCAGGTGTCCGCCATCCAGCATCGGAACTGGCAGCAGGTTGATGAACCCAAGGTTGATGGACACCAAGGCGATCAGGAACACGAAGGCGTCCGCGCCCAGGGTGATCTGTTCGCCAGAGACCTTGGCGATCGATAGCGGCCCACCCAATTCCTTCACCGATCGCCGACCGGTGATGATCTGGCCGATCGTTTCCACCATCATGGACACGATCTCCCCGGTGCGTCGAACCGCCACCACCGGTGCCTCGAACAAGCTCACGGGAACGGTGACGCGGTCGCCGCGTGCGATCCCGAGCATGCCGATCCGGTAGTTGTTGCCGAACCGGTCGGTCTGCTGGTCCACCCCGATCGTGACCGGGAGCGTCTGAACCTGACCATTCCGTTCGAAGGCGACCGTCGTCTTCTCTGCCGGATGAATGCGGGTGTACGACAGCATGTCCTCGAAGACGTGGATGTCACGATCGCCGAGCCGAACAATGCGATCACCGGGTTGCAACCCTGCCCGCGCGGCTGCGCTGTTTTCCAGCACCGTGCCGACAACCGGCGGTGTCCGCGTGTCGCCATAGGCCATGGCAAAACCGCCAAGGATCAGCATGGCCAAGAGGAAATTCACGACTGGCCCAGCTGCTACGATGATCGCGCGCTGCCATACCGGCTTTGCCTGGAACGTCTGGTTTCGCTCCTCTTCGGGGAGCGCGAGCCATTCGGCGGAAGGCTGGCTCACCGCGTTCATGTCCCCGGCGAAGCGGACGTACCCACCGAGCGGCATCCAGCCGAACTTCCATCGCGTCCCGCGTCGATCGGTCCAGCCGGCGATTTCGCGGCCGAAACCGATAGAGAATGCATCGGCTTTCACACCGAACCAGCGCGCGGCAAGGTAGTGCCCCATCTCGTGCACAAACACGAGCGGGCCAATGACCAGGACGAAGGCAAGCAGCGTAAGCAGCAGGCCAGGAGATTCGATCAAGCGGCGCGTCCCTTCACACGCTTCTCCGCAATAACCCTCGCCTCACGGTCGACTTCAAGGACCGCTTCAAGCGTGTCGGGCGCTGCCGGGGAGAAGCGATCAAGCGTATCGGAAACGATTGCGGCAATTTCGAGGTAGCTGATCCGGCCGCCAAGAAACGCTGCGACGGCAATTTCATTGGCAGCGTTGAGGATGGCCGGTGACCCGCCGCCCTCATTAAGCGCGGCGCGCGCTAGGCGCAGAGCGGGAAAGCGTTCCTCGTCAGGTGCTTCGAAATCGAGCCGCCCGACCTTGATAAGGTCGAGCCGCTCACCAGGTGTCGGCATCCGGTCCGGCCACGCCAACGCACAGGCGATCGGCGTGCGCATGTCCGGCGTGCCGAGTTGGGCCAGCACCGACCCATCGACATATTCCACCATGGAATGGATCACCGACTGCCGGTGGACGACAATCTCGATCTGTTCGGATGTCACCGGAAACAGGTGAAACGCCTCGATCAGCTCGAGGCCCTTGTTCATCATGGTTGCGGAATCAACCGAGATCTTAGCGCCCATCGACCAGTTCGGATGCGCAACCGCCTGCGCGGGTGAGATGTCCTGCATCGCCGCGAGCGAGCGATCGCGAAACGGACCACCGCTGGCGGTCAGGATGATGCGGCTGACCCGCTCCGCCATCCGTGCATCGAGGCACTGGAAAATTGCGCTATGCTCGCTGTCGACCGGCAGCAACGTTGCCCCGCTCTGTCGAACGGCGCGGTTCATCACGTCACCGGCCGAGACCAGCGCTTCCTTGTTGGCGAGGGCCAGCGTCCGGCCCTGCTCCACCGCCGCCATGACAGGTTTCAAACCCGCGCAGCCCACAATTGCCGCTACTGTGATGTCCGCGTCCATCGACGCTGCTTCCTCAACGGCAGCAGCGCCGCCGGCAGCCTCGACGCCAGTCCCTGACAAGGCATCGCTGAGGGCCGTCAGGCATCTTTCGTCCGCGACGACCGCACGCTTGGCATTGGTCCGAATAGCCGCGGCGGCCAGCCGTTCGACATCGCAATTGGCGGTGAGCGCGACCACTTCGAACATCTCGGGAGAGCGTTCGAGCAGGTCGAGCGTCGATGTGCCGATCGAGCCGGTGGCGCCCAGGATCGTGACGGTCTTCATCGGTAAAGGTACGGCGCCACGACGAGGAGAGCTGCGACAGGCGCGACCGGCACGACACCATCGAGCCGATCCAGCAGCCCGCCGTGGCCAGGCAGGATGTTTCCGGAATCCTTCACGCCCGCACGCCTTTTGAGCCAACTTTCATATAGATCGCCTCCCTGCGCAAGAACCGCCAGGAACGGCGTAGCAAGCGTCATCCGCCATGGCAGACCATATTGGACGTGAAGCACAATGGCCAGCAGGCTCGCCGCGACAATGCCACCGATCAGCCCGGCCCATGTCTTGTTCGGCGAGAGCTTCGGCGCAAGCTTCGGTCCGCCGATCGAGCGACCGGCGAAGAACGCGCCGATATCCGTCGCCCAGACGAGCGACAATGCCCAGAATGCCCATAGCAACCCCTCATCCTGGCGTCGCAGAAAGATGAGGGCCAGCACCGGCAACCCGCAGTAGATCACCCCCTGCGCCAGCGACCGTCGGCGGGTCACGATGGCGACGAAGAACGCCGCCCCGACCAGAAGCCCCAAGGCGAAGAAGTCGTGCACTTCCAACACCAGGGTGGCAGGCGCCATCACCGCCAGTGGGACAGACAGGCTATATTGCGCCAGGCGCTTCTCGCGCGCGGTCGCTTTCTGCAGATCCGACCACTCCGCCATCATGAACAACGAGATGACCACCGCCAGCAGCCAAAATGCAATGTCGCCGAACAGCAATGCCATGCTGGCCACCGCAATCATGACCACGCTCGCGATCATCCGCATCCGCAGATTGGACGGCGTTCGCAGCTTCGCGTCGGGGGTCGTCACAACCCGCCAAACCGCCGCTGCCGATTGCCGAAGGCGGCGACGGCCGCGTCCAGATCGGCCGGGCCGAAATCGGGCCAGAGCGTGTCCACGAACAGCAGCTCGGCATAGGCCGCCTGCCACAGCAGGAAATTGGACAGCCGATGCTCGCCGGACGTCCGGATCAGCAGGTCGAGTGGTGGAAGGTCGCGGGTTTCCAACTCCGCCTCGATCGCGGCTGCGTCAATCTCTTCAGGAGCCTTGTGTTCCGCCAGGCGGCGTGCGGCGCGCACCAGTTCTGCCTGCGCACCATAATTGAGCGCAATCGCTAGCACGGGGCCAGTGTTCGCCTTGCAGCGCGCGACGGCGTCGTCGATCAATGCAACCACGTCGCTGGGAAATTTGCGGTAATCACCCAGGATTTTCAGCCGCACATTCTCGCGGATCAGCTCGGCGAGATCACTGCGGATGAACAGCCTGAGCAGACCCATGAGGTCGCCCACCTCTTCAGCCGGCCGTCGCCAGTTCTCCGACGAGAAGGCGTAGATGGTCAGCGCCTCGATGCCGATCGCACGAGCATGGCGAGTCACACGGCGCACGGCCTCGACCCCTGCCTTGTGGCCGGCAGCACGCGGCAGAAGCCGCTTCTTCGCCCAACGGCCATTGCCATCCATGATGATGGCAACGTGGCGCGGCAACGGAGCCGTCCTTCCGCTCGCGAGGACAGGCGCGACGCTCACCGCGACGTCCCCGACGCTCGGGCGGCAGAGGCATGCCCCCTGCACGCCCCCAACAGCAGACGCTGCAGGCCCGTCACTTTCCGAGGATTTCCTTTTCCTTCGCGCTCGCCGCCACATCGATCTCGGCGATCGTCGCGTCTGTCAGCTTCTGCACCTCAGTCTCGTGTCGCTTGCGCTCGTCCTCCCCGAAGACGCCCTTCTTCTCGTCCGTCTTCAGGTTGTCCATGCCGTCGCGGCGGACGTTGCGCACGGCAACCTTGGCCTTCTCCGAGTAAGAGCCGGCCAGCTTGGCGAGTTCCTTGCGGCGTTCTTCGGTAAGGTCGGGGATCGGCAGGCGCAGCGTGGTGCCATCGTTGATCGGGTTGAGGCCAAGGCCAGCCGAACGGATCGCCTTTTCAACGGGACCGACGTTGCTCTTGTCCCACACCTGCACGCTGAGCATCCGGGGTTCGGGCACCGACACGGTGGCCACCTGGTTCAGCGGCATGTGCGAACCGTAGACCTCGACCGTCACAGGGTCGAGCAAAGCGGTGGACGCACGCCCAGTGCGAAGACCTGCCAGATCGCTCTTCAGGGCTTCAACGGCACCGGCCATGCGGCGCTCGAGGTCCGCCTTGTTATACGCGGGCATCGATCATCTCCTGTTCGTTGGTGACGATCGTCGATACGCCCTCACCTCGCAGCACGGCAGCGAAATTGCCATGCTCCCGGATATTGAACACGACGATCGGAATGTTGGAATCGCGGCACAAGGCGACCGCGCTAGCGTCCATCACCTTCAGGTTCTTGGACAAGACATTGTTGTACGAGATCGTCTCGTACCGCGATGCGCCGGCGACCTTCTTGGGATCCGCATCGTAAATGCCGTCGACGCTGGTACCCTTGAAGAGAGCATCGCAGTTCATCTCGGCAGCGCGCAGGGCGGCGCCGCTGTCGGTAGTGAAGAAGGGCGACCCAACACCGGCGGCGAAGATCACAACCCGGTTCTTCTCCAGGTGGCGAACGGCGCGTCGCCGGATGAAGGGCTCGCACACTGACTGCATCGGGATCGCCGATTGCACGCGGGTGTCGACACCGATCTGCTCAAGGGCGTTCTGCACCGCGAGGGCATTCATGACCGTAGCAAGCATGCCCATATAATCAGCCGTTGCGCGCTCGAACCCTTGCGCTGCCGCGGCAAGCCCCCGGAAGATGTTGCCGCCGCCAACGACGACGCACAGCTCATACCCTTCCGCCTTCACGTCAGCGATTTCCTCGGCAACCCGGGCCGTCACCGTCGGATCGATGGACACCCCGTCCGGCCCCATCAACACCTCACCCGAGAGTTTCAGGAGGATACGCTTGTACGTGGGACTGGTCATGGGTTCCGATGTGACTTGGGAAGAGCGGAGCGGACCTTAGGGATGCGATTGCAGGCTCGCAACCACTGTGTCGCTGGCGAGAGTGGTGACGGCGGAAACGAAAATCGGGCCGCCCGCCGCCGCCTGCTCCATGAGAGCAAGCCAGCGGCGGGCGAACCCGAATGATGGCCGTTCACTCGCTTTTCAGCGGAACGGCCGTCAGATCGCGCTATCAGGCGGCCGGTTCGGCCTGCTTGCTCTGCGGCACACCCGAGGCTGCAGCGACTTCGGCAGCGAAGTCAGATGCTTCCTTCTCGATGCCTTCACCAAGCTGGAAGCGGACATAGTCCTTCAGCACGATCGGGGTGCCGGCGTCCTTTCCAGCCTTTGCCACGACGTCGCTGATCTTGGTCTTGCCGTCCATCACGAACAGCTGGCTGACCAGCGCGTGCTCCTTGCGGTACTTGGCGATCGAGCCTTCCACCATCTTGGCGATGATGTCGGCCGGCTTGCCGCTCTCGCCTGCCTTCTCGGCCGCGATGGCGCGCTCGCGTTCGATTTCCGCCTCGTCGAGATCCTCTTCGTTCAGCGCCTTCGGGAAAGCGGCGGCGACGTGCATCGCCAGCTGCTTGCCGAGAGCCTGAAGGACGTCATGGGCCGCTTCGCTCTCCAGCGCGACGAGCACGCCGATCTTGCCCAGGCCAGGTGCCTGCTGATTGTGGACGTAGCCGACGACAGCGCCCTTCGACACTTCGAGCGTCTTTGCGCGACGAAGCGACTGATTCTCGCCGATGGTCGCGACGTTGTTCGTCAGAACCTCGTCGACCGTCTTGCCGCTCGGCATCTTCTCGCCCTTGAGCGCCTCGACGTCGCCGCCGGTCGCTAGCGCGATTTCCGTCACTTCGCGGACGAACTGCTGGAACTGGTCGTTCTTGGCGACGAAGTCCGTCTCCGAGTTCACCTCGACCGCAGCGCCCTTGGTGCCACGAACCGCGATTCCGACCAGACCTTCGGCTGCCGTCCGGCTGGACTTCTTCGCCGCTGCGGCGAGGCCCTTGGTGCGCAGCCAGTCCATCGCCGCGTCCATGTCGCCGCCGGTCTCGTTGAGCGCCTTCTTGCAGTCCATCATGCCGGCGCCGCTCTTTTCGCGCAGCTCCTTGACCATTGCTGCCGTGATATCGGCCATCGTCCTAGTCCTCTTTATCGATCCCGTCGGCAGGATCAGCTCATATGAAAACCCGTTCGTCCGGACCTGTCGAAGTGCCATCTATCTGCGCCGCACAGCGAAGGAAGGATGGTGCCCCGACAAGCCCGGCACGAACGGTGAAAAGCTTGCCGAAGCTGACGCTTATGCGTCGATCTGGCGCGACTCTTCGGTGGCAGCGGCAGGCACGACCGGATCGCTGCCCAGCGATTCCTCGGCCGGCGGCTCAGCCATGGCGCCCAGGTCCGCACCACCACGGCGCTGCTGCTCCGCGTTGCCGCGGGTCGCGGCGATCGCCACTGCCTCGCAATACAGACGGATGGCGCGCGCAGCGTCGTCATTGGCGGGAACCGGGAAGGCAATGCCGTCAGGCGAGACGTTCGAGTCGAGGATCGCCACCACCGGGATACCCAGCGTGTTGGCTTCCTTGATCGCCAGCTCTTCCTTGTTCGCGTCGATCACGAACATGATGTCGGGAATGCCGCCCATGTCGCGAATGCCACCCAGGCTCATTTCGAGCTTGTCGCGCTCACGGGTGAGTTGCAGCACTTCCTTCTTGGTCAGGCCATGCGTGTCGCCCGACAGCTGCTCTTCGAGCGCCTTCAAGCGCTTGATCGAGTTAGAAATCGTCTTCCAGTTGGTGAGCATGCCCCCCAGCCAGCGATGGTTGACGAAATGCTGACCCGAGCGGCGCGCTGCTTCTGCGACCGGCTCCTGCGCCTGGCGCTTGGTGCCGACGAACAGAACCTTGCCACCCGACGCGACGGTCGAGCTGATGAACTCCAGCGCGCGTGCGAAAAGCGGCACCGTCTGCGACAGGTCGATGATGTGAACGCCGTTGCGATCGCCGAACAGATACGGCTTCATCTTCGGGTTCCAGCGGTGAGTCTGGTGGCCGAAGTGCGCGCCGGTTTCAATGAGTTGCTGCATCGAGACGACAGGTGCCGCCATGATCATTCTTCCTTCCGGTTAGGCCTCTGGGAAGCGGCTGGTGCGAGCCTGAAAGGCCGGCACACCGGTGGTTTGATGCTTCCCATGCGGAGTTGAGGCCGCGCGGTTAGCGCCAAAGGCCGGAAGATGCAAGGGCAATGTCCACTTGACGAAGTAGAACAGGAGTGGAACAAGCGTGTTGAACATAGAGTGAACGCAACGGCGGCCCGAGATGAAACGAGCGCTTCGTTGGTCCAATTGTTGTCCCGTGGCGGACTAGGATCGGAACGAGGCGTGTTTCCAGCGGTTTATGGCCCACGGTTCGCAAGTCGAGTTGGAGGCGAGCAATGGTAACGGTACTGAGTTTCGCTGTCTTTGCCGGAACGTTGGGAGTGTCGATCTACGCGCTTGTAGTGACGATTGCGCCGCGAATGGACCGTATCATTGGAGCCTTGCGTGGTCAGCCGGCCCATCGCCATCCACTTGCTACGCTGGTGCGCGCGGAGCAGCGGATTGCCGTCAGGCGATGGGCGGCAACCCCTGTACGCTCGTCACCCTCGTCTTCGCGCGCAGCCGCTTGACCTTGCCATAAGCTGCGATGCTGAATGGGATCGCCAGTAGATAGGCAATGCTGATCGCACTGACGGTGTGCCAAGGCGCCGTAACGGCCGCCGCGGCGATGATTACCACCACCGCCAATGCCTCGAACCGGATGTTGCGACGAAGCCGGAGCGATCCCCATGACCAGGTTGCGATGCTGGACACCATCAGGATCGCGGCGAATGCGGTCCAGGGTGCGACAACATAGGATGAGCGTAGAAGCGGCTCATCGGTCCAGAACCACAGGAACATGGGCAATAGGGCAAGGCCAGCTCCAGCGGGCGCAGGAACACCTGTCAGAAAGCCTGCGGATTTGTGCGGCTGCTCGTCAGAGTCGATCGCCGCATTGAATCGGGCGAGCCGCAATGCGGCAAACACCGCCAGCATCAGCGCGGCGATCCAGCCGAAGCGCGGCAGGGACGACAGCGACCAGAGATAGAGGATCAGCGCGGGCGAGACGCCAAAGGAGATGGCATCAGCCAGCGAATCCAGTTCTGCTCCGAAGCGGCTCTGTCCATGAAGAAGCCGCGCAATCCGCCCATCGATGCCATCGAGGAGACCTGCGATCAGGACGAACATGACCGCAAGCTGCCAGTGAGTGCCGATGCGATCGTGCAGGGCGGCGTATTCCGCGCCGCGCTGGAGCAGCAGATCATTCTCCATCATCCGCGCCTTGATCGCGAACTGCACCCCGCTGAGCCCGGAGCACAGCGCCAGGGCAGTGATCGCGTTCGGCGCCACCGCGCGAAGCGGAATTCCCCGACGGGGGCGAACCGGCCGCCTCATTGCGTCACACCCGAAACAGGAATTGCGCCCGCACGCGCTAGCACAGTCTCGCCTGCAATCGCACGCTGCCCAAGGGCGACCTGGGGTGAATAACCCGCAGGCAGGTAGACGTCGACGCGGCTGCCGAAGCGGATCAGCCCAATGCGCTGACCGGCTGCCACCATGTCGCCTACTTTGACGAAGCCCATGATCCGGCGCGCCACCAGCCCGGCGATCTGGGTGAAGGCGACCTTGCGGCCATCATGCCCTTCTACGACGAAATGCTGGCGCTCATTGTCTTCCGAAGCCTTGTCCAAGTCGGCGTTCAGGAACTTGCCCGAAATATAAACCACTTGCCGGATCGTACCCGCAATCGGTGCGCGATTGATGTGAACGTCGAATACACTCATGAACACCGAAACGCGCGTGAGGCGCTCAGCGCCCAACTCACCGATCAATTCACGCGGTACCGGCACCTCGGCAATCATCGTCACCAGGCCATCCGCCGGTGACACGATCAGGTCTTCCCCGCGCGGCGTGGTGCGGATGGGATCGCGAAAGAAGGCCGCTACCCACACGGTAAGGCCGAACAGCGGCCAGAAGAAGATGTTGTGGACGATCGTCATCAACAGCGTGATGCCGAACGCGATCGCGGTGAACTTCTGACCTTCGGGATGGATGGCGGGGAAGCGCCATCTGACGGTGGTGGTGACAGGCAGACCCTGCTCTTCGGGCTTTGGTAAGGACGGCATATCATCCGTGTAGCCCTGGCGGCCGCAGGGCACAACGCACTCGGCGGGCAGGTCGCGCGGTTGACAACCCTGGCGGTTGATCCCCCGCCTCCTTACCCTTATCGACCGCGCCAAACCCTCCCCTTCAAAGGATACGGACAATGGCGAAGATCAAGGTAAAAACGCCCGTCGTGGAGATCGACGGCGACGAAATGACGCGAATTATCTGGGAATGGATCCGCGAACGCCTGATCAAGCCGTACCTCGACATCGAGCTCGATTATTACGACCTTGGGATGGAGCATCGGGACGCCACCGACGACAAGGTGACGGTCGACAGCGCCAAGGCAATCCAGAAGTACGGCGTTGGCGTTAAATGCGCCACCATCACCCCCGACGAGGCGCGCGTCGAGGAGTTCGGCCTGAAGAAGATGTGGAAGTCGCCGAACGGCACGATCCGCAACATTCTGGGCGGCGTTGTTTTCCGTGAGCCGATCGTGATCAAGAACGTTCCCCGCCTGATCCCGGGCTGGACGCACCCGATCGTGGTGGGTCGTCACGCATTCGGCGACCAGTATCGCGCGACCGACTTCAAGGTGCCGGGCGCGGGCAAACTCACGATGAAGTGGACTGGCGAGGACGGCCAGGAGATCGAGCATGAAGTGTTCGACTTCCCGGGCGCCGGCGTCGCGATGGGCATGTACAACCTTGACGAGTCGATCCGTGATTTCGCTCGCGCGTCGCTGAACTACGGCATCAACCGCAACTGGCCGGTGTACCTGTCGACCAAGAACACCATCCTCAAGGCTTATGACGGCCGCTTCAAGGACATCTTTGCCGAGATCTATGAGGCCGAGTTTGTTGAGAAGTTCAAGGAACTGGGCATCACCTACGAGCACCGCCTGATTGACGACATGGTCGCGTCGGCACTGAAGTGGAACGGCGAGTTCGTCTGGGCCTGCAAGAACTACGACGGCGACGTGCAGTCCGACCAGGTCGCGCAGGGCTTTGGCTCGCTGGGCCTGATGACCTCTGTGCTGATGACGCCCGATGGCAAGACGATCGAGGCGGAGGCCGCGCACGGCACCGTCACGCGCCACTACCGCCAACACCAGCAGGGCAAGGCGACGTCGACCAATCCCATCGCGTCGATCTTCGCCTGGACGGGCGGTCTCAAGTTCCGCGGCAAGTTCGACGGAACGCCTGATGTCACCCGCTTTGCCGAGACGCTCGAGCAGGTCTGCATCGAGACGGTCGAGAACGGCGACATGACCAAGGATCTCGCGATCCTGATCGGCCCGGATCAGAAGTGGATGACCACCGAGCAGTTCTTTGAAGCTGTTCGCGTCAACCTCGAGAACAAGATGGCGACCTGGGCATAAGCCTGCATAAGTCATCGACAGTGAAAGGCCCCGGCACGTTGCCGGGGCCTTCATCGTTGCAGCCTATCCTCCGTGAAGAGCGGATCGATATCCTTCGTGGATGGGCGCTCATCACCATACTGATTAATCACCTGAGCCAGGTTGTCGAAGCCGACGGCCTCACCGCGTGGTTGATCCCTACACCGACCCGATACGGCTATTCCACCGCAGCCGAGCTGTTCGTGGTGATGTCCGGCTATATGGTGGGCCTGGTCTATCTCGCGCGTGCCAGTGCCGCGCGGGCAGTCATCCGGCGCGCAGGAACGCTGTGGCTGTACAACCTCGCACTCCTCGGGCTCGTTCTCCCGCTGGCCCTATTCATGTCTCCAGCGGAACTGCGCTTCTGGCGGCTGGGGCCGTTCCTCGCTGATCCGCTGCAGGCGACGCTGCAATTCATGACCTTGCAGAAGGCGCCGCGGCTACTCGACATTCTGCTGCTATATGTCACGCTGATGCTCATCGCGCCGTTCGCAATCGCGCTTCATCGTCGCTCGCCGCGGCTGCTCCTGATGGCTTCGATCGCCATTTACCTGGTGGCGCAGGTGCTGACGATCCGGCACGTGTCTGCCGATCCGAGCCATAATGATGACGGCATTCTGAAGCTGATGAGTTGGCAGCTCCTGTTCTTCGGGGCGATGGTGCTCGGTGCGTGGCGCGTTCACATGCCCTTGTTCAGATGGCTCGATGGCAACTGGCGGATCTTGGCGCTGCTGTTGGGGGTGTTCGCGGTCGGCGCGGTCGCGAGGGCCGACGATGTGGCCCGGCCAGAGTGGTTCACCGGCCGCTATGGTCTCAACCTCCTGCGCCTGAGCCACACGATCCTCATGCTGCTGCTATATGCCAGCCTGCTTTCGGTTGCCCGCCGCTTTCTCCAGTCGGCTCCTTTGCGATCAATGGCGCTGATCGGCCGCCACAGCCTGGATTGTTTTGCCGCAGGCCTGCTCGCCACCTATGTGCTGGGACTGTTGTGGGAGCGCTTAGGCGGGGGTCTTATCCTGTACTATGCCGCCGTCCTGGGGGGATTGGCGATAACGCTTGCCGTGGCGAACATGCGTGAGTCGCGAAAGAAGGCGGTGAAACACGGCTGCTGACAAGCCGGGACGCAGTCTGCACAATGCGTCATGGCAATAGGTCTCGACAATCCCGGCTTCTCTGACGCGCTGGTAGTTCTAGGGGCGGCGGGATTGGTGATCCCGGCCTTCGCCAGATTCAAGATCAGCCCGGTTATCGGCTTCATCCTGGTCGGGCTGTTGGTCGGACCAGCCGGTCTTGGGACCCAGATTGATCGCGCACCCTGGCTTTATTATGTGACGATTTCCGACCCCGAGTTCGTCAGGCCCTTTGCTGAATTCGGAATTATTCTGCTGCTGTTCTCGATCGGGTTGGAGCTGTCGTTCCGGCGCTTATGGGCTATGCGGCGGCTTGTCTTTGGAATCGGCCCGGCCGAATTGCTGGGCTCTGCGCTCATCGTCGGCATTACGCTTCATTATGTCGGGCAAAGCTGGCCTGGTGCAATCGGGCTGGGTCTCGCACTAGCGCTTTCCTCCACCGCGCTCGTCTTGCCACTAGTCGGATCTGTCAGCGCGGTCGGACGGGGCGCCTTCGCCATGCTTTTGTTCGAGGATTTGGCGCTCGTTCCCATCATCTTCGCGCTCGGTGCACTGGCGCCCTCGGCGGGTGAAGGCGGGTGGGTGAACATCGGGATGGTTGCCCTGAGGGGCGGGCTGACCGTGGTGGCGATGTACGTTGCCGGGCGCCTGATCCTGCCGCGATTGTTCGGTCAGGCCGCCCGAACAAAAAGCCCTGAGCTCTTCCTCGCGGCATCCCTGTTGGTGGTGATCGTCGCCAGTGTCGCGACCACTGCGGCCGGCCTCTCGCCCATCGTTGGGGCGCTTCTCGCCGGCTTGCTGATCGCCGAGACCGAATATCATACTGAAGTCGAAGTCATAACGGCGCCGTTCAAGGGGCTGGCTCTGGGCGTTTTTCTGATCACGGTAGGAATGAGTCTAGACCTGCGATTGATCACCCAGAATTGGGATGAGCTTCTGCTTGCGGTGGCAGCGGTGGTCACGATCAAGGCGATCGTCACCTATTTGCTCCTTCGCGTGGCCAACGTGGGTCGTGGTGTCGCTGCAGAGACTGGGCTCCTGATGGGCAGTCCTTCCGAAACGACGCTGATCGTACTTGCGACGGCAGCGCAGGCCCAGCTTATCCAGCTTTCCACGGCGGCGTTCTGGCAAACGGTGACGGCGATTGGCTTGACCATCACACCCCTTCTCGCCTTTGCCGGACGCGTCATTTCACGTCGTATCGAAGGCCGGGGAGAGACGCTCGACGAGCCGCCCCAGGATGGCAAACGGGCGATAATCATCGGCTTTGGTCGCGTCGGGCAGCTCGTCGCAGAGCTCCTGGCGGTCCACGATCAACCGTACTTGGCCGTAGAGGCCAACATCGATGCGGTGAAGGCCGGGCGCGCGGCCGGCCATCCCATAATATTCGGCGACGTTGTTCGCTCGCAGTTCGTCGACCGGCTGGACCTGCCCAATGTACGCGCGCTCATCCTAACCATGGATGATCCGCCCTTATCTGTTCGACTGGCGCGCAGGATTCGTGCGCTGGCACCCGACCTTCCCATCATCGCCCGGGCCCGTGACGCAGCGCATGCCGCCGAGCTCTATCGTGCTGGCGTAACCGATGCGGTGCCGGAGACGCTCGAAAGCTCGCTCCAATTGTCGGAGGCTGTCCTCGTCGACCTTGGTGTCGCCATGGGACCCGTGATCGCATCGATCCATGAGAAGCGGGATGAGCTGCGGCAATCGATCCGAGAACAGGCGGAGCTCAGCCGGGAGCCGCGCATTCGCCGCCTTCCCCGCTTGTCGGATCTACGGAGCCTCAGCGGATAATAAACCTTTGCCCCGTGATCGCCGCAATCGAGCGGTAGCGGCGCGCCATCATGCAGCCGTCGGACCTTCGTGTCGCGCTCTTCAGCGGCAATTACAACTACACCCGTGATGGCGCCAACCAGGCGCTCAATCTTCTGGTTGGCCACCTGCTCTCGCGGGGCGCTCAGGTGCGCGTCTATTCGCCAACCGTGGACCAACCGGCCTTCCCTCCCACCGGCGATCTCGTCGATGTGCCGGCATTGCCACTGCCGGGTGAACGCGGTGAGTATCGGCTTGCACGCGGCCTTCCGGCCCAGGTGCGACGTGACCTGAAGGCGTTCGCGCCCAATCTGATCCACGTATCTGCGCCTGATATCCTGGGGCATCGCGCGATCAGCTACGCGCGGCGGAACGGAATAGCACGCGTGGCATCGCTCCACACTCGTTTCGAAACGTACCCGCGCTACTATGGTCTTGGCTTCCTTGAGCCGATGGTCGAGCGGCTCCTCACGCGCTTCTACAATCGGGCGGAACGCGTGCTGGTGCCGGGGCTTCTGCTGGGCGAAATCCTGCAAACCTGGGGGGTGCGTACGCCGACTGCCGTTTGGTCGCGCGGTGTTAATCACGATCGCTTCTCCCCTGCCCGCCGTGATCTCGCCTGGCGCCGGCACCTTGGCATCGGCGATGACGAGGTGGCGGTCGGGTTCCTCGGGCGACTGGTCAAGGAAAAGGGTCTCGACATCTTCGCCAATGTCGTCGGCGAGTTACGGCAACGCAATGTGCGCCATCGCGTGCTGGTGATCGGAGAAGGCCCGGCGCGTGATTGGTTTGCGGAGCAGGTTCCGGACGCGGCATTTGCCGGCTTTCAGTCCGGCGATGATCTGGGCCGCGCAGTTGCGTCGATGGACGTCTTCTTCAACCCAAGCGTTACCGAGACCTTTGGCAACGTCACGCTGGAGGCGATGGCTGCCGGGGTTCCTGTTGTTGCGGCGCGTGCATCAGGCGCGGTTGGGCTGGTGGACGAAGGCGAGACCGGTCGGTTAGTCGAGCCGCGCGACGTACCCGGCTATGCGGACGCGATTGCCGAGCTTGTCGCGTCCCGCGATGCGCGGTTGCGGATGGGACGCAACGGAACCACCAAGGCCGCCGGATATCGTTGGGAAATGATCAACGAAGCGGTGCTGTCGGCCTACCTTCAGGTGCTGGAGGAACGAAGCCGCCCCTGAGACGGACAGATGTGACTGCCGTGCGACGAAACGAGGCTTATCGGAGCCAATCCGTTCATCGCTCGTTCCGGGTTTATTATTTAGGCTGAGGTCAGCTTCCGCCGATCTGGCGGGTATCGGAGATGACACAATGAGCATGAACCGTACCGGTCGTAGCCTTTTCCTGGCGGCGGCCGCTTCCGGCGCGTTGCTGGTGGCAGGTTGCGCGACCGAGACGCCGTATCGCCCTGCCACCGGTCAGGGTTTCAATCGTACCGGCTTCAGCGATCAGCGGATCGAGGCCAATCGCTTTCTCGTCACCTTTGCCGGGAACACGGTCACCGATCGTGACACGGTGGAGCGCTATCTCCTTTATCGTGCTGCCGAGCTGACGCTGCAGAACGGCTATGACTATTTCATCACGGTTGATCGCCAGACCGATCGCCAGGCACGTACCTATGCGACGCCGGGCGCTGGCTTCGGCCCGGGTTGGGGCTATGGCGGCTGGGGTGGCTATTGGGGCCCCTCATGGCGCTTCTACGGTCGTCCCTGGGGCGGCTGGGGCGGCTGGGGCCCGTGGGGCGGCGGCTTCAATGACTTCGATGTACGGACAGTTGACCGCTACGAGGCATCGGCCGAGATCGTGATGGGCAAGGGCGCACCGCCAAGTGGCGAGGTGCGAGCTTTCAACGCACGGGATGTCGTCGAACGGCTGGGGCCAACGATCCGTTTGCCCGAGCAGCGCCGCCGCTGACCTGAGATCCACACAAAACAGAAGGGGCTTCGTCACTAAGGTGACGAAGCCCCTTTCGTACCTGCCGGCAGAAATAGCGAGGTGCGGGCGAGATCTGGAACGGTCCGCCCGCGAGCCAGGCTCAAACCGCGCCGTGGCAGTGCTTGTACTTGCGCCCGGAGCCGCACGGGCACGGCGAATTGCGGCTGACCACGCCCTTCCAGCTCTCCGGGTCCTCGCCAACCTCGACGCCGGTAGGCTGCGGGATCTGCATCGGCGGCACCTGCGTCTGAATTAGGCCCAGCGTGCCCGCATCCACGTCCGCCGAATTGTCCTCACCGGAGAACGGGTCGAAGTGGGTCGTAATGAAGTCCGGAAGATCCGGCAGCGGCGGCGGCGCCTGCAGCTGGAACTGGGCATGCGCGATCGTCTTCGTCACGTCCTCGCGAATGGCATCCAGCATCCGCTGGAACAGCGCGAAGGCTTCCTGCTTGTACTCGTTGATCGGCGTCTTCTGCGCATAGGCACGCAGGTGAACCACCTGACGCAACGCGTCCAGCGTCGCGAGATGCTCCTTCCAATGATGATCGAGGTTCTGGAGCAGGATCGACTTCTCGACCTGAGTCCAGGTTTCCGGCTCAAGCTCTGCCGCCTTGGCCGCCACCATCGCGTCCGCCTCAGCCTGCACACGCTCCGTGATCATTTCCGGATCGACCGCGTCCTCGCCGAGCCAATCGTCGATGCGCGGCGTGAGGTTCAGGATCTCGGCAAGCCTGTCCTTCATCCCCTCAACATCCCACTGCTCCGGATAGGAGCCAACCGGGCACGCATCGCCCACGATCGCATTGACCGTTTCCGCGCGCATGTCGGTTACGACGTCACCGACGGTCTCGGCATCCATGATGTCAGCACGCTGCTCGTAAATGACCTTGCGCTGGTCGTTCATCACGTCGTCATATTCGACGACCTGCTTGCGGATGTCGTAGTTGCGCGCCTCGACCTTCTTCTGCGCTGTCTCGATTGCCTTCGTCAGCCACTTGCTGCCGATCGCCTCGCCGTCCTCGATATTGCTGCGCATCATGCGCGCGAATAGCGTGTCGGGTCCGAAGATACGCAGCAGATCGTCGTCCAGGCTGAGATAGAAGCGGCTGAGGCCGGGATCGCCCTGCCGGCCCGAACGACCGCGCAGCTGATTGTCGATACGCCGACTTTCGTGACGCTCTGTACCTAGCACGAAGAGGCCGCCCGCTTCCAGCACCTTCGCCTTTTCAGCCGCGATTTCCGCCCGGATCTGTTCTATTGCGGCGTCACGGTCCGGCCCCTCCGGCATGCCAGCGAGTTCGTCCTCCACGCGGAATTCCAGGTTACCGCCGAGCTGAATGTCGGTACCGCGGCCGGCCATGTTGGTCGCGATCGTCACCGCGCCCAGTCGGCCCGCCTGCGCGACGATGTGCGCTTCCTGTTCGTGGTACCGGGCATTCAGGACGGAATGGTCAACGCCTTCCTGCTTCAGGAACTCGCTGAGCATCTCCGACTTCTCGATCGACACGGTGCCGACGAGAACCGGCTGCCCCTTCTCTGCATGCTGGCGGATCCGCTTGGCGATGGCGCGGAACTTGTCGTGCGTGTCCTTGTAGAACTCATCTTCTTCGTCGACGCGGCGAATGGGATTGTTCGTCGGGATGGTGACGACGTTCATCTTGTAGATGTCGAAGAACTCGGCAGCTTCGGTGGCCGCCGTGCCGGTCATGCCGGCAAGCTTCGGGTACATGCGGAAATAGTTCTGGAAGGTGATCGAGGCCATGGTCTGGTTCTCAGGCTCGATCTGAACCCCCTCCTTCGCCTCGACCGCTTGGTGCAGGCCATCGGACCAGCGGCGCCCGTCCATCATGCGGCCGGTGAATTCATCGATGATGATCACCTTCCCGTCCTTGACGATATAGTCGATGTCCCGCTTGAACATGACGTTCGCACGAAGCGACTGGTTCAGGTGGTGCACCACCTGCGTATTTTCGAAGTCGTAGAGGTTCGCGCCCTCTAGAAGACCGGCCGCCTCCAGCAATCGCTCGACCCGCTCGGTGCCTTCTTCCGTCAGAACGATCGTCTTTTGCTTCTCGTCCTTTTCGTAATCGTCCGGCGTGATCTGCTTCACCACGGCATCAACCGCGATGTACAGTTCGCTTTTGTCGTCCGTCGGGCCCGAGATGATCAGCGGCGTGCGGGCTTCGTCGATCAGCACCGAGTCGACCTCGTCGACGATGGCCATGGCGAACGGCCGCTGCACCATCGACGCGCGATCATATTTCATGTTGTCGCGCAGGTAATCGAAGCCGAACTCATTGTTCGTGCCGTAGGTGATATCGGCAGCATAGGCGGCACGGCGTTCATCATCCGAAAGGTTCGGAACGATCACGCCCACCGTGAGGCCAAGGAAGCGATAGACACGTCCCATCCAGTCCGCGTCACGCGCGGCGAGATAGTCGTTGACGGTGATGACGTGAACGCCCTTTCCTGGCAGCGCATTCAGATAGGTCGCGAGCGTCGCCACCAGCGTCTTGCCCTCACCCGTGCGCATTTCGGCGATCTCGCCGCGATGAAGCACGATGCCGCCGATCATCTGCACATCATAGTGGCGCTGACCAAGAACGCGCCTCGCAGCTTCTCGGACGGTCGCAAAGGCCTCGGGCAGCAGACTGTCGAGCGTTTCGCCGTTCGCCAGGCGCTCGCGAAAGAGCGCCGTCTGGTTGGCGAGCGTCGCATCATCCATCGCCTGCAGCGTCGGTTCGAACGACGCAATCTTGGCGAGAATGGGATTGAGTGAGCGCACGTAGCGATCGTTGGACGAACCGAAGAGCGATTTGGCGATGCTGCCGAACATGGGTCTGTTCCTGATATCATAGCGGCGCGACGGCCACGAAGGCGCGCGCAGAGAAAAGCGATTGCGGTCCGGCTGACCGGACGACGCGCTGGCTTATTCGCGCCGGCGGCCCGCAAAGACCGGCTCGCCCGGGGCAAGAACAAGGGGCTCTCGGCCCGTCAGCCTCGCCGCCTCGGCAAGCGTGATCGATGCCGCGAGCGGACGCCAAGTGGCGACGCGCGTTGCGGTGGCGGTGCGTGCAACCGCAATCGAGCCCTCAGCCACCGCACGTGCTTGCTCCTGCGCACGCGCACTGTTGCTTACGCCGGTGAGCGCAGACAGCAACGCAGAGAGAAGCAGCAGGATGTTCACGCGCCGGGACATAGGGTGGCATAACGATGTGGCCAACCCAAAATTCGCGCTGCGCCGTCCGAGACCGGCGGCGATTTCGTAGAGGGCAGGCGAACACGGGCGGTGCACGGCGTTCGTTAGCGGTCGCGACTGCCGCCGTTGCAGCGCCGATCGCGCGAGATCGGGAACATCCGTGATGACTCTTTTCCCCGATCGCGGCATGGCGCAGGAATGTCTTACGCCGTCTCTCCGCTCGCCCTGCCCTTCCCTGAGTTGCCCGTGATCGCAGGTGCGATCCCGCATGTTGCGCGCGCCCAATACAAGACATGGGATCGCTGCGACCTCACCTTTGTCGCGCTGGAGCCAGGAACGGCGGTCGCCGGGGTAGTGACCCAGTCGAGATGTCCGTCGCCGGAGGTGGAATGGTGTCGCAGCGCCCTTGTCCTCGGTGAAGCGCGGGCGCTGGTGGTGAACGCCGGCAATTCCAACGCCTTCACCGGCGGGCGCGGGCGCGCGGCTGTCGAGGCAATTGCCGCGCGCACGGCCGCGCATCTGAATTGCAAACCGTCCGACGTTTTCGTCGCCTCGACGGGCGTCATCGGCGTTCCCCTGCCAATCGACAAGGCTGAGGCTGGGCTCGACGCTGCCTTTGCAAGCCAGCCGTGCAGTTGGCGTGACGTCGCGGAAGCGATCGGGACGACAGACACCTTCACGAAGGGAGCGACGACGACGGCGATCGTCGACGGCAAGACGGTAACACTGGTCGGCGTGATCAAGGGATCGGGGATGATCGCGCCGGACATGGCGACCATGCTGGGGTTCATCTTTACCGACGCAGCGGTCGATGCCGCGTTCCTGCAGGCCGCGCTTTCCGACGCAAATGCCCGTACCTTTTCCTGCATCACCGTCGATGGCGACACGTCCACCAGCGACACCGTGCTGGCTTTTGCGACCGGTCGCGCGAAGAACGCGCCTTTGACGGGTGATGAGAGTGCCGGCGCCGACGCATTCCGCGCGGCGCTGGCGGACCTGTGCCACCAACTGGCGCATCTGGTCGTGCGCGATGGCGAGGGCGCAACCAAGCTGATCGAGATAACCGTAGAGGGAGCGGAGAGTGACCGCTCAGCCTACCGCATCGCCATGTCGATCGCCAACTCTCCGCTGGTTAAGACCGCCATCGCTGGGGAGGACGCCAATTGGGGGCGTGTGGTGATGGCCGTTGGCAAGGCTGGCGAGCCAGCGGAACGCGACCGTCTGTCGATCCGCTTCGGCGCGACGCAGGTCGCAAAGGACGGTCTGGCGGTCGAGGGTTACGACGAAACCCCAGTGGCGGCTCACCTGAAGGGCCGTGAAGTCACTGTCGGCGTCGAACTAGGTCTGGGCGAGGGCCGCGCGACCGTCTGGACGTGTGATCTGACCCACGGATACATCTCCATCAACGCTGACTATCGCAGCTAGGAGATCAAGGCGGCGACGGCCCCATCTAAGGATCGTCGCCGCCAGTTGAGTATCAGGCGAGCTCACCCTCGAGCCAGGCCTTGATCCGGCCCTTCGGCTCCGCACCGACCTTGGTGGCCGCAGGGTTGCCGCCCTTGAACAGGATCATCGTGGGAATACCGCGCACGCCGTAGCGGCCCGGTGCGTCTGGGTTTTCGTCGATGTTGATCTTCGCGATCGTGACCTGCTCGCCAAGCTCCTCGGAAATCTCCTCCAGGCTCGGGCCGATCATCTTGCACGGGCCGCACCACTCCGCCCAGAAATCGACCAGCACCGGCTTGTCCGACTGGATGACATCGGCGTGGAAGCTGTCGTCCGTGATCTTCTTCGTGGCCATGCTTCAAATCTCCTTTGCGCTCCATTTAGGGGTGCGCAGCCGGACACTCAACGACCCGTGATGAAGCTTTGCTCCGCTCCCGAATAGCCCGGCTTGTGTCGGGCCAGCAGCTCTGGCGGCAAGGTGATGATCCGCGGGCCTGCGGTATAGAGCAGCCCGGCCTCGATCGAGCGCCCGGGGAAGATGACGGCGAGTGCCGCGGCATAGGCCGCCATTTGTCGGATGTGATAGATCGGGACATCTTCGATACGCTCGGGCGCCACTCGCCCCGTCTTGAAGTCGACGACATGCACGCGATCAGGGGTGATCAGCAGCCGGTCGACGGTTCCCGCGATCACCAGGCCGCCATGAATCACCGCACTGATCGGCGCCTCACCGAGTGAACCCGGGCCAAACAGCGCGGCGAAGCGATCATCTGACAGGATACCGCAGACCAGCTGGGTGAGGTGCTGGCGCTCTGCGGGATCCTCTATCCCGCCCACCTGCCGCAGCCAGCGATTGGCGGCGTCTTCTCGCTCCGCCTCCGCCACGCCGGGCAGGCGTTCGAACAGGCCATGGATCAGCCGGCCGCGTTCGGCGGCGGCACGCATTGCCGGCGTGGGCGGTGGATCCGCGACCTCGTCTTCACCGATCGAGGAGGGTGCAAGCGGCCGCGGGGGCCTCGCCTCTGGCGGTGCTACCTCCCGTGCCCAGCCTGGTAGCGGAGTCGGTTCGGCCATTTTTCCTATGGTGCTGGCCTTGGACGCAACGGGCGCCGCGGGCGGATCGCCACGGAATATGCGTGTAGCGCGTTCGCCTGCGTCGTCGGCTGCCACGCCGAGCGCGTCGAGCGCGCGGGCGGCGGCGCGATGCCAGCTCTGCTCAGGTGCGCCGCTGTTGCGGTACTTGGGGCCCAGCGAGCCGGTGATGACCAGCCGTTCCTCGGCGCGGGTCGCGGCGACATAGAACAGGCGCCAATGCTCCTGCCGTTCGCGCAGCGCCGCCGCGGCCGCGAGCTCCGCGATCGGCCCCGCCCGCTCCGTTAGGCGCGGCGGGAGCACGGGGATCGCGCCGTCAGCGCCATCCGGGGTCCACATCAGGTTGCCGCCGCGCGTGGAATCGGGATCAGCAGCGGCGTCGGCCATGATCACGACAGGCGCCTGCAGCCCCTTGGCACCATGCGCGGTCATTACCCGCACCGCGTTGAGGACCCCTTCCGCCTCGCGCTTCACTTCCACCTCGCCGCGATCGAACCAGTCGAGGAAACGCTGAAGCGATGGGGTGGCGGTTGTTTCGAATTCCAGCGCCGCGCTCAGCAATTCCTCGATCGGGTCGCGCGCTTCTTCGCCGAGGCGGGCAAGCAGCCGCTGCCGTCCGCCGAGCGGGCCGGAGAGCAGTTCCTCCAGGAAACGATAAGGTGTCGTGAAGTCGGCTCGGGCCAGCATCGCGTCGAGTGGTGCCAGCAATTCGCGATGATGTTCCGACAGGTGGCGCCACAGACTGCCCGATCGCGGCACCGCGCGCGCGAGCAGCTCCTCCTGCGTCCATCCGATCAGCGGTGACACGAGCAGGCTGGCGAGGCTGAGGTCATCGTCCGGCTGCAGAACGAAACGGACGGCGGCAAGCAGGTCCTGCACCGCGAGCGGCGCGTTCAATCGCAGCCGATCGACACCGGCGACGGGCACCCCTTCGGCATATAGGCGCGCCACGATCAGCTGGGCGATCTCTCCGCGCCGTTTGACCAGCACCATGATGTCCTCTGGCCGGATCGGACGCCCCTTGCTTTCCAGCATCACGCCCCGGTCGATCCAGTCGCGGATCTGCCGCGCGATCCGGGCGGCGTTGCGGCGGACCGCATCGTCGATCCAGTCCTCCGGCCCATCATCTTCCACCTCGCCCGACACGATCGGCGGCCAAAGCTCCACGATGCCGGGCCCCGGCACCTCACTGGCATGTTCGCGAAGTTCGACGCCTGGCCCGAGCGCATCAGGCTCAAGCGCGGCGATGGCCGCGTCGACGAACTGCAGGATGGGACGGGTCGAGCGGAAGGAGGAAACGAGCGACAGGCGCTCGAACGGGAGGCCGCGCTCATCATCCGGCATGCGATCGTCGCCGCGCACCTCGGCAGCCTTGCGCGAAAAATGCATTTCGGCCGCGCGGAAGTTGATTGGGTCAGTGCCCTGGAAGCCGAAGATCGCCTGCTTGTGGTCGCCCACCGTGAACAGCGTGCGGACCGAGGGCGCATAGACTCCGCGGCCGACGAAATATTCGTCGACCAGCGCACGCACGATGCGCCATTGCGCGACGTTGGTATCCTGAGCCTCGTCGATCAGCACGTGCTCCGTCGTCTGATCGAGCTTGAAGCGAACCCATTCACCGATGCCAGGCTGATCAAGAAGGCCGATCGTGGCAGCGATCAGATCATCAAAATCGACGAGCCCGCCGCGACGCTTTGCCGCCGTATACGCGCGCGCATAGTCCCGCCCGACCGTCAGCCCCTCGGCGAGCAGATCGGCATAAGCGGCGCGAACCCTGAGGCTGAGCAGCTCCGAACATTGCCCGTGCAGGCGGGATGCGAGATCGGCATAGGCGGGATCAGGCGGCGCCTGCCCCTTGCCGAACGATCGAGGGTCCCCGTCGACCTTGGCCCATGTGAGGTGAAGCTGATCGAGCGTTTGCGCCCGTTGTTCACTGCCCGCGGCGAGCCAAAGAGCGATTGCCTCTGCGCGGGCCAGCCCACTCTTCGTTCCCCAGGCCGCGTTCAGCCGACCGACCGCCTCGATCGCCGCGCGATCGATCGCATCGTCCCCGCAGGCAGAGCGGATGTGCTCTTCTATATCGCCAGCCGGCAGGTCCAGCTCGCGGCGGAGCCACGGTTGAATGCCGCTGGGGAGCTGCTCCAGCGCGCTTGCCGCCCGCGCGCAATCATTCAGGAATTGTTCGGCACCCGCCTCGCCCAGCCGAAGGCTGAGCTTTCCGATCGCCTCTACCGGGCCAGCGCGCCCTTCCCGCTCCGCCTGCACCAGCAGTTCGGCAAGGGTGGCGCGGGCAAGCACGCCTTCTTCGCGCGCCTCCATCGGGCGAAAGCCGGGCACCAGTCCCGCCTCGGTCGGGAAGGCCGCAAGCAGGCTCTGGCAGAAACCGTGGATCGTCTGGATACGCAGTCCACCGCCCGGCGCATCGAGCACCTTGGCGAACAACGTGCGGGCGCGGTCGCGCTGGACCGGATCGGCTGCCTCGCCAAGCGCCTGGAGATCGGCGAACAGGTCACGGTCCTTCATCCGGACCCAAGCGGCCAATCGCTGGCTGACGCGCGCTGCCATCTCGGCCGCGCCGGCCTTGGTAAAGGTGAGGCACAGGATGGCGGCAGGATCAACGCCCCGGAGCAGCAGCCGGAAGACGCGGGCGGACAACACCTGCGTCTTGCCCGTGCCGGCGGAGGCCGACAGCCACACGTGCGCATCGGGTGCGCTCGCCCGGCGCTGCTCACCGCGCAACGGCGGGAGCGGACGGATGCCCGAGGCGCTACTGGTCACGGCCGTACCATTCGTCGCGACGCATCAGCTGATCATATTCCGTATAGGGCGCATATTCGGGGTGGAGCTTGGCCTTGAACGGCTCGTCGCCCAACAGCCAGAGTTTCGCCGCCTCGGTGAATTCGTGCCGCGCGCGGCCGACGAATTCCGATGTGACGACACGATCGCCCTTTCCGACGGGATCGACCGGGCTCGTCACGCTGCCGAAGCTGTCGCGGTAGCGGGCCAGCGACCAATATTCGAAGGCGCCCGCCGTGCCGCTGATCCCCGCGAAGCCGCCGTCCTCGGCGATCGCGCCGAGCAATCCGAGTTGCATCGAAAACCCCGCGCGAACCGCGGAGGCCGAGGGCGCCTTGCCTGTCTTGTAGTCGACGATCGCGAGCGTGCCGTCACCGAGGCGGTCGATACGATCGAAGCGGCCGGAAAGCTCGATCCCGGCGATGGTGGTCCCACCCTTCCCCTCCGCGGCCAGCACTGTCCGACCGCCGGCCTGCTCGGCCGCCATGCGCTGCGCGATCCATTCGACCGCAGCGAGGAGGCGCGGCTGCCACAAGGCGCGTAGCAACGGGTGCGTCGTGGGATCCGCCAGCATTTCGATCGCGCGCGGCGCCAGAAGGTCGACGCGGCAGGCGTCGTCACGCGCCCACGCCTCCAAAATGGCGTGAACCGCAGTCCCGCGCCAGGCGGCGGTGGGATCGGCATCGACCGGGTCCAGCATGCGCAGGCGAAGGATCTGCTGGGCGTAGAAGGCGAAAGGATCGGCCTTCAGACGGTCCACTTGCGTGACGGACATGGCGGTGGGCCGAAGCCGCCGCGGCGGGCAAGGCGCAGGCCGCTCCGCCGGCTGCGGCGTGCCGCCGTCATCGATCGCCCGGGTCCATTGTTCCAGCGCGACATCACGCGCTCGGTCAAATTCGTCGCCCGCCATTGCGGCGAGGCGAAGCCACAAGCGCGAGGGGATCGCAGGAGAACGCGCGTCGCGGCGGGCGCGGGTGATTAGCACCTCGCGTGCGCCCAGCGCCTGCCCGAAATCATGCGCCGCCACGCCGATCGCCCGTTCCAGACCGGGGAGCCCAAGCATCGCGCGGATGCGGGGCGCCAGCCAGGGATCGGGTGCCGCTGCCCCCGGCCAGACGCCCTCATTAAGGCCGCCGAGGATCATGAGGTCGGCCGATTGCAGTCGCGCCTCGATGAGGCCGTAAATCGCAACGCGGGCATGCCCCCCCTGCGGCCGCACGGCGACCTTGTCCATGAGCAGGCGCAGCAAGGGCCCGAGACCGGATGCCGCCACGTTGGATGGGCCGCGATCCGCTTCCGCCTCAAGTTCCGCCAGAAGATCGGCGGCGGCGCGCCCGGCGGGACCACGCCACGCTTCATCACCAGCGAGTGCTGTTGCCGCATCGCGCAGCGCCGCGATCAGCGTGCCAAGCGAATGCCGCTCGTTATCGAACGCCTCGGCGAGCGGCCCGAGCAGGCCGCGTAGCTCGTGCCACCATGCATCGGCAGTGTCGCCGAGGTGCCCCTCCATGCCGGCGAGCCCTGGCGCGGGCCGCGGTCCGCGCAAGCGGCGGTCGAGCCGGCGCACGCTCTCCAGCCAACGGCCACGCTGCTCACCCGCACGGACCAGCGGGTGCTTCAGCAGGGTCAGCAGGGCGAGTGGCGCGAACCCTTCGGCGGCGGCCTCCACGATGGCGATCAGCAAGGTGCCGGGCGGGAGGATCGACAGGGGGCGACCGGCGCTGTCGTCGACCGCGATATTCCAGCGGGCGCAGTGTGCCGACACCCGGCGCGCGAGGGCGCGGTCGGGGGTGACGAGTGCGGCGGTGCGTTCCGGAACCTCAAGCGCCTGACGCAGGGCGAGCGCGATCGCCTGCGCCTCCTCTGCCGGCGTGGCGAGTTCGGCGATGCGGACGCCGGCGAGCTGGCGTTGCTGGGGCCTGAGCTCCGTCCAGCGGGCGGTATATTCGGCCGGCGCGAGGGCGGTCGCGATCGTCCGGCCGCGTGCCGCCGAGGCGTCGTGATCGCTGCCATCGGCCCACAGGGCAACATCGTCGCGCGCCATGCCCATGCGGGCGAGCAGCTGCTTCAGATGGAATTGGGGGTGCACCTCTATGGCGCGTTCGGAACGTTTCGTGATCGGATCGGCCTCATGCGGGCCCAAGGCGGCCCATTCGTCGTCGGGCATGGCCCGATCCAGTCCAGCGAGCACGACGAGGCCGCGATCCATCACCGCGACGCGCCCCATCATCGCCGCAACGGAGGGGGCCGCATCGGTAATGCCGGCGGCGCAGACGAACCCGTCGGGCGGTGTGGTGCGCCAGCGATCGGCCAGGCGCCGCAACAGGATCACGCGGCGCGCACTCGCGTCGATGCGGCCGAGACGTTCCAACTCGCGCGGCCAGCGTTCGATCACGATGCGGAAGAGGTCGAGTGCCGCGCACCAATGGTCGGTGAGCTCGCCGAGATCGAGCGTGGCGAGCCGGGCCGGATCGACTTCCTCGACGATCAACTGGTCGAGCGCTCGGGCAAGTTCTCCGGCGAGGCGGACCGCTTCGGAGGCCTCCAGCGACGGGCGCTCCTCTTGCACCAGCCGCGCCAGGATCATCTGGCGCGCCAGCGGAGTGATCGCCGGGGGCGGCGGATCGGCATCGGCGGGATCGAGCGCAGCGCCGATCGATTCGCCAATGTCGTCCGCCCCGATCGCGACCAGCCGCGGCAGGATCAACGCGCCCCCGCGGGCGCGCACGAAGGCATTGTTGACCGCGAGCTTCGCGCGGTTGTTGGGCAGGAGGATCAGGCCGCGGGCAAGGCCAAGCGGATCATCGCCAAAGCGCCGGACCAGCCCGGCGACCAGCGCATCGGCGAAGGCCCGGTGCGCGGGGATGGTGTAGAGCCGCGGCCGGCGCCGCTCAGCCATTCTCGAGCAATTCCTCCGCACGGGCGACGGCCCTCGGCGTCCCCACGTCGACCCAGAGCCCCTGATGCACCACGCCATAGGCGCGTCCCGCCGCCATTGCGCGTTCCCAGAACACCATGGTGGAGAACGGCGCCTCAGGCGCGTCGACGAGGATCGCCGGATTCAGGATCTGGACGCCGATGAAGACATAAGGCGCCACGCGCCCCGGCTTGCGCCGCGAGATGATCTTGCCCGCGGCATCGATATGAAAATCACCCTGCCCGCCATGGCAATGCGCACGGGCGAGTGGTACCAGCAGCAAGAGGACATCCATGATCGCCGGGTCCCAGCGATCGGCCATCAGCGACAAGGCGTCGATCGGGCCATCGAGCCAGAAATTGTCGCTGTTGACGACGAAGATCGGGTCATCGCCAAGCAGCGGGCGTGCCTTCATCAACCCGCCGCCGGTTTCGAGCAGCTGGCCACGCTCATCCGACACTTCGATGTCCAGCCCCGCGATCGTCTCGAGATGCGCCTCCAGCGTGTCGGCCAGATAATGAACGTTGACGACAGCGCGCTTGACCCCGGCGGCGCGCAGATGGTCGAGCGCATGGTCGAGCAGCGGCTTGCCCGCAACATGGATCAGCGGCTTGGGCCGGGTGGCCGTGAGCGGGCGCATCCGCTTGCCGAGGCCGGCAGCCATGACCATCGCGGTGGTCGGCACCTTGCCGGGAAGACGGGGACGGATGGCGCGCGGCTTGGTCATCGTGCGCTCAGCTGCAGCGGATCGCCGCGGAGCGACGCGGGGATGTTGGCATCGAACCAGGCAGCGACCGGAGCAAGCGCAGGCTGCGCCAGATCACGCTCCAGATAGGTCCAGACGCGCGGGCAGAGCCCCGGATAGCGGGGCTTCCCATCGCGCTTCCACAGGCGGGTGAAGATGCCGATGATCTTCGCATTCCGCTGCGCGCCGAGCACGTGATAGGCGCGCATGAACGCCTCCCCCTCACCGGTCACGTTGCAATAGCGCTCGATCATCGCGTTTTCGAGTTCGGGCGCCACGTCGCGGCGGGCATCCTGCAACAGCGATACAAGATCATAGGCAGGGTGACCGGCCAGCGCGTCCTGGAAGTCGAGCAGGCCGAGCCGGTGCGGATCGCCCACCAGCATCAGGTTTTCGACATGATAGTCGCGCAGCACCGTGACCGGCCGGGCGAAGATCGCATGATCGAACACCGCGTCCCAGGCGGCGGTATAGCCCGCCAGATCGACGTCGAGGCCGAGCGCCGGGCAATACCATTCGACCAGCAGCGCGGCCTCACGATGCAGTTCCGCACGGTCATAAGGACGCCAGTCACCCGCCGGACAACCACGCAGCGCGATGAGCACGTCAACGGCATTCTGGTAGAGGCCCTCGGTCGCGGCGGGATCGCGATCAATCGCCTCGCGCATGCGATTGTCACCGAAATCCTCGAGCAGGACGAGGCCGCGATCATCATCGGAGGCATAGATGGCAGGCGCGCCAAAGCCGTGATCGGTCAACCAGTTAGCCACCGCCAGGAACGGACGCGGATCCTCCTGCGGCGGCGGCGCGTCCATCAGCACGGCGCGGCGCGTGCCGTCCACCACGCGGAAATAGCGGCGAAAGGATGCATCGCCGGCAAGCGGGAGAATTTCCGCGTCTCCCCATCCATTGGCCGTCAGAAACGGGCGGGCATGCGGGGGCGGAATCATATCGAGGGCCATCGCCGCTCCCATGCCGCCGGCGCTTCCCAAGTCAAGCGCCGCGCGCCATCCGGTTCGATGGAAAGCGCGAGGCGAAGCGCGTCGGGCCATGCCGATGGGCCAGCGCGATCAGGCCATTCCACGATCAGCGCACTGTCGTACAGCGCGTCGTCCAGTCCCAATTCCGGCAGCTCCGACGCATCGTCGAGCCGATAGAGGTCGACATGGAGCACCGGCAGCCGCACCTCCGGCACGTCATAGGGCTGAACGATCGCGAAGCTGGGGCTTGGTGCCTCACCGACGAGGCCGAGCGCCGCAAGCAGGCCGCGCGCGATGCTGGTCTTGCCCGCACCGAGCGGCCCGTCGAGCAGCACCACGTCGCCGGGGCGAAGCACGCTGGCGATTTCTGCGCCGACCGCCTCACTGTCGGCGGCAGTCGCCAGCCGGCGTTCGCCCTTTGTCATCGTGGAAGCTCCACCGTTACCAGCGACCCCATGCTGGGTTCGCTCACCAGGGTGATCGTTCCGCCATGTGCCTCGACGAACTGCTTGGCCAAGGGAAGGCCGAGGTCGGGGGTGCGGCCGTTTTCGGTGTTCGCGGCCTGCGCGAAACGGTCAAAGGCGCGGCTGACCGCATCGGCATCGAGCCCGGCGCCATCGTCTGACACGATGATCCGGGCGGTATTCGGGTCGCCCTCCGCATGCAGCAGCACGCGCCCGCCACTGGTGGTGGCGTTCAGCGCATGGCGCAGGAGGTGATCCATCGCCTCGCGCAGGCGGCCGGGATCGCCGGTCACCTGTCCGACGCTGGCATCGAGCGCGGTGACGAGTTCGATGGCGCGCAGATCGGCATCGCTGCGCCGCGCCTCCGCCGCGCCGGCCAGCAACGCGGGAAGGTCAACCGCCTCTCGCACCAGCGGCGCCTCTCCCTCCGCCTGCGTCAGGTTCAGCACATCATCGATCAGCAGGCCGAGCCGCTCGACCGACTCCAGGATCGCGCCGACATATTGGGTGCCCTGTTCCGACAGGTCGCCCGCATAGCCCGCATGCAGCATCTCCGCGAAGCCGCTGATAGAGGTGAGCGGGGTGCGCAATTCGTAGCTCATGTTCGCGACAAAGGCGGTTCTCACCTTGTCGGCTGCCTCCAGCGCGGCGGCGCGATCGCGCAGCGCCTGCTCCGCACGGCGACTGTCGGTGATGTCGAGCATGGTGAACAGTGCATTGCCATCCGGCAGCGGCACCGCCGCAAATTCGTAATGGCGGCCATCCGCAAGGGCAACGCGGCCACCACGCTGCTGGCGATCGGTGGTCGCGGACCGCACCAGATCAGTGACGAGCTTGGCGCGGTTGGGCGTACGCAGCTTCGGCGCGATCTTTTCCGCCACCGCGTCCACGCGGGGATGGCCGTTGAGGAATTCCTCTTCCAGCTCCCACAGGGCGCGAAAACGATTGTTCCACAATTGCAGCCGGCCATCCGCGGCGAAGACACCCAGCGCCTCGAAGAGATTGTCGAAGGTGGCGGTGCGGACGCGCAGCAAAGTGTCACGCGCGGAGGCGAGCTGCACCTCCTCGGTCCGATCCTCGAAGATCAGCAACAGCCCGCCGTCGGGCAGCAGCTGCGCCACGACGCGGATGTAGACGCCGTTGGGCAGGTGCCACGTCTCCTCGACGGCGGCGTCGGTGCGGGTGAACCATTCGCGACGCTCAGCCTTCCAGCCCGGAAAGTCACGGACCTCGGGCAGCCTGTTCGCCTCGCGCATCCGCTCGATCACGCGATCGAACTCCGGCCGGTCGGACAGCCATTCGCTGCGCATCGCGAACATGCGGCGGAACGGCTGGTTGCAGAAGACGAGCGAACGATCGCGGCCGAACTGCGCCACGCCGGCGGACAGGCGATCGAGCATCGCGCGCTGCGCATCGGCGAAGCGGCGCTCGCGTGCGCGGGCCTGCTCAAGATCCTCGATGTCGATCGCAAAGCCTGCGACGCCGCCATTGGGCAAGGGCACGTCGTGGAGAAGCATCGACCGGCGCGCGCCGCCGATCGTGGCGGGCAGGACCCGCACCTCCGGCCGCCCGGTCTCGCGCGCGGCGATCGCGCCGGCGAGCGGGCCGCCATGCCCAGAACCCTCGATCAATTCCACGCCGCGCGCGACCACGTCGGCGGCCGCGTTGCCCTCCACACCCTGGACATAAGCGGTGTTGACCATCGCCAGCCGCAGGTCGGGCCCACGATACCACATGGGCATGGGCGCGGCCTCGATCAGGCCGGTCAGCGCCTCGAACGCTTCACGCACCTGCGCCTGCTCATTGGCGAGCCGCTCTACCTCCGCCTGCGCGTCGCTTGCGTCATGGACCCAGAGGACCATGTCGGTGCCCTGGCCATGGGTGGGCGAACGTTCGCCATGCAGGGTGAGCGTGCGGGCGGCGCCGCGGGGGCGAACCTGACGCACGAAGGGGCGCCCCGAGCGTTGCAGGGCGAGCAGATCGGCCATGATCCGTTCGACATCCAGCGGATCAAGGCCACCGCCAGCGGAGCTCAGCCCGTCAAGGTCGGTCGCCGGCTGGACGAGGCCGAACAGGTCGGCGACGCGGGGCGGCATGTCGAGGCGCAGGTCCGACCGCACCAGGATCGGCTGCATCGGCGCATGGGCCAGCAGCGCTCGGGCGGCCAGCCACTGTTCACGCTCCCGCGAGGCGGCACCGCTCAGCCGAAGCCCATGGTAGAGCGCTGCGGAAGCGCCGGCGACCAGCAGCAGCAGGATCAGGCCCGCAACGATCAGCATGGGAGTGGTCAAGGAAATCGGCGTGTCCGTTCGGTCGTTCCTCTTTCTACGCGCGGAACGACTAATGTGAACAGCTTACATCTCACCCCGTGCGCGGCGGATGGCATACCATTTGGCGACATTGGCATTGTGCTGCTGCAGCGTGTCGGCGAACACATGCCCGCCGGTGCCGTCCGCCACGAAATAAAGCGCTGAGCTCGTCTCCGGATCGAGCACCGCATCGATCGATTCGCGGCCGGGGTTGGCGATCGGCCCGACCGGCAGGCCGGCGCTGGCGTAGGTGTTGTAGCCGTTCTTCGCCTGAAGCTCCGACCGCAGGATGCGGCGGCCGAGCGGCTTGCCCTTGGTGATCGGGTAGATGACCGTGGGGTCCGCCTGCAACGGCATGCCGCGCTTCAGCCGGTTCGTATAGACCGCGGCGACCATCCGCCGCTCGGACGGCTTGCTGGTTTCCTTTTCCACGATCGAGGCGAGGATCACCGCCTCCTCCGGGGTGGAGACCGCGATGCCGGGCTTGCGCTCCTTCCAGGCGGCGGCGAGGTAATCGGCCATCGCCTTCTGCATGCGGGCGACGACCGCGGCACGGGTGTCGTTCAGCTGATAGGCGTAGCTGTCGGGCAGAATCGACCCTTCGGCGGGGACCGGCACCTCTCCCTCCAGCCCTTCGGCACGCATCAGCGCCTCATGAACGAGGATCGAGGGATAGCCTTCGGGTACTGGCACAAGGCGCTGGCGGACCTTGCCTTCCTCAAGCAGGGTCAGGATGTCGGCTGCGCTGGCGCCCTTCGGAATCGCATATTCGCCGGCCTTGATCGGACGGCCCGTGCCGAACACACGCGCATAGCCGCGGAAGCGCCAGGCGGAACGGAGTGCGCCCTCCTTCTCCAGCTGCGCGGCGGCCCGGGCGAGGCTGGCGCCTTCGGGTACGACGACCGCCAGCGGCTTGGTCGCGGGGCCAGGACCGGACCAGTCGCGCGCGATCCAGAACAGGCCGGCGATCAACGCCAGCCCGATCAGCAGTCCGAAACACCCCGTCTTGCGCATGCCTATACCCTGGTGAGGACGCGCGGCGGAGGCGGGCGGCGTTCTGCCGTCCGCTCACCCCGCCTGCGCGCGGTCGGTCAGATCGCCTTCATCACCAGCGATGCGTTGGTGCCGCCAAAGCCGAAGCTGTTGTTGAGCACGGCACGAACCTGACGCTTCTTCGCGACATGCGGCACGAGGTCCACGCCCGCGCAATTGTCGCTCGGGTTGTCGAGGTTGAGCGTCGGCGGCACGATCTGGTCGCGCATGGCGAGGATGCAGAAGATGCTCTCCACCGCGCCGGCACCGCCGAGCAGGTGGCCGATCGCCGACTTGGTCGAGGACATGGACAGCGAGCCGATATGGTCGCCGAACAGCCGGCGAACCGCGCCAAGCTCCAGCTCATCGCCGAGCGGGGTCGAGGTGCCGTGAGCGTTGATATAATCGATGTCCTCAAGCCGGAGCCCCGACTTGCGCATCGCCATCTCCATCGAGCGGAACGCGCCCGACCCTTCCGGATGCGGCGCGGTGACGTGATAGGCGTCGCCCGAAAGGCCATAGCCGATCACTTCGGCATAGATCTTGGCACCGCGTGCCTTGGCGCGCTCATATTCCTCGAGCACGACGACGCCGGCACCCTCGCCCATCACGAAGCCATCGCGGTCCTTGTCGTAAGGGCGGCTGGCCTTTCCAGGATCGTCGTTGAAGTTGGTGCTGAGCGCGCGCGCCTGGGCGAAGCCGGCGATGCCGAGCGGGCAGATCGCGCCCTCCGAACCACCCGCGAGCATCACGTCCGCATCGTCCATCGCGATCATCCGCGCGGCGTCGCCGATCGAATGCGCGCCGGTCGAACAGGCGGTCACGACCGCATGGTTCGGGCCCATCAGGCCGTATTTGATGCTGACCTGACCCGAGATCAGGTTGATCAGACGACCGTGAACAAAGTGCGGGCTGACGCGGCTGGGACCTTTTTCATGGCGAACGATCGATTCGCTTTCGATCCCCGGCAGCCCGCCGATCCCTGCGCCGATCGAACAGCCGGCACGATAACGCTCCTGCTCCGACATCTCGGTGAGGCCGGCGTCCTCGAGCGCCTGGCCAGCCGCATCGATGCCGTAGACGATGAACGGATCGACCTGGCGCTGGATCTTGTGATCGACCCGCTTGCCGGCGTCGAAGCCGTAGGGGTGATCGGCCGGCTTCACCTCGCAGGCGATGCGGCACTTCTGGTCCGAGGCATCAAATCGCGTGATCGGGCCTGCGCCCGACTTGCCAGCGATGATATTGGCCCATGCTGTTTCCACGTCTGCCCCAAGCGGGGTGACGAGACCAAGACCTGTGACAACGACGCGGCGCATTGCGCAACTCCATGAACATTACAACGAAACGGCCCCCCGCCCTCTAGCCGGGGACGGGGGGCCGCTCAAATCCGGTGCGAAGCAGGAGCGAACGTCATGCCGCCCCACCCCGCGGGCGATCAGCCCTTGTGCTCGTCGATATAAGTAATCGCATCGCGCACGGTGGTGATCTTCTCGGCAGCGTCATCGGGAATTTCCACCCCGAACTCTTCCTCGAACGCCATCACCAGCTCGACAATGTCGAGGCTGTCCGCGCCGAGATCGTCGATGAAGCTCGCGTCCTCGGTCACCTTGTCGGCCTCGACGCCGAGATGCTCGACGACGATCTTCTTCACGCGGTCGGCGGTCTCGCTCATAATAATTCCCTTTGTTTCGTCGGGGGGTTGTAGAATCCTGAACGCAGGTAGAACGGGCCTCGCTGCGATACAAGTCTGCTTTAAATCATCGCCATGCCGCCGTTGACGTGCAACGTCTGCCCGGTGACATAACCTGCCTCGCGCGATACAAGGTAGACGACGGCGGCGCCAATATCCTCGCCAGTACCAAGATCACCAGCCGGAATCTTCGTCAGCAGGGCAGTCTTTTGCGCGTCCGGCAGCACATCGGTCATGGCGGAACGGATGAAGCCCGGCGCGACACAATTGACCGTGACGCCGCGGCTGGCGAGTTCCTGCGCCACCGCCTTCGACATGCCGACAAGCCCGGCCTTGGACGCGGCATAGTTCGCCTGGCCGGGGTTGCCGGTCTGGCCGACCACCGAGGTGATCGACACGATGCGGCCGAAACGCTGCTTCATCATCGGCTTGGCTGCCGCGCGGATGAGGCGGAACGCGGCCTCGAGGTTGACGCGGATCACCTGATCCCATTCGTCATCCTTCATGCGCATGGTGAGGTTGTCGCGCGTGACGCCGGCATTGTTGACGAGGATGTCGAGCCGGCCACCAAGTGCCTCGACCGCGGCCGGCACAAGCGCGTCGACGGCGGCCGCATCGGAGAGATTGGCCGGCACCGCGACGTGATCCGCGCCGAGGCTGGCGCGGAACGCCTCCAGCTTCTCGACATTGGATCCCGATACCGCCAGTCGTGCGCCCTGCGCGGCGAGCGCCTGCGCAACGGCCGATCCGATCCCGCCCGACGCGCCGGTCACCAGCGCCGTCATGCCCGTGAGGTCGAACATCAGATTTCCTCCTTCACAGCGCCTTCAGCAGCGCTTCGATATCATCCATGGACACGATGCTGATCGCATTCGCATCCGGCGAAATGCGCTTCACCATCGGGCCGAGCACCTTGCCGCCGAACTCGACGAAGTCGGTCACCCCCGCATCGGTCAGCGCCAGCACCGATTCGCGCCAGCGGACCATGCCGGTGACCTGTTCCACGAGCAGCCGGCGGATCGTGTCGGGGTCGCTGACCGGCGCGGCTAGGACGTTGGCGTACACCGGGACGAGCGGCGCGGCGATCGCAGCGTCTGCGAGCGCGGCGGCCATCGCGTCGGCCGCGGGCTGCATCAGCGAGCAATGGAACGGTGCGGAAACCGGGAGCGCGATGCCGCGCTTCGCACCGTGATCCTTGGCGATCGCGATGGCGCGATCGATCGCGGCCTTCGTTCCCGAGATCACGACCTGCGAGGGGTCATTGTCATTGGCGACGGTGCACACATCGCCTTCCGCAGCGGCGGCAGCGATCGCCTGTGCCTTGGCCAGATCGGCACCGAGGAGCGCGGCCATGCCGCCCTCACCCACCGGCACCGCTGCCTGCATCGCCTGGCCGCGCAGCTTCAACAGGCGCGCGGTCGTCGCAAGATCGAAAGCACCGGCAGCGCACAGCGCGGTATATTCGCCCAGGCTGTGGCCAGCGACGACATCGGCCTTGTCGGCCAGGCGCACGCCGCCTTCCTTTTCCAGCACACGCAGCGTCGCGATGGCATTGGCCATGATCGCGGGCTGCGCATTCTCGGTCAGCGTCAGTTCGTCAGCAGGCCCTTCGGCCATGAGGCGGGAGAGATTCTGGCCCAGCGCCTCGTCAACCTCGCCAAAAACCTCGCGCGCGGCGGGGCTGGCGGCTGCCAGTGCCTGGCCCATGCCGACGGCCTGGCTGCCCTGGCCCGGAAAGATGAACGCTCGCATCGGTCGCTCCTGAATTGGAAGAGGGGCGCGGTAGGCGTGGCAGGGCGCAGCGGTCAACCGCCGGTGGTGCGGACCAGTACCATTTCGGTGCCCGGCGCGAACATCCTGCGGGCGATCGACGCGGGTACCAGCGGCTCCAACCCAAGGGTGCGGAGCAATGATCCGAGCCGTGTCGGCGGCGGCGGATAGCGGGCGATCACCTGACCGGCCGGTGCCTGATCGACCTGCGCTACCACGAGGTGCGGCGCGGCCTTGTCAGAAGGATCGCGGGGTAGCGCGCGCACGTTGCTCTGCCCGATGAAGGCCATCGATATGTCGGCGCGGCGCACGACGTCGGCATCAGCGGCGATCACCTCCCGGGGATGTGCCTGCGCGGCACGCACCAGCGCCTCCATCGGCCAGCGGGGATGCGCGTTGCCGACGCTCATCAGCAACAGGTTCGTCGACACGAGCAGCGCGATGGTCAGCGCGCCGAGGCGGCGATCGAGTCGATCGAGCCAGATCGCCAGCACGATGACCGCGACGATCGCGGCGAGCATGAAGTAGCGCGGGTTCAGGACCAGTTTGGTGTACAAGGCCGCGACGAGAAGGAAGCTCACCCCCGCCATCGCCGCAAGCAGCGTCAGCGGAGCGCGGCGCTGAGGCGCGGTGAGCGACCATGCGCCGCGCCACAATGCGGCTCCGGCAAGCCAGAAGAGCAAGCCGAAGTCATCGTTGACCAGAAGGACAAGCACGGGGTCGATCGGCGGCCAGAGAAGGAAATTGCCCTCCCGGTTTGCGGCGCGGTTGATGTGCTCGTCGTGATGAAAGGCGATGGTGTAGCGGCGCAGTGGATCGCCCGTCAGGGACCATTGAAACAGCGCCTCACCCGCCAGCACCGCTGCTGCACCGAGGCCGCAGGCGATCAGGAGCCGGCGCGACACGGGTCGGCCGAGAAGAAGCGCAGGGCCGAGGGCGGCGAGCGCGAGCACGCTCGTCTCGCGGCACAGCACTGCCGTGCCGAACAGCGCGCCGCCGAGCGCCGCACGGGTCAAGCCCCGGCGATCGTCGCTGGCGCTGCCGACCAGCCATGCGCCACCGATCAGCGCCGCCACCTCGATAAGATCGACACTGACTGTGGTGGCGTCCGTGACCACTACCGCGAGCGTGGCGGTGAGCAGGGCCGCGATCCAGCCGCTCCGCTCGCCTGCAAGCTGCGCCGTGAAGCGACCGACGACTGCCACCAGCAGAAGGTAAAACAGGACCGCGGTGACCCCGAACGCCGCATAGTTGCGGCCGACCGCTGCGAGCACCGCGGCAAAGCTCACCGTCAGCGGAAAGCGGGTGGACCAGTGATCGCTGCCGGCAAAGGGCGGGTCGGTGAGCCAGCGAACGGCGCCGGCATAATAGAGCGAATCGTCGGACGCCATGAAGCCGACCCAGCCGACGAACAATGCCGCAGCGATGCCGGCCAGCAGGAGCAGCGCCCAGCGCAGCCGCGCACGGGCATCGACCAACGGCATTGCCGACGCCGGTGCACGGGCCGCCCTGCCCCTTCCTTCACACGCAAGAAGAATCGCCATCGCGCCGCTTCTAGGCCGATCCGGTATAGAAATGCTTGTATTCTGAACGTCGATTCAGCTTCGCAACGATCCTGCGACAAATCGCGACCATTTCGCCCGCTCACTGTGACAGGTCGGATACATCCCTGCCCCAGATAGGTCTCCGACGCCGCGCTATCGGCGCCTGCAAGAGAGTGAAGAGGAGCAGTCAGATGTTCAAGAAGCTGATCAAGGCGACGGTTGCAGCCTCGCTGGTCGCCACGCCGGTGATCGCCAGCACCGCATCGGCGCAGCATCGCGAGACCACCACCCGCACGGTTCAGCATCGCGGCAACGGCACGGTCGTGAAGCACACCACCGTCACGCGTCAGCCGACCTATCGCAACTGGCGCAAAGGCGAGCGGTTCGACCGTCGATATGCCCGCAACTATCGCGTGGTCGATTATCGCCAGTTCCGCGGCAAGCGCCTTTATGCGCCGCAGCGCGGACAGCAGTGGGTCCGGTCTGGCCACGACGCCCTGCTGCTGGGCCGCAACGGCCAGATCGTGACGATCGTCCGGGGCGCCTTCCGCTAAGGCTTGCAATTTGACCCGCTCCCGGTACAGGAGCGCAGAGCATGGGCGGGGAGCGTCGACTCCTCGCCTTTTGCTGTTGTGGACGACAGCCGGAGGGGCATGGCACGGGGCCATGTCAGCGATCGGCCAACGAAGGAAAGCACATGGCTCTTTACGAGCACGTGTTCCTTGCGCGCCAAGATTTGGCACAGGCGCAGGTGGACGCGATGGCGGAAGCCGTCACCAAGATTGTCGAAGATCATCAGGGCAAGGTCGTCAAGACCGAGACCTGGGGCCTGCGTTCGATGGCATATCGCATGTCGAAGAACCGCAAGGCTCACTATGTCATGCTCGAGATCGACGCGCCCGGTGACACCGTCGCCGAGATCGAGCGTCAGCATTCCATCAACGAGGACGTGATCCGCTACATGACCGTCAAGGTTGACGCGCATGAGCAGGGCCCGTCGGTGATGATGCGCAAGCAGGAACGCGACCGCGAGCGCGGCCGTCGTCGTGAAGAGGAGAACGCATAATGGCACGCCCCTTCTTCCGTCGTCGCAAGAGCTGCCCCTTCTCCGCGAAGGACGCTCCCCGGATCGACTATAAGGACGTGCGTCTGCTGCAGGGCTTCGTGTCCGAGCGTGGCAAGATCGTTCCGTCGCGTATCACCTCGGTGAGCGCCAAGAAGCAGCGCGAGCTCGCCCAGGCGATCAAGCGCGCCCGTCACCTGGGCCTGCTGCCCTACGTCGTTAAGTAAGGAGAAGAGCAGATGGACGTCATTCTGCTTGAGCGCGTCGAGAAGCTCGGCGCCATCGGCGACGTGGTGAAGGTGAAGGATGGCTTCGCCCGCAACTACCTCCTGCCGAACAAGAAGGCGCTGCGCGCCAACGAAGCGAACCGCAAGGTCTTCGAAGCCAACCGTGCTCGCATCGAGTCGGAAAACGCCAACCGTCGTGGCGAGGCCGAGAAGGAAGCGAAGAGCTTCAGGGACGCACAGGTCACCATCATCCGCCAGGCGTCGAACGTCGGCCAGCTGTACGGCTCGGTCGCGGTTCGCGATCTGGTCGAGGCGCTGAACGAGGCTGGCCACAAGGTCGCCAAGTCGGCCGTCGTGCTCGACCGTCCGATCAAGTCGATCGGCGTGTACGACGTGAAGGTCGCGCTGCACCCGGAAGTGTCCGTGACGGTCAAGGTCAACGTCGCACGCTCGCCTGAAGAGGCAGAGATGCAGGCGGCTGGCGTGGACGTCATGGCGCAGGTCTTCGAAGAAGGCCGGGACCAGGGTGGCTTCCTGGAGAAGTTCGACCCTAACGCAGAGCCCGGCGCCACCGCCGAGGCCCGCGACGAGGCCGAGGAGCCGGCGCAGGGCTGATCGGCTCTTCGCTGTGCGATGCTTGAAAACCCGTCCGGCATCACGCCGGGCGGGTTTTTTCTTGTCTGACGCCCCCCGATTGGCGGCTAATCTCAGGTGCGGAGGAACCGGACCATGTTGATGCTGCTCGTCCTGCTGCTGTTCGTCGCGACAAGCAGTTGCGTCGCCCTCCGCGCGAACAAGCGCTTCCACAGTGCGGATCGCCTTCCAATGCAATGGAGCCTGATGGGCGAGGTAAACTGGTCTGCGCCGCGACGGGTAGCGCTTGCCTTCATGCCCGTGCTCGTCGTTCTCCTGCTCGGCTTCGCGACCGGGTTGTCGCTGTCGGTCGCACCGCGCCCAGGACAAGAGCATTTCGCCCTGCCCGTGCTGGTACTGATGGGCGCGGCGCTACTCGCTGGTCAGCAACTGCATCTCTGGCTGGCTTGGAGGGCGCTGAACCGCGGAAAGTAGCAGCGGCTCTGAAATCAAAACCTGCCCGGGCGGCTGCCGGCACCAACCATTTACCGCACGTCAGCTTTGCCCAGTCAAGCCTTTTCGTTCGCAGAGACGGGAGCGCACAGCCCCTGCCCTTAGGGCCGTTCGGTTACCCCCTGCCAGGCGCTGCGCATCATGCGCTGGACGCGGGCGCGGCTGCGTTCGGACAAGGCGCGTAGCCGCTCGCCAGCGGCCGAGATGCCCGACGATCGATCCAGCCCCTCGACCTGCATCACCCACAAGGCGCGGAAGGCGCCATCCGGGCGGCGCAGCAATTGCTGCGGTGGGCCATCCTCGATCACCCGTCCCTCCGATACGACCACCACGCGGTCGAAGTTGACGATCGTAGAGAGGCGGTGCGCGACGGCGATCACGGTGCGGTTCTGGATCAGAGCCTCCAGCCCGTTCTGCACCTCAAGCTCGGATTCGGAATCGAGCGCCGACGTCGCCTCATCGAGAAGGACGATCCGGGCATTCTTCAGGAAGGCACGCGCGATGCCGATTCGTTGCCGCTGACCGCCGGACAGATTGGTGCCGCGTTCGCCGACGATGCTGTCATAGCCATGCGGCAAGCGGCGGATGAAATCATCGCATCCCGCCGCCTCCGCGGCGCGGAACACCTCCTCATCGTCCGCGTCGGGGCGGGCGAAGCGGATGTTCTCCATCACCGAGCGGTGGAACAGCAATACCTCCTGCGGGACCACGGCGACCGCATCGCGCAAGCTTTCCTGCGTGACGCTGTCGACGCGTTGCCCATCGATCAGCACGTGCCCGGCCTGTGGATCGTGGAAGCGCTGAACCAGCTGCAACATCGATGACTTGCCGGCCCCGGACGGACCGACGATCCCGACCTTTTGGCCGGCGGGGATCTCCAGCGACAGATCGTGCAGGATCGGGTGGCGCGGATCATAGCCGAAGGTGACGTGGTTGAATTCCACCCTGCCCTCACCCACGCGCAGCCGCGTCGCGCCCGGTGCATCGCTCAGCGTCTGCGGCACGCCAATGATATCGAGCGTCTCACGCAGATAGCTGAACTGCTGGCTCACATCGATCAGCGCCATGGCAAGATCGCGCGAGCCGTGGAGGATACGGAAGGTAAGCGTGCTGATGACGACGACGTCGCCGGTCGTGATGTTGCCATCAGACCAGCGCCCGATTGCCCAGATCAATGTCCCGCCGACGAAGATCGCCAGCGACAGATCGTGCAGCCCGCGCATCCGCTCGACAAAGAACCAGCCGCGGCGCTGGGCGATCGCCTCGTCATCGAGGAAGCCGCGCAAACGGGACATCTCACGCTCGCCGGCAGCAAAGGCCTTCACCACCCAGATGTTGCCGATGAAGTCGACGAGCTCACCGCCCACCGTGCCGGCGTGTTCGGCAAACGCCTTGTGATGGACATGGCCGCGCAGCCCGAGCAGCACGAGGCCGAGTGTCACCACCACGAAGATCCCGCCGAGGACGATCGCCATGCGCACGTCGATCGTGATGAAGATCAGCATCGCGCCGGCAAATACGATCAGCGGCGGCGTCACCTCCTGCAGCAGGCGGTGGATGATGGCGCCGAAGATGCCCGCCAGCCCGGAGATACGATGCCCCAGCGAGCCAGCGCGCTGGTTCTGGAAAAACGGCATCTGATGGCCGGTGAGATAGTTCACCATGTCGAGCCGGATGGCGACGCCGGACACGACGGTGGCCTGGCCGAGCGTCAGCGCGGCGAGCCGCTGCAGCAGGCTTTCGATGATGACGAGGCCGAGGAACGCTGCCAGCGCGGCATAGACCGCAGACCGGATGCGATCATCGCCGGTCATGGTGTCGATCAACACCTTCATCGCATATTGGACGCCGATCGAACTGACCGACGCGCCAGCGACCAGAAGGCCCAGCAGCAGGAATATCCAGGGTCGGGCCGCCACATAATGCAGCAGGAATCGCGTGGGATTAACCAGAAAGGGCATTGCTAGATCGTAACTGTTCATCAACGGTAAAGCCCGAGCGAGACGACCGATGCCAAGACGCGAAAGAAACGTTGCGCTTGATCATCAAGGCAACACAACTTCGCTTTATTTCATTGGTTTCGCGCATGCAGGGCAGCATCGCGCCGCCCGCTGCCTCAGGTCGCGCGAAAAGACCAACAATTTGTGCTGAATTGCCGCCACGCCGTGCGTCCGTTGCGACGAGTCAGCGGCGCGGTTGGGGAAGCGGGTAAAACGGACGCGCTTGATCGGACGGTGATAAGGGACGGCTCTGCCGACGGGCAGAGCCGTCCTTTTGTCAGCGCGTCGATACGTTGAGCGCCACGTCAACATTGCCCCGCACCGCGTTGGAATAGGGGCAAATTGCGTGCGCGGCCTGAACAATCTCTTGGGCCTGCGCTTGGTCCACACCAGCGATGGTGACGTCAAGCGCCACGGTAAGCGCGAAGCCCCCGCCGGCCGCGGGCTGAAGCCCCACATCAGCGATCACCTCGATATCGTCGTCGCGGACCTTCACGGCCTTTCCGCGGGTCACATGGATCACGGCGTTTTCGAAACATGCGGCGTAGCCGGCAGCGAACAATTGCTCCGGATTGGTCGCTCCACCCTTTCCACCGAGTTCCTTTGGCATCGCGAGCGAAAGATCGAGGATGCCGTCCTCGCTTCGCACGGTGCCACTGCGGCCCCCGACAGCCGTTACCTTCGTCGTGTACAATGCGCTCATCTCGTTCCTCCAAAGCTTCCGAGAGGCTATATTCGGTTGCGCGCAATGTAATAGCAAGGGTGACCATAAGAACAACGCCCGCCCTTGAGGATCAAGGACGGGCGTCGCTCCATGTCGATGTAATGGCGGATCAAGGAACCGTGACGCACGCTCCCACCACGGCAGCAAGCGGGATCAGGGCGAGCACGATCGGAACGATCTGTTTCATCGAAGCAACCTTGAGTAACGTTTCCGCTACAATGCGGCACTGCCGCAAAGGTTGCGCTAAGCTTAACGACACCTGCCGCGGGCGGGTGGTGCCGACGCCCCGAAGGGCGCCGGCGGGAGCCGTCAGGCGGCCTTTGCGGCCTCCTCCTGGCGCTTCATCAGAACGCCTGCGCGCCAGTAGTGGAAGATGCCCCACGGCGTCAGCATCGCCACCGAGAACATCGCCCAGCGGAGCGATTCACCACCATAGGTGGGCCGCAGGAGATCGCTGATCTGACCGACCGCGAACGGCCCGAGGCCGAGGCCAAGCAGGCTGGTCGCCAGCAGCGTCAACGCCGCCCAGGTGGCACGCAGCCGCAGCGGCGCGAGGTGCTGGATCATGGCGTAGGTCGGGCCGATGTAAGCGCCGGCAAAGATCGCCGCGACGAAGTACGAGCTGAGCGCGAGCCACAGGTGATCGACAAAGTAGAAGCCCAGCGCGAAGGGAAAGGCGATGATCTTCAGGACAACGACGACATAGCTTTGGGCATAGATGCCCTTGCTCTTTGCCACGCGGTCACACAGCCAGCCGCCCAGCATGGCCGAGAAGCCGGCGATCAGCGCCGCGGGCAGTGCGACATATTTGGACACGTCGAGGATCGACATGCCGAGCGAGCGCTGCATGTAGCTGGGTCCCCAGCCGGTCACGGCATAGCCGACCAGCGAGGTGATGGTGATCGCCGCGACGAGGTGGAACGCGGCCCGATTATGCCACATCGAGGCGATGCCCTGCCACATGCCGATGACCGGCGCATCGGCGGGGGCCGCGGGTACCTTTCCGTCGGCGAGGCCACGGCGCGGCTCGACCACGAACAGCTTCATGATGATGGCCAGCACGATCCCGGGAAGGCCAACAACCATCAGCGCCACGCGCCAGCCGTAGGAGTGCGCCACAAACCCGCCGATCACCATGCCGAGCCCACCGCCAAGCAGAACGCCGAGCGAGTAGATCGCCATAGCGCTTGCGCGCTTCTCGGGGGGATAGAGATCGGCGATGATCGACTGGCTGGGCGGGCCAAACCCGGCCTCCCCGATGCCGACGCCAATACGGGCGAACATCAGATGCACGAAATTCTGCGCGAAGCCGCACAGCGCCGTCATGGCGCTCCAGAAGGCAATGCTGATTGCGATGATGTTGCTGCGGCTTGATCGATCCGCGAGGCGCGCGATCGGCAGGCCGAGGGTGGCGTAGAAAATGGCGAACACGAGGCCGGACAGCAGCCCGAGCTGGGTGTCCGAGAGGTGCAGGTCCGCCTTGATCGCCTCCAGCAGGATCGCGAGGATCTGCCGGTCCATGAAGCTGAAGAAATAGGCCGTGGTCAGCAGTGCCAGCGTCCATCCGCGACGGCTGAGTGCCTTCCTGTCACGGTCATCATGCACCCATGTGGTGCTGGCATCCATATCGCTCTCCTACGCTTGTATACGCCCTTCGATCTTTAACGAGGCGAAAGGAATACACCAGTGGCATTGGTACGGGCAGCAATGTTTCGCAACAATGCTGCCCGCCGAAGGTCAAAAGGCCTGTGAAACCGCCGCTTTCAGGGTGAACCCGAGCGGCGACGCAGTGAAGCTGTCGTAATTGGGGTCAAGGCGCGCAAACGGCGGGTCGCGGTTGAAGATGTTGACCGCCGCAAGCGTGAAGGTCGTGCCGGTGTCAAGCGCCAGACGGTACGTCGCGTCGAACGTCCGCCAAGATCCGATTTCCTTGCCGCGGGTTACCGACGCTCCAGCCAGTGCACCCGCGTTGGGCCCGAAAATGGCGGGACCGCGCTGATCGGTATAGCCGTCGACATAGTTGAACTGGAGCCTCAGCGAATGTGGCCCGGTGTCCCCCTGCACGTACCAGTTCCCGCGCCATTGCGGGATCGGGTATGCGGTGGTCTGAAAATTCAGCTTTCCGACCGCGTCGAACGCTGGCTGCACCAGAATGCCTTCGACGAACAGATCCTTGATATCATAATCGATGACATAGGTCGCAGCGCCGCCCACGGTGAGTTCGACGGGGCCGAGTTCACCCCGATAGCTGGCGGTGAAATCAAGGCCGGACGTCTTCACGTCTGCGCTGTTGAACACCTGCGTACGCAGGCGGCTGACATTGTTGATGCCGCAACCCGCTGCGTTGAAGGTGAAGCGCGACTGGAGTGCGGCAAAGGCCGGATTGCCGCAATTGGCGGTGCCACTCGCGCCGAACAGCGCATTGGCCAGCCCGGACACCGGCTCCGATTCGATCGGCCCCTTCAGGTCGTAGCGCCAATAGTCGAGGCTGGCGTTGAACGGCCCGCGATCGATCAGGATGCCGCCATTATAGGTGGTTGCGCTTTCCGGGCGCAGGTTTGGATTGCCGAAGATCTCCACCGCGCGGAAACCGGTGCCGATCACCTGCAGCGACACGCCGGAGCCCGACAGGTTCTGAGGCGGCGGCCCACGGAAACTGGTGCCGACGCCGCCGCGGATGCCGAGCCAGTCGGTCAGCTCGATCTTCAGGCGCGCCTGCGGATCAAAGGTGGAGCCCACGTTGCCGCGGTAATCCTCATACCGCGCCGACAATTGCAGGTTGATCGCGTCGATGATCGGGATCTGCAGCTCGGCGAACAGGGCGTACACATCGGCGTCCGCCGTGCGTTCGGGATTGGTGCCGAGGAAGCCGAGCGCCCCGGTTTGCGGGTTACAGGTCGCATTCGGGTTGAGCGGCGTTCCCGGGCACGGCGTCACAGCGATATTGGCGTCGTTGTTGAGCAGCGTCTGGAACGTGTTCTTGCGATACTGGCCGCCCACCGCAAATCCGATATCCCTGTCGGCCCACAGCCGGATGCCGGTACGGCCCGAAAGCGCGACGTCGCCGACATATTGCTGGGTACGAACCTGCGTGTTGGGCGTGCGGAAGAACAGGTCGATGGTCGCCAGGTCATTGATGAGGCCAGCGCCGGGCGAGAGATTGAAGCCGGCAGGATTGCGCGTGCCCGCGAAGTTAGGGTTGAGGATGCCGGTGACTGCGTTGGCCGGTATCGCGGTCGAGAAAGGGTTGAAGAACGTACAGCCGTTGGTGCCCGCAAGGCCCGCCAGCTGCGCCGGGGTCAGCCCAGCGCGCGAGGCGGTTGACGCATAGGCGCAATTGGGCCCGCCGAAGCCCGCCATCGCGTTTTGCAGCAGATCGCCGAAGGTGTCGGTGCCGTCATAGTCGCGATGATATTCGCTGAAGGTGAAGCCCGTCGTGAAATCGATGTTGCTGCTGACTTCGATATGAAGGTCGGCGGTGAAGCGCATCGCCTCCGTCTCGCGCTTCGACACGGCGGAGCCGCGATCGTTGCTGCGGCTTTCGAACAAGGGATTGCCGCCGAGCAGGAAGGGCCGGAACAGCACCGGCAGCGCGACCGCGCTGTCGAGTGCGCCGGACGCAGAGCGCGAGCACCCCGCCTGCGCGCCGTACAATGCGCAATAGTCACGCAGCGCCGGTGCATAGCCGGGGATGACGAACAGCGAGCCATTGCCGAACGCCGCGTTTGTCGATGGCGGCAGTGTCGGCAGGTAGCTGGGCGAGCTCGTCACCCGGGTGTTGGTGAACGAATACAGCCCCGTCAGGCGAAGCGACGCATTGTCAGCCACGTCGAACTCGGTGTCGAGGAAGGCCTGGAAGCGCTCCTCCGGCTCGATCAGATTATCGAACTGGCCGAATTGCGTGAAGCAACGGTCGGTGTTGGAGCCGGGCGCGCTGCGGAAGCCGCCGAGCCCTTGGCAACCGAGATCAGTCGTGAGATTGATGCCGCCGACCGTACCGTTGAAATCGAAGTTGCCGGGGCTGCCGCCCCCGGTCCACGCACCTTGTGGGTTGGTGGGATAGGGCTGCACCGCGTAATCACGATCGGTGAAGCGAAGCTCGGAGCGCCGCTGATAGCCGATCGAGGCAAAGACACGAAAATTGTCCTGTTTGTGCCCGTACGACGCCGCCGCGCCGTAATCGCCGTTCGACCCCTTGATCCAGCGATAGTCACCGGAAACGAGGAAGCCTTGCTGATCAGTGCGCGTGATGAAGTTCACCACGCCGGCGATGGCGTCCGACCCATAGGTCGCCGCGGCGCCATCTTTCAGGATTTCGACCCGGCCGATCGCGGAGGTCGGGAACATGTTGACGTCGACGATCGGGATGCCGAGCCCGGATGGCACCATGCGCTTGCCGTTGAGGAGCACCAGGGTACGCTGCGGCCCCAGACCACGCAAGTTGACCGAGGCAACACCTTCGGAGCCTTGCGCGCGCGTGTCGAACTGATTGGCGTCACCCACCGTGCCGTTCGCCACGGTCAGGTTCTTGAGCAGATCGACCGCCGTCGGTGCGCCCTGCTTCGCCAGTTCCTCGCTGGAGATGACATCCACCGGCACGGCCAAATTCTCCGGCGTGCCGCGGATCAGCGTGCCGGTGACGACGATGTCTGGTGCTGCCGTGTCGTTGGTGGCCGGTGCCGACTGGATGGCCGTGGGGTCGCCGCCGATCTGTGCGTGCGCCGTTCCGGCGGTGAGAAGGGCCCACGCGAGCGCCGAACATGCGGTGCCGCGGACGAAAAGCGCTTTCGCCATCATCTCTCTCCCGATGCGGTCAGCCTCTATTCGGGCCGTACCGTATCATCGAATAGACGACGCACTTTCCGTAAGGTCAAGCGACAATGCGGCTCACCAGCGTTCGGCAAGTATAAATATGGCGGGTGTTGCAGAGAACACCCGCCTCCATACCGGAATTACTGTAACGTGTTTTAATATCCGTTGAGCCGCGCAAAACGGTCACGATGGTAGCTGGCATTGCCCCACATCGTCTCCAGCACGGCGGAGCGCTTCAGATAGAGGCCGGCATCATATTCGTCGGTCATGCCGACGCCGCCGTGCAGCTGCACCATCTCACGGCTGACAAGACGCAGCGTGTCATTCGCCACCGCCTTTGCCAGGCTGACCGCCTGGTCGACGTCCGAACGATTTGCGTCGATTGCTTCCAACGCGCCCTCAACGGCGGACCGCATCAGCTCGATTTCGGTCTTCATCTTTGCCATGCGGTGCTGCAGCGCCTGGAAGGTCGACAGGACCTGGCCGAACTGCACGCGCTGCTTGAGGTAGTCGAGCGTCTGGCTGAACGCGTTCTCCGCCATGCCAAGCATTTCCGCTGTGGTGACGGCAGTGGCGCGATCGACAATGGCGCGGCTGAGCTCCGGCCCGCCGAGCTTCTCAGCCGGCGCGTTGGTGAAGGTGACGTCGGCATGGCTGCGGCTGTCCGCCATGCGGCGCGTGTGGACGGTGACCCCCTCACCCTTCGCCACGACATAGAGGCCATCAGCAGCGGCCACGACGAACACGTCAGCGCCGTCACCCTCGGCGACGAACTTCTTGGCACCACTCAGCGAACTGCCCGACACGGTAGTTTGGAGATTATCGACACCGGTGTGCAGCGGGCCTTCATCGATCGCGAGCGTGGCAACCGCCTCGCCGCTGGCGAGCTTGCCCAGCCAGTCGGACTTTGCCGCGTCGGACGTGCCCGTCGCGATCGCGCTTGCCGCGACTGCGGTCGAAGACAGCGGGCTCACAGCCAGATTGCGGCCGAGCTGCTCGACCACCAGTCCGAGCGATAGATAACCGAAGGCAGAGCCACCGAATTCCTCGGGGATGAGAATGCCCGCCCACCCCATCTGGCCAATCGTATTCCATGCCTCGGGATCGAACCCCTTGGCCGGTGCTGCGTCGAGCAGCTTGCGGAACGCGGTGGTTGGCGACTCATTGTCGGCCCACTCGCGCGCCATGTCGCGCAACATCACCTGTTCGTCGTTCAGCAACGCCATTTCTCAAACCCTTTAACGAAGGACCTGCCGGGGAGGGCGGACGTCTGTGCGCCCGCTCCTCGACCCGGCCCTCTCCGACGCGTTCGCCCGCGCCTAACCGAATAACAAACCAGCGATTACTGGTGGTCGAGCATCCCCAGGATGCGCTTCGCGATGACGTTGTTCTGGATCTCGGTCGAACCGCCGTAGATCGACACCGCCTTCCCCCACAGCCAAGTGCGGGTTGCCGCCAGTTCCTCGTTGCTGAAGCCCTCGCCTTCCCAGCCGAGGCCCTGCATGCCCATGATCTCGATCGCCAGTTCGGCGCGATCCTGAGTGATGCGGGCGCCGACGTTCTTCATCACGCTGGTGGCGGCGGACGGACCGGCATTGCCCTTGGCCTCGAGTGCCGCACGGCGCAGCGTGAGCGCGAAGGCGCGCTGGTCCATCTCATGCTTGATGATGCGGGTGCGCAGGTCGCTATCGGCCAGCTTCCCTTCGGCATCGACCCCGCGATACTTCTTCGCGATCGACGGGATCTGCTCGCCCTGGTTCATGCGGCCCTGCGAGCCGCCGCCGCCGGAAAGCGAATTACGCTCGTGCTGCAGCAGCCGGGTGCCGATGGTCCAGCCCTGCCCTTCCTGGCCGACCAAATTCTCCTTGGGCACCTTCACGTTGGTGAAGAAGGTCTCGCAGAAGGGCGAGGCGCCAGAGATCAGCTTGATCGGGCGGGTTTCGACGCCCTCGGCATCCATGTCGATCAGCAGGAAGCTGATGCCGGCATGCTTCTGCGTCTTGTCGGTGCGCACCAGCGCGAAGCACTTGTCCGCCCACTGGCCGCCGCTCGTCCAGGTCTTCTGGCCGTTGACGATGTAATGATCGCCCTTGTCCTCGGCGAAGGTCTGCAAGGACGCGAGGTCCGAACCGGCGCCCGGCTCCGAATAGCCCTGGCACCAGCGCACTTCACCGCGGACGATGCCGGGGATGTGCTTCTGCTTCTGCTCCTCGCTGCCATATTCCAGCAGCGTCGGCCCGAACATCATCACGCCCATGCCGCCGATCGGGTTCCAGGCGCCGATGCGCGCCATTTCCTCACCCAGCACGCGCGCCTGTTCGCGGGTCAGCCCGCCGCCGCCATATTCCTTCGGCCAAGTGGGCGTGCCCCAACCCTTGGCGCCCATCGCCTCGCGCCACGCCTTCTGCTCGGCGGTTTCCTCCGTCGGACCATCAACGGCCGACATGGCGTTATCCTTGCCACGCAGGCTTTGCGGGAAGTTCGCTTCGAGCCAGGCGCGCGCCTCAGCGCGGAAAGCATCAATCGTGTCTGCGGAACGGTCCAGTTCGGCGGCGCTTGCCATCAATCATTTCTCCGAAGCCGATTCTGAATATCGGGTATGGCGCATTCATGCCACGTTTCCGATGGCAAGCAAAGCGACAACTGTTACCTGTTCGTCTATGCGGTTTCGCCGGAAGGTGAGCTGATGCGATTCGATCATCCAGCCGTGCCCGTCGCGATCGCAGCGATGCTGATCGATTCCATCGGTTTCGGGATCGTGCTTCCCGTTCTGCCGGCGCTGATCGTAGAGCTCGGACGCGTCGATCTTGCCGATGCGACGCGGATCGGCGGCTATCTGCTGGCGATCTACGCCGTCACCCATTTCTTTGCCGGTCCGGTAATCGGCAGCCTTTCAGACAGATACGGCCGACGGCGCGTATTGCTGATCAGCCTGTGCTGCTTCGGGATCGACTATGCCTTCATGGCCTTTGCGCCGTCGCTCGGCTGGCTGTTTGCAGGCCGCGCCATCGCCGGAATCGCGGGTGCGACCTATGGCCCGGCCAATGCCGTCATCGCGGACGTCACGCCGCCCGAGCAGCGCGGGCGGATGTTCGGCCTGCTGGGCGCGGCGTTCGGTGGCGGGTTCATCCTGGGGCCGGCGATCGGCGGCTTGTTGGGTGACCTGGGACCGCGCGCGCCCTTTGTCGCCGCGGCGGCGCTGGCCTTCGCCAATGCGGCGCTGATCCTGGCGGTGATGCCGGAGACGCTGGTGCCGGAGAACCGCCGCCCCTTCGACTGGCGCCGTGCCAATCCGGTCGGCGCGTTTGTCCCGCTCTTTCACGCCGGCGGTGCTGCGGCGCTGCTGATCGGCGCGTTGCTGTGGCAGATCGCGCATATGGTCTATCCCTCGACCTGGACCTTTTACGTCAGCATCGCGCTGGAGTGGGACAGCAAGGCGATCGGATGGTCGCTGGCCGCGTCAGGCCTGTCGATGATGCTGGCGCAGGTGTTTCTGATCGGGCCGACGATCAAGCGGTTCGGGGAGGATCGTACGGTGCTGATCGGGCTGACGGCGGGGGTGATAGTCTTTGCGCTCTACGCCTTTGCGCAGCAGGGGTGGCAGCTCTACGCGCTGATCGCAGCCGGGGCGGTGACCGGGCTGGTCGGACCGTCGATCAATGCGATCCTGTCGACCCGCGTCGACTCCGCGAACCAGGGTGCGTTGCAAGGCGGGCTGGCAAGCCTCTCCAGCGTCGCGGCCATCGTGGGCCCGCTGGCGATGACCCAAGCACTGGCCTTTGGTGCCGAGCGCGGCCATGCGGGCGGTGCTTTCCTGCTCGCCTCGTTGCTGTGTGCCGTCACCTTTGCCGTGTTCCTGCTGGGCGTGGTGCGGCGTCGCGCGGTGCTTGCCTGATCGGCCCCAGCCCCCATCTGGCCCACGAACCACAAGGGAGAATTGCATGATCGATCTTCATTATTGGCCGACACCAAATGGGCACAAGATCACGCTTTTCCTGGAGGAAACCGGCGTTCCCTACCGGATCATTCCGGTGAACATCGGCACTGGCGAGCAGTTCAAGCCCGACTTCCTGAAGATCGCGCCCAATAACCGGATGCCGGCGATCGTCGATCATGAGCCTGCCGATGGCGGTGCGCCGATCTCCGTCTTCGAATCGGGCGCTATCCTGTTGTATCTGGCCGAAAAGACCGGGCGTTTCGGAGGGGACACCATGCGTGCGCGGGCCGAGGTGAACCAGTGGCTGATGTGGCAGATGGGCGGTCTGGGACCGATGCTGGGGCAGAACCACCATTTCCGCAATTACGCGCCCGAGAAGGTGCCCTACGCAATCAACCGATATCTGAATGAAACCAATCGCTTGTACGGCGTTCTTGATCGTCGCCTGGCAGATCGACCGTTCGTGGCGGGCGACGATTACACGATCGCCGATATGGCGAGCTATCCCTGGATCCTGCCCGAGGCGCAGGGGCAGGACCTGAGCGAATTTCCCAACATCGCGCGTTGGCACGCGGCGATCAAGGCGCGGCCGGCGACCGAGCGCGCCTATGCCAAGGGGAAGGAGATCCAGCCCGCGCCGGCGCCGATGTCCGACGAGGCGAAGAAGGTGTTGTTCGGCCAGACCGCGAACACGGGGCGCTGAGCCGGCCCGCCGTGATACCCCGCCGGCGTGCTGGCGGGGTATCATGGCCTGTTACCAGAGATTATCGGCCGCGAACCGAGACATCGCGGCCAGCAACCTTCAATTCTCCCGACCGGGACGGCGGCTGCCGCCGGTATCGAGGTGGAAGCCGGCATCGACGCGCCAGGTTTCGCCGGTAATCGCGCGGCCGGCGGGGTCGAGCAGCATCTCGATCGGGCCGGCGATATCCTCTGCCTGCGGAGCCATCGCCATCGGGGTACGGCGCGCGACATTGGCGTCGAGCTTTGCTTTGCCCTCCACGCCGAGCGACTTTTCGAACCAGCCGGTGCCGACATAGCCGGGCGCGACGGCGTTGACGCGGATCGCCGGCGCCAGGACGCGGGCGAGGCTTTGCGTCATGGTGATCAGCGCGCCCTTGGAAGCGGCATAGGCGATCGAGGAGCCGACGCCCTGGATGCCGGCGATCGAGGCGATATTGACTACGGCGCTCATCGGCCCTTCGCGCATCGCGGGCGCAGCGGCGCGGACCATCTGGAAGGCGGCAATGGTGTTCAGCCGGTAAATGTCGATGAAATCGTCGGCGTCGAGGCCGTCGAGATCCTCATGCATGACATGTTTGGTACGGCCGGCATTGTTGACGAGGAAATCGAGCCGGCCGAAGGTGTCAGTGGCGGCGGCAACGAGCTTCCGACATTCGGCGTCGTCGGCGATGTCGGCCTGTACCGCGATCGAGCCGTTGCCGACCTCTGCCGCCAGCGCCTCCGCCTCGGCACGGCTGTGCGCATAGTTGATGACGCTGCGCACGCCGCGTGCCGCGAGCCGGCGAACCACCGCTGCCCCGATCCCGGTACCCCCGCCGGTGACGATTGCCACTCCGCCGTCCATTTGACTCTCCTTTAAATTCGAATGTCGCGTATGGCATTCGGCAGCGGCGCCCGCTAGCGCAGGAATCATGGAGAGAGTTGAAGACCTGCTCGCACGGGATTTCGGCACCTTGCCGGACCTGATCCGCCGCCACGCCGCCAACCAGCCCGACAAGCTGGCGATCGCCGATGGCGACGCGCAAATCACCTATGCCGAGCTGGACCGGGCGATGGACCGCGCCGCGGCGGCGCTTCAGCGCGACGGCACGGCGCAGGGACAGGCGGTGGCGATCGTCAGCTATCCGAGCGTCGCGCAGTCGATCGTGTTCCTGGCCGCGGTGCGCGCTGGTTCGATCGCCGCGCCGATCCAGCCATCCGCCACGCCGGAGCAGATCGCCGGCATGGTGGAGGACAGCGGCGCCAACCTCGTCTCCCTCGATCGCGCCAATGCCGATGCGCTGGCCGGCCAGACGATGTCGGCCCGGATCGTCATGCTGGAGGAACTGGACCAGTGGCTGGCGCCGGAGGAGAGCACGCCGACGCCGGTCGAGATCGCGCCGCTCGACGCGTTCAACATCATCTACTCGTCGGGCACGACCGGCATCCCCAAGGGGATTGTGCAGAGCCACACGATGCGCTGGCAGCATCTGTCGCGCAACAGCACGGCCGGGTTCGACACCGCCGTCACGCTGCTGGCAACGCCGCTATATTCGAACACCACGCTGGTCAGTTTCCTGCCGACGCTCGCCTGGGGCGGCACGGTGGTGCTGATGAAGAAGTTCGATGCGCGCCGTTATCTGGAGCTGGCGCAGCAATATCGCGCGACGCACACGATGCTGGTGCCGGTACAATATCAGCGCATCATGGCGCTGCCCGATTTCGACAGTTTCGACCTCAGCGCCTTCCGCTTCAAGACCTGCACCTCAGCGCCGTTCAAGGCCGAGCTGAAGCGCGACATCCTGAACCGCTGGCCGGGCAAGCTGGTGGAATATTACGGCATGACCGAGGGCGGCGCGTCATTCATCCTGGTGGCGGACGAGAACCCCGACAAGCTGCACACCGTCGGCAAGCTGTCGCCCGGGCATGAGGCGTTGCTGCTGGACGAGGACGGCAACGAAGTGGCGCCCGGGGAGATGGGCGAGATCGTCGGGCGCTCGCCGGCGATGATGAACGGTTATCACAAGCGCGAGGGCGCCACGCGCGACGCGGAATATCATGACGCGGAGGGCAGGCGCTGGATCCGCCACGGCGACGTCGGGCGTATCGACGAGGACGGCTTCCTGATCCTGATGGACCGCAAGAAGGACATGATCATTTCGGGCGGGTTCAACATCTACCCGTCCGATCTGGAAGCGGTGCTGGCGCAGCATCCGGCGGTGGCCGATTGCACCGTCGTTGGCGTGCCGAGCGAGGAATGGGGCGAGACGCCGGTCGGCTTCTACGTCCCCCGCCCCGGCGCTGCGGCGAGCGCGGAGGAGGTTCGCGCAGCGGTCAATGAGAAACTGGGCAAAACCCAGCGACTGTCGAAGCTGTACGTCACCGACGAGCTGCCGCGCAGCGCGATCGGCAAGGTATTGAAGCGCGAGCTGCGCGATCGGCTCGCCCAGGGTGAATTCGAAGGGGTGAATGCATGACGAGCCTGAAGCAGATCCTGGACGGCCTGACCCCGCTGGGCGATGGCCCCGGCTGGCGCGGCGAGATCCCGGACGGGTGGCTGCAGGGGCGGACCGGCTATGGCGGGCTGTCGGCGGCGATCGCGCTGCACTGCGCGATGCAGTCCGACACCGACCTGCCCCCGCTGCGGTCGGCGCAGGTAAGCTTCATCGGCCCGCTGGCCGGGCCGATCCTGGTAACGGCGCACCGGCTGCGGCGGGGCAAGAATGCGGCGTTCATCCAGGCCGATATCGAGAGCGAGGCGGGGCTTGGCCTGCGCTGCACCTTCGTCTTCATGCGCGCGATCGAAAGCGAGCTGGATTATGCGGTGACGACCGTGCCCGATTTCGCGAAGCCGGGACCGGAGGAAACGACCTTCAAGGGGCATCCGGCGGTCGCCTTCACGCAGAATTTCGAGTTCCTCGACCGCCGCGACGGGCCGAACCTGCTGCCCGCCGAATGGCTGCGCTGGACGCGGCTCAACGAGCGCGAGGGTCTGGACCCGATGGTGGAATTGCTCGCGGTGGGTGACTGCCTGCCGCCGGCGGCGCTGCGACTGATCGGGCGCAACGTGCCGATGAGTTCACTGACGTGGATCCTGAACGTGCTGGGGCCGACGCCATCGACCGAGGACGGCTGGTGGCTGCTGCGCTCCAACGCCGACTATGCGCGCGCGGGCAGTTCGTCGCAGCAGATGGGCATCTGGAACAGCCGGGGCGAGATGGTCGCCGAGCAGATGCAGTCGGTGGCCGTGTTCGCCTGATTGCACATTGCCGGGCGCCGCGCGATGGCGCAGGCGCCCGGCAGGCACCCTAGCCCTGGCCGGTCATCATGCCCCAGAGCATCCAGCCGTTGAGCAGCACGATCACGGCGGCGATCCCCCAGGCAAGCGCGATCAGCCAGCGCGGGGCGGCCATCGACCCCATCAGGCGCCGGCTGCCGGTGAAGGCAACGAGCGGCAGGACCGCGAAGGGCAATTGCAGGCTGAGCACGACCTGACTGAGCACCAGCAATTGAGTCGCGCCGGAATCGCCGGCGATCAGCACGCCCGCCACCGCCGGGATGATGGCGAGGCCGCGGGTGATCAGCCGCCGCAGCCACATCGGCAGGCGCAGTTCGAGGAACCCCTCCATCACGATCTGCCCGGCGAGCGTGCCGGTGACGGTGGAATTCTGCCCGCTGGCGAGCAAGGCGATGGCGAACACCGCGCTCGCCGCGCCGACGCCGAGCATCGGGGCGAGCAATTGATGCGCCTCCTCGATCTCGGCCACTTCGGTACGGCCGGCGACGTGGAAGGTGGCGGCGGCGAGCACCAGGATCGCGGCGTTGATGAAGAAGGCGAGGCCGAGGCTGACGGTGGAATCGATCGTCGCCATCTTCAGCGCGTCGCGCTTTTCAGCGACCCCCTTCCCCACCGCGCGGGTCTGCACGATCGCGGAATGGAGGTAGAGGTTGTGCGGCATCACCGTGGCGCCGAGGATGCCGATCGCGATGTAGAGCATCAGCGGGTTGCTGATGATCTCGGTCGTCGGAATGAGGCCGGCGGCAGCGGCCGCCCAGTCCGGCCCGGCCCAGGCCAGCTCGAAGGCGAAGCAACCGGCGATGACGATCAGCAAGGCGGCGACGAACGCCTCCAGCCGGCGGAAGCCGTAGCGTTGCAGCGCGAGGATCAGGAACACGTCGACCGCGGTGACGCAGACGCCGGCCACTAGCGGCAGGCCGAACAACAGCTTCAGCGCGATGGCGGTGCCTAGCACCTCCGCCAGATCGCAGGCGATGATCGCGATCTCGCACAGCACCCACAGGACAAAGCTGACGGGCCGCGAATATTGCCGGCGGCACGCCTGGGCGAGATCCATCCCCGCGCCGATGCCGAGCCGGGCCGACAATGCCTGAAGCACGATCGCCATGAGGTTCGACAAGAGGATGACGCTGAGCAAGGTATAGCCGAAGGCCGAGCCGCCGGCGATGTCGGTGGCCCAATTGCCCGGATCCATATAGCCGACGGCGACCAGCCAGCCGGGGCCGACGAACGCGAACAGGCGGCGCCAGAAGCCGGCGCCTTCGGGAACACGGATGGAGGCATAAACCTCCGGAAGCGATCGCAACGGTTCAGTGGCGGCTGGCTTCATCGAAGCTGCCATGCGGGACGTGGAGGAGCGATTCAACCGTTTAGTCGGGCGAGTATGGCGGAATTCTGTGCGGCGAGTGCGGGATCGCAGCGGTCCGGCGCGGTGAGGATCGCGCCGTTCAGCGCCGTGTCGATTGGCGACGGGGTACGCTGCGCCGGCAGCGCGGCGACGAGGGCGCGGATCATCGACCGGGCGATGACGCCGTTCGCCGCCATCTGCGCGACGATCTCGCTCACCTCCACTGGCTGCTCATTCTCGCGCCAGCAATCGTAATCGGTGACCATGCCGACCAGCGCGTAGGGCAGCTCCGCCTCGCGTGCGAGCCGCGCCTCGGGCATGGCGGTCATGCCGATGACGTCGCAGCCCCATTGGCGATACATCTCGCTTTCGGCGCGGGTGGAGAATTGCGGGCCCTCCATCGCGAGATAGGTAGCGCCCTCGGTCACCTTGCCGCCCGCCGCCTGGACCGCGGCGCCGGCGAAGGCGGACAGCCGCTCGCACACAGGATCGGCGAGCGAGACGTGCGCCACCATGCCGGTGCCGAAGAAGCTGGCGGGACGGCCGACGGTGCGGTCGATGAATTGGTCGACGACGACGAAGCGGCCGGGCGCCAGCTCCTCGCGCAAGGAGCCCACCGACGAGACGCCGATCAGGTCAGTGCAGCCGGCGCGCTTCAGCGCATCGATGTTGGCGCGGACCGGAATGTCGCCGGGCGCGATGCGATGGCCGCGGCCGTGACGGGGCAGGAAGCGCAGGCCGACGGGGCCAATGCGGCCGAACAATATGTCGTCCGAGGTCGCGCCCCAGGGGGAGGAGACGGGCCGCCACTCAGCGTCCTCAAGCCCCTCAATCGCGTAGAGGCCGGAGCCGCCGATGATGCCGATCGTCCATTGCGTGTTCATCGCCGTCCCCTGATAAGGCGATCATGAGGATCGCCCGTCTCGCCGCGCCTGGCGCGCTCTCGCTCGCTGCGCTCACCCTTGCCGGGCCGGCGCAGGCCGCACAACCGATTGCGGGCAAATGGCTGACCCAGGATGGCAGCGCGATCGTCCAGATCGGCCAGTGCGGCGGTTCAACATGTGGGCGAATCGCCAAGGTGATCAAGGCGAAGGCGGGCGCGCCTGCCACCGATGTGAACAATCCCGATGCCGCGCTGCGCAGCCGCCCGATCGTGGGGATGCCGATCCTGAGCGAATTCAGCGATGCCGGCGACGAGTGGCGCGGCCGGATCTATGACCCGCGCAACGGCAAGAGCTACAAGTCGATCGTCACCCGCGCCAAGGACGGGTCGCTGAAGGTGAAGGGGTGCATTTCCTTCATCTGCCAGACGCAGACGTGGAAGCCGGCATCCTGATCCGGAACTGAGCGATCGGTCAGACCGGCGCTGCATCGGCATCGGCGCCGGCGCCATAATGATGCCAGGCGAAGATCGCCGCCGCGCCGCGATACGGGCGCCATGCCTCCGCCAGTTCGCGGGTCAATTTCTCGCTGGGCCGCGTCTCCTGTCCCAGAATGCGACCGACCTCTATCTGTACCGCGAGGTCGCCGGCGGGCCAGATGTCGGGGCGGCCCTCGGCGAACAGCAGGTAGATTTCGGCGGACCAGCGGCCGATCCCCTTCACGCGGGTAAGCTGCGCGATCGCTTCCTCGTCATCGAGCGGCAGGCGGTCGAAATCGAGCCGCCCGCTGGTCACTTCCTCCGCGAGGCTGCGCAGATAGCCCGATTTCTGCCGCGACATGCCGGCGGCGCGCAATTCCTCATCGGTGGCAGCCACGAGGCGGGAGAGATCGACGGGATCGCCGATCACCGCCGTCAGCTTGCGCCACATCGCGTCGGCGGCCTTCACGCTGACCTGCTGGCCGACGATCGTGCGCATCAGCGTGACGTGGCCGCGATCGCGGATGCGGGTGGGCGGATAGCCGACGCGGGCGAGCGCGGTGGCGAAGCGCGGCTCGATCGCGGCGAGCGCATCGACGCCGTCGCGCAGCGCGCGCTCGCTCAGCCCCATTGCGGGCGGCCCGCAAGATCGGCAAGGGAACGATAAACTTTCGGGGAGAGCAGCATGCCCAAGCTTATCGTCACTCTGCGTGACGGGGAAGAACGTGAGATCGACGGTTCCGCCGGCCTATCGGTGATGGAAGTCATTCGTGACGGCGGCATTGACGAGATCCTGGCGCTGTGCGGCGGGTGCTGCAGCTGCGCGACCTGCCACATCCATGTCGACCCGGAATTTGCCGCGAAACTGCCGCCGATCAGCGAGGACGAGAACGACCTGCTCGATTCCTCCAGCACGCGCGACGAATATTCGCGGCTGTCGTGCCAGCTGCCGTTCGGCCCCGATCTTGACGGGCTGAAGGTGCGCATCGCCGAGGAAGACTGACCGCCTGCCCCATGAGGGGCCGGTGATCCGGTGAACAGCAAAAGGGGGCGGGCGCCATCGGCACCCGCCCCCTTTCGTCGTTCGGGTCAGCGCGCGGCGGCGGCGTAGAGCGCGATCGCGGCGGCGTTGGAGACGTTGAGGCTTTCGACCTTGGGGCTGATCGGCAGCTTTGCCAGCTGGTCGCAATGCGCCTCGGTATTCTGGCGCATCCCCTCCCCTTCGGCGCCGAGCACGATGGCGACCTTCGCCTCGCCCATCACCTGGGCCAGCGTCTGATCGGCGTGGCCGGTGAGGCCGATGCGCCAGAAGCCGGCCTCGGCAATCTCGTCCAGCGCGCGGGCGAGATTGACCACGCGCACCCAGGGCACCGTTTCCAGCGCACCCGATGCCGCGCGGGCCAGCGCGCCCGATTCGGGCGGGGCGTGGCGATCCTGCGTGACGATGCCGAGCGCGTCGAACGCCGCGGCGGAGCGGAGCACCGCGCCGACATTGTGCGGATCGGTGACCTGATCGAGCACCACCAGTGGCCGGCGATCGTCGCGCCCCTCCATCAGCAGATCACCCAGCCAGATCTCGTCCAGCGGATCGACCTCCGCCACCAGCCCCTGGTGCGGCGCATCGGACGGGACCATGCGGCCGAGATCGGCGACATCGGCATAGACGACCGGCAACACCGGCGGCAGATCGAGCGAGGCGAGCGCCTCACGCGTGCCCCATAATTTGCGCACGGTACGATTGGGATTGGCCAGCGCAGCCGTCACGGCGTGGCGGCCCCAGAAACGGGGCCGGCCGGCCGGTGCCTGGCTGGGACGATGTCCGCGGCGTGCCATCAATTATGCTCCTCGGGGCCAGGATAAGCGAAGGGATCGGTAACCGCCGGGCGCGTCGGCATCGGCGGGCGCGGCAATGCCTTGTCGGCATTGGCGGCATTGAGCAGGAAGGCGGCGAGGATCGTCGAACCCTGGCGCAGATCCTCCTCCTTCAGGTGATCAAAGGTATCGGCGGAGGAATGGTGCGCACGGCTGTTATAGTCGAGCGGATCCTGGATGAACTGGAAGCCGGGCGCGCCGACCGACTGCATGAAGACATGGTCGGTGCCGCCGGTACGACCGATCGCGACGGTGGTCATGCCAAGGCCGTTGAACGGCGCCATCCAGCCGCGGAAGATTTCGGCCGCGGCGGGATTGTTCTCGGCATAGATGCCGCGGAACCGGCCCGAGCCATTGTCGACGTTGAAATAGGCCGCGAGGTCATTGAAGCCGGGGCGCGGGTTGATCGGCCAGCGCTTGCTCCATTCATAATAGCGCCGCTCCCCGACCAAGGGCGGATCATTGGGGCCGCCGCGCGTCGCCAGGTTCTTTTCCACCCAGGCGAGGCTGCCGAGCAATGCCTGTTCCTCGCCGTTCCACAGCGCAAAGCGGATCGTGCGCTTCGGCCGCACGCCAAGCCGCGAGAGGATGCGCGCCGCCTCCATGATGACCGCGGTGCCGGCCGCATTGTCGCTCGCGCCATCGCCCGCGACCCAGCTGTCGAAATGCGCGCCGGCCATCACATAGCCGGCCTTGGGATCGGTGCCGGGGATTTCGGCGAAGATGTTGTACGCCTGCGGATCGCTGTCGTCATAGCGCACGTCGCTGGTGATCTCGAGCGTCGGCGCCGCGCCGGTCTTCGCCAGGCGTGCAAGGCGGCGGTAATCCTCCGCCGCAATCTCGACGCCGGGCAGCGAGGGGGACTTGCCCGCCTCGAACATATAGCCTTCGCCGTGCACCAGCTTTCCGTCCCGATAGGAGATGGTGGCATAGGCGAGCGCGCCCTCCCCCTTCAGGAAGGCGTCGCGCTGCTTCTCGAAATCAGCCTCGCGCAATACCTTTGCGTCGGCGGCAGGATCGTAGCGGGGAAATCTAAATTCGGCGACCTTGCCCAATTCCTCGTCGGTGTAGCGGTGGAACGAGGCGCGCGTGCTTTCCGAGCCGGTGCCGGGCGACGACACGAGCACGATCTTGCCCGCCAGCTGGCCGCGATAGGCGGCGAAATCACGCGCGCTTTTCATCGGCGCGACGATGATCGGTGCGCTGAGCGTGCCCTGCGTCGGCGGGGTCCAGGCGATCGGGATGGCGGTAAGCTGGATCGGGCGCGGCGTGACCATGCGCACGCTGGACCCGTTGATCCACCAGCCACGGCCGAAATCGAACCCTTCCTTGTGGACGTTCTTCAGCCCCCATTCGGCGAACTTCGCCTGGGTCCATGCCTCCGCCTGGCGCATCTGCGGCGAATTGGTGAGACGCGGACCAATGACGTCGGTCAGGTGCTGCGCCGTCGTCATGACCTGCGAATGGGCCAGCCCCTCATCCATGATTCGCGCAGTGTCGTTGCGGTCCTGCGCGTGGACGGGTGCTGCAACCGCGATCGCGGCCAGAAGCAGATGGCGCATAGGTGGTAAATCTCCTGCCCGGATGGCGTGCCGTAGCTATGCGTCGAAAAGAAAGCGCGCAACCATGATGACAGTGCGTTGACAGGACGGCCGGGCTTCGGCATTGGGCGCCCTCGCTTCGACGAAGCAGCCCTGTGGAAGGGTGGCCGAGTGGTTAAAGGCAGCAGACTGTAAATCTGCCCACGCAAGTGTACACTGGTTCGAATCCAGTCCCTTCCACCAAAACTTCAAATCCGTTTGTCTCACAACGTCTCGGAACAGGGCAAAAAGCCCTGTTTTCCGGGTTGTTCGTTGTCTCACAGCATCTCACAGTGTCGCCTAACAGCAAGGCGACTTTGGGGGCACTGTGGGGGGCTTGGATTTTACCGGTGGGGGCACCGGATGCTGACGGACAAAGCGTGCCGTCAGGCGAAGGGCGCCGACAAGCCGTACAAGCTCAGCGACGCCAAAGGCCTCTACCTCTACGTCACGCCGGCGGGATATCGCAGCTGGCGCTGGAAGTATCGCTTCGCCGGCAAGGAGAAGCGGCTGACCTTCGGCCCTTATCCGGACGTGACCCTAGCAGAGGCACGGGATCTGCGGGACGACGCGGCGCGCGAGCTGCGAGCCGGCCACGATCCCTCGCTGGAAAAGCGCAAGCGCTCCGCGGCGCAGGTCGCTCGTGTCGGCGCGACGTTCAGAACGATTGCCGAGGACTGGATCGAGAGCCAGGCGTCGAGCTGGACGCCGCGGTACCTCGCGCTGATCAAGCGCAGCATGGAGCAGGACGTCTATCCGAAGCTCGGTGCCTTGCCGATCGACGCGATTACGACACCCTTGGTCATCCAGGTGCTGCGACCAATCGAGAAACGCGGCGCCGTGGAGACGGCGCATCGGGTACGCCAGCGGATCTCGGAAGTGTTCGGCCGGGCGATCGGCAGCGGAATCGCCAGCAGCGACCCGGCGGCCGCGGCAAATCGTGCGCTCGCCCGCGTGAAGAAGGGCAAGTTTCCCGCGGTTCGGACGGTGGATGCCGCCAGGAAGGTGCTGCGCAAGGTCGAGGAGCAGCCGGGTCAGCCCCTGACGAAGCTGGCGTCTCGTTTGCTGGCGCTGACGGCGGTGCGAGCCGGCGTGCTACGCCTGGCGGAACCGCAAGAGTTCGAGGGGCTGGATGGCGATGCCCCCATCTGGCGGATCCCCGCGCACAAGATGAAGCTCGTGCTCGAGCGGAAAGAGGACGTCGCCTACGAGTTCGTGGTGCCCCTCGCCCGTCAATCGGTCGAAGTGGTGAAGGCGGCGATGATGTTCTCGGGCGGGCCGCTGATCTTCCGCGGCGTTCGCAGCTTCAAGGTGCCGATCAGCGACAGCACGTTGAGCAAGGCATACCGGGATGCGGGCTTCGCAGGCATCCACGTGCCGCATGGCTGGCGATCGACCTTCTCAACCGTGATGAACGAGCTGGCCGCGGTCGAAAACCGCGTTGGCGATCGCGAAATCATCGACCTCATGCTCGCCCACATCCCCAAGGGAGTGGAGGCGGTGTACAACCGAGCCGCATACATGCCCCGTCGGCGCGAGCTGGCGCAGGAGTGGGCGGACATGCTCACAGTCGACTTGGTGCCCCCACAGGCGCTGCTAACCGGACTGCGCCAAGCGCAGCCGGGAGGCTGGCAGCATGAGCGGCGGGGCACCGTCACTTCGTGACATCAAGCAGCTGGTCAAGGGCGCCACGTCGAAGCTGAGCGGCCGCGGCTTTCGCGGCCCGGATACTGGCGAGGGTCGCCGAACGCCACGGCGCCATAGCTATGACGAGGCCGACCCGCGCGCGAAGCCTTGGGCGCGTATTCAGGACGGCTCGGTTGCAGCCGGCTTAGCTCACCGTGAGGCGATGATCGCGACGGCCGAGCAGCTGTACGTCGAACAATGGCGCAAGTTTCCGCTGCGCGAGGTTCGTGAGGCGCGCGCTGAGCGAGGCGCCGCGGCTGCAGAGCTTGAGCAGCTCGAGACTATGTCGCCCGCCGAGGTGCCGATCGGCCGCCCGGCCGTCCTGCGCCAGCGCATTGTCCAGCTCGACAGGAAATTGGCCGAGGTTGACCTTCGCCTGCACCGCATCGACGTGACGGTGCTGAAGGCGCTACTCTGCTTCCTCGACTTCAGCACCGGCAAGCTGTTCCCCGCCATCGAGACGATCGCGAAAAGAGCCGGGTGTCACCGCAATAGCGCGATTGCCGCGTTGAAGCGGCTGAAGGCGAACGGTTTCATCGACTGGGTGCGCCGCACCGTAAACACCGGCAACGAAGGCGAGTTCGCGCCGCAGCGCGAGCAGACCAGCAACGCCTACTTCTTCGACAACCGCCGGCGCATGGCGAAGGCAACCTGGTTGCGCTTCACTCAGATCCTGACGAGCAAGCTGCGCCGCCTCGGCCGGATACCGCCAGGACAGACGGCAGTGCCCGCCCTCGCTCCGTCTGCGCCAGCTGCCCCGGGCAGCATCGCGGAAGCCCTCGCCAGCTTTGACGCGGCTCTTTCACGCGCGAGCACATAGAATATGCTCTATCCAGCCTTCAGACATGAAGAGGAAAAGGCAGGTCATCCCTGAACGGGATGACGCGCTATTTGTGGTCTCCCCCTGATCAGCCAAAGCGGCAAAAACGAGCCGACAGCCAAGACCAGGCTGTCGGGACGCGGCGGCTTGCGCCGCCACGATGCTGCCGAGGGCGTCAGGGTTTGGGATAGGGCACCTATGGAGCCGAGGCCGTTTCTCGCGCTGTAAGGTCCGTGAGGCCGTGATCTTTTTACTCCGGAACACCTCGCATTGCGCACGGTCCCACTGGGCGGTGTCCGGCCCGCGAGCGCCCTGACTTTCGACCCCCCGCCCCCTATCTCACCCCCGATGGTCAATGCCCTCGTCCCGCCTGACGATGATGCCCCGGAATGCGACGGGATCGGGCATGCCTGGCGGATCCTGCCGGCCGAGGGGCACGTGCAGCACGCGGTGGCACGGTGCTGCGGCATCCGCGCTGTCTCGCGGTTCGGCGGCCCTTGGGAGCGGCTCGACGAAGACGAACCGCCGGGGTCACCCGACGAGGGCCACACCCCAGGCGTCGAAGATCCGCCGCCGTCGGTCTAGCTGCTGCGACCGGTTGTACGCGCCCTCGACCTTCGCGATCGAGCCATCCTCCGACTTCAGCGCATGGCCGAGCGCCTGGTCGATGGCGCCGCGTTCGAGCGGCATCGCCTCGTTCATGATCGTCGAGAAGGTTGCGCGCCAGCCGTGCGGCACGTGGCGGCCGGCGAACGCCGTCCGCGCATAGAGGGCACCGATCGCCGCCTCGCCCAGCGGCTTATTTGATCCGTTGCCCGCGAAGATTAGGTCGCTGGGCAGAAACTCCCGTATTTCTGCCGCATTGCTCATTTGATCGTGTTTTGATTGAGCCGCCCGCAACACCGCGACGGCCGCCGGCGACAGCGGCACGACATGGTCGTGCGCAGCATTACCCTTCTTCGCCGCTGCCAGCTTCATTCGTGCCGCCGGCACGCGCCAGGTCGGCGCATCGCCGTCGAGATCCTCGATCTCTGACCAGCGCGCGCCGCGCACGGCCGCCCACCGCATTGCCGTCAGCGCGAGGAAGCGGGACGCCAGCTTGGCCGCCGGCGCCGCCTCGAGCTGGTCGACAGCGGCCATCAGCGCCCGCGCATCGTCGATCGACACCAGCGCAGCGTGATGGCGCACGGCCGCCGGCTTCTTCAGCCCGCGGGCGACCTTCTCAGCCGGATCGCTCGAGCACCAGCCCTCGCCGATCGCCAGCTCGAACACGGCCGAGATGCGCTGACGCAGCCGCCGGGCAGTCTCCCGCGCGCCACGCGCCTCGACGGCGCGCAGCAGCTCGAGCACGTCGGCCGGCGCGATCGCGTCCAGCTGCTCGGCGCCGATCGCCGGGAAGACGTCGCGCTCCAGGCTGACCAGGACGTCTGCCGCATGGACGGCCGTCCACCCTTCGGCCTGGACAGCATGCCAGGCGCGGGCGGCCGCTTCGAACGTGTCGACCCGCGACGATCGTGCGCGGGGATCCTCGCCCCGGGCAAGCTGAGCGCGCGCGGCCTCAGCCCGGGCCCGCGCGGCGACTAGGTCGACTTCTGGATAGCTGCCGATTGTCAGCAGCTGCTCGCGGCCGCCATAGCGAAAGCGCAGCCGGAAGCTCTTCAAGCCGGTCGGCGCGATGAACAGGTGCAGGCCGGCGCCATCCGGCAGCTTGTAGGCGGCCGCGCGCGGCCGCGCGGCTTTCACCGCGGCGTTCGTAAGCATAGGTGCTCCACGATGGATGAAGGGACGAAAGTTGTGGTCGTCGCCGGCAGCGGCGGTCAGGAAGCCGCAGAGCGCTGCCGCGCGATCATCGGCACGAGAGCGCGCGTTCTGATCGTAGATGAGCTGGGCGACTGGGGTGAGGTCGGCTTGCCGCGGCCATCGGACGAGCTGGTATGGTGTGGGCTCGATCTGGCTCGGCTCGACGTCGGTCACGAGGTTGCCGTGCGTGACGTCCGCATCAAAATTCCGACGTCAGGGCAGCTGCGGAACGAGCTGAGACGAACGGTACCCTACGACCGCCGGTGAACTGCGCAGGGCCGAGCGCCGGCGCCGGCGATAGCGACGGAAGTCGCAACGGAAGAAGGCCGGTCCGTCGACCGGCCTTCCCGTGTCCCGTTGTCGAGACACCGCATTGCGCCCGTCCCAGAATTGCACGCCAGAGCAGCTTGCGCAAATTCGCAAGTTGCCCGTCACGGCGGAGGTACCCTCCGCCGTGGGCGCGCATTTCCGCCATTCGTAGAGGGTCGATACCCGCAAAGATCGGGTGCGATACCCGACCCTTGCGGCGTTCTCTTACCGCCGATTGCGAATGATCAGCTCGGTTACTTTGGTGCCGCGGCCGGTCAATCCGGTCGATAGCGTCCAGGTCGTATCGATTTCCTGAATGTCGAAGACGGCGAAGGTCTCGCGGATGAACGGGGTGTTGTTGATCGACATGACGAACTGGCCGGCGATGCCGGCGAGCTGCTCCGCCATCGCGACATAGTCATTGCGGCCGAAGCCGGTGCCGTATCCCTCGGTCTCGTCATAAGGCGGGTCGAGGTAGAACAGCGCGCCAGCACTGTCATAGCGCCGGATCACGTCCTGGTACGGCAGCTGCTCGATCGTGACGGCCTGCAGGCGCTGGTGGAGCTTGCGCAGCTCGGCACGGAGCAGAGCCGTGTTGATGCGCGACGACTGATCCTTGCGGACGCCAAAGGTGCGCCCTTCGACCTTCCCGCCGAACGCCAGGCGCTGGAGGTAGAGGAAGCGGACGGCACGCTCGATGTCGGTCAGGGTTGAAGGATCCACGCGGCGCTGGCGCTCGAACTCGGCCCGGCCGGCGAGAAGCCACGCGAATTCGTCGACGAAGGGCTCGTAGTGCCGGCGCACCACTCGGAAGAGATTCGCGACGTCGCCTGAAAGGTCGTTGATCACCTCGACCGGCGGCGCCTTGCCGCGGCGAAGAAAGACGCCCCCCATGCCGACGAACGGTTCGATATAGGCGCGATGGGGGATCTGCTCGATTAGGGCGCACAGGCGTTTGGCCAGGTTGCGCTTGCCGCCGAGATAGGCCGCCGGCGGGTTCGCGGCGATCGTCGTGGTGAGTTCGTGCTTTCGGGTAGGAATAGCTCAGCTCTCTCGGTGAGGAGCACGTCGGCTACGCGCGCTGAGTTGACGCCGATCGATGCGATCGGCGGGCCTTAGATCTCGATGATGGGAGAGGCGCATCGGCGCCGATGCAGTGGCTTCGGGGAAACGTGAGGGAGAAACCTGTCTGGCGTCCACCTGGTACCGGGTGGTTAGCCGCGCAGCGCAAGGCTCCTGCGCCCCGCGTATTCCCCGAAGGTCTTCTATTCCGCAGGCCACCCGGCGAACCGGTCAGCCTTGCGTCCGCGCGCGCGGGCCCAACGTAACGGCTAAGCTCCGTAGGGCGACTGCCCCTTGGCACAGGCGCGCAGCCCGCGTCTACGGCTCGATTAGCTCGCGGGCGCTTCCTTCTTCGCCTTGGGCACCAGCTTCTTCGCGGCGAAAGCGGCGGCCGCGGACAGCGCCCAGGGCACGATCACTTCACGGGTGATCATCTTCAACAGTGCGTTCATCGTCATTCTCCTTGTGGTGAAGGGGTGCGGCATTTGCGGCGGTCGACGTTGCCGATCCGGTGGGCGACCCAGCCGCGGTGGAAGCGCTTCAGGACCGGGTTGACCCGGACGAGGCGGGCGTATTCGGCGCGCTGCAGGGCATCGAGGCGATCGAGCGTGGCAACGCAGAGCGCTGCCGCACCGAGCGTGCTCTGGCAGTACGTGAAGGCACCGATCGTCGCCGGCCCGACGCGCCCGTCCACCGCCAAGCGCGTGCCGCACTGCGCGTTGATCGACTGCTGAAACCAGCGGCCGGGACGCGCCGGGCCCATGTTGACCGTCGTGTCGAACAGCTCTTCGGTCACAGCCGCGTCGATCGCGATCAGCGGCTCGTACCCGGGTTCGACCAGGTAACGCGCGTAGTAGATGCTGTGCACCACCTCGTCCGGGATGGTGCGCATTGGGCCGACGTAGCCGTTCTCGACGGCGACCTTCTTGGTGATGCCCTTGTTGGTCTCGCCGCCCGGGTCGCGCGGATCGTTCACGTAGCCGCCTTCGACGGCGACCACGCCCAGGATCAGCGCCAGCGCGGCCGCGGCAATCTTGCCCTTATTCGCCACCGCGCTGCTCCTGGTTGGACGCGATCGGCGCGATCGTGGTGCGGCGCCGGCGCTTGATCAGCGACCGAACCATGTCGGTCTCGAGGATGCGGATTAGCGTCCAGATAACGGAGAGCAGCGCTGCGAGGTGCGGCAGCAGGTTGGCGAGCGTGCCGAAAGCGACGCCGAACGACACGACGTCGACCGACGCCTTCGCGGCGCCGGGAACATGGTCCAGCGTCATGGTGGTTCTCCAGAGATGGAAGGGCGCTAGGCGCGCCGTTTCAGGCCGCGAGCGGCAGCGTCACGTGGCGCAGCGAACCGTCGGCCTGCATCCGCTCGAAGCGCACCTGGCGCGCGGCGGGAAAGAACACGGCCGCGGCCTGCGACCATTGCGAGGGAGTGAGCGGGGTGCCGATCCACCCCATGAGGTGGACCGTATCGCCGTGGACCGTCACCACGATCATGCGATCGTAGTGCGGTCCATCATCAGGGTGGACGCGCACCAGCTCGGCGCCGGGCGCGATCGTAGAGGCGACCAGGCGCAGGTCGCCGATGCGAGCGGTGCGCATGCCGCTCACTCCTCGGGTGGGGCGGGCCAGGCTTCGGCTTCGTCGAGCGCGACTTCGGTGAGCATCAGCAACGCATCCTTCCGCTCGGCGTGATTTGGATCATCCATGACCCGGCGAGGCAGGACGTACTTGCCTGCATGTTTCCCCGCGACGATTTCGCGCGGATCAAGCTGGTGCTGGTCGGTTGCAGTGGCCTCACGGAAGCGGGCTGCCTGCTGCGGGCTCATGATGAGGTACGGGTACAACGTCATGTTATGCGACTCCTATCGCGGTGAAGAAGGTCTGGATGCGGGCGTGAAGGGCCATTGCTTCGCCGTCTGAAAGGCCCGAGGCGCTGCCAGCGACACCGATCGTGCCGGGTGAGTAGCTGCTGTTCACGCGAAGGATGGTGCCGTTCGACGAACCCGTCGAGCTCGAGGACGGTGTTGATGTGCCGTTGGGCGATCCGTTTACGTAATAGCTGACGAGGTTCGCGCTGGTGCGGCTCGCGATACGCGTGCCCAGTTTGGAGGTGCTCGGGTTTGCACCATTGCCACCGCCGTGAACGCGATACTGCTCGGTGCCGTTGTTGGATCGGACGGAAATGGCGTTCGCCCAATCCGACATGTTGCCGATGACGAGCGTGTCGCCGGTGGTGACCTCCTCCGTCATGCGGATAAAAAGGGTACCGCTGTTGCGCTGCATCCGGGTGAAGGGGCCCACCCATGGCTCACCCGTATGAAGGTAGGCGCTGCCGCCACCCGCGAAGCCAAGATCGGGTTTGAACGTCGGGCTGTTCACGGCGGTGAGCGACCGAAGTGGCGATCGGACGTTGATCCTTGCCGCCTGCTCGTCGTGGGCCGCCATGATCGTCAGCCAATCAATCTTGGCCCAGAGATCGTCCGTCTTCAGCCCCCGGATGAACTCGTCATAAAGTTGCGTGCGTGCTGCAGTCGGCTGGACCGACATGGCGCTGAGGAAAGCCTGGGTGTCGGGATCGAGTGACGCGACCGCCTCCGACTTGGTCGTGCAGGAGTAGGTTGCCGAGATGGTGCCGGCAGTCAGCGTGCTGTACGTGGTGGTGCTGTAAAGCGTCGAGGCATAGTGACTGACACGGAAACGGTCGCCGTGAATGCCCGTGGTCGGCCCGGGCCCGATATCGACGCCGTTCTTCCAGATAACACTGCCGGGCTCGCCGGAGACGGTGACGGTGACCGGCACGGTTGAGCCGGCCATGTCGAGGGTGATCTCGGTGGACAGGCGCCCCTGCCCAGGGGTGATGTTGGTGTCCTGGACAAAGGCGAAAGGCGCCGGATTGATGATCGCGGCTTGGCCGACCACGTCGGGGGCGCGGACGATCGCCGTCGACGGGAGCCCGGCCGGCGCGAGCGATACCGCTCCGGGTGCGATGGCGGGCGCGCGAACCACGCTACCGCTGGTGAGCAGTGCCGGGGTAACCGTAGCCGCTCCCTGCGCTGCGATGCTCGGGCCGCGCACGACGACAGTCGCGGCGATCGCCGGGGCAGTGATCGCCTGCGCCGGCACCGCCGCCACAATCGGCGCCGTGACGATGCTCGCCGGCAGGATCGCCGGCGCCCCGATTGCGGCCGCGCCCGCTGCCACTGCCGGCACGTGCACCAGGGCGTCGCCGGCGATCACGGCCGGCGCCACCATCGCGGCAGCTGCCAGCGACGGCACGCCGACGATGGACTGAGACGCGATCGTCACCGTGCTGACTGCCTGGGCATCGCCGGGCAGCGGCAGTGGCAACGCAAGCAGCACGGCAGCCAGGCCGCCGGTGGTGACGATCCTCGCCCGCTGCTGGATGCGGGTGACCTCGACCGTGCGAATCACGCGGCCGGCTCCGTTACCGGCGTCATCACCGGGAGCGTCACCTGCACGCCCAGCCAGACTTCCGGCTGAAGGTCGGAACGGACCAGGTCGAACGTGGCCGTCGAGTTGCCGATCTTCGCGGTGCCCGCGCCCGAGATGCGCAGCTCGATCGTCTCATCATCGATGCGGACGATCGAGCCGTCCCCGGTACTCAGCTGCGCGGCAAGCGCGTTCGCGCCGGCATAGTCGCGCAGCTCGGTGCGGACCGAGCAGCCGACCGGAAAGACAGGTTCGTCACCGGTGACGCGGACGCGGATCGAATAGGCATAGCCCTTCGCGATCGGCGCCACGCTCTGCTCGGTCATCCCCATGGGTGCGACCTTTCGCTTAGAGGGAGAAGATGCCGCCGGCGGCCCACGTCACGGAGACGTTGCCGCCATTCGGCGTGATCGGAAGGCCGGTCGCGGTGTCGATGATGGCGATCAGCTCCGACGTGCCCGGAGTGCCGGTGTCGCGGTAGATCACGATCGCCTCGGCCGCGCTGGCGGAGCCGGAGCCCGCCGGAACGGACGTGAAGGCGATGTCGTCGGCGTCGAAGGTGCCGCCCGCGACCGTCTTGTTGGCGAGCGTCACCGCCGCACCGATCCGCGCGCCGGCGGGGATGGCCGACAGGAATTGGTCGGCGTCGGCGTAGGTATAGGCGTCGGTGTCGACCAGCTGCGCCTTGATGGTGCCGGTCGCGAGATTGACGCCGGCGCCAAGAAGCGCCTCCTTGTACTTGGGGTACAGGCGGTTTGCCATGTTCTGCTCCTGAATTGAGTGGATGCGGATCAGTTGATCGTGGTGAGGTACGGCTCGATCATCTTGAACTGGCGCGTGTCGCTCGAGGTGGGACCGTAGCCACCGATCGGATCGAGCCGGAAAATGTAGGTCGCGTTCCAGCGGCCACCGCCGCCCCAGGCGGTCCAGCCGGCCCACACGTCGCGGTTGGCGAGCATGTAGGCGCAGGCCGCCGGCACGACAGCGCCGCACTGCTCCTGCCCGGTGATCGTCGGATCGCCGCCCATGAACTCGCCAAGGAACAGCTTGTGGCCGTTCGCGCGCGCCCAGTTGGTTGCCTCGACAAGCCGGTTCTGGGCATTGGCGTTGCAGACGCCGGACAGTCCGGGGCTGCCGGTGTCGAAATACTGGTGCAGCTCGATAGCAGCGTTGCCAGCCGGGTCGCTGAACGTGACAAAGGCCGCGGCATTGCCCTGGCCCACCCATGACCAGGCGCCGGTGTAAAAGGTGCCCGCGATGAAGATCCGGTTCAGCGCCGGCGTGCGCCCGCGGATCGCCTGCGTCACCCAGTCCATGATGTCCCGGCAGCGCGCCGGGGTGACCTGCCCGCCGCTCGGCTCATTCATCAGGCCGAACCAGACCAGCGGGTTGTTGGCATAGCGGTTCGCCAGCCGCTCCCACAGGTCGCACAGCGCAGCGGTGGGTAGGGCATAGTCGAAGCCGACTTTCCCCTGGTCAGCCCACCCCATGTAGTTGTGCACGTCGAGCAGCACGATCCTGCCCTGCGCGGTCACGTAGCTGATGATCTCGTCGATCCGGTCCATGTCGAGGCTGCCAGACCAGGTCGCGAGGACGCCAGGCGATCGCAGCTCGCCGAACGGCCCGTCCTGGATACGCTCCCAGCGCACCGGCAGGCGGATGATGCCCGCCCCCTTGCCGAGGTGGTAATCGATTTCCGGATGCCGCTGCGCCGGGTCGGCCTGCTCGGGTCGCGCCGGGTAACGATAATCGGTACCGTAGGTGCCCGGCTTCCGGTCGCCGAACTCGCCACCCGACAGATTGAGGCCGGTCACATAGGCCGGATTGGCAGGAATGGCTGGCGGCGAGAAGTAGACACAGGCGTCGCCGACGACAATCAGGCTCTCGGCGGTCGGATCGGCGAGGCGTAGCGCGTGCTTCCCCGCGCTGGCAGGCTTCGCCACCGACCAGCTCAGCTCGCCGTTCCATGCCGATGTCGAGGTGATCACGTCGCCGGCGATCGACAGCCCCGGTGTCGCGGCGATCGCCGCTGCCAGCGCGGCGTCGAAGCCGGCCGGCTTCGTTCCGCCTGACACCAGCCTCACCGATGCGGCCGACGTGCCGGTCGGGCTGGTGAGACTGTAGACGATCGCGCCGCCCGAAACCTCCGCCGCGATCCGCCAGTAGCTTGGGGTGGGCTCCACCGATGTATCGGCGATCTGGAACGTGATGGTACCGCCGAACAGCTGCGCAGGATTGGCGGCATCCCCATCGGTCCAGCGGTGGGTCTGGAAGTCCAGCTGCAGCGTGCCGGTGGTGATGTGGTCTTCGTTGATGGTGATCGGGATCCGGATCGGCGCCGCGTCCCGATACTGGTCCGTGAAGGTGATGACCCCGCCGTTGTAGTTGCCGCGAGTGGCGTAGCTGGTGTCGCACAGGCACCCCGCCGCCTCGGCAGCGGCCTTCAGCGTCGGGCGAAAGCCGCCGGCGATCTTCGACTGTCCCTTGTTCACGGCCGCATAGAGGAAGCTGGTGCCCGGAACCATGTTCTCCGTAGTCAGCTGGATGATCCGGCCGTCGCCCTCGTTCACGCTGGCGGAACCGGGCGAACCGTCCGGCATCAGCAACTGGGGGCGGAAAGTCGGCGTGCCGGCCGGCGTCTTCGACGTGTCGTTGATGAAGAACGGCAAGCCGTTGCCAGAGAGCGTCCCGGTAGCACCCTCCGGAAGCGCAAGCTGCAGCGTGACCTGTACCTGCCCAGGGTTGCCGTTGACGTCGGTGCGCCTGTTCGCGAGGCAGGTGATAGCCAACTCGACCGGAAGGCCATCATAGGTTTCGTCGACTTCGATTAAACCTGCGACCGCCGCGTTGTGCTCACTCGCTCTGAGCGCGGTGTACTTCATTCCACGTCGCTTCATTGCGGTGTTCCACGCCACATCCCACGGCAGCGACCAGTGCGCAGAACCGGCCTTTGCGCCCGACAGCTTCCAGATCATCTTCGACACGCCCGGCACGGCGTTGAAGCAGCGGATGGTGAGCCGAACGGTGGTGCCTTCGTCGAAGGTCACCAGGTTGGGGCGACTTGCCACCCAAATCGACGGTGTGGTTGCGACCGGTGTGAGCGCGGCCTGAAAGGCGGGGGAAACGGTCATGTCAGTTGACCATGTCGCCGCCCAGCACCCAGCGGGAGACCCCGCTGGTGACCAGATCGCACACGGCCGTGGCCATGGCGTATAGCCCGGCAGTGCGTTTGTAGTCCTGCCGGTGGATGACCGACCCGCCGTTGATGGCGGAGAACAGCAATCGAGCCGAGCCTTCCTGGAAGAACATGAACTGCGAGCCCTCCGGCAAGTTAGGCAGGCGCACGTTGATGTTGGGCGTATTCGAGCCGTTGCCGATACGGATCAGCTTGCCGACGTCGGCCGCCACCATGGTGAACGGGCCGGCGCCGCCGAAGAAGCGCACGCCGAAGCGAGCCGCGTCGACCCGCAAGCGTTCGATACAGGGAACTAGCCGCATCGTGCCGGGGCCTGCCGGCCACGGATAGTGGCCGTCGCCATTCGGTCCGCCCAGCGCAGTTCCGTTGAACCAGTCGTATGCCGCCTGGTCGCGGGCATCCTGCCGCGCCATGTACTCGAGCTGCAGCGCAGCGGCGTCGTCGAACTCCATTATCAATAGCCCTCCGCCCACCAGTCGACACCGCCGATGTTGACGTTGACGTCACCACGCGCTGCCTGAGTGGCGAAAACCGCCCCTGTCTGGGTCGGCTCGCCGATGTTCTCGATCCACAGGTCGGCGGTCGTCCTGTAGGTCGCATTCCAGACCTGCGCGCCGCGCGCCACACAGGCGTTCGGGAAAGGGCGTGGCCAGACGATGTTGAACTGGGTTTCCGAACTGATCGACCCGCGCAGCTTGCCAGTCATCCGGAGCAGCCCACCCGGCAGCTGCTGCACCGTATGGGTGCTGGTCAGCTCGTTGAAGGGGCCGCCGAACAGCGGCACGAGCGCCTCGTAGGCCAGCGTCTTCACGCGGACGTTTATCATCTCGACAGTACCGTCTTCGGCGATCGAGAAGGGGGAGAAAGGTTGCCCCCCGTTCGGGTTCACGATCTGGAAGACATCGGCGTAGATCGTGTAGGTGCCGACCTCGCCCGTCAGCGTGTTCACCGTGCCGGTGATCGCGCCGTCCAGATTGAGGACATTCATCGAGCGCAGCGTGGCGCCGCTCGCATCAAACAGGATCTCGTCGATCTTGGTTATGGAAGCGTCGTGCTCACTCGACGACTGCTCCAGCGATTCCACAACGGTGGTCAGCAGGCGATCGGCATCGATGTACACGCCAGCCGCGTTGAGGATCAGACCATTGCCCGCCGTGTTCTTGGCGGCGAGCATCGAGAAATCCTGCGCGAAGCTGGTGAAGCCGTCGGTCACCTGCTCCTGCACCCTCGTCATGACGGTGCCGATCGCCTCGCCATTGATGAAGGTGCGAACGTCAACGAGCGCCGCCAAGGCATCCGTGCGCAGGACACCGCCAAGGAAGTTAGAACCGTTGAGGACGGTGAGCCGGTTGATCTCCTCTGCCAAACGATCGCCGACCGGCGTCCCGTTGGGCGCGCCGACCGTGGCGCCGTCCTGCGGTCGCGGACGGCTCGGATCGTTATCCTCGACCGCGGTCCATAATGCCGTCTCGGCCGCCTCGCCGATCGCGAGGATCAGCGGGTTGTTGCCCTTGTCGTAGATGATCGGGTCGGCCGCAAGCACCGGCGCCGCGTCGCTGGCATCCCAGGCATAGATCGCCTGGTGCTCGACCGTCAGCGTCATCACGCACGTGCTACCCTGCCCCTGCTCCTGATCTGCGACCCGGAACAGCGCGCGGCGGAAGCCGAGCGGCGCAAAGGTGAACGGCACGACGTCGCCGACGCCATACTTCCACGCGCGCATGTCGAAGGGCGCAGTGAAAGCGCGCTGGTACTGCTTGCGCTGCAGCACCTGCGACGCGACCCGCTGCGCCTGGCTCGGGCTCTCCACCACGCCGAGATCCAGCGTGGCGATGCGGTCCTGCCCGTCCGGGCTGGCGATCCGCACCTCGGGATAGTCGATCAGCTGGTAGAGCGACGCCGCGGTCGCATCGACGTAGCGGCCGCGGATAACGTTGGGCGTCGCCTCGAGCGACGGATCGGGATCCCAGGTGAACGGGCCGACCACGTCGTCTTCGTTCAGCCCGTCGTCTGCCGCCGCGGCCGCCAGGTCGTTGTGCGCGATCGCCAGCTCGAGCTTGCCGTTGGTGTCGCGGAACCGGCCGCAGCAGGCGGCACAGAGCATGTCGAGGACGGTCTTGGGATCGTCGCCCTCGGAGATTACGCCGGCGCCGTGGTATCGCGGCTCCTGCCCGCCGGCCGAGCGGTTGACCAGCTCGTCGCACAGATTGGCTGCGACCTGGAACGACGGCAGGCCGATCCGCCGCCCGGGCACGCCGGAGCCGGTCGCGAGCCGCATTTCGCCAGTGACGGGGTTGCGGATCCGCCAGCCTAGCACGACGCGCAGGATCTGCAGCGCAAGGTTCTCGCCGATGACAACGCCGTCGTCCGCCCGATAGCGCCAGGTCGACTGGTCGTTCCAGCGCATCGGGCCCGAGCCGCCCGGCACCGTCGAGTCACGGCGCGGATCGTAGAGCTTCGCACCGCGGCCGATGATCGTCAGGCGGGTCGAGATCCCGTTTGCGAAAGGGCTGGTCGCCTTCTTGCCGTTAGGAGAGGTTTTGAAGCGGAGCCGTAGATAGGCGCAGCCCGTCAGCCGGGTGGATCCGTTCCACTTTCCCGAGCCGAAGGTGAAGGCGTTGGCCGGCGAACCTTCGAGAATGATGTTGGGGACGCTGAAGTAGCCGGCGAACTTGGCCGACACGCCGCGGCTGGCCGCCCACGCCAGCTCCTGGTCGATCCAGATCTCTTCGACGCCGTCGATCGCGTGGCTCGCGAGGCAGATGATCCAGTCGCAATATTCCTGGTCTTTGCCCGACCATTCTTCGTAGCGAATGTCGGTCGCCATCGCCGTCTGGCCGAGCACCGTCTTGCGGAAGGCACGCGGATCGACCGAAGCGATCAGGCGCTGCGCCTGCGATCCGGGAACCGAAGGGCCTTTCTGCAGCAAGCCAGCAGCGAGGGTGAGCCCCGACGAGGCGAGAAACAGCGCACCCGTCGAGATGCCGGCCACGCTCAGCGCCGCGATGCTTCCGAAAGCCACGGCGCCAACGCCGGTCGCGATCAGCGCCGCGGCGCCGACGATCATGCCGACCGTCTTGAGTGCCTTTGCCACGGCCTAGAACCCGTAGGCCACGCGCCAGGCGCGCGGCTCCACCCACGCGCGGCGATCGATCCGGACCAGCCCCTCGCGGTCGCCTTCGGACCCGACCGCGAACAGGAACGGTCCCCAGCAGATGCCGAGCAAGCCGCTGGACATCACGATGTCGCCGCGCTGGGCCAGCGCGGCCGGCACCGGCTCGAACTTGCCGTCCAGCGTTGCTGCCAGATCGCCGCGGCCGAAGCGGCGCAGTGCGCGCGCAGAGCCGATCGCGGTCGTGTAGCGCCCGCGGAACTCCGGCATCGGGTCGACGCCCGTCATCGCCTCGACGGCGCCGGCCGCAAAGATGCAGCAGTCGTGCTTGCCCCAGGCGAACGGACGCAGGCGAAGAGGTTCGAGATACGCGGCGAGCCGCGCATCCCAATCGGGATAGCGATGCATGGGCGTTCCTCGTTAGGTGCGACGGCTCGCGCCGTTGGCGATCGCGATGGCGACCTCGGCCGAGCGGTCGCCCGGGTCGAAGCTGCTCTGGTCGATGTACGTCCGGTTCGACGCCTGGCCGAAGAAGGCCAGGTATGATTCAACGCTGAGCTGGATCGTCTGCGACGTTCGATCGCCGACCACCCGTGGCACCGACATATAGCCGGTGTAGTAGCTCCACAGCGCCCCGATCTGCGTCAGGTTCTCCGGGTGGAGCATCCCGCGCCAGAGCCGGCAGTCGCGACCGACGAAGTTCGCGCGATCGCCGAGCTGCGTCATCAGTTCGTCGTCGACGCCGGCAAGGCCCGACAGGGTCAGCGTCAGCGTGTCGCTGCCCCCTTCGGCCGCCTTCACCGATCCGACCGCCACCATGCGCGGATCCACGGCCGTGAAGGTGAAGCCGTCGAGATCCTCGTCGCCGGTGCCGCTGAAGGTGAAATTGTACGGGGCGTTGGTGACCCGCACCGGCCCATCAGCCAGATCGAGGAAGCAGAACGTCACGGAACGGCGCACGTCCGCGGCGAGCGCGGCGAGCGCTGCCTGGTCGGGGCGGCTCTGCATCAGAACGCCTCTTCGCAAGCGAACGACACGGCATAGTTCTGCCCGATGCCGACCGACCAGCCGTTGCGCGGGTCGGACATCGCCATCACCGCATATGGGCGCCGGACCTCAAGAAGCGCGCCGTTCGCCGGCGTAAGGCGCAGGTACGGCTTGATCGACAGCACCGCCCTGCCCATCGCGTCGGCGATCACCGGTGCGCGGAGCATCAGCAGCTGATCGCCGACCGTCACGAACTGCCCGCGCTTGAGCTTCTGCCCTGCGGCGCCCCAACCCCGGGTGGCGAGCTGCAGCCCGCCCTGGCCGGCGCCGTCGACGCTCACCGCGATGCCGGCCGGCAGCTGGTCGCGCTCGACGGCCACCAGGCGGAAGCTGTTCGCGACGCCGTCCAGGTCGACCAGGAACGCACGCCAGTCGAGGACGCGTTCCTCTCCCAGGATTGGCGGGAGCGTCACCTGAGCGAACCAGCGCGGGGCCGCGGACAGGAGCGCCACACGGCGCTTGGCGGTGAATTCGCCCCGGTTGACCTGCGCGGGCTGGTCGATTGCCCAGTCAATCTTCGCTGGTACCGGCGCGGCCGGGAACGGGATCAGCATCAGCCCCACCCTCCTGGCAAGCCCGGACGTTGCAGACGCCGGATCGTGCGCGCCTGTGCGCCGGCCATGATCGGCTCGGCCGCGGTGCCGACGGTGGAAACCGCCACGCTCTGCATCTTCACTTCGAGCTCGGGGGCGGCGTCGATCGTCGCGTTGAGGTCGACCGCGATCCGCTGCGGCCGGCCGCTGAGGCCGCTGAGGCTCGGCAAGCTCGGCGCAACAACGCTGGGCAGCTTCGGTGAGCCGACAATTCCGCCGGTCGCCAAGCCGGGCACCCTGCCCTTGTTCATCGCGTCGATGATCGGCCAGTATTTGGCGGTCGCTGCGGCCGTGACGATTGACTCGCCGTTCGACACCATCAACGGCTTCTCACCGTCGATCAGAGCAAGGATGCTGTCCGACGTCCCTGTGCCCGGACCCGAGATCTTGCCCCCGGTCGCCCGGCCTTCGATTTTCCCGCCGGTAGCCATTCCGAAGAAGCTGCCGCCGATCGCCGAGACGATCGCCTTCCTGATGGCAATGCGCGCGAGATCCGCGATGATCGACGTCGCCATCTTCTTGAAGGCCGAGCCAACGCTTTCCGTACCGCTGACGATCGCAACCAGTCCGCTCTCGAGACTGTCCAGACCGTCAACCGCAACGCCCTGCAGCGCTTCGTTTGTGTCTCCAACGGTACGGCGCAGACGCTCACGATATTGATCGAGCGGGCCGGCATTGTTTCGGTCGACGCTTTGCTGGTCGGCCGCCTGCAGCCGGCCGAGCAGCGCCAATCGTTGCTGGGCTATTTTCTTCTGCGCCTCAGTCGAGTCGCGCGACGCGATCACGCCTTCTTCTTTTGCGCGCTCTTCCTCGTATTGAATGTTGAGAATGCGTTGTTCGAGATCCCGGCGCTCGCTGGCGGTCGTGACCAGGTCGCTCTGCCGCTGCAGCAGCTCGACCTCGTTGGACCGGTTGGCCGACGCGATGTTGAGCGCCTCGTCCGCCTCGCGCTGACGCTCCCTGGCATCAACGACGTCGGTCTCCAGCTTCGCGCGTTCGTCGTTCAGGCGCTGCAGCTCGAGCTTGCGGGTTTCCGCAACCTTGCCATCTCCGAGGCCGCCCTGCTTCGCCTGCTGCGCAATCCCGTTGTTGCGGTTCAGACGCTCGGCGTCGATCCGATCTTTTTCAATCTTGGCCCGCTCGATAGCGGAGTTGGTCAGATCGGCGCGGGCAGCGGCTATATCGTTGTTCGCCTGGCGCTCGGCCGCGCTGTAGGCTCGCTCGTCTGCCGCGGCGTCGCGGACCTCGGCCTTTGCCTTGCGATCTGCCGCTGCGGCCTCGCGATCGGCCTTGCGCTGGGCCGCGGCGCCGGTCTTGGCGTCACGGTCGCCCTGCGCGCCGGCCGAGGCGTTGCGGAACGAACCTGCATCTGCCGTGGCGGCCTGCTGAGCGGCCTCGGGCGACAGGCCATCCTTGCGGTACTTTTTGTACTGCGTCAGCTCGAACTTCTGCGCCTGCAGCGTGTCGATCTGGCTCCGATGGCCGCGCTCGCGTGCGATGGTCAGGTCACGCGTGACGCGCGCCAGCTCACCCTCGATGTCGCGGCCTCCGTTGCGATCGCTCTCCCGGATACGGGCATCCAGCGGGATCAGCGCTGCGCGCTGAGCCGCGCGAGCGGCCTCTCCCTGCTTCGCCCGGCTCTCCGCTATAATGCGGGCGTCCGCCGCGTTCGCGCGCTGATCTGCTGTGCTTAGGACCGCATACCCGGCGCTACCGAACGTCGACGATACACGCGGGCGTCGCCCGTCAATTCGCGTCTGTGCCTCATTCGCTCGCTTCTCAGCTGCGACCGACTCGGTCGTGAACTGTAGGATCTGCTCGCGACGACGCGCCACGGCCAACTGGCGCAGCTTCTCTGCCGCTTCTCCCACCGCGCCCGCGAAGGAAAGCATTTTGCCGGTCGCGCTGGTCGCCGAGGATCCCGCCTGCGCAATGCCTGACGCAGCAGCAGCGCCGGTGCTCGCCAGCTCCGCCAAGCCCTGGTTCAGGCGACGGCTGGCCTCAGCCGTTTCGCGCATCGCCACGACCGTTGCCTTGTTCCGCTCCTCGGCCGCGACCGAAGCATTCCGATAGAGAACCATGGCGCCAACCAGCGCGCCGATCGCCAGCACCGCCGCCCCGCCGGCAACCGATCCACCAATCAGGGTCAAACCGCCCGCGAAAAGGCGTGACGCGGCCGCGCCGGCGCGTGCCGCGAGCGTTGCCCGGGTGGTTGCAGCAGCTGCGAGGTTGGTCGCGGCCGTTGACCGGGCCTGAGCGCCGGCAAGGCTGCCCTCGGCGACGGCCAGCTCGCCATCCACCGCAGCAAGCCGCTGGCGGGCCGCGGCGAGGCGCTGGGTGGCAAAGGTGGCGTCATTGTTCGCCTTCGCCTGCGCCGCGAGTGCGGCATTGCGGCCGTTCAGCCCGCCCTGCGTCAGCGAAACAGCGGCCGCCCGGGCCGCGGCTTGCCGTTCAGCGACCAGCGCGCGCTCCGCTGCGATCTGCTCGGCGAGCGCGATCTGCTCGGCCCGGCGAGCAGCAATGGTGCTCTCGATCGACGCAACCTCGGTCGCCGCGCCGGCTGCGGCCAGCTCCGCCGAGCGCGCGGCCAGCTGGGCGCGGCTGACATAGGTCGCGTTCCCGAGCACGATCTGCTGTGCCAGCGCCCGATCGGTCTGCATCACGGTCGCGAGCACGGCCGAGACACCGCCGACCGCCAGGCCGGCAGCCTTCACGGTGCCGAACGTAACGGCGATCGTCGTCAGCGCCGGAATGATAGTGTCGAGGTTGTTGGAAAGCGTCTCGATGCCGCCTGCGATCCGGGCGGTTGCGCTGAGGCTGGCATCGGTCTCCCCGATATACTTGCCCAGGGCGTTGTTCAGGACGGTGAACGAATTGCCGATCGTCAGGTTTGCTTTCGCGGCCTGCGCTTCAAGCTGCTTCGAACCGTCCAGGAAGCCCTGGAAGAAGTCCTTCGATGTCAGGGTGCCGGCGATCACGTCCTCGCGGAGTGCCGAGACCGACCCCTTGTACTTGTCGATACCGTTGGCGACCGCCTGCAGGATCGGCCGCGCGCCCTCGTTGATGCTGTTGAATTCCTCCGCGCGCACATACGTGCCGCCCAGCGCCTGGGTGAGCTGCAGCAGCGCGCCGGCGCTGGACGCCGCGTCACCACCTTGCACCTTCAGCCCGGCGCCAACGCCGCTCACAAAGCGGAGAAGATCGGCTTGGCTGGCGCCCAGCTCCTTCGCGCCCTGGCTCAAGCGGCCATACAGCGCGCCCGTGCTTTCGAGCTGGATGCCGTAGCGCTGCGCGATCGCATACAGGTCGTTCTGCGTCTTGCCGAGCGCCTGCCCTTCTAGGCCCGCGACCTTCAGCTGGTTGGTGAACCGCGTATAGCCGTCGGCATAGTCCTTCAGCTGGTCGGCGCTGAACGCAGAAGCGATGCCGGCAGCGGAGCCAAGCAGCGCCGCCTTCATGCCTTCGGCCGATCGCCGCACGCTTGCTTCGGTCTGCGCCACGGACGCGCCGATCGACGAAATCTGCCGCTTGGTGGCCGCGATCGAGGTGTTGAGATTGGTCAGCGGGCGGCCGACCTCGCCGAAGCGGCGATCAAGGCCGTCGAGGCGCCGCTGCGTATCGCCGGCGAACTGGTCGACCCGGGCCTGTCCAGCCGTGAGATTACGGCGCAGCAGCTCGACCGACGCATCCACCTGGAGCAGCAGTTGCTTGACGTCGGTCGGAGCTGCCATGCTTCACTCCTCGCTGGGCGTGTTCATCGCCTTCCAGGCCTCGAAAGCGGCCCAGAATTCATGCGGTGTCGCGTGCCAGAATTGCCCTGCCGCCCACCCGAGTGCGGTCGAGGCGATGCCTGCTATTCGACGGCGGGGATCTCGGGGATCGTCGTCTCCGCCGCCTTCGCTTCCCCCGAGGGCAGGCAACCCCCGGTCAGCGCCAGGCCGAGCACCAAGGCGATACGCGGCTGTACCGCCATCACGCCGACCGGGTACAGCAGCTCGCCGATCGTATCGACGTTCGCGCCGCGCGCCGAGCTGGCGATCGCCTTGTCCGCGGCCGATGCATATTCGTCGACGACCAGGCCACGCCCCCAAGCGCGGACCAGCTCGGTCACGACGATCGCCTGCGTTTCCTGGCTGAGCGCGCCGGCCTCGGCGAGCTGCGCCAGCTGCATCAGCGGCGCGCCGGTCTTCTTCTCCATCGCGACGATCGCGGTGTAGGAGGGGCGGAGCACAAAGCGCTGCCCCTCCAGCACCAGGTCGACCTCGCCGCGGATCTCGTTCGCGGCGTCCATGGCTTAGCCCAGGATATCCTTGACCGGCGCGGCCGCGGCGCTGAACTCGATCTTCGCCTTCACGGCATCGTTCTGACCAAATTCGGTCGAGGTGATGTTGCCGTAGACCGAACCTTCGAAGACGACGTCGCCGACAGCGCCGGTCGCGCCACCCTTGCGGATCTGGACCATGAAAGGCACCGCCGGGGCGGCATTGCACAAGCTTTCCAGGCGAGTGTAGCCAGTCGCGTCCGGCAGGTTCGGCAGCATATCGAGCGAGATCTTCAGCGACTTGAGCCCCGGCGCCGAGGTGCCGTAGCCGGAATCGTCCTTGGTGGACGTATCGATCGAACCCGCATCGCGGCTGATCGAGAGGGCCTGCTGACCCTTGACGAGGTTATAGGTGCCCGCGGTCGCGCTATCGACCCAGAGCAGGTAATCGTTGCCAAGCTTCTTCGCCATCGTGCTTCTCCCATGTGAAAAGCCCCGCTGGCGAGGCGGGGCGAGGTTTGATGAAAGGGGGAGCCCTCAGCTGTTGCTGAAGGCGAGGATCGTCAGGATCGTGGTGCCGACGTAGCCGGAGCCGTCCTCGGCCAGCTCGGCCGCGCTGCTGGCGACCGAATAGTGCAGGTTCCAGTCGTCGGTTGCGATCGTCACGCCGGCGAGCAGCGCCTCGACCTCATCCTGTATGTCGGTACAGGGCCCGCGCTCGTCGCCCTCGACCTGAATGCCGATCACCAGCGTGATGCGCCGATCGGGATCGTCGGCGCCGGCGAACGGAACACTGAGCAATTCGCCGATGATCACGACGGGCAGCGGCTGGTCGTCCGGCACGTCCTGGAACACGGCCGCCCCGGTCACGCCGGCATCAAGCGCTTTGAAGGTTTCGGCCTCGACCGCGGCGGTGGCCTTAATCACGGCCGCCATCCCCGATACGCTTCAAAGCGCGATCAAAGACGTGGTTGGCACGCCGATTAATCAGGTCGCGCAGCTCGCGATATCGGCCGCTCACGAAGTTGTCGCCCTGACGAGCGCGAACCTTCATCGGCTTGCCGGTGCGCGGGCCGCGCTTGATGGTGACGGTCTGGGCCTTCCGGCCCTTGTCGAGGATGAAGCCGTAGAACAGCTTGGCGCGACCGCGCGGCGTGCCGAGGAGGCCGACCTGCAGGCGGAGCGTCTTTGGCAAAACTTTGTACTTCACGCCCGCGGCGAGCTTGCCGGTCTTCCGCCGGGCACGCGCCTGCATCGCTGCCCGGATCTTCTGACCGCCTTCGTCGAGCACGCCGACGATCTCGGCCGATACGGCTTCGGGCAGCTTCTTCAGCCGCTGGCGGAATGCGCGAGCGCCCCGAACCTTGCTCATTTGCCGTTCGCCCCGCTCTCGCAGGTCATCACCAGGCCGTCGCCGGCATCGTTCGGCGCGGCCGAGATGATGTCCATCACGATCGCTCCCCACACGAGCCGGTTCTTCGGCGTGATGCCGTCGCGGTATCGGATCGTCACGCGCCAGAGCTGGACGGCACGATTGATGTTCTCGCGAACGGCCTCCTGGCCTCGCAGTGCCACGATCTCGGCCCAGGGCTCGGCAACGTCGCGCCAACCACCGCTTGCCGGGTTCGGCCGGCGCCCGCCGGCGCCGTTGTCGATCTTGTCCGGCTCCTGCAGCACCACCTGGTGCTTGAGCCGGCGTGAATCGAGCGCGCTCACCCGTAGATCCGGTCATTCACGACCAGGCCCTCGATATCGACGGCGCGATCGTCGAACTTGCCGCGCATCAGGGCGAACATGGCCCACCGCAGGTTTTCCGGCACCGATGCGCCGGTCGGCCCGTAGCCAACCTTCAGATCGACCACGATCGGCCCGCGGGTATGCGCTGGCCAGCTATAACCCGGAACAAGATCGATGCCGCGCTCGAGGCCAGCGCCCGTCAGGTAGACGGTTTCGAGATCGACCGACTTCCGCTCCGCGCCGTCCAGGTAGGTGATATCGACGATCGCCATCACCGGTCCGACTGGCAGCACTGCCAGATCCGAAAAGCGGAAGGCACGGATGCGGACGGTCTGCTCAATCAGGCGCTGACCGGTGGTCTGCTCGAGATCCCGGCGCGCCGCACCGATCAACATGCGGATGTCATCGTCCTGCGCCGTGCCGTCGACACGCAGGAACCGCTTCGCCGAACCAAGCTCAATCGGTTCGACCGCCGGTTCGCTGATCGTGGCGAGCGGACCAAGCATGTCAGATGCGCTCCGCAAAGTCGGCATCGAGGAGGCGCTGCGCCTCGTCTGCATCGATGTCGGTGCCGATCGTCAGCTCCTGGCCGCGAGCACGCGAAACAGCCGGACCTTCCTGGCCGACCAGCATGCGGATGGCTTCCGCTCCGATCACGGGTGCGGCGACCGGGGGAGCGGCTGCAGTCATAGGCGCGTCGGTTGGGGGAACAGCTTCGGATGCGGGCGCGTCGACCGGAGAAGCGGTTTCGGTCGCAGGCGCGTAGATCGGAGGAGCGGCTTCGGTCGCGGGCGCATCGGACGGGGCCGCGGCTTCGGTCGCGGGCGCGTCGGCCGGAGGAACAGCTTCGGATGCGGGCGCGTCGACCGGAGAAGCGGCTTCGGATGCGGGCGCGTCGGCCGAGGGAGCGGCTTCGGTCGCGGGCGCGTCTGGCGCAGGCGCTGCGGCTGCCGCGGCGATCGCGCGCATGGTCTTCCGGGTGGTTGGGGCTTTCGCCATGTCGGGATCTCCTCAGTAAGAGGCAGGCGCACCTGCCGCTGACAGAAGAGGCGGGCCATTGGCGGCCCGCCTCCCTTGCTCGATCAGGCCTGCTGGAGGTGCTTGACCGCGTTGGCGTCGATCAGCTTGCCGTCGTAGCGGATCACGCCCGCCATCCCGACCTTCGGCCAGAAGCGCTCGCGCACGGTGCCGATCAGCGGCGAGCCGACTTTGCGGACGGTGTAGCGGCTATGGTCGCCGAACAGCACCGAGCGGGCGCCGGTGGCGATCGCCGGCACGTCGTCGTTCACCGAATAGGGCTTGCCGAGCAGGACGTCGGGCGCGTTGGCGCGCACATCGCCCATCTGCCACAGGTAGTTGCCCTGGCCGTCCTTCAGCTTGCGAACCACCGCCAGCGTGGTGTCGGCGAACTGCCAGCGACACTGCGGGCTGCGGCGATAGGCCTGATTGACCGAGTGCTGCAGGTCGATCAGCTCGTCTGCCGCGATCGCCGCGGCCGAGGCGGCGAGCTTGCCGCGGGTCGAGGCGCCGACGATGCCCTGCGGCTCGTTCACGCCGGTGCCGATCGTCAACTTGCCGTTCGCGCCGCGGCCGAGGCGCTCACCCAGCTTGCGTGCGATGAACTGTTCGACGTTGAAGGCCGAGTCCTGCAGCAGCTCGAAGCTGATCTGCAGCCACGGCGTCGCGAACACATAGGCGCCGATCGACGTGTTGCCGAACACCAGATCGCCCGAACCGTCGTCGGTCAGGTTGGCAGCCTCTGCCAGCGGCGCGCTGCCCTTGGTCGTGTCGTCGTTGGTCGGCACGTCATAGGGGTTGCCCGAGCTGGTGATCATCTCGTCCGTGACGGTCGGATCATACATGGGGCCCCAGTCACGCATGACCTCGACGATCCGTGCGGCAAGGGTGCGCGGCACCGTGAAGCCGCCGGCGGCCGGGGTGCCGGCGGTCTGCGCGCGGTTTTCCACATAACCACGACGCAGAGCCGAGCGCTGTTCGTTGCTGAGCTGCGACACGTCGCCGCCGACCGCGAGCATCCCGAAGAACGCGTCGCGATATTCGGTCTGGACGCGCTCGACGTCCTCGCCCTCGCCGCCGCGGTTCTCACCATCGTGGCCGCGCACCTCAAGATCGCCACCGTTCGGACGCCGGCCTTCGCGCAGCTCCAGGTCACGCGCCTCAGCACGCGCCATGCGCTCTTCACGCTCGATCTTCCGGTCGAGCGCGTCCAGCTCGCCCATGATGGTGTCGTGGCGCGCTTCCAGCTCGGCGGTGCGCGCTTCGTCGGTGTTTGCGGTGATCTCGCCGAGCGCGGCGCGAGCCTGCGTGACAAGGGTGCCGCGCTGCTCATGCAGCTGGGTCAAAGTGATCATCGATGTCTCCGGGGTTCAGGGGATGGCGTCGGTTTGAAGCGCCGACGTGCGCCTCGGGCTGGGCCCGGTGACTAGATCCCGCGCTCGAGCTGCGCCTGGCGGGCGCGCCGCGCTGCCAGACGCGCGCCGGCACCAGCGCGGTTGTGATCGCGCCGCTCGTCGCGGAGCAGCTCCAGGCTGCGCAACGCCACCTCGGTGTCGCGGTAAGCGGGATACGCGGTGTAGGTGATCTCGAAGAGCAAGGCCTCCAGGATCGTGCGCTCGGTCACCTCCTTGGTCTCGTCCCACTCCGATCGGACAGACACGAAGCCGATCGACATGCCGGCGATGTCGCCGCGCTCGAGCTGGACGATCAGGTCGCGTCCATCGTTCGTGTCCGGCAGCGGGTTCTCGAAGGCGAGCCCCTTGCTGTCCTCGCGCAGGATCAGCGTGCCGGCGCCCTTGCGGCCGACCACGCGACCGCTGTCGTGGCTATGCAGCGCCAGGACGTCGCGTTCCGCCAGCGAGGTGGTGAAGGCGCCCGGGGCGATCCGCTCGCGCCACATGCCGCCGATATCGGTCCAGGTATCGAACAGCGCGGCATATCCGACGCCGGTGCGGATCGCATCGTCCGCCGAGCGCAGCTCGAGCGGCGTGATGATCGCGCGCGTCTCGCGCCCGTCAATCTTGGGTGCTGGCATCGTCATCGTCCTTGGCTTCGCCGCCGCCGGCGGGCTTGTCGTCTTCCAGCGGTGGTCCGCCGTTGTGGCCGATCTTGGCGGTGAGCACGGTACCGAGCGGCACCGTCGCCCCCTGGATGTACAGCTTGCCGCCGTGGCCACTCGGATCCGGGGCGCGATCTTCCAGCGCGCGCGCCTCGTCGGGCATCAGCTGACCGGTCTGGATCGCACGGGCGAGGCCCTCGATCCGGCTCTTGAAGTCGCCGCGCTGCAGGCCGTCGAGGTTGTGCTTCACCTCGCGCGATCGCCGGCGCTGGCCGAACAGCTTGAGGTTCAGCTCCTGCTCGAAAATCACCGCCCAATGCACGACCAGGTGCTTCACGAGCTGCAGATCCTGCTGCTCGGTGTTGGAGAAGGTGCCTTTAGACAGATCCTGCAGGAAGACAGGCGGCAGCCCGTACAGGCGCGCGATCTCCTGGATCTGGAACAACCGTGCCTCGGTCATTTGACCCTTGTCAGGGTCGGTGCCGATCGGCTTCAGAGCGTGGCCTGGCGGCATGCCGAAGAAGGCACGGCCGGCTTTGCGCGCGAGGTCGATTGCGCGCTGGATCTGCTCGGTCGCCCGCTTCAGGCCCTCCGGCCCCTGCGGCAGCGGTCCCTCCAGCGCCATCGGCGGGATGCCGCCGCCAGCGAAGAAGCCAGCCGCATAATTGTTCATCGCGATCGCGAGGCCGATCGCCTTGCGGCCCATGTGGATCGGGCCATAGGCGCTGAGCTGGTCGGGCCGGAGTGCGAAGGTGATGTCGATCACGTCTGCCGCGGCATACTCTTGGCCGTTGCAGCGGTAGAACTTGCGGCCGCCACGCCGCACGACCGTCGTTGCCGTCGGGTCCATCGGCCAGATCGCGACCGGCTTGCCGCCCTGGCGCTCGATATAGCTAACGCCCCGGCCGCCGGTGAACACGCCGTGCCACATATACCGGCGCCAATTGGCGCTGGTCCATTCCGGGTTCGGCGCCTCGTTGAGCAGCATCTGCAGCTCGCCGCCGATCTTCTCCGCCTTGCCCGCACGATCGCGGAAGCTGTGGAGCGGCAGGGTCGCCATCATGCGCTCGAGGAAGTTGACCGCGTCGAACACGGCCGGAACCTCGAGCGCGCTCTCGACAGTCACATGCGGCAGCTCGGCCGCGTTGTTGCTGATGCCGAGGAACTGCGCCCAGTCGCCCCATTCGGCGGAGCTGGTGATGGTGTCGGTGCGCTCAAACGATCGCGTTTCGCGATCCCCGCCGAAGGGCCACAACCTCATTCGTCGGGCACCATGTTGAAGTCGGGATCATCCCAGGGGGAAGCCGGCATCGTTTCTTCCTCCTTGGTGAGTGCGACAGCGAGGGCCGCTATCAGCGCGACCGGGTTGTCGATCTTCGCCTCGATCCGCGGCTTGCGCGGGTAGACGTTATCCTTGGCGTCCAGCTGGGCGACGACGTTGGCGACCTGCCATTCCATCACCGGGCAGCCGGCGTGACGGATCAGCTCGGCCCGCATGAAAGCATCCAGCTGCTTCATGGGGTCGGAGAAGTTCACGACGGTAGGCCGAACTTCGAGGACCGGCGCGCCTTCCTTGACCAGGCGGTTGACCAGCATGGTCGCCTGTGCCGGATCATAGGCAATGGTTTCGACGTCGAAGATCTTGCGCGCCTCGTCGATCGCGATCTCGATCTCTTCGAAGTCGGTGATGTTGCCTTCGTTGACGTCCAGCAGGCCCTGCGCGTCCCAGCCCTGGTAGGAGCTGACGTCTTCCACCGCCTTGGTCGGCAGAAAGTACCGGCCGAGCCGAATGTACGGATCTTCCTTGGTCGCCCGCGGCCCGAGCGGCGGGAACAGATATTCGATCGCCGCGATATCGACCTTCGATGCAAGATCGAGGCTGATGATACATCGCCGGCCGACAAGGCGCTCGAGCGTCTGAGCATCGGCAAACTTCATCGGGATGGTGGCGTCGGTACACCGGCGCCACGCTTCGATATCGAAATAGGCCGCCTTTGCAGCGACCCAGAGGTTGAGATGCTTGGTCTTGAAGATCGCCCGCTTGCGCGGGGTGGCGATCGCGTCCCGCTGGCGGGCGAGCAGATATTCGAGCCCAACCGAGATCCCGATGTTCGGGTTGGCCTTCCGGAGCGCCGCTTCCGACTTCCAGTCGTCGTCCTCGTCGATCGAATATTCGGCGAAGAACGTGTCGTCTTCCAGCGGCGGGCCGCCGTTATGCCCGATGCCGTTGAGCCGCTCGCGCTGCTCCAGGATCATCGCGTAGCAAGGGCCGCCAAGGTTCTCGCCGGCCGTGGTGATCAGCAGCTGCAGCGGCTGGTCGCGCGCGCCCATGCCGGTGATCATCGTGTCGATCTGGGCGTCGTCGGCGTGCTCGTGATATTCGTCGTGGATCGAGCAGCTCGGCGATTGCCCATCACCGGGGTCGCCGATGATGGTTTCCATCCGCGATCCATCGTCAGGACGCAGCAGCTGCTTGGCGAGCAGCTGGATCCCGAACTTGTCTTTCAGCGCCTTGAGTTTCGACACCATCAGGCGCGCCGGCCTGAAAACCTCCCAAGCCTGCTTTTCGTTGGTCGCACCGGAATAAACTTCCGCGCCATACTCATTGTCGGCACAGAGCATGTAGAGCGCGATGCCGGACGCGATCGCCGACTTGCCGTTCTTGCGCGGCACAACCAGCAACCAGCGACGGAAGCGCCGGGTGTCTTTCTGCGAGCCTTCCTTATGGACCCACCCGAAGACGACGCAGATGTTCCAGATCTGCCACGGCTCAAGGATCAGCCGCTTCTTTTGGCGCGCCCATAGGCCTTTCGTATGGGGCAGCAGCTCGACGAAGCGGCAGGGCCGAGAGGCCTTTGCCTCATCGAAGCGGTACGGAAAGTCGTCGGACGCGCTGCGGACCAGCTCCGCCAGGAACCGCTCGCACTGAAGACGGATCTGCTTACCGGCTGGGATCCGCCCCGCCACGACGTCGCCGGCGTACTGGCGCGCGATCTGGGCATAGTCCCGCGTTGGCAGGCCTGCTGCTGTAGACACCGGACTAGAAGCCGGCGAACTCGTCCGCCTCGGTGCTCTTGCCACCTCCGAGCTTCATGGCGGCCGACGGGCTGAGCATCAGCTCGCCGAGCAGCGACTGAGCATGCCGCATGGCCTCGGAAAGCATGGAAACTTCGGGGCGGGCGCGGATCATCTCGGTGATCACCTGCTGCCCGTCCACCTTGCGGACGGTTTTGCTGGTGCAGGTGTCACCCGTCATTTCGAGCACCGCTTGCCAGCGCTGGATCTGTTCGAGCCGCTGCGCGAGAAGAGCGACCACCTGCGCGAAGTGCTGATCCGCCCGGCCCTGCGCCTCAAGCATGCCGGCGATATCGGCGAAGAGCAGCTGCGCGAGATCCGACAAATGCAGCGGCGGAATCATCGCGGCACCGGTCGGCGCCGGCAACGCCGCACGCTGCGCGGCCGTCATCGCGAGCGCCGGCGCGTTACGCTTTCGCCCCGCGCCGGGGCGGGATCCACCGCTCGCCATGGCCGTCTCCCCCGGGGATCATTTTGGGTTTGAATTCGCCCGCGCGAAAATCCGGTTGACCCCCGGTGTCCGGCCAGGCGGCCGTCGAGGGATCGACCCTCCCCCCCGGCCCGGCGGGGTCGAGGGGGTCGGGAGGGGGTCGGAGGGGCCGCAGAGGGGTCCAGGAGAGCCGATCGCCGCGTTCAGCCTGTACGGCTCTCGCGCCGCGTCTTGGCCTTGTGGCACGGCCCGCAGAGGCCCTGCAGGTTCGATCGATCGTTCGAGCCGCCCTCGCTGAGCGGCCTGATGTGATCGACTTCTTCGGTGGGCTGCTCCTCGCCGCGCTCCAGGCACTTGCGGCAGAGCGGCTCCTCGCTCTTGACCTGCTCACGCTGCCGAACGCCGGCTCGGCCGCGCAGGCGCTCATGCCTGAACCGGCTGACGTGCGCCTTCGCCTTGGGCCGAGCGCCAAAGCACGGCGGTTGGAACGGCATGCGCTCAGACGGTGGCGAGGTCGATCGAGATCGGCCGCCACGCAGCGTCGGGCGTCGGCCGTTCGTAGAACCGGACGTATTCGCGCGAACCAATCACGCGGATGCTTTCGCGGATCGCGCTGATTGCGCGGTTCCAGCGCTCGTCGGCGCTCTCCACACGCATCAGCATGAACAGCTCGGCGCGGTTGATCTGCCCTTGCTTGTCGACCTGGAACACGCGGTTGACCAGCGCGCGCATCTCGGCGCCGCTGTCGGCCGACCATTCGGCGAGACACTCGTCGATCAGCAGCTTCGCGGCCTGCAGCTCGGGGCCAAACTCGATCAGGTCAGCCACCTGCAGCTGCACCTTCATGCAACCGTCGAACGACGTCAGGGTGATGTTGCCCTTCTTGCCGCCGAGAGTGGTGCCGTACTGCTGCGCGATCAGCTCCTGCAGCGCGGTGATGGTGGAGAAGGTCTCGCGCTTGAACATGCGGACCGTGTCCGACGCAGCAGTCGCGCGGCCGATGATTCCGCGCACGCTCTCGTCCATCAGCAGATCCACCGGCTTCACCGCCTCGATCGGCACCAAGCTGCCCTTCGCATCGCGGAGATACAGCGCGTCGCCGACATGGACGGCCGCGGGGTGCGAGGCGTCGGTCATGCGGCCGCGGCGCCGACTACGCGGAAGATCGACAGGCTCTGCGGCGCGGGCTGACGCAGCGCCAGCTCGCGGAGCAGCTCGGCGAATTGCGCCTTCGGCACAGCCACGACCTCGCCCGGGACGGCTTCCAGATCCGCCAAGGCCTTCACCGCATTGATCATCGGATCACCAGAGGTAGCCGGTGCCAACCTTGGCGAGCGGCGGGTTAACTGATCGACCAGGGCCACGTGCGGCCTTGCGCAAGCGCGCGGCGAGCCCTTCCACCTGGTCGATGTGGCCGTCGTGTCTTGTCTGGGACGGCCGGCCGTTGCTCATGTCCGCAATCAGCACGTCGAGGTCGCCGCTGACGCTGACGAGATCGTCGTAGAGGGACTTGGGCTGGGCCATCTGGGAGGCTCCAAAAACGCGAAAGCCCGCTCGATGGCGGGTTTCGAACGCAGCTGTGGCGGGGTCGTTTTTGCCGTCTGCGTGTCGGTTTTGCGCCCCGCTGGTTCGGGCACCTCCCGAACGGTCAGGGGTGATCGGCCGCGATCGCGGCCCGCGCGGCGCGCTTCGTCGTGCCCCGGCCGGTCCACCACAGATCGAGCGCTTCGGTGAGCATGCGCCGCGCACGGGGCATGCTGAGGCCGTAACGGCGCGCGACGATCGTCAGCCCGACGTCGTGAACGATGATCGCGAGCAGCGCCTCGGCCGAGCTGCCCACCGCCGAGCGCCACCAATCATAGGCAAAGTCGGCAAAGACGGTGCCGAGCGCGTGGTGCTCCGCCCGGCCATGCGCGCCGCCATCGATGCGCGCCTCAAGGCTCGCCGTCTTGATGGAGACGCCAGAAGTGATGGACCGATAGGCAGCGGCGATCTCGTCAGCGGCCGCCAGCTGGTCGGCGTCGATCGCGCCGGTCGAATACAATCGCGCGAGCGATCCCGGCCGCCGGCGGGCGCGATCGGCGTGCTCGTGCGTCTCTGGCGTGCCCTGCGCCTTGTGCGACCAGCGCTCGCGCAGCTGCACGCGCTCCTCGATCCCAGGCTCGAGCACCATGATCGCCGGAGAGCTGCGGCGCGTCTTGCGCGTGCGCGTCGGCTTCGGCCGCTGCCGGCCGAGCACCAGGTGGTTGAAGCGCTGGCGCTCCCGATCGGTCGTGATGGTCATGAAGGCGCCCCGGCTAGTCGACGTCCGGCAGATGCTCGAATGGTGGGATCAGCGGTAGCTGCCCGTTTGGGAGGGGCTGCTGCAGGCGGCCCATTGGCTCGGCTGTGATCCAGCCCAGCTTCCGCATCACCGCCTCAAGCGCATTGCGAGATCCCGCCACGTCGCGGACGCGCAAGCTGCGTTGACCGCCAGGCGTCTTCTCGACGACCCCGCGCTCTATCAGCTGCCCGACAAGCTCCTTCGACCGAGACGGGCTTACATCTAGCGCATTGCTGATCTCGTCGTAGGTAGGGCTGACGCCGAAACGGGCGATCCGCTCGATGATGAACGCGAGCACCTGGTCGCGCCGCAACAGTCCCGCCGGCGGCTGAAAATCCACGCCCATCGTTTCCCCTCGCCCCCACAGAGGAACATAGAGGGAATCGCTCCATCTTGCCAGCGTGCCGCCTCGCCGCCGCTGGAACCGTCTCGCGGCTGCAACATTTTGCCCCGGCGGCTCTAGCCGGCCGCGTTGGACCGGCCCGGCGAGTTTATCCCTAGTCTCGTCGGGCCATGGCCGCCGTAGTGCCGTCGCAATGCAGCAATTGCAGCGGACGCCCCTCCGGTGCTGACCAAGCACGACAACGAACGCCATCCGCGATATAGCGACGCATGGAGTCGCTTCCCGAATTCATAGTCCGACCGAGACCCGAACGGGCACTCAAGGACAGTTGGGGAATATACGTCGAGAGCGAAGAACGGTGGCTCGACCTCGTTTTTCCGAACGAACGAGATGCGCAGGCTGCCGCGCAAATGCTTCAAAGCTCCGGTGCGAATACCCTGCCACGTCGATATCGCAAAACGCCAGGATGACGGCTATCGCGGCGGAGAACCCCTCCGCCACTGCCGCACTTTTCCGCAGCGTAGCGCTGCCCTGATATCCGCCTTGCTGGAAGTAGTACCCGCCCCGAGGGCCTAGCAATTGTTATGATGCCGGCCTCGACGCTGGGAAGATAGCGTGTCAGTCTCATTCCTTCAATTCAGCGGAGGGTTGAGATGACCGAAGATCAGCTAGGATATCATGACTTCATCGCCGACGTGGAGCACGTCAACGGTGTGCCCGTCGTGATCTCACCTTACGGTTTCAAGAAGCTGCATATCGAAGGGAAAACATACCTCACTCCGATGGACAAAGAGGAAGCGGCTGCTGTGGCCGCGCAGTTTGGCTTTACGGACAAATTGCTACCCGGTTGCGGGAAGGACCAACTAGGAAACTGCGTGCCCTACGATGGTTGCCGGAGATGCGCGCATTACGGGGGAAGCGGCGGTTGGATCTGTCTATGCGCTGACTAGGGCATCGAACCGCTAGCGGAGGCAGAAGGTCTGCTTCTTCGCCGATCACGGCGGAGACATCCTCCGCCGCGGTCGCCGATCTACCCTTCGGCCACGCCGCGGAGAGTGGGCGAAGTACCCACTCGATACCCGCGGCTATGCAACGGACCTCGAGGTAGCATACACTGGCTACCGTGCTGACAAAGGACGCCCTTATCACCGAACTTGCGCGCTGCCTTTACGAGGCCAGTGAGGACCTCGATCCCAGCGCCGGGCCATTCGTCCCTTGGCCAGAGGTGACAACGTTTGTTCACGATCACTATGTCGAGTTGATCGAGCGGCTACTTGATCGGTCTGACCTGCTAGTGCTCGCCAGCGACGACCAGGTAGTCCGGCGATAAATCGTTGGGAACGTCTGCAAACAGGCGAATACGAACCAGATGCAGGATTAGTCCGCCGTCCGTTTCAATCGCCCAATCCCAAATTTGATGTAACACACCCGGCTCTGTCGGCAAGCGCACGTTGGCTTCTCCGAAATAGCCGCCGATGAAGTGCGAGTAAGCTTCCGGTGAAGTATTACCCGTGACAATCCCTGGGAGATACGGCGTCGCTAGCCGAATACCTTTCGAATAGAGGTGCGCTAACGCAATCTTTGCCAGCATTCGTGCGAGCATGTCTATGTCCAGAGCACGACGATCGAAGACGGCCGGCGTTCCGGCTGACCCAAGTGCGGCGAGCGCGATTTCGTCCGGAACGATGACCACGTCGCCCACCGGCTCCTCTCCGATCGGCCGGTTCACCAACACTCCCGGCATGGGAAGGTCCATACCGAGGATGACGTAGGGATAAAGGCTGGGTTTCTCTTGCTTTATTTGAACGCCCCGACCGCGCTGATAGACCAGCAGGTCAATTGAGCTACGATTCTCGGTGATCTTGAAGCCGTTCTTGACCCGCATCGTACCGAAAATCTGGCGAAGAACGAACTGCTCGACCTTAGCCGTGATCGCCGCACACTTAGCGCAGCTGGCTTTCGGAAGCACTCTCTGACCGGCTAGCCCCCTCGGTATGATATGCTCCCGGCTGAGCGGGACATCATCAGCGTAGCAATAAATGCAGTGGCCGACCGGCTGAAGCCCGGCAGTCACTGGCTTCGTTTCACGGAAGCCCCACCGTCGGCGGTCGACTCTTCATAAGGCGGCAGTGTTTCCTGCAACGTGCTCGGGTGAACATTATGGCCGCCGGCCGCCACCAGGCTCTGCTCGAGCCGAGCGTCAGCCTTGCGGCCGTCCACCGGCGTACGACGCGTCTGGCCCATCGCCATCTGCAACTCGACCCACTGCGATGCTTGCACCCGCGCCGCGCCACGGTCCTTCAGGATTGAGAAGCGCACGTTCAAAACCGGGCTGGTCGAATAGGAGTTGCCCAGCAGCGCCTGCGCCAGGATGCCCTTGCCTCCGCTGACCTCGCGCTGACACAATACGTGCCGATCATCCTGCTCGACCACGGCAGCGTTACGATCAGCACAGAGATTGGCGAGCTTGTCAGATACAGCCGACGGCTCTTCCTTGAACCAGACGGTCAATGGACCCTCGGCGGTTGCCGGCGATGCCAGCAACAAAAACAAACAACCAAGCTGGTACCGCTGCAGTTTCGAACCGAACATTACTTGCCCCCACAAGTTATTGAGAAACGAACGCTTAGTAAGTCCCTCCCTCGTAGCCGAGGGAGAGGAGACAACATGAATGAGGTCGTATTTCGATCGACACCCGGGTGCCGCGAAGGCTGCGTGCCCTGTACTGTGCGCTGCGCTGTCATGATGGCTGGACAGCAGCAGGAGTGGGACGCCGTCGGCGCGGCTTGGCAGCTTCCGGCTGGGCCTCAGCGGGAAGCAGATCTGTCAGCTGCGCTAAGGCGCTGGGCAATCGCCGGGCAAGCAGTTCGGCGTGTTCGTCCGGATGCTCCGGATCCAGTTGCGCCAGCATCCCCGCGAACATTTGCGCCAACGCTGACGCTGGAGGCAGCCCGGCCCCCGGGTTAGGAGGCGGCGCGACGCGGTCGTGCTTCGGCAATGAGCGCGCGAGTTGCAGCAGCAGGCTCCGGTCACCGGCTGTCAGGCCTCGTGAACAGTCGACCAGTTCGCGCTCATCATAAGAGAGCTCGGGCTCGGGCGGCGCGCCAGCGGCAGGATCGTCGGCTTCGCCGGTGAGATATTCTGGCGTCGTAAGCAGTTCACGCGCAATCAGGTGAAGATACTTTGAGCCGTATCCACCACCAGAAACGAGCTTTCTAATGGTAGTCTGGGTGACGCCGACGCGACGTGCCAGCTCGGACTGCGACAGCCCGAACTCGCTCATTCGCTTCTGGAGTCGGTCCGCAACCAGCATCAGGTCACACTAAACCCAAGGGTTTGATGCGCGCGCGCATTTTGGTGCTTGACGCCATTAAACCAAGGGGTTTAGCTGGCAGCATGGATCAGGCAGACGCCCCCGCTCCGATTCTCGCGCTACGTCGCGCAGTGGACCTGAGACGGTCGCAGTCGGCGCTCGCTCGCGACATCGGCTTCACGCAGGGCTCTGTATGGCGCTGGCTGAACGGAACCGAGGTGCCGGCCAAGGCGGCGATCGCCATCGAGAAAGCAACCAAAGGCGCCGTCACCAAGGGAGAAATCCGCCCCGACCTCTTCGGCGCTGAGGCCGCAGCATGATCTTCTCTCTCAGCCGCGAACAGAGCGAGTTCCACCCGTCCACGGCGCAGCGGCGGCTCGATCGCTATCGCGCGCTGCTGGCCGGGATCGAGGCTGCGGAAGTTCGCTCGATCGCCGGCGGCGCCCGCCTCGACTTCGATCGAGCCCAATATGCGCTTGAGCGGTTGGTGAAAGCTCAGATTGAGTTCGCGGAGGCTCAGATCAAAGCTGCATTGCCGATCCCGGCGACGGACGAACCGTCGCCGTTCACGCCCGAACAGGAAGCCCGCGTTCGAGAGATAATGGAGGGCGGTCGGAGCAGGGTCAGCCCCGCCAATCTGACCCCTGCCGATGTCAGGGGTGAGGCATCGTGCTGATGTGCTCCACCACGCTCGCTGCAAGGTACGACTCTGCTCGTCGATCGGCGCTAAGTCTCTCGTCGCGAGCCTTACTGAGAAGCCTATCATGCAAGTTTGTGCCGTTCAGCGCGCCTTGTGCGGCGAGTTCTGTCACAAGCTCTTGCAGCAGCCAAATAGCCGCGCGCCCGGCGTCGGCCGACGTGTTGCCATCCATTCAGTTTTCCTTTCGTGGTTGTGTTAGCAAGACCACGATAACCGGAAGGGGTCGGGCGTCCAGCCCGGCCCCGGAAGGAGCGCATCGATCCATTTTCTTTTTCGGCCGCTGGCATGCCGGCCGAGACCTGCGTGGGGCGACCCACCCGAGCGAGAACACGCAGGACGTTTGTGTGCTGCATTTGGAAGAGCCCCCCACGGAAGACGGCGCCGGTTTCTTATCCCGGACCGACGCCGTCTTTTCGGCGCGGCACCTCCATAATCATGCCGATCGCATCCATGTGGCACGATCGATGGCAAGTTTCGGGGCAACGGCATGACTGTCGAGCGGCCGATCGCGTCTATAGAAGAGACGCTTCAAGAGGTGCTCACCGCACTCACGCTTCCAGTTGCGGCGAGAGTTACTGGCAAGACTGCCGGCTACCTCTCTCAACTTAGCAACAGCAATCTCGATAGATTCAATGTGTCGCTGGATATCGCGAGCAAGCTGGATCTGGAGCACGCTCGGTTATTTGGCGGCTCGATGCCGCTCTATGAGCACTACGGTCTGATCGTCAAAGCCGGTCAGTCGGACAGTGAGGCCAGTCACGCCGAACTGATCGCAGCCCATCAGGACGTCGTGAAGGAAGTTGCCGAAATGCAGCTCGCGTCCTTTGATGCTCAGAAGCCCAACGCCACGAAGCGGGACCGGGCAAAAGCTCTCCGTGAGGGGATCGGCGCGGTCAAGGCGGTAAGCCACATGGTCACGCTGCTCCAGAAAATGGCTTCGGGCGGTTCCGCCCGCTCCCCCTGATCGCCGCGGGCCGCCTCGGCCGCCGCGCCCGTCACCAGCCGAGACTTCCCCCTTCCGCCTATGCCGCCCGCGTCGCCCTGCGCTTCGCGGAGCGGCTTTGTGCTGCCCGGACACTGCCGATGATCATGCCGCACGACGCCCCGAAGAGCTGGACCACAACGGTGCTGTTCACGCCGGGCTCGTACCTCAAAACGCGCCGTACGGCGCAGCTGCTGACGCTGCAGGACGTCGCCGCGCGCATCCCCACCATCCCGCGCGACGCAGAGCATGATCTGATCGCATGGCTCGAGCGGATCGAAGCCGATCTCGTCCCGGCATCGATCAACACCATCGACGCGCTGCACAGCGCCTACCGCTTCGACCGCTCGGTGCTTGCCGCTCTCGCGGCGATCGCGCGCGGTGAGCGCGATCCCATCCACACCCCGCGCATCTGCCGCATCTGCGCCTGCAGCTGGCGACAGCCCTGCACCTACGATCACGTGGCCTGCGCGTGGGTCGCTGGCGAAGATCTCTGCACCGCCTGCGCCGACGATCTGATCGCGGCCGCCGTCGTCGGCGCGGTCGCGTGACGGCCGCCCGCTTCCGCCTGCGCGTCGTGCTCTGGATCGCGTCCAGCGCGATCGGGCTCGTCCTCGCCCTCACCGGCCGCCGCGAAGACGGCGTGCTGGTCGCCATCCTCCTCGTCTTCCTCGTGGTGACCGCCGCAACGGCCGACCACGCCCTCGCTATTCGGGAGAGAAAATGATGCCTCCACAGCGTCCCTTCGATCTGGCGCAGCCGTTCGATGTTCACCCGCTCGGTTGTGACTGCTCAAGCTGCCACGACGCGACCGCCGAACCGAGCCTGGCCAAATCGGTCGCCGTCTCCTTCATCCTCGCCGCCGGCGGGCTGATCACCGGGCAGGTGATCGGCGTTGCGCTGAACGGCTCCGGGATCCTCGCGCTGCTGGGGATCGGATGATGGCGCCGGATCAGTCGCACACGGAACTCAGCGAGATCCTTCAGGCGGTCGACGAAGTCGAGCGCTGGTCCGCACATGTCCAGCGGTTCGCTTACGAGCGCGTCGGCTCTGACCTGGACGCATCACCCCACCAACTGGCGGCCGCGGCGCAGAAGCTTGTCGCTCTCGTGAAGGAAGCGATCGTTCATGGCTGAGGAACGCGGAGAGGGCATGGGCGGCGGCCAGGTCGCGGCCGAGGAGCTGCGCCTCCTGATCGAGCGCGCCGAGCGCCTCGAGGAAGAGAAGAAGGGCATCGCCGACGACATCAAGGATGTCATGGCCGAGGCGAAGTCGCGTGGATACGACCCCAAGGCGATCCGCAAGATCATGTCCATCCGCAAGAAGAAGCGGGAGGAGTTCCAGGAAGAGGAGATGATCCTCGAAACCTACATGCAAGCGCTGGGCATGCTGTGATGGGGCCGGAGTTCACCCCCGATCTTGTGGCCGAGCGCCTGGCACAATCGGCAGCCTCGCGCCTGCTTGGTCCCCCGCCGCCTTTCAGCTCACCCGTGGTCATAGACGAGGGCGGCTATGCATGGGTGCCCCATCCGAACCCAGCGCTGAGCAGCGCCGAGGTTATCCTCGGCTGCTACGTTCATGCCGGGATCCGCCTTGGCTGGGCACCGATGCCCTTGCCCCTTCCGGGTGGTGTGCTGCTGACCCTGTTCGGCGGCGGGCCGCCGCCCGATGCGCGCTTCGAAGAGAGCGGCGTGGCCGCCTTCATCACGCGCCCCGGTCTCGAGGCACTGATCGCCGACCTGCAGGCGATCGCCGCCAGCATCGAGCCGCAGTCATGACCGGGCTGATCACCGCCGCCGGCGGCCTGCTCGCCGCCTCGGCGCTCAGCCTAGTCGCGGAGGGTCTCGCCCCCGGCTTCGCCGTCGGCGCCGCCTACATGCTCATCGCTGCGCTGGTGATCAACTCGCGCGGAAAGGTGCCGGCATAATGGGCCGCTCGGTCGCCGGCGACGCGGCATCAATCGCAGATGGTATCGCCACCTTGGACGCACTCAGTCGCAAGCGAGCGCTTACCGAGGTCGAGTCGCGTCGGCTCGAAAGCCTCATCAACCGCCAAAAGGCTTCGTCATCGCCGCCGAATCGGACGCGTTCGATCCGGCGTTCTAAGCCCGCGCCCCAGTCACTGGACGAGCGCCTCAGATCGACGCTGCAGACGATGCGCGCGGACTTCATGGCTCCGCGCGCGATCTACCTCGCGGAAGAGGATCTGGCCGCAGCGGCAGCGATGGGCTTTCCGGACACGTTCGATGGCCTGCCAATCAGGCCGGTCAAAGGCCGCAGTCGGTCGTGCATCTATTCCAAGCAGGGTGTCGCGCGCGCCCTCGGGCAACGTGGCGCTGGCGCGGTGCCCTATCCCTTCATCACCAGCTCGTCGCCGGCCGGGTCCGTTGAATCACCGGCCGGCGGCGGGAACGCTGCGCCATGACGTGCGAAGTCGTTCCCATTCCGGGCGGCGGTACAGCGATCGTCTGCTCCTCGCACCGTCGGCAGCGCTGCGCCTGCGGCAAGCCGGCGACCAGGCTGTGCGACTGGAAGGTGCCGACGAAGAAGAGCGGCACCTGCGACAAGCCGCTGTGCGCCAGCTGCACCACGTCACCGACGCGCGGCAAGGATCTCTGCGCCAAGCATGTCACCGCATATGCGGATTGGCAGGCGCAGCGCGTCCCCGAACTGCCGCTCGAGCCGAGGGCGTGAGCGCCGTGGCGAGCTTCGCCTGTCCATGCGGCTGCCGCGATGAGGTGCGCGAGCCAGCGCCGGGGACGCTGCCCTGCTGGGGCGACCGCTGCGACGGGACGATGAAACGCTTCACACCCAAGTTCGCGCCGCCCGCCGGCGCTGGGAGGATCCTCGCATGACCGTTGCCTCGACGCACAGGCGTGATGGCGCTCTCGATGCTTCGTACCGCTTGCAGCAAGCAGCCGACCTGATCCGCCACGCCGCGCACCTTCTCGAAAATATGGAGCGGCCGTTCTGGCGCGAGCTGCAAGCGCTCGACGGCGCGGATGCAATATCCACCGATCTGGCGCTGTGCTTGGGCCGGCTTGCCCGCTCGATTGAGGAGCGCGCGTGACCCGCCGCCCTCTCATGAAGGTAGCCGAAGCGAAGCAAGACGGCCGCCAATCGGCGTTCGGACGATTCCTGCGCATCAACGACGTGATTGCAAGCACCGGGCTCAGCCGAGCGACGATCTACCGCCTCGTCGCGAACCGCGATTTCCCAGCCCAGCACCAGCTCACCAAGCGCAGCATCGGGTGGTGGGAAAGCGACGTCGACGCGTGGCTCCGAAGCCGGCTCGGGCAGCCGCACGAGACCGCCTGAGCATCTGAAAACCGGGGGCATGGCCGGGGGCACCGCCAGCACCGATCCAAACAAAAGAACAGGAAAGTCAGTACGCTATGCCAGCTAATTCGGCAGCAGTCCCTTCCACCATTTCTCCCCGGCGGTTTCGCCGCGGGGAAGATGGCTGGACCCGGCGGCCTTTACCGGGTTCCAACATTCCATTCCGACCTGAACGACGGGTGCGGTCCGGCGACGATCCGCTACTGATGTAAGCGCGTCGGCGGACGATGGCGTCGGCCGCGGCCTTGCCGCAACACCTTTCAACTTTTCGGATTTTTCCGCCCCTACTTTACACCGCGGTGCGGAACGAATGGTTTGCCAAGCGTTCTGTCACAATGCCTCATGATCGCATCATAGCCGTCGGCCTGCTGACCGAACGTGACCTGCGCGTATTGGGCGAGGGCTTTAATCGGGTGTTTGCGGTCGAGGACGTGAAGGACTTCGACAATCTGCTCGCGCGGCTCGACCATATCGAGGCGACGCCGCCCACGCGCTCGCGACACGACCCGCGCAAATCCTGATCGAGCGATGCCGCCTGCTGTCGGATACACGCCGGTGGTTGGCGCATCGGCGGTCTGGCGCCTTAGCCTCGCCGTGCCGCGATCAGGCAGGGTCCAGGCACAGATAGCCGTCGTCGAAATCGGCTTCCTTGCGCAGCCTCGTCCAGTCGGGCACCGACACCCAGCCGTTGCCGTAATCGATCAGGCCGCTGCTCTTCATCCCCCGAAGCGTGCGGTTCACATGGACCGAGGTGAGCCCGAGCACGTCGGCGAGCTGCTCCTGCGTGAGCGGCAGGCGAAAGGTGGTGCGATTGCCCAGGTCGCTCTCCGCGCTGCGCGTGCCAAGCTCACACAACAGATGCGCGGTGCGCGTGCGCGCGTCGCGTCGGCCGAGGTTGATCACCCATTCACGGAAGATCGATGCGTCGGCGATGCTTTCGAGCAGCAGCGCCTCCGCGATCGCCGGCCGCTCCCGCGACAAAGCGATCATCGATGCGGCGGCGACCTCGGCGACCTTGACCGGGGTCAGCGCCTGAAGGCTCTCCGTGGTGCGGCGCATCGCGGTGTGCGGCAAGATGAGGAGATCGCCCGCGAGGTGGACGGCGACGATCTGCCGCGAGCCATTGGCCAGCACCCGGTGGCGGTGAACATAGCCCGACAGCAGCACCATGAACGACAGATTCTGCTCCCCCGCCCGGACCACGTAGCGTCCCGCGTCGTGGCGCTGGACGGACGTGGTCAGTGCCAGCAGAGCTTCACGATCGTCGGCGTCGAGCGGGCATCGCCGCTCCAGCTTGGCGATGAACGGAGCGAGCGGCGATGGTGGGTTGGCCTGACCCATGGAAATCGTCCTTCTGCTACGCTGCTGACGCACGGCGCCCGCCGATACGCCCGGCGCCGTGCGGGGCAATATCCAAACGTGGTGCGCAGAAGCACCAACCTACGTTAGGGATCGCGCCATGGCGATATATTCCCTGCTTTACGTCAGCAAAAGCTGCCTCAGGCTCCCCCAAGAAGAGGGCCGTGTGGCGGACATCGTCGCGGTATCGCGTCGACGCAATGTGGCGCTGGAGGTGACCGGCGCGCTGATGTTCGTCGAGACGCATTTCGCGCAGGTGCTGGAGGGGCCCGGAGCGGCGGTGATGACGTTGATGGAGAGCATCAGGGCCGATCCACGGCACACCGACCTGACGGTGATCGATACGGAGACGCTGGTGCGGCGGCGCTTTGCCCGCTGGACGATGGCGTATGCCGGGCCGCGCATGCTGGTCGAGGCGCAGATCGCCCCCGTGCTGGCGCTGGCCGCGGGGAATGGGTCCCCCTTCGCACCGGGGGACCTGATCGCCCTGATGCTGCAATTCGCCTCGTTCGAGGATTGATCCGCGACTCACTGGGACGCGGCTAACCTGTGTCAGGCACAATGGGTGGCTCTTCGGCGCGCGGCCCGCGTTGACCCGGGCATGTCCAAACCCTCGCCTTCTCGACGTGCCAGGCTGGCCGTCATCGTTGCCGGGCTGGTCGCGGCGATCTGGATCGTGATCTTCCTTGGCATGAACCTGAGCAGCAAGAAGACCAAGGATCGCACGCCCGATCCGGTCGCGCCGGCGACGCGCAATGGCTAATCCGGGCGACGCACGGCGGGCGTTTCAGATCGGTTGACCGGGTGAAGACCGCGCGGTAACGCAGCGGCACGGCGGACGTCCTGCATGGACGGGTCGCTGCCACGTCAGGATCACTGACCGGGCGGGTATAGCACAATGGTAGTGCAGCAGCCTTCCAAGCTGAATACACGGGTTCGATTCCCGTTACCCGCTCCACCCCTTTCCTCATTATCGCGGCAAACGGCGACAGCCAGCTATTCGTGCGCCGTCATGGGATTGTGCCGGAACGCGTAGAGACGCTGCGCAAGCAGGCGGCCGACGATGTGATCGTCGACCGCCATTCACGTGCCTTTCGGTTCGACCTTTCAGCCGAGCGGAGGATCAGGCCGCTTGTGGCGTCTTGCGCGCCGAGGCGGTCCAGATCTGGTCGATCGCCTCGCCCAGTGCCTTGTCGAATTCCGCGTCGGTCATGCCGTGGCGCAGATCCTCGAGCAGCGCGCGGCTGAAGCTGGCGATGACGCCTTCGTTCTTGGCAAGTTCGACACAGGCCTCTGGCCGCTTGAACCCGCCCGACAGCGCGACGACGCGCAGGACGCGTGGGTGCTTCACCAGCGGCAGGAAGAGGTTCGGCTTGGTCGGCAGCGACAGCTTCAGCATGACCTTGGCGTCGCCCGGCATCGCGTCGAGCGCCTTGGTCAGTTCCTCGAGCAGGATCTGATCCGCCTCGGCACGCTCCGGGCTCTTGATGTTCACTTCCGGCTCGATGATCGGCATCAGACCGTGGCTGAGCACCTGCTGCGCCACCTCGAACTGCTGCGCGACGACCGCGGCGATCCCCTCGCGATTGGCGAGGTTGATAACCGACCGCTCCTTGGTGCCGAAGATGCCAAGCTTCGCCGCGCGGTCGAGCAGCGCATCGAGGCCCGGCATCGGCTTCATCAGCTGAACGCCGTTCGCCTCATCCTCCAGGCCCTTGTCGATCTTCAGGAACGGCACCACGCCGCGGTCCTGCAGCGCCTGCGGCACCGGCTTGCCACCGGCTTCGCCATCCATGGTGCGTTCGAACAGGATCGCGCCGATCACCTTGTCACCGGTGAAAGCGGGCGAGGTGATGATGCGGCTGCGCATCTGGTGGATCAGGCCGAACATTTCCTCGTCGTTCGACCAGGCGCCCTCTTCGATGCCATAGCCCTTCAGCGCCTTGGGCGTGGAGCCGCCGGACTGGTCGAGAGCGGCGATGAAGCCCTCCCCGTCAGCGATCTTGGCGGTCATCTCGGCAGGCGTCATGGACAGTCCCCTCACAGGTTTTCGTTGCGCCGGCTCAATATGGACGATCCGCTGTTTTGACCAGTCGCGATCGGGGGGGCGTCGGCGAGCAGCGCGCGCAGCCGATCGGCGATGACGCCGGGTCCGAACGGCTTTTGCACGATATTCTCCTCCGGCACATGCGCGAGTGCCGCGAGATCCGCATAACCCGTGACGAACACGATCGGCAGGTCCGGCCGGCGTTCGAGGACGCGCGCGGCGAAATCAGCGCCGTTCATGCCCGGCATCGCGAAATCCGCAACGACCGCGTCGATCGCGCCGGCATCCCCGATCATGCCCAGTGCGATCGCGCCCGATGCCGCCTCCAGCACGGAGCATCCGGCCTCGCGCAGCTCCTCCGCCGTGACGCTTCGCACCGCATCATCATCGTCGAGCACCAGCACCATGCGCCCGACGATGTCGGCCACCTCCCCCACCTTCTCGGCGGCGACCGCGACCGGTTCGACCAGCGCGGCGGCACGCGGCAGAAAGACGCTGACGGTGGTCCCCACGCCGGGCGTGCTGTCGATCCGGACGCCGCCGCCCGACTGTTTGGCAAAGCCGAATACCTGCGGCAGGCCGAGCCCCGATCCCTTGCCGACCTCCTTGGTGGTGAAGAATGGCTCGAACACCTTGGACAGCACCTCGGGCGTCATCCCGCTGCCGGTGTCCGACACCGAGACAGCGACGGAATCGCCGGCCGCCGGCTCCTCGCTGCGCGACGGTGGGCCGAGCGTGACGTTGCGGGTTGCGACGGTCAGCGTGCCGCCCACCGCCATCGCATCGCGCGCGTTGATCGCGAGATTGAGGATGATGAGTTCGATCTGCGTCGGATCGACCAGCCCGGGCCACAGGCCCGGCATCAGATCGGTCTCGATCGCGACGCCGCCGCCGAGCGTGCTTTCAAGCAGGCCCTGCATCCCGCTCACCACCTCGTTCAGTGAGACGACGCGCGATTCCAGCCGCTGACGGCGCGAGAAGGCGAGCAACTGCCCGGTCAGCTTCGCGCCCCGCTCCGCCGCAGTGCGCACGTGGGCGAGCCGCTGACGGGTCTTGTCGTCCACGCCGATCTTGTCGAATGTTCGTTCGATCATCGCCACGTTGCCGAGCACGACGGTCAGCAGGTTGTTGAAATCATGCGCGATGCCGGAGGTGAGCTGTCCGATCGCCTCCAGTCGCTGCATCTGTGCGAGCCGCGCCTCGACCTGCTCGCGCTCCGCGATCTGCTCGGTGAGCGCGGCGGTCCGCTCCTCCACCCGATGTTCTAGCGCCTCACCGGCGAGATGCGCCTCGGTCACGTCGATGCCGCAGCCGACATAACCCTCGAACGTGTCGCCCAGCTTGCGCGGGCGCGCCTCGATATGGAACCAGCGATCGGTGCCGTCGGCGGTGCGCAGACGCACGTCGCGGGAGAAACGCGCCGGCTGGAGCAGATGGCGGCGGCCAGTCTTGACGAAGGCGGCCATGTCATCGGGATGGACGATGCAGCCCCAGCCCTTTTCCTGCAGGTCATCGGCAGTGACGCCCAGCATGGTGCCGAACGCCTGGCTGGCAAAGACCACCTGCCCCTCCGCGTCGTTGATCCACACCAGCGCGGGCAGGCTGTCCGCCAGGGCCCGGAACCGCACCTCGCTTTCGCGCAGCGCGTCGGCGCGGCGTTCGCGCTCGGTAACGTCGATACCCTCGACGAACACCCCGGCGACCCGGCCCTTGGCGTCGGCGATCGGCTGAAACACGAAATCGAGGATGCGGTTTTCCGCCGGCCCGTCCGGCGTACGTTGCAGCCGTACGTGAAGGTTCTCGCCGCGGAACGGCTCGCCCGTCGCGACGACATTGTCGAGGATGTCGATGAACCCCTGCCGCGCCACATCGGGCAGCGCCTCATGCAGGGGGCGGCCGATCACTTCGCGCTCTCCGACCAACTGGAGGTAGGACGCATTGGCCAGTTCGGTGATGTGCCCGGGCTCCCGCAGCACCGACATGAAACTGGGCGCGTGATCGAACATCTGCGCCAGCCGTTCGCGATCGGCCATCAGGGCACGCGCCGCGCGCACCTGCTGCGTCGTTTCCGACACGATGCACAGCACGCCACCGATCGAACCATCGGACAGGCGAACGGCGGAATAGGAGACGTTGAAATACACCTCCTCGCCGTAGCCGGCGCGCTCGATATAAAAGGGCCGGTCGCGCGCGGTGTAGGTTTCGCCCGTATCGTGCACGTGGCGCAGCAGCGGTTCCAGGTCAGCCCACAGCTCGGTCCACGCCTCACGCGCCGGACGGCCGAGTGCGCGTGGATGCTTGTCGCCGATCGTCGGGGCATAGGCATCGTTATAGATGGCGCAATAATCCGGGCCCCAGAACAGCACGATCTCGGCACCCGCGGCGAAGATCGTGCTGGCCACCGTCACCAGGGTCTCCGGCCATTGTTCCGGCGGCCCCAGCGGAGATTGGCTCCAGTCATGGGCGTTGACAAGCTGGCCCATCTGCCCGCCAGCTGCGAACAAAGCGGCAAGACGACCGTTGTTGGACGGTGGATCATCCATGATAGCTGCGTAACCCAGCGCGGCGCCGGGGCAAAGTAGATCAATCGCGGATAGCGTCAGGAAAGATACGGGTATCAGATGCAGACACGGTTCACTTCGATACACCACCACCGGATGCTCCGCGTGGCGGCCGCCACGCCGATCGCCAGCGTCGGCGATGCGGCGGCGAATGCGGCAGCGACGATCGCGCTCGCCCGCCGCGCGCATGACCAGGCGGTCGACCTGGTCGTTTTTCCGGAACTGAGCATCACCTCCTACGCGATCGACGATCTTCACCTGCAGACGGCGCAGCAGCTGGCGACCGTGGAGGCGTTGCAAGCGGTGACGAAGGCGACCGAGGATCTGGCGCCGACCCTGCTCGTCGGCGCAGCGCTGCCCCGCAATGGCCGCCTGTACAATTGCGCCGTGGCGATCGGGCGCGGCCGGATCCTGGGCGTCGTGCCCAAGACGTTCCTGCCCAATTACCGCGAATATTACGAGAAACGCTGGTTCGCGAGCGGCGCGGGGATCACTGGCGAGACGATCATGGTCGGTGAACAGGAAGTGCCGTTCGGCACCGACCTGATCTTCGCCGCGGCCGATCTGCCGCACTTCATCTTCCATGCCGAAATCTGCGAGGATTATTGGTCGCCGACGCCGCCCTCGACCGCGGGCGCGCTGGCCGGGGCGCTGATCTGCTGCAACCTTTCGGCGTCCAACGTCGTGATCGGCAAGTCGCGTGAGCGGGCGATGCTGTCCGCTTCGCAATCGGCGCGGGCGATCTGCGCCTATGTCTATTCCGCCGCGGGGCCGGGCGAAAGCACGACCGACCTCGCCTGGGACGGCCAGGGTACGATTCACGAACTGGGGGAACCGCTGGCTGAATCGACGCGCTTTGCGCTCGAGCCCGAACTCGTCATCGCAGACATCGACGCGGAGCGGCTGATCCAGGAGCGGATGCGCAACGGCACTTTTGGCGACGCCGCGACCTTCTCCGGCCATCCGGAGAAGCGCTTCCGGCGCATCCTGTTCGATCGCCGCCCGGACTTTGCCGATGTCGGGCTGCAGCGCGCGATCCGCCGCTTCCCCTTCGTGCCGGATACGCCGGCGCGGCTGGACGAGGATTGCTACGAGGCCTTCAACATCCAGGTCGAGGGGCTGCTGAAGCGGGTCGCCGCGACCGGGGTCGAGAAGCTGGTGATCGGCGTTTCCGGCGGCCTTGATTCGACCCATGCGCTGATCGTCGCGGCGAAGGCGATGGACCGGCTGGGGCGACCGCGCACGGACATCCTGGGGTTCACCATGCCCGGCTTCGCGACCAGCGAGGGGACCAAGGGCAATGCCTGGCGGCTGATGCGCGCGCTGGGGATCACCGCGGAGGAGATCGACATCCGGCCGGCGGCGCGCACCATGCTGGAAGGGATGGGTCATCCGTTCGGCCGCGGCGAGCCGGTCTATGACGTCACGTTCGAGAATGTGCAGGCGGGGCTTCGCACCGATTACCTGTTCCGCCTTGCGAACCAGCGCAACGGGCTGGTGGTCGGCACCGGTGACTTGAGCGAGCTGGCGCTTGGCTGGTGCACCTATGGCGTCGGCGACCATATGAGCCATTACGGCGTCAACGCCGGCGTGCCCAAGACGCTGATCCAGTTCCTGATCCGCTGGTGCATCGCGACCGATCAATATGATGCGGAAACCGATGCCGTGCTGGAGTCGATCCTGGCGCAGGAGATCTCGCCCGAGCTGGTACCCGCCGACGAAAGCGGCGCGATGCAGAGCACGGAGGACAAGATCGGCCCCTATGCGTTGAACGATTTCTTCGCGCATTACGTGCTGCGCCACGGGCTTGCGCCGTCGAAGATCGCGTTCCTGGCATGGCATGCGTGGCGCGATATGGACGCAGGCCGCTGGCCGATCGGCTATCCCGAGGAAGCGCGCACCAGCTATGACCTCGCCACCGTCAAGCTGTGGCTGGAGCGGTTCCTGGTGCGTTTCTTCACCACCAGCCAGTTCAAGCGATCGGCGCTGCCCAATTCGCCCAAGGTATCTGCCGGCGGCTCTGTGTCGCCGCGGGGCGATTGGCGCGCGCCGTCGGACGGTACCGCCAACGCCTGGCTTGCCGAACTGGCCGCCAACGGCCCGTGATCCCCCCCTTGCGGCAACGCGCCGTTTACCCACTGCTGATACCTGCTGCACATGGAGGATGATCGGACGTCGCGCTGGGCGCAGGCTTTGCGCCTGGGCTGCGGCTACTCCATTCTGGCGGCGGGGACGCTTGCGCTCACGCGATTCGATGGCGGCGTTGCATTCCTGTGGATTGCGACGGCGCTGTTGACTGCGCGTCTGACGGTGCTTCCCGCGCGAGAATGGGGCCCGCCGATCGCGGCGTGCTTCGCTGCCTCCGTCGCAACCTCGGCGATCTGGGGTTTCGGCGGCGCGACCGTCGTTCCGCTGGCGACGATCAACATGCTGGAAAGCGCGATCGGCGCGACCTTTCTGCGGCGGCTGGTTCATCGTGCGGAAGTGCTCAATTCACACCGCTGGCTGATCGTTTTCATCGCGGCGAACGGGATCGCCGCGCCCTTGCTGACCGCGGTGCTGGCGGGAGTGACGGTCTCCGCCACCCTGGGCGAACCGTTCCTTGGCAACGCCCTTCACTGGTATAACGGCCACGCGCTGGGCACGCTGGCGTTCATGCCGATCTTCATGCTGTGCATGGACGGCGAGGCCGCCCGGATGGTCCAGCGGATGAAGGGGCGCAAGCTGCTCGAAATGGGGGCGCTGCTGGCGCTGGTCGCCGTGGTGAGCGCGATCACATTCGTGCAAAGCACGGCGCCGTTGCTGTTCCTGCCGATGCTCCCCGTCGTGCTGGCAACGTTTCGTGGCGGAGCGCTGTCCTCCGCGGCGTCGATCGTGATCCTGACGCTGATCGGCGGCTTTGCCACGCTGAACGGCCATGGTCCGGTGGCGCTGAGCGATGCGCCGCTGGGCGCGCGCATGCAGTTCCTGCAGCTCTATATCGCCTGCACGATGCTGACGATCCTGCCGGCGACGGCGGAGCTTCAACAGCGCGCACGGCTGTTCCGGCGGCTGAGCGAGAGCGAGGCGCGCTATCGCATCCTCACCGAGAGTTCGACCGACATCGTCGTCAACATCGATCGCCATGGCCGGCTGCAATTCGTCTCCGCCTCGATCCGGCAGGTCAACGGGCGCGATCCGGAAACACTGATCGGCAAGCCGTTCAGCGCGCTACTGAAAGCCGACGATCTTGCGCGGGCGCAAACGCTGTTCCGCCAGATCATGGACGATCCCGAGATGATCGGCGTCCAGGAGTTCCGTGGTAAGACGCGCGAGGGCGAGGACCGCTGGTATGAAACGCACAGCCGCGCCGTCATCGATCCCGCGGGGACGGTGACAGGCATCGTCTGCTCCGTGCGCGACGTGACCCACCGCAAGGCGGCGGAGGAGCGGCTCGCCCGCGCCGCGCTGACCGACCCGCTGACCGGGCTGATCAACCGGCGGGGACTGGACGAGGAACTGGAGAAGCGGCTGGCGTCAGGCGCGGGCGGCTGCGTCGCGCTGCTCGACCTCGACCATTTCAAGCAGGTCAACGATACCTACGGCCATGCCGCAGGTGACGAGGTGCTGCGCCGCTTCGCCACGCTGGCGCGGTCGAGCATTCGCGACCAGGACATTATCGCGCGGCTGGGGGGTGAGGAGTTCGCGATCATCCTGCCCGACGCGACGATCAACCAGGCGCATCTGGTGTGCGATCGTGTGCGGCGCGCGATCGGCGATGCGCGGGTGCGCGTGGATGACAATGTCATCGGCATTACCGTCAGCGGCGGCGTGGCGACGTATCGCGGGCATCAGACGGCAAGCGACGTGCTGCGCAACGCCGATCGCGCCCTCTACCGCGCGAAGAACAGCGGGCGCGATCGCCTGGCGACCGCCGCCTGATCCGCCGTCTGCCCGTGCCACTCGGGTTGGTGGCTGAGGTGCGCGCTTGCGTCCGGCCGCATCGCTCGACACGGTGGGCGAAGACACAAGAACGAGCAGGAGAGCGAGGCGCATGGCTGATCAGGATCCATCGATCCATGAATTGAGCCGCACATTGGGGCTGGTGCGGGTGGTCGAGATGAACCCCGAAGGCCGCGCGACGCTGGAATATCAGGCGGGCACGCACATGTGCCATTCGGGCGGTGTCGTGCAGGGCGGGTTCGTCACCGGATGGATCGATGCGGCGATGGCGCACGCCGCGATCGCTATGGGCGGACCGGATGTGTCGCCGATGACGCTGGAACTGAAAGTCAGTTTCTTCGCCCCTGCACGCCCCGGCCTGGTCGTGGCCGAAGGCTGGGTCGAGCGGCGCGGGCGCAGCACCTGCTTCTTCGAAGGGCGGCTGACGGATGCCAGCGGCAAGGTGCTCGCCAAGGCCAGTTCGACCCTGATGCTTGCCTCGCGCGAGCGGGTGGAGCAGGCGGCGAAGAAGGCGGTCGGCTGACCCGCCCTCCCCGCCGCCGCCCCGTCGGCGCGGCGCTCAGGCGTTGCGCGCCATCAGGCCGCCATCGACCGGAATTATCGCCCCGGTGACGAAGCTGGCCGCGGGCGCGCACAGGCTGGCGGTCATGAACGCCACTTCCTCGGGCAGGCCATAGCGGCGCAGCGCGGTGCGGCGGGCGGCATAGACCTGCTTCGCCTCGTCGGGGATGCCCTGCGTCATGCCCGTCTCGATCGGGCCGGGGCAGATGCAATTGACCGTGATGCCGGACTTGCCCAGCTCCACCGCCAGGCTACGCGTCAAGCCGATGACGCCGGCCTTGGCGGCGGAATAGGCGCTGAACCCCGCCGTCGCGCCCAGCCCCTCGGTCGAGGCGATGTTGACGATGCGCGGGTTCGCCGCCTTGCGCAGGTGCGGCAGCGCCGCGCGGATCATCCGCTGCTGCGCGGTCAGCAGAATGGCGAGGTGCCGGTCCCATTGCGCCTCATAATCGGGGTCGTCGATCGACAGGTTGGCGGAGATGCCCGCATTGTTGACGATGATGGAGAGGTCGCCAAAGGCGGCTGCGCTTTCCTCCACCACGCGGGAGATCGCGGCTGGATCCGCCACGTCGCATGACCAGGGCTGCGCCGACAGCCCCTCCGCCACAATCTCGTCAGCGACCGCCTTGGCATTGTCGAGCGTCACGTCGGTGACCGCCACCTTTGCGCCCGCACGCGCGAGCAGGACGGCGGTGGCGCGCCCCATGCCGCTGCCGGCGCCGGTCACGATTGCCCCTGCCCCGTCGAGCCGCGCGGTTACCGCTGGTATAGCCCGCATCATCCTTCTCCCCTGCCGTTATTGGAATGGTCGTTGCCGAATCGCTTTTGCGACAGCGTTACGGGAAATGGCGGAGCGGTTGAACGTCGCTGCGGCTACTTCAGCCATCCGCCGGTGAACCCGGCGCGCTGGAGCCCGCGCCGAAGCACGGGCGACTTGCGCATCACCTTCCAGACGAATTCGTCGCGGTAATTGCCGGCCTGGATGATGACCGGCGCCTGCCCCAGCGCCAGATAGTCGCGCGCCATCCAGCCGTTTTCGGCGCTGACGTTGCCGGTCGTGACCTTTTGGTCGGTGTAGCGGAAGCTGCGATTGTACCCGCCGAGCAGGCCATATTCGCGGTAAAGCCCCGGCACCGCCGTCAGCGCGCGTGCGGCGGGGATCACGATTTCCGACGCAAACGGCAGGCTGCCGAGCGCCGCGGTCGCCGCGATCGTCCCGTCGTCGCGCTCGCCGGGCTGATCGAGCGGACCGCGGGGGCCATAGCCGTAGAAGGTGCGCTTCTCGCCCTTGAACGGCAGGCTGAACGCGCCCGGCCCCTCGCTTTCGGCAATGCCCCACAGGTCGGCGGAATAGCCGTCCCATTTCATCGGGTTGCTGATGCAATACGCGCGGTTGGCGTAGGTCGCGCGGCGGCTGTTCTCATGATAATCGAACCCCGCGCCGCGCATCACCGTGTCGCGGATGCCGCGGAAGTCGATCCACATATGGCTGTGCTGATGGCCGGTCAGCGGACCATAGGCGAGATGGCGGGTTTCGCCCTCGCCGCGCCAGTAGCGCACGTACGGCGCGCACCATGCCTCCCACGCGCCATCCTCCGCCGGGTGCCGGCCTGAACCCAGCGACAGCAGCACCGCCGCCATGCCATTGCCATAGCCCTCGACGCCTTCCTTGCCGAAGCCGCTTTCGGGCCGCCACGCGCGTGCAATCGCGGTGCCGCCATTCTGCATCCACAGCCATTCGGCCCGATCCGCGATGTCGACGCCGAGCCGCCGGATTTCCTGCTCCTCCGGCGTGTCGCCGGTCCACCAGCCGGCGGCGAACAGCATCCCCATGTTGAGCAGGGCATGGTCGACGCTGGAAATCTCCGCCTTGCCGCGCCGCACGCCGGTCTTCATGTCGAGCATGCGATAGAAGAAGCCGCGGTTGCCGCTCATCCCCTCGGCGTCGTCGCCTTGAGGCGCGCTGTCGAAAAAGCGCAGCGTCGCCAGCGTCAGGTCCCGCGCCAGGTCTCGCTTGATCCAGCCGCGCGCGACCGCGATCGGCCAGATCGTCAGCGCGCAGCCGACCGCCGCGATGCTCCCCGCGCTGGGCGATGGCCAGCGTTCGGGCACCAGCCCGTTCAGCGGGTTCACCGTGTCGCGGAAATAGCGAAAGGTGCGATATTCGATCTCGGCATAGAAATCCGGCAGCGGCAGCGCGGGCGCCGCGGCGCCGATGCTGAGCGGTACCGCCGGATCCTTGCACCCCGCCACCATCCCCGCGAGCCCGAGAGACGCGTTCGCGAGAAACAGGCGACGATCAAGCATTCACGACTCCGTTACCGTGGTGGCCCGCACGACCAGCTCGGGGGTGATCCATTCATCGGCTGCGCCCGTGTCGCAACCCTCCAGCGCATCGATCAGCCGCGCCGCCGCGCGCGCACCGACTGCGGTCATGTGCACGCGAATGGTGGTGAGCGACAGATAGCCTGCAAGCGGCACGTCGTCGAAGCCGCACACGGCGACATCCTGCGGCACCGCGCGGCCGGTCTGGTGCAGCGCGCGAAGCACACCCACGGCCATCAGGTCATTGCCCGCAAAAACGGCGTCAAAGGCGACCCCGTCATCGTGCAGACGCGCGATCGCGGCCTCGCCCGACGGTTCGGTGAAATCGCCGGGAACGACAACAAGATCGATGTCCTTTGGCAAAGCGGCACGGAAACCGTCCAACCGCTCCTGCGCGTCGGTGTTCCCATCAGGCCCGGTGATATGCACGATCCGTTTGCGGCCGAGCGCCGCGAGATGCCGCGCCATCGCCTCTGCGCCGGCCCGATTGTCGATCCGCAGGCTTACCCCATCGTGTGCGCGCGGCGTGTTGATCATCACCGTCGGCAGCGTGGGCGGCAGAAGATCCTCGATCGCGACCGAGCCGGCATAGGGCGCCATCACGACGAGACCATCGACCCGCCCGTGCATCGTGCGCAGCGCCTTGGTCGCATGATCGTGATCGGCATGGATGTTGGACAGCAGCAGATGGTAGCCGCGCGCGCTCGCCTCGCGATCAAGCCCGCGGACCAGTTCGGAGAAAAACTCGCCATGAAGATCGGGCAGGACGACGCCGATCGCATGGGTGCGCGCCAGGCTCAGGCTGCGGGCGCCGGCATGCGGGACATAGCCAAGCTCCTTCGCCGCGGCGAGGACACGGGCGCGCGTGTCCGGGTGGACATTGGCAAGGTTGTTCAGCGCGCGCGACACCGACGCCACCGATACTTCGGCCCGCCGCGCGACGTCGCGGATCGTGGCTCCGGCCATTGCTCGCCCCCTCAAACTTGCAACCTGATGGCCGTGCCGTCTACGTAACCGGTTACAAAGGCGTCAACGGCAATCCACGTCCGAGCGCAATTGTGAACGTTCTCATTTTGACCACGTGCTGCTTTGCGCCGTGAAGGGGAGGAAAATGGTCGATCATCGGGTGTCGCGGCGCGCCGCATTAGGCGGAGCGGGTGCAATCATGGCATGGGCGGCAAGCCCGGCGCGCGCATTGCTGCAATCCCCCAACCTGACGATTCCGGCAGCGGTCGACGCATTGCTGCCGCGCATGACGATCGAGGAAAAGGCCGGACAGCTCGACCTGATGGTCGCTGCCTGGGCGGGCGGGATCGCCACCGCGCTGAACCCGCCGTCGACCGGCACCACCACCTTCGAGACGCAGCTGGCGGATGCCGTTGCGGGAAAGATCACCGGCGTCTTCAACGGCAATGGCGCGCGGATGGCGCAGCGCATGCAGCGCGCGGTGATGCGCGAATCGCGGCTGAAGATCCCGCTGATCTTCGCCGCCGACATCATCCACGGCTATCGCACCATCTTCCCCGTGCCGCTGGCCGAGGCGGCGAGCTTCGATCCCGCACTTGCCGAACAGACCGCCCGGATCGCCGCGGTGGAGGCGACCGCGGCCGGGCTCGACTGGACCTTCTGCCCGATGGTCGACATTTCGCGCGACCAGCGATGGGGCCGCACGATGGAGGGGGCGGGCGAGGACGTCCGGCTCGGCATGCTGTTCGCCGCGGCGCGGGTGAAGGGCTTTCAGGGACGGGATCTCACCGCGCAGGACGCGATGATGGCGTGCGTCAAGCATTTCGCCGCTTATGGCGCGGCGGAAGGCGGGCTCGACTATAATACGGTCGACGTGTCCGAACGCACGCTGCGCGAGGTGTACCTGCCGCCGTACAAGGCCGGGTTCGATGCCGGCGCGCTGAGCGCCATGGCGTCCTTCAACGAGATTTCGGGCGTGCCGGCGCATGGCAATCCGTGGCTGCTCGACACGCTGCTGCGCCAGGAATGGGGCTTCGAAGGGATCGTCGTCGGGGATTACACCGGCGACGAGGAGATGATCGCGCACGGCTTTGCCAAGGATTCGCGCGACGCGGCGCGGATCGCGTTCATGGCCGGCGTCGACATGTCGATGCAGAGCAACAATTACGCCCGCTTCCTCCCCGGTCTGGTGCGTGACGGCTTGGTGCCGATGGAGCGGCTGGACCAGGCGGTGCGCCGGGTGCTGGCGGTGAAGCATCGGCTGGGCCTGTTCGACGATCCGTTCCGCCGCATCGACGCGAAGCGCGAACAGGCACGCACGCGCACCAGAAGCCACCTCGCCCTCGCGCGTGACGCGGCGCGCAAGTCGATCGTGCTGCTGAAGAACGAAGGCAGTCTGCTGCCCCTGCCCCGCACCGGCCAGAAGGTCGCGATCATCGGCCCGTTTGCGGACGACAAGCATGACCTGAACGGCCCCTGGGTGATCTATGGCGACAATGCCCAGTCGATCGACCTGGCACAGGGTGTGCGCGAGGTGATTGGCGCGTCCAACGTCACCGTGACAGCCGGGTCGAAGGTGGACGAGCCGCTGCCCGGCGGGATCGAGGCCGCGGTCGCCGCCGCCAATGCCGCCGACGTCGTGCTGCTCGCGATCGGCGAGGCGGAGAATATGTCGGGCGAGGCACAGTCGCGGACCGACATCGTCGTCCCCGCGGCGCAGCAGGCACTGGCCGAGGCGGTGGCGAAAACCGGCAAGCCCGTCGTCGTCCTGCTGAAGAACGGCCGCGCGCTGGCGCTGCAGGATGCGGTGAAGGATGCGCCGGCGATCCTCGTCACCTGGTTCCTAGGCTCCGAAAGCGGCCGGGCGATCGCCGACGTGCTGTTCGGCGCCTATAGCCCGTCGGGCCGCCTGCCGGTCAGCTTCCCGCATGAATCCGGGCAGCAGCCTTATTATTACGATCACAAGCCGACCGGTCGACCGGGCGGTGACGCCGTTGCGCCCTATCGCGCGACCTACCGCACCGCGCCAAACACCGCGCTTTATCCGTTCGGCCACGGGCTCACCTATGGCGACATCACCTATTCGGGGCTGAACCTGCCCGCGACGATGGGGGGCAACGGTGCGCTGACTGTCTCCGCCACGATCACCAACAAGGGCCAGCGTAGCGCCGAAGAAGTGGTGCAGCTCTATATCCGCGATCGCATCGGCAGCACGACGCGCCCGGTTCGCCAGCTGAAGGCATTCCGCAAAATCGCGCTCGCCCCCGGCGCCAGCGAGGTCGTGACCTTCACGCTGCGGCGGCCGGATCTGGAGTTCATCGGCGTCGACCTGAAGCCGACGGTCGAGCCCGGCACCTTTGACCTGTGGATCGCGCCGTCCGCGCAGGCAGAGGGCGTGCACGGGCAGTTCGAGCTGCTCGCCTGACCCCATCCGCCAGCCACCACCCGCCAGCCGCCGCCTGCGGGTGATGGCTGGCGCGAGGGGCGATCAGCCGGCGGTCGGCCTGATCCCCATGCGCCGCAGCCGGGGGGCGACCATTGGCGTCGTCAGCATCGTGCTCAGCACCGCCATCAGCAGCAGCGCGGTGAACGTCTCCGCGCTGATGATCGCGCGGTCGAGCAGTATGTTGGCGAAGATGATCATGATCAGCGCCTTGGTCTGCAGCAGCCACCCGATCAGTCCCGCCTCCCCGCGCGGCCATTTCAGGATCCGCCCGGCAAGCTGAACCCCGGCCAGCTTCCCGGCAACGGACGCCGCCAGCAGCACCAGCGCGCCGCCCAGCACCGCAACCCCGCCCATCGACCAGTCCGTCCGCAGCCCGGTGGAGAGGAAGAAGACCGGCATCACCGCCAGCAGCAGCGTCGCACGAAACTGGTCCATCCGCGCCTGATCGAACCAGCGCGCGTCGATGATCGCCCCGGCCAGAAACGCACCGACCATATAATGCAGCCCGGCCCAATCGGCGGCGAGCCCGCAGGCGGCCAGCCAGATCAGGCTGGCGTACCAGCGATCGGGCTCCGCCAGCCGCCGCATCACCATCCTGACCAGCGTCGCGGCGACCGGAAACAGCAGCAGGAAACCCGCCTGCCGCCCGACCCGCTCCCAATCGAGCAGGATCAGCGCCAGCACGCCCCAGATCGCGATATCATCGAGGCTGGCATAGCGCAGGATGCGCTGGCCGAGCGGGTGGCGAAGCACCGCCATCTTCTCCAGCAGCAGCACCAGGATCGGCAGCGCAGTGACGGCGCAGGCCATGCCGATGCCCAGCACCACCTGCCATCGTGCGCCCTCCGCGCCGGCCCAGCCGTCACGCCAGCCAAGCAGCAGCAGCGCCGCGCCGCAACCGATCGCCAGCGGCACGAACAGCGCGCAGGACGCGGTAACCAGCGTCTCGCGGCGATGCTGCCAGGCCGCGCCAAGGTCCAGCTCGACACCGGCGACGAAGACGAACAGCATCACCGCCCACCAGGCGATGCCGTTCAGCGCGGTGATGACCTCAGGGTTGAACACGCTGGCATGCCAGGCGGGGAAAAGCGCGCCGAGGATCCCGGGCCCGAGCAGGACGCCGCCGATGATCTGCACCACCACCAGCGGCGCGTAATAATCGGTGCGGGCGACCCGCCACAGCAGATAGGGCGCGCTGAAGACGATCAGCATCGCCACCAGGAACAGTTCGGTCGTCGTCATCACCCGCCCCCCAGGGAAGGCCGCGCTATCGAACCGGCCGTGTTATTCCGCAAGGGCGCACAGTGGCTTGGCCGATCAGGCAGTGATCCAGTCGCGCCGGCGGATGCCCTGCGCCCAGAGCAACGCGGTCAGATCATTATGGTCGATCCGCGCCGCCGCCGCCGCCGCGACGATCGGCTTGGCGCGATAGGCGACGCCCAGCCCGGCGATCCCGATCATGGCGAGGTCATTGGCCCCATCGCCGACCGCCAGGGTCGCCGCCTCGGGAAGGTCCATCGCGGCGCGCGCCTCGCGCAGCGTGCGTTCCTTGGTACCGGAATCGACGATCGGCGTCGCCACCTTGCCGGTCAGCGCGCCCTCCGCGACGAGCAGCTTGTTGGCGATCACGCGGTCGAATCCGATCTCGGCGCCGACCGGCTCGGCAAAGGCGGTGAACCCACCCGACACCAGGATCGTCGTCGCGCCGCGTGCGCGCATCGTGCGCACCAGCGCGACCGCGCCGGGCATCAGCCGCACGCGTTCCGCGCGGCAGCGGTCGATCGCGCTCGCATCCAGCCCGCGCAGCAGCGCCACGCGCGCGTCCAGCGCCGCGGCGAAATCCAGCTCGCCGCGCATTGCCGCCTCTGTAATCTCGGCAATCTGCGGCTTCAGCCCGGCGTAATCCGCGAGCTCGTCGATGCATTCGACGGTGATCATGGTCGAGTCCATGTCCGCGACCAGCAGCCGCTTCTCGCGACGCGCCGCTGGCTGAACGACGACATCGACGCCGTCAGCTGCACCCTCCAGCGCGGTGCGTGCGGCAGCCGGGTCGGCGGTGATCGCAATGTCCGCCGCGTCACCCTCGTCCAGCCATTCGGGCGTCCCGGGCGCACATCCGGCGTCCGTCAGGCGCGCGACGGCGTCCGTGAGGGTCTGGGGCGACAGGCGCCCTGCTGCTATCAGCGTTGCGGTGAACAAACGGCACTCCCTTCCGACGCTGGCGCTCATTGCAGGGCCGACGGCCAGCGGCAAGTCATCGCTGGCGCTCGCGCTCGCCGAACGCACCGGCGGCGTCATCATCAACGCTGATGCGAGCCAGGTGTATCGCGACCTGTCGATCATCACCGCGCGCCCCTCACCGGAGGACGAGCGCCGCGCCGAGCATCGCCTCTACGGCTATGTTGACGGCGCGGAGGGGTGGTCGGCGGTCCGCTGGGCGCAGGATGCGCGCGCGGTGATCGCGGAGGCGCATGGCAGCGGCCGCCTGCCGATCCTGACAGGCGGCACGGGGCTCTACATTCGCACGCTGCTCGACGGCATCGCGCCCGTGCCGGAGATTGATCCTGCGATCCGGGAGGAGATCCGCGCGATGCCCGTGGCGATCGCCTATGGCGAGCTGCAATCACGCGATCCCGCCGCGGCCGACCGGCTCGCGCCCGGCGACACGGCGCGCATCGCCCGCGCGCTGGAGGTGGTGCGCTCGACCGGTCGACCGCTGGCCGGGTGGCAGGCCGCGCGCAGCGGCGGGATCGGCGACGCCGTCACGCTCGCCCCGCTGATCGTGCTGCCCGATCGCGACCTGCTCAACCAGCGGATCGACGCCCGGCTGGGCGCGATGTTCGATGGCGGGGCGGTCGAGGAGGTCGCGGCGCTGCTCGCCCGCAGCGACGTCGATCCCAGCGCGCCTGTCCGCCGGGCGATCGGGGTGGAGGACATTGCAGCGATGCTCGCCGGCGACCTGTCGCGCGATGAAGCGGAGGCGCGGACCGCGCTCGCCACCCGCCGCTATGCCAAGCGGCAATATACCTGGTTTAGGCACCAGCCGCCGGCGGACTGGCCACGCATAAACAACAGCGATACGATCAATCTGGAATATTATTTCAAGACGGAGCCTTGACGCGCAACTTTTGCGACCGTAGCGCCGCCCGACCCATCCAGCCGGGTGCGTATAGTAAAGAAAGGAATTTCAACGTGACTGAGAAAAGCGGAGCAGACATCCTGGTCGAGGCGCTGTGCGATCTCGGCGTGGAGGTCATCTTCGGCTATCCTGGCGGCGCGGTCCTACCGATTTACGACGCCCTTTTCCGGTCCAAGCGAATTCGTCACATTCTTGTACGCCACGAACAGGCGGCGACCCATGCGGCGGAGGGCTATGCCCGTTCCACCGGCAAGCCGGGCGTGGTGCTCGTCACCTCGGGCCCGGGCGCGACCAATGCCGTCACCGGTATCACCGACGCGCTGCTGGATTCGATCCCGATGGTGGTCATCACCGGCCAGGTGCCGACCGCATTGATCGGATCGGACGCCTTCCAGGAGGCGGATACCGTCGGCATCACGCGCCACTGCACCAAGCACAATTATCTGGTGAAGGACCCCGCGCGCCTGGGCGAGGTAATCCACGAGGCGTTCCATATCGCCACGTCCGGCCGCCCCGGCCCGGTGGTGGTCGACATCCCCAAGGACGTGCAGGTCGCGACCGCCAGCTATACGAAGCCCGGCCCGATCCAGCACAAGACCTATCGTCCCGCGCTGAAGGCGGAGCGCAGCGGGATCGAGCAGGTCGTCGACATGCTCGCCGCAGCGGAGCGCCCGATCCTCTACACCGGCGGCGGCGTGATCAACTCCGGCCCGGGGGCGTCGCAGCTGCTGCGCGAGCTGGCGCGGATCACCGGCGCGCCGGTCACCTCGACGCTGATGGGGCTTGGCGCCTTTCCCGCCACCTCGCCGCAGTTCCTGGGCATGCTGGGCATGCACGGCACCTATGAGGCGAACATGGCGATGAACCAGGCGGACCTGATCGTCGCGATCGGCGCCCGGTTCGACGACCGTGTTACGGGGCGGCTCGACGCCTTTTCGCCCAACAGCCGCAAGGTCCACATCGATATCGACCGGTCCAGCATCAACAAGACGGTGCGCATCGACCTCGGCATCGTTGCCGATGCGGGCCATGCGATGGAGGACATGATCCGCGTGTGGAAGGGGCGCCAGCATCCCAAGCCTGACACTGCCGAATGGTGGCGGCGCATCTCGGGCTGGCGTGCGGTGCAATGCCTGAACTTCCCCAAGGATGATGCGGTCATCATGCCGCAGCGCGCGATCCGTTCGCTGTGGGAGGCGACCCATCAACGCGATCCGATCATCACCACCGAGGTCGGCCAGCACCAAATGTGGGCCGCGCAGCATTTCGGCTTTGAAAAGCCGAACAAGTGGCTGACCTCCGGCGGGCTCGGCACGATGGGCTATGGGCTTCCCGCGGCGATCGGTGCGCAGCTCGGCAACCCCAAGGCGTTGGTCATCGATATCGCGGGCGAAGCCTCGATCCAGATGAACATCCAGGAACTGGCGACGGCAACGCAATATCGCCTGCCGGTGAAGGTCTTCATCCTCAACAATGAATATATGGGGATGGTCCGCCAGTGGCAGGAGCTCACCTATGAGAGCCGCTACGCCGAAAGCTATTCGGACTCGCTACCCGATTTCGTGAAGCTGGCCGAGGCCTATGGCTGGAAGGGAATTCGTATCGAGCATCCCGACCAGCTGGATCAGGGGATCGCCGACATGCTCGCGCATGATGGCCCGGTGATGGTGGATTGCATGGTGGCGAAGCTCGCCAATTGCTTCCCGATGATCCCCAGCGGCGCCGCCCACACGGACATGATCCTGCAGGCGAACGAAGTATCGGGGACGATGGACGACGAGGCCAAGGCGCTCGTCTGATCCGCCCGTCTGATCCGGTCGTGCGGCGGCCGGCTGCGGCCGCCCACCCCATTCCTCCTCCCCGCCCCTCTCGCTCGCGCGGGAGGGGAGAAGGACAAGAACAGTGCATATCAAATCCGAAACTGCGGAGCGCCATACGCTCGCCGTCATCGTCGACAACGAACCGGGCATCCTGGCGCGGATCGCCGGCCTCTTCACCGCGCGCGGCTATAATATCGAAAGCCTGACGGTGAGCGAGATCACCGCCGACAAGGCGGTCAGCCGGATCACCATCGTCACGTCGGCCAGCAAGCCGATGCTGGAGCAGATCGTGGCGCAGCTCGACCGGCTGGTGCCGGTCCACAAGGTGCGCGACCTGACCGCCGAGGGCGCGCATGTCGAACGCGAGCTGGCGCTGGTGAAGGTGCGCGGCGTGGGCGACCACCGGATCGAGGCGCTTCGCCTCGCCGACGTCTATCGCGCGCGCGTGGTCGATGCGACCACCTCCAGCTTCGTGTTCGAAGTGACCGGCGGGATCGAGAAGATCGACAAGTTCGTCGAGCTGATGAGCGAGGTCGGCCTGATCGAGGTCGCCCGCACCGGCATCGTCGCGATCGGCCGCGGCAACGAGGCTGCCTGACTTTTCACCAACCAACCGTTTCGCCCGGCCGCCCGCCGGGCCCCGGACCTGACGCCGGGACGCACGAGCAAAGGAGTATCTATAAATGCGTGTCTATTACGATCGCGACGCTGACCTGAACCTGATCTCTTCCAAGAAGATCGCCATCGTCGGCTATGGCTCGCAGGGCCATGCCCATGCGCAGAACCTGCGCGACAGCGGCGTCAAGGACGTGGCGATCGCGCTCCGCGAAGGCTCGGCGACCGCGAAGAAGGTCGAGGCCGCCGGCTTCAAGGTGCTGTCGAACAAGGAAGCCGCCGGCTGGGCCGACATCCTCATGATCCTGGCGCCGGACGAGCATCAGGCGGCGATCTGGGAGAATGACCTGAAGGGCAATATGAAGCCCGGCAGCGCGCTCGCCTTCGCGCACGGCCTCAACATCCACTTCGGCCTGATCGAGGCACCCGCCGACATCGACGTCATCATGATCGCGCCAAAGGGCCCGGGCCACACGGTGCGCAGCGAATATGTGAAGGGCGGCGGCGTCCCCTGCCTCATCGCGATCCATCAGGACGCGAGCGGCAATGCACATGACATCGCGCTCGCTTATGCCAGCGGCGTCGGCGGCGGCCGTTCGGGCATCATCGAGACGAACTTCAAGGAAGAGTGCGAGACCGACCTGTTCGGTGAGCAGGCCGTGCTGTGCGGCGGCATCACTCACCTGATCCAGGCCGGGTTCGAGACGCTGGTCGAGGCGGGCTACGCCCCCGAGATGGCCTATTTCGAGTGCCTCCACGAAACCAAGCTGATCGTCGACCTGCTGTATGAGGGCGGCATCGCGAACATGCGCTATTCGATCAGCAACACGGCCGAATATGGCGACATCACCACCGGCCCGCGGATCATCACCGACGAAACGAAGAAGGAAATGAAGCGAGTCCTCGCCGACATCCAGTCGGGCCGCTTCGTAAAGAACTTCGTCCTCGACAACCGCGCCGGCCAGCCCGAGCTGAAGGCCGCGCGCAAGGCGGCCGAAGCGCATCCGATCGAGAAGACCGGTGCCGAGCTGCGTGCGATGATGCCATGGATCGGCGCGAACAAGCTGGTCGACAAGGAAAAGAACTAAGCCTCACTTGCGGCCGGCGCTGATCGGCCGCCACATCTGCATTGTTCCCGCCGCCGCAACCGATTAGGCGGCGGGCGATGCGGGGAGCGTCCACCACTCATGCGACGTACCGCGCCCGGCCGACCTGGCGTGCGCGGCTCGTATCGTCAGGCCTCGCGCTGCTGCTGGTGGCGCTGCTGGTGCTGGTGCTGATCCGCATGGGCGCCTGGCCCGGCCGCCCGCCGGGCGAGGGCAGCATCCTGTCCACCTTCGACGTCAGCTCGCCCGGCCCCGCGCCGCAGGCGGCACAGCCGCGCACGCAACAGCGCCCCAAGGCGACGTCGCAACGCGCGCCGACGCCCCCGGTCACGCAGCCCCCGCCGCCGGTTCCACCCCCGCCGATCGAGCTTCCGGGCGTGATCAAGCTGTCGCGCGCCGATTATGCCTCCGCCGACATCGGCCGCATCGAGAGCACGCCGGCGCCAAGCGGCGGCGGCGCGGGCGAAGGCGCTGCATCAGGGGGCGGATCCGAAGGGGTCGCCGGGGGCGGGCCGAACGGCGAGACGCTCTACGCCGCCGAATGGGTGCGCGAGCCGACCAAGGCGGAGCTTTCGCCCTTCATGCCGGCGCGCCAGGAAAGCGGCTGGGGCATCATCGCCTGCCGCACCGTGGGGCGCAATCGCGTGGAGGATTGCCGCGAGATGGGCGAAACGCCGGGCTCCGGCATCGCGCGCGGGCTGCGACGGGCATCATGGCAGTTCCTGGTGCGCCCGCCACGGGTCAATGGAAAGCCGATGGTCGGCGCCTGGGTGCGGATCAAGTTCGATATCGTGGTCGGCGTTGAAAATAAGTGATGCGCGAAAATAAGTGAAACGGGTCGTTTCGGACGCGGACCTTTTCCGCGCCCGAGCGTTCTGGCTTTCAGGGCTTGGGTCATTTCCGGGAGGTTTTCACATGCGCATCGCACATGCATTCATTTTCTCTGCTCTTTTGACGGGCTCGGTGTACGCCGCGCAGCAGCAGTCGCCGGCGCCGACCATCCCGGGCCAGAAGAACATTTCGGCCGTTACCGGCGGCACCTACACCGCAGATGCGGGCCATACCCTGGTGCAGTGGACGGTCGATCACCTCGGCTTCTCGCCCTATTTCGGCCTGTTCGGCAACATCACCGGCACGCTGACGCTGGATCCGAAGAACCCGGCGGCGTCGAAGGTCGATGTCACCATCCCGATCGCCGAAGTGACCACCGCCAGCGCAGGCCTCACCAAGCACATGCTGAAGCCGGGTGAGGCGGGCAAGCCAGCCGACTTCTTCGGCGCGGCACCCGCCCCCGCGCGCTTCGTTTCCACCCGCGTCACGCCCAATGGCGAGAAGGCACGGATCGAGGGCAATCTGACGCTGAACGGCGTGACCCGCCCGGTGGTACTCGACGCCAGCTTCTACGGTGCGGGCAAGGCGCCGGCGCAGATGGGCGGCAAGGAGAATGTCGGCTTCACCGCGACCGGCGCGCTGCGCCGCAGCGAGTTCAACATCGGCTATGGTATTCCGATGGTCGGTGACGAGGTGAAGCTGAAGATCACCGCCGCCTTCCAGAAGTAAGCAAGCGTTTCGGGCGGCGTCGCCGCGGGGGCTCGCCCCGCCGACGCCGCCTTTTCATCGCCCGTCAGGCGGCGCGCCGCGCCGCGATCAGCCCCTCGAACGTGCCGCGCACGGTCGGTGAGGCGGCGGCCAGATGGTGCCGCATCCGCGTATCAAAGGCATCAGCAGTATCGTTCCGCCCGCGCCGCGCCATGTCCCAGCTGCCGAATTCACGCACCGCGATCGCGCGGTCGTGCAGCACCACGATGCCGCGGTGGCGCGGGTCGCGGCTGATCCGGTCGAACACCGCCTGAACTGCGCCACTCTCACCCTCCAAAACCTGCAGGAACCGGCGTTCGTCGGTCCACAACAGCCCTGTCACACCGTCGCGCCGATTGTTGCGCATGGAGGCGGAGAGGATGATGCCCACATCAACGGCCGCGTCGGGAGTGGCCGAACTGATATAAAGAAGCTGTCTCACACTGATCCCTTGTCTTTCCCGACAGCCCTCCTTCTATCCATCAAGGCATTACGAAAGCGTCAAAGTTCGCCGCCGCTCTGTCCTGCCAGCGGCCCGGCGCAGCCCGCACATGTCGACGACGAATTGATCAGCGGGTGGACAAGCCGGCCAAGATGCGGCAACCGGACGGCGATGATCCGTGATCTCGGCCTCCTTCTGCGACTTACGCGCCCTTAGGCGCGATCCACGCCGTGCGCCCACGGGCCGCACGCGAAGCGCCTAAGGGCACCTGAAGAGCCGAAACTGCCCCTTCAAGCGAAGAGAGCCGATCCATGTTGCGCGATCCATCGACCAAATACCGCCCCTTCCCGACCATCGACATCCCCGACCGTACCTGGCCGTCGAAGGTGATCACCCGCGCGCCGCGCTGGCTGTCGACCGATCTTCGCGACGGTAACCAGGCGCTGATCGATCCGATGGATGCGGAAAAGAAGACCCGCTTCTTCGACCTGCTGGTAAAGGTCGGCCTGAAGGAGATCGAGGTCGGCTTCCCCTCCGCCGGCGCGACCGAGTTCGATTTTATCTCCGGCCTGATCAGGCAGGATCGCATCCCCGAGGATGTGAAGATCCAGGTGCTGACCCAGTCGCGCCGTGACCTGATCGAAACCAGCTTCCAGAGCCTTGAGGGCGCGCATTCGGCGATCGTCCACCTCTACAACGCCGTCAGCCCCGCGTGGCGCCGCATCGTGTTCGGCATGAGCCGCGAGGAAGTGAAGGCGATCGCGATCGAGGGCGCAAAGGTGCTGCGCGACGAAGCGGCCAAGCAGCCCAACGTCGACTGGCATTTCGAATATAGCCCGGAAACCTTCTCCACGGCCGAGGTGGATTTCAGCATCGAGGTGTGCGCCGCGGTGATGGACGTGCTTCGGCCGACCGCTGAGCGCCCGATTATCCTCAACCTGCCGGCAACGGTCGAATGCGCGACGCCCAACGTCTATGCCGACCAGATCGAATATTTTGGCCGCCACATTCCGAACCGCGAGGCGGTGGTGATCAGCCTCCACACGCATAACGATCGCGGCACCGGCGTCGCCGCGGCGGAGCTTGGGCTGATGGCCGGCGCGGACCGCGTCGAGGGCTGCCTGCTGGGCAATGGCGAGCGTACCGGCAATTGCGATCTCGTGACGGTCGCGCTCAACATGTACACCCAGGGCGTCGATCCGAAGCTGGATCTCAGCGACATCGACGGGATCGTGAAGACGGTGGAATATGCCACTAACATCCCGGTCCACCCGCGCACGCCCTATGCCGGCGACCTCGTCTTCACTGCCTTCTCCGGCAGCCACCAGGACGCGATCAAGAAGGGCTTCTCCGCGCAGCAGGCGCGCAACGACGATTTCTGGGAAGTGCCCTATCTGCCGATCGACCCGGCCGATCTCGGCCGCAGCTACGAAGCCGTGATCCGCGTCAATTCGCAATCGGGCAAGGGCGGCGTCGCCTGGGTGATCGAACAGGACAAGGGGCTAAAGCTGCCCAAGCGGCTGCAGGCCGATTTCAGCCACCACGTCCAGGCGTTGGCCGACGAGACGAGCCGCGAACTGAACGCCGCCGACATCTGGGGCGCGTTCGAGCGCACGTACCTGCCGGGCGACAAGGACCGCTTCGTGCTGCGTGATTATGATGAGACGGGCAGCGTCGGCGATCGCCGCTTCGTTGGCCGCGTTGCGATCGACGGCGAGGAACGCTCGCTCTCCGGTCGCGGCAACGGCCTCATCTCCGGCGTGATCGCCGCGCTGGCGGACACGACCGGGCCGGCGCTCGACGTGGTCGATTATACCGAGCACGCGATCGGCCATGGCGCGGGCGCGCAGGCAGCGGCCTATCTTGAATGCCGCACTGCCGATGGCCGCATCGTCTGGGGCGTGGGCATCGATACCGATGTCGCGACCGCCAGTGTTCGCGCCGTGCTGAGCGCCGCAAACCGCGCCTGATCAACAACTTTCCTCGATCCGCAATGATGACGGCGTGACTTGACCAGTCACGCAAAAGGATCATGCTGCGGATCGAAGGAGAGACGCCATGTTCACCTTGCTGCTGATGCTTCAGGCCGCAACGGCCGATATCGTGATCAAGGGGAAACGACTGGTTGAGGCGCAGGCGGATTGTGCCAGGGGTAATTGCACGCCCCTGCGTGACGCGACCGCGACCATCGCACTTGCCGAATCGCAGTTTCGCGACGGCGAATATCTGAAGGCGAAGCGGCTGCTTGCTGCGGCGGTTGCCCGCAACAAGGACAAGGCGGGGTCCGATCCCCGCCCGGTCGCCGCCTTGTACGAGGCTTATGCCACCGTCGCGATCCATGAGGGCGATCGCGACACCTATCGCTCGGCGGTGGCCGATCAGGTGCGGGTGCTGCGGGATCATCTTCCCGCCGACGACAATTCCGTCGTCTTATCCTCGATCACGCTGGGCGACATGTGGATGAAGCTGCGCGATTATCGCCGCGCGCAGAACGCCTATCGCGCCGCCGAGGCGGAGGCGCGCCGCCGCGGTGAGGATCGCGCTGCCGTGCTGGCGGGCTTGCGGCTCGCGGCGCTCGACATGGGCGTGGGCAAGAAGGCGGTCGCGCTACGACGGATCAGCGCGCTTGAGGCGCTGCCGGTGGCGGCTGATCCCGAAGTGCGGAAACTGTTGACCGTGATGCGGGTGCGCGCCGAGGCGGTATACACCGATCGCGCCAAGACGGGCGACATAGCCGATCAGGTCGGCGGTGCGCCCGGCGACCGGCAGTTGCTGGTCTGGGAACCACCGTACAATTTGGTCGCCAGTTCGGATGCGAATTCCCTCTCACGCGCGCAGGGGTTCATCGATCCCATTCCGCGCACCGCCAGCGAACAGGACGCCGTGCAATGGGCCGACATCGGTTTCTGGGTGAAGGCCGACGGCCGCACCGCCGAGGCCGAAGTTCTCCAGGCCTCGCCCGGCAGCCGTTGGGCTGCGGCCATTGTGTCTCAGGTGGAAGGCCGCCGTTACTCCCCCATTCCCGCGACGAGCGTGCCGGAAGAAGGCACCTACCGGATCGAGCGGTTCACCCGCCGATCGGACTATACCACCCCGATCGGCAGCCTGGTGCGCCGACGCATGGCGACCAACGGGTTCGAGATCGTCGACCTCACCAGCCCCGACGCAAAGCCGCGGCCCGCCAGTTAAATCGGACCCGGCTAGCGGCCGACGCGGTCCCGCACCACCTCGCACCCGACGCGCGCATCCGGGTAGACGTCGAGCTTCATCGACCGCACCCGCACCCGCTGTACGCGCGCGTCGGCGAGGCACATGGCGGCGATCGCCTCCACCAGCGTTTCCTGCAACGCAAAGCCTGGTCCAGCCGCAAGCTCCTGAATTCCCGTGCGAACGAAGTCATAATCCATCACCTCGTCGATCGCGTCGGCGGACGGCGGATGCGGATAACGCACCGTCATCTCGACCGACAGGCGTACCCGCTGCGGCTCCATTTCATGCGCGTGGATGCCGAGGCGCATGGCGACATCCAGCCGGTCGAGGATGATCGAATAATCAGCCACGCAGCGCCTCCCCGCGGGGCGCAAACATCACGTCCCGGTCACGCTTCAGGAAGCGCTGGCCGCTGTCGACATAGACGGTCTGTCCAGTGACGCTCGGCGCATCGAGCAACCACGCGACCGCTGCCGCCACCTGCTCCGCGCCCACCGGTCGCCGCAGCAGATTTTCGCGCGAAACCTGGTCGAACTCCGCCGCCGTCTGGTCGCCACTCGGCAGCGTTAGTCCCGGCGCCACCGCATTGACCCGGATGCGCGGCGCCAGCGCCATCGCCATCATCTCGGTCGCACCCGCGAGCGCATATTTGGTCAACGAGTAAGAGAAGAAATCCGGGTTGGGATTGGCGAGCTTCTGATCCAGCAAATTGACCACCGCGCCCTGAGCCAGGTCCGGCTGCGCTGCCAATGCCGCTGACAGCATCGCAGGCGCCGTGCAATTGATCGCGTACAGCTCCGCCGCGAGGCGCGGATTGATCGCCCCCGCGCGATCCTCCTCGAACCGTGATGCACTGTTCACGAGCGCATGGATCGGACCGCCTGCCGCGGCTACCGCGCGGTCGACGAGCGCATGTATCTCATTCGTGCGTGACAAATCGCCACTCACCACAACGCCATCGATCTCCGCCGCGAGCTTCACGGCGTCCTGCTCGGACGAGCCATAGTGGATGACGACGCGCCACCCCGCATCGGCACAGGCGCGGCAGATTGCCGCCCCGAGCCGCCGTGCTCCGCCCGTGACGAGAACAGTGCGGCTCACGCGCGCCCCTGCATGCCCATCAGCGCCAGCACCTCCTTGCGACTGCGTTCATCGTCGCGGAACACGCCCATCACGCGGCTGGTCACCATCGACACGCCCGGCGTTCGCACGCCGCGCGCGGTCATGCACGCGTGGCTCGCCTCGATGACGACCGCGACGCCTTGAGGCTTCAGGCCGTTCCAGATGCAGTCGGCAACTTCAGCGGTGAGACGCTCCTGTACCTGCAGCCGCCGGGCATAAGCGTGAAGGACCCGCGCAAGCTTCGAGATACCAACGACATGGTTGCGCGGCAGGTAGGCGATGTGCGCGCGGCCGATGATGGGCGCCATGTGATGCTCGCAATGCGACTGGAACGGAATATCCTTCAAAAGGACGATCTCGTCATAGCCACCCACTTCCTCGAAAATCCGAGAGAGGTGATGCGCGGGATCCTCGGCATAGCCGGCGCAATATTCCCGCCAGGCGCGTGCGACGCGCTTCGGCGTGTCGACCAGCCCCTCTCGGGAGGGATCGTCCCCGGCCCATTCGATCAGCGTGCGTATTGCACTTGCGACATGCTCCGGCACGGCGATCTTGCCGTCTTCGCCAATAATATCACCATCTTCCGGTGAACCTTTAACGCTCATCAAAGACAAACCCTTGTGCAATGCAATGTGAGCCATGCTGCAACGAAGCAAAAGTTCACATCAGCTACTGTTTCATTTCAGACACAAACGCCATCAGACAAGCAAATAAGAGCCGCAAATCCGTTTGACGTAAGAATTGTTATGGCGCTACCTTCCTTCCTGCAAATTGCACACCGCAGATCGGCAAAAAAGCCGGCGGCGGATCCAGGAGAGGATGTCAATGCGCAAGATCGATCTGCTTTCTGCCTCAGCCGTCGCGTTGCTTGCGATGCTTCCTTCTACCGCCTTCGGGCAGACAACGTCCGCCGACCCTGCACCGGCCCAGCCCGCGCCTAGCCAGCAGGCACCCGGCTCGACGGGCTTCTCCCCCGCGGCCCAGGAAGCCGGCTGGGGATCGGATATCGTCGTCACGGCGCAACGCCAAGCACAGACGTTGCAGGACGTGCCGATCGCGGTGTCCGCCTTCTCGGCCGAGACGCTGCAGGCGCAGCAGATCGACAACGCTTCCGATCTCCAGTTGACCCTGCCCAACGTGACCTTCTCCAAGGGCAATTTCACCGGCTCCAGCTTCACGATCCGCGGCATCGGCGATCTGTGCGTCGGCATTTCGTGCGATGCGGCGACGGCCGTCCATATCAATGGCACGCCGCTGTTCGCGACCCGCATATTCGAAACGGAATATTTCGATCTCGAGCGAGTCGAGGTGCTTCGCGGTCCCCAGGGCACGCTGTTCGGCCGCAGCGCGACGTCTGGCGTGGTCAACTTCATCACGGCCAAGCCGCGGACCGACAAATTCTCGGCCAGCGGCGACGCCGAATATGGCAATTACGATTCGATCCGGCTGAAGGGCATGATCAACGTGCCGCTGGGTGACACGGCGGCCGTTCGCCTCGCCGGCTTCTACCTGAAGCGCGACGGCTATACCGAGAATATCTACAACGACACCCGCATCGACGGCCGCGACATGTACGCGATCCGCGGTTCGTTCCGCTGGGAGCCTTCGGTCGACACCACGCTGGACCTGATGGGCTATTACTTCCGCGAAAAGGATGATCGCCTCCGCATCCAGAAGCAGCAGTGCCAGCGCGATCCGACCGGTACGCTGGGCTGCCTCAACGGGCGCCTCGACTTTCAGCGCAGCAACACCAACGCCAGCTTCACCGGAACCCTCGGCTCGCGTGAGTTCCTGGGGATCACGTTCGGCGCGTTCCGTGCAGCAGGCATCGACGCCTCGCTGCTCGGCCTGAACAGCCTGTACGGCCCGGATGCCTATGCCGGCTACCTCGACTCACCCGACGTCCGGAAGGTCGCCTCGGCGGTCAACCCGACCTACTTCACCGACGAATTGCAGATCCAGGGTCGCCTCGAGCATAATTTCGGGCCGATCCGCGCGCAATTGACCGGTTTCTACCATGAGACCAGCGTCGACTCGAGCCAGGACTATACGCTGGGCGTCGGCAACTCGCAGGGCATTATCCCGGGCCTCACTGCGCTGTCTGCTTTTGCTGCCAGCCCAACGCTCGCGCCCTATTTCCGCCCGATCGCCAATGCGCTGATCCCCAATGGCGTCGGCTCCTCCCTCTGCACCTCCGAAGCGGTGGCGAACGGGCTGGGCTCCTATGGCGGGTTCAAGCGCTGCGCCGATACGCCGCTTGCGTTCGACCGGTCGACGCAGAAGACGAAGGCATGGTCGGCGGAAGCGATCATCTCCAGCGACTTCGACGGGATGTTCAACTTCCTGCTGGGCGGTATCTACGTCCAGAACAAGCTCACCAATGGCGATTATTACGTTAATGCCTTCCCCATTGATTATGTCGCCGGCGTTCTCGGATCGCTACAGAGTCTCGCGCAAGCCGGCGCTGGCGTGCCGCCGTCCTTCTCGGCGACGCCATTCTTCCTGAACGCGGCGCCCGAGTTCAAGCTGAAGTCCTACGGCATCTTTGGTGAAACCTATTTCGACTTCACCGACCAGCTGAAGCTGACGCTTGGCCTGCGCTACAACAACGACAACAAGTCGCTCCGGGCGCGCAGCACGCTCGCGAGCTTCCTGACGCCGTACACGCAGACGGGCAGCGCGTTCGACTCGCCCTATTACGGCACCTATGACGCGGATCCGGTTACCCCCGGGATCCAGCCGTTCCAGCGGCGCAATCGCACGTTCGACGAGTTCACCGGCCGCGCCGTGCTGGATTACCAGTTCACGCCCAACAACCTGGTCTATGCCTCCTATTCGCGAGGCTATAAGTCCGGCGGCTTCAATCCGGCGGTTCAGGTCCCTGGCCTGACCATCCCCGACGCGTTCGAACCGGAAATCGTGAACGCCTTCGAAATCGGCTCGAAGAATACCTTCGGCAATGGCCAGCTGACGCTGAACGTCACCGGCTTCTACTATCGGTACAAGAACCTGCAGCTGAGCCGCATCGTTGCCCGCTCGTCGATCAACGACAATATCGACGCCAACATCTGGGGCGTCGAGGCGGAAGCGATCATTCGGCCGGCGCGTGACTGGGCGATCAACCTGGGCGCGAGCTACCTGAAGACCAGCGTCCAGGAGGAAGGGCTGTTCATCAACCAGCGCGATCCGTCGGGCGGCGATCGCAACTCGGTGATCATCAAGGACATCGGCGGCGCGTTCAACTGCGTCGTGCGCGGTCCGACCGCGGCCGCTGCCGAAGCCTTTGTCTCCGCCGCGAACAACGTGATCAACACGACTGCCGGGCTCACCGCCGCCAACGGCCTGCGGGGTCCGTCGCCCTACCCGGTCGATGCCAATGTTGGCGCGCCCAGCGGTGCGTTCAGCCTCTGCAACACGCTGCAGACGCTGGCAGGCCCGACCAGCCCGCTCAACCCGGGCAATCTGATCCAGGTGGTCGACGGCGTGGGCGTCAGCATCAAGGGCAATTCGCTGCCGCAGGCGCCGATCGCGAAGTTCTCCGCTGGCATCCAGAAAACGTTCGAATTCTCGAACGGCATGAACCTCGTCCCGCGCTTCGACCTGACCTACACCGGGGAAAGCTACGGCAACATCTTCAACGGCCGCGTCAACCGGATCCAGGGCTATGAACAGGCCAATGCCCAGATCCAGCTGAACGGCATGGATGACCGCTGGTATGTTCGCGGCTTCATCCAGAACATCTTCGACAACAATGCCACGACCGGCCTGTACCTGACCGATCAGTCGTCGGGCCTGTTCACCAACATCTTCACCCTGGAACCGCGCCGCTACGGCATCGGTGCGGGTTTCCGCTTCTGATCGAAAGAGGGGCCGGCTTCTGCGCGGCCCCTCATCATCCACATGAAGATCACCAGACGGCGGGTCGGCGACGGCCCGCCGTCTTCCTTCTGACCAAACCCCGTCAACGCAGCCGCTCTGCCGCCCAGGCGATATGGTCGGCCATGAAGGTAGCGATGAAGTAGTAACTGTGGTCGTAGCCCCGCTGCATCCTCAGCGTCAGCGGGATGCCCGCGGCCTCGCACGCCTGCTGGAGCAACTCCGGCTTCAACTGCTCGCGAAGAAAGGCGTCAGCATCGCCCAGATCAACCAGCAGCGCATCGAGACGAGCACCGTCGGCAATCAGGGCGCAGGCATCATACGGCATCCATGCTGCGCGATCGGAGCCAAGATAGCCGCCAAGGGCCTTCACTCCCCACGGGCAGTTCAGCGGCGAGACGATCGGCGCAAAGGCGGAGACGCTGCGGAAGCGGCCGGGATTTCGAAGCGCGATGGTGAGCGCGCCGTGCCCGCCCATCGAGTGGCCCGTGATCCCCTGCCGCGACATGTCCGCCACCGCGAATTCACGCGCGATCAACGCCGGCAGTTCATCCTCGACATAACTGCGCATCCGGAAGTTCGCCGACCACGGATCCTGCGTCGCATCGACATAGAAACCGGCCCCCTGACCGAAGTCCCAAGCATCGTCATCGGGCACGTCGTCGCCCCGCGGGCTGGTGTCCGGCGCGACGAAGATGATGCCGTGTTCGGCGCAGGCCCGGCGATACTCGCCCTTGTCGGTGACATTGGCATGCGTGCACGTCAGCCCCGACAGATACCAGAGCACCGGTAACCGCGCGCCTTCCTCATGAGGCGGGACATAGACGGAGAATGTCATGTCCGTACCGGTCGTCGCGGAGCGGTGGCGATACACGCCCTGGACGCCGCCATAGGCCTTGTTCTGGCTGATCGTTTCCATCTTGCCTCTCGTCATTGTTCGCCGCGAACTAGCCGCTCCGCCGCGATACGGCCACTCCTGGGCTATCCCATTGAGCTAACACTAGGGCGCCATGTTCACACAGCCTTCACACAAGGGCGTGACAAGCGCGCGCGGGCAGCGCAAGAAGGCTGTCACGCCTGCGCAACGGCGTGATTCCGCTAGATGCCGGCTGACCGGCGCAACAGGAAGGAATTCAATGGCTACGAAGACCAAGACTGAGGAGGGCAAGCCCAAGACCGGCGGCATTCATGCGCCTGTCCAGCCCTCGCCCGAACTCGGCGCAATCGTCGGCACCGACAAGCTGCCGCGCAGCGAGGTGATCAGCAAGGTGTGGGAATATATCAAGTCCAACAACCTGCAGAATCCCGAGAACAAGCGCGAGATCCTGGCCGACGAGAAGCTCCAGAAGGTCTTCGGCAAGGACAAGGTCACGATGTTCGAGATGAACAAGTACATCTCGGCCCACGTAAAGGCCTGATCGAACGGATGAGCGGGCGTCGCATAGGGGCGGCGTCCGCTCTCCCCCACACTCGGTTCCTCACGTGAGGATATAGCCGGCGCGGCATTGGTGCCCCCGGCGAGATTCGAACTCACGACCTGCGGTTTAGGAAACCGTCGCTCTATCCTGCTGAGCTACGGGGGCAATGACCGCCCTGCTACGGCCGCCGTGGAGGCGGGTCAACTAGGCGCTATTGCCGATCCCTTCACTTACCCTCGGGCCCTGATTGAACGCGAGCGACGCGGCTCAGTTCGCCTTTTCGGGTGGCACGACCGGCAGCGGCAACGGGGCGATCGGCACCCCTTCGTCGACCAGCGCCTTTGCTTCGGCCAGCGTGGTCTGGCCGTAGATCGCCTCGTCGGGCTGGTCGCCGGCATGCATCGCACGTGCTTCCGTGGCGAAGCGGTCGCCGACCCAGCGCGATCCCTCGAGCGCCTGGCGCTGCGCCTCGGCCAGTGCCTTTAGCGCGGCCTTCACCTTGTCCGGCACGTTCGCCGGGGTTGCCGCCGCGGAACGGCTGTTTCCCTTGGGCGCGACATTGGGCGCCATTACCGCCTTGTCCACACCAGTGTCGCCGCACATCGGACAGGCGATCAGCTTGCGCTCACGCTGCTCGGCATAGGCTTCCGATGAATTGAACCACGCTTCGAACACATGCCCTGTGCCGCATCGCAAATCGAAAACGATCATGGCACCACCCGGACCGGCGGAATGTCGCGGCGATGCATGGTGACCGGGATACGTCCGCGCACCTCGGAAACCTTCTCCGCATCGATATCGACCAGCGCCAGGCCAGGCTGCTCGCCCATATCGCACAGCACCTCCCCCCACGGGCCGATCGCCAGCGAATGGCCATAGGTTTCGCGTCCGTCCTCGTGCTGCCCAGTCTGGGCGGCGGCGATGACGAAGGCCGCATTCTCGATAGCGCGGGCCTGCAGCAGCACCTGCCAATGCGCCGCGCCCGTGGGGCGGGTGAAGGCGGCGGGCACCGCGATCAGCGTCGCGCCCGCATCGCTCAGCCGTTGATAGAGGCTGGGGAAGCGTACGTCGTAACAGATCGAAAGACCGAGGTTCCCGAGCGGCGTCGCGACCACCACGGCGGCGTCGCCCCCGGCATAGGCCGCCGATTCGCGCCAGCTTTCGCCGGTAGGCAGATCCACGTCGAACAGGTGCAGCTTGTCATAGCGCGCCCGGACCGTCCCATTGCCGTCAATCACGAAGGCGCGGTTCGCCAGCCGCCCGTCCGCGCGGCGCACCGCCAGACTGCCAAGATGCACCCACAGCCCCGTGCGGGCCGCTGCATCGCGAACGCTCCCCAATACCCGGTCATCATCTTCGGCCGTGATCTTACCGCCGGCACGGTCCCGGTTGCGATCGATCAGCCCCGACATCTCGGGTGTGAAGAGCATTGCCGCCCCGCCGCGGGTTGCCTCATCGATCGCGTCGGTCAGCGTGCGGGCATTAGCGGCGGGATCGATCCCGCTCGTCATCTGCAGGATGGCGGCGCGCATCGTCAGGGTGCGAGAAGCGGGTCGAGCTTCCCTGCCCGATCAAGCGCGGCAAGATCGTCGGAGCCGCCGATATGGCGCCCATCGATGAAGATCTGCGGCACGGTTGTCCGGCCTCCGGCGCGATCGATCATCTCGACGCGCTGCTCGCCGCCGAGAGTGATGTCATATTCGGTCGGCTCGACGCCCTTGCTGGCAAGGAGCTGCTTCGCGCGGACACAATAAGGGCACCACGCCTTGGTGTAGATTTCAACACGAGCCATGAGAGTGACGTGTGGATGCGCTGCGCAATTGTCAATCATCGCGATCGCTGAGCACGCGGGCCCAGCATAGCACCGCGACGTGCGCTGCACCGGCGGATCGAAGCGCTGCGATACAGGCGTCGGTCGTCGCGCCGCTGGTATAGACGTCATCGATCAGCACGATCCGCTTGCCCGCCACCCTTGCCCGCGCGCCGGGCGGCACCGCGAACGCCCCCCGCACAACGCGCCGCCGCTCGGCGCCACTCGCGCCACGCAATGCCTGAGTCGCGCGATGGCGGACCAACGCCTGCGCATCGACCCGGACACCGCTCAGCCGCGCCAACGCCGTCGCGATCAGGCCGGCCTGATTGTATCCGCGCGACCAAAGCCGCCAGCGGTGAAGAGGAACAGGCACCAGCAAGTCGACGTCGGCAGCCAAGTGGCGCGCCATTAATCGCGCCGCCGTCTCGGCGAAAGCAGCCCGCCCGCCATATTTGAGGCGCAGCGCCACGGCGCGCGCGACCTCCCCATACGCGACCGCGGCGTCTATCCCGCCATGCCGCGGCGGCGCCTGGAGGCAAGGAGCACACCATGTGCCGGGCGCCGGTTCATAGCTCAGCGGCGCGTGACAGGCCGCGCACCATGGCGGGCCGAGGAAGCGCAGCGATCCCCAGCATGTTGCGCAGAAGCGATGATCGTCATCGGCAATCGCGCCGCATCCCGCGCATCGTGGGGGCAGCGCCAGCGAAATCACTGGCTGAAGCAACTTGGCGAGCATCGTCCCCGCTTGTCGCGCGCCGCCGCCGGGCGCACAAGCCGCGCCATGACGGCTCCTGAGATATTCGACCGCAAGGCCCGCCGCACGCGGCGCGACCGCATCGCCGCGCGTTTTGCCGCACATGATTTCGTCCGCGCGGCCATGCTCGACGGCATCCACGAGCGGCTCGCCAGCGTGAAGCGGTCCTTTCACGACGTCCTCGATCTCGGTAGTTTCGATGGAAGCTTCCAGCCACCCGCTGGCGCCCGGATCGCCCGGCTGGACGCCGGCTATCGCTTTGCCCGTCAGGCGGGCGGCGTGCAGGCCGATGAGGATCGCCTGCCGTTCGCCGATCATTCGTTCGATCTGGTCGTCTCGGCCGGCGTGCTCGACCAGGTCAACGACGTGCCGGGCGCGCTGTCGCTGATCCGGCGTGTCCTGCGCCCGGATGGCCTATTCCTTGGTGCGTTTCTCGGTGCTGGCTCGCTGGCGACGCTTCGTTCGGCGATGCGATCCGCAGAAGCCGAGCGACCAGTCGCCCGCTTTCATCCGCAGATCGACGTGCGGTCCGCGGGCGACCTGCTGATGCGTGCCGGCTTCGCCCTTCCGGTGGCGGATGCCGAGCCGCTGCGCGTGCGCTACGGCAATGTCGGACGGCTGTTCGACGATCTGCGCGGCATGGCGGGCACTAACCTGCTGATCGATCGTCAGCCGCTGGGAGCCGCGACGGTGGCACGCAGCGCAGCTGCCTTTGCCGATCTGGCCGATGCCGACGGACGTACGGCGGAGCGGTTCGAGATCATCTTCCTGACCGGCTGGGCTCCCTCCCCCGATCAGCCGCAGCCGGCACGGCGGGGGAGCGCAACGGCATCACTGGCAGCGACGCTTCGCCCGCCCGGCTGAGCGCCGCCCTCGCGGTCAGGCGTCGGCGCGGCGGTTCAAGTCGTGCCCCAGAGCGAGCAGCGCGACACCGACGATGGTCCAGAATGCCTCACCGGTATGGACCAGCCCGGCGTCATGCGGCAGCGACAACGCGCCGGCCATGATGCCAAGGCCAAGCGAGCCAACGCCGATCGGCCATAGGTTCCCATGCTGCAACGCGCCGCGGCCCAGACCGATGGCACCCAGCACGATCGCCAGCATCAATCCGACCTCGTGAAAAATCGGGTCCACCATCATCCCGCCGACGGCAGACAGCATCGCGATCAACACCGCGCTGGCGATGCAGTGAACGACGCATAGCCCCGACACGATGATCGCCAGGCGATCCAGTCGAGCGGTGCTGGCGGGATGAGACATTGTTGCCATCGCCGACGCATGTAGCGCCACGCCGGACAGGTTACAACATCACATCGTCAATAAACACGCCAGGTCGCGTACTTGGCACCTCCGCCAAGCGACGGGGGATGAGTGCGATGGCGGGTGTACGCCATTGCGGCAACGACGCCGCGCTTCTAGATGGCTGCATGCTCAAGCCCAGCCCTGGCTTTCGCGTTTCGCCGCGGCCACTCGCCTTGGCGCGATGGCTTTATGTCGTCGCCGCCCTCATCGTTGTCATGGTTGCCGTCGGAGGCATCACGCGTCTGACCGAATCGGGACTGTCGATCACGCAGTGGAAGCCGATCAGCGGGACCATTCCCCCGCTGAACGAGGCGCAGTGGATGGCGGAATTCCGCCATTATCAGCGCATCCCGGAATACCAGGAGATCAACCGCGGCATGACGCTGGACGGGTTCAAGCAGATCTTCTTCTGGGAATATGTCCATCGCCTGCTCGGCCGCGTTATTGGGCTGGCCTTTGCGCTTCCCCTGCTGTGGTTCGCGATCAAGCGGCAGATCCCGCGCGGCTATGGCCCGCGCCTCCTCGCGCTGCTCGCGCTGGGCGGCCTGCAGGGGGCAATCGGCTGGTGGATGGTCGCATCGGGCCTGTCGGTGCGAACCGATGTCAGCCACGTCCGCCTCGCAGTTCACCTGACGGCCGCGCTCGTCATCCTGGGCGGCGTGGTATGGACCGCACTGGACCTGCGCGATCTCGCGCGCGATCCGCTGGCGAAGCCCGCAGGACTGAAGCCGCTTGCCGCGGTCGCGATGCTGCTCCTGGGCATCCAGATCTTCATTGGCGCCTTCACCGCGGGGCTCAACGCCGGCTATGCGTTCAGCACCTGGCCGCTGATGGGCGACAGCTTCTTCCCGGCCGGTACGCCGATGCTGGAGCCGGCGTGGCGCAACCTCGTCGACAATCCCATCGTGGTCCAGTTCGTCCATCGCTGGTTCGCCTTCGCCGCGGCCGCCGCCGTGATCTGGCTCGCCTTTGCGGCACGGCGGCGCGGCGCGGTGAATGCCTGGGGCGCGGTCATCCTGCTGACCAGCCTTCAGATCCTGCTGGGAATCGCCACGCTGCTCACCGGTGTCGACCTCACCATCGCGGTTGCGCATCAGGTGAACGCCGCGATCCTGCTGATCGCCGTGGTCGCCGCCGGGCACACGCTGGGGCGGCGTCGCGCCTAAGCGCGGCGCAGCTCAGCTATAGCGCTCCTCCTCCCAGGGATCACCGCGTCGGTGATAACCGTTCACTTCCCAGAAGCCTGGGCGATCGGCACCCAATAGTTCAATCCCGCTGATCCACTTGGCGCTTTTCCAGAAATAGAGATGGGGGATCACCAACCGCGCTGGTCCCCCATGCTCGCGCGTCAGCGGCTTTCCCTGCCATTCGCGCGCGATCAGCGCGTCCTCTGCGGCGAAATCGGCCAGCGGGACGTTGGTCGTATAGCCGTCATAACCGTGCAGCACGACAAAGGCGGCTTCGTCGCGCGGCTCGACCAGGTCGAGCAGCGTGCGGGTCGCGACGCCCGCCCAATCATTGTCGTAGCGCGACCAGGTTGTGACGCAGTGGATGTCACTCCGCCGCTCGGTCTGAGGCAAGGCCATGAACGCGGACCAGTCGAGCGATACCGGACGGGCGACCAGCCCCTTGATCGTCAGCCGCCATCGATCGGTCGACACATTGGGCTGGCGTCCCAGGTCCAGCACCGGCCAGTCGCGCACCAGATGCTGGCCGGGCGGCAGGCGCTCATCCGCGCCGCGCGCTGCGCCGGTGATGAACTTGCCCTCGCTGGCCCAGCGCTGCTTGGTTCGGGTCAGCTTGGTCTCGTCAGGCACTGCGTCGTCCGCCACGGCTTCGATCCTCCTGCGCCCCGCCTGCATATGCCCGCTCCCTGCATATAGTGGGCACGCCGGTGATCCAAACGGCGCCCCTCGCGTTGTCAGCCATGAACGGCTGTCGCGCGAAAGGATCCTGGGTGGCTGACGAAAAGGATACGGTTCACTATTCGGGCGCCGCCGGCGGATGGGGCTCAGTACGCGGCATGACCGAAGTGCTCGCGCGTGAACGACCCACGCCCGCCGCGCTCGACACCCTGCGGCGGCAGAACAAGCCCGGCGGCTTCATGTGCGTGTCCTGCGCTTGGGGGAAGCCGAAGCACCCCCACCCGTTCGAATTCTGCGAGAATGGCGCGAAGGCGACCTTGTGGGAGATGACATCCCGCCGCTGCACGCCCGAGTTCTTCGCGCAACATACCGTGACCGAGCTGCGCGACTGGAAGGACTATGATCTGGAGCATCAGGGCCGCCTCACCCACCCGATGCGCTACGATCGCGCGACCGACAAATATGTCCCCTGTGCCTGGGATGAGGCGTTTGCCGCGATCGGCACGGAGTTGAAGCGGCTCGACCCGAAAAGCACCGTCTTCTACGCCTCGGGCCGCGCCAGCCTTGAGACAAGCTACCTCTACGCCCTGTTCGCGCGCATGTACGGGCACAACAACCTGCCCGACAGTTCGAACATGTGCCATGAGACCACGTCGGTGGCGCTCAAGAAGGCGATCGGATCACCCGTCGGCACCTGCGTCCTCGAGGATCTCGAGAAATGCGACGCGATCTTCTTCTTCGGCCATAACACGGGATCAAATGCGCCCCGGCTACTCCATCCCCTGCAGGAGGCGGTGAAGCGCGGGGTGCAGATCGTCACCTTCAACCCGATCCGCGAGACGGGGCTGGAACGGTTCAAGAACCCGCAAAGCCCGGTCGAAATGCTCACCGGCAAGGAGACGGAAATCTCCTCGCTCTACCTGCAGGTAAAGGCGGGCGGCGACATTGCGGCGATCATGGGCATGATCAAACACGTCCTCTCCACCGAGGAACGGCGCTGGCGCGAGGACAAGCGCCATGTCCTGGACGTCGATTTCCTCGCACAGCACACGACCGGGTTCGAGACGGTGAAGGCCCATGCCGAGCAATTGTCGTGGGAGGAGATCGAACGCGAAAGCGGTCTGGCCCGGGCCGATCTCGAAAAGGCCGCCGACGTCTATATTGCGGCCGAACGCACCATCTTCATGTACGGCATGGGGCTGACGCAGCACGTGCACGGCTCCGACAATCTGACCACGCTCGTCGATCTTGCCTTGCTGAAAGGCAGCATCGGACGCGAAGGCGCCGGCATCTCGCCGATCCGCGGTCACAGCAACGTGCAGGGACAGCGCACAGTCGGCATCTCCGAAAAGCCCGAACTCGTCCCGCTCGACCGCATGGCCGAGCAATTCGCGTTCGACCCGCCCCGCGACACGGGCCTCAACACCGTCGATGCCTGCGAGAAGATCATTTCCGGCGAGGTGAAGGCCTTTATCGGCCTCGGCGGCAATTTCGTACGCGCCATCCCGGAACAGGTGAAGATGGAGCAGGCGTGGCAATCGATGCGCCTCACGGTCCAGATCGCCACCAAGCTCAACCGAAGCCACCTGATCAACGGCGAGGTCGCTTATCTCCTGCCGTGCCTCGGCCGGTCGGAACGCGACATGCAAGTGACCGGCGCGCAGGCAGTGACGATGGAGGATTCGTTGTCGTGCATCCATGGATCGCAGGGCAATGGTCACCCGGCCAGCGACCATCTGAAATCCGAAGTCGCGATCGTCTGCGGCATGGCCAAGGCGACGCTGCCGCTCAATCCGAAGGCGCGGTGGGACGACTGGACCGCCGATTACGGCCTGATCCGCGACCTGATCGAGGAAAGCTATCCGGAGATGTTCGCCGATTTCAACGCGCGCGTCTTCACGCCGGGCGGTTTCTACAAGGGCAATGCGGCGCGCGAACGGATCTGGAAGACGGAAAGCGGCAAGGCGGAATTCACCGTTCCCACCTCGCTCTCCGCGCTCGGCCTTGGCGACAAGGAAGGGCGCTGGCGGTTGATGACGCTGCGCTCGAACGATCAGTTCAACACCACCATCTACGGCTATTCCGACCGCCTTCGCGGGATCGAGGGCACGCGCGATGTCGTGCTGATGCATCCGGACGATATCGCGGCTGCCGGCCTGGCAGAGGGCCAGGTGGTCAGCCTCGCCAGCGATGCCGATGATGGGGAGCATCGTCAGGTCGATGGCCTGACCGTCACGCCCTATCTGCTGCCGCGCGGGTGCATCGGCGCTTATTACCCCGAAACCAATCCGCTGGTGCCGCTGTGGTACCATGACGAGGCATCCAAGACCCCGGCCTCGAAGGGCGTGCCCGTTCGCATCGTGACCTGAGCGGGGCGCGCCCTCTATCCGCTGTCGCGTCGGCGCGTTATGCGCTGCGCGTCCAGCACCGGATTGTCCCGCAAGCCAGCCCGCGTCCAATCGCACGGGTACAATTTGCGACGATTTTCCGGTGCCGCCGCGACATTTCCCCCACAACCCCGCCGTAGGACGTGATCATCCCACGTCGGTTCCGGAGCCTGTCCTTGTCGATCCTGCTGCTGCCCGCTTCTCTCGCCGCAATGACCGTCCCTGCCACTGCCACGCCGGTCCAGGTGGGCGAATTGCCACCGGCCGAATCCCAGACGGCCGAATCCGAGACGGCCATCCCCCTGCAGGGCGAGCCGCAGTCGGTGGAGGAAGCTGAGGCTGAACTCGAGCTTGAGGATGACATCATCGTCACCGGCAGCCGCCAGCCGCGCGGATCGGTGATCGGTGACATCAAGCCCGAAGTGGTGCTGAGCGGCCGCGACATTCGCGCTTATGGTGCCAGCAACATCGGCGAATTGCTGGAGGAGCTTGCCCCGCTCACCGGCAGCATCCAGGGCCGCGGCGCCGGCGCCCCCGTGGTCCTGCTGGGCGGCCGCCGGATCAGCGGCTTCCGCGAGATCCGCGGCCTGCCTCCAGAGGCGATCCAGCGCGTCGACATCCTGCCGGAGGAAGTCGCGCTGAAATACGGCTATCGCCCCGATCAGAAGGTGGTGAACATCGTCCTGCGGCGCCGCTTCAATGCGGTGACGGCGGAGGCGGATACCGGCTTTGCCACCGATGGCGGGCGTCAGGTACATGAGGCGACGCTCAACTACCTTCGCCTGGGCAACGGCAACCGCTTCAGCGTCGATGGCGAATATACCCACAGCAACCCGCTGTTCGAAACGCAGCGCAACCTGGCGGAGGCCGATCCGAACCGCACGTTGCTATCGGCCAGCGACGCAGCGAAGCTGAACGCGACGTACAACCAGACCATTTTCGGCAATGTATCGGCCACGATCAGCGGTGAGCTGGAAGGCGCCGATACCCGCGCCGGCCTTGGTACGTCGTCAGACGGCCAGCGGCTGCTGCGCGAGGGGCGCACCCGCACCGGCGTGCTCAATTACGCCCTGAACGGCGACCTTGATCAATGGCGCTGGTCGCTAAACGGCGGCTATACGCGCGACTGGTCGACAACCCTCACCGATCGCGACGGCGGCCCGGGCAGCGGCACCCGCCGCGACCGGGCGGAGTCGGTAGCGCAAACGATCGAGACCGAAGGGACGCTCAGCGGCAGCCTGTTCGATCTTCCCGCCGGCGCGGTGACGACCACGCTGAAGGCTGGCTTCACCCTGCGCGACATCAGCGGCGAATCGCGCCGGGCCGGCATCGTGACTGCGACCGACCTGTCGCGCGACCAGGGTTCGGCCCAGGCGAACATCGACATTCCGCTATCACGCAATGGCTCGATCGGCGCGCTGTCGGCGACGATCAACGGCGGGGTCGATCAGCTGTCGGATTTTGGCACGCTCGGATCGGTCGGCTATGGCTTCAACTGGCGACCGGTCGAGGCCGTGCGCCTGATCGGCTCGGTCGCGCATGAGCAGGGTGCGCCGACGATCCAGCAGCTCGGCAATCCGTTGATCGTCACGCCCAACGTCCGCGTATTCGACCTGGTGACCGGCCAGACGGTGGATGCGACCACCATCACCGGCGGCAATCCGAACCTTGCGGCCGACCAGCGCCGCGTGCTGAAGCTGGGCCTGACGGTGAAGCCGATCAGCGGCACCAACCTGACGCTGCTTGCCAATTACACAGACAGCCGCATCGACAATCCGATCGCAAGCTTTCCGACCGCGACGCCGGAAATCGAGGCGGCCTTCCCCGGCCGGTTCGATCGTGACGCGGCCGGCACGCTGATCAGCATCGACACGCGGCCCGTGAACTTCGATCGCAGCCGCAGCCGGCAGATCCGTTGGGGCTTCAACTGGACCGAGACGCTGGAGGCGCCGCCGCCGACCGGCCCTGACGGCCAGCCGCTGACCGCCGAACAGATTGCGGAACGCCGCGCCGCCTTTCGCGAGCGGGGGCGTTCCGGGGCGGGCGCCAGTCCGGCTGGCGGCGAGGCGAGCCAGACCGGCGTGCGCTCCGCGGGCGATCGCGGACCGGGCGGCTTTGCCGGACGTGGCGGTGGTGGCTTTGGCCGCAGCGGGTTCGGCGGCGCACGCCAGGGCCGCGTGCAGCTCAGCGTGTTCCACACCTGGCGCCTCGAGGACACGATCCTGATCCGGCCCGGTCTGCCCGAACTCGACTTGTTGAGCGGTTCGGCCATCGGTGCGCGGGGCGGCCAGCCGCGGCACCAGGTGGAGTTCAACGCCGGATACAACCGGCACGGCATCGGCGTCCGGCTGAACGGCACGTGGCAGGAGGGCACGACCCTGCTCGCCAACCCCAACGGCGCCCCCTCGCCCGAGGATCTCAGCTTCGGCGCGCTCTTCACCGCCAATCTGCGTGTCTTCGCGGATCTCGGCCAGCAGCGCGCGCTGGTGCAGAAGGCGCCGTTCTTCCAAGGCTCGCGCGTCACCCTGTCAGTCAACAATCTCTTCAACCAGCGGCTCGACGTACGTGATGCTGCGGGCGCCGTTCCGATCGGTTACCAGCCGGCGTTGCTCGACCCGCTCGGCCGGTCGGTGAGGCTGAGTTTCCGCAAGCTGTTCTTCTAGGATCAGGATGCCGGTATCATTTTACCCGTCAGGAAAGCCGCTGAATCGTTGACTTTCAGCAGGCCTTTGTCCAATGCCCTCACTGTCACGCCGCCCCTTGACGGGGTGGCGTATCTGTTTCTTGCAAAGGTCCAAGCCCATGAAGGCGCTGATGAAGACCACCAAGGCGGCCAAGCCCGCAGAGGTGGAAAAGAAGTGGCACATCGTCGATGCCACCGACCTGGTGGTCGGTCGTGCAGCGGTCGTGATCGCCAACGTCCTGCGCGGCAAGCACAAGCCGTCGTTCACCCCGCACGTCGATTGCGGTGACAATGTCATCGTGATCAACGCCGACAAGGTGCGCTTCACCGGCAACAAGCTGGCCGACAAGGTCTATTACAAGCACACCGGTTATGCCGGCGGCATCAAGGGCGTCACCGCCGCCAAGGTGCTGGAAGGCCGCTTCCCCGAGCGCGTGCTCGAAAAGGCTGTTGAGCGCATGATCCCGCGCGGCCCGCTGGGCCGTCAGCAGATGCGTAACCTGCGCATCTTCAAGGGCGCTGAGCACCCGCACGAAGCGCAGAACCCCGAGGTCCTCGACATCGCCGGCATGAGCCGCAAGAACAAGGTGGGCGCATAATGTCCGACAATCGCCAGTCCCTCGCCGATCTCGGCGCCGCGCTCAGCGAGCAGCGCGAAACCGCCGTCGCTGCTGCAGAAGAGAAGGCCGAGGCCTATCTCGAAGGCAAGATCGACGAGCCGTCGCAGCGCGCCCCGCTGCGTGCGCAGGAACTCGACAAGTACGGTCGCGCCTATGCCACCGGCCGTCGTAAGGACGCCGTTGCCCGCGTGTGGCTGAAGCCGGGTTCGGGCAAGATCACGATCAACGGTCGTGATCAGGAAGTGTATTTCGCACGTCCGACGCTGCGCCTCGTCATCAACCAGGTGTTCGGTATCACCGAGCGCGAAGGTCAGTATGACGTGATCTGCACCGTCAAGGGCGGCGGCCTTTCGGGTCAGGCCGGCGCAGTGAAGCACGGCATCAGCCAGGCGATCACCAAGTACGAGCCGGCGTTGCGCGCCCCGGTGAAGGCAGCGGGCTTCCTGACCCGCGACAGCCGTACCGTCGAGCGTAAGAAGTACGGCCGCGCCAAGGCACGCCGCAGCTTCCAGTTCTCGAAGCGCTAAGGCTTATTGCAGCGGCGCCGGTTTTGCCGGTCCGCTGCTGGCCACTGGCTGCACAAAGGGGCAGCTCCGCAAGGAGCTGCCCCTTTTTGTTGTGTTTCGGGCTGGGCCATCACGCCGAGGAAAATCGCGCGAGACCTGCATCGCATGCGGGCGCGGTGATCCTATATGGGTGCGATGGACGCACTTGCCGATCTGGCTCCCCATTATCCGCTGATCCTTGGTCTTTTCGCTCTCGTCGTGATCGCAGGCTTCCTGCGACGCCTGCCGGTGATCGGCCGCCTCGTCAGTCTTGCCATGTGGGTGGCGCTGATCGGCGCGCTGGTATTCGTCCTGGGCGAGCGCGAACGCTTCGATCCCTATCTCGGCCGTGTCGCCGAGGTGCTGGACCTGTCGGGGCAGCAGGTGGAGGGCGCCGAGACCCGCATCCGGATGAGCCCGGACGGGCATTTCTGGGCCAATGTCAGCTTCGGCCGGGTGAAGCGGCGTATGCTGGTGGACAGCGGAGCGACGGTGACCGCGCTCTCGCTGGATACGGCAAATGCCGCGGGCCTCGATGTGCGTGACGCGATGTTCCCGATGCTGCTGCGAACCGCCAATGGCACGATCCGCGCGCAGACCGCGACGATCGGCGAGCTGTCCCTTGGCAACATCGTCGCGCGTGACGTGCCCGTCGTCGTGTCGCCCGCCTTCGGGGAGACGGACGTGCTGGGCATGAACTTCCTGTCGCGGCTGAAATCCTGGCGGGTCGAGGGTCGCACGCTCGTGCTGGTCCCCAACAATCCGCAGCCGGTTACATCCGGATGATGTGCTGACCGAGGCGCTCGGCCTCCTCTGGGTCGTGCGTTACGATCAACATCGGCAGGCGCAGATCATCGCGCAGCCGCTCGATCTCCTGCATCGCCTCCTCGCGCCGCGCACGATCGAGCGAGGCGAGCGGTTCGTCGAGCAGCAGGAAATCCGGGGCACTCAGCAGCGCACGCCCAATCGCCACGCGCCGCGCCTCGCCGCCTGACAGGCTGCGCGGCCAGCGCTCCAGCAGCGGCTCGACCTCCAGCGTCGCGGCGATCCGGGGCAGCGCTAACGCGTCGCTCGCCCCGTAGAGGAGGTTCCGGCGCACGGAGAGATGCGGAAACAGCCGCGGCTCCTGAAACACCACGCCGGCGCGGCGGCGATGCGGCGGCACGTCGATCCGCGCGGCCGCATCGTACAATGTGCGGCCACCGACCCTGACATGGCCGACGCTCGGCGCGAGCAGCCCGGCGATCATCATCAGTACGCTGGTCTTTCCCGCGCCCGACGGACCGACGAGGACGGTGCTTCGTGCGTCGGAGCGGAACGCGGTGCCGATCACCCGCTCACCGCGCCGGACGGTCAGGTCGATGTCAAAGGACATGGAGCCGCCGTCCCTGCCGCCGCGCCACCGCCTCCGACACCACCAGCGCCGCCAGGCTGAGGCCGACCGAAATCGCCGCAAGTCGCCACACGATCGCCTCGCCGCCCGGCTGCTGAAGCGCGGCATAGATCGCCAGCGGCAGCGTCTGCGTTTCGCCCGGCACGTTGGAGACGAAGGTGATCGTCGCGCCGAACTCCCCAAGCGACCGCGCAAAGCCGAGCACCACGCCCGCGAGGATCCCGGGCAGCGCGAGCGGCAGCGTGATGGTGGCAAAGGCGCGCCACCGCCCTGCCCCCAGCGTCCGCGCCGCTTGCTCGAGCCGCTGGTCCACTGCCTCTATCGACAGCCGCATCGCGCGCACCATCAGCGGCAGCGCCATAATACCCGCAGCGATCGCCGCCCCGGTCCAGCGGAACATCACGCTGACCCCGAACCATCGCTCCAGCGGCCCGCCGATCGGCCCGCCCGGAGCAAAAACCAGCAGCAGAACCCAGCCAGTGACCACCGGCGGCACCACGAGCGGCAGATGAATGATCCCATCGAGGAGCACCTTGCCCGGAAAGTCGGTGCGGGCGAGAAGCCAGGCGAGCGCAAAGGCGATCGGCAGCATGCCAAGCGTCGCCACCCCGCCAACCAGCAGCGACAGGCGCACGACGGTGGCGATCTCCTCCGTCATGGGCGGGTGAAGCCGTGCCGCACCAGGATCGACTGACCGGCGGGTGACAGCAGGAACCGGCGGAAGCCCTCGGCGTCCGGGTGCCTCGCGCTGACAAGCCGCGCGACCGGGTAATGGACCGGCGGATGACTGCCGGGGGGAAAGCGGCCGACGATGCGCAGCCGCGGCGCGATCCGGGCGTCGGTGGCATAGACGATGCCATAGGGCGCAGCGCCACGCTCCACCAGCGACAGTGCGGCGCGCACGCTTTCCCCGCGAACGACGCGGCGCGCGACCATCGGCCACGCGCCCAGCCGCTCGAGGGCCGTCTTGCCGTAGCGGCCGGCGGGCACTGCGGCTGGATCGCCCATGGCGAATGGGCCCGCCGCCAGCAAGGTGCCGAGAGCGCGCCCCCGCATGCCGCCAAGTTCCTGCCCGCGTCCGGGCGCGGCAACGACGACCAGCCGGTTGCCGGCAAGGACCGCGCGGGTGCCGGGCACCAGCCGCCCCTTTTCGGCGAGCCACTCCATCCAGCGGTCATCCGCGGATACGAACAGATCGGCTGGGGCGCCGGCGCCGATCTGCCGTGCGAGCGCAGAGGATGCAGCGAAGGACAGCACCGGGCGCGGGTGGCCACTGGCAGCCCATCGGTCCGCCGCCTCGCCCAGCGCCTCCTGCATGCTGGCCGCCGCGAGGACCAGCGGCCCACGCGCCTGCGCCGCCGCGGGTCGCCCCAGCAACGCGAACAGCATGAAAAACAATGACCACAGGCGCATCGCATTCCCCCCGGCCGCGCGCTCTTACCACGGAGTTTGCCGCCGACCAGCAGGACTGTCAGGTGGACAAGCGCTGGCCGCTTGTCCTAGCGACATCAGGATAACGGAGAGGAGCGGCCATGCACATGCAGGACCGGCACAGGCGACACGCATGAGCGAGATCGGAACGATGCTCGCCGACACCGCCGAGCGGCTGTTTACCACCCATGCCGAGGCGATCGAGCAAGCGGCAACGAGCGGCGAGTGGCCCGCCGCCGCGTGGGAGACGATCGAGGAAAGCGGCCTGCCGCTCGCCCTCGTGCCCGAGGACCATGGCGGCTTCGGCGTCCCCACGGCGGAAGCACTGGCGCTGGTGCGACTGACCGGCACGCACGCCCTTGCGCTGCCGCTGGCCGAAACGATGATCGCCAATGCCGCGCTCGCCGCGGCGGGCTTGCCGCTCGGCGACGGGGCGATCGGCCTCGCGGCCGATCCGCAAACCCCCGTTCCCTGGGGCCGTTTCGTCCAGACCGTCGTGGCGATCGAAGCGGGCCAGCTTCACCGCGCCTCCTCGCCACGCGTGACACGAGAGGGCAAGAATATCGCTGGCGCACCGCGCGACCTGCTCGATCTGGCCGAGGGACCGTCAGCGCCTTTCCCCGCCGGGACGCTGCTTGCCTGGGCCGCACTCGCACGCGCGCTGCAGATGGCGGGCGCGCTTGATCGCGTCCTCCAGCTGACCGTTGATCACGTGACCACGCGCGTCCAGTTCGGCCGCCCCCTCGCCAAGTTCCAGGCGATCCAGCAGGAACTGGCGAAACTGGCGGGCGAGGTCGCCGCGGCATCTGCCGCCGCCGATCAGGCCGTCGATGCGTATGTGGCTGGCGGCGACATCACCTTCGCGGTCGCGGTAGCCCGCACGCGCATCGGCGAGGCAGCGAGCAAGGCCAGCGCGATCGCGCACCAGTTGCACGGGGCGATCGGCTTCACCCGCGAACACGTGCTGCACCGCTACACCACGGCCCTTTGGGCGTGGCGGGATGAATATGGGACGCAGCGACAATGGACGCTGGTGCTGGGCAAGCGCGCGCTCGCCGCGGGACCTGACGGATATTGGCCGATGGTGGTGGCAGCATGACGACCCTGCACTTTCCCTCACCCGCCCGCCACGAGGCAGCCGAGGCGCTTCGAGAAGAGGTACGCGCGTTCCTCGCTGACGAGCTTGCCACGCGCCCGCCGCTCGCGCGTGCGGACAGCTGGAACGGCTTCGATCGCGATTTCAGCCGCAAGCTGGGCCAGCGCGGCTGGCTCGGCATGACCTGGCCAAAGCAATATGGCGGTCACGAGCGCAGCGCCTTTGAACGCTATGTCGTCGTCGAGGAGACGCTGGCTGCCGGGGCGCCGGTTGCCGCACACTGGATCGCCGACCGCCAGAGCGGCCCCAGCCTCCTCAAATACGGGACGGAGGAGCAGAAGCAGGCCATCCTCCCGGGCATTGCTGCGGGCGAGACGGTGTTCTGCATCGGCATGAGCGAGCCCGATTCCGGGTCAGACCTGGCCGCGACCCGTACGCGCGCCGTGCCAGCCGATGGTGGGTGGCGCGTCACCGGCACGAAGCTGTGGACGACGGGCGCGCACGACGCCGATTACATGATCCTGTTCTGCCGGACGAGCGGCACTCCGGCCGATCGTCAGGCTGGCACCAGCCAGCTCCTTGTCGATCTGCGCACCACCGAAGGGATCACGATCCGTCCGATCATCGACCTTGCCGGGCAGCATCATTTCAACGAGGTGCATTTCGAGGATGCCTTCCTTCCCGCCACCGCGCTGATCGGTACCGAAGGCGCCGGCTGGGAACAGGTCATGAGCGAGCTCGCGTTCGAACGCAGCGGGCCCGAGCGGTTCCTGTCCTCGATGCAATTGCTGATCGAACTGGTGGGTGTGCTTCAGGATGCGACCGGCGAGGCGGCGCAGCTCGCCCTCGGCCGCCTCAGCGCGCATCTCATCACGCTGCGTCGCCTGTCGCGGGGCGTCGCCGTGATGCTGGAGGCAGGCGAGAACCCGGGCACCCATGCAGCGATCGTCAAGGATCTGGGGGCGACGTTCGAACAGGAGCTGCCGGATATCGCGCGCAGCCTCGTCGATGCCGAACCGGACGCTGCGTCGACATCAGACTTCGTCGCCGTTCTGGCACATATCACGATGAATTCACCCAGCTTTTCCCTGCGCGGCGGAACACGCGAGATCCTGCGCGGCATCATTGCACGCGGGCTCGGGCTGCGCTGAGACCAATTCGGAGAACACCATGACCGTCGTTACCACCGAGATCCGCGCCCCGATCGCGATCCTCCGCCTCAACCGGCCAGACGCGATGAACGCGCTTGGCGCCGACGGCGATGGCGAGGCGGTTCGCGCCGCCTGCGACGCGCTGAACGCTGACCTCTCGATCCGCTGCGTGATCCTGACCGGCGAGGGCCGCGCCTTCTCGGCTGGCGGCGATATCAAGAAAATGGCCGATCCGGAGGGCCCCTTCTCCGGCGGCGGACTGCCGATCCGCAGCCATTATCAGCGCAACATCCATCGCATCGCCCGTGCGCTCTTCTCGCTCGACATGCCGGTGATCGCCGCGGTGAATGGCGCCGCGATCGGGCTTGGCTGCGACGTGGCATGCATGGCGGACATCCGCATCGCGTCGGACAAGGCAAAATTTGGCGTCACCTTCCTGAAACTCGGGCTGGTACCGGGCGACGGCGGATCATGGCTGCTGCCGCGCGCGATCGGGATGAGCCGGGCGGCCGAGCTGTTCTTCACCGGCGACGTCATCGATGCCGCGACCGCAGCCGACTGGGGCCTGGTCAGCCGGGTCGTGCCGCATGACAGCCTGATGGATGAGGCGCTGGCGCTTGCGGACCGTATCGCTGCGCTCCCGCCCCATTCGCTGCGCCTGACGAAGTCGCTGCTGCGGCAGGGGCAGACGAGCAGCTACGATCAGGCACTCGATTCGGCATCGACCGCACAGGCCGTCAGCCATGCGACCGACGACCATCGCGAGGGCGTGGCCGCGCTGCTGGAGAAACGTGACCCGGTGTTCTCCGGCCGCTGACGCCCGGCGGCCGCGCCTTCAGCCCTTTGGTGGTCCGGTGCCGTCGTCGGGCGCCATCAGATACTCGCGCTCCTCGGCCGTGCTGTCACGGCCGAGCGCAGCATTGCGCGTCGGAAAGCGGCCAAAACGCTCCACCACGTCGCGATGGCCGATCGCGAATGGCACGTTCGGCCCGCCCAGCGCGGTGAATTTCTCCACTGACAGGCGCTGCAGCAGCAGATCCTCGGCATGCATCAGCGGCATGTAGAGAAAGGCGCGCTCTTCCTCGACATAGCGGGCTTCCCAGCCGTTGGAGATGGCCAGCAGCGTCAGCTCCACCGCCAGATCATCAGCCTCATAGGCACGCGGCGAATCGCGGTAGATGTTGCGGGAAAACTGGTCGAGAAGGATGACCGCGGCGAGCAACTCATCCGGCCCGTCGCGCCACCCGGCGGCGCCGCTGGCATAGACCTGGTCACGCAGCGCGCCGAACCGCGTTCTGATCTCCTCATCGAGTTCCGGGTCGCGCTTGAACTGGCGTTCCATCGGCAGCGCGAACCAGAAGTCGAGCACCGCGCGCGCCTCATCGTGGACTAACCGCGAATGTATCCCTAGATCGCCAGCCATGCTCGCCTCCCGTTCGCCCGACGTGATTACCCTGGGCTGTCGATTGAACCTTGCCGAGAGCGAAACGATCCGCGCGCTCGCCGGCTCGCGAGATATGGTGGTGATTAATGGCTGCGGCGTGACAAACGAGGCCGTTCGCCAGACCCGCGTCGCGGTGCGGCGCGCGCGGCGTGATCGCCCGGCCGCCGAGATCGTGGTGACGGGCTGTGCATCCGACATGGATCCCGCCGCCTTCGCCGCGATGCCCGAAGTGGACCGCGTCGTACCGAACGCGACCAAGCTGCTCCCCGCGACGTGGGGCGGCTTTCCCAACCACCGACCCGCCCGCCGCCATGCCCGCGCCTTTGTAGGGGTCCAGAACGGCTGTGATCATTCCTGCACCTTCTGCGCCATCCCGCTCGGTCGCGGCCCGAGCCGGTCGGAGCCCGTGGGCCAGGTGGTCGCGCGCGTCGCCGCCCTGGTCGAGGATGGCGCGCGCGAGGTGGTGCTGACCGGGGTCGACCTTACCAGCTACGCCGACGGCCTCGGCACGCTGGTGGAGGCGATCCTGACGGGTGTGCCGCGGTTGCCCCGCCTTCGCCTTTCCTCGCTCGACACGATCGAGATCGACGATCACCTCTTCGATCTGGTGACCAGCGAGGAGCGCGTGATGCCGCACCTCCATCTTTCGCTCCAGGCCGGTGACGATCTGACTTTGAAGCGGATGAAGCGCCGTCATTCACGAGCGCAAGCCGTCGCGATGGTGGCCCGGCTGAAGGCGAAGCGCGCGATCGCAATCGGCGCGGACCTGATCGCCGGTTTCCCGACCGAGAGCGAGGAAGCCGCGGCCAATACGCTGCGCCTGCTGGCCGATTGCGACATCGTTCACGCGCATATCTTCCCTTTCTCACCCCGCGATCGCACCCCGGCAGCCCGCATGCCCCAGGTGGCGCCGGGCGTCGCCCGCGAGCGTGCCGCACGCCTGCGTGAGGCTGCCGCGACCCGCCGCGCCGGGTGGCTCGCCACGCTGGTCGGCAGCGACCAGCAGATTGTTATCGAGAAACCCGGCGATCGCGGCCACACGCCCGCCTTCGCCGAGGTACGCTTGCCCCACCCGATGGCGACCATCGGTGATATCGCGACCGTGCGGATCACTGCTGCCGCCGACGATCATCTCATCGGAATTCCTGCATGACCGACAACCGATCCTGGCACGACAAGCTCCTGGGCGGATTTCGCCGTACGTCAGACCGGCTGGTCGGCAACCTTGCCGGGCTGGGAACGGCCCGGCTGGACGATGCGACGCTGGACGAGATCGAAGAGGCGCTGATCGCGTCGGATCTCGGCCCGGAAACCGCCGCCCGCATCCGCGCCCGGCTTGCCGAGGGCAGCTATGAGCGGAACATGGAGGAACTGGGCATCCGCCTCGTCGTCGCCGAGGAGGTCGAAAAGGTTCTAGAAAAGGTCGCCAAGCCACTGGAGATCGACGCTTTTCCGCGGCCGCAGGTGGTACTGGTGATCGGCGTCAACGGATCGGGAAAGACCACCACCATCGCGAAGCTCGCGCACCTGTTCATGGAGCAGGATTATGGCGTGATGCTCGCGGCAGGCGACACGTTCCGCGCCGCGGCGATCGGCCAGCTCGCGACCTGGGCGGAGCGGATCGGCGTGCCGATCGTGACCGGTCCGGAGGGCGGCGACGCGGCCGGCGTGGTGTGGGACGCAGTGAAGAAAGCCACCGAGACGGGCATCGACGTGCTGATCGTCGACACCGCGGGACGACTGCAGAACAAGCGCGAGCTGATGGACGAACTGGCCAAAATCCGCCGCGTCCTTGGCCGCATCAACCCGGCCTCTCCGCACGACGTGGTGCTGGTGCTCGACGCCACGACGGGCCAGAATGCGCTGAGCCAGATCGAGGTGTTCAAAGAAGTCGCGGGCGTCACCGGGCTGGTGATGACCAAGTTGGACGGCACCGCGCGCGGCGGCGTTCTGGTGGCGGCGGCTGAACGTTATGGCCTGCCGATCCACGCAATTGGCGTCGGCGAGTCGATGAACGACCTGCGCCCGTTCGACGCGCATGAAGTCAGCCGGATCATCGCGGGCGTGGATCAAGCACGCTGATCGACCGTTCGCGTCAGACCAATTGTTGAGCCGCGGCCGCTCGTTCACGGGCGGCCCGACCAGCGGAGTAACTGGTGAGTACCGAAACCAAAAACACCTCGGGCCTGCGGCTCGCGCTCGATTACGGGCCGTTGATCGTCTTTTTCGCGGTCAATTTCCTTGCGCCCGGGCCCGCGATTGCACGCATTCTCGCGGCGACCGCCGCGTTCATGATCGCCATGGCGGTGGCGCTCGGCATTTCGTGGTGGAAGACGCGCCACATTCCGCCGATGCTGCTGATCTCCGGCGCGCTGGTGATCGTGTTCGGCGGCCTGACGATCTGGTTCCAGGACGAACGCTTCATCAAGATGAAGCCGACGTTCGTCTATGCGATCTTCGCCGCCGTGCTCGGCTTCGGGCTCGCCACCGGCCGCCCGCTGCTGCAGCTTCTGCTGGAAAGCGCCTATCCGGGGCTGACGGCGGACGGATGGCGCAAGCTGACCCGCAACTGGGTGATCTTCTTCCTGTTCATGGCCGTGCTGAACGAGGCGGTCTGGCGGTCGACCAGCACGGATTTCTGGGTCGGCTTCAAGCTGTGGGGCGCGATCCCGCTGACCATGATCTTTGCCATCGCCAACGTGCCGATGCTGATGCGTCACGGGCTGCAGGCGGGCAACATTCCCGACACGATCCCGCCGCAGGAATGAGGGACGCGGGTGGTGACCAGGCCAGGGCTTGTTGCGGCAGGGTAGGAAGTCGCTGCAGCGCGCCTATCTTGCGCTGATGCCCGCATCTTACCGGCCGGTTGACGGCCCTCCCCCGCACAGCCTGAACGCCGCCGCAGTGTCTTTGCGCGGGACGGCCCGCCAGTGACCGACTCGCTGTTTCAGACGACGGTCCGCAAGCCCCTGGCAGAGGAGCTTCGTCCTGCGCGGCTGTCCGACGTCATCGGCCAGGATCATCTGCTGGCGCCGACCGCGCCGCTCGGGCGCATGGTGCAGGCGAAGCGGTTGTCCTCTTTCGTCCTGTGGGGGCCGCCCGGTGTCGGCAAGACCACCATCGCCCGCCTGATCGCGCGTGAGACGGGCTATGAGTTCATCCAGCTGTCTGCGGTGTCGACAGGGATCGTTGACCTCCGAAAGGCGATCGCGGCCGCCGCTGATCTGCGTGCGATCAGCGGACGGTCGACGGCGGTTTTCATCGATGAGCTTCACCGCTTTTCGCGCCCGGTGCAGGACGCGATGCTGCCGGCGATCGAGGACGGCACCTTCGTCCTGATCGGCGCGACGACCGAGAACCCGAGCTTCAGCCTCGTCTCCGCGCTTCTTTCCCGTGCCAAGGTGCTGACGCTCAATCGCCTCGACACGCCAGCGCTGTCGCAGGTGCTGGCGCGTGCGGAGCGGCTGATCGGACGCGCCCTGCCGCTCGATGCTGCGGCGCGCGACGTGCTGGTCGACATGGCCGACGGAGATGCGCGCTACATGCTGGGCATTTGCGAGGATCTTCTCACATTGGATGAGAAGGAGCAGCTGCATCCGGCCGCCCTCGCCGCCTTCGCGCTTCGCCGCGCACCGCTCTACGACAAGGGGCAGGAGGAACATTACAATCTGCTCAGCTGCTTCCACAAAAGCCTGCGCGGCAGCGACGCGGATGCTGCACTCTACTGGGCGGCGCGGATGACCAACGGCGGCGAGGATCCGGCGGTGCTGTTCCGCCGCCTTGCCTGCGCCGCCTCTGAGGATATCGGCATGGCGGATCCCCAGGCGCTGGTGCAGGTGCTGACGGCGTGGCAGGCGTTTGAAAGGATTGGCTGGCCCGAGGGGCGGCTGTTCCTGGCGCAAGCGATCAATTACGTCGCGACCGCGCCGAAATCGAACGCTTCCTACCTCGCCTTTGGCCGCGCCACCGATCTTGCGCGCCGTACTGGTTCGCTCCCCCCGCCCAAGCACATCCTGAACGCGCCGACCGCGCTGATGAAGGAGCACGGCTATGGCGCGGGCTACCGCTACGATCACGATCAGCCCGATGCCTTTTCGGGCCAGGAGTTCTTCCCGGACGAGATTGCCGCCGGGCCGCGCGAGCCGCTCTATCGCCCCAATGAACGCGGGTTTGAGCGCGACGTACGCAAGCGGCTGGCGTTCTGGCAGGCGCGTCGCTCCCGGGGCGAGACAGACGATCGTTGATGCGCCTAATAGCGATGCTGAAACAGGCGGAGGAAGTCGCACGTGGGCATCAGGGGTGACATCGGGAACAGGTTCAGGTCGACTGCACAAGCACGGCGGCTCACCGCCGGCGCAGCCTGCGGCAAGCGGGCGCGCACCCACGGCATAGTCGCCGCGCTGATCGGGGCGACGATCGCATCGGCTGCGCCAACCACCGCCGGCGCTCAGGTCATCGGCGCGCAAACCTCCACCGCCTATCAGGAGGCGATTGCGGCGGGCTACAAGGCGCTTGCACTGTGCGAAGGGGTGATCGCCGCCGGCCGGACGGAGGCGCAGGTCGAGGCGCTCGAGCTCCGCGGGATCTACCCGGAATATCAGCCGCTGCTCCCGCGCCTGCGCGCCACGATCGACCGTCCCAACCGCAGTGTTCAGGTTGCCTTCGCCACCGATCTGCCCCCACGGCGCGCGGATTGGTCGCCGCGCACCGGCTGCGTCCTCCAGCCGATCGGCCGCGTCGTTGCGCCGTGGCCGGCAACACCGCTCGCCGCCTCGCTGCCACTGCCGGGGGACTCACGGCCGTGGCCGCTCGGCGACTCGGGCATCGCGCCGCGCCCACGCCCCGCGCTGGCACAGACCGTCGCGCGTGCCTTCGACCGCAGCACCTACAAGGGCGAGACGGTCGGGATCGTCGTGCTGCACGATGGGCGAATCGTGGCGGAGCGTTACGCGGACGGCTTCGGCCCGTTCACTTCCAACCGCACCTGGTCGGTGGCGAAGAGTATTGCGGGCACATTGGCCGGCATGGCGGTGCGGGACCTGAAGATCGACCCGCGCAAGCCCGCGCCTATTCCCGAATGGAGCCACCCCGCCGATCCGCGCCGCGCGATCACGCTGGACCAGCTCCTTCGCATGTCGTCGGGTCTCCATTCCGATCATTACGGCAATCGCACCGATGCGATCTATTTCGGCGGCACCACCGTCACCGAACAGGCGACCGGCTGGCCGCTGGAGGTGAAGCCGGGCACGCGCTTCCGCTATGCCAACAACGACATCATGCTGGCGGCGCGCGCTATCCGCGCCGCGATGAACAATGATACGCGCTACGCCGCCTGGCCGTCGCAGCTGTTCACCCCCCTCGGCATGAAACACACGACGGCCGGGACCGATTGGCAAGGCAATCTGATCCTCTCCAGCCAGGTCTATACCACCGCTCGCGACCTTGCGCGGTTGGGGCAGTTCTGGCTGCAGGACGGCGTCTGGCAGGGCAAGCGCCTGCTGCCGGAGGGCTGGATGCGCTACATGACGACAGCCAGCGGCCCGCAGCCCGCCGATGGCCCCGGCTATGGCGCCACCATGTGGCTGTTCGGACCGGCGCAGGGCCTACCCGCAGGCAGCTATTCGGCGCAGGGCAATCGCGGGCAATATGTGATGGTGGTCCCGTCGGAGAAGCTGGTAATCGTCCGCCGCGGTGAGGACCCCACCAACGCCCGTTTCGACATCGCCCGCTTTACCGCTGACGTGATCCGGAACCTGAAATGATGGGCGTCTGTACCGCTCGGAGGCGGCGGCGCTGACCCATTTTCGTCAGTTCGCGGCGATCGACTGGTCCGGGGCGAAGGGGTCTCGCCACAAGGGGATCGCCGTTGCGCTCTGCCAGGCCGGCGAGGAGGCACCTCGCCTTGTCTCCCCGTCCGGCCGCTGGTGGTCGCGAACGGAGGTCTGCGCCTGGCTGCGCGATCATGCGCACCAACCACTGCTTGTCGGGATCGATTGCAGCTTCTCCGCGCCCTTCCTCGCGCGGAGCGCGCATCTGCCGGGCGAAACCCGGACCGAAACGGCCCGCGCGCTGTGGGCCTATGTCGACGAACAAAGCAGCGATGAGGATCTGGGGGCGGCCTCCTTCCTGGAGGCACGGCGAGGCCGCCACTTCTATCTTGGCGCGGCTGACGGACCGAAGGCGCAGTTCCTCCACTGGCGCACGTGCGAGATGGCCGGCGATCGTTCGACCAAGCCGACCACGGTCTATGATGCGATCGGTGCGGCGCAGGTCGCCAAGGCGAGCTTTGCGGGGATGCGGATGCTCCACCATCTGGACGGAGCGCTGGCGATCTGGCCGTTCGACTCGAAACCTGATGAGGGCGCGGTACTGGTCGAGATCTATACCGCCATCGCGGCGCGCGCGGCCGGCCTGCCACGCGGCCGCAGCAAGCTGCGCGATGCAGTCTCATTGGACGATGCGCTCGCGCAATTGGGCAGCCGCCCGCATGACCCGCTGGCGCAGTATGACGATCACTCGACCGACGCGATCCTGGGCGCCGCCTGGCTGCGCGCCGATGCAGACCGAGCCGACTTGTGGGCCCCGCCCGGGCTCGACGCTCAGGTTCGACAAACCGAAGGCTGGACCTTCGGCGTCACCTGACGCATGGAGCGCCGACACGCCGGTTTAGCTCAGCTGGTAGAGCAGCGGTTTTGTAAACCGAAGGTCGCGGGTTCGATCCCTGCAACCGGCACCATTTCCCGACGCAACCTCGCTGGTGGAGGGGCGTTCCACGAACGCAATGATCCGCATCGCAAGCTATAACATGCGCAAGGCGATCGGCACCGACCGGCGCCGCAACCCGGAACGCGTGCTGGAGGTCCTGCACGAACTGGATGCGGACGTCATTGCCCTGCAAGAGGCGGACCGGCGGTTTGGCGCGCGGGCAGCGGTGATCACCCCGCATCTTCTGGACGAGCATAGCGACTGGAAGGCGGTCGATTTCGGAGTTCGGGCCGGATCGATGGGCTGGCACGGCAACGCCTTCCTCGTTCGCAAGTCATCGCAGGTGGTCGATTGCGAGGTCATCCACCTCCCCGCACTCGAACCGCGCGGCGCGATCGTGACCGAGGTGCGGCTGGCCAAGGGCGGGGTGTGGCGCTGCGTCGGCATGCACCTCGACCTGTCGGGGCTCTGGCGGCGCAAGCAGGCCGCGGCAATCCTCAGCCATGTGGCAGCCAGCAGCGAGCAATTGCCCACCGTGATGATGGGTGACCTGAACGAATGGACCCGCGCCGGCGGGTGCCTCCGCGATTTCGGGCGCGATTTCGTATTTGCCGAAACCGGCCCCAGCTACCATGCCACGCGTCCGATCGGGCGGCTGGACAGGATCATGGTATCAAGCGACGTGAAGGTGATGGATTGCGGGGTGCACAGCAGCGCCGCCGCCCGCAAGGCGAGCGATCATCTGCCGATCTGGGCTGACGTCGAAGCCGCATGATTCGTGATTCGGAATTACGGCTGGCGCTCGTCTGCTACGGCGGGATCAGCCTTGCCGTGTACATGCACGGCATCACCAAGGAGATATGGCACGTCGCGCGCGCGAGCCGGGCGAGCCAGTCGGGGGGATCGCTGGATCGTTCCGCCGGCGTCTACCAGGGGCTGCTGGCGGAGATCGCCCGCTCCACCGGCATCCGTCTGCGGATCTTGCCGGATATCATCGCAGGCGCCAGCGCCGGCGGGATCAACGGCATCTTCCTCGCGCAGGCGCTGAGCGCCGGGCAATCGCTCGACCCGCTGACGGACCTGTGGCTCGACAATGCCGATGTGGAGGCACTGATCGCGCCGGCCGCGGCGCCCGTGTCACGCTTCTCCAAGGCTTGGGCGCTGCCGATCGCCTGGATGGCGGCCGGGCGCGGTGTCGACGGACTGGACGATCTCGACGAACAAACGCGCGAGGAGGTGCGGGCAAAGCTGTCGCACTTCGTCCGCTCGCGCTGGTTCGAGCCGCCGTTTGATGGTCCCGGCTTCACGGGCATGCTGCTGGACGCCTTTGCGGCGATGGAAACGGGTCCGCGCGGCCCCCGCCTGCTGCCGGAGGGCCAGCCGCTCGACCTGTTCGTGACGGTAACCGACTTCAACGGCCATCCCGAACGGCTGCAGCTCCACTCCCCGCCGGAGGTAGTGGAGACCGAGCATCGCGTCGTGCTGTCGTTCAGCGATCACGGCCATGCGATCGAGACCTTGGCCGCCGCGCCCGAGCTTGCCTTCGCCGCGCGGGCCACCTCAAGCTTTCCCGGCGCTTTTCCCGCCTTCACCGTGGCCGAGCTTGATCAGGTGCTCGCCAATCGCAAGGATCGCTGGCCCGGGCGCCGGGCGTTTCTCACGCGGGTGCTGCCGCGTCAGGCCGCCGCCCACGCGCTGGATACCGCGGTGCTGATCGACGGCTCGGTCCTCGCGAATGCCCCGTTCCGTCCGGCGATCGACGCACTCGATGCCCGCCCCGCGCGGCGCGAGGTGGACCGCCGGTTCGTGTATATTGATCCGTCGCCCGGCATGAAGTTCAGGCTCACCGGCCCGGCGGAAGGCCCACCCGGCTTCTTCCAGACGATCCTCGGCGCGATCAGCGAGCTGCCCCGAAAGCAGCCGATCCGCGACAATCTGGAGGCGCTCGCCGCCCGCTCGCGGCGCATCGCCCGCATGCGCACCATCACTGATGCCGTGCGGCCGGAAATCGAAGCAGCGGTCGAGGCCTTGTTCGGGCGCACGTTCTTCCTGGACCGGCCAACCGCAGCGCGTCTCGTCGTATGGCGCCGGCGTGCGCAGATCGCAGCGGCGGAGCGGGCCGGCTTCAGCTATGCCGGCTATGCGCACCTCAAGATCGCCGGCGTGATCGAGACGATGACGGCCTTGCTCTACGCCGCGGGTGACGAGCCTGGGCCACACCGCTGGCAGCGGATCCGCAGCCGGATCGAGGCCGCGCTGCATGCGCGCGGCTATGATGAGGCGGCCCCTTCCGATGCCTCCAGCGCTGCGTCGATCGATTTCCTGCGCACCTTCGACATCGGCTTTCGCATCCGCCGTCTGCGCTTGCTGGCGCGGCGGTTGGTCGAGCTGGAGGCGGAGCATGATGAGGCAGTCCTGGCGCCCGTGCGCACCGCCATTTACGATTCGCTCGGCGCCTATCTCCACCGCAAGGCGCCCGAGGCGCATGGTGCCCTGCGGGGCGCGGTGCGCAGCCTGCGCGGGGACGCATCCCCGCTGCTCGACGATCTCGCCGCCTCTCTCGACCTGACCCGGCTCGATCATGAAACGGACGAACGGGTCGCCGAGGCGCTGGCGCAGCTTCCCCGTCAGCTGCGCCGCACCCTGCTTCTCCACTATCTCGGCTTTCCTTATGTCGACCTCGCCACCCTCCCGCTGCTTCAGGGTGAGGGGCTGGACGAGTTCGATCCGGTCAAGGTCGATCGCATCTCACCCGATGATTGCACCGCGATTCGCCAGGGCGGTGCGGAGGCCACGCTGAAGGGGATTCAGTTCAGCAATTTCGGCGCCTTCTTCAGCCGCAGCTACCGCGAGAATGATTACCTCTGGGGCCGGCTGCACGGCGCGGAGCGGATGATCGACATCATCGTGTCCGCGCTGCCCGCCACCGCCCGCCTCCGCCCGGGCACGGTCGCCGCCGCAAAGCGATCGGCCTTTCTGGCGATCCTTGATGAAGAGGAACCGCGCCTCCTCACGGCCGGCGGCCTCATCGCCGATCTGCGCCGCGAAATAGGCTGAGGCTGGCCAAAACGGCGCCGGCGTAATAGCGTCGCGCCATGCCGGAGCCTTGTACATGCAGTTCCTGAAAATCCTGTTCTGGGCCTTGGTCGCCTTCGCCGCTGCGGTATTCACCTTCGGCAATTGGAAATGGGTGTCGGTGTCGCTGTTCGGTAACCTGATGGCGGAGGTGAACCTTCCCATCCTGTTGCTGGTCACGTTCCTCGCCGGGTTCCTGCCGACCTTCCTGTACCAGCGAGCGCTGCGCTGGCGCCTGCGTCAGCGGCTGTCCGCCGCGGAGCGGACCATTGCCGACCTTCGGGCGCTGCCGCTTGCCGATCCCCGGCCTGCCGCGGCCGCGCCTGCGCCGGCCATGGCTGCGCCCGCCCCATCCTCTTCCACAGATTTCCCGCCGGAGGCCATCTGAACCATGTCCAACCCCATCTTCGTGGCACTGGACACGCCCGATCTTGACCGCGCCAAGGCGCTTGCCGCCAGCGTTCGCCACCATGTCGGCGGGATCAAGCTCGGGCTGGAATTCTTCGCGGGCAACGGCCGACACGGCGTGAAGGAGATGGCGGAACTCGGGCTGCCGATCTTCCTTGATCTCAAGTTTCACGACATCCCCAACACCGTCGCCAAGGCGATCCAGGCGCTGCGCGCCCTCGAACCGGCGATCATCACGGTGCACGCGGCTGGCGGGCAGGCGATGCTGGAGGATGCCAAGGCGGCCGCGCCCGCGGGTACGAAGGTCGTTGCCGTTACCATGCTCACCAGTCTCGACCAGCGCGATCTCGCCGCTACCGGGATCCACGGTTCGGCGCACGATCAGGTCCTGCGCCTGACGGAGCTTGCCCAGCGGTCCGGCGTCGATGGCATCGTATGCTCCGGCGAGGAGGTGAAAGCCGCGCATCAGTCATGGCCGGACGGCTTCTTCGTCGTGCCCGGCGTGCGCCCCGCCGATGCGGTCGTCGGCGATCAGAAGCGCGTAGTGACGCCGCGACAGGCGCTCGACAACGGCGCATCGATTTTGGTGATCGGGCGCCCGATCACCCAGGCTGAGGATCCGGATTCCGCCGCGCGTGCGATCGGCGCGACGCTGTAGGAGGCAATGTCATGGCTTTCGAAGGCAGCTGTCACTGCGGGGCGGTGACGTTCCACGTTGATGCCGATCGGCCGGTCGGTGCGATGAGCTGCAACTGCTCGCATTGCCGGCGAAAGGGCTTCCTTCTCGCGTTCCTGCCCGCTGAGACGTTCACGGTCACGGCCGGCGCTGATCGCCTGACCTCATACTTCTTCAACAAACATGTGATTCGGCACCAATTCTGCGCGGTTTGTGGCTGCGAAACGCATGCCGAGGGGACGGGGCCGGGCGGCGTTCGCACGACGGCGGTCAACCTGCGATGCGTACCGTCAATCGACCTCGATAGCCTCGCCATCGAAAAGATCGACGGCGCACGCTTCTGATCCCTAAGCTTTTCCGTGGCTTGCGGGATGTCATTCCCGCGCCATCTTCCCTTCATCGCGTTCCTGCCGGAGATGCAATGACCACCGCCAAGATATGCGGGCTATCCACGATCCAGGCGCTCGATGCGTCCGTCGCAGGGGGCGCAAGCCACCTCGGCTTCGTATTCTATCCCCCGTCGCCGCGTCATCTCGCCTTTGAGCACGCCGGGGCGCTCGCCGCCCGCGTGCCGTCTCACGTGGCGCGTGTCGGCGTGTTCGTCGATCCCGACGATGATCTCGTCGCGGGCGCGGTGACGACGGCGCGACTAACGATCATCCAGCTTCACAAGACCTCGCCGCAACGCATTGCGCAGCTTCGCACGGCAACCGGGCGGGAGACATGGGCCGCCCTCCCCGTGAAGACCCGGGGCGATCTCGAATCGGCGCGATCGCTGGCGGGTGCTGCCGACCGGATCCTCTACGACGCCAAGACGCCCGAGGGCGCACTGCCCGGCGGCATGGGTGTCCGGTTCGACTGGGCGTTGCTCGACGGCTTTCGTCATCCGACCGCATGGGCGCTTTCGGGCGGGCTCGATGCCAGCAACGTCGCGGAGGCGGCACGCCGCACCGGCGCGGCGCTGGTCGACGCTTCCTCCGGCCTCGAAACCGCCCCGGGCGTGAAGAACGTGGACAAGATAGCCGCGTTCCTGCAAGCGGTCGCCGCATCATGAATGCACCAAACACCTTCCGTGCTCAGCCCGACGATCGCGGTCACTTCGGCGACTATGGCGGCCGTTATGTTGCCGAGACGCTGATGCCGCTGATCCTTGAGCTGGAGCGGGAATATCGCGCCGCAAAGGGAGATCCGGCGTTCCAGGCGCAGTTTGACGACCTGCTGGAGCATTATGTCGGGCGCCCCTCACCGCTTTATTATGCGGAACGCCTGACGGACGCGCTGCGCGAGAATGCGGAGCCCGGCATGGGCGCTCAGATCTGGTTCAAGCGCGATGAGCTGAACCATACGGGCGCGCACAAGATCAACAATTGCATCGGCCAGATCCTGCTCGCCATCCGCATGGGCAAGACGCGCATCATCGCGGAGACCGGTGCCGGCCAGCACGGCGTCGCGACCGCCACGGTCTGCGCCCGCTTCGGCCTGCCCTGCGTCATCTACATGGGCGCCAAGGACGTCGAGCGGCAGCAGCCGAACGTGTTCCGGATGAAGCTGCTGGGGGCTGAGGTCCGCGCCGTCACGTCGGGGGCGAACACGCTCAAGGATGCGATGAACGAAGCGATGCGCGACTGGGTCGCGAACATCCACGACACCTTCTACATCATCGGCACCGCGGCCGGCCCGCATCCCTATCCCGAGCTCGTCCGCGACTTCCAGAGCGTCATTGGGCGTGAGGCGCGGGCGCAGATGCTGGCACGCACCAGCCGCCTGCCCGACCTGCTGGTCGCCGCGATCGGCGGCGGGTCCAACGCCATCGGCCTGTTCCATCCCTTCCTCGACGATGCCGAGGTCGGCATGCTCGGGGTCGAGGCAGCCGGCGAGGGGCTGGAGAAGAAGCACGCCGCCAGCCTTGCGGGTGGTTTTCCGGGCATCCTCCACGGCAACAAGACCTATTTGCTCCAGGACGAGGACGGCCAGATCGCCGAGGCCCATTCGATCTCGGCCGGGCTCGACTATCCCGGCATCGGGCCCGAGCACGCCTGGCTGAAGGACATCGGCCGCGTCGATTATACCGCCGTCACCGATGAGGAGGCGCTCGACGCCTTCCAGCTTCTATGCCGGACGGAGGGAATCATCCCCGCGCTGGAGCCATCCCATGCGATTGCAGCAGTAGCGCGCAAGGCACGGGAAATGCGCGACGATCAGATCATCCTCGCCAATCTCTGCGGGCGCGGCGACAAGGACATCTTCACCGTCGCCCATGCATTGGGGGTGGCGATATGAGCGCGCGTCTGACGGCGGCTTTCCCGAAGGACCGTGCCGCGCTGGTCACCTTCATCACCGCCGGCGACGGCGACACGCCGGCCGTGCTCGACGCACTTGTGGCGGGCGGTGCCGACGTCATCGAACTTGGCATGCCCTTCACCGATCCGATGGCGGACGGCCCTGCGATCCAGGCGGCCAACATCCGCAGCCTTGAGAGCGGCACAACAACCGCCTCCATCCTGCAGATTGCAAAGAATTTTCGTGACCGTCACCCGGACGTACCGCTGGTGCTGATGGGTTACGCCAACCCGATGCTCCGCCGCGGCGCTGACTGGTTCGCCGCCGCAGCGCGCGACGCCGGGGTCGACGGCGTGATCTGCGTCGACGTTCCGCCGGAAGAGGACGACGCACTCGGACCGGCGCTGCGCAGCGCCGGGATCGACCTCGTGCGGCTGGCGACGCCCACCACCGACGATGCGCGGCTCCCCACCGTTCTGGAAGGCGCCTCGGGCTTCGTCTATTATGTGTCGGTGGCAGGGATCACCGGATTGCAGCAGGCCGCCCAGGCGTCGATCGAGGAATCCGTTGCGCGGCTGAAACGCGCGACTGATCTGCCGATCGCGGTCGGCTTCGGCGTGCGCACGCCGGATCAGGCGAAGGCTATCGCCCGCGTTGCTGATGGCGTCGTCGTCGGCTCCGCGATCGTGGAACTGGTCGAACGCTTCGACGCTGATGCACCGGCGGCGATCCGCACCTATGTTGAGACTTTGGCGGTGGCGATCCGCGCCGCACGGAAGGAATTTGCATGAGCTGGTTGTCCAGCGTTCGTAACGCTTTGTCCTTCGTTGTTCCGGCAACGAAAGAGACGCCCGACAATCTCTGGCACAAGTGCAAGGGATGCGGGACGATGGTGTTCACCAAGGAGTTCGAGGAGAACCTGTCGGTCTGCCCGAGCTGCGATCACCACGGCCGCATTGGCCCATCGGCACGGTTCAAGCAGCTGCTGGACGAGGGCAGCGCCGACGTGCTCGCCCCGCCGCCGGCGCCAGAGGATCCGCTGAAGTTCCGCGATTCCAAGCGCTACGTCGATCGTCTCAAGACGGCGCGGGCCGACACGGGCGAGCAGGACGCCTTCCTCAACGCGCGCGGCACCATCCATGGTCGCCGCGTCGTGATCGGTGTGCAGGATTTCGCCTTCATGGGCGGCTCGATGGGCCAGGCCGTGGGTGAGGCGTTCATCCAGGGCGTCGAGACGGCGATCGCCGACAAGGCGCCCTATGTCGTCTTCACTGCCAGCGGCGGCGCGCGCATGCAGGAAGGCATCCTCAGCCTGATGCAGATGCCGCGCAGCACGGTGGCGATCCAGATGCTCCACGATGCGGGGCTGCCGTATATCGTCGTGCTCACCGATCCGACCTCGGGCGGCGTGATGGCCGCCTATGCGATGCTGGGCGACGTGCACATCGCCGAGCCGCGTGCGACGCTCGCCTTCACCGGCCGCCGCGTGATCGAGAATACCATTCGTGAAAAGCTGCCGGACGATTTCCAGACCAGCGAATATTACCTCGAACATGGGCTGATCGACATGGTCGTGCATCGCAAGGAACTGCGCGATCGCCTCGCCACGATCATCGGCTACCTCTGCGCGGAGCGGCAGGCCGCCTGATCGCCCCGCCATTGCCGCTCGCGCCACCGGCGCGGCGGCCATGCCGGCCCGGCGTCATCGGCCGCTCGGCCCGTGTCGCGCGGTTCATTCAGCGACGCCGAAGGCGGAACGACGATGCCCGATCACGCACATTCCCGCGACCCGGCCGTACAAAAGCAGCTGGATCGGCTGTGGTCGCTGTCGCCCGGGGCGGATGTCCTCGGCCTGTCGCGGATCACCGAGCTTTTGGCGCGGCTCGACAACCCGCACCTCCACCTGCCGCCCACGTTCCATGTCGCTGGCACCAACGGCAAGGGGTCGACCTGCGCCTTTCTTCGCGCCGCACTGGAGGCCGCGGGAAAGTCCGTCCACGTCTATTCCAGCCCCCATCTGGTCCGCTTCAACGAACGGATCCGGGTCGCCGGGCGGCTGATCGACGACGCGACATTGGCACCGCTGCTGGCCGAAGTGCTCGATCGTGCCGGCGATGTCGGCGCCAGCTTCTTCGAGGTGACGACCGCGGCGGCCTTCCTGCAATTCTCCCGTTCGGCGGCCGATGCCTGCATCATCGAGGTGGGCCTCGGCGGCCGGCTCGACGCAACCAACGTCATCCACCCGCTTGTCTGCGGCATCGCCGGCCTCGGGATTGATCACGAGGCGTTCCTGCTCGCCGAAGAAGCGGGCACACCGCCCGAGCCGATGGCCCGCATTGCGTTCGAGAAGGCCGGCATCGCCAAACCCGGCGTGCCTTTGGTGACGCAGCATTACCCACCAATCGCCGCTGAGGCGATCGCAAGTGTCACTGCGGGCTGCGGCGCACCGTTGGCGGCGCGAGACGACAAATGGCACGCAACCCACGACGGCTCCGCCATCCTCTATCGGGACGCACAAGGCGTGCTGCAGCTGCCACTGCCGACGCTGGCCGGCCAGCATCAGTGCGACAATGCCGCGCTCGCCGTCGCCATGCTGCGCCACCAATCATTGATCGACATTCCGCAAGCCGCGCTCGCCGCCGGAATCCGCGCAGCGCGATGGCCGGCGCGGATGCAGCGACTGGAACATGGCCCGTTGCTCGACCTCCTTCCTCGTCAGCCCACCGATGGCGTGTGGCTGGACGGCGCACACAACGAATCGGCCGCCGCTGCCATCGCTACGGACTGGCCCCATAAAGCGGCGACTACCATCATCCTGGGTGTTCTGGCGAACAAGGATGCTGGCGCGATCCTTCGGCACATGATCGGCATGGCACAGTCGGTCAGCATCATTGCGCTGCCGGTGCCGGGGCACGCCTGTCACGACCCCGCCGCACTGGCCGGGCAGGCAACGGCACTGGGGGCCACAAGCGGCCTTGTGGCTAACGATATCCGGCATGCCTTCCGCGTCGCTGCAGATCTGCCCGTTGCGGACCGCATGCTGATCGCCGGCTCGCTTTATCTCGCTGGCACCGTCCTGGAGGCAAACGACGAAGCGCCGCAATGACGCTTTGAGTTGCGATTGACTTGCAATAGCGGATTAGAGACAAGTGCGGCAGAGGAGTCGCCAGCATGTCCATGTCCGTCCCGCCGTCATCAGTCGCAGAGCGCCTGTCGGTCCTGCCGCACACGCTGCCCGCATGTGAGAACGCCCGGCTGGTGCTGTTTGCGATGCGCCGCATGGGGGCGAATGGCCTCGCGGATGCCCGCGCCGCGCACGCCATGTTCACGGCCTTTGGCGAACGCTTTCGCCGTCCGCTGATGCTGGTGCGCGCGCTGATGGCGGATCTTGCCACCTCCGCCGCCGGGCCGATCTCCATTACGCATTGCTGCTGCTCGCGCATGACCCATGCCGAACGCGCGCTGATGCACGTCCTCGCGCGTGTCGAGCTTCACCCGGACAATGCCCGTGTCCTGCTGGCTGACCTGCTCGGCATCCGGCGCGTCGACGGCATCCTCGCCAGCGCAGCGGTCGTGGCCGCTGCCTTCGCCGACGAAGGGCGACCGATCACCTGTTGATGAGCAATGGTCAGCCCGGCTGCGATGCCCCGGCTGCGGCGACCTCCGGCTCTTCGGAAACCTCCTGCCGTGCCGTATCGACCACGAAGCCGCGCTTCCACAGGACCCACAACAGCACCAGCCCCGGCACCGCAACGATCATCGTCACGATCCAGAATCCGACCCAGCCAAACGCCTCCGCGACATAGCCCGATGGCGTCGACAGCCACGTACGCCCGACCACCGCGAAGGAGGTCAGCAGCGCGAACTGGGTCGCGGTGTAGGCGACGTTGGCCAGACCCGACAGATAGGTAGCAAACACCGTCAGGCCGATGCCGCTCGTCACCTGTTCCGTTGCCACCGCGATGAACAGCCAGGTGGGCGAATGTCCCTTGGCGGCAAGGATCGCGAAGGTCGCGTTGGACAGCATCATCAGCACGCCCGATACGAACAGCGCCCGCCCCATGCCCAACCACGCCAGGAACGGCGCGCCGATGGCCGTGCCGATCAGCAATCCCCACAGCCCGACGACCTTGTTGATCGCCAGGAACTCCTTGTCCGAAAAGCCGAGCTCGACGATCATCGGGTTGAGCATGCCCTGCCCCATCGCATCGCCCAGCTTGTAGACCAGCACAAACATCAGGATCAGCAGCGCACCGCGCCGGCGGAAGAACTCGCGGAAGGGGCTGACCACCGTGTCGTTGAACCAGCCGCGCCCGCCGCGCTGTACCACCTGGTCATGCAACCCGCGGCCGATCCACAGCGCGGCCAGCGCGCCGGGCAGCACACACAGCGACGTCAGTCCGTAGCCGAGCGCCCAGCCAAGTCCCAGGCCCTCGCTGGAGGCGACGGCGATCGTGCCCACGCCGGCGATGAAATTGCCGGTGCGGTAACCGAACTGGTTCGCCGCCGTGCCGTGCGCCAGTTCGTCGTCCGGCAGGATCTCGATGCGATAGGCGTCGATGACGATATCCTGCGTCGCCGACAGGAACGCGGTGACGATGGCCCAGAAGGCGAAAGTGCCGATGTGCAGTTCGGGCTGGCTCGCGCCCAGCATCCAGACCGACGCGAAGAGCAATGCCTGAACCACGAACAGCCATGCCCGGCGCTGGCCGAACCATCCGGTCAGGATCGGCAGGCGGACGCGATCGATCAGCGGGGCCCAGAGGAATTTCAGCGTATAGGGGGTGGTCAGCCCGACGGCGAAACCAATCGTCTTCTTGTCGATCCCGACCTTCGCCAGCCAGAACGTCATCGTGCCCAGCAGCAGCGTCAGCGGAAAGCCGCTGGATATGCCCAGCAGGAAGGCAGCGGCCGGACGTGGTCGCAAATAGGGCTTCATTGCCGCGACAAAGCCGCGTCGCGCCACCGTCTCGGTCATCTACGCCTTACCTCCCGCCCCGCGTTGCCAGGCGGACTAGCCGATCAGCGCGCGCTCGTCATCCTGCCGGATCGGTGCGCGCGCCAGACGGTGCGTCAGGCGCGAAACGACGTGTCTGGCGGCTCGCGAGAGCTCCATGATCGGTGTTTCAGGAAGATCGAAAACAAAACGCCACCCCGGGATGGGGTGGCGCGAGTGACGGGGCTCGAACCCGCGACCTCCGGCGTGACAGGCCGGCGCTCTAACCAACTGAGCTACACCCGCTCTTATCTGCCCCGATCATCGCCCGATAAGCGATCCCGAGGCACTTACCCCATGGTGCCGAAAAACCGGCACACGAACGACAACGTCGTCGGAGTTCCCACTGATCTGCACCAACTCCGCAAGAGAGTGGCGCGAGTGACGGGGCTCGAACCCGCGACCTCCGGCGTGACAGGCCGGCGCTCTAACCAACTGAGCTACACCCGCTTGGATCAGCGTGGAGGCGCGCCACTATGCCACGGGCGCGGGACTGTCAACGACTGCGGCGTCACTTTTTTCGCTCGTCCGCACTCCGTTCTGCGGCTGGCGCACCAATGTACCATGTTCAAAGAGGAAGCCTGCGATGTCGGGCTTGCCCGCGCCCTTGAGGATCGTCTGGATGATGATCAGCAGCGGCACGGCCAGCAGCGCGCCGACAGTGCCCCACACCCATCCCCAGAAGCTCAGCGAGACGAGGATCAGCACCGGGTTGATGGTCAGGCGATGACCGACGACCAGCGGCGTGACGACGTTCGCCTCGATCAGGTGCAGGCCATACATGATCGCCGGCGCCGCCATCGCGGTGCCCACGTCGCGAAAGGTCATCAGGCCGCCAATGGCGACCAACAGGGCCGCGATCACTGGTCCGAAATAAGGGATGTAGTTGAACAGCGCGACGATGCCCCCCCACATCAACGGGAAGGGCATGCCGAGCAGATGAAGCGCGCCTGCCGTGATGAGGCCCAGCACGATGTTGATCGCGGTGATCGTGCCCAGATAGCTCGACACGTCGTCCACCACCTGCTGGATGACGCGCGCGGTCGCCATCGCGCCGCCAAAGCTTTCGCGGTTGGTGATCAGCCGCTGGCGGATTCGCGTCCAGCCCGACAGGAAAAAGAACGTCACCAGGACGGCATACAGCACCTGGATGATGACCGCTGGCGCCGAGGTCGCTGCCAGCTCCAGGATCGAGCTGGGCGGCGCCACGGCGGCCGTGGGCGATTGCCGCACATTGCTCGTTGCCAGCCGCTGCAGCGTCCGGTTCGCATAGCGCTCGAGGTTCGAATACAGGTCCAGCAGCGGCTCCAGATTCTTCTGGATGCGATCGATGCGCGTGGGCAGCATCTGGAAGAAGTCGATCGCCGGCACCACGATCGCCGCCAGCGCGATGTTCGCCGCGACCAGGAACACCAGCACGCAAAACAGCGCCGCGATCGGCGACGGCACGCGCCGCGCCTCGATCCATTCCAGCAGCGGGATCAGCGCCACCGACACGACCAACGCGACTGCGGTCGGCATGAAGAACTCTGCGCCCGCCTTCAGCGCAAAGGGCAACCCCACCACCAGCCCGAACCCTGCTGTCAGCGTCAACGCCGCCAGCAAGCGATCGCGCCTGAGGGCGACGCGCGGGTCCTCCGTCGCCGGCGCCGCGGGCGGCGCTGGCTGGTCCTGCACGATCGAGGGCGCCGGGAAACCGGAAACGGGATCAGCCATGACGATCGACTCTGGTAGGAAGCGAGACAATGCGCCGCGCTTGCCGGTGCCTCGCCATAACGGTCACCTGCGGCAATGACCATTGAGCACGATGGGGGTGAGCGCGTCGCCGCAAATTGTCCCGCGACACCCCACTAGTTCACCCAAGGGCCGTCCTCGAGGTAGAGATAATCCGGCTCGAACTCGCCCAGCCGCGCCAGCCGCGTCATGTCGAGTATCTGCACCCGCCCCCGCGCGACGACGGCCAAGCCCTCCTCGCGCAACCGTCGCACCACGCGATTGACGTGGACGCTGGTCAGCCCGACCGCCTCGCCCAGATCCTGCTGCGTCAATGGAAGGTCGAAGCTCTGGTCCTGGACCCGTCCGACCGCGGCAAGGCGGCAATAGGCCTCGCAGATGAAGTGCGCGAGCCGCCCGGCGGCGTCGAGGCGCCCGATGCGGAAGATCCACTCACGATGCGCCGCGGCGTCCAGCATCGTGCTGAACCACAAGAGGAAGCCGAGATGCGGCCGCTCCGCCATGATCGCGTCGATCCGCTCGTGGGGAACCAGCGCGACGGTCGCCTCGGTGATCGTCGCCACGTCATGGTCGATGCAGCGTGTCGGGTAGCCGTGCAGATCGACGAAATCGCCCGGCACCTGATAGGACAGCAGCTGGCGATATCCGTCGCGCGCATCCATGAAGCGGCACATATGCCCCTCGATCAGGAGCGTGCTGTACCGCATGCGCTCCCCGCGCCGCGAAACCACCTTGCGCGCCGGATACCGCTCCACGCGCTCCACCGCACTTTCCAGGGCAGCGAGTTCGTCGGCGCTCAATTCGTTGCGGCGCCGGCCACGCAGAAAATCCTTGGTGTGCACTGCATACCCCTTTGTTGCGAGGTCGCAACGCTTCAGGCGGCGACACGATCCTCAAAGTAGCTTTTCAGATCGCGCTTCAGGATTTTGCCATTGGCGTTGCGCGGCAGCATTTCGTTGCAGAAATGGATCGCCACCGGCACCTTGAACGCCGCCAGCCGCTCGCGCACCCATTGCTGCAGCTCCGCCTCGCTCGCCTGCATGCCGGGGGCGAGGTGAACGACGGCGGCCGGCTCTTCTCCGAGCGTACGATGCGGGATACCGATCAGCGCGCAATCGGTGACCGCCGGATGATCGTAAAGGACGTTCTCGACCTCGCTGGAATAGATATTCTCGCCGCCGCGGATCACCATGTCCTTGGCGCGATCAACGATGAAGCAGAACCCTTCCTCGTCCAGCCGCGCCAGGTCGCCGGTCCGGACCCAGCCATCGACGAAGGTCGCCGCCGTCGCTTCCGGCTTGTTCCAATATCCCTTCACGATCATCGGCCCCCGCGCCCACAATTCGCCGACCTCGCCCGGCGGCAGCTCACGCCCGTCCGCATCGGTTACCTTCAGGTCGGCGACCGCCACGGCAGGGCCGCAGCTTTCGGGGCGCTGCAAATAATCCTCACCCGAATGGGTCGTCACCGTCGCGGTCGTTTCGGTCATGCCCCAGCCGTTGCCGGGCGCCGACTTCAGCTCGCCGGCGATCTTGCGCACCAGCTCGGGCGCGGACGGCGCGCCGCCATAGCCGATCGTCTCCAGGCTGGAGAGGTCGTAGCGGTGCCGCTCGGGATGCTCGAGCAACTGCCAGGCGATGGTCGGGACGCCGCCGGTCGAATTCACCCTCTCGCGCTCGATGATCTCCATCGCGCGGATCGGCTCGAACTTGCGCATGTAGATGATCGTATGGCCGGCGGCCACCGCTCCCATCAGTCCGGATGACAGCGCAGTCGCGTGGAACAGCGGTATAACCGTCAACGCCACCTTGGGGGTCGGTTCTGGCAGCGGATCGCCGCGTCGCAGGACCGTGCGCGCCATCGCATAGCCGGTCGACAGAATGTTGGTCATGAAGTTGCGGTGCGTGCCCAGCGCGCCCTTGGGCTTCCCCGTCGTGCCGCTGGTGTAGAGGATGGTCGCCTCATCCTCGGGTACCAAGCCGGCATCGGGCAGATCACCCGCCGGCAGCGCCGCCCAGTCATGCGGCGTACCGATGATGTCCTCCAGCCGCTCGGCCCCCTCCAGCGGCTGGGCCGCGCGGCTGACCAGGATGCGCGTAACGCCGGGATAATCTGCGCGCAGGTCCGCCACACGTTCCCAGCGCTCGTCGTCGGCGATCAGCACCTTGGCGCCCGAGTCCGTCAGGCCATAGACCAGTTCCTCGCCCGTCCACCACGCGTTGAGCGGCACCGCTATCGCGCCCAGCACCGTGGTTGCGAAAAAGGCCACGATCCATTCGGGCAGGTTGCGCATTGCGATCGCCACCCGGTCGCCCTTGCGCACCCCGCCCGCCGCCAGATCGGCGGCCAGCGCGACGATGGCGCGGTGCTGCGCATCATAGCTGACGCACTCATCCTCGTAGATCGTTGCCAGCCGCTCGCCATGCCCGCGCGATACCGCCACCAGCGCGGCCATGTGGGGCGGCGCATTCTTCCACACCCGCGTCGGAATGCCGTGGATCGTGACGGTTTCCATCTCGAACTTCGCGCCCGGCGCGGTCAGCAACGCCTCTGCCTCTTTGATCGAGACGGCGGGCCAGGATGCGGCCAGAGGTTGCGTTGCCACGACAAATTTCTCCCACGGTAAAATTCGCTTCGGTATTGCGCGACGTTAGGATTGATTCCCGCCCTGCTCAAGCGATAGGGAGAGGAGAATTAGAAACAGGGGTATGGAGGGGCCATGAAGATCGCGTCACCCGAGAAGCATGGCTTCGACAGCCAGCGGCTGGGCATGATCGATACCTTCCTGAAGGAACGGTACCTCGATTCGGGTGAGTTCCCGAACACCCAGCTGCTCGTGTCGCGCGATGGCGAAATCGTGCATTTCTCGTCGCAGGGGGCAGCGCGAGAGGGTGGCGCGAAGCAGATCGACGAAGGCAGCCTGTTCCGTATTGCCTCGATGACGAAACCGATCACCTCGGTCGCGTTCATGATGCTGGTGGAGGAGTGCAAGGTCGCACTCGACACGCCGGTCCATCACGTCCTGCCCGAATTCAAGAAGCTGGGCGTCTATGCCGGTGGTGGCGCCGGTGTCCCCTTTATGACCCGCCCCACCGAAGAACCGATGCGGATGGTCGATCTGCTCCGGCACACCTCCGGTCTCACCTACGGCTTCCAGAACCGCTCCAACATCGATGCCGCGCATCGCGAGCTGAAGCTGGAGAATTGGCACGGCAATTACGATCTCGACGGCTTTGTTGCTGAACTCGGCAAGCTGCCGCTCGAATTCTCGCCCGGCACCAGCTGGAACTATTCCGTCTCCACCGACGTGCTCGGCGCGGTGGTGCAGCGCGTGTCGGGCATGTCGCTGCCGCAATTCTTCGAACAGCGCATCTTCAAGCCGCTGGGCATGAACGACACGGGCTTCACCGTTCCTTCGGAGAAACTCGACCGGCTGGTCGATTGCTACACGCTGGCGCCCGGCAAGGGCCGCGTCATGTTCGACCGTGCCGAGGAAAGCATGTGGTCGAAACCGTTCACGCTGGTGTCCGGCGGTGGCGGTCTGGTCTCGACCGCGCTCGATTACCAACGCTTCTGCCAGATGTGCCTCAACGGCGGCACGCTCGACGGGGTGCGCATCCTGGGTCGCAAGACGATCGACCTGATGACGCAGAACCATCTGCCCAATGGCGCGGACCTGTCGTCCATGTCGCGCTCGCTGTTCAGCGAGACGCAGAACGCCGGCACCGGCTTTGGCCTCGGCTTCGCAGTCACGATCGACACCGCGCGCTCGATGATGCCGGGCAGCGTCGGCGAATATTATTGGGGTGGCATGTTCTCCACCGCCTTCTTCATCGATCCGGTCGAGCGGCTGACCATGGTCTTCATGACCCAGCTGTCGCCCAGCATGATCTATCCCATCCGGCGCGAGCTCAAGACGATGATCTACTCGGCGCTCAAGTAACAAACCCTTCCGGCCGGTCCGCCGGCCGAACGACCATCCTGTTTTTGGAGACCAACGCACAATGACCTCGCCCGTCCGCTTCGAACGCCACGACGACGTTCTCGTCATCATCTCCGATTCGCCGCCCGTGAATGCGCTCGGCGCCGGTGTGCGCGACGGGCTGAAGGAGGGTGTCAGCCAGGGGATCAACGATCCCGCGGTCAAGGCGATGGTGATCCGCTGCGACGGCAAGACCTTCTTCGCCGGCGCCGACATCACCGAATTCGGCAAGCCGCCCAAGGGCGCGTCGCTCCACGAAGTCATCGACATGATGGATTCGAGCGAGAAGCCGATCGTCGCCGCGATCCACGGCACTGCGCTCGGCGGCGGCTGCGAAGTCGCGCTCGCCTGCCACTATCGCGTGGCCGTCCCCTCGGCGGTGATGGGCCTTCCTGAGGTGAAGCTCGGGCTGCTCCCCGGCGCGGGCGGCACGCAGCGCCTGCCGCGCATCGTCGGCGTGAAGGCCGCGCTTGAGATGGTCGCGATCGGCGATCCGATCCCGGCCAAGAATGCTGCCGAGGTCGGCCTGGTCGACCGCGTCGTCGGTGAGGACTCGCTGGAAGCGGACGCGATCGCCTTCGCCCGCGAGATCGCCGACAAGAAACCGATCCCGCGCGTCCGCGACAAGACGGTCGCCCCCGATCCCGAAGCGGTCGAGGAATTCAAGAAGAAGCACGGCCGCCGCATGCGCGGCTTCGATGCGCCGGCCGCCAACATCGCCTGCGTCGTCGCCGCCAGCGAGCTTCCCTTCGATGAGGGCATGAAGTTCGAGCGCGAACAGTTCATGAAGCTGATGACCGGCACCCAGTCCGCCGCCCAGCGCCACCTGTTCTTCGCCGAGCGTCAGGCCGCCAAGATCGACGACGTCGATCCCAAGACCCCGCTTCGCCCGATCAACAAGGTCGGCGTGATCGGCGCCGGCACGATGGGCGGCGGCATTTCGATGAACTTCCTGTCGGCCGGCATCCCGGTCACCATCGTCGAGATGCAGCAGGAAGCGCTCGACCGCGGCACCGGCGTGATGCGCAAGAATTACGAGGCGTCGGCTGCCAAGGGCCGGATCAAGCCCGATGCGCCCGAAAAGGCGATGGGGCTCCTAACCCCGACGCTGAAGCTCGAGGATCTCGCCGACTGCGATCTCATTATCGAGGCGGTGTATGAGAATATGGACGTCAAGAAGGAGCTGTTCACCAAGCTCGACGCCATCGCCAAGCCGGGCGCGATCCTCGCCACCAACACCAGCTACCTCAACGTCGACGAGATCGCCGCGGTGACGAAGCGTCCGGAAGACGTCGTCGGCATGCACTTCTTCTCGCCGGCCAACGTCATGCGCCTGCTCGAAGTGGTGCGCGGCGAAAAGACGGCGAAGGACGTGCTCGCCACCGTCATGGCGCTGGCCAAGAAAATCAAGAAGGTCGCCGTCGTCGCCGGCGTCTGCCACGGCTTCATCGGCAACCGCATGCTCAGCCCGCGTCAGATCGAGGCGAACAAGCTCCTCATGGAAGGCGCGACGCCGCAGCAGATCGACAAGGTCCATGTCGAATTCGGCATGCCGATGGGCCCGTTCCAGATGGCCGATCTCGCCGGCGTCGACATCGGCTGGCATCGCGATCCGAGCCGGATCGAAAGCATCCGCGACGCGCTCGCCGCCGAGGGTCGCTGGGGCCAGAAGAAGGGCGCCGGCTATTACGATTACGACGAGAAGCGTAACGCCACGCCCAGCCCGCGCGCGCTCGAGATCATCGAGGAGTTCCGCGCCAAGTCGAACCTGCCCAAGCGCGAGATCACCGATCAGGAGATCGTCGAGCGCACGCTCTACACGATGGTCAACGAAGGCGCGCTGATCCTCGAAGAGGGCAAGGCGCAGCGCGCGAGCGACGTGGATGTGGTCTGGATCATGGGCTATGGCTGGCCGGTCTATCGCGGCGGCCCGATGTTCTGGGCGCAGAATGAAGTCGGCCTGAAGAAGATCGTCGAAGGCCTTGAAAAGCATGGCTTCAAGGTCGCCGAGAGCCTCAAGACCGCAGCCGAGACGGGCGCTGCGCTGAAGTGACCGAAACGTGCCCCGCCCTGCCCGTCGCGCCGTGGTGCCGCCGCTCCCCTTCCGGGGTCGGCGTTGCCACGCGTGCCGGGCAGGCGGGCACAGGAGCACGGGCCGATGACTGAACGCACCGCTTTGCAAACCGCCGCCGCGGTCCGCTCCGGCGCCACCACGGCGCTGGCCGAAACCGAGGCGGCGATCGCCCGCATCGAGGAACGCGACGGCGCGCTCAACGCCGTCGTGGTGCGTGACTTCGATCGCGCCCGCGCCGCCGCGGCCGAGCTCGACGCGCGCATCGCGCAAGGCTTCGACGGCCCGCTCCTCGGCGTGCCGATGACGATCAAGGAAAGCTATGACGTCGCCGGCCTGCCGACGACCTTCGGCTTTGCCGAGCATCGCGATTTCACCGCCGCCGAAGACGCCGTCACCGTCCGCCGGCTGAAGGCGGCCGGCGCGATCATCCTGGGCAAGACCAACGTGCCCCCCGCCCTGTCGGATCTACAGTCCGACAATCCCGTTTATGGCCGCACCAACAATGCCGTGAACCCGGCTCGGGTCGCGGGTGGCTCCTCCGGCGGGTCGGCCGTCGCGCTCGCGGCGGGCATGGTCCCGCTCGAATTCGGCTCCGACATCGGCGGCTCGATCCGCGTGCCGGCCGCCTTCAACGGCGTGTGGGGCCACAAGACCACCTGGGGCGTCATCCCGACCGAGGGCCATTACATGCCCGGCACGGACGGCGCGCGCACCGTACTGTCGGTGCTCGGCCCGATGGCGCGCGATGCCGACGATCTCGAGACCGCGCTCGGCATCGTCGCCGATCACCCGCTCGCCCCTGCCCGCCGCCACGGTGACACATGGCGCTTCCTGCTCCTCCCCAACCATCCGATGGCAAAGGTGCAGTGGTCGATCGTCGACGCGCTCGAACGAGTGGCGGAGGCGCTGCGGGAAAGCGGCGCCACCGTCGACACCAGCAGCGACCTCCTCCCCGATCTCGAACGCCAGCACGCCGGCTATTGGCAGATGCTCAACATCGCCATGTCGCGCCGCGCCCCGCGTCCCGAGGGGCAGGCCGCGCCCGAGCTCGAACCCTGGCTCCACCTCCATGACGAACAGGCCCGCAACCAGCGCCAGTGGCGCCGCCTGTTCGAAAGCTATGATGCGGTGATCGCGCCCACCGTGGGCATGACGGCCTTCCCGCATGATCCGACGCCGCTCGCTACCCGCCGCCTCACGATCGACGGCGAGGACACGCAATTCTTCCACCAGTTCGTCTTCCCCGGCCTCGCCACATTCCCGATGCTGCCCGCCACCAGCGTGCCGATCGGCGAGGATGCGGACGGGCTGCCGATCGGCGTCCAGGTGATCGCGGACCTCTACGCCGACCGTACCGCCATCGCCGCGGCGCGCGACATCCACGATGCGGCGGGGGCCGCATAATGACCGTCGGCCGCATCCTCTTCACCAAGTTCGTCGTGCAGGATCTGCCGCGCGCGCTCGCCTTCTACGCGCAAGCGTTCGGCTTCACGGAGCGCAATCGCATCGCGCTTCCGGGGATGGAAGAGGTGCTGATCGGCCTCCCGGACGATCCCTTCACCCTCGTCCTCTATCATCACACCGACGGCCGCGCGCTGGTGCGCGGGGACAATCACGGGCCGCTCGGCCTGTCGACCCGCGACATCCAGGCCGCCTGGGATCGCGCGATCGCCGCCGGTGCCACTGCCGTTCGCCCGCCGGAGGATCTCCCCGGCATGCGCATCGCCTTCCTCGATGATCCGGAAGGCCACACCATCGAACTCATCCAATATCTGCGCGAGAAGACCCGCGAAGGAGCAAGCGAATGACCGATCTTGATCAGTTCCGCGCCGAGACGCGCGCGTGGCTCGAGGCGAATTGCCCGCCCGAGATGCGCGAGCCGATCCGCAGCGAGAAAGACAGCGTCTGGGGTGGCCGCGACCAAAGCGCCATGACCCCGGCGCAGAAGCAATGGATGGACGCCATGGGCGCCAAGGGCTGGACCGTGCCCGATTGGCCCAAGGAATATGGCGGCGGCGGCCTCTCGGCGGCCGAAACCAAGATCCTGCGCGAGGAAATGGCCCGCATCCGTGCGCGCAACCCGCTGTCCTCCTTCGGCATTTCGATGCTCGGGCCGGCGCTGCTGAAATACGGCACCGAGGAGCAGAAGAAGGAGCATCTGCCCAAGATCGCGCGCGGCGAGATCCGCTGGTGCCAGGGCTATTCGGAGCCGAACGCCGGGTCCGACCTCGCCAGCCTCGCCACCTCGGCGGAGGACAAGGGCGATCACTTCCTCATCAACGGCCAGAAGATCTGGACCAGCTACGCGAATTACGCGGACTGGATCTTCTGCCTCGTGCGCACCGACAAGACGAACAAGCACAAGGGCATCAGCTTCGTCCTGTTCGACATGCAGACGCCCGGCGTCTCGACCAAGCCGATCCTCTTGATCAGCGGCTATTCGCCCTTCTGCGAAACCTTCTTCGACAATGTGAAGGTGCCGAAGGAGAACCTCGTCGGAGAGCTCAACAAGGGCTGGGACGTCGCGAAATACCTGCTCGGCCATGAGCGTGAGATGATCTCGAACATGGGCCTCGGCGGCGGTGGCAGGAACCCGCTGATCGAGGGCGCGATCGCCACCATCGGCCTCGATCATGACGGTCGCCTCGCTGATCCGCTGCTGCGCGCCAAGATCGCCGAGTTCGAGGTCCGCTCCAAGGCGTTCGCCGCCCAGTCCGAACGCTTCATTGACGAGCTAAAGGCCGGTCGCGCGCACCCCGCCCAGCCGTCGATGATGAAATATTACGGCACGGAGCTGAACAAGGCGCGCCACGAACTGCTGATGGCCTCGGGCGGCTCGGACAATCTGGAATGGGAAAGCGAGCGGTCGCGCGGCGGTGCGCCGGCACGCGACTGGCTGCGCACCAAGGCGAACTCGATCGAGGGCGGCACCAGCGAGGTGCAGCTCAACATCATCTCGAAGCGCATCCTGGAGCTGCCGGGCGCGTGATCGGGTCGCCCTTCCCCTCGCGGGAAGGGCGCGCTCGCCAGACCATCTACGGGAAGCGGGTGGCGCGGCCACGGGCCTGCCGCCGCTTCCCACCTCCTCCGGCGCTCATGCGCGCCGGGGCGTAATAGGGACGAACGATGCCTCTTTTCCTGAACGAAGATCAGACCATGCTGCGCGACACCGCGCGCGATTTCGTGGCCGATTCCGCCCCCGTCAGCCACATGCGCAAGCTGCGCGACGACAATGACCAGACCGGCTTCTCGCGCGACTTGTGGAAGCAGTTCGCCGACATGGGCTTCACCGGCATCCTCATCGACGAGGCACAGGGCGGCCTTGGCCTCGGCCATGTCGAGGCGGGCGTCGTGCTCGAAGAAATCGGTCGCAACCTGTCGCCCTCGCCCTTCCTGCAGACCGCCGTCGCCGCGGTCGAGGCGATGAAGGGCACGCCGCACGCCGATCGCTGGTTCCCCGGCATCCTCGCCGGTGAGACCGTTGCCGCACTCGCGATCGACGAAGGCGCCAAGCACCGCTCCTCGGTTGCCATGAAGGCGGAGCGCGCCGGCAACGGCTTCAAGCTCACCGGCGCCAAGCAGTTCGTCCACCACGGCCATGTTGCTGACGTGGTGATCGTCGCCGCGCGCACCGCCGGCTCGGCCGATGATCAGGACGGCGTCACGCTGTTCGCCGTGCCCAAGGATGCCGCCGGCATGACCGCCAAGGCCGAGCGTCTGACCGACGCCAGCCTCGCCGCGCGGATCGAGTTCGACGGTGTCGAGGTCGATGCCGACGCCGTGATCGGCGAGGTTGACGCCGGCCGCACGCCGCTCGATCGCCTGCTGCGCGCGGGCCGTGCGGCTGCCGCTGCCGAAATGCTCGGTGTCGGCGCTGGCGCGATGGACATGACGGTGAACTACCTCAAGGAGCGCAAGCAGTTCGGCGTGCTGATCGGCAGCTTCCAGGCGCTGCAGCACCGCGCATCGCATCTCTACAGCGAGATGGAAGTGGCCCGCGCCGCCGTGCTGAAGGCACAGCAGCTGCTCGACGCCGGTGATGAGAAGGCGGACGCTGCCGTCTCGGTCGCCAAGGCGATGACCGGCCTCGCCACGATGCTCAGCGTGCAGGAGGGCATTCAGATGCACGGCGGCATCGGCATGACCGATGAATATGACATCGGCTTCTACATGAAGCGCCAGCGCGTCCTGGCCGAACTGTTCGGCGACGCGAACTTCCACGCCGATCGCCTCGCGCGCGCGGCCGGCTATTGACGCTTTTCCCCTCCTTCCAGCAGGAGGGAGGGGAACGACATCCGGGGGGCAAGGCAATCGGCGACGCATGGTGGCACTTCCACGTGGCGCGACCGTCCTTGGCCCTGTCGTTTCAGGCCCAGGGATTGGAATAGATGAGCGACACCTCCGACAGCACGCCTCCCCCTACCGATACCCGGCCCACTCCTACGCCTGAATCGCTCGCCGCCGATCTCGTCGACCTGCTCGACGTCGAGGAGATCGATACCGATCTCTACCGTGGCCGCCGGTCCAAGGGCGGCGTGGGCCGCGTCTTCGGTGGTCAGGTAATAGCGCAGGCGCTCCAGGCCGCGCAGCGCTCGACCGATGCGCCCAAGATCGCCCATTCGCTCCACGCCTATTTCATGCGGCCGGGCGACGAAAATTTCCCTATCGTCTACCGCGTCGTGCGCGACTTCGAAGGTCGCAGCTTCGCCACCCGTCGCGTCATCGCGATGCAGCGTGGCGCCCCGATCCTCAACCTTGCCTGCTCGCTTCAGGTGCCGGAGGAAGGCTTCCATCATCAGGATGCGATGCCCGACGTGCCGCCGCCGGAATCGTTGCCGACCGAGGCGGAGCTTCGCGCCCGCGACGCCGTGCACCTCCCCGAAAAGCAGCGGCGCATGGTCACCCGCCCGCGCCCGATCGAGATGCGGCCGGTGTTTCCGCGCAAATGGTTCAATCCCACCCCCAGCGAACCGATCCAGCACAGTTGGTTCCGGGTCATCGCGCCAATCGGGGATGATCCCGCGATGCACCGAGCGGTGCTGTCCTATGCGTCGGATATGGCGCTGCTCGGCACCTGCATGCTGCCGCACGGCGTCAACTGGACGACCCCCGGGTTCCAGAGCGCCAGTCTCGATCACTCGATCTGGCTGCACGAGGATTTTCGCGCCGACGAATGGCTGCTCTACGCCACCGACAGCCCCTGGGCTGGCCACGCGCGCGGCATGAACCGCGGGCAGGTCTTCACCCAGGATGGCCGCCTCGTCGCAACGGTGGCGCAGGAAGGGCTGATCCGCCAGCGCACGCCCCGCGCCGAATAGCGGCCGATGGCCGCTTCCTGCTTCTGCTCCCGCCCGCATGCTGGTTGAGGGGCACACCCTCCTGTCCTCCAGGATCCATCCATGACCATCGATCGCCGCGATTTTCTCACCGGCACCGCCGCGCTTGCCGCGAGCACCGCCCTCGTCCCCCCGGCGCTCGCGCAGGCCCCGGAGGCGGGCGCTGACGCGGCCGCCCTCGCGCTGCTCGATCAGCAGGCCGACGCACTTCTCACCGCCTATCCCGACGGCGCGGCGTATCTCGGGCTCGACCAGGGCAAGCGGCTGGCGCTGAAGGCCAGGCTCACTGATCGCAGCGCCGATGCGGAAGCCGCGCGCCGCAGCGACGCCGCACAGCGGCTCGCCCGCCTGCAGCGGATCGATCGCAGCGCCCTGACGCCGGCCGTCGCAACCCATGTCGAAACCGTGATCGCGGCGCATGAGATCGCGCTCGACGGCTGGCAGCGGATGCCAGTCGGCGACATGGCCTTTCTGTCGAACAACAACTATCGTTCGACTCCCTATGTGGTGACTCAGGGCAATGGCGCGTTCGTCGACACGCCGGATTTGCTCGAGAACAAGCATCAGGTCGCAAGTCGCACGGATGCCGAGGCATACCTTGCGCGGCTGGAGGCCTATGCCGGTCAGCTCGAGGCCGAAACGCGCCGGATACAGGCCGATGCGGGCCAGAACGTTCTGCTGCCGGCCCCCTTCAACGACATTACGGCCGCGCAATTGCGCGCCGGCGCCGCGCAGCCTGCGGCCGAACAGGGGATGATCCGCACCTTCGCCGACAAGGTCGCCAAGGCGGGCCTGACCGGCGACTGGACCACCCGCGCCACCGCCATCGTCGACCGCCGGATCGCGCCCGCCCTCGTACAGCAGGCCGACACGCTGGCTTCCCTGCGTGCGCGCGCACCGGAGGATGGCGGCATGTGGCGGATGCCCGACGCGGAGGATCGCTACGCATGGCTCGCCGAGGCCGCCACTACGACGAAGCGCACGCCGGACGAGATCCATGAATCCGGCCTAGAGCAGTGCCGCGCCTACGCTGCCGAGCTGGACCCGTTGCTCCGCGCACAGGGGCTAACCCAGGGCACCCCCGGGGAGCGGCTCGCCGCGCTCGGCAACCGCCCGGACCTCCGGTTCGCGAACAACGACGCGGGCCGTGCCGAGCTTCTCGCCTATCTCAACACTGTCGTCGACCGCCTCCGCCCGCGTCTGCCGCAGGCCTTCGGCAAGCTCGTCCGCGGCAATCTGATCATCAAGCGGGTGCCACCGGCGATCGAGAATGGCGCGCCCAACGGCTACGCCGGCCCCGGCGCGCTGGATGGCTCGACGCCCGGCATCTACTACATCAACCTGCGCGATACCGCGAATTGGCCGCGCTTCGAACTTGCCACGCTCACCTTCCACGAAGGCATCCCGGGGCACATCTGGCAGGGCGAATATACCTTCGACCTGCCGCTGATCCGAACGCTGCTCGCCTTCAACGCCTATTCCGAAGGCTGGGGCCTGTATGCGGAGCAGATCGGGGCGGAGCTTGGCTATTATGACGACGATCCCCTCGGTCGGATCGGCTATCTGCAGTCGATGAACTTCCGTGCCGCGCGCCTGGTGGTCGACACCGGCCTGCATCACAAACGCTGGTCAGTCGATCAGGCGGTACGCTGGCTGATGGCGGCGACCGGCTATACCGAGAGCCGGGCGCGGTCAGAGATCAACCGTTATTGCGTGTGGCCGGGTCAGGCGCTGGGCTACAAGACCGGCCACAATGAAATCAACCGCCTGCGCGACGCCGCGAGGCAGAAGCTCGGCTCGCGCTTCGACGTACGTGGCTTCAACGATGCGGTGATTCAGGCCGGCGGGATGCCGCTCGGCGTACTCGGCAAAGTGGTCGACCGCTGGTGTGAGACCATACCGGCCTGATCGATCAGCAGTTTGCCGGTCCGCAGCGTCTCCGGAGACGTAGGTCAACCGCCTCCTGAGACGCTGGGTAGTGACCATTCAGGCGCTGGTGCGCCCATATTCCTGCTTGGTAACCGGATGGCTGGACGACAGCCCACCATCCACCGCCACCGCCTGTCCGTTGACATAGCTTGCATCATCCGAGGCAAGGAACAGCGCCACCTTGGCCAGTTCCTCCGGCTGCGCGCCGCGTCGCAGCGGATTGAGGCGGCCCACGCGATCGATCTTGCCTGCCTCACGCGCATAATCGAACACCGATTGCGTCATGCCGGTCTCGGTCAGGCCGGGGCAGATCGCGTTGACGCGAACGTTGGATCCCGACAGCTGCTGTGCCGAAACCTGCGCGAGGTTGATGACGCCGGCCTTGGACGCGGAATATGCCGGCGACCCCGCGCCCGAGCGAATACCGGCCACGCTCGCCGTCAGGATAATCGCACCGCCTCCCCGCTCGGCAATGCGGGGGGCGCCATGCTTGATCGCCAGGAACGGTCCGATCAGGTTGACGCGCAGCACCTCGCTAAACAGGCTGACGTCGGTATTGAAGATGTTCGCCATCCCGCCTGAGATGCCGGCATTGGCGAACATGATATCGAGCCCGCCGAAGCTGTCGCAGGCGAGCGCGATGGTGCGCAGCACATCCTCTTCGTTACCGGCATCCATCTCGATCGCCTGGGCCGTATGACCGGCCTCCCGGATCGCGGCAGCCGTCGCCTCAGCCCCCACCTTGTCCGCAACGACGACCTGGCCGCCCTCTGCCGCAAACAGCGTCGCCGCCGCGCGGCCGATGCCCGAACCTGCACCCGTGACAATGATCGACTTGCCCGTGAACCTCACTTCAACCTCCGCTCAAACCCTGCGCTACGCTGCTCGCGTGATCCTCAGATCGTCACGCCGCCGTCGATGACCATCGTCTGCCCGGTCATGAAGCCGCTCGCCTTGGACGCGAGGTACACAACCGCACCAGCAATCTCCTCGGGCTCCCCGATGCGGCGCAGCGGCGTGGTCCGGTTCCGTTCGGCGACGGCGGCTTCGTCTTCCCACAGCGCCTTGGCGAAGTCGGTCTTGATCAATCCCGGCGCGATGCAATTCACCCGGATACCGTGCTTGCCATATTCATGGGCAAGGTTGCGGGCGAGCTGCATGTCCGCTGCCTTGGAGATGCAGTATGCGCCAATGACGGTCGACCCGCGCAGGCCCCCGATCGACGAAACGATCACGATCGAACCTTCTCCCCGCTCCTTCATCTCAGGCGCCACCATCGTGATCAGCCAGTGGTTGGAGAGGATGTTGTTGTCGAGGATCTTGCGGAACTGCTCGTCCGCAATCCCTTCCTGCGGCCCGTAATATGGGTTGGAGGCTGCGTTGCAGACCAGGCAATCGATGCGGCCAAATGCGCGGCGACTCTCATCGACGAGGGTCTGCAGCGCCGCCTTTTCCGAGATGTTGGCGGCCACTGCGATCGCTGTGCCTTCACCGAAGCGGGCGTTGATCTCGTCCGCGACGGCTTGCGACGCATCCTGCTTGCGGCTGGAGATCACGACCTTCGCGCCCTGCTCAGCGCAGGCGATCGCGCTGGCCTTGCCGATGCCGCGCGACGACCCGGTAATCACGACGACCTTGCCGGTCAGATCGAACAAACTCATAGCTACTTCTCTTCTTGTAGAAGGCGCGGGTTACGCGCCCGCCTTGACGGCGAAGGACCAGGCCGCATCGGCCAGCATCGGCACACGCGCGCTGGTCGCCTCGGCATTGGCGCTGGACGCCGTGCCGATCAGGAAGCGCTTGCGGATGCCCTGGACGATCGAGGCGAGGCGGAACAGGTTGAACGCCAGCAGCCAGTTGAGATCGGGAACGCCATCGCGCCCGGTCTTTTCGCAATAGCGCGCGACGACTTCCTCGACCGTCGGAATCCCGGTCTCCGGCCCGGTCAGCCCCATCACGCCCGAACGGCCCTCCGGCTCGGTCACCCAGCTGATCAGGAAATAGCTGAGGTCAGCAAGCGGATCGCCCGTCGTGCAGAGCTCCCAGTCGAGCACCGCCGCGACGCGCGGTTCGAGACCCGGCGCGAACTTCATGTTGTCGCAGCGATAATCCCCATGGACGATCGTGGTGCGCGTCTGCTCCGGGATGGTGCGTGGCAGCCACTCGATCAGCCGCTCCATCGCCGGCATATGCTCGGTCTCGGCGCCGCGGTACTGCTTCGTCCAGCGGCTCACCTGGCGCTCGAAGTAATTGCCCGCTCGCCCGAAATCCTCGAGCCCCGTCGCCTTCAGGTCGACGTTGTGGAGCGCCGCCAGCGTATCGATCATCGCGTTGTAATGCGCACGCCGCGTATCGGCATTCATGCCCGGGAAGGAGCCGTCCCAGATCGTCCGGCCGTCCACCATCTCCATGACGTAGAAGGCGGAACCGATGACGTTGTCGTCCTCGCACAGGCCATATTGCCGCGGCACCGGAAAGCCCGTCGGGTGAAGCGCAGCCATCACGCGATATTCGCGATCCACCTGGTGCGCAGACGGCAACAGCTCGCCCATTGGCTTGCGGCGAAGCACGTAATTGCGCCCCGGCGTCATCAGCTTGTACGTCGGGTTCGATTGCCCGCCGGCGAACTTCGCATAGGTCAGCGGACCCGCGAAGTCCGGAACATGCGCTTCCATCCAAGTGGTGAGGCGATCGGTGTCGAGCCGATCGCGCTCGCTGATCTCCGCCTGGAGACCGGTATCTTCCGCCACCGCCGTGCTCATTGATCGAACACGATCACGCTGCGGGTCGCATCGCCCTTGCGGAGCTCATCGAACGCGTCGTTGATCCGGTTGAGCGGCAGGCGCTCTGCGATGATCGTGTCGAGGTCGAGCATGCCGCGCATGTAGAAATCGACGAGGCGCGGGATGTCCACCGGGAAGCGGTTCGACCCCATGATGCCGCCCTGCAGCTTCTTGCCCGACAGCAGCTCCATCGCGGAGAGGCCGACCTTCGAATCCAGCGGCATCATGCCCAGGATCGTCGCGGTGCCGCCGCGGCGAAGGACGTCGACGGTCGTCTGCGCTGATTCTCGCCGGCCGACCGCCTCGATCGCGTGGTGAACGCCGCCCTTGGTTAGTTCCACCACTTCGCCGACGACGCCGTCGGCCAACGGGTCGAACGTGTGGGTCGCGCCCAGCTTCTCGGCCACAGCGCGCTTCTCCGGCACCGGATCAAGCGCGATGATCTTGCCCGCACCGGCAATCTTGGCGGCGTTGACCGCGGCAAGGCCAATGCCGCCGCAGCCCACGACGCACACCGTCTCGCCCGGCGTCACGTCCGTGGTGTTGAACACCGCGCCCGCGCCCGTCGTCACCGCGCAGCCGATCAGCGCGGCGCGATCAAGCGGCATTTCCGGGTCAATCGCGACGCAGGCATGCTCGTGCACCAGCATCTGCTCGGCATAGGCCGACAGGTTCAGCATCTGGTTCACGTTGCCGCCATTCGCCAGCCGCAACCGCGGCTCCGCCGTCGGCGACCGGCGGGTTTCCGCGCTGACGCACAGGAACATGCGCCCGGTGATGCAGAACTCGCAATGGCCGCAGAAGGCGCTGAGGCAAGTGACGACGGCGTCGCCAACCTTCACCGTGCGGACTTCGTCACCCACGGCCTCGACGATGCCGGCGGCTTCGTGCCCCGGGATTGCCGGCAGCGGATGCGGATAGGCGCCGTCGACGAAATGAAGGTCGGAACGGCAGACGCCGCACGCCACAGTGCGGATCAGCACCTCATGCGGGCCGGGCTTGGATACGACGACGTCCTCGATCTGGAGCGGCGCCTTGGTTTCAAAGATGACAGCGGCTTTCACGGTCTCTCTCCATTATTCTGACGAATGCTCGTCACCCGGCCCCCAGCCCCGTTGCTGGTCTTGCCGGCAGCGGGATCTGAGGCAGGTCGGGCGACGAAAGGCTCAGCGCGAAACGCCGATGTCACCACTCGAAATCTCGGCACTGCGCGGCGCGGCGCGGTCATTCGCGATCTCCGCCTTCCAGTCGCCGTATTTGCCGAATTCGTTGCGCGCGATGGCGCGGGCATGGACCTCGTCCGGCCCGTCGGCGAGGCGAAGCGTCCGCTGGGAGGCCCAAGCGTGGGCAAGGCCATAGTCCTCCGCCACGCCGCCGCCGCCATGCGCCTGCACCGCATCGTCGAGGATGCGCAGCGCCATGTTGGGCGCGAACACCTTGATCATCGCGATTTCCTGGCTGGCAGCTTTGTTGCCCGCCGCGTCCATCGTCTGCGCGGCCTTCAGGCACAGCAGTCGCGTCATCTCGATCTCGATCCGGGCCTGCGCCACGCGCTGCTCCCATACCGAGTGATCGGAAATCCGCTTGCCGAAGGCGACACGGCTGAGGAGGCGCTTCGCCATCTTCTCCAGCGCGACTTCGGCGACCCCGATCGTGCGCATGCAGTGATGGATGCGACCCGGCCCAAGCCGGCCCTGCGCGATCTCGAAGCCGCGGCCCTCGCCGAGGATGACGTTCTCGACCGGCACGCGGACGTTGGTGAAGCTCACTTCGCCATGGCCGTGCGGCGCATGGTCATAGCCATAGACCGACAGCATCCGCTCGATCTTGATGCCCGGCGTATCCATCGGCACCAGGATTTGGCTCTGCTGCTGGTGGCGCGAGCCCTCGAAGCTCGTCTTGCCCATCAGGATGCCGATCTTGCAGCGCGGATCGCCCACGCCCGACGACCACCATTTCACGCCGTTGATGACGTACTCGTCGCCGTCACGCTCGATCCGCGTCTCGATGTTCGTCGCGTCGGACGAGGCCACGGCCGGCTCGGTCATCAGGAAGACGGAGCGGATCTCGCCGTTCATCAGCGGGCGCAGCCACTTCTCCTTCTGCTCCAGCGTGCCGTAACGGTGCAGCACTTCCATGTTGCCCGTGTCCGGCGCGGAGCAGTTGAACACTTCGCTCGCCCAGCCGATCCTGCCCATTTCCTCGGCGCACAGCGCATATTCGAGGTTGGTGAGCTGAGTCCCTTCGAACTCGAACGTCTCATCGACATGCGTCTGCCCCGAGTGCGGCGGCATGAAGAAGTTCCACAGCCCGGCCGCCTTGGCCTTCGCTTTCACCTCTTCGATGACGGGGATCACCTTCCAGCGATCGCCAGTGTGCGCCTGCTCGTGGTATTCGGCCTGCCGCGGCGCGATCTCGGCGTCGATGAAGGCCTTCACGCGATCCCGGAAATAGGTCTCGCGCTCGGTCAAGGTGAAGTCCATCGCATCCCTCCGCTTCGCTGTTTGATGCGGCTGTAGAGCGTACCGCATCTTCGGTAAAGCGCCTGATTTAGCGCGCGCCGCCCATGCGGTTCGTGGAAACACGAAGGTGATAAAAGGGACTATTTCTTCGAAAAATCGCTGCTACGATCATCCGATGCAAGCTCAGGTGGAACCGAGCGGCGACGGGGAGGAGATCGGCACGCGGCGCTTTCGGGCGAAGCGCGAAGCCATCCTTGCCGCCGCAGCCGACGCAATCAATGAACAAAGCGCAAAGGGCATGACCTTTGCGGACGTGGCCCGGCGTGTCGGCCTCAACACCACCAGCGTCACCTACTATTTCAAACGCAAGGAAGACCTGGCGGCCGCGGCGTTCGAGCATACGCTCGATTACCTGCTGGTGATGCTGGACGCTGCGATGGAGGCCCCGACGCCACAGGCGCGGGTCGAACGCTATCTCGCGCTGAACATGGCACGCCTGTCGCGGGTGCAGCGCGGCGAGGAACGCCAGATTGCCGGCCTCTCCGACCTTCGCGCCATGGAAGATCCCGTGCGCAGCCGGTTACTCAGCGGATGGCGGGAGGTGTTTCGCCGCGCGCGCAACCTGTGGGGACCGGCGGAAACCCGCGCGCAGACCGACCTGAACGGTGCGCGCGCGCACGTTTTGATGGAAAACACCTTCTGGTTGCCGGTCTGGCTGCCCCGTTATGATATGGATCAGCTCGATCGGGTCGAGGCGCGGGTGATGGACGTGTTCCGTCACGGCCTCGCCGGCGCCGGCGCGCGCTGGGCGCCCCGCCCGGTCACCTTGCCGCACGACCCGGCAGAGGGACGCGAGGCCTTTCTCCTCGCCGCCACGCGCCTGATCAACGAACTGGGCTATCGCGGCGCCTCGGTTCAGCGGATCGCCAGCGAGCTCAACGTCACGAAAGGCAGCTTCTACCACCACCTCGACGCGAAGGACGATCTGGTGATCGCCTGCTACAAGCGCAGCTTCGATACGATCTCCGCGACGCAGCGTCTGGCCGATGAACAGGGCGGCACCCACTGGGACCGGCTGTCGGCGATGTTCGCGACCCTGCTGGGCGTGCAATTCTCGGAGCTCGGCCCGCTGCTTCGCACCACCGCGCTCAGCGGTCTGCCCGGCAGTGTGCGGCAGGCGATGGTCGAACGATCGAACCGCATCGCGCGGCGCTTCGCCGGCACGATCTCGGACGGTATCGCCGAAGGGACGATCCGCGCGGTGGATCCGCTTGTCGCCAGCCAGCTCGTCATGGCCTTCCTCAACGCCGCCTTCGACATGCGCAAATGGGCCTGGTCGATGCCCAGTGAGCGCGCGATCGCCCTCTACGCATCAACGCTCGCCTTCGGCATGTTCGACGACCGCGCGGTGGAGAGTTAAGACACAGGCACCGCGCCGCATTCCATTTGGGCGCCCGAGCGCCTAATCGGCGCCGCATGACATACGATATTCACGTCATCGGCGGCGGCCTCGCCGGATCCGAGGCTGCCTGGCAGCTCGCAGAGGCGGGTTTTTCCGTTCGGCTGTCCGAAATGCGCGGCAGCGGCGACAACACGCCCGCCCATCATACCGATCACCTCGCCGAACTGGTGTGCTCGAACAGCTTCCGGTCGGACGATGCGACCAGCAACGCCGTGGGGCTGATCCATGAGGAGATGCGCACGCTCGGCTCGGTGATCCTGGCTGAGGGCGATCGGCATCGCGTGCCAGCCGGATCCGCACTGGCGGTTGATCGTGACGGATTCTCGGCGGGCGTCACCGAACGGCTGGCGTCACATCCACGGATCGAGATCGTGCGCGCACGCGTCGACACCTTGCCCGACGGCCCGGCAATCATCGCCACCGGCCCGCTCACGGCAGCAAGCCTTTCGGAGTCGATCGCGAGCGAGACAGGCAAGGACGCCCTCGCCTTCTTCGATGCGATCGCCCCGATCGTGCACCGCGACAGCATCAACATGGATGTTGCCTGGTTCCAGTCGCGCTGGAACAAGGGCGATGGCACCGACTACATCAACTGCCCGCTCGACCGCGAGCAATATGACGCCTTCGTCGCCGCCCTGATCGCCGGCGAGAAGACCGAATATCGCGAGTGGGAGAACGTCCCCTATTTCGAAGGCTGCATGCCGATCGAGGTCATGGCGGAGCGCGGCCCCCAGACGCTGCGCTTCGGCCCGATGAAGGGCGTCGGTCTCGACGATCCGCGCACGGGCCGCTGGCCCTATGCCTGCGTCCAGCTCCGGCAGGACAACGCTGCGGGCACGCTGTGGAACATCGTCGGCTTCCAGACGAAGCTGAAGCACGCCGAACAGGTGCGTCTGTTTCGCACCATTCCCGGCCTCGAAAATGCGGAGTTCGCCCGGCTCGGCGGGCTTCACCGCAACACCTTCCTGCGCTCGCCCGAACTCCTCGATTCGGAACTGCGCCTGAAATCGCGTCCCAACATCCGCTTCGCCGGTCAGATCACCGGCTGCGAAGGATATGTCGAAAGCGCGGCGATCGGGCTGCTCGCCGGCCGCTTTGCTGCGGCCGAGCTTGCCGGCAAGAAGATGCTGCAACCCCCGCCTGAAACCGCGCTTGGCGCGCTTCTCGGCCACATCACCGGCGCCGCGGTGGCAGAGACGTATCAGCCGATGAACGTCAACTTCGGCCTATTTCCGCCGATTGAAGGGCGGACCAAGAAGGCCGATCGCAAGCGCATGTACACCGACCGCGCGCGCGCGGCTCTTTCGACCTGGCTCGCGGCTTAATCGTCCTCATCAGCATTTCGGGCGGGAGGGCAGGAACACCGCGGCTTGCCCTTCCGCTTCACCGCCGTCGTGGCAAATTCGGCTGGGTCGAGCACGCCTGATCGATCCTTGTCGGCCGCGGTGAATTTTGCCGCAGTCCTGGTGCTCCATTCCTCGAACGACAGGCGCCCGTCACCGTTCGTATCGAGTTTCGCGAAAGCCTTGCGACGTAACGCCAGATATTCGGCGTTGGTGATGCCGCCGTCACGATCCTTGTCATAGCGGCCGAAGCGCTTCTCCTCCCGCGTTTGGGGAGTGGCTTCCGGGACATCGGCCCCGCCGGCTTCCCCGCCGGCTTCAACGGCAGGTGGTGGCGCTGGCGTATTCTGCGGCATCGCCGGCAGGACCGGCTCGGTCCCGGCACGGCTCGAAAACAGCATCCAGCCTGCCGCCACCATCAGCAGCGCCGCGACGCCCCCTGCAAGATATCGCCACATTTTCCGCCCCCCGTTAACCATGATGCTAGCGGAAGAAGCGACGCCTGCAAGCCTATCGTCCGGTCAGCCGGTGCCAGGCAAGGCGCACCACGCGCGATGGCGAACCTGGCTCTCGTTGTCGATCGAGGTCAGCCGCCGCGACATGCACCAGCGCGCCCAGGAAGCGGCCGGCCGGGCTCCATCTTTGTGTCGCAGCCTGCCTTAGCAACGGCATCGCCAACAGCGCGGCACGATCGGCAAGGTCGCGGTCGGCGGTGGTCTGCGCCAGGTCAGCAAGCGACCAGCCGGAGCCGGCGGCTTCAACGTCATCGGCCGCGCCGGCCAGCCGCGCCGCCTCGGCAAAGATAACGCTCCGCTCCGCCGCGAACGCCAGAAGCTCGTCCTGGTCGAACGGGCCGAGCAACCGCTCCCATCCATCTTCCGCGAGGGCCAGGCGCTCACCGTCCGCCCTCGCCGCCGCCAGCGTCTGCAGGATCGGTTGCGACGGCACTGGCGGGTTCTCCAACGCACACAGCGCCTCGCGCCACCATGTCAGCCGCAGTTGCGCAACCATCGGGTCCCGCGTGCCAAGCGTCAGCCGTGCAAGCGTCTGATCCAGTGCGAAAACGGCCGCCACTCCAGGCGCAGTGACCGCCGGCGCGTAGCCAAGTGCGAGCGCGCGTTCGGGATGTCCGCCGGTGGGATCAATCCCGAGGTATTCTGCGGCGTTAACCATATCGTTTGAGCCGGGCTTAGCGGGTTCTCGGGCAAGGCGATTTTCCGCGACACTACTCTCTGATGGGAAGAGAATCGAGTGAGAAGCAAGGGTCTCAGAACGTTCCTGCGACGACTGGCCGACGACAGGCATGGGGCGGCCCTTCCGATCCTCGCCGCATTCACGATCCCGGCAATCGGCGCCATCGGCACGGGCATCGATACGGCCCGTATATACATGGTGCGCAGCCAAATGCAGGCCGGGGTCGACGCTGCCGCGCTGGCCGGCGCGCGCGCCTTTGCGGTGACCGATAAATCCGCAAAGGATCGGACGAAGCAGGTCGAGGCATATTTCTACGGGAACTTCCCACAGGGATATATGCACTCGCAGAGCCTGGTTCTCACACCGACGTTCTCGACGAAGAACAACATCCACGTCACGACGGTAGAGGCCGAAGCCGACTTGCCAATGACGTTCATGCGGGTGCTTGGATTCGACAAGCAACGGATACGAACGGTCGCGCGCGCCGAGCTGCAGCCTCGTCCGTTGGAGGTCATGGTTGTCCTCGACAACACCGGCTCAATGAAGGCGAACCTGCCCCGCGACGCCAATGGCGTCGTCAAGACCCGCATGACAGCAACAAAGGATGCGGCCAAAAGCTTTGTCGACATTCTCTACCAGGGCGCTGGCACCCGTCAGGAACTGGCACTCGGTTTCGTCATGTACGACATCACCGTGAACGTCGGGCATTTGCTCACGAAGTGGCGGTCCTCGTCTGTCAGACAGCTGGCTGGGTTCAACGACTCCGCCACGCAGGCGGGCGGTTCTTGGCCAGGCAATCGGCTTGCATGGAAGGGCTGCGTCCTGGCCGACGACACCGTGCGCAACATGAATGCAACCTATTCACAGCCCGAGCCCGGCGCTTGGGATGTCGTGCGGTCATTGCCCGGTGAAGGGGGGCACCCACCAATCACGCCCTATTTCATTCCGCCATTCTGGGTTCCCCAGACATCCGGCAACTCCGCTTCGTCCGCTGTCATGGCAAACCCAAATAGTGGATTTTACAAAATCTCGAACGTCGAGCCAGGCTACAATTTGTACCAGCTGGATCAAACCTTGGCGAACGGCGGCCTGAACCAGGCAAGCATGGCGAGCTCGCCGTACCGCGAAGCTTTTTATCGCTACTATATCGGGCTGAACGACAGCGCATCGAGCGTCTCCAACGATGTCATCACTCGGGTCGATGGAGGTTTCTACAACCCTCAAACCGACAGCTGGAACTTTGCGACGTCGCGCGGAACGCCGTTCAGGATCAATTATGATCGCATTCCCAACTTTGCGGCATGGAAGGCTGCGACCACATATTCGGTAAACCCGAAGGGTGGCAGTACGAGCAGCGGCTCGCAGAACATGACGGACCCGCCCAGTCCCAACTGGCAATGCCCGGAGGAAGCTGAGCCGATCGCCTACGGCAAGCCAAAGTCATATTGGATCGACAACGTCATTGAGCGGAAGAATGGCGCGATCTACCCGGCCAACGGGACGCTGCACCATGCCGGACTTCTCTGGGGCTATCGCCTGCTTGTCAGAGATGACGTGTTTCCACGTAGCAACCCGACGTCGGAAGAAGCGAAGCGCGCCCTAGTATTCATGACCGACGGCGAAACTGCGCTCGGGGAGAGCCAAAATGGCTACACTGATCGCACATTCACATTTTACGGGAATTACGCCGACAATCCGCTGACGACCACCCAGAATGGTGGCGCTTTCAGAACCCAGTCCGAGCGGCGCTTCTCAAAGACGTGCGCCTCGCTACAGGCTGAGAAAAACCCGCCAAAAGTATATATCATCGCACTGACGACCACGGACACCAATACCTTGGCAATGTTCGAGCGCTGCGCGCCGGGCCGGGTCTATCGGACGTCTGACACCGCATCGCTGAAATCGGCGTTTGACGACGTCGCCACCGAACTCGTTGACTTGCATCTCACGAAATGAAGTCCTTTTCTCACCTGATCAGAGACGTCACCGGCGTCACCGTGGTTGAGTTCGCCCTGATATCGCCGGTGATGCTGGCGATGATCTGCGGAACGATTGAAATCGGCCATACGATGTTCGCTCGCGCGGCCCTTGAAGGAGCAGTCGTCGAAGCAGCGCGAGCGGCGACCGCGTCGATGGAAAGTAGCCAGGACCTGAGAGAAGCCGCCATTCGGGCAAGCATCTCTAACGCAATGAGCGACTTCCCGACCGCTCCTGGCAAGAACATCACCATCGTGACGACGGTGTACAAGGACTTCTCAACATCTACGCCAGAAAACTTCACCGATCAAAATGGAAACGGGGTCTACGACAAGGGCGAAGACTTCATCGACCGGAACGGTAACGGTAAATGGGACCCGGCAATCCCGATCCCGGGTAAGCTCGGCGGTCCCGGCGACGTTGTTTCCTATACGGCCGCATTTCCGAAGTTGCGACTGTTTGGAACGATGACCTCATGGTTCGGCGTCTCACCCGAAGCCACGCTCGTCGCAACCACCATTGTGCGCAACGAGGCTGTTGTAAGGAAAACGCTGTGAAACGCCGATCCCGTGCATCGCTGCCCCAGGACGTTCGCGGTGTCGCGCTGCTCGAATTTGCGCTTTTCGCCCCATTGCTCCTTGCCATGATCCTCAGCGGCTTCGAGCTTGGCAATTACGCCCTCGCCAATAATCGTGTGCAACGTCTCGCATCGATGACGGCGGACCTGGTGGCCCAGAGCGGAACGGGCGTGGTTGGCGCGACCGAAGCGCAGATCTACGACCTCTTCAGCGCGATTGATCTGACCGCGCAGCCATTCAACCTTCGTCGCCACGGCCGGGTCGTCATCACCGCCGTAAAAGGCACAGACTACGACAACAATGGCATCATCGAAAATCGGATCCTGTGGCAACGATTTGATGGAGATTTCACCAGCGCGTCACCGGTTCTCGGCTGCAACTTGGTCAGCAGCCTCGCAACCTTGCCAAACAGCCGCATGCTTCCGCTCGACGAGATCCTGTTCCATGTTCAAGTTACGTACGAGTATCAGCCGATTTTCAGCATTTACCCGATGAACTTCATGAAGCTCGAACCAAGCTTCACGCGCATGGCCATGTTCCGCGCCCGAAACAAGGACTTCCAGACGCCGACCCCTGATCAGCGCTTTCCCGCAAAGAAAAACTGCAACACCCCCACAGGGTTGTAGCAGCTCCCGTCTCGATCAACGCGAGACGGGAGCTTAGCCGTTACTTGCGATACGTGACCTTCTTCACGCCCTCGACGATCTTGTCGGACGAGATCAGCGCCAGCTTCTCGAGGTTCGCCGCATAAGGCAGCGGCACGTCCTCGTCGCAGACGCGGACGATGGGAGCGTCGAGGTCGTCGAAGCCTTCCTCCATGCAGATCGCGATGATCTCGCTGGCGATCGAGCAGGTCGGCCAGCCCTCCTCGGCCACGACCATGCGGTTGGTCTTGGCGAGGCTCTTGAGTACCGTTTCCTTGTCGAGCGGCCGCAGCGTACGAAGATCGATCACTTCCGCATCGATCCCCTCACCGGCCAGCTTCTCCGCCGCTTCCAGTGCAAGGCCGACGCCGATCGAATAGCTCACGATCGTCACGTCCTTGCCTTCGCGCATGACGCGGGCCTTGCCGATCGGCAGCACCCAATCGTCGAGCTTAGGCACCTCGAACGTGCGGCCATAAAGCAGCTCGTTCTCGAGGAACACGACCGGATCCTGGCTACGGATCGCCGCTTTCAGCAGGCCCTTCGCATCCGCCGCATCATATGGCGCAATCACGATCAGGCCGGGCACGCTGGCATACCATGGCCCATAGTTCTGCGAGTGCTGGGCGCCCACGCGGCTCGCCGCGCCGTTCGGACCGCGGAACACGATCGGGCAGCGCATCTGGCCGCCGGACATGTAGTTCGTCTTCGCGGCAGAGTTCACAATATGGTCGATTGCCTGCATCGCGAAGTTGAACGTCATAAACTCGACGATCGGGCGCAGGCCGCCCATCGCCGCGCCCGTGCCGACGCCGGCAAAGCCATATTCGGTGATCGGCGTGTCAATCACCCGGCGGTCGCCGAACTCGTCGAGCAGCCCCTGCGTCACCTTGTAGGCGCCCTGATATTGCGCGACTTCCTCGCCCATCACGAACACACGCTCGTCGGCGCGCATTTCCTCGGCCATCGCATCGCGCAGCGCCTCGCGAACGGTCACCTTCACCATTTCGGTGCCTTCGGGGATCGCCGGATCGATAACGTCGGCCTTGTGCTTCGCCGCCTCGAACATCTGGCGCGTGCCGGTGTCGACCTTCTCCTGTGCCGGATGCGCCGAATCCTCGACCTTGTCGGCCTTCGTCTCGTCCGCCTTCGCTTCGGGCGCGGCCGTGTCTTCCTTGGTCGCAGCGGGGTCGCTGGTGCCCGCGGGGGCTGCCTCGGCGCCCTCGCCTTCCAGCTGCATGATCACCGTGCCGACCTTCACATTGTCGGTGCCCTCGGCGACCAGGATCTTGGCCACGACGCCTTCATCGACCGCCTCGAACTCCATCGTCGCCTTGTCGGTCTCGATCTCGGCCATGATGTCGCCGGATTTCACCGTGTCGCCTTCCTTGACGAGCCACCTGGCGAGCGTGCCCTCCTCCATGGTGGGGGAGAGTGCCGGCATCTTGATGTCGATCGCCATCTCAATACTTCTCCACCAGCACGTCGGTATACAATTCCTTGGGATCGGGTTCGGGGGTGCTCTCGGCAAAATCGGCGGATTCGTTCACCGTCTTGCGGATCTCGCTCTCGATCGCCTTCAGCTCGTCTTCCTTGACGCCCTGCGCCTCGAGCAGCTTCTTCACATGCTCGATCGGATCGGACTTGTCGCGCACCGCCTGCACTTCCTCGCGGCTGCGGTACTTGGCCGGGTCCGACATCGAGTGGCCGCGATAGCGATAGGTCTTCATCTCGAGGATGATCGGCCCCTTGCCGGCGCGTACCCAGGCGAGCGCCTCCTCGGCCGCACCGCGCGCCGCCAGCACGTCCATGCCGTCGACCTGGATCCCCGGGATGCGGAAGCTCTCGCCGCGGCGATACAGCTGGTCCTCGGCCGACGCGCGGTTGACGCTCGTGCCCATGGCATATTGATTGTTCTCGATGACGAAGATGACGGGCAGCTTCCACAGCTCCGCCATGTTGAAGCTTTCGTACACCTGCCCCTGGTTCGCCGCGCCGTCGCCGAAATAGGCGAGGCACACGCCCCCGTCATTGTTGTACTTGTGCGCAAAGCCAAGGCCGGTGCCCAGCGACACCTGCGCGCCCACGATGCCGTGCCCGCCGTAGAACTTATGGTCGACGCTGAACATGTGCATCGACCCGCCCTTCCCCTTGGAGATGCCGGCATGACGCCCGGTCAGCTCAGCCATCACGTCCTTGGGGGGGATACCGCACAGCAGCATGTGGCCGTGGTCGCGGTAGCCAGTGATGACGCTGTCCTTCTCCGACAGCGCGGATTGCAGGCCGACCGCAACGGCTTCCTGGCCGATGTACAGGTGGCAGAAACCGCCGATCAGGCCCAGGCCATAGAGCTGGCCGGCCTTTTCTTCAAAGCGACGGATGAGCAGCATGTCCTTGTAGAATTGCAGCAGCTCGTCCTTGGACGCCTCATAGGGCTGCGGCTCGTCGGGACGCTCGCGGTTGGATACGGGGGGTTCGGCGCTCTTCGCGCGGGCTGTTTTTGCCACGGGGCTGGACCTCGAGGTTCCTAGGGGAAAGGGAGAACGGGGCCTATAAGCCTCAACGGGGCGCAGGCGCAACGTCGTGAAATCCCGTTGTGCCGATCGGAGGGCCGACTTAAGTCCATCGCCACATGTCAGCTGCCGCTCACCCGCTCCGCATTCCGAACTATCGCAGCTACTGGCTGGCTCGTTTGGCCAGTACCATCGCACAATCGGCGCTCGCGATCGTTCTCGGCTGGCAGGTATACAGTATTGCCCGCGAAACGATGGATATCCGGGAGGCCGCATTTCTTCTCGGGATGATCGGCCTAGCGCAGTTTGTTCCCCTGTTCCTGCTGACCCCTGTGGTGGGGCTGATCGCGGACAGCATCGATCGGCGCTGGATCGTGCGCGGGACGACAACGTTGCTGGCGGGCAACGTTCTGCTTCTTGGTTTTGCCACATGGGAAGGCTGGATCAGCCTCCCCGTTCTCTTCGGCGCCGCCGTGTTGGTCGGGGTTGCGCGTGCCTTTGCCGGCCCCGCCTATGGCGCGCTGGCGCCCAACCTCGTTCCGCGCGAATCCCTGCCGAGCGCGATCGCGCTGGGATCGATCGCGATGCAGGTCGGCTTCATCGCCGGGCCCAGCGTCGGCGGCTTCCTGTTCGCGATCGGGCCGTTGACCGCTTATGCCGGCATGGCGGCGATGTTCCTCCTGGCGCTCGTCATGCTGCTGACGATCCGCCCCGTGCCGCAGCCGCCGGCGCAGAAGGATCGCCGGCCGTTCGCTAGGATCGTCGACGGCTTCGCCTATGTGAAGCGCAACCGGCTGGTGCAGGCGGCGATCACGCTTGATCTGTTCGCCGTGCTGCTCGCCGGCGCAACTGCGCTGCTGCCCATCTATGCCCACGATATCCTTCATGTCGGGCCGACCGGCCTTGGGCTGCTCGCGGCTGGCATGGGGATCGGCGCGTCGGCGACCGGCATCTTCCTGTCGTTCCGACCGATGAAGAACGATGTCGGACGCAAGATGCTGATCGCGGTTATGATCTTCGGTGTCGCGATTGTCACCTTCGGCATCTCGACCAACTTCCTGCTCAGCCTCAGCGCCCTGATCGTCGCCGGCAGCGCGGACATGGTGTCGATGTACGTGCGCGGATCGCTGATCCAGTTGCACACGCCTGACGAGATGCGCGGCCGGGTCAGCGCGGTCAGCCAGCTGACCATTTCGGCCTCCAATGAACTGGGGGAGGCAGAAAGCGGCCTCATGGCGGCGCTGCTCGGCCCCGTTGGGGCAGTGGTCGTCGGCGGGGTTGGCGCGATGGCCGTCACGCTGCTGTGGTCGCGATTGTTTCCGGAACTGAAGCAAGCCAAGACCTTTGATCCGCCCGAGACACCACTTTCGGTAATACCGCCCGAAACACAGCACGGAGTAGCTCAGCCATGAAGGCGAACACGATCCTCGAGACGATCGGCAACACGCCGCACATCCGCGTGCAGCGCCTGTTCCCCGGATCAGAAGTCTGGATCAAGTCGGAACGGTCGAACCCGGGCGGCTCGATCAAGGACCGCATCGCGCTGGCCATGATCGAAGCGGCGGAGGCCAGCGGCGATCTGCAGCCCGGCGGCACGATCATCGAGCCGACCAGCGGCAACACCGGCATTGGCCTTGCAATGGTGGCCGCGGTGAAGGGCTACAAGCTGGTGCTGGTCATGCCGGAGAGCATGTCGCTCGAACGCCGCCGCCTGATGCTGGCCTATGGCGCGACCTTTGACCTGACCCCACGTGAAAAGGGCATGAAGGGCGCCATCGAGCGCGCACTGGAACTGGTGGAAACGACGCCCGGCGCCTGGATGCCGCAGCAGTTCGAAAATCCGGCCAATATCGACATCCACGTTCGCACCACGGCGCAGGAGATCATCAACGATTTTCGTGACACGCCGCTCGATGCGGTCATCACCGGTGTCGGCACCGGTGGCCATATCACCGGCGTCGCCGAAACGCTGAAGAAGGAATGGCCCAACCTGAAGGTGTTCGCGGTCGAGCCGGCCGCCTCCCCGGTCATCGGCGGCGGCCAGCCCGGCCCGCATCCGATCCAGGGTATCGGCGCCGGCTTCATCCCGGCGAACCTGCATACCCAGGCCCTCGACGGCGTGATCGAGGTGGACGCCAATGTCGCCAAGGACATGGCCCGCCGCGCGGCCCGCGAAGAAGGGATGCTGGTCGGTATCTCGTCCGGCGCGACGCTGGCCGCGATCCTGCAGAAGCTGCCCGACCTGCCCGACAATGCGCGGGTCTTGGGCTTCAACTATGACACGGGTGAGCGCTATCTCTCCGTGCCCGACTTCCTGCCGGAAGCCTGATGAGGGGGGCCGTGCCGGGCGTTTCGTCTTGGCACGGCCACCATCGTCCTGATCGCGCGACTGTCCTCGCCCCAATCCGTCGTGACGGCTAGCGATCGACCTGTGTCAGCATTGCGCCCCCTGCACCTCATTCTCGCGGTCATCGCGATCGCCGCAATCGCTTTGCCGATCATCGTCGTGCGCCTGGCGCCCCCGATACCCGAACGAGCGTTCGAGGCTCCGCCGACGGCGCGACGGATCGTGACCACGCCCAAGGTGCCGCCACCGCCGGTCGAGCCGGTCGAATATGCCTCGATCGATCCCGATGACGCGCGCGCGGTGAATGCCGCCATCCCCTTTGTGAAGAGCCCGGTCCCGGCCGCCCGCCCGTTCCGCTTCGTCGGCGGCACGGAGGATTTCGCCCGCGCGACCGACTGTCTTGCGGCGGCGGCCTATTACGAGGCCGGCGATGACCCGCCCGGGCAGAAGGCGGTGGCGCAGGTCGTGCTCAACCGGCTGCGCCACCCGGCTTTCCCCAAGACGGTGTGCGGCGTCGTCTTTCAGGGCGCCGAGCGCGCGACCGGCTGCCAGTTCACCTTTACCTGCGACGGCGCCCTCGGCCGGGCACCCTCACCCGCCGCGTGGCAGCGCGCGCGCGACGTCGCCACCCGCGCGCTGCGCGGCAGCGTGTACAAGCCGGTTGGCTGGGCAACGCATTACCATACCGACTGGGTGGTACCCTATTGGAGCTCCAGCCTGGACAAGATCGCCGAGCTTCACACGCATCTGTTCTTCCGCTGGACGGGCTGGTGGGGCACCGGCCCCGCCTTCAACCGCGGGCAGCAGCCCGGCGAGGCGCCGATCGCGAAGCTCGCCGCGGTATCGGACATCCACCGCATCGGTGCCGACGGGCCGGCAAGCGCCGCCGCACTCGCCGCGGCTCCCTACAAGGGCACGACACCCGCGCCGCTCGGCAGCGATAACGAGGTGTTCCTGACACGGCTCAATCCCGCGCAGGCAGCCAGCTATCCCGCGATGGCGATGGCGGCGTGCGGCGCGCGCGCGCGGTGCCGCTTCATGGGCTGGACCACCGCCGCCGCCGCCGCGACGAGCCTGCCGCTGACCAACGATCAGATGCATGCCATGTCGTTCAGCTACATCCGCGATCGCGACAGCAATCTCGAACGCTTTCTGTGGAATTGCGACGAATTCAGGAACCGCGGATCCTGCATGAAGCGCATGATGCTCCGCGCCGTGCCGGTTCCGAAAATCGATGTCCCCGCAAAGGGGCCGGAGCCGCTCGAGGGCGTCCGCCGGAAATCAAGCGCGGAGCCGGCAGCGCCGACGCTCGGCAACGCGGCCGGCGTGGAATAAGAAACGGCCCCGCCGCGACCTGCGCGACGGGGCCGATCGTCACTTACGCCGCGCGGAACATCTCGGGCGGCAGCGCCATCAGCGCCTCGGCGCCGCCCTCGATCTGGCGACGGTAGGAGCCCGCCTCCGGCAGCACGCGCTCGGCGAAGAAGCGTGCCGTCACCAGCTTCGCGTCGAGGAAGGCGGCGTCGCCCTGGCCGGCTTCCTTCAGCGCCGCAGCAGCCACCGCCATGCGCAGCCACATCAGGCCGACCGACACGACACCCAGCAGGTGCATGTAGGGCACCGCGCCCGCGCCGATGTTGTTCGGGTTGGAGATGTTCCCCATGAACCACATGGTCGCGGCCTGAAGCTCACCAAGCGCCTTTTCGAGCCGGGTGGCGAAATCGGCCGCCGGCCCACCCTTCGCCGCGGCACATTCCTCGGCCACGATCTTGAAGAACAACTGGATCGCACGGCCACCGTTCATCGCCAGCTTGCGACCGACGAGGTCCATCGCCTGAACGCCGTTGGTGCCTTCGTAGATCATCGCGATCCGCGCATCACGGACGTACTGCTCCATCCCCCATTCCTGGATGTAGCCGTGGCCGCCATAGACTTGCTGCGCGTCAGTCGCGATGGCATAGCCCTTGTCGGTGCCGACGCCCTTGATCACCGGGGTCAGCAGCCCGATGAGGTCAGCCGCCTCCTGCCGCGCGGCCTCATCCTCGGCGCTGTGCTCCAGATCGACCTGAAGCGCGCCCCACAGGCACAATGCCCGCAGGCCTTCGAGCCACGCCTTGCCGTTCATCAGCATCCGGCGAACGTCCGGGTGGACGAACAACGTGTCCGCCTTCTCATCAGGCTCGGCCGCGCCGGTCAGCGCGCGACCCTGGCGACGATCCTCGGCATATTGCACCGCATTCTGGTAGGCCGTCTCGCCGACCGCCAGGCCCTGAAGGCCAACGCCCAGCCGCGCTGCGTTCATCATGATGAACATCGCGGCAAGGCCCTTCATCTCCTCGCCGACCAGCCAGCCGGTCGCACCGTCATAGTTCAGCACGCAGGTCGCGTTGCCGTGGATGCCCATCTTGTGCTCGATCGAGCCGCAGGAGACCGCATTGCGCTCACCCAGCGAGCCGTCGTCGTTCACCAGCACCTTGGGCACCACGAACAGGCTGATGCCCTTCGAGCTGTCGGGCGCACCCGGCGTCTTGGCGAGAACGAGGTGGATGATGTTCTCGGTCAGGTCATGCTCGCCGGCCGAGATGAAGATCTTGGTGCCGGTGATCTTGTACGAACCGTCAGCCTGCGGCTCGGCGCGGGTGCGGATGAGGCCGAGATCAGTGCCGCACTGCGGCTCCGTCAGGTTCATGGTGCCTCCCCATTCGCCGGACACCATCTTGGGCAGGTACTTCTCCTGCTGCTCGGGCGAGCCTTTCGCTACCAGCGCCGCGATCGCGCCATGCGCCAGGCCCGGGTACATGGCGAACGCCATGTTGGAGGAGATCATATATTCCTGAAACGCGGTCGAGATGACGTGCGGCATCCCCTGCCCGCCGAACGCCTCTGGCGCGGACAGCGTGCCCCAGCCGGATTCGACGAACTGCTTGTACGCTTCCTTGAAGCCGGCGGGCGTCGTGACCGAACCGTCCTCATGCCGGGTGCAGCCTTCCTGATCGCCCGACTGGTTCAGCGGGAACAGCACTTCCGCGACGAAGCGGCCGCCCTCCTCCAGCACGGCATCCACCGTGTCGGGCGTGGCATTGGCAAAGCCCGGCACATTGGCATGGCGCGACAGACCCACGACATGTTCGAGAACGAAGCGGGTGTCGCGCACCGGCGGAGTATATTGCGGCATGAGGATCAGTCCTTCTGATCGGGTGTTTCAAGGAGGGAGACGAACTCGTCGAGCTCGGCAATGGCATCGTCGATGTCGCGCTTCTGCGCCGTCAGCGCCTCGATCCTGGCACGACAACGCTCGATGGTGACGTTGCGCTGCGTGTTGCGGCCGTCGCCGATGTCGTAAAGGTCGATCATCTCGCGGATCTCGGCCAGGCTGAATCCCACCCGCTTGCCGCGCAGGATCCAGGCGAGCCGCGCCCGGTCGCGATGCGAATAGATCCGCGCCGTGCCCCGGCGTTCGGGCGCGATCAGCCCCTCATCCTCGTAGAAGCGCAACGCTCGCGGCGTCACGCCGAACTCGGAGGCGAGGTCCGTGATGCTGAAATGCGTCCGATCCCCGCGGGGCGGGAGCGAACCGAAAAGGCCAGCGACCGACATGCCGCCGATCTATCTTCCGCTTACGTGAACGTCAATCGCATAGAGGGTTTCCGTCCGCGCCACGCATCGCGCGCGCTTCTGCCTCTGCAACGCTCAGCCGCGCAGTGTTGACCGCTGACAGGCTCGCCCGCCCGGTACATGATTGATTGCAGGCCGCCGGCGCCTCTGCTGGAAAGACGATCCGCTCCCCGTCGAACCGCGCATCGAGGCGGCAGCCGCCCCCGAAGTCGACCCGCAGCACCCCGTTCTCGCGGGCCACGCCGCGTGCGACGCAATGCTGCCGATCGCCATAATCGACGCTGACGCCAATGCTATATTCACCGTCCCTGGGCACGACGCAGACGCGATCCGTGGCCGAGGCGAATGCCCCGACGGGGTTGAGCGCGGCAGGATCGGACACGATCCCGCGTGCGATCGCCGTCGCCTCCAGCGCGGTTCCGGCGTCGTCAGACCGTTCGCGCGTTCCCGCTTGCTGCCCGCAGCCGGCGACCAGCGCCGCGCCTGCCAGTGCCGCCGCCGCGCGTCGGATCACTCGACCCGTTCCAGCCCGTCCGGCCCGATCCGGCGATAGAAGCACGACCGCGCGCCGGTGTGGCACGCCGGGCCAACCGGCTCGGCGATTATCCAGATCGCATCCTGGTCGCAGTCGATGCGCATCTCGCGAACGTTGAGGAAATTCCCCGACGTCTCGCCCTTCACCCACAAGGCCTGGCGGCTGCGCGACCAGAAGGTGGCCCTGCCGGTCGCGCGCGTGGCGGCGAGCGCATCGGCGTTCATGTGCGCGACCATCAACACCTCTCCCCTGCCCGCGGCAGTCACCACTGCCGTCACCAGCCCGGCGGCGTCATATCGGGGATCAAGCGTCAGGCCATTTTCGCGCGGATCAGTCATGACCGCGGCTGTAGCGCAGCCCGGCCGCCTTCTTCCAGCCCGCCCTTATTCGCCGCGATCCGGGCTATTTGTGGTTCCGCACCGCGTTGACCAGCTCGCGCTTGTTCATCTTGGATCGCCCCTCGATCCCGATCTTCTGCGCTTCGGCGTACAAATCCTCCTTGGAACGATCCTCCAGCCGGTCGCTGCGATGATCGAGCGAGCCGTTGGCGCGCGCATTGGCGATCCGCGCCGCCTTTTCCTTCGATTCGCCTTGCCGACGCAGATCCTCGTACAATTTGTCGTCCTTGATCTGCGATCCGTGGTTCTTGGCCATGGTGATTTCTCCTTGCGTCCGCTCACCGGCAGAAACCGGCGGACGCAATGATCGCTCCACCCCCATGACAAATCCGAGACACTCGCTATATGGACGGCGCACGACGCGAGCCCCCACGCCATGCTGACGACTAATCCTTTCGACGACGACCATCTGCACGAGGAGTGCGGCATCTTCGGAGTGTCCGGCTCCGATGGCGCCGCGGCGCTTGTCGCCCTCGGCCTTCACGCGCTCCAGCACCGTGGACAGGAGGCCGCCGGCATCACGTCCTTCGATGGCGCGCATTTCCACACCAAGAAGGCGATGGGTCACGTCGCCGGCAATTTCGACAGCGAGGCCGTGATCGGCTCGCTGCCCGGCAGCGTCGCGTGCGGCCACGTACGCTACTCGACCACGGGCGAGACCGCGCTACGCAATGTTCAGCCCCTGTATGCCGAGCTGGCGAGCGGTGGCTTCGCCGTCGCGCACAACGGCAACATTTCCAACGCGATGAAGCTGCGCCGCGAGCTGATTCGCCGCGGATCGATCTTCCAGTCGACCAGCGATACCGAAACGATCATTCACCTGGTCGCTACGTCCAACTACCGCACGCTGATGGATCGCTTCATCGACGCGCTGAAGCAGGTCGAGGGTGCCTATGCCCTGATCGTGATGACGCCGGAGGGCATGATCGCCTGCCGCGATCCGCTGGGCATCCGCCCGCTGGTGATGGGCAAGCTCAACGATTCGATCATCTTCGCCAGCGAAACCGTCGCGCTCGACGTGGTCGGCGCCGAATTCGTCCGCTCGGTGGAGCCGGGCGAGCTGGTGATCGTACAGGGTTCGGAAATGCGGTCGATCCGGCCGTTCGGCCCCGTCGCGCCGCGCCCCTGCATCTTCGAATGGGTCTATTTCTCGCGACCGGATTCGATCGTCGACGACCATTCGGTCTACTCGGTGCGCAAGGGCATCGGCCAACAGCTCGCGCTCGAAGCACCGGTCGAGGCTGATCTGGTGATTCCAGTGCCGGATTCGGGCGTGCCCGCGGCGATCGGCTATGCGCAGGAAAGCGGCATCCCGTTCGAACTCGGGATCATCCGTTCGCACTATGTCGGCCGCACCTTCATCCAGCCGGGTGACAAGGTCCGCCACCTTGGCGTGAAGCTGAAGCACAATGCCAACCGCGCCTTGATCCAGGGCAAGCGCGTCGTGCTGATCGACGATTCGATCGTGCGCGGCACGACCAGCCTGAAGATCGTGCAGATGATGCGCGAGGCTGGCGCGGCGGAGGTGCACATGCGCATTGCCAGCCCGCCGACGAAGCACAGCTGCTTCTACGGCGTCGACACGCCTGAGCGCGCCAAGCTGCTCGCAGCGACGCATGACCTGAAGGCGATGACCGACTTCATCCACGCCGACAGTCTGGCGTTCGTGTCGATCGACGGCCTGTACAAGGCACTCGGTCGCAGCGAGCGCGCGCAATTCCGGCCGGGCTATTGCGACGCGTGCTTCACGGGCGACTATCCGACCACGCTGACCGATCACGACGATACGGGCGCGGTGGATCAGTTCGCCATGCTGGAAGAGCGGGTGGCGTAAGGCGCCACTCCGCCGACCTTCGGCTTCACCTGCCAACACGGCACCTATGGAGTTGCGGGAGCGCTAATCCCGGGACTAATCCGGGATGATGAACGTGACCAAGCCTCTCGAGAACAAGCTCGCCCTCGTCACCGGCGCCAGCCGGGGTATCGGAGCCGCCACTGCCATCGCGCTTGCCGAAAAGGGCGCGCATGTCATCCTGACCGCACGGTCCGCCCCGGCGCTGGAAGAGGTCGAGCAGAAGATCTTCGACGCTGGCGGCTCGGCAACGATCGCGCCGCTCGATCTGGCGGCGAACGACGCCATTGCGCGGCTGGCGGTCGCGATCGGCGAACGCTGGTCGGCGCTCGATATCATGGTGCTGAACGCTGGCACGCTGGGAACGCTGGCGGCCGTGCCGTCGATCGATCCCAAGGAATTCGCCAACGTCCTGACGCTCAACGTCTCGGCGCAGGTCGCACTGATCCAGGCGTTCGATCCGATGCTGCGCCGCTCGTCGGGCGCACGCGTGATCGGCATCACCTCCTCAGTGGGTCGCAAGCCGCGCGCTTATTGGGGCGCTTATGGTGCGTCCAAGGCTGCGTTCGAGACACTGTTGGCCGCTTATGGCGACGAACTGGCCGAGATCAGCCGCGTGCGCACCGCCATCATCGATCCCGGCGCCACCCGCACGAAGATGCGCGCCCGCGCGTATCCCGGTGAGGATCCCGCATCGGTGAAGTCGCCCGAAGTGGTGGCCGCGCGTATAGCCGAATTGGCCGTGGATGGCTTTGAGACCGGCCACTGGGAACGCGTCGAAGGCTGATCCCGTCCCGTTCCGGCCCCGCACTTCGGGGCCGGATCCCCTCGCCTCAGAACGCCATCGCCAGCCGTTGGAACATCTGCCGCGCGGGGCTTTCCTCCGGCACCGTCATCCCCTGCGCCGCATCCAGCCGCGCCACCCGTCGATAAAGATCGATGCTGGTGTCGACCAACCGCTGCGCCTTCCGAGGCAGCGACGTGGCCACCATGGCGGATTCCTCTGCCGGTCCGATCAAGCGGCGTGCCGGATCGAGCGCCGCGCTGGGGCTCAGCTCGCCCGATAGCACCGCACGCTGCGTCAACAGCCAGGCGATGACATGCATCAGCCGCGTCGTGACCTTCAGCGATTCACAGCTGAAGGTCACGCGCGTGATCGGGTCCAGCGCCTCTCGATCGCCGCGCCCGCCATCATCGAAATAGCTGCGTGCATCGTCGGCCAGCACCATGGCTTCTACATACAAGGCGTCGATCAGGCGTCGGTAAACCGCGGAATCATGGTGGGCTGCGTGCATGGCCGAAACGTTACATCGGAGACGGGAACCGCGCGACAGCGTGATCATACGCGGCGCTGCGACCAGCGTCCCATTGCGACACTCAGGCGATGATGTCCGGGATCAGCTGGTCCTCGATCAACGCGATCTCGTCGCGCAGTCGCAGCTTCCGCTTCTTCAACCGCGCAAGCTGCAACTGGTCGGCCGCGCCGTCCCTGCCCAGGGCGCCAATCGCCGCGTCCAGATCGCGATGTTCGGTGCGCAGCGCGCCGAGTCGCGCAATCAGCTGGCCATCATCCGTCACGTCGCCCTCCCTCCGGCGATGCCGCTGTAGCAGAGCCCGTGCGGGGGTTGGTGGGAAAACTCGTTGCAAAAGCGTGACATCGCACAGGGGGTTCGATCGACCGCAGATCGGGCAATTTCCGATGAGACAATCGCCCGTTCGCGTGTTTTACTTTCTGCCCCCGCAACTAAAGCAAGGAGATTCCTGTATGCAGACCGCGCATCGTTCGGCTCTGGAGGCCAAGCATGCCACGCTGGATCAGCGCATCAGTGAAGAAACCCATCGGCCCATGCCCGATGCAATGCTCATCGCGGATTTGAAGAAAAAGAAGCTGCGCCTGAAGGAGGAAATCGTGCAGGCGCATTGACGCAAATCCATGGTGTGGCGCGCGGGGATGGCCCCGCACGCCGCGCCCTCACCCGCCCATCTGCCGCGCCACCGCCTTGCGCGTGGCATCACCATAAGGCGGCTTCAGACCGGCAATCTTCGCCACATCCAGCTTGGACTGCTGATACACCGCCTTCGCATGGCTGAAGGTGCGGAACCCATCCAGGCCGTGATACGACCCCATCCCTGACGGACCGACCCCGCCGAACGGCAGGTCCTCCATCGACACATGGAAGATGACATCGTCGATCGTCACCCCGCCGGAGATGGTGCGATCCAGCACGCGGCGGCGCTCCGCCTCGTCTTTGCCGAAATAATAGAGGCCCAGTGGTCGGTCGCGCCGGTTCACCTCCCCAATCGCCGCGTCAATCCCGTCATAGCGGCGCACGGGCAGGATCGGGCCGAAGATCTCCTCCTGCATCAACGTCATGTCGTCGGTCACGTCGCGCACGATATGGAGCGGCATCTTGCGGCTGTTAGTGCTGCCGAAATCCTCGCCGGCGGGATTCACCACGTCGACCGTCGCGCCCTTCGCCCGTGCGTCCTCAACCCATTGGTTGAGCCGCTCGTAATGGCGATCGTTCACCACGCTGGTGTAATCCGGATTGGACAGGAGCGTCGGGTACATGGCGCTGGCCGCGGTGCGGATCCCGTCGACCACCGCGCTTTCCTGCGCCGACGGCACCAGCAGATAATCCGGCGCGAGGCAGATCTGCCCGGCGTTCAGCATCTTGCCCAGGGCGACACGCTCGCTGACCTGCTTCAGATCGGCGTCCTTGCCGACGATCACCGGGGACTTGCCGCCAAGCTCCAGCGTGACCGGCGTCAGATTGTCCGCGGCCGCGTGCAGGATGTGCCGCCCGATGCCCGTCGCGCCGGTGAAGATCAGGTGATCGAACGGAAGCTCGGCAAAGGCCTGGCCCACGTCCGGCCCGCCGGAGACGAAGGCCAGTTCGGTCGGGTCGAAATACCGGCCGACGATCTCCTCGAACAGGGCAGCGGTGACGGGCGTATATTCGCTCGTCTTGACCATCGCGCGATTGCCCGCGGCGAACACCCCGGCCAACGGCGACATCACCAGGTTCACCGGGAAATTCCACGGCGCGATCACGCCGACCACGCCCTTGGGCTGATATTCCACCCAGGCCTTGGCCCCCAGCAGGCCGAGCGGGAACTGGACCGGCCGCTTCTCGGGTCGCGCCCATTTCTCGAGGTTCTTCAGCGCGTGATGGATAGGGCTGATCGACCCGCCAATGTCGGTGATCATCGATTGTTCGCGGCTGCGGTGGCCGAAATCCTCGCTCAGCGCGTCGCAGAAGCGGTCCGCATGGTCGCGGATCATCGCCGCGGCGCGCTTCAACCGGTCCTTCCGGACGGAGATCGGCTCCGGCAGCGCGGCCATGAAGCTGTCGCGTTGGGCGCTGAGTATGTCCTTCATCTATCCTCTCCCCGTTTCTTTTGTCTTCGTCGGTCAGGTGGCCGCGCATCCTATCAGGCCCGCCACCGGCAGGATCACGGTATCGTGACCGGTCCGGTCGATACGCAAGGTACCGCCGTCCACCACTGCTCCTTGTGACAGGTCGCGGCGTGTCTGCACGGCAAGGTCGAGCGTCGCGGTCACGTCCGCGCTCTGATACGTCGTCGTCGTCGCAAAACCGAAGCCGGCGCTCCCGGTCTGGTTCTGCCGCGCATAATCGGCAACGCGGCCGTCCAGCGCCAGCCGCAAGGTGCCAGGCGCCGCACTGGCCATGCCGACCAACGCACGGCCCTGCCCGGCCGTGAAGAGATAGGCAGCACACCCCTGCGTCGGCAGCGACTGGGGCGGCAGCGCCGCCAGCGGCAGCCCGGCGATCGGCACCGGCGTCCTGGGCGGATCGGCCGCGGCGAGGGCAAGAAGCAACGCGATCATGGCCCGAGGTGTACCATGAGCAACAGCGCCGGGTAAGCCGCGAGCGCAAGATACGCGCCGAACGGCAGCGCGTCGTCGCGCGCCACCGCCCGTCCGGTCGTCATCCGCCAGGCGACAATTCCAAGCCCGATCAGTGCGGCGAGCAGCAGCACGGGCGGAAGCATCCGCCAGCCGAGCCACAGCCCGATGGCACCGAACAATTTGGGGTCAGCGCCGCCCAGCCCCTCCACCCCGCGAACCCGATGATACAGGAATCCGATCAGCCACAGCGACGTAAAGCCGGCGACCCCGCCGATGATCCGCTCCACCAGGGGCGGCGGCAGGAAAAACGACGCGATCAGCCCCAAAGCGGCGATGACCATCGGCAGCGGATCGGGAATCCAGAATTCGGTCGCATCCAGCGCGACGACGAGCACCAGCAGCCACCCGAACCCCGCGATCAGCAGCGCCGGCGCACCGCTTGCGACCAGTCCGGCGAGGAAGCCTGCCACGGCACATCCCGCCTCCACCTGCCAATGCAGCGCCGGGATCGTCGCGCCACAGCAACGCGCCCGCCCCCGCAAGCCGACGAAGCTGAGGAGCGGCACCAGATCCACGGCGGAGAGCGGCCGGCCGCAGCCATCGCACATCGATCGCCCGGACAAGGCGGATTGCCCCGCGGGCCAGCGCAGGGCGACGGTCGCCAGAAAGCTACCGAGGATCGCGCCAAGCGTGGCGAGCGCTACCGGCCAGAGAAGATCAGACACCCTTCTTGCGTATCAGATATCGATAGACCCCGAACAGATTGATGCCGAACAGCACGATGTTCTGCGTCCCCAGTGCCCAGTCCTCGGTCAGCAGCGCGCCAGTGACCCAGCAGACCGACGATCCGACGAACAGGACAAAGCCCCAGCCCGTCACGCGGCGCCCCAGATCCAGCGAAACCATGAAGGCGGCAACCATTCCGCTGATTGCGGCGGCCCATTTCAATACGTCGATCCAGCTCTCCATCGCCGCCCAACGCGCTGGCTTGCCCTTTGTATTCGCCTGCAACTGACACTAGATCGAACCCAATACGATTTTGTCCCGGAGCTTCATTTCCATGACCACCGATCCCGTCGTCATCCTCTCCTACGCCCGCACGCCAATGGGCGGCATGCAGGGGGCATTGGCCGACGTCTCCGCCACCGATCTGGGCGCGACGGCCGTGAAGGCGGCGGTGGAACGTGCCGGTGTCGATGGCGCGGCGGTGGACCGCATCTACATGGGCTGCGTCCTCCCGGCCGGTCTCGGTCAGGCACCGGCGCGTCAGGCGGCGATCAAGGCGGGCCTGCCCAAATCGGTGCAGGCGACCACCGTCAACAAGGTGTGCGGTTCGGGCATGCAGACGGTGATCATGGGCGCGGAGGCGATCGCAGCCGGATCGGCGGACGTGATCGTCGCCGGCGGCATGGAGAGCATGACCAACGCCCCCTACATCCTTCAGAAGCACCGCTCGGGCTCCCGGATCGGTCACGACACGGCCTACGACCATATGTTCCTGGATGGTCTGGAGGACGCCTATGAGGCCGGCCGCGCGATGGGCACCTTCGCGCAGGATACCGCCAACGAATATCAGCTCACCCGTCAGGCACAGGACGATTATTCGATCGAATCGCTGCGCCGCGCACAGGCCGCCATCCAGTCGGGGGCGTTTGCTGACGAAATCGTGCCGGTGACGGTCTCTACCCGCAAGGGCGACGTCGTGGTGGACACCGACGAGCAGCCCGGCCGCGGCATGCCCGACAAGATCCCGACGCTGCGCCCCGCGTTTGCCAAGGATGGGACGATCACGGCAGCTACCAGCTCCTCGATCTCCGATGGCGCCGCCGCTCTGGTCCTCACTCGCGAAAGCGTCGCCAAGGCCAATGGCCAGACGCCGATCGCGCGCATCGTCGCCCATGCCGCCCACGCGCAGGAGCCTGCAGCCTTCACCACCGCTCCCGTCGGCGCCATCGAGAAGCTGCTGAAGAAGGCTGGCTGGACGATCGATGAGGTCGATCTGTTCGAAATCAACGAGGCTTTCGCCTGCGTCGCGATGTTCGCGATGAAGGACCTCGGCATCCCGCATGACAAGATCAACGTGAACGGCGGCGCCACCGCGCTCGGCCACCCGATCGGCGCGTCCGGCGCGCGGATCATCACCACCTTGGTCGCGGCGCTGAAGAACCAGGGCAAGAAGCGCGGCGTGGCCAGCCTGTGCATCGGCGGCGGTGAAGCCACCGCCCTCGCCGTCGAGCTGGTCTGAGGCGATGGGAGCGGACCACGATCAGGAGGATCACGACCTCCAGGTGGCGCTGGTCCGCTACCAGCAATGGACGGCACAATCCGGCGAGCGCGCGCTCGTCATCCTGGAGGGGCGCGACACCGCCGGAAAGGACGGGGCGATCCGCCGGATCACCCGCCATCTGGCGGTGCGCCACACCCGCGTCGTCGCCTTGCCAAAGCCGACGGCGCAGGAACGCTCGCAATGGTATTTCCAGCGCTATGTCGAACATCTGCCCGCCGCCGGCGAGCTCGTGATCTTCAATCGCAGCTGGTACAATCGCGCGGGCGTCGAGGTGGTCAACCATTTCTCCACGCCGGAGGAGCAGGCGCGCTTCTTGGAGGATGTCCCCGCCTTTGAGGCCATGCTGATCGGGTCGGGCATCCGGATGGTGAAGCTCTGGCTCGACATCTCGCGTGATGAGCAGGCCAAGCGCCTGAATTCACGCCGCAGCGATCCGCTGAAGGCGCTCAAGATCTCCGATCTCGACAAAATCGCGGTCAAGGAATGGGACGGCTACACCACCGCCCGCGATACGATGCTGACGCGTACCAGCACCCCGCTCGCCCCCTGGGTGTGCGTGCGCGCCGATCACAAGAAGCCCGCCCGCCGCGCGATCATCCAGCATCTGCTGCACGAACTGGCGCCGCCCTCGATCACCAAGGATGTGAACAAGCCCGATCCCGACACGCTCTTCCCGTTTGAAGCCAGCGCGATCGGCGACGGGCGGCTCGAACGCTGATCGGCTCACAGTCGCAACTTTAGTTTGCTTGCACTCTACACCTCTGCCTCGCACTAAGTCATAATGCGTTCCAAGAAAATGGGACGAGGAGAGGCAGATGACACTCGAGTCGCAGGCGATCCACGCCGCGCCCGATGCCGGGTTTGATTTCGATCCGGCGGCGCTGAAGGCGAAGTATCTGGCCGAGCGCGACAAGCGCCTGCGCGCCGACGCGAACGAACAATATGTCGAGATGACCGGCGCCTTCGCCCGCTACCTCGAGGATCCCTATATCGATCAGCCGATCGCGCGGTCACCGCTTGCTGATGAAAAGGACGTGGTGGTCATCGGCGGCGGCTTTGGCGGCCTGCTGGCCGGCGCGAAGCTGCGCGAGGCGGGGATCGAAGATGTGCGCATCATCGAAAAGGGCGGTGAGTTCGGCGGCACCTGGTACTGGAACCGCTATCCCGGCGCGGCGTGCGACATCGAAAGCTATGTCTACCTTCCGCTGCTCGAGGAAACCGGCTTCATCCCTGAGCGCAAATACAGCCAGGGACCGGAAATCCGCGCGTACTCGCGTCGCATCGCAGAGCGGTTCGACCTGTATCGCGACGTCCTGTTCCAGACCGAGGTAACCGACCTCAGCTGGAATGAGGAAACCCGCCGCTGGATCATTTCCACCAATCGCGGCGACGCGATCCGCGCCCGCTTCGTCATCATGGCGAACGGCCCGCTGCACCGCCCCAAGCTGCCCGGCATCCCGGGCATCGAGGAATTTGAAGGGCACACCTTCCACACCAGCCGTTGGGATTATGATTATACCGGCGGCGACCAGAATGGCGGGCTCGACAAGCTGGGCGACAAGGTCGTCGGGATCATCGGCACTGGCGCCACCGCGGTGCAATGCGTCCCGCATCTCGGCGCGACCGCCAAGCAATTGTTCGTGTTCCAGCGCACGCCCTCCTCGATCGACGTCCGCGGCGACCGGCCGACCGACCCACAATGGGCGCAGTCACTGACGCCCGGCTGGCACCAGCAGCGCATGGAGAATTTCAACACGCTCGTCTCGGGCGGCTGGGCGGAGGAGGATCTGGTCAACGACGGCTGGACCGACATCATCCGCAATCTAGGCGTCATCGCGCGGATGAAGGCGGCCAGGTCGGGCGCGCAAAACCCGGATGAGCTGGTGCAGCTTGCCGATTTCCAGAAGATGGAATCCATCCGCGCGCGCGTGGACGAGGTCGTGCAGGACGAGGCGACGGCCGAGGCGCTGAAGCCCTGGTACAATCAGTTCTGCAAGCGCCCTTGCTTCCACGACGATTATCTGGCGACCTTCAACCGGCCCAACGTCTCCTTGATCGACACCCAGGGCAAGGGGGTGGAGCGGATTACAAAGAACGGCGTCGTCGTCGCCGGGACGGAATATAAGCTCGACTGCCTGATCTTCGGCACCGGCTTTGAAGTCGGCACCAGCTATGCACGCCGCGCCGGCTATGACGTGCACGGCACCGGCGGGCAGTCGCTCGAACAGAAATGGGCCGACGGCGGCCGCACGCTGCACGGCATGACCGTCAACGGCTTTCCCAACATGTTCATCTTCTCGGTGATCCAGTCGGGCTTCACCGCCAATTACCCGCACGCCCTGCTGGAACAGGCGGGCCACGCAGCGCACATCATCGGCGAGGCGATGCGCGCGCAGACGTCGCGGGTCGAGGCGACCGCGGAGGCAGAGGAGGCGTGGACTAATGAAATCCTCGCCTCCGTGCTCGACCGGCGCAAGTTCCTCGAGGAATGCACGCCAGGCTATTACAACGGCGAGGGTCAGCTCAGCCCCAAGGCCGCCAGCTTCTCCAGCTATGGCAAGGGGCCGGTCGCCTTCTTCAACACGATTAAGGCGTGGCGGGACGCGGGTAACATGAAGGGCCTGACGCTGGCCTGACGGGCAACCCAGCCGCACGGCACTACCTAACAACTTGCCGGGGAGCGCCGCCGCGCTCTCCCCGGCCAGCCCTTCCTTTTCCCAACAACCCTCGACACGCACGGCTTAGTTGCGCACAGCTGTTCGGCAAACGAGAGGAAGTTGGATGACTGATCTGCCTGAAACGTATCGCCGGCTGGTTTCGACCGTCACGCCCGAGGGCCAGGTTCGCCTGTCGCTGCAAAGCATCCCGATGCCGACGCCTGGTGACGATGAAGTGGTCATCCGCGTTGAAGCATCTCCGATCAACCCGTCCGATCTCGGCGTGTTGCTCGCCCTGACCGAGGGCGATGCGTTCAGCCGGGATGGCGACGCGGCGGTCGCCCCGCTCTCCCCGCCGGTGCAGCGTGCGTTGTCGGCCCGCAAGGGCATTGACCTGCCCGTCGGTAACGAGGGCGCCGGCGTCGTTGTCGCGGCCGGCAGCTCGGCCGACGCGCAGGCATTGATCGGCAAGACCGTCGCGCTCGCCGGCGGCGGCTTCTATGCCGAGTACCGCAAGGTGCGCGCTGCCGACTGCATGACCGTGCCGGAAGGGACCACCGCCGAGGAGGCCGCCTCCTCCTACGTCAACCCGCTCACCGCGGTCGGCATGGTCGGCACGATGAAGCGCGAAGGCTATCAGGGCCTCGTCCACACCGCCGCCGCGTCGAACCTCGGCCAGATGCTGGTCAAATTGTGCGAGGCGGATGGCGTGCCGCTGGTCAACATCGTGCGCAGCGAGACGCAGGCCAAGCTGCTGCGCGATCTTGGCGCGGAGCATGTCGTCGACATGACGGCCGACGATTTCATGCCCAAGCTGATCGACGCCATCGCCGCGACCAACGCGTTCCTCGCGTTCGACGCCGTTGGCGGCGGGAAGCTCGCCGGCCAGATCCTCGCCGCGATGGAGCAGGCTGCGCTCCGCACCCAGCGCGCCGACGGCCCTTATGGCTCGCGCCAGATGAAGCAGGTGTACCTCTATGGCGGCCTGTCGTCGGCGCCGACCGAGTTCAACCGCGGCTTCGGCATGCGCTGGCGCATGGGCGGCTGGTTGCTGACCTATTTCCTCGAGGATGTGGGCGCGACCGAGGCAAAGGCACTTCGCGAACGCGTCTCACGCGAGCTGAAGACCACCTTCGCCAGCAAATATACGCAGCGTATCCCGCTTGCCGGTGTGCTCGACCCGGCGAACATCGCTGCCTACGGCAAGCGCGCGACGGGCGAGAAGTATCTCGTCACGCCGCAGGCCTGATCAGGCCCGCCGGCGCTCAGCCGGTGAAACGAACGGCGCGGGCATCACGGTCGATCCGGATGCCCGCCCCTTCCGGCAGCGTCATCACGAAACCTGCCGCCTCGTGCCAGTCCGCCGGCGCCATCGCCCCGCCATCCAGTCGCTGCCAGCGCAGGTCATGCCGGATTGCGGGATCGGCCAGTTCGGGGTGCGCCGCACGCCATTCGGCTAGCTGCGCGACATAGTCCTCCAGCTCGCCGTCCCGCGCCGACCAGTCGAGCCAGACGATGTGATTATCCTGCGCATAGGCGTTGTTGTTGCCGCCCTGCGTCCGCCCGAATTCGTCGCCCGCAGTCAGCATGATCGTCCCGCGCGCGGCAAACAGCGTGGCGAGCAGCGCCTTCGCATCCCGCCGCCGGGCCTCGACACTTCCCGCATCCCAGCTCACCTCGTCGCGGTGACCATCCTGATTATCCTCGCCATTGGCATGGTTGCGCCGCTCGACGAAACTCACGACGTCTCGCAGCGTGAAGCCGTCATGCGCGGCGACGAAATTGACGCTGCGCGTGGCATGGTGGCCAAAGATATCGGTTGATCCCGCAAGCCGCGTGGCGAGCACACCGGCACCATCATCGCCGCGCCAGAACCGCCGCACATCGTCGCGAAAGCGGTCGTTCCACTCCAGCCACCGCTCGGGAAACTGGCCCAGCTGGTATCCGCCAGGCCCGACATCCCAGGGCTCGGCGATCATAATATGATCGGCCAGCAGCGGATCGTCGGCGATCGCGGCAAAGATCGGCGCGTGGGGGTCAAACCCCGGCGACCTGGCCATCACGGGCGCCAGGTCGAAGCGAAATCCGTCGACCCCGGCGCCGGCCACGAAATGGCGCAGCGTGTCGAGCGTCAGGTCGCGCACCGGCGGGTATCCAAAATCGAGCGTGTTGCCGGTACCGGCATCGTTGATCAGCGTGCCGTCGGGCGCACGGGCGTAACAACGATCGTCCAGCCCGCGCAGCGACAGGGTCGCTCCCTCAACGTCGCTCTCCCCGGTGTGATTGAACACAAGGTCCAGGATCGTCCCGATCCCATTGGCGCGCAGAACCGCGACCGTGCGGCGCAGCTCCGCCATCCCGCCGGGGCATAGCCGCGGGTCAAGCGCCATCGGCACGACCGGATTATACCCCCAGGCGTTGCTCAGCGCGAGCGGCGGCAGATGCCGTTCGTCAATCCACGCGACGATCGGCATCAGCTCGACTGCCCCGACGCGCAGCTTGCGCAGATGCGCCAGCACCGCCGGATGCGTCAGCGCCCCCACCGTGCCGCGCTGCCCCGCCGGCACGTCCGGATGACGCATGGTGAAGGCGCGGACGTTGATCTCGTAGATCAGCTGCCCGGGACGGAAGACCGGCGGCGCGGGCGCCAGCGGCGGCAGCACCGCCGCGATGATCGCCTTGGGCACGAGCGCCGCCGTATCGACGCCCCGCTCGCCAAGCCGGGGATCATGGACGAACGGTCGGTCAAGCTCGGTCGCGCGCGGGTCGACCAGCAGCTTGGCCGCATCGAACGGCGGCGCCCCGCCGGCACGATAGCCGTAGCGGGTGCCAACCGGCACGGGCAGGTCGAGCACCCATGTCTCCCCGTCCCGCTCCATCGGGTAGCGGGTTTCCGCACCCGCCGCGTCGAACAGGCACAGCCACACGGCCCCGGCGGCCGGCGATCGCACGCGGAAACAGTGCGGCGTCTTCTCCGGCATGGCTTGGCTCACCCGCGCCGCCGGGTCAGGTAATCACATCGGGCCGCGCGCGGCCGGTGTGCCGGGTAATGCCGGCAATCTCATCCGCCGCACGCGCGATATCGGCCAGCATCTCGCCGGTATCCTGATCCAGCCGCCCGCCGACCGGCTCATAGCGTTCCAGATACACGCGGAGCGTGGCGCCGCTGGTTCCGGTCCCCGACAGGCGGAAGACAACGCGGCTGCCGCCCTCGAACAGGACGCGCAGCCCCTGCTGGCGGCTGATCGATCCATCGGTCGGGTCCTCATAGGCGAACTCGTCCGCCGCTTCGATCCGCAGGCCGGCGATCTCCTGCCCCGGCAGGTCCGAGAGGCGGGCACGCAGTCCGTCCACCAGTGCCTCGGCTGCCGCGCTGTCGACGCCTTCATAATCATGCCGCGCGTAATAAGTCCGGCCGAACCGCGCCCAATGCTCCTCGGCGATCTGCTTCACCGACTTGCCGGTGGCCGCCAGGATATTCAGCCACAGCAAAACCGCCCACAGCCCATCCTTCTCGCGCACGTGATCGGACCCGGTGCCGGCGCTTTCCTCACCGCAGATCGTCACCATGCCGGCATCCAGCAAGTTGCCGAAGAACTTCCACCCCGTTGGAGTTTCAAAGAGCGGGATGTTCAGCGCGGCGGCAACGCGATCGGCGGCCGCACTGGTCGGCATGGATCGCGCGATCCCCCTCAGCCCCTCCGCATAGGCCGGGGCAAGGTGCGCATTGGCCGCCAGCATGGCGAGGCTGTCCGACGGCGTGATGAAGATGTCGCGGCCAATGATGAGATTGCGATCACCATCACCATCGGAAGCGGCGCCGAAATCGGGCGCATCTGCACTCATCATCAGATCATATAATGTGCGCGCATGGACCAGATTGGGGTCCGGATGATGGCCGCCGAAATCCTCGAGCGGCGTGCCGTTGCGCACGGTGCCCTGTTCGAACCCCAGTCGGCGCTCCAGGATCTCGGTCGCATAAGGCCCAGTCACCGCGCTCATTGCGTCGAAGGCCATGGTCAGGCCAGCACCGCGGATTGCGGTGAAATCGAACAATGACTGCATCAGGTCGGCATAAGCCGCGACGGGATCGACCACCTCGACCGTCATGCCGGCAATCTCGGTCTCTCCGATCGCGTCGATGTCGACCGCCTCCGCGTCGGCAATGCGGTAGCTGTCGATCGCCCGGGTGCGTTCCAGGATCGCGTCGGTCACCTTCTCGGGCGCAGGACCGCCATTGGCGACATTGTACTTGATCCCGAAATCCTCGTTCGGCCCGCCCGGATTGTGGCTCGCCGACAGGATCAGCCCTCCGATCGCCTCACGGCTGCGGATCAGGTGAGACGCGGCCGGCGTCGACAGGATACCGCCCCGCCCCACGATGACGCGGCCAAAACCGTTCGCCGCCGCCATGCGGATCGCCTTGTCGATCACCTCGCGGTTCAGGTAACGGCCGTCGCCCCCGATGATCAGCGTCGCGCCCTCGCGCCCCTCGACCACCTCGAACACCGACTGGATGAAATTCTCGGCATAATGCGGCTGCTGGAATACCTTCACCTTCTTGCGCAGTCCGGATGTGCCGGGCTTCTGGTCGCCATAAGGGGTGGTGGAAACCGTCTCGATCATGCGCTCACTAGGCTCCGGTAAAGCGCCGCATAGGCCGCGCCGCTGGTCTTCCACGAAAAATCGGCGGCCATGCCGCGCTGCTGCATCCGCCGCCACCGCGCCGGCTGGCCGTAGAGGCTGACCGCCTTGCGCAAGGCGTAGGTCAGCCCTTCATGCGTGACGTCGTCGAACTGTATGCCGGTCGCCACCCCGGCGCCGAGCGCGGCCGGATTGGCATCGATCACCGTATCGGCCAGCCCGCCGACCCGCGCCACGATCGGAACGCAGCCATAGGCGAGGCCATATAATTGCGTCAGCCCGCAAGGCTCGAAGCGCGACGGGATGATGATCGCGTCGGCGCCGCCCTGCAGCAGGTGCGACAGAGCTTCGTCATAGCCAATCCGCACGCCGATCCGCCCCGGGTGGCGTGCCGCGGCGCGAAGGAACGCCTGCTCCAGCCCCTCGTCCCCCGACCCAAGCAAGGCCAGCCGCCCGCCCATATCGACCAGCGAGTCGAGCGCACCGGCCAGCACGTCCATGCCCTTCTGCCACGTCAGCCGGGTGACGACTGTGAACAGCGGCCCCTCCGCCTCGTCCAGGCCGAACTGCTGCTCGATCGCCCGCTTGTTCTGCACGCGCCGCGCGAGATCAGCCTCGTCGTAACGCGCGCACAGCGCCGCATCGCTGCGCGGGTTCCACACCGCGGGATCGATACCGTTGACGATCCCGGTCAGCTCGGCGGACCGGCCGGCGATCAGCCCCTCCAGCCCCATGCCGAATTCGGGCCGCAGGATCTCGCGGGCATAAGTCGGGCTGACGGTCGTGATCGCCGTCGCCGCCGCCAGTCCGCCCTTCAGGAAGCCGACCCCGCCATAATATTCGACCCCGTCGATCGACCACGCCTCGGGCGGCAGCCCCAGGCGCGGGAACACCTCCGCCCCGAACTGCCCCTGAAACGCGATGTTGTGGACGGTCAGCACCGATTTCACCGCCGCCTGGGCATATCGCAGATACACTGGGGCCATCCCGCCCTGCCAGTCATGCGCATGCAGCAGATCGAAGCGCAGCCCCCGAACCCCGCCGGTGGCGACCTGCGCCGCCGCCTGCCCGAACGCGGCAAAGCGCTGCCAATTGTCCGGCCAGTCCCCGCCAGCGGCAGCGGCATACAGCCCGCCCTTCCGCGCAAACAGGCCGGGCGCCTCCAGGACCAGCAGGGGATGGCCCGCAATCTCCCCGCGCAGCAACCGCGCCTCGCCCCCGCCCATCAGGTCGCGCCAGCGATACACCGCTCGTCCCCCCGCCGCCTTCATCACGGCGGGATAGCCCGGCAGCAACGTGGTGACCTGCACGCCATGTTCGCTCAGCGCCGCCGGCAGCGCACCGACGACGTCGGCGAGCCCCCCGGTCTTGACCAGCGGATACGCCTCCGAAGCAACCGACAATATCTTCACGCAGCGTCGCTCACAGTCGGTCGATCATCGGCTTCGTGATCAGGCAAACGCCATTGTCGGTTCGGCGAAACCGCTTGGCGTCCAGCACCGGATCATCGCCGACCACCAGCCCGTCGGGGATTTCCACGCCGCGATCGATCACCACCTTCCGCAGCCGCGCGCCCCGGCCGATCTTCACGAACGGCAGCACCACCGCCTCATCAAGCATCGCAAAACTGTGCGTCCGCGTTCCCGTCGACAGGAGCGAACGGTAGATCGAGGAACCCGAAACGATGCAATCTCCCGACACGAGGCTCGCGACCGCCGAACCGCGCCGGCCGTCGACGTCATGCACGAACTTGGCCGGCGGCGTCAGTTCCGAATAGGTCGAAATCGGCCAGGTCCGGTCATAAAGGTCGAGCGCGGGCACCACATCGGTAAGGTCGATGTTCGCTTCCCAGTACGCGTCCACCGTCCCCACATCGCGCCAATAGGCTGATGCCTCGTTCGATGACCGGACGCAGGAGTCGGTGAACTGATGCGCCACCGCCTTGCCGTTCTTGACCAGCCAGGGGACGATGTCGCGCCCGAAATCGCGCTTGGAATCGGGCGTCGCGGCATCACGTCGCAGCTGGTCGATCAGCAGCGCGGTCCGAAAGACATAAATGCCCATCGACGCCAGCGCGACGTCCGGCTTGCCCGGCATCGCCGGCGGATCGGCGGGCTTCTCGATGAAATCGAGGATCCGGCCGCTCTCGTCGACATGCATCACGCCAAAGCCGACCGCCTCCATCCGCGGCACTTCGAGACAGGCGACCGTCACGTCCGCGCCGCTGTCGCAATGCTGCTGCAGCATCAGCTCGTAATCCATCTTGTAGATGTGATCACCCGCCAGGATCACCATATATTCGGGATCGTAGCTCTCGATGATGTCGATGTTCTGGAACACGGCATCGGCCGTGCCTTCATACCATTGGAACTCGCTGATGCGCTGCGAGGCGGGCAGGATGTCGAAGCTCTCGTTGCGCTCGGGCCGCAGGAAGTTCCAGCCCCGCTGCAGGTGACGGATCAGCGAATGCGCCTTGTACTGGGTCGCGACGCCGATCCGGCGGATGCCCGAATTGATCGCGTTCGACAGCGCGAAATCGATGATCCGGCTCTTGCCCCCGAAATAGACCGCCGGCTTGGCCCGCGTATCGGTCATTTCGTGAAGGCGGCTGCCGCGCCCGCCGGCAAGCACATAGGCCATCGCGTCTCGGGCCAGCGGCTGTCCTCTTCTGTGGTCCATCGTGCCTTCCTTGCCCCACGCGGCGGGGTACGTTTCGGGAGGGCCTGTCTCCCTCAGTCATGATGCCAGGGGAACAGGCCCTCCCCTGGTCTCTCGAAGGCCGGGGATAGACGCCCCCGCACTGCCTCCACCCGAGAGCAAAACGCTATCCTTCAAACTCGAGCATGATCGTCGCCAGCGGCGGCAGCGTGACCATTGCCGCGCCGTCGCGCACCTCTACTCCGCCCATGTTGCCGAGGCCCGATCCCCAGTAGAAACTGGAATCGGAGTTCAGGATCTCGCGCCAGCGGCCATCATGCGGCAATGGAATACGATAGGGCGCGCGCGCGACCGGCGTCATGTTGCAGATCACCGCAATTGGCGCCGCGCCCGGTGCCTTGCGCAGCCAGACGAATACCGAATTGGCCGCGTCATCGGCAACCAGCCACTCGAACCCTTCCGGCTCGCAGTCCCGCGCATGAAGCGCCGGCTTTTCGCGATAGACCCGGTTCAGATCGCGGATCAGCTTGCGCACGCCCTCATGCGCAGTCGAGTGCAGCAGGTCCCAGTCCAGCGCCCGCGCCTCGCTCCACTCGCGCCGCTGGGCGAACTCCTGCCCCATGAACAGCAGCTTCTTGCCCGGATATCCCCACATCAGCGCATACATGGCGCGCAGGTTGGCAAATTGCTGCCAATCATCGCCGCTCATCTTCGCCAGCAGCGAACCCTTGCCGTGCACCACCTCGTCATGGCTGAGCGCCAGGACGTAATTCTCGCTGAACGCGTAAACCAGGCCAAAGGTGATGTCGTGATGATGGTGCTGCCGGTGGATCGGCTCGCGCGCCATGTACTTCAGCGTGTCGTGCATGAAGCCCATGTTCCACTTGAATCCGAACCCCAGCCCGCCGTCATGCGCGGGGTGAGTCACGCCCGGCCAGGCGGTCGATTCCTCCGCCACCGTGAAGATGCCCGGATGCGCGCCATAGACCGCGCGGTTCATCGACTGGAGGAAGGACGCCGCCTCCCAATTCTCCCGGCCCCCTTCGGCATTGGGGATCCACTCGCCCGGCTGCCGGCTGTAATCGCGGTACAGCATGGACGCGACGGCATCGACGCGCAGCCCGTCGACGTGAAACCGCTCGGCCCAGAACAGCGCATTGTTGACGAGGAAGGCCGACACCTCGCGCCGGCCGAAATTGTAGATCGCCGTGTTCCAGTCGGGATGGAAGCCCAGCCGCGGATCCTCATGCTCGTACAGCGCGGTGCCGTCGAAATGGATCAGGCCGAATGCGTCCATCGGAAAATGCGCCGGCACCCAGTCCAGCAACACGCCCAGCCCCGCGCGATGGGCGCCATCCACGAACCGGGCAAAACCCTCGACGTCGCCGAACCGCGCCGACGGCGCATACAGGCCCGTCGTCTGATATCCCCATGACGGATCATAAGGATGTTCGGAAATCGGCATGAACTCGATGTGGGTGAACCCCATGTCGACGACATAGGGGATCAGCCGGTCTGCCAGCGCGTCCCAGGTCAGGAACCAGCCATTCTCGTCCCGGTCCCACGACCCGGCATGCACCTCGTAGATGCTGATCGGCACGCGGCGCGGATCGACCTGCGCCCAATGCGCGACATGGTCCGCGTCGCCCCATTCATGGGTCAGCGGGGTCGCGGTGATCGATGCGGTGCCGGGGCGCAATTCCGTGCGAAAGGCGTAGGGGTCGGCCTTCAGCGGCTGCAACTGCCCATCCGGGCCGACGATCTCGAACTTGTAATGCCGCCCCTCGGCGATGTCGGGGATGAATATCTCCCACACGCCGACGTCCGCGCGCCGCCGCATGACATGGCGCTTGCCGTCCCAGTCGTTGAAGTCGCCGACCACGGAGACACGCTGCGCATTGGGCGCCCAGACGGCGAAATGCACGCCCGATGCACCTTCATGCTCAATCAGATGCGCGCCCATCTTGTCGTGCAGGCGGAAATGCGTCCCCTGCGCGATCAGCAAATCGTCGACGGGACCCAGCACGGGGCCAAAGGTATAAGGGTCGGTCACCCACCATTCGGCGCCCCCGCCCTGCGCATGATAGCGCAGTGGCTGCGGCTCGCCGGCGATCACGCCCTCGAACAGCCCGCGCTCATCGACACGAACCAGCGCGCCGAGCGCCGTCCCCGACAGCGTCTGCGCCTCGACCCGCTCGGCCCCTGGGATCAGCGCGCGGGCAAAGGTCCCGGTCGGGCCGGCATAGACGCCCAGCAGCGAGAAAGGGTCATCGTGGCGCCCAGCGAGCAAGGCGGCGATCGCGCTGGGCGGCGGCTTCACATCACGTTCCAGATGTCGCGCGCATATTCGCCGATCGTCCGATCGGACGAAAACCAGCCGACATTCGCCACGTTGCGGATTGCCGACGCCTGCCATCCGCCGCGGTCGATCCAGCGGGCATCCACCGCGCGCTGCGCCGCCGCATAGGCATCGAAATCGGCCGTCACCATGAACCAGTCATGGTCGTAGAGGCCGCTCATCAGGTCGCGGTATCGGCCAGGATCGTCGGGCGAGAACACGCCGGAGGCGATCGCGTTGATCGCCTGCGACAGCTCCCGGCTGCTCTCGATGATAGACCGCGGCGAATAGCCCGCGCGTCGCGTTTCGGCGACCTCGTCGGCCGTCAGGCCGAAGATGACGATATTGTCGTCGCCCACCCGGTCCTTGATCTCGATATTGGCGCCGTCCAGCGTGCCGATCGTGATTGCGCCGTTGAGCGCGAATTTCATGTTCCCCGTCCCCGACGCTTCCATCCCGGCGGTGGAGATCTGTTCGGACAGGTCGGCGGCGGGAATGATCCGCTCCGCCAGGCTGACATTGTAATTGGGGATGAAGCCGACCTTCAGCAGCCCGCCCACGGCGGGATCGCTGTTGATCCGCTTGGCGACGTCATTGGCCAGTTTGATGATCAGCTTGGCGTTGTGATAGCTCGACGCCGCCTTGCCGCCGAACAACTTCACCCGCGGCACCCAGTCGCGCTCCGGATGGCTGCGGATCTGGTCGTACAGCGCCACCGTCTCGATGATGTTCAGCAACTGCCGCTTATATTCGTGGATCCGTTTGACCTGGACGTCGAACAGCGCATCGGGGTCAACCCGCAGCCCCTGATCTTCCCTGAGATAATTCGACAGATCCACCTTGTTGGAACGCTTCACTTCACCAAAACGCTCCCGAAACGAGGCGTCGTTCGCAAAAGATTCTAATAACTTGAGTTGCTCGGCATCGTCGCAGAACGCCGGTCCGATCGCATCGCGGATCAGGGACGTCAGGCGCGGGTTGCACTCCATCAGCCAGCGGCGCGGCGTGATGCCGTTGGTCTTGTTGTTGATCCGGTCCGGGTACAGGCGGTGCAGGTCGGCGAACACCGTCTGCTTCATCAGCTCGGTGTGCAGCGCGGCGACGCCATTGACGCTGTGGCTGCCGACAAAGGCGATGTTGGCCATCCGGATGCGCCGCTCGCCATTCTCGTCGATAAGGCTGATCGCGGCGATCGCCCCGCCGTCAGCCGTCCCGCTTCGCGCCGCCTCGCGCAGCACCTGCGCATTGATCGCATAGACGATCTGCATGTGCCGCGGCAGCAGCCGCTCGAACAGCGGCAGGGGCCAGCTTTCCAGCGCCTCGGGCAGCAGGGTGTGGTTGGTGTAGCCGAACGTCCGCCGGGCGATATCCCACGCCTCGTCAAAATCGAGTTCGTGATGGTCGAGCAACAAGCGCATCAGTTCGGCGACCGAGATCGCCGGGTGCGTGTCGTTGAGCTGGATCGCCGCCTTCTCCGGCAGCAGGCGAATGTCCCCGAAATATTGCATGTGCCGGCGGACGACGTCCTGGATCGAGGCGGAGGAGAAGAAATACTCCTGCCGCAGCCGCAATTCCTGGCCGGCGGCACTGGCGTCCGACGGGTAGAGGACCCGCACCAGCGCCTCTGCCCGCACCTGCCCTGCAAGCGCCCCGGCATGATCGCCGGCGTTGAACGCGTCCAGCCGGATGGGATCGAAGGCGCGCGCGCTCCACAGCCGCAGCGTGTTCACCCTCTTGCCGCGCCAGCCGACCACCGGCGTATCGAAGGCGACCGCCTCCACTGCTTCCGCCGGGTTCCAGTCGACCCGCCCGGCGGCATTGCTGGTAACCTCGCCGCCGAAGCCGATGAAATAGGCGCTCTCGCGCCGCTCGAACTCCCACGGATTGCCATGGGTCAGCCAGGTTTCGGGAAGCTCGACCTGCCAGCCATCGTCGATGCGCTGGCGGAACATGCCGTTCACATATCGGATGCCATAGCCATAAGCGGACAGCTCCAGCGTCGCCATGCTCTCCATGAAGCACGCCGCCAGCCGCCCCAGACCGCCATTGCCCAGCGCAGCGTCCGGCTCGATCTCCTCGATCTCGTCCAAGTCCACGCCCAGCGACGCGAGCGCCGCCTTCACCTCGGCATTGCGGCCAAGGTTGGACAGCGCGTCGCGCAGCAGCCGCCCGATCAGGAACTCAAGGCTAAGGTAATAGACGCGCTTGGCGCCGCTCGCGTGCGCCGCGCGGGTCGATTCCATCCATTTGTCGATGATCTCGTCGCGCAGCGTCAGGATGGTGGCGTCCAGCCAGTCGTGCTTGCGCGCGGCGCGCTCATCCTTGCCGATGCGATGGATCAGCGTGTCGACGATCCGGTTCGCCAGCGGCGAACGGTCAACGGCGGGCGAAGCTGCGGCGTCGGTCATCAACCACGAAGCTTAGCGCCGGCGCGCGTAGAGTCACGCGCCATGCTGCAGTGCAGCTTGTCTCACATCAGACGGTGAAGCTCTCGCCGCACCCGCAGGCGCCCTTCGCATTGGGGTTGTTGAACACGAAGCCCGCGGTGAAATCGTCCTCGACCCAGTCCATCGTCGATCCGATGAGATACAGGATCGATCCGCCATCGACATACAGCGTGCCGCCGGGCGTCTCGATCTTCTCGTCGAACGGCTTGGCTTCGGTCACATAATCAACCGAATAGGCAAGGCCGGAACAGCCGCGCCGCGGTGTCGACAGCTTCACGCCGATCGCTCCCTCCGGCGCCTTGGCCATCAGCGAGGCGACCCGCGCCTTCGCCGTGTCGGTCAGGATCAGCGCCGCGGGGCGCTCACGAACAGCCGTCGCCATCACAACATCCCCAGTTCGAGCCGCGCCTCGTCGGACATCTTGGCCGGGTCCCACGGCGGATCCCAGACGAGGTTCACGTCGACGATCGACACGCCCGGCACCGATCCGACGCGCAGCTCGACCTCGGCGGGCATCGACTCGGCCACCGGGCAATGCGGGGTCGTCAGCGTCATGGTGACCACGGCATGGCCGCCGTCCGTCACCTCGACATTGTAGATGAGGCCCAGCTCATAGATGTTCACCGGGATCTCGGGATCGTAGATCTCCTTCAGCGCATCGATGATCGCTTCGTACAGTGCGCCGCCCGGTTCATGTCCCGCGTCACGCTGCGGCTTTTGCGCAAGGAACCCGTCGAGATAGTCGCGCTGGCGACCACCCGTCTCCACCGGCGTTTCCACCGCATCCTCGACGCGCGCGCGGGGCGGCTTCGTCTCGGCTTCCACTTCCTCGATCCGGATCGGCTCGCTCATCCGAAAATCCTCGTTACTCTTTCTATGCCCCTGGCCAACGCCTCGACATCGGCCGGCCCGTTATAGACGCCGAAGCTCGCGCGAGCGGTCGCCTCGACGCCCAGCGTCTCCATCAGCGGCTGCGCGCAATGATGGCCGGCGCGGATCGCGACCTTCGCCTCGTCCAAGATGGTGCCGATGTCGTGCGGATGCACCCCCTCGATGGAGAAGGAGACGATCCCGGCGCTGTCCTCCGGCCCAAACAGGCGCACGGAGTTGATCGCGGACAGTGCCTCGCGCGCCTGCCGGACCAGCGCTGTCTCATGTGCATGGATGCGGTCGAGACCGATGCCCTCGACATAATCGATCGCTGCACGGAGGCCGAGCGCGCCGACGATATGCGGCGTTCCCGCCTCGAAGCGCGTCGGGGCCGGGGCGTAGGTCGTCTTCGCGAAGGTCACGCGGTCGATCATCGATCCGCCCCCCTGATAGGGGGGCATCGCATCGAGCAGCTCCGCCCTGCCCCACAGCACGCCAAGGCCTGTCGGGCCGTACAGCTTGTGCGCGGAAAAGACGTAGAAGTCGCAATCGAGATCGACGACGTCGACCGGCATGCGCGGCACGGCCTGGCAGCCATCGATCAGGATTTTCGCACCGACGCCGTGCGCAAGCGCGGCGGCGCGTTTCGCGTCCAGCACCGATCCCAACACGTTCGACACATGAGCCAGCGCGACCAGCTTGTGCGCCGGCGTCAGCATCGCGGCCATAGCGTCGAGATCGATGCGGTGATCGGCGGTCAGCGGCACGACGTCGATCGCGGCACCGACACGCTCGGCGACCATCTGCCACGGGACGATGTTCGAATGATGCTCCAGTGCCGACAAGAGGATCCGGTCGCCCACCTTCAGCTGGGTCCCCGCCCAGCATTGCGCGATGAGGTTGATCCCCTCCGTGGCGCCGCGAACGAAGACGATCTCGCCTTCCTCCCCGCCGACGAAGCCAGCGACGCGGCGACGCGCGGCTTCATAGGCCAGCGTCATGTCCGCCGACCGCTGGTACACGCCGCGATGGACGGTAGCGTAAGTGGTGTCATAGCCGCGCGTGATCGCGTCAATCACCGGACGCGGCTTCTGCGCCGTCGCGGCGGTATCGAGATAGGCCCAACCTGCGGGAATCGCCGGAAAATCGGCGAGCACATCAAGCGGGCGGGCTGTGGCGAGAACGGTCATGCGACCTCGCGAATGTTGAGGAAGTTGAGGCGCTGGCGCGTTTTTCTCAACATTGGGGATGCGGCGAACAAAGGGGAATGCTGACAGATGAAGCGCCTGTAGGACAGGCCCGTGACGAGACCGGCACCCGCCACGTTCCTTCCGAGCATCGTCGAGGAACGTGCGGCGAGCGATGCGCCCGCGGCCGGCCCCTCGACTGCGCTCCGGACGAACGGGGTGAGTGATTGGTCCATCAATCCAGCGCCGCCTCGAGCCAGGCATCGGCGTCGGCCTCGAACGCCGAGCGCACCGTCTCGTCGCCGATCCGCTCCAGCGCGTCGGCGACGAACGCCCGCGTCAGGATCGCCTCGGCACGCGCCCGCGGGATTCCGCGGCTCTGCATGTAGAACATCGCGCGCTGGTCGAGCTCGCCGACCGTCGCGCCATGCGCGCACTTCACGTCGTCGGCAAAGATCTCCAGCTCGGGCTTCAGGTTTACCGTCGCGGTACGATCGAGCAGCAGGCCGCGCAGGCTCTGCTCGCCGTCGGTCTTCTGCGCATGGCGCGCCACCTCGACCGCCGCCGCCAGGCTGACCTGCGAACGATCCGCCGCGACCGCGCGCCACACCTGGCGCGACGAGCCATTGGGATGCGCATGGTTCACGCGCACCGCACATTCCTGCTTCTGGTCAGCCGACGTCAGCAGCGCGCCGCCATATTCGGCGAAGGCGCCGTCGCCCGCCATGGTCAGCTGCGCGTCGATCCGGCTCCCCTGCCCACCGGCACCCAGGAACACGGTGACGAGGCTCGCCGCCTCCCCGATCTCCGCCGCCTCGCGCAGCGACACGAACCCGGCGGGCTGAAGCAGCCGCACCGACCGCATCAGCCGCGCCCCCTTGCCCAGCCGCGTGCGGGTAAAGCGGTTCTGCCAGCCTGCACCGACGAACGTCTCCACCACCTCGGCCGCGGCATCGTCGGCAAGGATGATCTCCGCCGGCACATGGTTCTGCCGCCCGGTGGCGACATGAACGATCTGCACCGGATCGGCAGCCGCCTGCGCATCAAGGTGGAGCGACCAACCGGTGCCGCCAGCGCGGCGGCCGAGCGGGTGATCGTCCGCACCAAGCGCGCCGATCGCCACGCGATGAAGGTCGCTGCGCCCCTCATCGAGCACGCCGTCAACGAACAGCAGCTTCGCGCCCGGCAGATCGAGGAAATCGGCCTCCGGCGCCGCGATCGGTGCCAGCGCCGCTGCCGCCGCCAGCCCGCCGAGGTCGGCCCAGCGCCACGCCTCTTCTCGGGCCGAGGGCAGATCAAGCACGGCGTCGCTCACGCCGCGATCTCCGCATAACCCTCACGCTCGAGCTGATGCGCGAGCTCCGCGCCGCCCGAACGGGTGATGCGACCATCGGCAAGGACGTGAACGAAGTCCGGCTTCACGTAATCGAGCAGGCGCTGATAATGGGTGATCAGCAGCACGGCCTTTTCGGGCTTGCGCATGATGCGGTTGATGCCGTCGCCCACGATCCGCAGCGCGTCGATGTCGAGGCCGCTGTCGGTCTCGTCGAGGATCGCGAACTTGGGATCGATGATGCCCATCTGCACCATCTCGTTGCGCTTCTTCTCACCGCCCGAGAAGCCGACGTTGACCGGACGCTTCAGCATCTCCTGGTCGAGGCCGAGTGCATCGGCCTGCGCCCGCGCCAGCTTCAGGAACTCACCGCCCGACAGCGGCTTCTCACCACGGCCGGCGCGCTGCGCGTTGAGGCTTTCACGCAGGAACTGGACGTTGGAGACGCCGGGGATCTCGACCGGATACTGGAAGCCGAGGAACAGCCCCGCCGCGGCGCGCTCATGCGGCTCCAGCTCGAGCAGATCGACACCATCAAAGGTGACGCTGCCTTCGGTCACTTCATAACCGGGGCGACCGCCGAGCACGTAGCCAAGCGTCGACTTGCCCGCGCCGTTCGGCCCCATGATCGCGTGGATTTCACCCGCATTCACGGAGAGGCTGAGGCCCTTGAGGATCAGCTTGCCGTCGATCTCGGCGTGGAGGTTTTCGATTCTAAGCATGGTCATTCCGAAATGGAGGCGGTCGGAGCGGCCGACCCGAAAAGGTAAGTGACGGAACAGTTGGTCATCCGACGGAGCCTTCTAGGCTGATCCCGAGCAGTTTTTGCGCTTCCACCGCAAACTCCATCGGCAACTGCTGCAGCACCTCGCGGGCGAAGCCGTTGACGATCAGCGCCACGGCCGCCTCGCTGTCGAGGCCGCGCGACATCGCATAGAACATCTGGTCTTCGCTGATCTTAGAGGTGGTTGCCTCATGCTCGATCTGCGCGCTCGGGTTGCGAACCTCGATATACGGGATCGTATGTGCCCCGCACTGGTCGCCCAGAAGCAGGCTGTCACACTGCGTGAAGTTGCGCACGCCCTCTGCCGTCGGCGCGACCCGCACCAGCCCGCGATAGGTGTTGTCCGACCGCCCGGCGCTGATGCCCTTCGACACGATGGTCGAGCGGGTGTTCTTGCCTAGGTGGATCATCTTGGTGCCGGTATCCGCCTGCTGGCGATTGTTGGTCACCGCGACGGAATAGAACTCGCCCACGCTGCCATCGCCCAGCAGCACGCAAGACGGGTATTTCCATGTCACCGAAGAGCCGGTCTCGACCTGCGTCCACGATACCTTGCTGTTCTTGCCCTGGCAGAGCGCGCGCTTAGTGACAAAATTGTAGATGCCGCCGACGCCGTTCTCGTCGCCCGGATACCAGTTCTGTACCGTCGAATATTTGATCTCGGCATCGTCGAGCGCGACCAGTTCCACCACCGCGGCGTGCAACTGGTTCTCGTCGCGCATCGGGGCAGTGCAGCCCTCGAGGTACGACACGTAGGCGCCCTTGTCGGCGACGATCAGCGTGCGCTCGAACTGGCCAGTATTCTCCGCATTGATGCGGAAATAGGTGCTGAGCTCCATCGGGCAGCGCACGCCCTCCGGGATGTAGACGAACGTCCCGTCCGAGAAGACCGCGCTGTTGAGCGTGGCGAAATAATTGTCGTGCTGCGGCACGACCTTGCCGAGCCACTTCTTCACCAGATCGGGATATTCCCGGATCGCCTCCGAAATCGACAGGAAGATGACGCCGGCAGCCTTCAGCTCCTCGCGGAACGTGGTGGCGACCGAGACGCTGTCGAACACGGCATCCACGGCGACCTTGCGCGCGCCCTCGACCCCGGCGAGCACTTCCTGCTCGGCAATCGGGATGCCCAGCTTCTCATAGGTGCGGCGGATTTCCGGATCGAGCTCGTCCAAAGACGCAATCGTCTTCTTCTGCTTCGGCTCCGCGTAATAATAAGCGTCCTGATAGTCGATCGGCGGGATGTTGAGCTTCGCCCAATCCGGCGATTCCATCGTCAGCCATTTGCGGAACGCCTTCAGCCGCCAGTCGAGCATCCACTCGGGCTCACCCTTCTTGGCGGAGATGTAGCGAACGGTGTCTTCGTTCAGCCCCTTGGGCGCGAAGTCCTGCTCCACCTCGGTGGCGAAGCCCCATTCGTACTTCTTGGATACCGCGGCGAGCGCCTCGGCGTTCTTGGTGGCCATGTCAGGCGTCCACTTTCATTTCGGTCATGGCGCGTCCCTCGGATGGGACGAGCGGCGTGGTGGCGGCGAGTTGGGTGAGCGTGATGCCGGCAAGCGCGCCGCGCACCGCATTGTTCACAACCGCCCAATGCGGCTTCACGCGGCAACTGCCGTCGAGCACGCAATCATGCTGCGCCGTATCGACGCAGGTGGTGAGCGCGATCGGCCCCTCCACCGCCTCGATGATATCGGCCAGCGTGATCGCCGCCGGGGGCCGCGACAGGCGGAAGCCGCCACCCGTGCCGCGCGTGCTTTCAATCAGTCCGGCGGACGAGAGCCGGCTCACCAGCTTCTGCGCGGTCGGCAGCGGCACGCCCGTCTCCTGCGCGAGGCTGGTCGCATTGACGCGCGCCAGCCCGCCGCAATGGCGCGCCGCGGCCGTCATCATGACGACGGCATAATCGGCAAGGCTGGACAGACGCATATTGCGAGCGGTTCTCAAATCAGACTAAATCGTTCTGATTGCCAGATGGGCTTCCGTGAAGCGGAAATCAACCGGCGATTTTGCACCCGCGAAGAGCATTCACGCCCTTGATCTCGCGGGTGGTTCGGGGGCACCGCCCGGCCATGAGCTTTCCGATGCGCCCCGCCCTGTTCGCCCTCGACGCCGAACGCGCCCATCGCCTGACCATACGGTCTCTCGCGCTGTGGGGCCGGCTGGGCGCGCCCGGCGGCCGATCCGTATCCGATAACAGGCTGGCGACCCGCGTGGCGGGGCTGGATTTCGCCAACCCGCTCGGCCTCGCGGCCGGCGTGGACAAGGATGGCGAGGCGGTGACGGGGCTCCACGCGCTCGGCTTCGGCGCGGTCGAGGTCGGCACGCTCACCCCTCTGCCCCAGCCCGGCAACCCAAAGCCCCGCCTCTTCCGCCTGGTGGAGGATGAGGCCGTGATCAACCGAATGGGTTTCAACAACGGCGGGCTCGATGCCGCGCTGAAGCGCTTGCCGGCGCGGCGTGCTGGCGTGCTCGGCCTCAATGTCGGCGCCAACAAGGACGCTGCGGATCGCGTCGCCGATTATGTGGCCGGCGTCTCGGCCGCGGCGCGCGTTGCCGATTATGTCACGATCAACGTCAGTTCGCCCAACACCCCCGGGCTGCGCGATCTCCAGCATGGCAGCGCGCTGCGCGACCTCCTCGCCGCGACCCGCGCCGCCGCCGGCACTCTCCCCCTCTTCCTCAAGGTCGCGCCTGATCTCGACCATGCTGCAATCGACGACATTGCCGCCGCGGTCATCGACCACCGGCTCGATGCGCTCATCATCGGCAACACCACCATCTCGCGCCCCGCGCTGGCCTCGCCGAACGCCGGGGAAGCGGGCGGCCTGTCGGGTGCCCCACTGGCTGCGCTCGCGCGTCAGAAGCTCGCCGAGTTCCGCACCGCCACGGGAGGCGCCATCCCGCTCATCGCCGTCGGCGGCATCGGCAGCGGGGCCGAGGCCTATGCCCGTATTCGCGCCGGCGCGAGCCTCGTGCAGCTCTACAGCGCGATGGTCTATGCCGGTCCCGGCCTGCCGGTGCGGATCCTCAAAGACCTCGCCGCGCTGCTCGGGCGCGATGGCTATGGCTCGATAACCGAGGCTGTCGGCGCCGGTTGACGCCGCCGCCGCCGCCGATAGGGTCGCGCGCCATGAAGAAAATGCTGGCGCTTGCTGCGCTGATCGCTCCCGTTCCCGCGCTCGCTCAGGGAATGGTGACCTCCGCCGATCCCCGTGCGACCGAAGCCGGAAGGGAGATCCTGCGGGCCGGTGGCTCGGCCTCTGACGCTGCCCTCGCCATGATGCTCGCGCTGACCGTGGTTGAGCCGCAGTCGAGCGGTATCGGCGGCGGTGGCTTCCTGCTGCACCAATCGGCCAAAGGACAGCTGGAGACGATCGACGGGCGCGAAAAGGCGCCGATGGCGGCCACGCCCGATCGGTTCCTCGGCCCCGACGGCAAGCCGATCCCATTCGTTCAGGCATTCCCGGGCGGTAAGTCCGTGGGCGTGCCCGGCAACATTCGCCTGGCGGCGCTCGCCAGCAAGAAATGGGGCAAGCTGCCGTGGAAGGCGCTGTTTGCACCCGCGATCCGGCTCGCCGAGAACGGCTATACCGTGACCCGCCCGATGGCTGCCGCCAGCACCAATCTCACGCCGATGTGGAGTGGTGGCAGCACCGCTGTTGCCGGGCCGGAGGGTGGCACCTCCACCGGCGTCGCTGATTCAACCGGCCGCTTCCCGCAGATCGCCGCCATGTATTCGCGCAACGGCAAGCCGCTAGCGGAGGGCGAGACGATCAAGAATCCGACGCTCGCCAAGCTGCTGCGAAAAATCGCGGCGGAAGGCCCCGACGCCTTCTATACTGGCGAGAATGCCAAGGCGCTGCTGACCGCGGTGACCACCTCGAAGGTCGCGCCCGGCGACATGACTGCCGCCGATCTTACCGCCTATGAGGCAAAGGAACGCGCCCCGGTGTGCGGCACCTATCGCAGCTACAAGGTGTGCGGGATGGGCCCACCCTCGTCGGGCGCCACCACGGTGCTTCAGATCCTGGGCATGCTGGAACGCTTCGATCTGGCGAAGCTGGGCAAGGATTCGCCCGAATCCTGGCACCTGATCGCTGAGGCGATGCAGCTCGCCTATGCGGATCGTGAGAAATACCTCGGCGACGCCGACTTCGTCGACGTGCCGGTCGCTGGCCTGATCGACAAAGGCTATATCGCACAGCGTTCCGGGTTGATCTCGCCGGCGCGCGCGCTCGGCCGCTACGAGCCGGGCACGCCGCCGGGTGCCCAGTCGCGGACCCCGGGCAGCCAGCCCAACGAACATGGCACGACCCATTTCATCGCCGTCGACGGCAAGGGCGATGTCGCGACGATGACCTCGACGATCGAAATGCCTTTTGGCAGTCAGCTGATGGCGAACGGCTTCGTTCTGAACAACGAGCTTACCGACTTCAGTCTCGCGCCTGAAAAGGACGGCGCCCCCGTCGCCAACCGCGTGGAACCGGGCAAGCGGCCGCTGTCGTCCATGTCGCCGACGATCGTCTATGACCAGAGCGGCGCGCCCGTGTTCACCGTGGGCGCCGCCGGCGGCAAGACGATCATCATGCAGGTCGCCAAGGCGATCATCGCGCATTTCGACTGGAAACTGCCGGCGCGCGATGCGCTGGGTCTGGGCCTCGTTTTCTTCAACAACGACGGAATCGTGCTCGAACAGGGCACAATTCTCGCGCCGATGAAGCCGGCGCTGGAGGCTAAGGGCCACAAGGTGTCGGTCGCCCGCCTGGGGCTGAAAGCCAATGCCGCGGAAAGGACGGCGTCCGGCTGGGTCGGCGCGGCCGATCCGCGCGGGGTTGGCAATGCGCTTAGCGAATAGCTAGCGGGGGCGTAAGGAACGGCGAGGAAGAGGATCCCAATGCGCCAGCTTGAGCATTTCCCCAATCTCGTCACGATGTTCTTCACGCGCGCTGCCGAGCTAGGCGACGCCCCCTTTCTCTGGGCAAAGCACAGCGGCAGCTGGCAGGCGATCTCGTGGAGGCAGGCCGCCGAACAGGTCGCCAGCCTCGCGACCGCACTCAAGTCGCTCGGCTTGAAACCGGGTGAGCGCGTGATGCTGGTCAGTGAGAACCGGCCGGAATGGTGCATTAGCGATCTCGGCATCATGGCCGCCGGCTGCATCACCGTGCCCACCTACACGACCAACACCGAACGCGATCATGCCCATGTGATCGAGAATTCCGGCGCGCGGGCCGTGATCGTGTCGAACCAGAAGCTCGCCGACACCCTGTTAAAGGCGGTGCTGCGCACCACGCATGTCGAAACCGTCATCGCGCTGGACCATCTGCGGCCGCGCCCGCTGGGCGTCCGCAGTTGCCACTGGGCGGACCTGATCGAGGAGCATCGCGCGGATCCCGACATCGTCGCCGCTCAGGCGAATTTCACCCGCGCCGACACCGCCTGCATCATCTACACCTCCGGCACCGGCGGCGCCCCGCGCGGCGTGATGCAGCATCATGGCGCGATCCTGCACAACATCGCCGGTTGCGCGGATGTCATCTCGGAGGATCTCGGCTGGGGGGACGAGGTGTTCCTGTCGTTCCTGCCGCTCAGCCACGCTTATGAACATACCGGCGGGCAGATGCTGCCGATCGCGATGGGCGGCCAGATCTATTACGCCGAAAGCCTGGAGAAACTTGCCGCCAACATGGAGGAGGTGAGCCCGACGATCATGTTCGTCGTGCCACGATTGTTTGAGGTGCTGCGCGCCCGGATCACCCGCGCCATCGAGAAGCAGGGCGGCATGTCGCAGCGGTTGCTGAACGCTGCGCTGGAGATCGGCGCGCGGCGCGCCGCGGGCACCCTGCGGCTGCGTGATCGCCCGACGGCGCTGATCGTCGATCGCATCTTCAAGCCGCGCATTGCGGCCAAGTTCGGCGGCCGTATGAAGGCGATGGTCTCGGGCGGGGCGCCCCTGACGCCAGAGGTCGGCATCTTCTTCCAGTCGCTCGGCGTCACCTTCCTGCAAGGCTATGGCCAGACGGAGGCCGGCCCGGTCGTCTCCTGCAACAGGCCCAAGGTCGGCGTCACGGTCGACAGTGTCGGCCCACCCCTACCCCATACCGAAGTGCGCATCGCCGAGGACGGCGAGATCCTGGTCCGCGGCGAACTGGTGATGCACGGCTATTGGCGCAACCCGACCGAGACCGAGCGGGTGCTCCGGGACGGCTGGCTGCATACCGGCGACATCGGCGTCATCGACGAAGCCGGGCGCATCAAGATCACGGACCGGAAGAAGGACCTGATCATCAACGACAAGGGCGACAATATCGCCCCGCAAAAGGTCGAAGGGATGCTGACCCTTCAACCGGAGATCATGCAGGCGATGATCGCGGGCGATCGCAAGCCGCACATGGTGGCGGTGATCGTGCCAGATCCTGAATGGATGCAGGAATTCTGCGCAACGACCAATACGCGCTGCAACCTGCCCTCGCTCTCCAAGGATCCGGATTTCCGCGCGCTCGTCGGCGCAGCGGTGGAGCGGACCAACAAGGAGCTCTCGGTCATCGAACGCGTGCGGCGCTTCATCATCGCGGATGAGCCGTTCAGCATCGAGAACGAACAGCTGACGCCCAGCCTGAAGATCCGCCGCCACATCCTGCGCCAGGTCTATGGCGAGCGGCTGGACGCACTTTACAAGGGCTGATCAAGCAACAGCCGCTCCGCTGTCCGGCTGCCGAAGCAGCAGGGCTGCTGATTGGTCGCCCCGCCCCGTGGAACGGGGCAACCAACGGGATCAGGCAGCCTTCTTCAGATGCCGCCGGCCGAGCAGCTCGGCGATCTGCACCGCGTTCAGCGCCGCGCCCTTGCGCAGGTTGTCGCTGACACACCACAGCGCAAGGCCATTTTCCACCGTCGAATCGTCGCGCACGCGGCTGATATAGGTGGCATATTCACCGACGCATTCGATCGGGGTGACGTATCCACCGTCCTCACGCTTGTCGACGAGCATGACGCCCGGTGCCTCGCGCAGGATGCGCTGCGCGTCCTCGGCCGACAGCTCCTTCTCGAACTCGATGTTGATCGCTTCCGAATGGCCGACGAACACCGGCACGCGCACGCAGGTAGCGGTTACCTTGATCTTCGGATCCATGATCTTCTTGGTCTCGACCACCATCTTCCACTCTTCCTTGGTGGAGCCATCCTCGAGGAAGCTGTCGATGTGCGGAATGACGTTGAAGGCGATCTGCTTGGTAAACTTCTTGGGCTCCGCCTGGTCCCCGACGAAGATGTTGCGGCTCTGCTCGAACAGCTCGTCCATGCCCTGCTTGCCCGCACCCGACACCGACTGGTAGGTCGCGACCACCACGCGCTTGATCGTCGCGGCATCGTGCAGCGGCTTCAGCGCGACGACCATCTGCGCGGTCGAGCAATTCGGGTTGGCGATGATGTTCTTCGCGCGATAGCCGTCGATTGCCTCCGGGTTCACCTCCGGCACGATTAACGGCACGTCCGGGTCCATCCGATACAGCGACGAATTGTCGATCACCGTGCAGCCCGCCGCAGCGAATTTGGGGGCATAAACCTTGGTCGCCTCGCTGCCGATCGCGAACAGCGCCATGTCCCAGCCGGTCGGATCGAAATGCTCGATGTTCTGCACCTTGAGCATCTTGCCGGTGTCGCCAAATTCGATCTGCTCGCCGACGGAGCGCGATGACGCCAGCAGCGCCACCTCATCCGCCGGAAACTCGCGGTCGGCGAGGATGTTGACCATCTCTCGTCCCACATTGCCAGTCGCCCCAGCAACAACCACCCGGTAACCCATTACAACCGTCCTTCATTCACGTCGGCGGGCGCCTTACGCCCGCGCGACACATTGTGCCAACGAAGCTTTACTTCACGCCACTTTTCTTCACGTGGCGATCAAGGAAGTCGAGCATCGTCGTCCAGGGATGGATCTCCCGCGCCGCGCCATGCGCCTTGCCGGGATACAGCATCATCTCGAACGGGCGGTTCGCCGCCTGCATCTTCGCCGCAAACGCCGTGGCGTTGTCGAGGAAGACATTGTCATCCGCCATGCCGTGCATCAGCAGCAACGGATCGCTGATCCGCGTCGCGTCAGGCAAGGCGCTCGCCGCGGTATAGGCCGCCGCATCGCGCGTCGGATCACCCATATAGCGCTCGGTATAATGCGTGTCATATAACGCCCAATCGGTGACCGGCGCACCGGAGATGCCCGCCGCGAACACGCCAGGGTGCTGCTCCATCATCTTCAGCGTCAGATAGCCGCCATAGGACCAACCATAGATGGCGATCTTCGCCGGATCGACAAACGGAAGCGTCTTCAGATAGGCCGCGCCGGCGAGCTGATCGTCCACCTCCACGCTTCCCATAGCGTGCCAGATCGCATCCTCGAACTTCTTGCCGCGGTTGTCGGAGCCGCGATTGTCGATCTGGAACACGATCCAGCCCTGCTGCACCAGGAACTGGCGCAGCGGCATATTGCCCGGCCAGTCGCGTGAGACATCCTGGCTGCCCGGTCCGCCGTAATGCATGAAGAAGACCGGATAGCGCTTCCCCTTTTGCAGCGCCGGGGTGATCATCTGCCAGTGCAGCGTCGTGCCGTCATCGGCCTTGATCTTGCCGAACTGCGTCGGACGATGCAGCGGCAGATACGGCGCATAGGGATGGTCCCCCGTCACCGCATTCTCGTTGATCCAGGCGATCCGCTTGCCGTTTGCGTCCGCCAGATACGTCTGGCGCGGCTGCGTGGGATTGGAGCGGCTGATGATGAAGCGCGTGCCGGTGCTGTCGGCCGTGGCGCCGCTCAGGGTCCAGCCCGGCTCGGTCAGCCGGATGATCGCACCCGGCGCAGTCATGTTCACCGAATACAAATGCCGTTCCAGCACGCCGTCGCGATTGCCGGTGAACACAAGGCGACCGGATGCCTCGTCCACAGCCACCAGCGCATCGACCACCCAGTCGCCGGAGGTCAGCTGAGTCCACTTGCCATCCTTCCAGCGGTACAGATGGCCGAAGCCGTCCCGTTCCGAGCGCCAGATGAGGCTGCCGTCCTTCAGCGGGCGGTAGGCATCGGACAGATTGACCCAGCTCTTCTCGCCCGACCGCTCGGTGAACATCAAGCGCGACTGGCCGGTCGCGGGATCGACCACCAGCATGTCCAGCGTCCTTTGGTCACGCGACTGGCGCTGGACCAGCAGCGCCGACCCGTCCGGCGTCCAGTCGACCCGCGCCAGGTAGATGTCGCGGTCCGGCCCCAGATCCACCTTCACCTGCCCCGAACCATCAGGCTTCATGATGAACAGATCCACCAGCACGTTTGGCGTGCCGGCCGCGGGATAACGCTGTTCGTAGATGCTGGTTCCCGTCGCGCCGATCGAGGCGCGGGTGAAGACGCGCACCGGTGCCTCGTCGAACCGCTCCACCGCGATCAGCCGGTCGTCGGGCGACCACCAATAGCCGGTGCGACGATGCATTTCCTCCTGCGCGACGAACTCCGCCTCACCGAAGTGAACCGTGCCGCCGCCCTCGGTGGTGATGGCGCGCGCAACGCCATTTGCGTCCCCGACCCACAGGTTCTGGTCACGCACGAAGCTGACGAAACCGCCCCGCGGCGACACGACCGGGTTCAGCGCCCCCTTGGATCCGTCCAGCTTGCGCACGTTGCCGTCCAGCGTCGCGACGAACAGCTCGCCATCCACCGGCACCAGGATCGACTTCCCGTCGGGCGCCCAGCCGTAATCGAGGATGCCGGTCTTGCCCGTCTTGGAGCGATCCCGCTCGCGCTGCATCTTCTCGGCCTCGGACAATTCCGCGCCGCTGCCGATCCGCTTCGAATCGACCAGCATCCGCCACTGGCCCGTGCGCGTATCCATCGCCCACAGGTCGAAGCGGTTTCGCTCATCCTCGCGGGGCCGCACCGACGTCAGCAGCGTACCGTCGGGCGACAGGCGCAGCGCCTGCGGTTGCCCGCCACCCAGGTCGGGGCTGGCAAAGACCCGCTCCAACGTCAGCGGCGAGCCCTTCTTCACCGGCTGACCCACGGCGGTCGCCGCATACAATGCCAGTCCCACGCCAGCCGCCGCCATCCATATCCGCATTCATTCTTCCCGCTCGATTGTTCCCAGCGGGTTAGCCGCCCGCGCCGCGCAGCGCAAAGTCCGTAGCGCCCTCACTGGCTAAGCCACTGCCGCTTGCTCTACAGCCATGTCATGCGTCTGAAGAATCGCGACGAGGAGCTTCACCTGCGTCGACGCAGCGGCCTGCCCGATTGGGCGAGCCTGGGTCTGCGTATCCTGCTCGCGTTTCTGCTCGTCGGCATCGCACTCGTCGGCCACTGGCTCGATCGCGAGGGCCTGCGCGACAATATCGACGGCCACATCAGCTTCATCGACCTTCTGTATTTCACCATGATCACGGTGACGACGGTTGGCTATGGCGATATCGTTCCGGTGACCAACAGCGCTCGGCTGTTCGACACCTTCGTCGTCACGCCGATCCGCCTGTTCGTATGGTTGATCTTCCTGGGGACGGCCTATGACTTCCTTCTTCGGCGCACATGGTATCGGTGGCGCATGAAGGTCATCCAGCGCCGACTCACCGGCCATGTCGTCATCGCCGGCTACGGCACGAGCGGAACGGAGGCGCTGCGCGAACTGCAGCGGCGCGGATGCGATCCGGCGAACATCGTCGTCATCGACCGTGACGAGCGCGCGCTGGCCGACGCCGAACAATGCGGCGCTGTCGTCCTTGATGGTGATGCCACCCGCGACAAGACGCTGGAGATCGCCCACGTGGCGCAGGCGTCGACCCTCATGGTCTCGGCCGGGCGGGACGACACCACAATCCTGATCGTGCTGACCGCACGCCGTTTGTCGGAAAATGTCCGCATCAGCGCGGTGGTCCGGTCCGACGACAATGAGCCGCTCGCGCGGCAGGCGGGCGCGGATGTCGTGATCAATCCGGCGAGCTTCGCCGGGCTGCTCCTCGCGGGCTCCACCAACGGGCCGCATGTGGCGGAATATCTGACCGACCTCGCCGCCGCGCATGGCCGGGTTGCGCTGCGCGAGCGGGACGCGACGCCCGAGGACGTCGGGCGACCGCTGAGCGCCCTCACGACGGGCCTTGGCGTTCGCATGTTTCGCAACGGCGAATGCATCGGTTTCGACCAGCGCGAGGCGGAGAACATACAGCTTGGCGACCGGATCGTGGAGATCGTTCGCGGGACAGGGCAGAGCTGAGTTAGAGTGCACGGCCGCCCTGCCCTCCGGCGGCCGCTCCAACAAAAAAGGCGCCGGCAGATTGGCTGCCGACGCCTTCCTTGAACGTGTTCCGAACCGCTTATTCGGCGGCTTCGGCCTTCGCCGGACGATTGTCGCGACGCTCGGCGATACGCGCCGACTTACCCGTACGACCACGCAGGTAGTACAGCTTCGCACGACGCACGGCGCCCTTGCGGACCACCTCGATCGAATCGATGTTCGGCGAGTAGAGCGGGAAGACGCGCTCGACGCCCTCACCGAAGGAGATCTTGCGAACGGTGAACGAGGAACCCATGCCCTTGTTCGACCGCGCGATGCACACGCCTTCGTAGTTCTGGACGCGGGTACGCTCACCCTCGACCACCTTCACGCCGACCTTCAGCGTATCGCCAGGGCGGAATTCCGGGATCTTCTTGTTCGCGGTCAGCTTCGCGATCTGCTCGGCCTCGAGCTGCTGGATCAGGTTCATCTCAACTTTTTCCCACATCGTCGCCGCGCGCCAGAGGGCGGTTGACCCGAGCACCGACGTGGCGCTCCCACAGGTCCGGCCGCCGTAGCCGTGTATCTTCCTCCGCCCGGCGCTGGCGCCAAGCGGCAATTTTCGCATGATCCCCCGATCGCAGCACTTCAGGGATCGTGCGCCCTTCCCATTCAACAGGTCGGGTATAATGCGGATATTCGAGCAGGCCACTTTCGTGGCTTTCCTCGACCCCGCTTGAAGCGGCGCCCATTACGCCGGGAAGCAGCCGAACGCAAGCATCCAGCAGCACCAGCGCCGCCGTCTCACCGCCGGAGAGGACATAGTCGCCGATCGACACTTCCTCTATCTCGCGGCCTTCAAACAGGCGTTCGTCAAACCCCTCGAACCGCCCGCACAGCACCACGGCGCCCGGCCCCGCCGCCAGCTCGCGCACGCGCGCCTGGGTCAGCGGCTTGCCGCGCGGGGTCATCGCCAGCACCGGCCGCCCCTGCCCCTGCGCGTCGACCGCAGCGGCCAGGATGTCGACCCGCAGCACCATGCCAGCGCCACCCCCCGCCGGCGTATCGTCGACGGTGCGATGGCGATCGGTGGTGAAATCCCGGATGTTGACGGCGTCGAGCGACCATCGCCCCTCCGCCAGCGCCCGGCCGGCAATGGCAAAGCCAAGCGGCCCGGGAAACATCTCGGGATACAGCGTCAGGACGGTCGCATGAAAGGTCACTTGGCGGCGGTAAAGCTCAACACCTGAAGACTCAACGCCGGTGTCGGCGCGCGCTGTACCCGTCCCGCGACATTGCCGTTGGCGCACGCCCAGGTGAAGGTTCCCTCCATTGCCGAGATCGGCTCGATCGCGGCATCGGTACGACATGCGCCAACCTGCTTCTTCAGCTCGGCAATATCCTTGCGCCGGCGGTTGAGATCACGATCGGGCACGACATTGTTGGCCAGCGGCGCCCGCGCCGGATCCCCGCTGCGCCACACGTCACGCATGATGTCATAGGCCCGCGCCAGATCGGGCGATACCGGCACCGTACGCTCCTCGGCCAGCCCCGCCTGCCGCAGCGCATAGAGCGTCTGCGATACGGGCAGGCCAGGCCCGGCATACGTGCGATTGGCGAAGGCGAACACACCAACGCCAGCATCCGGCAGCAGCATCACGATCGAACCATAGCCGGGGTAGCCGCCCGAATGGGTCACGATGCGCCCCACGTCGCAGTCGTTCACCACCTGCCAGCCCATGCCATAGGCGCTCGCAACCCGGCATGGGCGGCCTGACGCGCCGGGCCGCTCCACCGTGTTGACGAAGTTCGACCCCTCGACGATCTCGCGCACCGTCGCACGCTTGATCGGCCCCTTGTCGGGATCGTCGCGTGCCGGCCACGCCGACAGCAGGAACGCCACCCAGCGCCAGTAATCGTTGGCGGTCGTCTGTACGCCGCCCATCGCACCGAAAGCGCCATCGGCCATGTCCGGCTCACGCACCCAGGCATTGTCCTGCCAGCGATAGCCCAGGGCACGCAGGTCCTGCGGCCCGTTCAGCACGTCATAGCCGGTCGATGTCATGCCCAGCGGGGTCATGATGCTGCTACGGATATAATCCTGATACCGCTGCCCGGAGACGTTGCTGACGATCCGCCCCAGCGTCGCATAGCCAAGGTTGGAATATTCCATGCGCAGACCCGGCGCCTGCGCCAGCGGCACGCCGGCCTTCAGCATCGCGGTGAAGGCGGGCTCCGACAATGGCTGCTGCCGGTCGCCCCAGGGATTATCCTCCACCAACCCCGCCGTATGATGCAGCAGGTCCGCCACCCGCGTCCGCCGGCTGTCAGCGGTTGGATAGCGCCAGTTGCGCAGTTCGGGCACGTATCGCTCCGCCGGCGCGTCGAGCGACACGCGCTCCTCGTCGCGCAGCTTCAGGATCGCCATGGCGGTGAACGCCTTGGACATGGACGCAATGCGGAACCTGCTGTCGGCGGTCACCGGCTTCTTGCTGGCGATATCCTGAACGCCCAGGCCCCGGACCAGCACCAGCTTGCCGTCCTTCACAACGCCATAGACTAGACCCGGCACATGCGCGTTCTTCATCCAGCTGTCGAAGAAGCCCGTGATCTGCGGCTCAATCGCCTCGATCGACGTGGCCGCCGCAGGCTTCGCCTCAGGCGTCGTCGTCGCGGGTACGGCGTTGTTCTGCGCTGCTGCGGCCACTGGCAGCGTCAGGAACAAGGCCGCAGAAAGCGCGCGGATCTTCATCGTCATCCCCCCGGTTAGTTGCCGAAGCGATACCGCACCCCCGCGCCGCGTCAATCGCCGAGCCAGGGAACCAGAAAGCGACCAATGCGCTCGGCAGGCCATGCACGACTGCGTCATCATCGGCGGCGGCCCGGCAGGTCTGACCGCCGCCATCTACCTCTCCCGCTTCCACCTCGACATCGCCCTGTACGACAGCGGCGAGAGCCGGGCCGCGCTGATCCCCTGCACGCACAATCACGCCGGCTTTCCCGGCGGGATCAGCGGCAAGGATCTGCTCGCCCGCATGCGGCAGCAAGCCGCCTCGTTCGGCGTTCGCTCGCACGACTCAAAGGTCACCGCGGTTGAGCCGGTGGACGACCATTTCGTCGTGCGTACAGGGGAAACGACCGTGGAGGCATGCACCGTCCTTCTCGCCACCGGCGTGGTGAACAACCGGCCAAGGATAGAGGCGGCGTTGCACGACGAGGCGCTGCAGCGAGGCCTCCTCCGCTACTGCCCGATCTGCGACGGCTATGAAGTGACCGACAAGCGCGTCGGGGTCATCGGTACCGGCACGCACGGGATGCGCGAGGCGCTGTTCCTCCGCGGCTATACGCGCGATGTCACGCTGATCGCTCCCGATGCCGAACACATGCTCGACGACGCTTGTGCCGATGCGCTGGACGCCGCCGGGGTGACGCGGGTGGATGGTCCGTGCGGCCATTACGCGATCGAGGGCGACCAGCTCGCCTTCGACACCGCCCACGGTCGCCTCCGCTTCGACAGCGTCTATCCGGCGCTTGGCTCACAGATCCGCTCGGAACTTGCGCTGGGTGCCGGCGCACGCGGCACCGACGATGGCTGTATCGTCACCGACGAACATCAGCGCACCACCATTCCCGGCCTCTATGCGGCCGGGGACGTGGTGAAGGGGCTGGATCAGATCAGCCACGCCATGGGTCAGGCCGGCGTGGCAGCAACCACGATCCGCAACGAACTTAGCGAGCGCCGCCCTCTCCGCAGATAAGGAAACGCCGCTTCATTCCCGGGAATGAGACGGCGCCTGTCGCATCACTTCGCTGGCGTTTTCGGCAGCACCTTCAGCGTCCAGTCCTTCTCCGGCCGCAGATATTTGGCGGCGGTTGCCTGCAACGTCTGGGGGGTGATGCCCATGTAATCGCTCACCAGCGTGCGCGCGCCGTTCAGCCGATTGGGGTCATAGGCGCCGCCGTTCACCAGCAGCAGCCAAAACTGGTTCCCCGACGATGCGCGCGCCAGATACTGCATCATCGGCCCGACCGCGCGGCGCAGCTCGTCCTCGCTGACCGGCGTTGACACCAGCTCCGCCGCAATCTCGCGGCTCAGCTTGTAGAACAGGTCGACATTCTCCGGCGCTACCTGGCCGACTGCGATCATACGCCCGCCCGACGTAAGCCCCATCGGCCACTGGCTGACCGCACTGGGGCTGTAGCTCGCGCCGGCCACCGACCGCAGACGATCGAACAGGCGATCACCGAAGATTGCAGACAGGATGTCGAGGCGCCGGCTCTCCGCGATACCCGCGCTGCCGCCACCGGTCGGCCAGGCGATCACCGCCGCCGCCTGCGTGTCCGCGCCCTCATGGGTAAGCGTCACGGGCACGTCATTGTGCGCCGGGAAAGCCGCGCCGGGCGAGAGCGCCGGCGCTTCCGTGCGGGCCTTCAGCGCGCCGAACGTTTTGGCGACGGCGGCAATGGCCTCGTCACCCGTCACGTCGCCGAACACATCGACCTCGATCGGGCCGGTGGCCAGAAGCGGCTCCCACAGCTTGCGGAACCCCTCCGGCGTCAGGGCATCGATCTCCTCGCGCGTCGGCGGGCCCCAGCGCGGATCGCCATTGCGCAACAGCCGCTCCAGATCGCGGGACAGCACACCATCCGGCGACGAATTGAACCCGGCATAGCCCGCCACCGCAGCGGCCTTGGCGCGCAGAACGGGCGCTGCATCCCAGCGCGGCGCCGCCAGCTTGGCCGCCATCAACGCCAGATTGTCGGCATAGTCGCCCGGGGTCGTCATGGCGCTCATGACGAATGCATCGTCAGTGATATCGAAATCTAGCCCCATGCGGCGGCCCGTGGTCAGGGCGTCGAGGTCGCTCTGATTCCACTTGCCGATCCCGCCAGGAATGAGCGCGCTATCCGCCGCCCAGGCCGCCGTCGGCTTGTCAGCTGGGAGCGCACTATATCCGCGGCCAAAGCGGACCCGCAGGTATACGCGACCCGTCTCGGATGCATTCGGGTACATCAGCATCCGCACACCGTTGGAGAAGGTCACCTTCTCGATCCCGGGGTCCGCAATCGTCTCGCGCGCCGTCACGTTGCCCGGCTTGCCCAGCTTCGGCAGGTCCTTGAAATCGACCTTCGACTGACGATCCCGCCGTCCGGCCAGCTTCGACACGTCCGCCGTCAGCGCCGACGCCAGCTTCGCGGCCGCACCGGGGTCCGCCATGCGCGTGTTGACGATGGCGCGCTGCGCGTCGCCCTTGAACACGCGCTGGGTGGACTCAAGCACGCCAGCCGCGGAGAACATCCCCTTCTTCTTGGCGTCGAGGAAGATGTTGTACGATTCCTGCGGCCCGGCCACCGTCTCGCGGATGTCGAGCGCCTGGACCATGTCGTCGGCCTGCTTGGCGCCGGCTTCGACCCGTGCGGTCTCCACCTCATTGCGCATCGCGCCTTCGAACTCTGCGGTCTCGCGGTCGACGTCGGCCTGGCTCGGCGCATTGGCCATCGCGTCGGCAATCACCGCCCGCACGTCCTTCAGCGCCGCTTCCCAATCGTCGCCGATCGGCACGGTGCTGACGAAGGTGCCGTTGGTGGATCGCGCCACATCCTCCAGGTTCACGCTCGCCTGCAGGAAGCTGCCACCGGCGCGTGCGCGATCCTCCAGCCGCCGGTTGATGACCCGCATCGCCACCAGGTCCACCAGCCGCTTCTGGTTGAAGATGATCGTATCGTCCTGATAGGTCCACGGACGCAGCGTGGCGCTGATCACCAGCGGCGGCAGCGACGGCTCGTTGATCGCCGCGGTCGGCGTCGCCTTCGGATCAGGCTTGCCGAAGTCGGGGTCCGCCGGATCAGGGCCAACACCCTTCCAGCCGCCGAAGTTCTTCACCACCAGACGGGCGGCGACTGCCGGGTCGATGTCACCAGAAATGATCACCACCGTCCGCGCAGGGCGATACCAGCGCTGGTGGAATGCTTGCACGCTGGCCGGCGTCGCCGCTTCCAGCGTCTTCACATTGCCGATTGGTGAGCGGTCGGCCAGCGGCTGCCCGGCAAAGAACAAGGCATTGCGCGCGTCCGACAGGCGCACCTGCGGTCCCGGCGCCTCGCGCTGCTCGGCCAGCACCGCCGGCCGCTCGGCGGCCAGCCCCTGCGCATTGATGCCCGGTTCGGACATCATCCCGGCAAAGATCTTGAGACTCTCGTCGAGGTTCGCCTCGGTCGCGGCCGGTAGGTCGAGCTTGTAGACCGTCTGGGTCGGCGTGGTCTGCGCGTTCGAATCCGACCCGAAGGTCGCGCCGAACCGCTGCCACACCCGCTTCGCCTCGCCGTCGGGCACGTATTTGGAGCCGCGGAACGAGAGATGCTCAATTAGATGCGCGTAGCCGCGTTCCTCATCGGTCTCGTTCAGTGATCCGGCATCAATGCGCACCCGCACTGCAACCTGCCCCGGGGGCACGCCATTCTTGCGGACGGCATAACGCAGGCCATTGGGCAGTGCGCCGAAGTTCCACGCCGGGTCGGGCGGAATGTCCGATCCCTTGAACAGCCAGGGCGAGGTGTCGACCCTTACCGTTGCAGGATCGATGATCGTGCCCTGCACAGGCGCGGCAGTGGCCGCCACTGCCCGGCTGGCGGTGGCAGCTGCCTTCTGCGCTGCCTGCTGTCCAATGGCCGGAACGGCCGCCAACGCGACAAGAGAAACAACGGCGAACGGCGCAGCAAGCGCGCGCGAAAATGCGGTCATGCGGCTGCTTCTAGCTTGCCCGACACGCTGCCGCCACACCCCCCGGCGATCTTTCGATCACCCTTTCCTCGCCATGTTTTGGACCTGATCCGCCCCTAGTCGGTCGCCATGAACGTCGTGGCCTGCTGCGCGCACGCCAATATCAGAAGGCGGATAGGCATCGTGAACACCATTTCTCCCGCCCGCGATTCCCTGGCACCTGACAAACGAGCAATCGCGCCGGTGCTGGTCCCGGATGTCTGCGCGATCTCGGGCGCGCCCGCCCCTTCGGCGGAGATGAAGGCTGATCCGAACCGTCCCTTGATCATCCGGGTGGGCAAGCATCTTCGCGGGATCTTCGACCGGCTGATCGCCTCGTCATCTTTGGTCTCGAACGATCCCGTGCTCGACGTGCGCACCTTCCCTTGGACGCAGTTGCTGCGCGACAATTGGGACGCGATCCGCGCAGAGGCGATCGAGGTCGCGCTGCGCGGCCAGGCCGCGCCCAGCCTCGCCACCATCTCGCCCGACCACCGGTCGATCGCGCAGGTGAACATGTGGCGGTCGTTCTTCATCTGGGGCTATGGCTATCGCATCGACGAGAACGCCGACCGCTGCCCCACCACTGCCCGCCTCGTCGAGCAGATCCCCGGCCTGAACAGCGCCTTCTTCTCGATCCTGGCGCCCGGCACACACATTCCCGCGCACCGCGGCGTTTCGAAGGGGCTGATCACCTGCCACCTCGGCCTGATCGTGCCCGATGACGGCGACGTGCGCATGCGTGTCGACAACCGTATCGTGCGTTGGCGCGAGGGCGAGACTCTGGTGTTCGACGACACCTATGATCACGAAGTGTGGAACGAGACCGGCGGCACCCGTGTGGTGCTCCTCGTTCAGTTCGAACGGCCGCTGCGCAATCCCGGCAAGTGGCTGGCGGATTTCTTCCTCGGCTTCGTGCGCCGCTCCGCCTTTGTGCAGGAGGCCCGTAACAACATCTCGATGTGGAATGCGGCGGTGAAGCAGATGGACGTCTGATCGCCGCCGGCCAACCCGCCCGTATCAGGCGTCGGCGAACGCCGCTGCGATCACCAGCCGCTCGTCATCCCATTCCGGAACCGCCTGCGGCGTCATCGGCACCATGAAACGCTTGCCGGTCGGGCGTTCGACCTCGATCACATCGCCGGCGCCGAAATTCTCGACCGAAACGACGAGGCCCAGCGTCTCGCCAGCGTCGGATACCGCTGGCAGGCCGATCAGGTCGGCATGATAATATTCACCCTCTTCCAACGGCGGCAAGGCGGCGCGCGGAACCGACAGTTCCAGCCCGCGCAATCCTTCCGCGGCCGTGCGGTCTTTCACTTCCGCAAACCGAGCGATCGTTCCGCGCACGCTTTTCAGCGTCAGCGCGCCATTGTTGAAGGAGGTATAGCTGGCAAGATCATCGGCGAAGAGCTTGAGCTTCACTTCGCCGCCGATGCCGTGCGCCCCCGTGATGACCGCCAGGACGACCTGCGGTTCACCCGTTGGGGGAGCCTTCGCCGCCTGTTGGGACGTCGTCTGCGCCTTCGGCGGGCTCACTCGCAGAGACTCCTTCGTTGCTGGCGACCTGTTCGTCGTCATCGCTTGCGGTCCTGGGGTCTGGCGCGTGAGGCTTGGGGTCGACGGTCATGGCACGTTCCTTTCGCTGCCGAAGGAAAACGCGCCATGACCCGATTTGATGCTTACTGCTCGGCCGTCGCGTCGGCGACCTTCTCGGCCTCTGCGCTCGGCGTCTCGGTCGCTGCGTCGACTTCCGCGGCCATCACGGCCTCGGTCTCCGCCTGCGACGCTTCCTCAGCGGCCTTCAGCTTCTCGGCACGCTCCTCGGCGCGCTCCTTGGCCTTCTCGCCCGGCTCGGCTTTCTTCGGGTTGTTGCGGGCTGCACGCTCGCGAACGCCGGCGAGGTCGAGGAAGCGGGCGACACGATCGGTTGGCTGCGCGCCATTGCTCAGCCAGTGCTTCGCACGCTCCGCGTTCAGCACGACGCGCTTCTCGTCGTCCTTGGCGAGCAGCGGGTTGTAGTTGCCGATCTTCTCGATGAAGCGGCCATCACGCGGGCTGCGCGCATCGGCCACGACGATGCGATAGTACGGACGCTTCTTGGAGCCGCCACGCGACAGGCGAATGCTGAGTGCCATTGTAGTCTTCCTTGCCTTCTAAGTCTTCGTCCCTGCGCACGCGGGGATTTCGTTGGTGACAATGTTGCCCCGCGACGGGGCGGTTGCTTACTTCTTGAACTTCGGAAATCCGGGCGGCAGGCCGCCCGCACCACCGGGCAGACCAGGGAGCCCGCCGCCGGCCTTGCCCAGCATGTCGCCAAGCTCCGGCCCGCCCAGCGCGTTGCCGATGCCGGCCATGCCGCCGCCAGGACCACCCTTGCCCAGCATCGCCAGCATGCCCTTGATACCGCCCATCTTGCGGATCTTCTTCATCGCGGTGGACATTTCCTGGTGCATCTTCAGCAGCTTGTTCACGTCCTGAACGGTCGTGCCGCTGCCCTTGGCGATACGAATCTTACGCTTGGCGTTGATCAGTTCGGGCTTCGATCGCTCCTTCGGCGTCATCGACGTGATCATCGCATCCATGCGCAGCAGAATGCGTTCGTCGACCGCGCCGTTGGCCATCGCCTGCTGCGCCTTCTTCATGCCGGGCATCATGCCGGCGAGCGCGCCGAGGCCGCCCATGCGGCGCATCTGCGCCAGCTGGCCACGCAGGTCGTCCATGTCGAACTGGCCCTTGGCCAGCTTCGCCGCCATGCGCTCGGCGTCTTCCTGCTGGATCGACTCCGCCGCCTTCTCGACCAGGCTGACGACATCGCCCATGCCCAGGATACGGCCGGCAACCCGCTCCGCATGGAACGCCTCGAGCGCGTCCATCTTTTCGCCGACGCCGGCAAACTTGATCGGCTTGCCGGTGACGGCGCGCATCGACAGCGCCGCACCACCGCGCGCATCGCCGTCCATGCGGGTCAGCACGACGCCGGTCAGCGGCACCTGCGCCGAGAAGCTCTGCGCGACATTGACCGCGTCCTGGCCGGTCAGCGAATCGACGACGAGCAGGATTTCCTGCGGCGTGGCGATTTCCGCCACTGCCTTCATCTCGTCCATCAACGCCTGGTCGACGTGGAGACGACCGGCGGTGTCGAGCATCAGCACGTCGAAGCCCTGCAGCTTCGCCGCCTGAAGTGCGCGGCGGGCGATATCGACCGGCTGCTGCCCGGCCACGATCGGCAGCGTCTGCACCTCGATCTGCTTGCCCAGCGTCGCCAGCTGCTCCTGCGCCGCCGGGCGATTGACGTCGAGCGACGCCATCAGCACCTTCTTGCGATCGCGGCCCGCCTTGCCGCCCGACAGGCGCTTGGCGATCTTCGCGGTCGTGGTCGTCTTGCCCGACCCCTGCAGGCCGACCATCATCACCACCGCCGGCGGCGTGACGTCGATCTTCAGCTCGGCCGCTTCGGGATCGTCGCCGCCGAGCATCGCGACCAGCGCGTCATTGACGATCTTGACGACCTGCTGCCCCGGAGTCACCGAGCGCAGCACGTTCTGGCCGATCGCCTTTTCGGTGGCCTCTTCGACGAACTGCCGCGCGACCGGCAGCGCGACGTCAGCCTCCAGCAACGCGATGCGCACTTCGCGCATGGCCTGCCGGACATCGGCCTCGGTCAGCGCGCCGCGGCCGCGAAGACGGTCGAATACACCGCCAAGACGGTCGCTCAGGCTGTCGAACATCGCGTCAAAACTCCTTTCTTCCGCCCAAACGCAAAAGCGCCGGCGGGCGAAACCTCGCCGGCCAGCGTGCACCACAATGGGCGCTCGTCTTCAGCGTTCAACTCGGAACGTTGCGCGGCCTGTACGGCAAACGGCGCTTCAGGGCAAGCATCGGGCAGTTAACAAATTATACATGGCCCCGCCGCATCATGGGGCGAGATGGAAGACTCGGCGCCCCCCGCCCAGGTCTCGCGTGGTTCTGCTGAGCCGCGCGCTACCCCTGCAGGCCGTATCACGATCGCCGCGATCGGGCTGTTCGTTGCGCTGCTCGGTGCAACGGCCGCCACCCTTCTGCAGCGCAGGTTCGGCGGCGCGGTGGACGAACTGATGGTCCTCGCGCTTCTCCTGAATGTCGCGCTCATTCTTCTCGGGTGGCACCGCCATCGCCAGATCACCCAGCTGGTCGGGCAGCGGCTGGCGAACAGCGCTCGTACCCGCCTGACGCCGACCAGTGATCCGCTGACCGGCCTGCTCAATCGTCGGGCGTTGACGGAGCAGGGCAGCGCGATGCTGCTCGATGCGTCGCGCAGGCATCGCGCCACCGCGCTCCTGCTGGTCGATCTCGATCGCTTTCGCGCGGTGAACGAACTCCATGGCCACGCCACGGGTGACAAGCTGCTCGCCCGCGTTGCCAGCCAGATCCAGGCCGAGCTGCCACCTTTCGCACTGGCCGGACGGCTCGGCGGGGACGAATTCGTCTGCGCCTTCGTCTTCGATCCGCGCGATCCCGATACCGTACAGCGTATAGCCGAGCGCCTCGTCAGCCACCTCGCGCAGCCGATCGAGATCGACGGCGCGGGCATTCAGATCACGGCTACCATCGGCCTTGCACGGTCGGACGTGGAGCGTGGCTCGATCGACGCGCTGACGCGCGCGGCCGAAATCGCGATGTGCGCCGCCAAGGAAGCCGGGCGAAACCGCGTCGGCTGGTTCGATCCGGCGATGGCGCGTGCGCTGCAGGCGCGCAACGAACTGGAACAGGCGCTGCGCGACGCCATTCCGGCGGGCCAGATCATCCCCTATTTCGAACAGCAGATCGACCTCGCCACCGGCCAGTTGTTCGGGTTCGAAGTGCTCGCCCGCTGGGACCACCCGGTCCACGGCATCATCCCGCCAGACCGGTTCATCACCATCGCCGAACAGACCGGCATGATCGCCGACCTGTCGCTGGCCGTGATGCGTCAGGCGTTCCATGCCGCGCGCGACTGGGATCCCTCGCTCAGCCTGTCGATCAACATCTCGCCCGCGCAGTTGCGCGACGCCTGGCTGCCGCAGAAGATCATCAAGCTCCTGCTCGAAACCGGCTTCCCCGCGCATCGGCTGGAGATCGAGATCACCGAAGGCGCGCTGTTCGAAAACCTGCCGCTCGCTCAGTCGATCGTCGGCAGCCTCAAGAACCAGGGCATCCGCGTCGCGCTGGATGATTTCGGCACTGGCCATTCCAGCCTCGGCCACCTGCGCGCGCTGCCGTTCGACCGGATCAAGATCGACCGGAGCGTGGTGAAGGCGGTCGCCAGCGACAGCGACAGCGCCGCTGTGGTCAGCGCCATCGCCGGCCTTGGCTCCAGCCTGAACCTGCCGGTAACCGCAGAAGGCGTCGAGGACATCGAGACGGAGGGCTGGCTGCGCAACCTCGGCTGCGCACGCGGCCAGGGCTATCTCTACGGGCGGCCGATGAACTCGGCCAACACGCGCAGGCTCCTGGCGGAGCGGCGCCTCCTTGCCCCCGGCGCGCCGCTGCTCGATCCCGATCACCGCCTCGCCGGCTGACCCCTCAATTTGTCGGCGCCCGCCGCCGATAGCTCAGCGCCTCCGCCACATGGATGCGTCCCACGGCGTCGGAACCCGTCATGTCGGCAATCGTCCGGGCGACGCGCAGGATGCGGGTATAGCCGCGCGCCGACAGCCGCATCGCCTCCGCCGCCTGCGCCAGCAGCGCACGCCCCGCCGCATCCGGCGCGCAGAACGCCTCCAGCACATCGCCATCGGCTTCGGCATTCGTCCTTATGCCGCGGTCGCGATACCGGTCCTGCTGGATCGCCCGCACCTGTGCCACGCGGGCGGCTACCTGGGCCGACCCCTCCACTGGGGGCGGCAGCATCAGGTCGGCGGCGCTCACCGCCTGCACTTCGACATGCAGGTCGATCCTGTCCAGCAAGGGGCCCGATACCTTCGCCTGGTAATCGGAGGCACATTTCGGCGCCCGGGCGCAGGCCAGCCCGGCATCACCCAGATAGCCGCAGCGGCAGGGGTTCATCGCCGCGACTAGCTGCACACGCGCCGGAAAGGTCACATGCGCGTTGGCGCGCGCCACGCTGACCGTGCCGGACTCGAGCGGCTGGCGCAGCGAGTCGAGCACCGCGCGCTGGAACTCGGGCAGCTCGTCGAGGAACAAGACCCCCAGGTGCGCCATGCTCACCTCGCCCGGCCGCACCTTCAGCCCGCCGCCGGTAAGCGCCGCCATCGAGGCTGAATGATGCGGTGCGCGGAAGGGTCGGGTGCGGGTTAGCCGCCCGTTCTCCAACACCCCCGCCACCGATTGCACCATCGACACTTCCAGCGCCTCGGCTGGATCGAGCGAAGGCAGGATGCCCGGCAGACAGGACGCCATCAGCGACTTGCCGGCACCCGGCGGTCCGACCATCAGCAGGTTGTGTCCGCCCGCCGCTGCGATCTCCAGCGCGCGCTTGGCCGTCTCCTGCCCCCGCACCTGCCGCAGGTCCGGCCCCTCACCACCAGCGACGACCTCACCCGGCGCCGGGGCCGAGAGCAACCCGTGGCCCTTCAGGTGATTGATCAGCGATAGCAGGTCGGGCGCGGCCAGCACCTCGATCGAACTCGCCCAGGCGGCTTCGGCGCCCTGCGCGGCCGGGCAGATCAATCCACGCCCCAGTTCCGCGGCATGCAACGCGGCCAGCAGCACCCCAGGTGACGCGGCGATCCGTCCGTCCAGCGTCAACTCACCGACGATGACATAATCCGCCAGCGCCTCGGCATCGACCACGCCCATCGCAGCCAACAGCCCCAGCGCGATGGGAAGGTCGAAATGCGATCCTTCTTTCGGTAGGTCGGCCGGCGACAGGTTCACCGCGATCCGCTTGGGCGGCATGGCAAGCCCCATGGCGGCAATCGCGCCGCGCACGCGCTCGCGACTTTCGCCGACTGCCTTGTCGCCCAGCCCGACCAGATTGAACGCCGGCAGGCCAGCTATCAGTTGCACCTGAACCTCGACCGCGCGCGCCTCCAGCCCCAGATACGCCACCGTCGCGACGATCGCCGCCATGCATCCCCCGCCCCCGTTATGACATTGTTCATAGCCGCTTTGTCAGCGCTGCAAACCATTCATCACCGTCTTGTCTTCGCAACACACCGGAGCCACATGCGGCGCATGCATGATCGCCACCCTGCCATGAGGATCCTGCAGCTCTCGCTCGGCGGCGTGCTGCTCGTGGGCGCGGCGGCGATGGGGCCGTTGCCGGGGCCGGGCGGCATCTTCCTGTTCGCCGGCGGCATGATCCTGATCCTCCGCAACTCGCGCCGCGCGCAGGTGCGCTGGGCCCGTGCCAAACGTCGCTGGCCACGCGTCGGCAACATCGCGGACCGGGCAATGCGCCGCCGCGGTGCGCTGCGCCGCCGCGCGCGGGATCGCGTGATCGGCTCGCGTTGACTTACCCGTCACCTTCACCTATGCGGCGCCATGTTCGGGCTGCCCCTCGTGGCGGCCCTTCTTTTTCAGATTCGGGAATGAGCAATGAAGCGGACCTTTCAGCCGAGCAACCTGGTGCGGGCACGCCGTCACGGCTTCCGTGCGCGGATGGCGACGGTCGGCGGCCGCGCCGTGATTCGGGCGCGTCGCGCGCGCGGTCGCAAGAAGCTGTCGGCCTAACGGCCGGTCAGCCTCGCGCAGGCGACTCGATCATTCAGACGCTTACCCGCCGCCGGGATTTCCTGGCGGCGAACGCGGGCGAGCGCGCACCCATGCCCGGCTTCGTGCTTCTGGTGCGCCCCCGCAATGATGGCGACGCGACGATCCGCGTTGGCTATACCGTCACCAAGAAAATCGGCAACGCGGTGGTGCGCAACCGGATGAAACGCCGGCTGCGGGCGCTCGCGCGTGAGCTGCTGCCGTCAGATGGCGTGCCGGGTGCAGATCATGTCCTGATCGGCCGTATGGGCGGAATCGAGCGTGATTATGCCAGCCTGCGTGCCGAATTCGGCAAGGCGCTGCGAAAGACGGCTACGCGTGTCCGCGGCAAGGTGCCGGGATGATCGCCCGCCTGCTGATCCTGGTGGCTCGGCTATGGCAACTCGGCCCGTCGCTCATCCTGCCACCAACCTGTCGTTACCAGCCAAGCTGTTCGGCCTATGCAATCGAGGCCTTGCGCCGCTATGGCGCAGCACGAGGCAGCTGGCTCGCGGCAAAGCGCATCGCGCGATGTCATCCGTGGGGCGGGCACGGCTATGATCCGGTCCCATGATGGATTGGGCCCTAAGGGAATAAGGCGCTCGTGAACAAAGAGAACAAGAACTTCGTGCTGTTCGCGGTCATCGCGGCGCTGATCCTGTTCGGCTGGCCGGTGGTGCAGAACCGCTTCTTCCCGACCGCCAATCCGCCGGTGACGAAGATCGAGGACGGCAAGACCGAGGTTCTGCCGAACAAGAACGCCGATCCGACGGCCGATACGCCGGCCGCCAATCGCGACCGCGCCGTCGTGCTGCGCGAAACGCCGCGGGTGCAGATCGACACGCCGACCATGCACGGCTCGATCAACCTGAAGGGCGCGCGGATCGACGATCTCGTGCTGAAGAATTACAAGGTCACCGTGGCGAAGGATTCGCCGCCGGTGCGCCTGCTGTCGCCAGCGGGCGCGCCCGAGGCATATTTCGCTGCGTTTGGCTGGCGTGACGACGGCCTCTCGCCGCCGTCCGCCGACACGGTCTGGACCGCCTCGTCCAACCTCCTTGCCCCCGGAAAGCCGGTCACGCTGACCGCCACCAACGACAAGGGCCAGCGCTTCACGATCGAGCTGACCGTCGACGACGGCTATATGTTCGGGATCAAGCAGACGGTCGCCAATGCAGGCACCGGCGCCGTTCCGGTCGCCGCCTACGGCCTGGTCAACCGCGCCGGCGTGTCGAAGGATCCGGACAGCTGGACGATCCACGTCGGCCCGATGTCGGTCCACAACGACAAGGCCGACTATGACGTCGATTTCAAGGATCTGGACGAAGCGCCGCAGCGCTTCTCCACCACCGGCGGCTGGCTCGGCTTTGCCGACAAATACTGGCTGACCGCGCTGATCCCGGATCAGGTGCGTCCCTTCGACGGCCAGTTCCGCGCCGGTGCCAACAAGGCCTATCAGGGCGATTACACCACCAACGCCCAGCTGCTGCCCCCGGGCCGCCAGATCACCCAGACGAGCCGCTTCTTCGCCGGCGCGAAGGAAGTTCGCCTGCTTGATCATTACACCGACAAGGAAGGCGTCACCCGGTTCGACTATGCACTCGACTGGGGCTGGTTCCGCGTCGTTGAGAAGCCGATCTTCTACTATCTCGACTGGCTGTTCCGCCATGTCGGCAACTTCGGCGTCGCGATCATCCTGCTGACGCTGACGATCCGCCTGCTCATGTTCCCGATCGCGCAGCGCCAGTTCGCGTCGATGGCCAACATGCGCGCCGTCCAGCCGAAGATGAAGGCCATCCAGGAGCGCTTCAAAGACGACAAGCCGCGGATGCAGCAGGAGATCATGGCGCTGTACAAGACGGAGAAGGTCAATCCGCTCGCCGGCTGCCTTCCCACCCTGTTGCAGATCCCGATCTTCTACGCGCTGTACAAGATGCTGATGCTGACGATCGAAATGCGGCATCAGCCGTTCGTCGGCTGGATCAAGGATCTGTCCGCGCCCGATCCGCTGACCCCCGTCAACCTGTTTGGCCTGCTCGCCTTCACCCCGCCGTCATTCCTGGCGATCGGCGTGATCCCGATCCTGCTCGGCATCAGCATGTACTTCCAGTTCAAGCTGAACCCGGCGCCGATGGATGACGCACAGAAGCAGATCTTCGCGCTGATGCCGTGGGTACTGATGTTCGTGATGGCGCCGTTCGCGGTCGGCCTCCAGGTCTACTGGATCACCTCCAACGTCCTCACCATCCTGCAGCAGAAGCTGCTCTACGCCCGCCACCCGGGCCTGAAGGAAGCACCGTCGAAATGAGCCAGTCCCCCTCCGACACCGGCGATACGCCCGGCGATATGCCGGTGCCGGAGGTGGCAGGCCATCTCGCGCCCGACGTCAGCGAAGCGGCAAGCCGCTCCGCCGAGGAGATCGAGACCGCGCGAAAGATCTTCGCCGGCCGGATCGAGTTTCTGAAGTCAGCCCCCGCGCTTCAGTTCCTGCCCGATCCGCTGGTGCCCGAAGTCGCTTTTGCCGGTCGCTCCAACGTGGGAAAGTCGTCGCTCATCAATGCGCTGACCGGGCGCAAGACGCTGGCACGCACCTCGGTCACGCCGGGGCGAACGCAGGAGCTGAACTTCTTCGATATCGGCGATCCGCTGCTGTTCCGCCTCGTCGACATGCCCGGCTACGGCTTTGCCAAGGCGCCCAAGGACATCGTCAAGAAATGGCGCTTCCTGGTGAACGACTTCCTGCGCGGGCGTCAGGTGCTGAAGCGCGCGCTGGTGCTGATCGACGCGCGCCACGGCGTGAAGGACGTCGATCGCGAGATCCTGGAGATGCTCGACAAGGCGGCCGTCAGCTACCGCATGGTGCTGACCAAGGCGGACAAGATCAAGGCGAGCGAGCTTGCCGAGGTCACGGAACGCACCGTCGCTGAGGCACGCAAGCGCCCCGCCGCGCATCCGGAGATCATCGCCACCTCCGCCGAGAAGGGCATGGGCATCCCCGAACTGCGCGCCGCGGTGATCGAGGCGATCGGCTGACCGATCGCCCCCACCTGCACCCTCAGGCGATCGCTGCGACCTGATACAGGAAATCGGCGAACACGGCGGTCGCCGCATCATAGCCCATCACCTTCGGATTGGTGCTTTCGATCAGCAGATATTCGTCAGGAGCATGGGCGCCATTGCCATGCCCCAGCCCGAACTGTCCCGCGGGTAGCGACACGGGTGCGCCGGTAAAGATATAGCCGGGCCAGCTTCCTGCGAGCCGCGGATAGACCGTCGTCTTCACCCCTGCCCGCTCGCACGTCGCGCGTTCGGCCTTGATCAGCGCCGAGTCCTCCGCCGTCTCGGTCGGGTCGTAGCCACCACCCACCTTGACGGCGATGTCCTTGAACCCGCGCTTGTCCAGATGCGCGCGCACCTTGGCGACGCAATCGGCATAGGTCTGGTTGGGCACCAACCGGAAATCGAGCTTCGCCGTCGCCCTGGCCGGCAGGATCGTCTTGCCGCCTGGGCCGGTATAGCCCGCGACCAGCCCCTCGATATTGACCGTCGGCATCGCCGCCAGCCGCTCCAGCGTCGCCTGCCAGCTCTCCTCGCCGATCCACTTCTTCACCCCGGCCTGCCGCAACGCATCAGTCGAGTCGCTCACCCGCGCGTTCTCCGCGATCAGCGCCTTCTCGCGCGCGGTCAGCGGGCGAACCTTGTCGAACCAGCCGTCGATCGTCGGCGTATTCCCGTCCTCGGACACCAAGGTGTCGAGCGCCTTGACCAGCCGCCACGCCGGCGCGTCGATGATCGCCTTCTGGCTGGAATGGATGTCGCGCGTCGGCCCGCGGTCCCAATTGTCGGCCGAGGCGATCAGCTCCAGTTCAACGATACCCTTGGCGCCCAGGTTGATCGTGAAGTCACCCGTCGTCGGGTCCTGCCACATCGCCGGGATAATCACGCCGCTGCATTTCTTCAGCGCCGCCAGCACCTCGGGCCGCTCGACGATCTGCCTGAAGTTGGGAGAGCCGATTTCCTCCTCACCCTCCGCCACCAGCACCAGATTGACCGGCGGCTTCACACCCGCGCGCTTGAACGCATGAAGCGCGGCCAGCATCGCGCTTTCCGGCCCCTTCTGGTTCACCGCCCCGCGCCCGACCAGCACCTTGCCCAGCCCCGGCTTGTCGACGATCCGCCCCTCCAGCGGCGGCGAGGTCCATTCCGCCGGGTCGAACTGCTTGACGTCATACATGAAATACAGGCCCAGCGTCTTGGCCGCGCCATTATCCATCGTCGCGAATACGCCCGGCGCGCCATCGGTGGGGACGATCGTCGCCTGCTGGAACCCGGCATCGCGCGCCATTTGCGCCATCATCGCCGCGCCCTTGTCCATGTCGCGGTTCTCCGCCGCGATGGAGGGCAGCGCGATCCACTGGCGCAGCCGCGCGATCGCTTCGTCATGGCCGGCGATCACCGCGCGGCGGATCTTGTCCATGGCTCCGCCCTGTGCCGTTGCCGCTCCCGGCGCCAGCAACGCCGCCCCCGCCACTGCGCCGCCCAGCAGCCCGCGCCGATCCGTCTCCATAATCCCCCCTCGTTCTGTTTCGCCCGGCGAATGTTGCACGGGGTCGCGCGCGGCTCTACCCCTTGCAGCTATGAAATTGATCATCGGCAACAAGGCCTATTCCTCCTGGTCGCTGCGCGGCTGGCTCGCCTGCAAGCAGTCGGGCGTCCCGTTCGAGGAAGTCGTGGTGCCGCTCTATGATCAGGATTGGGACAAGCGCCGTGGGGGCGCAGAGTTCGCCCCGTCATCTGGCAAGGTGCCGATCCTGTGGGATGGTGACGCGGTGGTGTGGGACAGCCTCGCCATCATCGAATATCTCGCCGACAAGGTCGGCCGAGACGTGTTCTGGCCCAAGGACGATGCCGCCCGCGCCATGGCCCGCTCAATGGCGGCGGAAATGCATTCCAGCTTCGTCTCGCTGCGCCGCGAGCACAGCATGAACATCCGCCAGATCTATCCGCCCGCACCGCCATCGGCTGGCGTGGTGGCCGATCTCACCCGAATGATGGAATTGTGGGCGCAGGCCCGCGCCCGCTGGGGTGGCGATGGCGAGTTCCTGTTCGGGGAGTTCAACGCCGTCGACATCATGTTCGCGCCTGTCTGCACCCGCATCGTTACCTATTCGCTGCCGGTCGCGCGGTTCGCGCAATCCTATATCGCGGCCGTCCTCGCCCATCCGTTCATGCAGGACTGGATCGCCGGTGCGCAGGAAGAGGATTGGGTGATCGAACAGTTCGAACAGCCGGCCCGGCAATGACCGATGTTCTCGCGCTGGCGCAGGCCTTGCTCGCCTGCGAAAGCGTTACCCCTGCCCGCGGCCTGGTGTTCGACGTGCTTGAGGCGGCCTTGCGCCCGCTCGGCTTCGACGTGGATCGCTTCTTGGTCGGCGAGGCGCCCGACGGTCCGGTCGAAAACCTCCTCGCCGTCCGCGGCAGCGGCGGGCCGCACATCGCCTTTGCAGGCCACCTCGACGTGGTCCCGCCGGGTGACGGCTGGACCAGCGGCGCCTTCGAGCCGGAGGTCCGCGGCGATCTGCTCTATGGCCGCGGCGCCGTTGACATGAAGGGCGCGATCGCCGCCTTCGTCGCGGCCGCATCGCAGGTCGATGGCCCCGGCACCACCAGCCTGCTGATCACCGGCGATGAGGAAGGCCCGGCGATCTACGGCACCCGCGCGTTGATCGATCGCATGGCGACACGCGGCATCCGCCCGGACGCCTGCCTCGTGGGAGAGCCGACCTCGACGACGCGGCTCGGCGACATGATGAAGATCGGCCGGCGCGGATCGGTCAACATCTGGATCGATATCCCTGGCCGCCAAGGGCATGTCGCCTACCCGCACCTCGCCGACAATCCGATCCCGCGGCTCATTGCGGCCTTGGCCGAGATCGAGGGAATCGTGCTGGACGCGGGCACCGACTGGTTCCAGCCGTCCAATATCGAGGTGACCGATATCACCGTCGGCAACCCCTCGACCAACGTGATCCCGGCGCGCGCTACTGCCCGCCTCTCGATCCGCTTCAATGACCTGCACCGGGGCGAAGAGCTAGGCCGACGGATCACCGCCATCGTCCAGCGCCACGCACCCGACGCGATCGTCACGCCCAAGGTGTCGGGAGAGGCGTTCCTGACCGAGCCCGGCGCTCTTTCGGCCACCCTCGCCACCTCGATCGAGGCCTGTACCGGGCTGGTGCCCGAACTTTCCACCTCGGGCGGCACGTCGGACGCGCGCTTCCTCGCTGCGGTCTGCCCGGTGGTGGAATTCGGCCTGCTCAACGCGACCATGCACAAGCTTGATGAGGCGGTATCGGTGGCCGACCTCCACACGCTGACCAGCATCTACGCCGACTTCCTCCAACGGAGCTTCGCCCGCTAGCGCCGACGCCCAAAACGACAAAGGCCTCCCCGGATCCGATCCGGGGAAGCCTTTGACAATGTCCGCTAAGGACGCGTGAGCGAACCGCCCTTAGGCAGCATGCTCCGCCAGAACGGTCAGGCCGTTGGCGTTCACTTCAGCAAAGCCGCCGCGAATGGCGATCGTTTCCGGCGCGGCGCCCGCGGTCTTCTGGACCAGCAGATTGCCGTCGCGGATCGTCGACATCAGCGGTGCATGGCCTTCCAGCACGCCGAAGTCGCCTTCGGTGCCGGGAACGGTGACCATGTACACGCTCTCGCTGCGGACGAGGCGTTCAGGCGTGACGAGTTCGAAGTGCAGCATTTCTTCTTCTCAATCCCTTCCACCCGGGAAGGGGCTGGGAGGACCGGGCGGTCGGGGTCGATCCTCAGATCAATCCCCGCCCTGCGGCCCTCCTGTTAGGCAGGAGGGAAACGTGCTTACGCTTCCTGCGCCAGCTTCTCGGCCTTGGCGACGACTTCGTCGATGCCGCCGACCATGTAGAAGGCTGCTTCCGGCAGGTGATCGTACTCCCCGTTCACCACCGCCTTGAAGCTGCGCACCGTGTCCTCGATCTGCACGAACTTGCCGGGGATGTTGGTGAACACCTCGGCGACGTGGAACGGCTGGCTGAGGAAGCGCTGGATCTTGCGGGCGCGGCTGACGGTCAGCTTATCCTCTTCGGACAGCTCGTCCATGCCGAGGATGGCGATGATGTCCTGCAGCGACTTGTACTTCTGCAGGATCGTCTGCACGGCGCGCGCCGTCTCGTAATGCTCCTGGCCGACAACGCGCGGCTCGAGAACGCGGCTGGTCGAATCGAGCGGGTCCACCGCCGGATAGATGCCGAGTTCAGAGATCGCGCGGTTAAGCACGGTCGTCGCGTCCAAGTGGGCGAACGAGGTCGCCGGCGCCGGGTCGGTAAGGTCGTCCGCGGGGACGTACACGGCCTGCACCGAGGTGATCGAACCCTTGTTGGTCGACGTGATGCGCTCCTGCAGCGCGCCCATGTCGGTCGACAGAGTCGGCTGATAGCCCACCGCCGACGGAATACGGCCGAGCAGTGCCGACACTTCCGCGCCCGCCTGGGTGAAGCGGAAGATGTTGTCGACGAAGAACAGCACGTCCTGGCCCTCAACGTCACGGAAGTATTCCGCGATGGTCAGGCCCGACAGAGCGACGCGGGCACGCGCGCCCGGCGGCTCGTTCATCTGGCCGAACACCAGCGCCACCTTCGACCCTTCGGTCGTCGGGTTGCCGTCGGCATCCTTGGCGATAACGCCCGCGTCGAGGAACTCGTGGTACAGATCGTTGCCCTCGCGGGTACGCTCACCGACGCCCGCGAACACCGACGTGCCGCCATGGCCCTTCGCGATGTTGTTGATCAGCTCCTGGATCAGCACGGTCTTGCCGACGCCGGCGCCGCCGAACAGGCCGATCTTGCCGCCCTTTGCATAAGGCGCGAGCAGGTCGATCACCTTGATGCCGGTGACCAGGATCGAGCTTTCGGTCGACTGGTCGATGAACTCCGGCGCCTTGGCGTGGATCGGCGCGTGATGCTCCGAGTTGACCGGGCCGCGCTCGTCGATCGGCTCGCCGACGACGTTCAGGATGCGGCCGAGCGTCGCCGGGCCGACCGGCACGGTGATCTGCGCGCCCGTGTCGGTCACGCTCTGGCCGCGGGTCAGGCCCTCGGTCGAATCCATCGCGATCGTGCGAACGGTGTTCTCACCCAGGTGCTGGGCGACTTCGAGCACCAGGCGCTGGCCGTTGTTGCTCGTCTCCAGCGCCGACAGGATCGCCGGCAGGTGGGTGTCGAACGTCACGTCGACCACCGCGCCGATCACCTGGCTGATGCGGCCCACATTGTTGCTGCCCGAAGTGGTCGGGCGATCCTCGAGGACGGTGGCCATCTTGCTTCTACCTTCTTCGTCGTGCCTGCGGGTGCAGGATTGTGTCGTTGGTCGTCGTGCGGGGCGTTGCGGCGGCTCAGCTAGCCGTCGGGTCGGTCCCGTTCAATATAGGGTCGCCGGGCGTGAAGGTCACGGCCAGCAACCGATCCTTGTCGGTCGTCTCACGATCGACGGCGTAGCGCGCGCCGCCCGGCACCGTGCCGGTCGCGCTCGCTTCGCCATGGATCGCCTTCAACGCCTGGTCGCCACCGGCCACGCCAAGCTGGGTAAGCGCCTGGCTCATCCACTTGTCGAACTGGTCGCGCGCCTGCTGGTCGTTCGACGCAAGCGGCTCGACCAGCGTGAAGGTGACTCGCGACAGCTTCTTCTCGTCTCCGGCGGCGACGAACATCGCCATCACCGGGTTGGGCGCCGACGGATCGGTCATCGCCGTTGGCACGGCCTCCGATCGCCATTCGCCACCGACCTTCTCATATGCACCGGGGCGAAGCCCGATGCGTGCGAAATGGTCGATCGAGCTTGCCGGATCGTCGAACACCCCTTGCCAGGTTCCCCCGGCAAGATTGGGCGAGACGAAGCTGTTGTTGTAGGCCGCCTCTGCCGTGTCATTCCCGGCAGGCGCGCCGGAGCAACCCGCCAGGGCAAGCGTCGCCGCCGCCAGCAGGATGCCCGCCTTCATCACAGGGCTTCGGCGCCCGAGATGATCTCGACCAGCTCGGTCGTGATCGCGGCCTGACGCGCGCGGTTGTACTGGATCGACAGCCGCTTGATCATGTCGCCGGCGTTGCGCGTCGCATTGTCCATGGCGGTCATGCGGCTGCCCTGCTCGGACGCGGCATTTTCCTGCATGGCGCGGAACACCTGGATCGCGACGTTGCGCGGCAGCAGCTCGGCGAGGATCGCTTCCTCGTCGGGCTCGTACTCCACCGCCGCATCGCCATCGTTGGCGGTATCGACGGCAACCGTCGGCACCGACACCGGAATGATCTGCTGCCCGGTCGGGATCTGCACCAGCGCCGACTGGAACTTGGCGTAGAACAGATGCGCGACGTCGAACTCGCCCGCCTCGAAGCGTGCGATCAGGTCATCGGCAACTTCGCGTGCCTGGTCGAAACCGAGCACCTTGTGCTGCCCGAGCTCATGATCGGCCAGGATCGCGTCCGGGTAGAAACGGCGCAGCACGCGCCCCTTCTTGCCGGCGAGATAGAAGCGCACCGTCTTGCCCTGGCCTTCCAGCTCCTCGGCCTTCTTGCGCGCGGCACGAACGATGTTCGTGTTGAACGCGCCCGCCAGGCCGCGCTCCGACGTCGCGACGACGAGCAGGTGCACCTGGTCCTTGCCGGTGCCCGCGAGCAGCTTGGGGCTGTTCTCGCTGACCGTCACCTTGGACGCGAGGCTGGACATCACCGCCTCCAGCCGCTCCGCATAGGGGCGACCGGCGATCGCCGCTTCCTGCGCACGGCGCAGCTTCGCGGCGGCGACCATCTTCATCGCCTTGGTGATCTTCTGCGTCGACTTCACCGAGCCGATGCGGATCTTTAGGGCCTTGAGGCTTGCCATTCTAGTTCTTCACCGTCCCCTCACCCGTCATGCCGCGCCTGCGCGGCCTCCCGCCTGTTCCTGCCGTGGCAGCAGCGGGACCCCGGCCTGACGCCGGGGTGACGCGATGTGTTGCCCTATCCGTTACGCGAACGTCTTGGCGAAAGCGTCGAGCGCCGCGACGACCTGGCCCTTGGCCTCGTCGCCCAGATCGCGCGTATCGCGGATCTTCGCCAGCGTCGCGCCATGCTGGTCGCGCATGAAGGCCAACATCGCCGCCTCGTAACGGACCACGTCCTGCACCGCGACATTGTCGAGATAGCCGTTGGTGCCGGCAAAGATCGACACCGTCTGCTCCTCGAACGGCAGCGGCGAGAACTGCGGCTGCTTCAGCAGCTCGGTCAGGCGCGCGCCACGGTTCAGCAGCTTCTGGGTCGATGCGTCGAGGTCCGAACCGAACTGAGCGAAGGCCGCCATCTCGCGGTACTGCGCCAGCTCCAGCTTGATCGAGCCCGACACCTTCTTCATCGCCTTGGTCTGCGCGGCCGAGCCGACGCGGCTCACCGACAGACCGACGTTGATCGCCGGGCGGATGCCCGCGAAGAACAGGTCGGTTTCAAGGAAGATCTGGCCGTCGGTGATCGAGATCACGTTGGTCGGGATGTAGGCCGACACGTCGCCTGCCTGCGTCTCGATGATCGGCAGCGCGGTCAGCGAGCCACCGCCATTGGCGTCGTTCATCTTCGCCGCACGCTCCAGCAGGCGCGAGTGGAGATAGAACACGTCGCCGGGATAGGCTTCACGGCCCGGCGGACGGCGCAGCAGCAGCGACATCTGACGATAAGCGACTGCCTGCTTGGAAAGGTCGTCGAACACGATCACGGCGTGCATGCCGTTGTCGCGGAAGAACTCGCCCATCGCGGTGCCGGTGTACGGCGCCAGGAACTGCAGCGGCGCCGGGTCCGAAGCGGTCGCGGCGATGATGATGGAATATTCCATCGCGCCATTCTCTTCCAGCGTGCGGACGAGCTGCGCGACGGTCGAACGCTTCTGGCCCACTGCGACATAGACGCAGTACAGCTTCTTCGATTCGTCGTCGCCCTTGTTCACTTCACGCTGGTTGATGAACGTGTCGATCGCGATTGCCGACTTGCCGGTCTGACGATCACCGATGATCAGCTCGCGCTGGCCACGGCCAACCGGCACAAGCGCGTCGATCGCCTTCAGGCCGGTCTGCACCGGCTCATGCACCGATTTGCGCGGGATGATGCCCGGCGCCTTCACCTCGACGCGGCGGCGCTCGGCCGCCACGATCGGGCCCTTGCCGTCGATCGGGTTGCCCAGGCCATCGACCACGCGGCCTAGCAGGCCCTTGCCGACCGGCACGTCCACGATGGTGCCGGTACGACGAACGGTGTCGCCTTCCTTGATCTCGGCGTCCGAGCCGAAGATCACGACGCCGACGTTGTCGGCTTCGAGGTTGAGGGCCATGCCCTGCACGCCATTGGCGAACTCGACCATCTCGCCCGCCTGGACGTTGTCGAGGCCATAGATGCGCGCGATGCCGTCACCGACGCTGAGCACCTGGCCGGTCTCGCTGACCTGGGCCTCGGTGCCGAAGTTGGCGATCTGGTCCTTGATGACCTTGGAGATTTCTGCGGCGCGAATATCCATTGTTCTTAGCCCTTCATCGCGCTGGCGAGCGCATTCAAGCGGGTACGGATCGACGAATCGATCATCTGGGAGCCGACGCGGACGACAAGTCCGCCAAGCAGCGCAGGATCGACCGACAGCTCGACCGACACCTCGCGGCCGACGCGCTGGCGCAGCTGCTGCTTCAGTTCGGTGACCTGATCGTCGGTCAGCGGGTGCGCGCTGGTGACGTCAGCGGTGACTTCGCCGCGATGGTGCGCGGCAAGCATGCGAAAGGCGCGAATGATCGCGGGCAGCTGCGCCAGCCGGCGATTCTGCGCCAGCACGCCCAGGAAGTTGCGCGTCACGGGATCAACGCCGAGCTCGTCGGCGGTCGCCAGCACAGCCTTTCCTGCCGCGTCGCGCGCCACGACCGGCGAGGTCGTCAACGCCTTGAAATCGTCCGACTGATCCAGTGCGGCCCGAACCTTTGCCAGGCTCGCCTCCACCGTATCGATCGTCTTCGCCTGTTCGGCGAGGTCAAACAGCGCAGTCGCATACCGACCGCCCAGGCTCGCCTGGATGCTGCCACCTAGATTACCGCTGGAACCATCCACGCGAGTCGAATCCCCGTTCGCACTAAGGTTAAACCCCCATGCGAAAACACGACGCGCTAACGGCGCCGACGCTTGGGTTGGCCGCCGCGTAGCAAAGGGGTAGCGTGGATGCAACAATCGGAAACGGAGGGATTGCGATGCTTGATGGCCCGACGGGCAAGATGATGCGCATGACGATGAGCGACGGCGCCGATATCGCGGTCTATCACGTCACTCCCGCGGGCGAGCGGCGCGGCGGGGTCGTGCTGGTGCAGGAAATCTTTGGCGTTACCGATCACATCCGCGACATGGCCGATGATTATGCGACCGAAGGATATGAAGTGCTCGCCCCCGCGCTGTTCGACCGCGAGCATCCGGGGTTCGAGGCGGACTATACAGGCCCCGGCTTCGAGCGCGCGGTTGAGCTGGCGCGCACGCTTCACCCGTTCGACCTGTCACTGAAGGACACGCAAAGCTGCATCGACCGTCTCAAGGACAAGGGGCCGGTGTTCGTGGTCGGCTATTGCTACGGTGGCTCCGTCGCCTGGGCGGCCGCGACGAAGCTCGACGATGTGGCCGCCGCCTCGGCCTATTATGGCAGCATGATTCCCGCCTTCGCCGCGGAAGCCGCCCCACGCGTTCCCGTTATCGCGCACTTCGGCCGCTATGATCGCGGCATCCCGATGGAGGGCGTCGAGGCGACCATCGCCTGCGCGCATCCGCTCGCCGAAGTTCATGTCTATGAAGCCGGGCACGGCTTCAACTCCGACCGGCGCAAGGATTATCACGAGCCCTCGGCCGAACTCGCGCGCGACCGGACGCTGACGCTGTTCCGCGAAACCGCCGGCTGATCAGCGCCAATCGGTGGCGGCGCGGCTAGCCGCCCTGGCAGAAGGTCTGCGGCGGCGGGGCGCGCCGCTCACGGCTGTTCGCCCGTCGCCTCCGTTTTCACCTCGCCGACCGCCCGGATCTCGCTCCCCGTCTTCCCCGCTTCGATTGCGGTCAGCATGGCCAACGCCAGATTATCCTCGGGCGCGTGGGGATGATAGGCGATCGGCCGCAAGAGCCGCTTGGCCTCGGCCCACTCCTTTGCCTCGATCCGCCCCACTGCCGCGGCCATCCTGACCCCCCAATCCTGCGGTGTCAGTTCCTGCGCGCGGTACAGCCCCTTGATCGCCGACGCGGTCGGCTGGCGCTCCTGCATCTGGAAACTCAGCCAGAACCACCAGAGCGGCTCGGCATCGTCCGGATCGCTGCGGTTGGCCGCGATGATGCTGCGGCGGGCGCGGTCCCACTGCGCGGCATCCTTGACATTGCCCTGCTTCAACTGGCGCAGCAGTGCCGCGCCGCGATACATATGCGCCTGGACGGATCGGGCATCCCGCGCGATCGCCTGGTCCGCCGCCGCCACCGCCGCGTCATATTGCTCGGCATCAAAGGCCATTTCGGCCAGCCATCCCTGAACCAGCGCGTCATCGGCATATTTGACGGCGATCGGAGCCGCCCTGGCGTACAGCTTCGCCGCCTCCGTCTTGGTGACGCCGCGTATCGATCGCATTCGTAGGTCGATCATGTCCGCTTCGCCCGCTGACAAACGCCGCACACGGGCCGCCGGCAACACATTCCCATCGTACATCATGGTCATGGCCGGCATCCGCGAGCCGGCAAGATACCGGTCCACTTCGATCGACAATGCGCCAAGGTCGCCGAATGACTGTTCGGCCGCCGCCACGCTTGGCGTGCCGCTATTCAGCAGCCTCAGATATTGCTGGAACTGCCGGTACCGCTCGGGCTTGAACGTCAGATAATGGGTGAGCAGCCAGCCGCGCCCATAAAACGCGTCCTGCCGCTCGGCGCTGCCCAGCCGCGATCGCAGCGTCGGATCGAACATTTCCGGCACCCGAAAGCGCTGGCCCTGGAACAGCCCACGGGCGCGGTGCTGCGCCGGGACGCCGATCTGCGCCGAATCGTCCTCGATCCGCATCGTCGACGCGAACTCGGCGAAGCCTTCTGTGTACCAGGCGGGAAAGGCGAGGTCGTAGGACGCGAACATGAAATGGTGCGCATATTCGTGGAACAGCACCATCTGCCCGATGCCATTGTCACCGAACGACGACGCCTTGCCGCTGAACGCGATCGATCCACTCACCCGCGTTTGGTAGAAGCCTCCGACATTCTGGCATCCGCACAGCGATCGCACCTGCGAATCATCGATCAGAAAGACGGTGACCTTGCGCGACGCAATCTCGGGCTCGTCCTGCACCTTGGCGAACCGGCGCAGCCCCCAGTCGAGCCGTTCCAGCGCCTCCGACTGGCGCCGAATCATCTTCTCGCTCGTGTCCGAATACAGCACGAAGTGCCGCGACGACGCCTCCAGCCATTCGGCTGCGGCAGGCGTCGCCGCCAGGATCGCACCGCACAGTGCGGCCAGTTTCCCCCAGGTCATCCATCCCCCGTTTTCATCCCCGTTCCATGAACTTAGCGGGGATATTTGGGAAGAAAAGCGCTATTGCGACCGCCCCCGCGCCTGTACCGCCGCGCGCCGTGCCTCGACCGCTTCCGGCGTCACCGCCTGGTTCGCCGCCGACGAGCGCTCATGCTCCAGCGCCATCGCCTCGCCGAACGGCCGCGCAAAGCCATCGTCGATCAGCTTCTTGTACGCCGCGATGAAGCCTGCATCGGCAGAAGCAATGTCCCCCGCCAGCTTGCGCGCCGTCGCCAGCAGGTCGCCCGCCGGCACCACGCGATTGACCAGCCTCCAGCGCTCGGCGGTCGCCGCATCGATGAAATTGCCGCTCAGCGACAATTCCTTGGCCCGCGAAATGCCGATCAGCCGCGACAGTTTCTGGCTCAACCCCCAGCCCGGCATCACGCCGACCCGCGCATGGGTGTCGGCAAAGCGCGCATTCTCGCTCGCGATCAGGATATCGCATGCCAGCGCCACCTCGAACCCGCCGGTGATCGCCACCCCGTTGATCGCGCCGATCACCGGCTTGCGGCACAGTTCGATCGCCTTGACCGGGTTCTCGTCCGCGCCGCGCGCATTGGCGGAGCCGAGTGCGCCGGCCTGCGATCCCAGCTCCTTCAGGTCCAGCCCGGCGGTAAACGCGCGCTCGCCCGCCCCCGTCAGCACCACCGCCCGCACGTCATCGTCGGCGTCGACCTGTTTCATCACCGCGTAGAGGCGCGCCCGCAGCGCGGTCGACAGCGCGTTCATCGCCCCCGGCCGGTTCAGCGTCACCGTCGCCACGCCATCGGCCACGTCCAGCAAGACCAGATCGTCCATTCACCCTCTCCCGTTCATTGTTCTGTTTTGATCGCAAGCCATGGGATGCCTGCGTCCGCGCGGTGTCGTACATCAGGGTCATGAGCGATGCCATCGACACCGACGCCGCTTGGGCCGCCTTCGCCAGCCGCGATCGTGGCGCCGACGGCCGGTTCGTGGTCGCGGTGCGCACCACCGGCATCTATTGCCGGCCAAGCTGCCCCGCCCGGCACCCCCGGCGCGAGAATGTGTCCTTCTACCCCGCCCCCGATCAGGCGCGCGCGGCCGGCTATCGCGCGTGCCTGCGCTGCCGCCCGGACGAGATCGCCCGCGATCGCCTCGCCGTCGCCCGCGCGCTCACTCTCCTCGACGCGGCTGAGGTTCCGCCCCCGCTGGAAGAACTCGCCACCAGCGTCGGCTACGCCCCGCACCATTTCCACCGCCTGTTCAGGCGCGCGACCGGCGTCACGCCCGCCGCTTATGCGCGCGGGCTGAAGGCAAGCCGCGCCACCGAGGCGCTCGCCGCCGGCGCCTCCGTCACGACGGCCATCTACGAGGGCGGCTATTCCGCGCCGAGCCGCTTCTACGACCACGCCGTCCCACGGCTCGGCATGAGCCCCAGCGCCTGGAGCCGCGGTGGCGCCGGCGTCACGATCCGCTGGACTATCGCGCCGACCAGCCTTGGCCCCCTGCTGGTCGCCGCCACCGACCGCGGCATCTGCCGCCTCGCCTTTGATACCGGGCCGGACGACCTCGACCGCCTGTTCCCCCAGGCGCAGATCATCCCCGGCGACGCGGCGCTCGCCCACCTCGCCCAAGAGGTCGTCGCGCTTGTCGAATCCCCCGCCCGTGACCACAACCTGCCGCTCGACGTGCGCGGCACCGCCTTTCAGGAGGCGATCTGGCAGGCATTGCGCACCATCCCGCCCGGCGAGACGCGCAGCTATGCCGATCTCGCGGCGCTCGCCGGCCGGCCGGGGGCGGTACGGGCGGCGGGAAGCGCGTGCGGCGCCAACCACGTCCCCATCCTCATCCCCTGCCACCGAGTCACCCGCAGCGACGGGGCAACTGGCGGCTACGCCTTTGGCCCCGAGCGCAAACAGGCGCTGCTTGCCCGGGAAAAAGACACCGCCACCGCCCGCGCCCCATCGCGCGACTGATCCCGCCAGACGCCCGTAATTAGGCAAATATAAAGCCTTGCCGCTTACCAATTCTCCGGTGTTAGCAGGACGGATGGCATGAGCGCTTTTGGGCGTCGTAACAACGTAGGTACGGCCGCGCGCCCCGGGTTTGGCGTGGCGCGCCCGATGCAGGGTGGCGCCCCGGCGCCCCGCCCCGATGGCGGTGACCAATTCCCCGCGCTCGACGCCCTGCCCCTTCCCGGAGAGCTTGCGGCGCCCGACATCGTCGGCACCATGCCGGGGCTCCAGATGGACGCGATGCAGCGCCTCGCCGAACGTCAGGCCACCTCGGGCGACGCCGGCAACAGCCGCATGGAAGGCTTCGAGGCGTCGATCCACAAGATCAAGGAACAGGTGCTCCCGCGCCTTCTCGAGCGCGTCGATCCGGAGGCCGCGGCCACGCTCGGCAAGGACGAGCTGGCGGAGGAATTCCGCCCGATCATCGGCGAGGTGCTCGCCGAGCTGAAGCTCACCCTCAACCGCCGCGAACAGTTCGCGCTGGAAAAGGTGCTGGTCGACGAGCTGCTCGGCCTCGGCCCGCTCGAGGAACTGCTGGCCGATCCCGAAATCTCGGACATCATGGTCAACGGCCCGGACCAGACCTTCATCGAAAAGAAGGGCAAGCTGCAACTCGCGCAGATCCAGTTCCGTGACGAGGAACATCTGTTCCAGATCGCGCAGCGCATCTGCAACTCGGTCGGCCGCCGCGTCGACCAGACGACGCCGCTCGCCGACGCTCGTTTGAAGGACGGCTCCCGCGTCAACGTGATCGTCCCGCCGCTCTCGCTTCGCGGCACCGCCATCTCGATCCGTAAATTCTCTGCCAAGCCGATCACGCTCGACATGATGGCCGGCTTCGGATCGATGTCGCCCAAAATGGCGACCGCGCTGAAGATCGCCGGCGCCTGCCGCTTCAACATCGTCATCTCGGGCGGCACCGGCTCGGGCAAGACGACGATGCTCAACGCCCTGTCGAAGATGATCGACCCCGGCGAGCGCGTGCTGACGATCGAGGACGCGGCCGAACTCCGCCTCCAGCAGCCGCACTGGCTGCCGCTCGAAACCCGCCCCGCCAATCTTGAGGGTCAGGGCGAGATCTCGATCCGCGATCTCGTCAAGAACGCGCTGCGTATGCGCCCGGACCGTATCATTCTCGGCGAAATTCGCGGCGCCGAGTGTTTCGACATGCTCTCGGCGATGAACACCGGCCACGATGGCTCGATGTGCACGCTCCACTCCAACAGCCCGCGAGAGGCGCTGGCGCGTATGGAGAACATGGTGATGATGTCGGACATCAAGGTGCCGAAGGAGGCGATCAGCCGCCAGATCGCCGATTCGGTCGACATGATCATCCAGGTGAAGCGCCTGCGCGACGGCTCGCGCCGGGTCACCAACGTCACCGAGGTGATCGGCATGGAAGGCCCCGTGATCGTCACGCAGGAGCTCTTCAAGTTCGAATATCTGGACGAGAGCGCCGACGGGAAGATCATCGGCGAATATCGCGCCATGGGCCTTCGCCCCTATACGATCGACAAGGCCAAGCAGTTCGGCTTCGATCAGGCGTTTCTCGAGGCGTGCCTCTGATCCGCCACCGTTGATCTTTGACGACAAGGAAGGGGCATCCGCCGACCGATCAGGCCGGCGGATGCCCCTTTCGCATTCAGAAGCTCAGCCGCGCCGCGACCCGGATGTCGCGCCCGGCGAGCGGCACATAATCCTTGGTGAACGACGCATGGCGCCGCGCGTCCACGTCGAAGATGTTGTTCGCCGACACGATGAAGGTCGTCTCGCTCTCGCGCCCGAACGGCTTGAACGACAAGGACGCATTGACCAGCGTGAAATCCTCGGTCGGCGTCTCGAATGCCGCGACGCGGTTCTGCGCCGTGACATGCTCCACCTCGACCCGGCCGCCGAAATCGCCCGCCCGCGCGCTCAGCCCGCCCAGCACGCGCAGCGGCGGGATACGCGGCACCGGGCCACGATCGTTGGTCAGCGTCGCATTGACGTAATCGGCGACGATATTGGCATCCAGTTCGAACCCGTTGGTCCGGATCAGGTCCGCGGTCAGCTCGCCTTCGACGCCGTAATAGCGCGCACCGGCCTGGAAATATTGGAAGATCGGCAGGCCGTCGCGCGCGCCGCCGACCGCATTTTCATAGATGTAATCGTCGAACCAGGTGGCGTAGCCGCTGACCTGGAAGCGGACCGGCCCGGTCCGCCCGCGCGCATACAGCTCCAGTCCCCAGCTCTTCTCGGTCTTGAAATTGGGGTTGCCGATTTCATACGCCTGCGTTGCGATGTGCGGCCCGTTGGAGAACAATTCCTCCGCCGACGGAGCACGCTCGGCGCGCGATCCGTTGATCCCGATGCGCACTTCCGGCGCCACGGCATAGGACAGGCCAAGCGCGCCGGAGAAGGCGTTGAAGTTGCGGCTGACGCCAACCACCGGCGCGTCCTCTTCCGGGCCGACGCGCACCGCGCTGGATCGCACCGCCGCATGTTCATAGCGGCCGGCAAATTCGACCTCCCAGTTACCCCGGTTGATCTCCTGCAGCGTGAACAGGCCATATTGGTCGGTCACGTTGGGGGGCACGAACGCTTCTGCGCCCACCGCTGAGAAGTCGCGCGTAAAGCCCTGGAATCCGGTCACACCACGCCAGCCGCCGCGATCCGCCTGGACCAGCTCGACACGCCCCTCGAAGGCCTGCGAATTGAACACGGTGCCAACCTCGGCGCCCTCGAACTCGGTATGCTCATAATCAGCAAAGCCGGCGCGGAAGCGGATGCGGTCGAGGAAGTCGCCGCCCGCGATCACCTCGCCGCGCATGTCAGCGCGGAACTGCTTCATCGCGATCGTCACGTCGCCGTGATCATGCCCTTCCTCGCCATGATCGTGGTCGTGGTCGTGGTCGTGATCATGATCGCCGTGATCGCCGCCGCCGTGCAGGTGCGACGCCCCGGGCCGCTCCGGCACGCCATATTTGCTGTCGTAATAGCCAACGGAGAAGCCGAGGCTGCCCCCCTCGTTGATCAGCGCGAGGCCAGCGCCCAGCGTATAGGTCTCGGTCCCGCTGTTGGGCAGCCGCCCGCGCCGATTGGCCAGCGCCCGCGCCTCGGCGGCCTCCTCCGTATGCCCTTCGGCCGCTTCCTCGGCGGCGATGGACAGCTGCTCGCGGCGAAGCGTCGGCGACAATTGATAGCCGCCGATGCGAAGGTCGTCGGACTTGCGATAGCTGCCATCGACATGCGCCACGATCTGCGACGACAGCGCCACGTCGACGCCTGCGCCGCCGCTCCGCTCGTTCGCCGCCGAGCCATAGGTGCCGATCGCATCGACGTGATAGCCATGTTCGGGCACGCCGCGCGGGATGCGCCGATCGATCACGTTCACCGCACCGCCGATCGCCTGGCTGCCAAACAGCATCACCGCCGGGCCGCGCAGCACCTCGATCCGCTCCGCCGTCAGCGGGTCGATCGTCACGCCATGATCGGTCGAGGTGTTGGACACGTCGAGCGACCCCAGCCCATCGGTCAGCACCCGCACGCGCTCGCCCTGGAAACCGCGCAGCACGGGGCGCGACGCGCCGGGGCTGAACGAGGTGGCGGAGACGCCCGGCTGGCGCGTCAGCGTGTCGCCGATCTGCGGCCGCAGATCGCGGACAAGTTCATCACCAGCGACAACAGATTTGCCCGCCAACAGGTTGAGATCCCGGACGAACGGCGCGCTGACGACAATGTCATTGTCGGCTTCCACATGGCCCGTCCGGGTCGGCGCACTGTCATTCCTGCCGCCTGCGTTGCCGGCGGTCGGTGTTGGCGTATCGGCCGGCTGATCGGTGGACTGGGCAAGTGCGGGGGTGGCGGCAAACGCGGTACCGGCCAGCAGAACGGCAAAGATCTTCAACGTGGTCCCTCCCTGGATCGCCGCTCCCTAACCGCGACGTGATAACATCACAAGGGGTGATTTGCGCCCGCGACGATCCGCTTGCGCGACCGGGGCAAAATTCCCAATTACCGCCGCATGACCGATCCGCAGCCGCCCGAGGATCACGCGCGCGCCGCCGATGCCACGCCCGGCCGCGAAATGATCGCGCGCGCGCCGCGTAACAGCGTGTTCCTCGGCGCCACGGTAGAGCGGTTCGGCGGCGGCGCCCCCACCCGCCACCGCGTCCGCGACCTGTCGACCGGCGGCGTCCGGCTCGATCAGGCGACGGGGTTGCAGGCGGGCGCGACGATCCTCGTCAGCGTCGGCGCGCTGCAGGCGGTCGCCGCCACCGTAGTCTGGGCACGTGACGGACAGGCCGGGATCAAGTTCGCCGAGCCGATCGATCCCGATGCCGCCCGCGCCCGCGCCGCCGTCGCGCCTCGCCCCGCGGCGTACCCCAGCGCCGCCCCCTCAGGCGCGCCGTCCGCTGGCTGGATCCCCGCGCTCAAGAACCCCTACGGCCGCTGATCGCCCCGCATCGGCGGCTTTTTCCTGCCAAACCAAGATTTTGTTCCCAACCTCGCGTCGTTTCCCCGCGCGGCGCGTTGGAGGGCGATCAGATGGGGAGAATGATCATGGCGGACGACCGCGAAGAGCTGATCCGGCAGCGCGCCTACCGGATCTGGCAGGAGGAAGGTGAGCCCGAGGGGCGCGCCCACGATCACTGGTCGCGCGCCGAGCAGGAGCATGCGCCCGCCACATTGGAGGAGGATGCGCTGCTCCCCGGCACTGCGGCCGACCTCCCCTTCGGCGAACCTGCCGATACCGGCGTCGAGGATCGCGCGGTGGCGGCGCCTGCATCTACCAGTCCCGCCTCCACCGAACCCGCCCCGGCGCGAAAACCACGCCGCGGCAAAGGCCTGATCAAGGCGGTGACCTGAAGCCGCGGGCGGCGCACCCGCCCCACTCCCCGGCCGCCCCTCAACGGCCACCGGCGCGTGCCCCACGCCCCTGCGGTGCGGCACGATCGGCCGCATTCGCCTGTCACTCCCGCGTCCATCACCGTCCTGCAGCGAGGCTCGCGCATTGCTTCCTTCGATCGACCGGCTCCAGCCCGGCTCTCCCCACCCGCTCGGCGCCACCTTTGACGGCCTCGGCGTCAATTTCGCGGTCTTCTCCGCCAATGCCGACGCGATCGAGCTGTGCATCTTCGATCCCGCCGGCAAGCGCGAGATCAAGCGCTTCTGGCTCCCTGAATGCACCGATGAGGTGTTCCACGGCTATCTGCCCGACGTCGAACCCGGACTCCTCTACGGCTATCGCGCGCACGGCCGCTATGAGCCGGAGGCGGGGCACCGCTTCAATCCCAACAAGCTGCTGCTCGATCCCTATGCGCGAAAGCTCCACGGCCAGATCCGCTGGACCGATGCGCTCCACGGCTATCGCATCGGCTCCCGGCGAGAGGATCTCTCCTTCGACCGGCGCGACAGCGCCGCCGCCATGCCCAAGGCGGTGGTGGTAGACGATCATTGGGACTGGTCGCGCGATCGCCGCCCCAACACGCCCTGGTCGGAAACGGTGATCTACGAGGCGCACGTCAAGGGTCTGACCAAGCTGATGGAGGAAGTGCCCGCGCGCGATCGCGGCACCTATGCCGCGCTCGGCCACCCCGCCGTCATCCGCCACCTCCAGCGGCTCGGCGTCACCGCGATCGAATTGCTCCCGATACAGGCCTTCACCCAGGATCGCTTCCTGCAGGAAAAGGGCCTGCGCAACTATTGGGGCTATAACACGCTCGGCTTCTTCGCCCCCGAACAGGCCTATATGGCGCGCGAGCAGCAGGACGAGCTTCGCCGCGCGGTCTTCCGCCTCCACCAGGCCGGGATCGAAGTCATCATGGACGTGGTGTACAACCACACCTGCGAGGGTTCGGAAAAGGGCCCGACGCTCTCATGGCGCGGCCTCGACAACGCCAGCTACTATCGCCTCGTCGCCGACAACCCGCGCTACACGATCAACGACACCGGCACCGGCAACACGCTCAACATGAGCAAGGCGCGCGTGATCCAGATGGTCGCGGACAGCTTGCGCTATTGGGCGACCAGCTTCGGCATCGACGGCTTCCGCTTCGATCTCGGCCTCACCCTGGGGCGCGAGGCAACCGGCTTCGATCCCGGCGCCGCCTTCTTCGATGTGGTCCGGCAGGATCCGGTGCTCAGCCGGCTGAAGCTGATCGCCGAGCCCTGGGATGTCGGCCCCGGCGGCTATCAACTCGGCCACTTCCCCCCGGGCTTCGCCGAATGGAATGACAAGTACCGCGATACGGTGCGCAGCTATTGGAAGGGCGATCCCGGCACCCGCGGCGATCTCGCCGCACGCCTGTCGGGCTCGGGCGATCTCTTCGACCGCCGTTCACGCCGCCCTTGGGCCAGCGTCAATTTCCTCGTCGCGCATGACGGCTTCACCCTCGCCGACACGGTGATGTACGAACATCGCCACAATGAGGCGAATGGCGAGGACAATCGCGACGGCCATGACAACAATCATTCGCGCAACTGGGGCGTGGAGGGGCCGACGGACGATCCCGCGATCAACGACGCGCGCGGCCGCGTCATGCGATCGATGCTGACGACGCTGCTCGCCTCGCTCGGCACGCCGATGCTGGTCGCCGGCGACGAATTCGGCCGCACGCAGCAAGGCAACAACAACGCTTATTGCCAGGATAATGAGATCAGCTGGCTCGACTGGAACGCCGCCGCCACGCCGGAGGGCCAGCAGCAGATCGATTTCACCGCCCGCCTGACCGAACTTCGCCGCCGCTACCCCGTGCTGCGCGCGCCGACCTTCCTCTATGGACAGGATTCGCCTGGCCATGGCGTCAACGATGTCGAATGGTGGGATGAACGGGGTGAGCGGCTCAGCGACGAGGATTGGCAGAACCCCGAGGGCCGCGCGCTGATGATGCGCCGCGCCGCAATGAACGACGCGGGCGAGGTGGAGGCAGTGTCGCTGCTACTCAACGCCAGCAGCGATCCCGTCACCTTCCGCCTGCCAAAGCCCGACACGAAGCGCACCATCCTGATCGACAGTGCCAAGCCCGATCAGGGCGAAATCGACGTCGGCAGTGAATATGAGGTCGCGCCGCAGGGCGCCGTCCTCCTCAGCTGGACCAGCGCATGGGAGGAATGAACACCTGGGGGCCGGAGCCGCTGCCCGACGGCACCACCCGCTTCCGCCTCTGGGCACCGGGCACGCCGCAGGTCGTCCTCGACTGCGACGACACGCATCTGCCGATGACGCCGCAGGACGACGGCTGGCATATCGCTGATCACTCGGCGCCGCCCGGCACCCGCTACCGCTTCCACATCGGCGACACACCTGTCCCCGATCCCGCCTCGCGTCGCCAGCATGGCGGCGTTCACGGCTGGAGCATCGTTCCCGATCACAGCCATGACTGGCGCGTGCCCGAATGGCGCGGCCGCCCGTGGCACGAGGTGGTGATCATGGAGCTTCACGCCGGCACGCTCGGCGGCTTCAGCGGCGTCACCCAGCGCCTCCCTGTCATGGCCGCGCTAGGCGTCACCGCAATCCAGCTCATGCCGATCAACGCCTTCGCCGGCGACCGCGGCTGGGGCTATGACGGTGTCCTGCCTTATGCCGTGCATGAGGCCTATGGCTCCCCTGCCGAGCTGCGCGCGCTGATCGACGCGGCGCACGAACTCGGCCTCAGCGTCTTTCTCGACGTGGTCTACAATCACTTCGGTCCCGACGGTAATTACCTCGGCCTCTATGCCGATCGCTTTTTCCACCGCGACGTGGCGACCCCCTGGGGCGGAGCAGTGGCGGTGGACGAGGCTCCGGTGGCGCGCTTCTTCATCGACAATGCCCTGATGTGGCTGCGCGACTATCGCTTCGACGGCCTCCGCTTCGATGCCGTCCACGCGATCGACAACCCCGCCTTCCTCGATGCCATGGCTGCCGAGATCCGCGCGTCCCTGCCCGATCGCCACGTCCATCTCGTGCTCGAGAACGAACATAATGACGCAGCCCGGCTCCACGCCGACGGCTATGACGCGCAGTGGAACGACGATTTCCACAATGTCATGCATGTCCTGCTGACGGGCGAGACCAGCGCCTATTATGCCGACTTCGCCGATCGCCCGGCGCAGCGGCTCGCCCGCGCGCTTATTGAGGGCTTCATCTATCAGGGCGAACCCTCGCCCAATCAGGACGGCCGCCCGCGCGGCACGCCTAGCGCGCACCTCGCGCCGACCCGCTTCGTCAGCTTCCTCCAGAACCACGATCAGGTCGGCAACCGCGCGCTGGGCGAGCGGCTCACCCGGCTCACCGATCCGTCAAAGCTGCGTGCCGCCACCGCGCTGATGCTGCTCGCTCCGCAGATCCCCTTGCTCTTCATGGGCGAGGAGGAGGGCAGCGACAGCCCGTTCCTCTTCTTCACCGATTTCCATGACGAACTTGCCGACACGGTTCGCGAAGGCCGCCGGCGCGAATTCGCCAAGTTTGCCGCCTTCGCCGATCCCGAAGCGCGCGAACGCATCCCCGATCCCAACGCGCCGGACACGTTCGCGCAATCCCATCCGCAACCCGGCAGCGATGCCCTCGCCTGGCGCACCTTCTACCGTGACCTGCTCGCGCTGCGCCACGAACATATCGTGCCCCATCTGCCCGGCGCAGTCGCCCTGGGCGCGCAGGTGCTGGGGGATGCTGCCGTCATCGCCCGCTGGCGTCTCGGCAACGGCAGGCAACTGACGCTCGCGATCGACCTCGCCGACGCGCCGGCGCCCTTGCCGCAGGACGCTGGATCACCCCCGATCTTCACCACCGACGAACGCTTCGCCGCGTGGGCCGAATGAGCGATCTTCACGCCGCCGCTGCCGCCGCCGGGCTCAAGCGCGACTGGACCGACGCCAGCGGGCGCGCGCAGCGCGTCGACGATGCCGTGCTGGAGGCGCTTCTCGCCCGACTGGACCTGACGCCCTCCGACACCCCCTTCGTATCGGTAACGGCCGGCGCGCCCCTCTCGCTGCCCGATGCGCCCGCCGGTACTGCCGAACTGGTGCTGGAGGACGGGACGACGCGTCCGTTGACGATCGCTCCGGATGGTATCGCAGCGCCGGTCGACACGATCGGCTACCACACGCTGATCGCCGGGCATCGTCGTTACACGATCGCCGTCGCCCCGCCCCGCTGCCCTCCGGTTCCCGCCCGTGGCTGGGGCGCGTCGGTACAGATCCCCGCGCTCCGCGACGACCGCGCGACCTTTTATGGCGATTACGGCACCCTCGCCGCCGCCGCCGCCGCCTTCGGCCACGCCGGTGCCGCGGCGCTCGCGATCAGCCCGACCCACGCGCTCTTTCCGGCCGATCCCAATCGCTTCAGCCCCTATGCGCCCTCCTCGCGGCTGTTCCACAATGTGATGCTGGCCGATCCGTCGCCGCTCGGGATGCCCTTCCCCGACGAACCATCCGGCGACCTCATCGACTGGCCCGGCGCCCTCACCGATCGCCTCGCCCATCTGCGCCGCGTCTATCTGGCCGATCTGAGCCGCCACCAGGCCATCGCCGCCGCCTATGAGGCCGAACACGGCCCGGATCTCACCGCCCACGCGCTGTTCGATGCCCTGCATTTTCAGCTCGGCGGCATCGGCTGGCCCGACTGGCCGACCGCTTATCACGATCCCGCCGCCCCCGCCGTCACCCGCTTCGCCGCAGAGCATCAGGACGACGTTTCGTTCTTCATCTTTCTTCAATGGCTCGCCAACGAAGGCCTTGCGAAGGCGCAGGAAAGTGCGCGCCGCGACATGTCCATCGGCCTCATCGCCGACCTCGCCGTCGGCACCGATCGCGCCGGCAGCCACGGCTGGAGCCGCCGCGCCGACCTGCTCAGCGGAGTCTCGATCGGCGCACCACCCGATCCGCTCGGTCCCGACGGCCAGAATTGGGGCATCTCCGCGCTGGATCCCTACGCACTCCAGCGCAGCGGCTTTACCCCATTTATCAACACGATACGAACGGCTCTTCGACATGCGGGCGGCCTGCGCATCGATCACGCCATCGGCCTTGACCACCTGTGGATCGTTCCCGACGGCGGCACCGCGGCGGACGGCGCCTACCTCACCATGCCCGGCGACACACTCAAGAATATCGTGGCAATCGAGGCATATCGGGCCAACGCCATCGTGATAGCGGAGGATCTCGGCACCGTCCCGGCCGGCCTGCGTGCGGACCTCTCGCGCCGCGGCATGCTCGGCATGCGCGTCCTGCCCTTTGAGCGTGACCAGCAAGGCGCCTTCATCCCTCCCTCGCGCTGGGATGCCGATGCCGTCGCCATGACCGGCACCCATGATACGCCAACGCTCGCCGGCTGGTGGGTGGGGCGAGACATCGATTGGCGCGCGCGCATCGCTGGCACCGTCGATGCCGCCGCCACGTCACACCGCACAAAAGAACGCAAGTCACTCGCACAGGTTATTGATCTAGCGCCATTACCTTCTGCCGCGCCGGCCGATGAAATCCTGCACGCGGTAGCGGACGCCCCCGCCCCGCTCGCCATCTTCCCGCTGGAGGATCTCCTCGGCCTCGAGGAACAGCCCAACCTTCCCGGCACGATCGACCAGCACCCCAATTGGCGCCGCCGCATGCCCGGCGCGACCGACACGCTCCTCGCCCGCCCTGACGTACAGCGGCGCACCCATATGCTGTCCGAAAAGAGACCTGGATGATCCCGCGCGCCACCTATCGCCTGCAGTTGCACCGGGGCTTCACCTTCGCCGATGCGGAGGCGATCGTGCCCTATCTCGACCGGCTCGGCATCAGCCACATCTACGCGTCCCCGATCACCACCGCCGCGCCCGGATCGACCCACGGCTATGACGTGGTCGATCCCACGCGCATCAATCCGGAGCTTGGTGGCGAGGCCGGCTTCTGCCGCCTCGTGACCGCGCTTCGCGCGCGGAACATGGGCATCATCATCGACATCGTCCCCAATCATATGGGCGTCGCCGGGGACACTAACGCATGGTGGAACGACGTCCTTCTCCGCGGCCAATCAAGCCCTTACGCCGCGATCTTCGATATCGACTGGTCCCGCCCCATCCTGCTGCCCGTGCTCGGCGGCCCGCTGGACGAGGCACTGGCGGACGGCGCCATCACGCTGGACCGTCACGACGGCCGCCACTGGCTGAGCCTCTATGGCGAACGCCGCCTCCCCTTGCGCGATGAGGATCAGGCGAGCGCCGGTCGTGAACCACTCGCAGCCTTGCTCGACCGCCAGCATTACCGCCTAGCTTCGTGGCGCACCGCCAATGACGATCTGAACTGGCGCCGCTTCTTCGCCATTAACGAACTCGCCGGCGTCCGGGTGGAGGATCCGGCGGTCTTTGCGATGACCCACGCCTTGTATTTCCGGCTGCACGATGAGGGTCTGATCGACGGCGTGCGGATCGACCATGTGGATGGGCTCACCGATCCGCTTGGTTATTGCCGCGCCCTGCGTGCCCGGCTGGGCGAGGACGCCTGGATCGTGATCGAAAAGATCCTCGGCGTCGGTGAGGTGCTGTCGCAGGATTGGGCGGTAAATGGCACCAGCGGCTATGATTTCATGGAGGATGCAGCCGCGCTGCTTCATCATCCATCCGGCGCCGCACCGCTCGCTTGCCTATGGCACGACATCAGCGGCCGGCGGCCTGATCTGGCGGCGGAGGAGCTGCTCGCCCGCCAACAACTTCTCGCCTGGCAGTTCAGCGGCCAGCTCGAACAGTGCGTCGACGCCTTTGCCGCCGTTGCCCCGGAGGGAATCACGCGCGGCATGCTGCGCCGTGCGCTGGAACGCCTGCTATGGATCTTCCCGGTATATCGCACCTACGGCCCGACACCCCCGGCAACCGACGCGGAGGTGCGCGCCAGCGTGCGCCTGCGCGTCGCGCCGCACGTACCGCCAGGCGAAATGCCGGTCGTCGATCTGGTCCTGCGCTGGCTCGCTGGCGAGGGAAATCACGCGGACCCCGTCCGCCGCTTTCAGCAGCTCTCCGCCCCGATCGCCGCCAAGGCGCTCGAGGACACCGCCTTTTACCGCTACGGCCGCCTTCTCTCCCGCAATGACGTCGGCTTCGACGCCGGACACATGGCGCTGGAGCCGTCCGCCTTTCACCTGCGCATGCAGGCCCGCGCACGCGACTGGCCAACCGCCATGCTCACCACTGCGACACACGATCACAAACGCGGCGAGGATAGCCGCGCGCGCCTGGCGGTGCTCAGTGCGATCCCCGACCGGTGGGGTGCGATCGTCAGTGACTGGGAGGCCATCGCAGAGCCGCTGTCGCATGGCGTCGATTGCGGCGATCGCTACATGCTGTTCCAGACGTTGCTCGGCGCCTGGCCGGACAGCCTCGACGCATCGTTCGGCGGTCGCATCACCGCCTGGCAGACGAAGGCGCTGCGCGAGGCGAAGCTCCGCTCCTCGTGGGAAGCGCCGAACGAAAGCTACGAGGCGCGTTGCAACGACCTCGCGCTCACCTTGATCGACAGCCCGGCGTTCCGCGCCTCGATCACCGCCTTTTTGGCGGAGATCGCCCCCGCGGCGACCCGCAACAGCCTCGTCCAGGCCGCGCTTCGCTGCACCATGCCCGGGGTGCCCGACCTGTATCAGGGGACGGAGTTCGCCGACCTCAGCCTGGTCGATCCCGACAATCGGCGTCCGGTCGATTATGACGCGCGCATCGCGGCACTCGATCACCCACCCGCCAAGTTGCGGCTGATCGCCACCCTCCTGAACCTGCGCCGGGAGCATCCGGATGTGTTCGCCGGGGGCAGCTATGATCCTGCGAGAGTCGACGGCACCGACCGCCTGCTCGCGTTCGAGCGGCGGCACGGCGATGTGATCTTCCGCTGCGCACTGGCGCTGGACGGGGGTCAGTCGACCGGCGCGATTCGCTTCCACAGCGGCGCAGAGCGCGATGTCGCATCGCTGTTCGCGGACTCACCGATCTGGTTCGAAATGGGCTGATCGGTCACGCCGCTTGCGGCACGCCGAGCGGCGACGACCGCGGCATTGGCCTGCAGATAATCCTGGACCCGCCCGCGCCCGCTGCGCAGCGCGGTGCGCAGCGTCGCCACCTCGTCCAGCCGCTGCATCGCGGCGACCAGCCGGGCGCCAGCCGGCAGTCCCTCCTCCACGGGCGCATGCGCCAGCGAGCACGAGGGCGCAATCTGCACCGTCACCTTGCCGACCAGCGGCTCCAGCTGGTCGAGGATCGCCGACAGGTGCGCCGGCTCGCCATCCCGCCCGTCGACCACGCCGAGCGACAGGACAAGGTCAAGCCGCCCGCCCCGCATCACCTGCGCCAATTGCCCGGGCGCAGCCACCAGATCGAGGTGCAGCCCCGCGACAGGCAGGCCCAAGGCCGCGTCCAGATTGTCACCGATCGCACCGAAATAGCTCGCCAGCATGATCTTCGGCGCGCCTCTCCCGGCCAGCGCCCAATAGGTCGTGCGCAGCGCCGCGCGAACGGCCGGCGATGAATCCATCACCAGCACCGGCTCGTCGATCTGCACCCAATCGGCTCCGGCGAGCTTCAATTGAAGCAGCAGCTCGGCATAGACCGGCAGCAATCGGTGCAGCAGCGACAATGGCTCGACGCCGGGCTCGCGTGACCGCGCGAGGTGCAGGAACGTCACCGGCCCGAGGATCACTGGCCGGCAGTGATACCCCAGCGCCTTGGCCTCGTTGAACGCATCCAGCACGTTGCTGGTCGAGAGACTGAAATGCCGGTCGGCCGACACTTCCGGGACGGTTCCCGGACGGTCGTAGTCAAACCATCGCGCACGACCGGAGGCGCGCTGCATCGTCGGCAGCGCAGCGCCCTCGCCCTCAAGAAAACCACCCGCCATCGCGACATACAGGTCCAGCGACCCAGGTTCTCCGGCCGCACGGAACCGCTCAGGCACGGCGCCCAGCATGATGCTGGTATCCAGCAGCTGACCGGCAAAGGAGAAATCGTTGCAGGGGATGACCTCGATCCCCGCCTGCCGCTGCCGCTCCCAGGCGGCCGCGCGCGCCCGGCGGCCGAGGTCGATCAAATCCGCCGCGCTGATCCGGCCGGCGCGATAGTCCTCCACCGCTGCCGCCACGTCGCCATGCTGCGCCTCATGCGGGAAGCCGAGGCAAGCGGCGGCTATGGTCATCGCGCGTATTCCCCCATGGTCACAAACGCCGGATCGAACCGAAACGCACGAAATGGCAAGAAAGGGTCACGGGCCGGTGACACCGACGCTGAGCGGATGCGTGGCGGCCGGGCCGGACGCCCACTGGCGTGATGCCGCATAGCGGGACCGGCTATCGGGCGCCCGCCTGCGGCTCCCGCCGCCAGCGACCGACGCCGCGCCCTCAAATCGCCGCGCCGGCTCAGGACGGTTCGTCAGCCCCGTAGAACAGCTTCCCGATCTCGATCTCGGGCCGCCCCTGCGACACGCGATGCGCATTGGTGTCGCGCAGCGAATAGACGCAGCCGCAATATTCCTGCTGGTAGAAATGCTCGCGTTTGGAAATCTCGATCATCCGCGCCGCGCCGCCGCCCTTGCGCCAGTTGAACGTCCAATAGCTGAGGTCGGGATAATGCGATGCTGCGCGCTCGCCGCAATCGTTGATCTGCGCCATGTTCTTCCAGCGCGAAATGCCCAGCGACGAGGTGATGACGGGGAAGCCATGCTCATGCGCATATAGCGCGGTGCGCTCGAACCGCATGTCGAAGCACATGGTGCAACGGATGCCCCGCTCAGGCTCCTGCTCCATGCCCTTGGCGCGCTTGAACCAGTTCACCGTGTCGTAATCGGCATCGACGAACGGCACGTCATGCTTCTCGGCAAAGCGGATATTCTCCTCCTTGCGCAGGAGGTACTCTTCCTTGGGATGGATGTTCGGGTTGTAGAAAAAGATCGTGTAATCGATCCCGCTCGCCGTCATCGCTTCCATAACCTCGCCGGAACACGGCGCGCAGCAGCTGTGCAGCAGCACTTTCTTGTGGCCCTCAGGCGGGGTCAGCAGGGGGCGTTCGATCTCGGTCATGGCGCGGCGATATACGGGAAGTCGCGCCGGAGGGCAAAAGCGCGATCTTCGCAAAGTTCGCAGCACCAGCAGCACGCGTCCGCCGATCTTCGCCCTTTAGGCGCGGCGCGTGGGTTGCGTCTTTGCGGATAATGCACAAATGAAGGGACCGTGATCGTACGACGCGACGCGCACGCCCGGGTTAGAGCCTCGTTCCTGTGCGCCGAGCAACGCCAGGTAGAGTTTCGCCCATGAACAAAGCATTCCGCAAACAGCTTCCCGGCACGCCCCCCGGCACCAGTGTCGATTTCTTCGACACGCGCGAGGCGATCGAGGCGATCCGCCCCGGTGCCTATGACGGTCTGCCCTATGTCTCGCGCGTCCTCGCCGAGCAGCTGGTGCGCCGCTGCGATCCCGCCTTGCTCACCGATGCACTGACCCAGATCGTGGAGCGCAAGCGCGATCTCGATTTCCCCTGGTATCCCGCCCGCGTCGTCTGCCACGACATCCTCGGCCAGACCGCGCTCGTTGACCTCGCCGGCCTGCGCGATGCGATCGCCGACAAGGGCGGCGATCCGGCCAAGGTGAACCCGGTCGTCCCGACTCAGCTGATCGTCGATCACAGCCTCGCGGTGGAGCATGGCGGCTTCGATCCCCAGGCGTTCGAGAAGAACCGCGCGATCGAGGATCGCCGCAATGAGGACCGCTTCCACTTCATCGAATGGACCAAGGAGGCGTTCCAGAACGTCGACGTGATCCCCGCCGGCAACGGCATCATGCACCAGATCAATCTGGAAAAGATGTCGCCGGTGATCCAGCTGCGCGACGGCGTCGCCTTCCCCGACACCTGCGTCGGCACCGACAGCCACACGCCGCACGTCGATGCGCTTGGCGTCATCGCCATCGGCGTCGGCGGGCTCGAGGCCGAAACCGTGATGCTCGGCCGCGCGTCGATGATGCGCCTCCCCGACATCGTCGGTGTGAAGCTCACCGGCAAGCGCCAGCCCGGCATCACCGCGACCGACATCGTCCTCGCCATCACCGAATTCCTCCGCAAGGAGCGGGTCGTCGGCGCGTGGCTCGAATTCTTCGGCGACGGCGCGGAAAGCCTGACGATCGGCGATCGCGCGACCATCTCCAACATGTGCCCGGAATATGGCGCCACTGCCTCGATGTTCTACATCGATCAGCAGACGATCGACTATCTCCTCCTCACCGGGCGTGAGCCGGAGCAGGTGAAGCTGGTCGAAACCTACGCCAAGCACACGGGCCTGTGGGCCGACGCGCTGAAGACCGCGCAGTATGAGCGCGTGCTCGAATTCGACCTGTCGACCGTGGTGCGCAACCTCGCCGGCCCGTCCAACCCGCACCGCCGCCTGCCCACCTCCGCGCTGGAGGAAAGCGGCATCGCCGTCGGGCTTGAGGCTGCGCAGGAAGAGGAACGCCAGGGGCTGCTCCCGGACGGCGCCGTCATCATCGCCGCGATCACCAGCTGCACCAACACGTCGAATCCGCGCAACGTCGTCGCCGCCGGCCTCGTGGCGAAAAAGGCCAACGACCTTGGCCTCGTGCGCAAGCCGTGGGTGAAGACCAGCTTCGCCCCCGGCTCGATCGTCGCGCGCCTCTATCTGGAGGAGGCCGGCCTGTTGCCCGAACTCGAGAAGCTCGGCTTCGGCATCGTCGGCTTCGCCTGCACCACCTGCAACGGCATGTCGGGCGCGCTCGATCCGAAGATCCAGCAGGAGATCATCGACCGCGATCTGTATGCCACCGCGGTCCTCTCGGGTAACCGCAACTTCGACGGCCGCATCCATCCTTATGCCAAGCAGGCGTTCCTCGCCTCGCCGCCGCTGGTGGTTGCCTATGCGCTCGCCGGCACCGTCCGTTTCGATATCGAGCAGGACGTGCTCGGCGTCGTCGACGGCAAGGAGATCCGCCTCAAGGATCTGTGGCCGACCGACGAGGAAATCGACGCGATCGTTTCCGCGCACGTGAAGCCGGAGCAGTTCCGCAAGGTCTATGAGCCGATGTTCGGCGCCCGCGCCCGCTCCGCGGAAAAGATCAGCCCGCTCTATGACTGGCGCCCGATGTCGACCTACATCCGCCGCCCGCCTTACTGGGATACCGAGGGCGTCGGCGCGCTCGCCGCGCACCCGCGCACGCTGAAGGGGATGCGCCCGCTCGCCATCCTCCCGGACAACATCACCACCGACCATCTCTCGCCCTCGAACGCGATCCTGCCCTCGTCAGCGGCGGGCGAGTATCTGGCGAAGATGGGCGTGCCGGAGGAGGACTTTAACTCCTACGCCACCCACCGTGGCGATCACCTCACCGCCATGCGCGCTACCTTCGCCAACCCGCAGCTCGTCAACGAGATGGCGGTGGTCGACGGCCAGGTGAAGCGCGGCAGCCTCGCCCGTGTCGAGCCCGACGGTGTCGTCATGCGCATGTGGGAGGCGATGGAAACCTACCACCAGCGCAAGCAGCCGCTGATCATCATCGCCGGCGCCGATTACGGCCAGGGCTCCTCGCGCGACTGGGCGGCGAAGGGCGTCCGTCTCGCCGGTGTGGAGGCGATCGTCGCCGAAGGCTTCGAGCGAATCCACCGCACCAACCTCATCGGCATGGGCGTGCTGCCGTGCGAGTTCAAACCGGGCACCACGCGACTGACGCTCGGCCTCGACGGCACCGAAACCTATGATGTCGTCGGTGAGCGTCGTCCGGGTGCCGAGCTGACGCTGGTCATCCACCGAAAGAACGGCGAGACGATCGAGGTGCCCGTCACCTGCCGCCTCGACACGGCGGAGGAAGTCTCGATCTACGAGGCGGGCGGCGTGCTGCAGCGCTTCGCGCAGGATTTCCTCGCCTCGGAAGCGGAGGCCGCTTGATGGCGGGCCAGGTCCGCATCCCCGCCACCTATATGCGTGGCGGCACCAGCAAGGGCGTGTTCTTCCGGCTGGAGGATCTGCCCGAGGCCGCCCGGGTTCCGGGGCCCGCCCGTGACAAGCTGTTCCAGCGCGTCATCGGCAGCCCCGATCCCTATGGCGCGCAGATCGACGGCATGGGCGGCGCGACGTCAAGCACCAGCAAATGCGTCATCGTCTCGCCCAGCAGCCAGCCGGATCACGACGTCGACTATCTTTACGGTCAGGTGTCGATCGACACCGACTTCGTCGACTGGTCGGGCAATTGCGGCAACCTCTCCACCGGCGCAGGCGCCTTTGCGATCCACGCCGGCTATGTCGATGCGAACCGCGCCGAAAACGGCATGTGCACGGTCCGTATCTGGCAGGCGAACATCAACAAGACGATCATCGCCCACGTACCGGTTGCCAATGGGGAAGTGCAGGAAACCGGCGATTTCGAGCTCGACGGGGTCACCTTCTCGGCGGCCGAGATCGTGCTCGAATTCATCGACCCCGCCGATGACGGCGACGAAGGCGGCTCGATGTTCCCCACCGGCAACCTCGTCGACGAACTCGACGTGCCGGAGGAAATCGTGCCCGGCGGCAAGCTCAAGGCGACGATGATCACCGCCGGCATCCCAACGATCTTCGTGCAAGCCGCCGACATCGGCTTCACCGGGACCGAGCTGCGCGAGACGATCAACAGCAATCCCGACACGCTGCGCCGGTTCGAGACGCTGCGCACGATCGGCGCGCTCAAGATGGGCCTCATCAAGTCGCCCGAGGAAGCCGCCAAGCGGCAGCACACGCCAAAGATCGCCTTTGTCGCGCCGCCGACCGACTATCCCTCCTCCAGCGGCAAGATCGTGAAGGGCGAGGATATCGACTTCCTCGTCCGCGCGCTATCGATGGGCAAGCTGCACCATGCGATGATGGGCACCGCCTCGGTCGCCATCGCCACCGCGGCCGCCGTGCCGGGAACGCTCGTCAACCAGGCGGCCGGCGGCGGTGAGCACCAGGCGGTCCGCTTCGGCCACCCTTCCGGCACCTTGCGCGTCGGCGCGGAGGCGAAGCTGGTCGACGGCCAGTGGACCGTGACGAAGGCAATCATGAGCCGAAGTGCGCGCATCCTCATGGAGGGCCATGTGCGCGTGCCGGAAGGCAGTTTCTGACACCCGCCCCGTCCCATGTCGCACGGCGTCCGTCGATGCCGGCGACCGGAACGGTAGCGCTTGTAACACGCCCGCCGCAGGGCGACCGAACAAGAAGAAAGAGGACCGAAAGAGCATGACCGACACCGCCACCGCTCCCACCTTCAAGCCGAAGAAGTCCGTGGCCCTGTCCGGCGTCACCGCCGGCAACACCGCCCTGTGCACCGTCGGACGCACCGGCAACGACCTGCATTATCGCGGCTATGACATCCTCGATTTCGCCGAGACGGCGGAGTTCGAGGAAATCGCCCACCTCCTCGTCCACGGCTGGCTGCCCAATGCGGCCGAGCTCAAGGCGTACAAGGCGAAGCTGAAGGCGCTGCGCGGCCTGCCGCTCGCCGTGAAGGAGGCGCTCGCCGCCCTCCCCGCCGCCGCTCACCCGATGGACGTGATGCGCACCGGCGTCTCGGCGCTCGGCTGCGCGCTGCCGGAGAAGGACGATCACAACGCACCGGGCGCGCGCGACATCGCCGACCGGCTGATGGCCAGCCTCGGCTCGATGCTGCTCTATTGGTATCACCTGTCGAACAACGGCGTGGAGATCGAGGTCGAGACCGACGATGAATCGATCGGCGGCCACTTCCTCCACCTGCTTCACGGCGAGAAGCCGTCCGAGAGCTGGGTGCAGGCGATGCACACCTCGCTGATCCTCTATGCCGAGCATGAGTTCAACGCCTCGACCTTCACCAGCCGCGTGATCGCCGGCACCGGGTCGGACATGCATTCGTGCATCACCGGCGCGATCGGCGCGCTGCGCGGTCCCAAGCACGGCGGTGCCAACGAAGTCGCCTTCGAGATCCAGAAGCGCTACCAGAACCCGGACGAGGCAGAGGCTGACATCCGCAAGCGGATGGAAGCCAAGGAAGTCATCATCGGCTTCGGCCACCCCGTCTATACGATCAGCGATCCGCGCAACGTCGTCATCAAGCGCGTCGCCAAGAAGCTGTCGGACGAGGCCGGCTCGACCAAGATGTACGACATCGCCGATCGCCTCGAGGCGGTGATGATGGAAGTGAAGAAGATGTTCCCGAACCTCGATTGGTTCTCGGCCGTCTCCTATCACATGATGGGCGTCCCCACCGCGATGTTCACTCCGCTGTTCGTCATCGCCCGTACCTCGGGCTGGGCGGCGCACGTCATCGAGCAGCGCGAAGACAATAAGATCATCCGCCCGTCGGCCAATTACACCGGCCCGGAAGATCTCCAGTGGGTGCCGCTGGCCGAGCGCAAGTAAGCGCCCGCTGACGAAGTGAGAGGATCGGAGGCGCGGCCAGCGTCAGAAATGGCCGCGCCAAGCTGCAAAAGCGCGAAAGCGTACCCAAATCAGACGTCGAATAAACAAGGACCGACAATGCCTTACCTCCTCGCCTCCGACCTCCCCACCGAATCCGCCGGCAAGCGCTTCCGCGCCGGCCTTGAGCGTCCCGGCATCTTCCAGCTGCCCGGCGCGCACAACGGCCAGGCCGCGATCCAGGCGCGCAACGCCGGCTTCGACGGCCTGTACCTCTCGGGCGCGGCGATGACCGCCTCGATGGGCCTCCCTGATCTCGGCATCATCACCGTCGATGAAGTCGCCTTCTTCATCCGCCAGATCGTCCGCTCGTCGGGCCTGCCGCTGCTCGTCGACGGCGACACCGGCTATGGCGAAGCGCTCAACGTCATGCACATGGTGCGCACCTTCGAGGATGCCGGCGCCGGCGCCGTCCACCTCGAGGACCAGATCCTGCCGAAGAAGTGCGGCCACCTGAACGGCAAGAACCTCGTCTCGGCGATGGACATGGCGACCAAGGTTGCCGCCGCGAAGAAGGCCGCACGCGACATCGTCATCGTCGCCCGCACCGACGCCGCCGGCGTTGAGGGCTTCGACGCCGCCGTCGAGCGCGCCAAGATGTATGTCGACGCCGGCGCCGACGCAATCTTCCCCGAGGCGCTCAACACCCGCGAGATGTTCGAGAAGTTCGCCAAGGCGATGCCGAACGTGCCGCTGCTCGCCAACATGACCGAATTCGGCAAGACGCCCTTCTACACCGCGAAGGAATTCGAGGAGATGGGCTACAAGATGGTGATCTGGCCGGTTTCCAGCTTGCGCGTCGCCAACAAGGCGCAGGCAGAGCTCTACGCCTCGATCAAGGAACATGGCGGCACGCACAAGTACGTCGACCGGATGCAGACCCGTCAGGAGCTGTACGACACGATCGGCCTGCACGATTTCGAGGAACTCGACGCCAGCATCATCAAGACGGTGGTGCCGGTGATGCCGCAGGAGGGCTGATCCCTCTCGTCCACCCGGCTGGCCACGCGCCGGCCGGGCAGACACCTGCCTTTTCGCAACATCCGCAAGGCGCTAAGCTCCCCATCCGGTAACGCTGGCTCCCCGCCGGCCGCTGGATGCGAAAGGTGCAAAGGCGCACATGCGGAAAACCTTCATGGGCGTGCGGCTGCGGCGGCTGCGCGAGGAACGTCGGCTGAAGCAGGTCGAGCTCGCCCATGCGCTGGGGATCTCGACCAGCTACCTCAATCAGATCGAGCAGAACCAGCGCCCGCTCACCATGCCGGTGCTGCTGAAGATCAACGCCGTCTTCGGCATCGACGTGCAGCTTTTCTCCGAGGATGAGGAAGCCCGCCTCATCACCGAACTGCGCGACAGCCTCGCCGAGGCGCCCGAGCCGATCTCGCTCGCCGAAATCCGCGAACTCGCCACCAACATGCCTGCGGTCGCACGGACCCTGATCGGGCTCCAGCGCCGCCACCGCGAGATGATCGAACGGACCGAGGCGATGGCCGATCAGCTCGGCAACCAATGGCTTGCCGGCGGCTCGGCACGGATGCCCTTCGAACAGGTGCGCGAATTCTTCCACGCGCATAACAACCATATCGAACCGCTCGACCAGGCGGCCGAGCGCCTCTATCGCGAGGCCGGTTTCGCCCCGCGCATGGTTCATTCCGGGCTGATCGAGCGGCTCCAGCGGCTGCACGACATCCGCGTCGTCCATGCCCAGCCCGGCTCGGTGCAGCGCCGCTACGATCCCGACACCCGCATCCTCCACATTTCACCCGACCTGCGGGCCGGGCAGCAGGCGTTCCAGATGGCGACCCAGTTGGCCTTCCTTGAGGTCGGCGACCTCATCGACGATCTCGCCAGCAGCCCCGTCCTCACCGGCAGCGAGGCACGCCGCCTCGCGCGGATCGGCCTCGCCAATTACTTCGCCGGCGCGCTGCTCCTCCCCTATGCCGACTTCCTCGCCACCGCGGAGGCGCAGGCCTATGATATCGAGCGGCTGGGTCGGCATTTCGGCGTCGGGTTTGAGACGATCTGCCACCGTCTTTCGACGCTCCAGCGTCCCGAGGCGCGCGGCGTCCCCTTCTTCTTCATCCGCGTCGATCGCGCGGGCAACATCTCCAAGCGGCAGTCGGCGACCGACTTCCACTTCTCGCGCGTCGGCGGCAGCTGCCCCTTGTGGAAAGTGTATGAGGCGTTCGCCCAGCCCGGCCGCGTGCTGCGTCAGGTCGCGCAAATGCCCGATGGCCGCACGTACCTGTGGGTCGCGCGCACCGTCCGCCGCACCGCCGGCGCCTTTGGCGAACCGGGCAAGACCTTCGCCATCGCGCTCGGCTGCGACATCCGCCACGCGCATCGGCTGGTCTATTCGCGCGGTTTCGACCTCAGCGATCCGTCCGCCGCCACCCCGATCGGCGTCGCGTGCAAGGTGTGCGAGCGCACCGCCTGCCCGCAGCGCGCCTTCCCGATGATCGGCCGCGCAGTCGCCGCGGACGAGAACCGCGCCACGCTGACCCCCTATCCGGTGGCGCTTCCGGGCAGCGCCGACCCGCGCTAGCCCCGCATCGCCTCCAACGCGTCGGACAGATTGCCACCATGACGTGCCAGCAACGCCGCTGCGTCCGCCGCGGTCGCGCCGCGCGCGATCAGCACCGCGCGCCGTACATCGTCCCCGCCAGCGGCGAGTGAATCGCGCGCCGCTTCCGCCCCAACCCCGGCGATCGTCATGATCATCCGCTCCGCCCGGGCGCGCAGCTTGGCGTTGGACACGCGCATGTTGACCATCAACCCGGCATGGACCAGCCCGCGGCACACCATGATCGTGGTCGAGAACATGTTGAGCGCCGCCTTCTGCGCCGTGCCCGCCTTCATGCGCGTCGACCCGGCGACAATCTCGCTTCCCGTATCCGCCAGGATGGCATGTTCTGCGGCGGTCAGCAGCGGCGCACCGGCATTGTTGGCGATCCCGACGGTCATCGCGCCCGCTGCCCGCGCGGCCTCGATCACCGCCAGCGTATAGGGGGTGCGCCCGCTCGCCGCGACGCCGATCACCACGTCCTCGCGCGTCAGCGAGGCGGCGGCGACGGCGTCACGCGCCTTCTCTGGATCATCCTCCGCCCCTTCGGCGCTCTCGATCAGCGCGCGCGTGCCACCCGCCATCAGGAACAGCAGCCGCTCGCGCGGCCAGTTGTAGGTCGGGTACAGCTCCACGCCGTCCTGCACGGCCACCCGGCCCGACGTGCCCGCCCCCGCGTAGATCAGCCGCCCGTGATCGCCGAGCCGCCGGGCGGCGGCATCCGCCGCGGCAGCAATCGCCGCCACCTGGCTCTTCAGCGCCGCAACCGCGGCCAACTGCCCCTCCAGCATCGCCTCGACGGCGCTCGTCGCCGGCCAGCGATCGATCGCGGTGTAACGGGGATCGGCGGTTTCGGTACTCACGATTGACGCTCCTCCGCCCAGACACCGGCAAAGCCCGCCAGCCGCAACGCCCCGTGCAATGCATCTCCCTTCGGCTCGCTCAGTCTGGCGGACGTGCGCTCGCGCAGCCACGGACGAAGATGCGGGGCAAGCCCGCCGAGCAGCGCGCAGGCGGGCGCGCCACGCGCAAAGATCGTGTCGATGAAACACTCCACATGCCCCACCGCATCGGTCACGATCGACCGCGCAATCGCATCGTCCCGCTCGGCATAGTCGATCACGATCGGCGCCAGCGCGGCGTAATCTGCCGGCCCCGCCTGATCCATCCAGGCGATCGCGCGCGGGATCGCTTCGTCGAAGCGCGCGGTGATCGCACGGGTCAGCGGCGTACGCTCGCTGCGCCCGTCCAGCGCGCGCAACGCATGGCGCATCGCCGACAGGCCCAGCGCCGCGCCGCTCCCCTCGTCTGAAATCGGAAAGCCATATCCGCCGATCGAGGAATCCTCCCCACCGACGCGAAGCTGAGCGATGCTGCCAGTGCCCAGGATCAGCGTCGCGCCGTCGCCCCCGTCATGCGCACCGATATTCGCGATTACCGCGTCGGACGTCCAGGCGACCTGGCCCAGGCCAAGCGGCATCGCCTGGAGCGCGGCCTCGCTGCCCGATCGGGATATCCCCGCGATGCCGACCCCTGCCGCCACATCGGCGCGCGCCTCGCCGGTCAGTCCCGCCGCCGCCATCGCCTGGTCGATGACCTCTTCAAGCGCGGCGCGCACCGCCTCCATGCCAAGGCGCGTGCTGGCCGGGCCGCTGTGACCCGTGCCGACCACCCGTCCGGTCGGATCCACCAACCGCGCGCGGCAATGACTGCCGCCCGCATCGATGCCGAGATACCATTTTACCATGGCGGGCAATGTGTCTCTCCCGGGGCACGAGGGCCCATTCCCTTTGACCCCGCCGGTATAACCGCCAGTGATGCAGCCCGCCTATCGGGCGTGTCGCGGGATTGACGCGAGCGCCGTCGCGTAGAACGATCCCGCCATGACGCATATCGCCGCCGCTGCGGCGCCCGACCAAGCCGACATTACCCGCGCGCCCGTCAACCGGCGCGGCATGGCGTTGTACGGGCTGCTGGGCTTTGCCGCTGGCCTGCCCTTCTACATGTTCTCCACCGTGCTCGCGCTGCGCTTGCAGGCGCATGGCGTGGCGCTGGCGGTGATCGGCTTCTTCGCCTGGGTGCAGCTTCTGCCGACGCTGAAGTTTGTCTGGGCGCCGTTGCTCGATCGCTATGCCGTCCCCGGCTTCTCGCGCTTCTATGGCAAGCGGCGCGGCTGGCTGATGCTGGCGCAGCTCGGCATTTTCGCCTCGATGCTCGGCATGGCGTTGACCGCCGGCGACGGCAGCCTGGCGGTCACCGCCCTGTTCGCGGTGCTGCTCGCCTTCTGGACCACCACGCTCGAAATCGCCGCCGACGCCTGGCGTATCGAGCTGTTTCCATCGCAGGACGAACAGGGGCCGATCGTCGCCGCCAACCTGTGGGGATATCGCAGCGCGATGGTCGCGGCCGGAAGCGGCGCGCTGCTGCTCGCGGACTGGAGCGGCTGGACGCTCGCCTATCTCGCCATCGCGCTCGCCGCTTTCCTGCCCTTCCCTGTGCTCGCCGCGATGCGAGGCGCGGATGATCGCGACGTGGAGCGGGTCACCTCGCTCGCAACCGGCATCCTGGCGAGCGTCATCATCCTGGCGCTGACCACCGTGGCCACCATGGCGGTCGGCTGGGTGATCCTGCGCGCCGCGGAAGGGGCAGGCATCGACGCCGGCTCCAACGTCACCCCCTGGGTGCTCGGCCTGTGCATGTTGCCCTTCCTCGCGATGGCGGCGGCGCTCCCGCGCATCCGCCGCGCGCCGCCCACCTCTGCCTTGCGTCGCTCGGTCGCGCTCGGCCCGTTTGTCAACTTCTTCTGGCGCTTCGGCTTCGGCGCGCTGGTGCTGATGGCGTTCGTCTCGCTCTACCGAATGGGCGACGTCCTCGCGCTCAACCTGTCAAAGCCGATGATCAAGGATCTGGGCTATTCGCTCACCCAGATCGGCCGCGCGGACAGCCTCGTCGCACTGCTTTCCAGCATCGTCGGCGTCGGCCTCGCCGGCTGGCTTGTCACCCGCTGGAGCATGACATGGGCGCTGGCGGTCGGCGCGCTGCTCGCGGGCATCGGCAACTTCGCCTTCGTATGGCTGGCGCAGCAACCGGTGGATGAGGTGCTGCTCTACGTCGCGACCGGCCTTGACCAGTTCGGCAACGGCTTCGCAGGCACCGTCTTCGTCGTGTACCTGTCGCTGCTGGTCAATCCGCGCTTCGCCGGCGCGCAATATGCCTTTCTCACCGGCTTCGCCTTCATGCTCCCGCGCCTCCTCGCCGGCGCTGGCGGCACGATCGTCGGCGCGATCGGCTATGACAATTTCTTCCTTCTCTCGGGCGCGCTCAGCGTGGTGACCATCGTGTTCCTCCCCGCGCTCGCCCGCATCCATTCCCGTCCGGACGATGACGCATGATCGATACCGTTGTTGAACAAGCCTTCCGCCCGGCCGCAGAGGCCGTGGCATCAGGGCGGATCCCCGGCGCGGCGCTGGGGCTGGTCACGGCAAGCGGCGAACGCGCTGTCCGCCTGACGGGCGCCGCGCAAAAGGTGCCGGTGGAACAGGCGCTGAACCGCGACCATTGGTTCGATCTCGCCTCGCTGACGAAGGTGATCGCCACCACCAGCTTCATCCTGCGCCTCGCCGACGAAGGGCGGATCGACCTCGATCGCCCGTTGACCGACGCGATCCCGGACCTGCGGCAATATGACGTCGCCGGCGCGCCCGAACGGCGGCTCACCTTCCGCGACTGTCTCGTCCACCGCACCTTCCTGCCCGCGGTGGAGCCGATCTACACGTACGGCGATGATCCCGCCCGCCTGCGCGCCTTCGTGCTTCAGCGCGAATGGCGCCACGGCCCGCCGGTCTATTCCGACATCAATTTCATCCTGCTGGGCATCGCGCTTGAGCGGCTGACCGGCGCCGGGATCGACGCCCTCCCGATCGGCAACGGCCTCAGCTGGGGCCCACCGCCGGGCCCCGCCGTGGCGACCGAATATTGCCAGTGGCGCGGGCGCGTCCTCGTCGGCGAGGTGCATGACGAAAATTGCTCCGCCATGGGCGGCACGATCGGCCATGCCGGCCTGTTCGGCACGATCGACGGCGTGCTCGATTTTGCACAGGGCCTGCTCGACGGCACCGGCGCGAGCCCCGCGATGCTCGACGCGATCAGGACGCCGGTGGAGGGACACCGCACGGCGGGCTGGGAAATCCGCTTCCCCGGCTGGTCGGGCGGGCAATCCTGTTCGCCCGGTACGATCGGCCACACCGGCTTCACGGGCACCGGCCTGTGGGTCGATTTCGATCGCGGCCTCGCCTGGACCTTGCTCACCAACCGCGTCCACCCGACGCGCCACTTCGACAGCGGCATCTTCACGCTCCGCCCCGAGACGGGTGAGGCACTGATCGACGCCTTCGACGCCGCCTGATCCCGGGTTGGATCCGGCCGGGGCTGCCCGCCCCGGCCATTCGATCAGTTCGCTTCCGCCACCGCCACCAGCGCGGCGTCGATCGCCTTGGTCGCGCTGACATCGCCCGGCATGTCATTGGCATAGGCCGCAAAGGTGAACGTGCGCCCGCTCGCCGTGGTCATGTAACCGGCCAGCGCGTTTGACGCGTTCAGCGTCCCGGTCTTGGCGAACAGCCGCCCGGCGAGCGGCGTCCCCTTGAAGCGGTTGGACAAGGTGCCATCGACACCCGCCACCGGGAAGGTCTCGCGCCACGCCGGGCCCCATTTCTGCGTCGCGCCCCAGCGCAGCAGGGTCACCGTCCCGCGCGGCGTCACGCGGTTGTAGTTCGACATGCCCGACCCGTCGGCAAAGTCATATTGCCACGGCGACAGCCCCGCCCGGTCGAGCACCCGGCGAACCGCACGCTGCCCGTCCGCCACCGATCCGCTGCCCTCCACCGCGCCGACGCGCCGCAGCAGCAATTCGGTGTGAAGGTTCTGGCTCACCTTGTTGGTGTGGATCAAATCATCGTTCAGCGGCGGCGGCGACAGCTTGGCCAGCACCTGCGGCTGCGGCGCGCGTGCCGCCGGCGCGGTGCCGCGAACGTCGGGATCATCGCCCGGCATCAACGGGCGGTGCCGCACCGCCACGTCGCCGGTCACCGTCACGCCCTGCTCGCGGAGTAGCCCGGACAGCAGCCACGCCGCGCGATGCGCCGGATCGTCCAGCCCCACCCGCATTTCGTATGGCGCCGTCCCGGCCGGGATCGTTCCGGTCAGCCGCAGCAGGTCACTGCCCGGCTGGCGTGTCGCGCTGATCGACCTTTTGCCCCCGGCCGGCACCGTGATCACCCGGTTGTCGATCGTGAAATATCCGTCGCCGGCCACGACTGCCGATCCGCCGACCGCACCCGGCGCGACCGACAGCGCCACTTCATTGTCGTCGATGGTCAGCGCGGAAACGGCGGTGCCATATTTCCCGACCATGTTGTTCCAGCTCATCCCCGCCGGCCAACGCTCGTCGGGAAACGCGGTGTCGTCGCCGATCACATGGCGCACCCGCCGCGTCTTCTGCGCCACCGCTGCCGCCAGATCTTTCAGGCAATCGCGCGTGCAATCTGCCGCGCTCGACAGCCGCGCATCACCCGCGCCGCTGAGGATCACGTCGCCATCCTCCAGCCGGACGCTCGCGCCCGCCGCCTCGTCCGCGCCGCTCGTCTCCAGCAGGGCAAAGGCCGCCGCCGTCGTGTAGAGCTTGGTATTGGATGCCGGGACAAATCGCTCGTCGGGCCGGATCGCGACCACCTCGCGCCCTTCCTCGTCGACCACCAGCAACCCCAGCCGCGTCCCCTGTGCCGCCTGCGCGATCGCACTGGCGACCGGCGCCTCAACGGGGGGCGCAGCAGCCGCAGGACTGTGGGCGATCGCCAGCAACGGCAGCAGGACGAGCATCATTCGGCGTCAATCTCCTCTTTCAGTACCGCCAGGAACTCGCTCGCCAGCGCCGAGGGTGGCCGGTCGAGCAAGTGGATCGCATGGAGGTCGAACGTCAGCGACGGGCGCAGCGGCCGCATCGCGAGACCGGGGCACATCCACGCTTCGGCGGTGAAGCTGTCGACCACGGTCACCCCCACGCCCGCACGCACCAGACCTGCGGCGATATAGAAGGTGCGCGCCGCGACCACCTCGGTCAGTTCCAGTCCCAGCCGGTCGAGCTCGTCGGTCAGCAGCGTCCCGATCGGGCCACTTCCGGCCAGCGAGATGAACGGGCGGTCGGTGAGCTCGGACAACTCCACCCGCGCCGGCGCGTCCGGCATGTCGGCCTCGCGATACAGCACGACCAGTTCGCCCTCGCCCAGCCAGGTGGTGTTCAGCGCCGCGCCGCGCGGCGGCTCGCTCGCGATCGCGATGTCCGCCTCGCGCTCGTACAATTTGCGCAGCAGATCGTCGTGATGGACGGTCTGCAGGTCGAAATGGACCTTGGGGTGCTTTTGCAGGAAGCGCGATACCGCCATCGGCAGCACGCCCAGCGCCAGGCTCGGCAGCGCGGAGATGCGCAGCCGCCCGCCACCACCGCTGCGCATGTTGCGCCCCGCCTCGCGCAGCGCACGGACGCGCTCCTGGATCTCGGCGACGTCGGCAAACAGGTTGCGCGCGTCCTCGGTCGGGACCAGACGCCCGCCGGTGCGCTGGAACAGGTCGAAGCCGAGCAGCGTCTCGGCGTGGCGCAGCGTCTTGGAGACGGACGGCTGCGACACGTTGAGCGCACGCGCGGCGGCGGAGACGGAGCCGTTGACGTACACGGCATGGAAGATTTCGATATGGCGCAGGTTCACCGGCAAGGTCCTACCGCTGATGCCATCACTCTACCACCCGCCCCCTGAACCTGGCTTCGTCCAGCGCGCCTTCGGCCTTCGCCACCAGCGTCGCGACGGTCAAATTGGCGGAGGCTGACGGCACGGTGCGCGTCATGTCGAGCAGCCGGTCGAACGGCAGCACCAGCCCGACGACCAGCGCGGTCTGCTCGGGCGATACGCCCACCGCCGACAGCATCGCCGCCAGCATGAACAGCGAGGCGGAGGGCACCGGCGCCGTGCCAAACGCCGCCAGCGCCCCCGTCGCCAGCATCACCACCAGCATCTGCGCATCGGGAATGATGCCCAGCGCCTGAAGCGCGAACTGACCCAGCAGCCCGACGTACATCGCCGTCCCGTCCTTGCCGATCGCCGCACCCAGCGGCAGCACCGTTGAGGCGACGGGCCGCGCCACGCCCAGATTGTCGTGCGCCACCCGCAGCGCCACGGGCAGCGTCGCGGAGGAGGATGCCGTCGAGAATGCGATCGCCAGCGCGTCGACGATGCCGCGGAAGAACCGCACCACCGGCAGCCGCGCGACCAGCGCGATCAGCCCCGCATGCACCACCAGCATCTGCGCCAGCGAGGCGACGATGACGCACAGCGCCAGCCAGCCTACATTGACGAACACCGCCGCGCCGTTCGCCGCCACCGCATTGGCGATCAGCGCGAAGACACCGAACGGCGTCACTTCCATCACGATCCGCACGATATGCATCAGCACCGCGGCCAGACCCTGAAGCAAGGCGACGACCGGCTTGCCCGCCTCGCCCGCCAGCACGCTGCCGATCCCCAGCAGGATGGCGGTGAAGATGATCGCCAGCATGTCGCCGCGGGCCAGCGCCTCGATGATGTTGGCCGGCACGATCGACAGCAACTGGTCGCTTGGCGACACCGCCGCGCCCAGTACGTGCGGCGCGACGCTCGCCAGCGCGATCCCCTCGCCCGGCTGGACCAGCAGGCCGACCGCCATGCCCAGCGACACCGCGATCAGCGTCGTCAGCGCGAACAGCCCGATGGTGCGCCCGCCGATCGGCCCCAGCCGGCGCGGGTCGCCCAGGCCGGCAATGCCCGCGGCGATGGTGATCAGCACCACCGGGACGACCAGCATCTTGATCAGCCGGACGAACAGGTCGCCGACGATCTTCACCGCCGGCGCCGCGTCGGGCCAGAACATGCCGAGCAGCGCGCCGAGCACCAGCCCGGCCACCACCCGCTTCCACAAAGTTATCGCGAACCATCCACGCAGGATGGTCACGCGGGCGTTCCCCAGAAACCGGGCGCCGGCGGCTGCATCCAGCCGGCCTCGTCACGCACCCCGCCTTCGCGATCAGCGGCCAGCCACAAGGGCCCGTCCAGATCGACGAACGACGCGCGCTCCGCGACCAGCATCGCAGGTGCAATCCCTAGCGACGACGACACCATGCACCCCACCATCAGGCCAAACCCCATCCCCAGCGCCGCATCGGCGAGCGCCAGCGCTTCGGTCAGACCGCCCGTCTTGTCGAGCTTGATGTTGACGTAATCATAGCGGCCACGCAGCCGCGGCAGGTCCGCACGGGTATGCAGCGCCTCGTCGGCGCAGATCGGGATCCGGCTGCCCAGCCCTTCCAGCCCGGCGTCATCATCCGCCGGAACCGGCTGTTCGAGCAGGTCGACACGGTGCGCCAGCAACATGTCCTGCCAGCGCGCGACATCCTCGACGCGCCAGCTTTCATTGGGATCGACGATCAGCCGCGGCAGCGGCGCGACTGCGCGGACGGCGGCCAGCTGCGCCTCCGCTTCCTCGCGGTTCAGCTTCACCTTCAGCAGCGGCACCGACGTGTGGCGCTGCGCCACCGCCGCCATCGCCTCGGGCGTATCGATCCCGATCGTGATCGCGGAGGCCAGCGCCTCGGGCGCCCGGCATCCCGCCAGCGCGGCGACGCTCGTGCCCGCGCGCTTCGCTTCCAGGTCCCACAATGCGCAATCGATCGCATTGCGCGCCGCCCCAGCCGGCATCGCCGCGGCGAGTTCCTCGCGGGACGCGCCTGCCTCCACCAGCGCGCGCATCCCGGCAATCGCCACCAGCGATCCGTCGACCGTCTCGCCATAACGCGGATAGGGAACGCCCTCGCCGCGCCCGACCAGCTCGCCCTCGCGCACCGTGACGGTCACCACATCGGCGACCGTCTTCACCCCGCGCGAGATGCGGAACGGGGTGTGCAGCGGAAAGCCGTCGTGGCGGGCGTCAAGCGTTCGGCGCATCGGTCGCCAGCAGATGGTCGATGATCGGATCGGCACCAAAGCGGAACGGGTCGGTGCATGGCAGGCCATGCGCCTCGCTGGTCGCGGCCAGCAGGTCGCGGGCCTCGCCCTCGCCCAGCTTGGCGGTGTTCAGCGCAATCCCGACGAAGCGCACCGCCGGGCTGGTCAGCCGCGCGACGCGCAGGTTCGCGTCGATGCACTCGGCAAGGTCAACCAGCGGATAATGCGGCAGGCCGCGCATGTGCGGGCGGGTCGGATCGTGGCACATCACCAGCGCCTGCGGCTGCGCACCATGCAGCAGCCCGGTCGAGACGCCGGCGAACGCCGGGTGGAACAGCGAACCCTGCCCCTCGATCAGGTCCCAGCCATCGTCGGTGCGCGCCGGCGACAGGTCCTCGATCGCGCCCGCAATGAAATCGGCCACCACCGCGTCGAGCGGCACCCCGTCGCCGGCGATCAGGATGCCGGTCTGCCCGGTCGCCCGGAAATCGGCGGTGATCCCCCGCGCGCGCAGCGCATCGCGCAGGCACAAGGTGGTGTACATCTTGCCGACCGAACAATCGGTGCCCACCGTCAGCAGCCGCTTGCCCGCCCGCTTCTTGCCGTTGCCGACCGGAAGATCCGGCCGGGGATCACGAATGTCGAACAGCTGCACGCCAGCGGCCTTGGCCGCCTCGACCAGCCGGGGCTCATCCTTCAGCCGCTGGTGAAGCCCGCAGGCCAGGTTCATCCCCGCCGCGATTGCCGCCAGCGCGTCGGCCATCATCCACTCGGGGAAGCGTCCGCCCGCATTGGCGATGCCCAGCACCAGCGTGCGAGCGCCCGCCGCCGCCCCGGCCGCCGCGTCCATCCGCGGCAGGTCGAAACTGAATGGGCAATCGTCATGCCGCCACTCGCCGACGCAATCCTCGCGTCGGAACGTGGCGAGGCCGCGCGAGGTTTTCAGGCCGAATTCGTCGTCCGAATGGCCCAGGTACAGCAGATATGGTGCCGGAATGGTCATAGCGCAGGACGATAGATGCCGCTGACGGTGCCCCGCCAATCATGCTCGCAGCTTTGCCTATAACGCAAGGCTATTCCCCGCAATTTGCCGGCCGCGGCCGCAGCAGCGCCCGCCCCGCCGCCGCCCCGGTGACGGCCCCGTCCTTCAACGCCAGCTTGCCGTTGACGAACAAGGCGCTGACGCCGGCACTCGGCTCGCGCGGGCGGATGTAATCGGCCCGCGGCGTATAGCCGACGGGATCGAACACCACGACATCGGCAAAGGCGCCGGGCTTCAGATAGCCACGATCCTTGATGCGATACATGTCGGCGGTCGCCCCGCTCGATCGGCGGATGAACTGCGCCAGCGTGATCACCGGCCGCTTCACGACATAATCCTGATACAGTTTGGGGAAGGTCGCATATTGCCGCGGATGCCCGTTCGATCCGTCGGAGGAGGTGACGACCCACGGCTGCTTCATGATCAGGTCGACGTCGCCCTCCGCCATGTTGAAACTCGCGACGCCAGCGCCGGCGGGATCGGTGCCCTTGGCATTGGCCACCCGCAGGATGCGGATTGCGGCATCGATCGGGTCGAGCTTCCACGTCGCCGCCATCTGCGCCAGCGTCTTGCCGGTCCACGGCTGCCCCTGAGAGATCAGCAGCAGCGATTCCGCCCCGCCGCGCCGGCGCAAATTCTCGCGCATCTCGGACCTGATCTTCGCCATGGTCGCGGGCGTGTCGAACCGCTTGATCATCGCCTGATAGCCGCCATCGACCGCCCAGGCCGGGACCAGCGAGGCATCGACGCTCGAACCGCTGGCCAGCCAGGGATATTGATCGGCGGTCACATCCTGCCCCGCCGCACGCGCTTCCTCGATCGTGCGGATCAGTTCGGGCGCCTTGCCATGCAAATCGACGCCCAGCGCCTTCAGATGCGCGAAATGCACCGGCGTCCCGGCGCGCCGCCCGATCTCGATCGCTTCCTTGGTGGAGGCGATCAGGCCGATATTATAGTTGGATTCGTCGCGCTGGTGGCTGTCGTACATGCCACCGCGCTTCCCCACCTCGGCCGCCACCGCCGCAACCTCGTCGGTCTTGGCAAAGCTCTGCGGCGGATAGAACAGCCCGGCGGACATGCCATAGGCACCCTCGCACATCGCGTTCGCCGCCAGCCTTTTTTCCTCCGCCAGCTCGGCCGGCGTCGGCGCGCGATCGGCCTTGCCCAGCACGCGCTGCCGGATCCCACCAAAGCCGACGAACGGCACCACATTGGTCCCGATCCCGCTCGCCTCCAGCTTGCGTGCATCGTCGCCCACGTCGGGCGTGCCATAGCCGTCGACCCCGATCACGATCGTCGACACGCCCTGCGCCAGCCACGGCAGGTTCAACCGCACCTTGGGATCATCGGAACGGATATAGCTGTCGGGATGGGTATGCGCGTCGATGAAGCCGGGCGCCACGATCTGCCCCTTGGCCTCCACGATCTGCCCGGCGCGCGTACCCCGGCTCGGGCCGACATAGACGATTCGGTCGCCGGCGATCTCGACGTCGCCGGTGATCGGCGGCGTCTCGGCGCCGGTATAGATCGTCCCGCCGCGGATCACGACATCGACGTTCGGCCCGCTCGCGGCGCCCAGCGCCAGCAGCGATCCGATCGCCACGCCGGCCTTCAATGCCACGCGCATCACTTGCCCTTCCCCTTCGTCGCCGACCCCTGCGGCATCAGCGTCGACCGGCTGGCCGCCACCGCATCCACCGCCGCGCGGCTGAACGGCATCGGCTGCATCTCGCCCTTGATCCACGGCGCATACTGATCGCGATAATGCGGCGAGCGCGGGTCGTTCGACTGGCCCGGCAGGTTCAGCATCACCGATTTGTCCCAGTCGCCCACGTCGATGACATGGAGGTAGCTTGCGCCGCCGCCGGTGCGCCAGCCTGGCCCATTGCCCAGCCAACGCGCCATGACGGTGTAGCTGTCGCCGCCCGATCCCTCGCCCTCGATCGCCGGAAAGGCCGCGGCGATCGCCGGAATGCTCGACAGCGGATGCGCGATCCGCACCTGATGCAACGTGCCCCAGCGCCAGGCGGCGGGATCGCTGCCCATCAGCCGCTGCGCCTCGGCCCAGCCGCTCGCCAGCGCGGTGTCCACCATCGCCGGACGGCTCGCCGCGCGGCGCAGCAGCTCGGACGGCGCGATCTCGTCGACCAGCCCCTTGGCCTTGTCCGGCACGATCTCTGCCAGCATCCGCTTGCCAAGGTCACGCCACACGATCTCGTACAGCGCCGCCGCGCCGCTATCCCGGTCGAGCTTCGCGTCCCATCCGGACAGCATCTTCACCGCCGGCGCCGCGCCCGCGGATGGCTGCTTGGGCAGCAGCGCCAGGAACTGCTTGGCCGGGGTCGACAGCGTGTCGAACTGCAACGCCACGCTGCTGGCGACCGAATGGCGCTGGTGCGAGCCAAGCACCTCCGCGACGCGCTCGTAGCGATAGGGATCGCGGAACGAGAAGGCCGGGATCTTGTCGCGCGGCCAGTCGGCCGGCAGATTGTTCTGGTTGGCGGACGCGAACCAGCCCTTCTGCGGGTTGAACTCGCTCGGCAGCGCGCGGAAATCGCGATAGCTGTTCCAGTCATACCGCCCGTCGCCGGGGACCGGCATCAGCCCGTCGCCCTTCTTGCGCTGGGGCACGAACCCGATCACCTGCCAGCCGTGATTGCCGTCCACATCGGCATAATGGAAATTGGTCGGCGACGGGTGCAGCTTGAACGCTTCCTTCAGGCTGTTCCAATCGCGCGACAGGTTGATCGCCACCATCGCGAACGATCCGGAACCGCCCGGCTGCATCCCGATCGAGCCGAGCGCGGTCGCCCGCCCCTTGGCCGGATCGTGCATGATCACCGGCCCCTGCACGGCATAGCGCAGCACGACCTTCTGCGCCGGCCCGCCCTTGACCGGGATCACTTCCTCGACCCGCTCGAACCTTTTCCATCCGCCCTCGTGGCGATACCGCTCGGGATCCTTCGGATCGAGCTCGAGCACGAACAGGTCCTGCTGGTCGATGTGGAAGTTCGTCCGGCCAAAGGCGAAGCGATCGGTATGCCCCTGCATGATGCCCGGCAGCCCCGGTGCGCCGCCGCCAATCACGTCCAGCCCCGGCGCGGTCAGGTGCGCCACGTGCCGCGGGCCAAAGCCGCCGATGCCCAGATGCGGGTCGTTGGCCAGGATCGGGCGCCCGGTGGTGGTGCGGCTGCCCGCGATGGTCCAGGCGTTCGACCCCGCCTGCGCCCGGTCCAGATCCTCCTCCGGCTCGCGCGTCGGCGTGTCCGGCCCGAACGGCAGCCGGCCGAGCTGAAGCACGCCGAGGTCCGCGTCGCTCACCTTGGACGTATCCAGTCCCTCTGGCACCGCCAGCTTCCAAGTGGGACGAAGCGGCGCGATCACCGCGTCCAGCTCCAGCATCCCCATCGCGGCCAGCTCCGCGCGGCGGATTTCGTCATCGGCATTACCCATCGAGCTGCCACGCGCGCGCACCAGGTCGCGGATGTCCCAGCGCAGCGGCTTGACGCCGAGGATGCGATATTCCGGCGGCAGCAGCGCGGGGTCCTTCTCCACCTCCGCGATCCGCGCGTTGATCCCGGCGATATAGCCGGCGACGGCGTCGCGCACCTCCTTGGGCACCCGCGCCAGCTCCGCGTCCAGGTCGCCGCGGTAATGGAACAGCCGCGCCACCGCATCGTGCTTCGCGAATTCGGGGCCGAACGCTTCGGCCATCCGGCCCAGTTCGCGGCGATGCGCCAGGTCGATCTGGAACAGCCGGTCGCGCGCCACGACATAGCCCTGGCCGAAGAACGCGTCCGGCTTCGTCTGCGCGCGGATATGCGGCACGCCCCAGCGGTCGTCGATGATCTCGATCGGTGCGGACAGGCCGGCAACGCGGGTGGGTCCTTGTGCCGGCGCCGACTGGCCGTGGCAGGCAGCAGACACCAGCACGGTCGCCGCCGAACCAAGCAGAAATAGGCGCCGGTCGAGCATTGCTATCCTTTCCTTGTGGGTATGCCGCAGGCTAACCGCGTGAGGCGGGCCGCGTCCATGACAAGCAGGTCACGCCTTATAGCGGCCGGTTATGCGCCGCCCTACGGCTCCTACCCATATGCCTGATCTATGGATCAACAAACACAGGTAGGCCGATCTTCCCTTGACGGCTTTCTGCTCCTACCGGCACGTTCCACCCTATCGGCGATCTGCGACAACAGCATGACGCATGCAGGTAGGCACAGGTAACAAAAGCTCTCGGGGGACGGCACGTGCGTGATATTATCTTGTCCAGAACAATGCTCACGGGAACGGCGCTGCTCGCGCTCGCTTCGGGGCTCGCGGCGCCTGCTGCTGCGCAGACGCAGCCTTCCAGCACCGCCACCGCGCAGATCGGCGATCCGGCACCCGGGACCAGCAACGACGGCAATGGCCCGGACGTCATCGTCACCGGCACGCGCATCGTCCGTGATGGCTTCCAGGCGCCCACCCCGCTGACCGTCCTGACGCAGCAGGAAATCCAGAATTCCTCGCCGTCGAACAACGTCGCCGATTTCGTCAATCAGCTGCCGTCGCTGGCGGGCTCCACCCGCCCGGCGAACTCTCGCCTCAACCTTTCCAGCGGTCAGGCCGGCATCAACGCGCTGAACCTGCGCAACCTCGGCGAAACGCGCACGCTGGTGCTGCTCGACGGCCGCCGCTCGGTCGCCTCGACCGTCACCGGCCTCGTCGACGTCAACACGATCCCGCAGGCGCTGATCAAGAGCGTGGAGGTCGTCACCGGCGGCGCCTCGTCCGCTTACGGTTCGGACGCGGTCGCCGGCGTGGTCAACTTCGTCCTCGACAAGAAGTATTCGGGCCTCAAGGTCGCGATCGACAGCGGCATCACCGACAAGGGTGACGGCGGCAATTACTCGTTCAGCGTCACCGGCGGCCTCTCCTGGGGCAGCGAGGGCCGCGGCCACCTGCTGCTTAACGCGGAGCTCGCGCATCAGGACGGCATCTTCCGTGTCGATCGCGACTGGAACGCCACCGGCTACGTCCGCATCCAGAACCCGAACTGGTCCGCCAACAGCACCGAGCCGCAGTTCCTGATCCGTCGCCAGGTCGGCGCGGCGAACTCCACGCCGGGCGGCCTCATCACCGCCTCGACCGGCGCGCGCGCGAACAGCCTGCGCGGCACCTATTTCGGCTACAACGGCGCGATCGGCCAGTATCAATATGGCGCGCTGACCTTCCCGTCGCCGACCGGCACGGCCCCGCCGACGCTGACGCAGGGCGGCGACTGGCGCCTGAATGACTCCGGCCGCCGCATCGGCCTCAGCCCGGAGGACGACCGTCGCGGCATCTTCGCACGCGCCAGCTACGAAATCGCCGACGATATCGAGGTGTTCGCGGAGGGTTCGTACAACACGCAGGAAATCTTCTTCAACGCCGGCCCGAACCTGCAGACCGGCATCGCGCTGAACGCAACCGGCTGCACCACCGTGCCCGTCGGTTCCAACTGCAACGCGTTCCTCTACAACACGCTTGGCCCGGCGGCGCTGACCGGCATCACCGGTGTGACGCTCGCCACCACCGCGGCTGACCTGCCGTTCCGCGCGATCAACAACAAGCGCGAGGTGCAGCGCTACGCCATCGGCGCAGAGGGCAGCACCGAGGTGTTCGGCAGCAACGCGGTGTGGAACGTCTTCGGCCAGTACGGCCGCGCGGACCTGCGTGAACAGCTGCGCAACATCATGAACATCAGCCGGATGGCCAATGCCACCAACGCGGTGTTCGCGCCCGCCGGCAATCCGGGCAACTTCGCGACCGGCTCGATCCAGTGCGCGATCAACGTCGACAGCAATCCCAGCAACAACGACCCGAACTGCGTTCCGCTGAACCGCCTGGGCCTTGGCGTCGCCAATCCGGCCGCCTTCAACTACGTCCTCGGCGATCCGTACCGTGACGAAGTGGTCGAGCAGTACAACGCCGGCTTCAACGTCTCTGCCTCGCCGTTCCGCACCTGGGCGGGCGAGGTCAGCGTCGCGATCGGCGCCGAATATCGTGAGGAAAAGATCCGCGGCTTCGTGCCGACCGAGTTCCAGCCGATTGCGACCACCAACGCCGCCGGCAACCCCACGACGTCCAACGCCTGGTCGGTCGGCAACTACCTGCCCACCAACGGCAGCTACAATGTGAAGGAGGTTTTCCTCGAAACGGTGGTGCCGCTCGGCGCCGGTCTCGAGTTCAACGGCGCAGTCCGCGCGACCGACTATTCCACGGCTGGCTATGTCACCACGTGGAAGGCCGGCGCCACCTGGCAGCCGATCGATGACTTCCGCGTCCGTGTCACCCGCTCGCGCGACATTCGCGCGCCCAACCTGAACGAACTGTATCAGGGCGGCTCCGCGAACAGCGATTCGGTCCGCAACCCGGCCTATACCGCCGACGGCGCCAATGGTCCGGCCAGCTTCGGCTACTCGGGCCTCGTCACCGGCAACCCGCGCCTGGGCGTGGAAAAGTCGGACTCGTGGAATGCCGGTGTCGTCCTGACGCCGCGCTTCATCCCCGGCTTCGCCCTCTCGGTCGATTACTTCGACATCGACATCAAGGACGGCATCACGACGTTCAGCGCGCAGGACATCGTCAACCTCTGCGACTCCGGCAACACGGCCCTGTGCGACGCGATCTCCGAGGATCCCGCGCGCTCGGTCCCGGGCCAGCCGTACCTGCTGATCCGCAGCCAGCCGTTCAACGCGGCGAGCCAGGTCGTGCGCGGCGTCGACATCGACGCATCCTACCGCCTGCCGCTCGACCGCCTGTTCGGCGACACGGACGGGAACCTCACCCTGCGCGGCGTCGCCACCCGCTATATCGACAATATCCTCGACAGCGGCGTGCCGCAGGCGGTGATCACGAACTCGGTCGGCGTGAACGGCGGCCAGTCCACCACCCCGGATTGGATCTATCGCTTCACGGCAACCTACGACACGCCGAACTTCGCGATCACGGCCACCGGTCGCGGCGTCAGCGCGGGCAAATATGTCGCCACCGGCATCGAATGCACCAGCGGGTGCCCGATCTCGACGCCGCAGCAGCCGACCTATGACGTGAACCGCGTGTCGGGTGTGTTCTACGCCGATCTCAACCTGACGCAGAAGGTCCGCTTCGGCGACGCGGACGCTCAGTTCTTCGTCAACGTCACCAACCTGTTCGATCGTTGGCCGCTGCTGCTCCCGGAAACGGGTCTGGCTGCGAACAGCACCTATTCGGACCTGCTGGGTCGTCAGTTCCGCATCGGTCTGCGGATGCAAACCCGCTGATCGCAGATGCGCCGCTACGCTCCTCCGGGGGCGTGGCGGCCGCTGCTCCCAAGGCAACGCAACGTGACAGCATCACCTCCGCCACTTCGGGGGTGATGTTTTGCATCAGGGCTTCGCCCCACCCAGCGACCGTCTCCAGGTCCAGCGTCCACCAGCGTGACCGGGCGATCCGATCCGCCATCTCGGGCGAAAAGCGCCGGCCGATCACCCGCGCGGGCACGCCGCCAACGATCGAGAACGGCGCCACGTCACGCGTGACCACTGCCCCCGCCGCGATCACCGCGCCGTCGCCGACCGATCGGCACCCGCCGACGATCGTCACGCGATCCCCGATCCACACGTCATTGCCGATGGTCAGCGGATTATCGGCCTCCGCGCCGATCGTGTCGCGCGGCACCAGCCCCAGCTTCGCATTGTAGAAGAACGGATGCTGCGTGATCCGCCCGATCGGATGGTCCCGCCGCCGCACGATCAGCCCCTGCCCGACCGAACACCATCGCCCCACCTGAGTCCCACCGGGCAACAGGCCGGGTCGCAGAATGGGCCCATAGGAATAATCACCCACCGAAACCCCGTGCTGCCGTTGCAGCATCGCACGCAAATGACGGGAGTGGAGCTCGCCCCCCTCCCAGCGCTTGATCAGCCGCAGGTACCAGCGATGCGTCCGCCGGCCGCCGTACAAACGGCGCAGCAACATTTCGCGCAGATCCACGATCAATGCCCCCTCCCGGCCGACTGTCTGCCCCGCTGAATATCGGCCATTCGCTCCGACGCGGTGCGAGGTTGATCCGTTCCTGCGCTAACTCCTGCCGGCAGTGGCGCGGCGCGGTTAGAGACATCCCCGGATCTGCGAAGGGGGGAAGGGTCGAGCGTTCATGTCGGCACATGTCATCCCGCCCCTGTTCGGTCTGGCGACGATCTTCCTCGCCAGCACCTCGGTCGTCACCGCGCCCGATAAGCGTGAACTGATCGTCAGCACGGCGCCGCAACTGGTCGCCGCGGTACGCCAGGCACGGGGTGGGGAGCGCATCCGGCTCGCGCCGGGGCTTTACCCGCCCGTCACCCTGCAAAACATCAGTCCGGGCCGCGTGGTGACGCTCACCTCGCGCGATCCCGCCGACCCGGCGATCCTCACCGGGCTCTTCCTGCGCAACAGCGGCAATCTCACGCTCTCCGGCCTCACCCTGCGCAGCGCGGGATCACCGGTGCAGCATGGCTTCACCCTGCACCGGGTGCACGATGTGTCGCTCGATCAGGTTCGAGTCACCGGCCGCCCCGGTCCGATCGGCCGCGCGCAGGACAAGCTTCTGCTCGTCCGCGACAGCCGGGATGTCGGCATCACCCGGTCGGAATTCACCAATTCCTTTACGGCCATTTCGCTGCTCGACACGCATAACGCGACGATCACCGGCAATTACCTTCACCATCTGCGGATGGATGGCGTGCGCGGCGGCGGCAATTCGCACATCGTCATCGCCGAGAATGTGATCACCGATTTTGCCCCGGCGCCGGGCGATCACCCCGACGGCATTCAGATGTGGACCTCGCGTCAGGGCAGCGCCGCATCGAACATCACGATCCGCGGCAACATCATCGATCGCGGGGCCGGCGCTGCAATGCAGGGCATCTTCCTGCGCGATGAAAAGTCCGGCCTGCCCTATCGCGACGTCGTGATCGCCGACAACATCGTCATCGGCGCGATGTACAATGGCATTGCCGTCCTGTCGAAAAGCCCCTCGCTGGTGGTGAAGGACAATGTGGTCGCGCGCTTCCCCGATCAGAAAAGCTGGATTCGGGTTCAGGAGGGCGCTCGCCTCACCGGCAATGCCGCGCCGCTCTACCTGATCGGCACGGCCGCCCCGGTCACGCCGCCCAGCAACACGGTCATGCCGGTCACCGGCGACCGCGGCCGATCCGCGCTGCGCCGCTGGATCAGCAACCGCTCGATGGCCGGTTATCATGCGACGTGGCGGCAACAGGCGCCCGGCCTGTGACGCGCCGCGCGCCGCCGGGATGGCAGCCTGCCAGTGACTGATCTGAACCGGCCGCTCGCGCTCCGCCGCCCTATGGTGACGCCCGCTTCCCGTGCGCGTGGGCCTCAGCGCAAGGGGCCGCTCGTCCGCGTCCACAATGGGCGGCTCGTCCGTACCGATACGGCAGTGGAGCGGCAGCCGCTCGATACACCCTTGCTGCCGACGGAGATGGCGGCAGCACCTGCGCATTCGTCGCTTGCCCGCCGGCTGATGATCATCGGCTTCACCGCCACTCTTTTCCTGCCGTCGCTCTACGATGTCGGATCGATCCGGCTCTCGCCCTCCTTGATCCTCCTGATCGTCACCTTGCCGGTAACTTTGGGCCTGTGGGCAGTCGGCCGCGCGGGGCAGCGGTCGGTGATCGACGCCCTCGTGCTGGCCTTCGCCATCTGGGCCGCCGCCACCCGCTTCCTCCTGCTCAACCCGCGCGACGCGATCGAGCCGGCCGGCGTCGTATTGCTGCAAAGCGCCGGCGCTTATTTCGCTGGCCGCGTGCTGGTGCGCGACGCACCGTCGATGCGCTACACCTTCGCCGTCGCGATCGTCGGCGTCATCCTGCTCGCCCCCTTCCTCATCTGGGAATCGGTCAGCGGAACGAAGCCGCTGCTCGACCTGGCCGGCCGCTTCGGACAGGCACTCGCACCCACCTATATGGAGGAACGCTGGGGCTTCAGCCGCGCGCAGGGCGTGTTCGAACACCCGATCCTCCTCGGCGTCTTCTGTGCAACCTTGATGGCGCCGGCAATCTACATCACCGCCGCCCGTCGCACGCTCGCGTTCCGCAGCGGCATCGCGTCGACCGTGGCCATAGCCACGCTGACCTCGCTGTCCACCGGCGCGCTGCTCAGCATGAACGTCCAGTTCGCGCTGATGACCTGGAACCTGCTGCTCCGCCGCGTCCAGCGCCGCTGGATCATCCTCATCGCCCTGTGCGTCGCCGCCTTTGTCGTGACCGACCTGCTGTCGGATCGAACACCGTTTCACCTCTTCGTCGACTACGCCACCTTCAACACCCGCAACTCCTACAACCGCATCCTGATCTGGGAATTCGGCACGGCAGACGTGATGCGCAGCCCGCTGATCGGCCACGGCACCGACGAATGGGAACGGCCGGCGTACATGAGCAACAGCATGGACAATTTCTGGCTCGTCATCGCCTACCGTTACGGGCTGGTAAGCCTCGCCCTGCTGGCGTCCGTGTTCATGCTCACATTGTTCCGCGCATCAAAGGGCGGCACAGCCGGGGACGATGAGGCGGCAATCCGCCTCGGCTACGTCTTCGCCGTCGTCGCGACGATGGTCGCCATCGTCAGCGTTCACCTTTGGAACAACAGCTACATCTGGCTGATGTTCGTGCTCGGCGCGGGCGGCTGGCTGGTCGAGGCCGCTCGCCCCCGGAACGAGGCCAAAGTGCGCCGGGGACAGGCCGCTCCCCCCGTCGTCGCCGGCCATTTCGCGCCACTGCCATCCTGATCCAAGGCAAGGAATCCATCACCGTGCGCTTACTGCGATCAGGATCGATCGTGCTGTTCAGCAACTGCGTGGACGTCGCCGCGGTCCTCGTGCGCAACGTCCTGCTCGCCCGCTTGCTCTCCGTGACGGAGTTCGGCCTCGCCGCCACCTTCGCCATACTGATGACGATTGTGGAGACATTTCAGAACGTTGGCCTGAACCGTCTCGTGGTGCAGGATCCCCGTGCCGACGATCCTGCCTTCGTCTCCAACCTCCACGGCGCGCAGCTCGTGGTCAGCTTCATGGCGTCCATCCTTCTCATACTGGTCGCCTTCATCTTCGCCGCGGCCACCAATACTCTCAGCCAGACCGGCGACTACCTGATCCTCACCGTCGTTCCGCTCATCAACGCCTTCACAAACCTAGATATTTTCCGAATGCAGCGCGATGGACACTTCGCTCCGCAAGCGCTGCGGTCGCTGCTCTCGCAACCCCTGGGCCTGCTCGCCATCCTGCCAGCCTATTGGTTCTTCCACGATCACCGCGTCGCCCTGGCCGCCATCCTCACGCAGCAGGTGAGCGCCGTCGCCCTCTCCCACGTCGGTGTCCAGCATAGCTATCGGGTCAGCTTCGACGGCACGATCGCCCGGCATGCCTTCCGCTTCGGCTGGCCGCTGGTGGTGAACGGCCTGTTGATGTTCTTCATCCTCAACGGCGACCGGATGATCGCCCTCAATAGGTTCGGCCCGGAATCCCTGGGGTGGTTCAGCGCGGCGCTGATGCTGACGATGATCCCCAGTAATCTCGCCGCCAAGTCCCTCCAGACGCTGGCGCTGCCCGCACTGGCGAAAACACAGGCAAGGCCGCAGGATCATGCACATCTCTACACCGTCCTGATCGCCCTTTCCGCGCTGTTGGCAATGACCTTGACGGTGGGCGCACTGCTTCTCGGAGCGGTCGTGCTCGACCTCCTGTTCGGCGCCCGCTTTCATGCCGCGGCTGCGTACATCGTGCCGCTCGCTTGCCTGAACGCCTTGCGACTATTTCGCGCCGCGCCCGCGATTGCTGCCCTTGCCTCTGCCGAAACGCGCAGCCCGCTTTACGCCAATATCGTGCGGCTCGCCGGCGTGCCGGCCGCACTGGCGATCGCCGCAACAACCGGCAGGATCGACGCCATGATCCTCGCGGGGATCGGCGCGGAACTCGCCGCTGCCTACTGTGCTGGCCTGTTCACCAACGTGCCCCATGGCCGCATGCACGATGGCTATTATGCCACGCTGGCGCTTCTTGCTGCCTCGATCACGCTCGTCCTGCTCGCACACTATGTGAACGGCTATTATGCGCTGTTGCTCGCCGCCCCTTTCGCCATTGTCGGGCTGCGGCTCGCGGGATTGACGGCAAACCGCTCTGCAATCCCTCGGCTCGGCCAGCACAAAGCGGCGGAACAAAGCAAGATCTATCCATAACGGACCAGCCCGCTTGCCGGAACCCGCCCCCAGCATCACCGATGCTGCACGGTAAAATGAGCGGAATACGATATGCGATGGTGGTCTTCCCTGTTCGGCCAGGCACAAGAGCAGGCGACCACGCCGGAAATCGGATCGGCGCCGCACATCGAGCAGCCGGTCGCAACGCCGCGCCGCACGGCGCATGTCCTTCCCCGTTTCCGCGGCACAGCGGTCGATCGCGTCGCCCCCAGCACCAGCAGCTACGACCAGCTTCGCCTCCGGCTAAGGGCGGCCTTCACGCCCGCCCGACCCGTCATGGATCCAACGAGGTTCGCTGGACGGGGTGAATTGCTTCGAACCGTCATACGGGCGGTGGAGGATCAATATTTGCACGTCGTGCTCTTCGGTCCGCGGGGCATCGGCAAGACATCCACGCTGCACGTCCTGTGCGGTATCGCCCGCGAATCCCGTTATCTCGTACGCTACGTATCCTGCGGTGAACGCAGCAATTTCGACGCCTTGTTCCGCGCGATCCTGGCGGACACGCCGCTGTTGTTCCACGACAGCTATGATCCCACCGCCAATGAGATCGAATCCGGCCTCAGCTTCAAGGACCTGCTCGACGATCAGCCGCTGACGGTGGATCTCGTATCCGACATCTTCGATCGGCTTGCCGGAACGAGGCTGCTTGTGGTCCTCGATGAATTCGACCGGGCGGGCGATGCGGATCTGCGCCGGTCGATCGCAGAGCTCATCAAGAACCTGTCCGACCGCGGCAGCCGTGTTCAGCTGATCATCGCGGGAGTCGCGCAGAACCTGACCGAGATCATCGAGCATGTACCCTCGATCCGGCGCAACATCCTGGGCCTGCTGCTGCCCAACATGACGCAGGACGAGATCGCCGACTTGATCAACGCTGGACAACAAGCCAGCGGGATGAGCTTCACGCCCAAGGCGCTGCAGCTCATCAGCCTGGCGGCACTGGGGCTTCCTTATCTGGCCAGCCTCATCGCCCAGCATGCCGGGTTTGCGGCGCTCGAGCGACGCTCCGACCGGGTGGATCACAATGACGTCGAACGAGGAATGGGTCAGGTGCTTGACCATCTCCAGCTACGCATCGCGTCGGGCACCAGATTGCGTGTGGACGAAGCGATACGGGACGGTCACGAGCGGGCATTGGGCAGCCTCGCGCAGGTGTCCCTGATCAACAGCTTTCGACTGCCCGTGGCGCAGATCCCGCGTGATCCGGCCGGCCAGCCGAATACGTCAGCCCTCCTGCAGCCGCTTCATGACAGATATGGCCTGATCGTTCCCGTCGTCGACGAACCAGACACTTATGTGTTCAGCGACGATGGCGTACCCCTGTTCCTGTGGGTACGACTGATGCTCGCTCATGCGCGCAGCTGCAGCGACGCCGCAACCTGACCGACCAATGCTCTCGCCAACGTAGCGCGCGTAGGCCGTCTTAGCCCAGCTTGTTCACTTTCTCCTGAAGGCGGGACAATTCCGCCTTCAGCGCGGCGATCTCATCATCCTTGCTCGCGGGCGGCGCTGCCGTCGCCGCCGGCTTGAACGCGCTGGTCGCGGCTTCGAACATCGCCATGTTGCGCTTGGCCATTTCGGCAAAGGGCGATCCGGCAAAGGCGCCCTCGACCGCCGACTTGAACTGCGCCTGGTTGCGGCGGAAGCTTTCCATCGACGCTTCCAGATAGCCGGGCACCATGGCCTGCATCGAGTCGCCGTACATCGAGATCAGCTGCCGCAAGAAGTTCACTGGCAGCATCGGCTGATCGCCACGTCCCTCCTCCTCCATGATGATCTGGGTGAGGATGCTGTGGGTGATATCCTCGTCGGTCTTGGCGTCGACGACCTTGAACTCGCGGCCATCGCGGGTCATCGCGGCGAGATGCTCGAGCGTGATGTAGGAAGAGCTTTCGGTATTGTAGAGGCGCCGGTTGGCGTATTTTTTGATGATGATCACGCCATCTACGCTATGCTGCTTCTTCATCGCGCTGCCCCGCTAATGATGTCTTTCCGCGGTACAGCATCCCATATGGCGCTGCAACAAGTCTGACCTTTGAGACATCGGTGTCATGCTGCGCAAAAGGCGTGCAGCATGCAGAAACTTAGCTTCACTCGATCGTAGCAAGACCTGACGGCAGCTTGACGGCAGGCGCCGAATTCATGCCTGGGCGCGAAGAGCGCCGTCTGCGCGTCATTGGCCATGCTGCGCAGCATTACCCGGCGACCACGAAGCTGAGGGTCGCCGACCCCGTGGTAGCCACGTACGGCAAGGCTTCCAGAAAACCCGCCACGCGGCAGTCCACCAGACCCGGGCCGCCGCGGCTCAGTCCGGGCGAACGTCCAGAATCGTGATCGCATCCTCGCGTCCGTTGAATGCCATCACCTCGTCCGCAGCTCCGCCGATCAACGCACGGGCGAGCGGTGCCGAGAACGCGACCTTCCCGGCTGCCGGATCGGCCTCGTCATCACCGACGATGACGATCTCCTGCTCCTTGCCGTTGAGCGTGAAGCGGACGCGGCTGCCAAACGCCACCTCGTCCTCCGGCGGCCGCGGGGCGAGCACCGCCGTCACGCGGCGCGTATTCCAGTAGCGAAGCTCGCGCGCGATCTCGGTCGCGCGCATCTCGTCCGCGCCGGATTGTTCCTCGGTCAGCGCCGCGATCCGCTCCTCGATCAGCGCAAGGCCGCGCTCGGTGACGAGATTGGGGCCGCTGGGCAGCGGCAGTTCGAACCGCGGCTCCCGATGCTCCTCGTCGCTCTCCCGGCGAAAGGCGACGCTCACGGCTTGTCCTGAAGCGTGCGGATGATCCCGGAGAAATCGGTCGCCGCGTTGCCACCATTGACGAACGAGGAGTACAGCTCGGTCGCGTGCGTGCCGAACGGCAGGTCGACGCCCGCCTGCTCTGCCGCCCCCATGGCGAGGCGAAGATCCTTGAGCATCAGCGCAGCGGCGAACCCGCCCTCATAATTGCGGTCGGCGGGACTCTCCGGGCCGACGCCCGGCACCGGGCAATAGGTGTTGAGCGACCAGCTCTGCGCCGTCGCCTTGCTGGCGATGTCGTAGAAAACCTGCAGGTCCAGCCCCAGCCGCTCGGCCAGCGCCAGCCCCTCGCAGGTCGCAATCATCGTGCCCGCCAGGATCAAATTGTTGCACATCTTCACGGCCTGCCCCGCGCCGCTGTCGCCCGCATGGATGACCGCCTTGCCCATCGCTTCCAGATAGAGCTGCGCCTCTTCGAACCCCTTTGCGGTGCCGCCGACCATGAATGTCAGCGTGCCGCCATTAGCGGCGGCAATGCCGCCGGATACGGGCGCATCGACGGCCTCAAGCCCGCGTGTCGCCGCCGCCGCGGCCAGCTCACGCGCGGTTGCGACGTCGATGGTGGAACAGTCGATCAGAACGGCCGACGGCGCCGCATTGCTGAACACGGCCTCCTTGTACGTCGCGGCGACATGGGCGCCAGCGGGGAGCATGGTGATGACGGCCTCGGCGCCGACCACGGCCTCTGCCGCGCTTTGAACTGGCAGGCATCCCGCCTGCTTCGCCCGATTGAGCGCCTCGGCATCGAGGTCAAAGGCGCGCACATCATGGCCGGCCTTGGCCAGGTTCGCGGCCATGCCGCCGCCCATGTTGCCCAGGCCAATGAATGCAACGCGTGCCATATTCTTCTCCTTAGCGCCGCGCCGCTGCGGCAGGCGCCTTGTCCCGCGGAGCTGAGATTACCCGCCCCGCTCTTCAATGGTGGTTCGTCCGGATGAGCCGGCGGGGGCTCAGCGCCCCTTCCAGACCCCCTGCCGCTTCTCGACGAAGGCTGCCATGCCCTCCGCCTTGTCCTCGGTCGCGGTCAGGATCTGGAACAGGCGACGCTCGGTCAGGATGCCCTGCGCCAGCCCGGTCTCAAAGGCCGTGTTGACCATTTCCTTGTTCACCATCGCGGCCATCGGCGGCATCGAGGCGATCAGTTCCGCGGTCTTCAGCGTCTCTTCAAGGAGCGAGGCGAGCGGCACCACTTTGGCGACGAGGCCCGAGCGTTCCGCTTCGGCGGCATCCATCATCCGGCCGGTGAGGCACATTTCCATCGCCTTGGCCTTGCCGATCGCACGCGTCAGCCGCTGCGATCCGCCCATCCCCGGCGCGACGCCAAGCTTGATCTCGGGCTGGCCGAACTTCGCCGTGTCGGCCGCGTAGATGAAGTCCGCCATCATCGCGAGCTCGCACCCGCCGCCCAGCGCAAAGCCGTTGACCGCCGCGATCCACGGCTTGCGCGTCGCCACGACGCCGGTCTGCCAGCCGGCGAAAAAGTCCTGCAGGAAGAAATCGGCTGCGGCCATGTCGGCCATCTGCTTGATGTCCGCGCCGGCGGCGAACGCCTTCTCGCCCGATCCGGTGAGGACGAGGCAACGCTGGCTGTCGTCCTTGTCATACGCACCGAACGCCGCCGACAGATCGGCGAGCACATCACTGTTCAGCGCATTCAGCGACTGCGGGCGATTGAGCGTGACGAGCGTGACGGCACCGCGCTGCTCGACGAGGATGTTGGCGTAGTCGGTCATCATTCTCTCCCCATCCCTCGCCGCGGCACTGCCAGCGGCGAACGGTTCATTGGTCAATCGTGCGGCGTCCACGCCTCGGCATCGGGCAGCGGCGCGAAGATCTGGTCGATCACATGATCGCTGACGCCTTCAGGTGTCGCCGGATCCCATTTCGGCGCATTGTCCTTGTCGACGATCACCGCGCGGACACCTTCGAGGAAGTCGTGGCGCTGCACCACGCGTGCGCCGACTGCATATTCCTGGCGCATTTCGTCGGCAAAGCTCGCCATCGCCTTGCCGTCCTTCAGCAGCTTCAGGCTGACCTTCATCGTCTGCGGCGACTTGGTCTTCAGCGTCCCGAGCGTCGCGGTGGCGAACTCACCGCCGTCCGCCTCCAGCGCGGCGTAGATGTCCTCGAGCTTGTCCGATGCGAACAGCCGGTCGATCTCGGCGCGCTTGTCGAGCAGCGCCGCCGGCCCCGGCTCGGCGGACAGCGTATCCAGCGCCTCAACGATCGCGCCGGGATCGGCAGCGATGCGGCGCTTGGCCTCCTCGACCTGATCCGCCGGCAGGTAGTGCGTGGCGAGGCCCAGCGCGAAGGTCTCCGCGCCGTCGAGCCGGTGGCCGGTCAGCGCCAGATATTGTCCGATCCGCCCCGCAAGGCGCGACAGATACCAGCCGCCACCGACATCGGGGAACAGGCCGATGCCGGTTTCGGGCATGGCGAACTTCGTGTTCTCGGTCGCCACGCGATAGCGGCATGGCTGCGAAATGCCGACGCCGCCGCCCATGGTGATGCCGTCCATGAAGGCGACCGTTGCCTTCACATAGGTGAACAGGCGGTGGTTCATGCGATATTCGGTGTGGAAGAATTCACGCGCCTCCGCGCCGTCCTTCGCGCCGCTTTCGGCGAGCATGCGGATGTCGCCGCCGGCGCAGAAGCCACGGCCTTCCGCGTGATCGACGATGATCGCCCGGACGCCATCGTCGCCGCGCCATGCCTCCAGCGCGTCGAGCACGGCGACGCACATCGGGGTGGTGAGCGCGTGGATCGCCTTCGGGCGGTTCAGCCGGATGCGGCCGATCGGCCCGTCGACAAAGGTCAGAACGTCACTGGTCATCCGCAAAATTCCCGAAACTTGTGCGTGAGAGAGAGAAGATAAAGACGTTCGTTTCGCAGGCGATCCTATCTTCTCTCCCACGTACCGCGTGTAGGACAGTTACTGGCGCGTCAGCTCACGCCCCACGATCATCCGCATCACCTGGTTGGTGCCCTCCAGGATCGAATGGACGCGCAGGTCACGCCAGAAACGCTCGATCGGATAATCCATCAGATAGCCATAGCCGCCGTGCAGTTGCAGCGCGCGATCGACCACCGACGAACCGGTGTCGGTCGCCAGTCGCTTCGCCATCGCGGCAAAGCGCGTCTTGTCGGGCGCGTTGGCCGTCACCTTCGCGGCGGCGACGTAGAGCAGGTAGCGCGCCGCCTGAAGCTCGGTATCCATGTCGGCGAGCGTGAACTGGGTGTTCTGGAAATCGGCGATCGGCTTTCCGAACTGCTGGCGGTCCTTGGTGTAGGCGATCGCCTCGTCCAGGCAGCGCTGCGCGCCGCCGAGCGAACAGGCGCCGATGTTCAGGCGACCGCCGTCAAGGCCCATCATGGCGAAGCGGAAGCCTTCGCCTTCCTGCCCGACGCGGTTCGCCACCGGGACCTTCACATTGTCGAACAATACCTGCCGGGTCGGCTGCGCATGCCAGCCGAGCTTGCGCTCATTCGCGCCGAAGGAGACGCCCGGCATGTCCTTGTCGATGACGAGGCAGGAAATGCCCTTGGGGCCATCGGCGCCGGTGCGCACCATCGTCACATAGACTTCATTCTCGCCCGCGCCGGAAATGAACTGCTTCGATCCGTTGACGATATAATGATCGCCCTCCAGCCGCGCGCTGGTCTTCAGCGCCGCCGCGTCGGAGCCGGAGCCCGGCTCGGTCAGGCAATAGCTCGCCATCTTGTCCATGGTGACGAGGCTGGGCAGATAGCGGCCCTTCAGGTCATCGGAGCCGAAGCGGTCGATCATCCACGACGCCATGTTGTGGATCGAGATGAAGGCGCTGGTGGCCGGGCAGCCATAGGCCATCGCCTCCATGATCAGCGCGGCTTCCAATCGGCCGAGATTGATCCCGCCGCTTTCCTCGCTGACATAGATCGCCGCAAAGCCAAGCTCCGCGGCGGCCTTGATCGTCTCGCGCGGGAAGATGTGCTTCTCGTCCCATTCGGCAGCGAAGGGGGTGATACGGTCCGCGGTGAAGCGGCGCGCGAGATCCTGAATCTCGCGCTGGTCGTCGGTAAGATCAAACTGGTCAGTCATGTTCCGGCTCTAGCGAAAGACAACGGTGCGTGCACCATTGCGCAGGACGCGGCGCTCCGCGATCCAGCGAACCGCCCGCGCGAGCACCTGCGCCTCGATATCGCGCCCGATGCCGATCAGTTCCTCCACGGTCGCACGATGGTCGACGCGCTCCGCCGCCTGTTCGATGATCGGCCCTTCATCGAGGTCGGTGGTGACGTAATGCGCCGTCGCACCGATCAGCTTCACCCCGCGCGCATGCGCCTGGTGATAGGGCTTGGCCCCCTTGAAGCTCGGCAGGAAGCTGTGGTGGATGTTGACGCAGCGCCCGGCGACCTTGGCCACCAGGTCCGCCGACAGGATCTGCATGTAACGCGCCAGCACCAGTAGCTCGGCCCCGCTGCGCTCGAACAGGTCGAACAGCGCCTGTTCCTGCTCCGCGCGGTTGGCGGCCGATACCGGCAGGTGATGGAACGGCAGGCCATGCCATTCCGCCAGCCCCTGCAACGTCGTGTGGTTGGACACCACGCCGACCGGCTCGATCGGCAGCGCGCCGATCGACCAGCGGTGCAGCAGGTCGTTCAGGCAGTGCGAGGTGTTGGAACAGGCGATCAGCACCTTGGGGCGATGATCGGCCGGCACCAGCGTCCAGTCGAACCCGAACCGCGCCGCGACGCGCGACAGCCCCTCTCGGCAGTCCGGCCCGCGAAACACCAGCCGCATGAAGAAGCGGCCGCTCTCAAGATCGGCATATTGCTGGCTGTCGAGGATGAAGCCATCAGCCTCCGCCACGCAGCCGGCGACCGCGGCCACGATCCCGCCGCGGTCCTCGCAGGAAAAGGTCAGGATCCAGCCTGTCGCGCTTCCCCCGCTCATGCGCCGCACCGCGTATATTGCAGCTTGCGACCGTCGACGAGGCGCGTCAGCGTGACGCCATCCTCACCGAGGATCAGGGGTGTTTCCTGCGTCCACTCCTGCCCCTCGCCGGTGAAGGTCAGCGTCACGCGGACCTCCGTCGGGGAGATCGCCTGAAGACCGCGCACCGCGGCGCGCGATTCGTAGAAGGTCAGGAGGTCCGGCGCGATCACCATCAGCCCGGCATTGTTCCCGGCCGTGCCCGTGCAATCCTCCGCCGTCAGGCCCCAGCGCCCGATGAAGGGCTGGGGCAGACGGTTCACCGGCGGCTTGATCTCGACGGGAACGATCGCAGCGATATTGTCGACCGCCACGATGTTCTCCGCCGCTTCCAGCGCATTGTTGCCGATCTCCTCGACCGGCGTGCCGCAGGCGGCGAGTGACGCCGCGGCTGCGGCAGCAAACAGGAAGTTACGCGCCAAGGTACCTCAGCCCATCGTCGGGATAACGAACGCATCCTGCACGCGCGACGGGCCGCCGTCCTCGCTGCCGCGCGGCAGATCAGCGGAGCCGTCCGGCCAGCGCTGGGTCACGGTCTTCACCTTGGTCCAGAACTTCACGCCTTCCATGCCGTGCTGGTTGGTGTCGCCATAGGCGGACCTCTTCCACCCGCCAAAGGTGTGATAGGCGACCGGCACCGGGATCGGCACGTTGATGCCCACCATGCCGACATTGACGCGCGCCGCAAACTCGCGCGCGGCATGGCCGTTGCGGGTGAAGATCGCGACGCCATTGCCGTATTGATGATCGCTCGGCAGGCGAAGCGCGGTCTCGAAGTCAGGCGCGCGGACGATCTGCAGCACCGGGCCGAAGATTTCCTCCTGATAGCTCTTCATCTGCGGCGTCACCCGGTCGAACAGCGACGGGCCGACGAAGAACCCGTCCTCATGCCCCTGCAGCGTGAAGCCGCGGCCGTCGACGACCAGCTCCGCGCCCTCGTCGACGCCGGTCTGGATCCACTGTTCGACGCGCTGCTTGTGCGCGGCGTTGATGACCGGGCCGTAATGCGCCTCCGCATCGGTCGACACGCCAACACGCAGCTTCTCGATCGCGGGGATCAGCTTCTCGCGCAGCGCATCGGCGGTCTTGTCGCCGATCGGCACCACCACCGGCAGCGCCATGCAGCGTTCGCCAGCCGAGCCGAACGCCGCGCCCGACAGGTCGGCGACCACCTGGTCGAGGTCAGCGTCGGGCATGACGATGCCGTGGTTCTTCGCGCCGCCCATCGCCTGCACGCGCTTGCCCGCCGCGACACCGCGCCGATAGACGTAATGCGCGATGTCGGACGATCCGACGAAGCTGACCGCGCCGATCGCCGGATGATCGAGGATCGCGTCGACCATCTCCTTGTCGCCGTTGACGACCTGGAAAATGCCCTCCGGCATTCCCGCCTCGCGCATCAGCTCGGCAAGGCGCACCGGCACCGACGGGTCACGCTCCGACGGCTTCAGGATGAAGGCATTGCCGCAGGCGGTGGCGACCGCGCCCATCCACAAGGGGATCATCGCCGGGAAGTTGAACGGCGTGATGCCGGCACCGATGCCGATCGGCTGGCGCATCGAATAGACGTCGATGCCCGGCCCCGCGCCCTGGGTGAACTCACCCTTCAGCACATGCGGGATGCCGCAGGCGAATTCGACCACTTCCAGCCCGCGCTGAATATCGCCCTTGGAATCGGCGATCACCTTGCCGTGCTCGGACGACAGCAGATGCGCCAGCTCGTTCATGTTCGCCTCGACCAGCGCCTTGAACGCGAACATCACGCGCGCGCGGCGCTGCGGGTTGGTCGCGGCCCAGGCCGGCTGCGCTGCCTCGGCGGCCGCGACCGCCCGGTCGAGATCAGCCTGCGTGCCCAGTGTCACCTGCGCCTGAACGCGCCCGGTATTGGGGTCGAACACCTCCGACACGCGCCCGCCGGCGCCACCCTGATGGCCGACGATGTGATGGTCGATGACGCGCATGATACTCTCCATTGTTCCGCCGAGCCTTTAGCGTCGGCGCCTCCGCACCGACAACCCATCGCTTGCAATCTGGACGCGCCGCCGCCTGGTCAGGCAGGCGCGGAGTCGCGCACCACTTCCGGCAGGATCGCGTCGAGCAGCAGCATCCCCTGCTCGCTCACCGTCAGGCGGCTGCCGTCGAGCCGGATCAGTTCGGGCAGCCGAGCGATCGCGGCGAGATCGACGATGTCGGCCATGCCCCGCCCGGCGAGCGCCGCGATCCGCGCGAGATCCACGCCTTCGCGCAGCCGCAGCCCCATCAGCAACGCCTCCGACGCCTGCGTCGCCGGGGCCAGCGGCTCCTCCGCCTCCATCCCGTGCCCGTTGCGCTCGATCGCGGTCAGCCAGTTCTCCGGCTTCTTGCGCCGCACGGTGGCGAGCCCCTGCCGCCGGCCATGCGCCCCCGGGCCGACCCCGGCATAGGTCTGGTAGCGCCAATAGGCCAGATTGTGCCGGCTCTCCGCACCCGGCCGGGCATGGTTGCTGATCTCATAGGCCGGCAGGCCCGCCGCCGCGGTGATCGCGCGCGTCATCTCGAACAGGTCCGCCGCATCGTCGCCATCAGGGATCGTCAGCCGTCCCGCCGCCGCCTCGGTGGCGAAGCGCGTGCCCGGCTCGATCGTCAGCTGGTACAGCGACAGATGCTCGGTCCCGAACGACAAGGCACGGCGAAGCTCCGCCTCCCATTGCGCCAGCGTCTGCTCGGGCCGGGCATAGATCAGGTCGAAGCTGACGCGCGGGAACACCGATTGCGCGATGTCGAGCGCGCCCAGCCCCTCCGCCACGTCATGCGCGCGCCCCAGGAAATGAAGCGCCGCGTCGTCCAGCGCCTGCAGCCCCAGCGACACGCGATTGATGCCCGCCACCGCCAGATCGGCGAAGCACGCCGCCTCGACCGACGACGGGTTCGCCTCCAGCGTAATCTCGATCCCCTCGTCGAACCCCCAGTGCCGCTCCGCCGCGTCGAGCAAAGCGGCAACGGTGGAGGGCGGCATCAGCGAGGGCGTGCCGCCACCAAAGAAGATCGAGCGCAGCTTGCGCCCCGGCAGCACCGCGGCCTCGTGCGCGAGGTCGATCAGCAGCGCCTCGCGCCACTTCTCCTGGTCGACGGCGGCGCGCACATGGCTGTTGAAGTCACAATAGGGGCATTTGGAGACGCAGAACGGCCAATGAATGTAGAGCGCCAGGGCATTGTCGAAGGGCATGGTGCCGCCGATATGGCCGCGATGCTCCTCCGACGCCACCTCGCCGCGCTCGTTCTTTTTCTTTCCGGGTGCGCGCAAGGCCCCGAACGGGTGTATGAGGAGAAGGTGTCCGAGGCGCCCGCCCCCCGCGGCAGCGCGTTGCTGCGCGAGGTCATGCTATCGGCGCACAATCGCGCGCGGGCTGAGGTGGGCGTGCCCCCGCTCACCTGGGATCCGGCGCTGGCCGCATCGGCCGGTCGCTATGCGCGTGAACTGGCGCGCACCCGCCGCTTCGCCCACGCACCGCAGCCGCAGGGCATGACGCGTGAGGGGGAAAATCTGTGGACCGGCACGCGCGGCGCCTATCGCTTCGACGAAATGTCCGGGCATTGGGTGGCCGAGCAGCGCTATTTCGTGAACGGCGTCACGCCCGCGTTCAGCCGCACGGGCAAGTGGCGTGACGTGTCGCATTATACCCAGATCATCTGGCGCAACACGACGCGCGTCGGCTGCGCGATCGCGTCCAACCGGCGCGACGATTATCTGGTTTGCCGGTACAGCCCACCCGGCAACGTGGTGGGCCAGCGCACGCTCTGACGCGCGCCGGCCCGCCATTGTCAGAAAATGGCGGCAACCATCTGGCGGAACGCATCGGCGCGGTGGCTGATGGCGTGCTTCGCCTCTTCCTCCATCTCGCCGAACGTCAGGTCATGTCCGTCGGGCAGGAACATCGGATCATAGCCGAACCCCTTGGTCCCGCGCGGCGGCCAGACGAGCGTGCCGTCGACGCGCCCCTCGAACCATTCGACATGGCCGTCGGGCCAGGCCAGCGCCAGCGCGCAGACGAAATGCGCGTCGCGCGGCGCATCCTCGATCTCCGACACGCGCGCGTGGACTCGGCGCATCGCCTCGCCGAAATCCTTCGTCTCGCCCGCCCAGCGCGCGGAGAAGATCCCCGGCTCGCCGTTCAGCGCATCGACGCAGATGCCGCTGTCATCGGCCAGCGCCGGAAGGCCCGACAGGTCGGCCGCCGCCTGCGCCTTCAGCTCGGCATTCATGACGAATGTCGTGCCGGTCTCTTCCGGCTCGGGGAGGTCGAGCTCGGCGGCCGACACCACTTCCAGGCCGTGCCCTGCCAGCAGGGCCGCGATCTCGCGCACCTTGCCGGGATTGTGGCTGGCGATCACCAGCTTGTCGGGCTGCAGCTTGCGGATCGCCTGCGGCTCGTTCCCCTCGCCGCTCATGCGCCGATCGCCCGATCCTGCGCGGCGAAGATCTCGTTGCAACCGATCCGGGCGAGCCGCAGCAGGCGCAGCAGCGCTTCCTCGTCATAGGTCGCATGTTCGGCGGTCGCCTGCGCTTCCGCGATATGCCCGTTCTGCAGCAGCACGAAATTGGCGTCCGCGTCCGCGTTCGAATCCTCGTCATAATCGAGGTCGAGCACCGGCTGCCCCTGGAAGATGCCGCAGCTCACCGCCGCGACCTTCTGGGAAATCGGGTCCTTCTCGATCTTGCCCGCCGCCATCAGGCTGTTCACCGCCATGCGCAGCGCGACCCACGCGCCGGAAATCGACGCCGTCCGCGTGCCGCCATCCGCCTGGATCACGTCGCAATCCAGCACGATCTGCCGCTCGCCGAGCGCCTGCATGTCGGTGACGGCGCGCAGCGAACGGCCGATCAGCCGCTGGATTTCCTGCGTCCGGCCGGACTGCTTGCCCTTGGCCGCCTCGCGGCTGCCGCGGGTGTGGGTGGCGCGCGGCAACATGCCATATTCCGCCGTCACCCAGCCCTGGCCCTTGCCGCGAAGGAACGGCGGCACGCGCTCCTCGACGCTGGCGGTGACCAGCACCTTGGTGTCGCCGAAACCGATCAGCACCGACCCTTCGGCATGACGGGTGAAGTTCGGCTCGATGGTGATGGCGCGCATCTGGTCGGGCGCACGGCCGCTGGGACGCATGATCATTATTCTCCGCAGATCATCCGACACCATCTGCATGGGCGCTGGTTTCCGGGAGGAAGGCGACCATCGGCAAATGTCATCAGGATGTTGATGTGCAACCGCGGTAGCCGCTTGGCAATTGTCGCGCCAGCCTGTCTTCCCTAGATTTGCGTTGTGAGTGCATCCCCTCCCATCGCCGAATTGTCGGATCGTGCGCGCGACATCTTCCGCCGCGTGGTCGACGGCTATCTCCACAGCGGCCAGCCGGTCGGATCGAAGACGCTGGCGCAGGCCGGGCTCAACCTCTCGCCCGCCTCCATCCGCAGCGTCCTCGCCCAGCTTGAGGAGGCCGGGCTGCTGGCCGCGCCGCATACCTCGGCCGGGCGGATGCCGACCGATCTTGGACTGCGCCTGTTCGTCGACGGCATGATGCAGGCGCTGGAGCCATCGGCCGAGGAGCGCGCGACGATCGAGGCGCGCGCCGGTCTCGGCGGCCCGGTTGAGGAGGCGCTGGCCGCGACCACCGCCGCCCTGTCGGGGCTGTCGGCCTGCGCCGGGCTGGTCATGGTGCCCAAGCGGGAACAGGTGCTGCGCTCGATCGGCTTCGTGCCGCTGTCCCACGGTCAGGCGCTGGCGGTCCTCGTCAGTGAGGATGGCGCGGTCGAGAACCGCGTCATCGACCTGCCGCCGGGCGTCGGGCCCGCCGCGCTGATCGAGGCGGGCAATTACATGTCCGCCACGCTGTCGGGGCTGACGCTGGCGGCGGCGCGGGCGCGGATCGACCAGGAACTGGCGCGGGACCGCGCGGCGCTCGACAGCGCGGCCCGCACCCTGATCGAACGCGGCATCGCGGTGTGGAGCGAAGACGGCGAACGCCGGCCGGTGCTGATCGTGCGCGGCCAAGGCCGGCTGCTCGACGATGCCGCCGCCGCCGATCTCGACCGGGTGCGCGACCTGCTCGACGATCTCGACGGCAAGCAGGAAATCGCCGCGCTGCTCGATTCCGCTCGCGCGGGCGATGCGACCCGCATCTTCATCGGCGCGGAGAACAAGCTTTTCGCGCTGTCCGGCTCCTCCGTGATCGCAAAGCCCTTCCGTGGCAGCGACGGGCGCGTGGTCGGCGTGGTGGGGGTGATTGGCCCCACGCGGTTGAACTACGCCCGCGTCGTGCCCATGGTGGATTTTACGGCAGCAACGCTCGCTCGCCTGATGGGTTGAGCAGCCAGATGATGACAGGGAAACAATGACCGACACGCAAAGCAACACGCCGGCCGAAGATCTGCGCGAGGAAACCGCTGCGGAGGCACCGGAAGTCGCCGAGCATGATCGCACGGCCGAGCTGGAGAGCCAGCTGGCGGAGGCGAAGCAGCAGACGCTGTACGCGCAGGCCGAGATCCAGAACGTGCGCCGCCGTGCCGAAAAGGACGTGGCCGATGCCCGCGCCTATGCCGCGACCAACTTCGCGCGCGACGTGCTGAGCGTCAACGACAACCTCGAACGCGCTTTGTCGTCGATCCCCGCCGAATTGCGCGAGGATGAGCGGGTGAAAGGGCTGATCGCCGGGATCGAGGCGACCGGGCGTGAACTGGTCAACGTGTTCCAGCGCAACGGCCTGACCCGGATCGAGGCGATGGGCCAGCCGCTCGACCCCAACCGGCACCAGGCGATGATCGAAGTGCCTTCGGACGCGGAGCCGGGCACGATCGTGCAGGAAATGCAGTCGGGCTGGATGATCCGCGACCGGCTGCTGCGCCCCTCGCTTGTCGGCGTCGCCAAGAAGCCGGCCTGAGCTCCCGGCCCCCGCGGCCTGCCTGCCGTCAGGCGGGCCGCTACCGGCTGGTGCCCTGCCGCACCGCCATGCCGTCGACCAGATTGGCCAACATCAATGGCGCGCGCTGGCGCACGCCCGCCGCAATTTCCTTCAGCCACGCCTGATCGCGTGACGCCGCGGCTCGGGTCGCGGCAATCGCCTCGGCCGCGCTGACCAGCTCGAACCGCACCGCCTCGCCGGGGGGCAGCTGGGCGAGCGCATCGATATCCGGCTCTATCACCACCGCGATGCGCGGGTAGCCGCCCGTCGTCTGATGGTCGGCAGTCAGCAGGCTGACCCGCCCCTCGCCATCAATCTGTAGCGCGCCGCGCACCGCCGGCCCGCTCGGCATGTCGATCCGCAGCGGCTGGAGCGCCGGCCCGTCGAGCCCCCGCCCCATGCGATCGAAGCGGCTCGTCGCGACAAAGCTGGCCGACGTCAGCAGCGCGAGCGCCTGCTGGCCAAAATGATCCTGCTGGGGGCCGAGCACCGCGCGAAAAAGGCCGCGCACAGGCCGATCCGGCGGCGCCGGCAACATCGCAAAGGCCAGGTTTTCGCGCGCCTGCGTGATTTCCACCACGTCGCCCGCGCCCAGCCGCCCCCCGCCCAGCCCCGCGATCAGATGCGTCGACTGGCTGCCGAGCCACGACGGCGCCCGCAGCGTTCCGGCGAAGGCAACATAGCCCCAGCACGCCTGCTCGACCCGCACGACGCATGTCGCCCCCTGCGGCAACGTGAAGCGGCTCCATCCCCCAAGATCGACCCCGTTGACGGTGGTTCGCGCAGCGCCGGTGACCGCCACGGCGACAGCGCCCTCCTCGCACATGACCGTCACGCCACCCGGCGCGACCTCGATGCCGCTGGTACTGCCTCCGCACGCCGCCATCCCAGCGGCAAAGGCGCGCCGGTCGACCGGTCCCGAGGGCGGCACGCCGAAGCGGCGCCAGCCGGGCCGGCCGCCATCCTGCACACTGGTCATCGGGCCGGCATCAACGATCCTGAGACGCGCCCGGCTCACCCGAACATATCCCCGTGAACCCGCGTGAAGCGCACCCGATCGCCGGGGTCGAACAGGAACGGGCGCTCGGCATCGGCATCCAGCACGCGCACCGCTGTGCGCCCGATCACCCACCAGCCGGTCGGCATCGGCAGCGTCGTGATCAGGCATTGCGCGCCCGCGATCATGACGCTTCCCACCGGATAGCCGCGTACCGCAGCTGGCTTGCGCGGCAGGTGAATCGCATCGGGCACCCCGCCGAGATAGGCATATCCCGGGGCGAAGCCGTACATGTACACTCGGTAGTCGCCCGCCAGATGCTGCTCGATCAGCGCCTCCGGCGTAATTCGCAGCGCCTCGGCCGCCGCCGCGAGGTCGGGTGCCGCCTTCCCATCATAGCAGACCGGCACGTCATGGACGCGGGGCGGCGCCGCCAGCCTCTCTGCGTTCGTCACCAGCCGGAGTGCATGGCGCCCCACCGCTTCGTGGTCCGTCACCAGCGGATCGAACACCAGCAGGAGGCTGGCGTACGCCGGCACCGTCTCACACAGGCCCGCCGGGGGATCGGCCTGCACGGCCTGATCGAGCGCCACGACATCGGCATAGACCGCATCGTCGATAGTTTCGCCGAAGTCGACCAGCAGCGCCGCCGCACCCGCCGGCCGAAGCACCGGGCTCGTCATGCGTCGTGCACGAAGGAGGTGATCGCGATGCCGTGTTCGCTCAGCGCCGCGCGGATCGACCGGGCCATGTCCACCGCGGCGGGATTGTCGCCGTGCACGCAGATCGAATCCGCCTGTAGCGGGACCTGCCCGCCATCGACGGTGAGCATGGCGCCAGTTTCGAGGAAGCGCAGCAAGCGATCGGTCGCCTCCGCCGGATCGTGAATGATCGCGCCGGGCTGATCACGCGGCACCAGCAGGCCGGCCGCGGTGTAGCCGCGATCGGCGTAGATCTCACGGTACACCGTCATGCCGAGCGCACGGGTCGCGAGCTCAAGCTGCGTGCCCGCGATGGCGAGGATGCCGAGCTGCGGATCGATCGCCTGAACCGACCGCGCGATGGCATCGGCCACGTCGCGCTCCACCGCCGCGACATTGGCGAGTGCGCCATGCGGCTTCACATAGCGGACGCGATGCCCAGCGAGCGCACCGATCGCCACCAGCGACCCTACCTGCGCGGCGACGAAACGAGTGATCTCCTCAGGCGGCGCGATCAGCCGACGACGACCAAAGCCGGCCATGTCGGGGTAACTTGGATGCGCGCCGACGACGACCCGCCGATCGCGCGCCATCTCCAGCGTGCGGAACATAGTCTCCGGGTCGCTTGCATGGCCGCCACAGGCGACATTGGCACTGGTGACGAGCGACAGCATCGCCGCATCATCGCCCATCGTCCAGGGGCCGAAACCTTCCCCCAGATCGGCATTCAGATCAATCGTCCGCACCGCGCCTGCTTACGCGTCCAGCATCGGATTGTCGAAGCCGCGTGGTTCAGAGTGACTGGCCGTCGTCGATGTCGATCACCGACCCGGTCACCATCGCGCTCGCGTCCGAGGCGAAATACAGCAGCTGGGGGTCGAGGACGTCGATCGGCATGAAGCGGCGGCGATGCCAGCCCGCGACCTGCCGGGCGCCGCCCTCGGTCTCGAACCAGTCGCCGGCGATCTCGGTCTGGATATAGCCGGGCTGAAGCACGTTCACGTTGATGCCCAGCCGCACCCATTCGCGCGCCAGATTGCGGCCGAGATGCGCGACGGCCGCCTTCGACGCGGCATAGGCGCTGTCGCCATGGCCGGTGACGTGCGCGGTGATCGACCCGATCAGCACGATGCGGCCGCGGCCACTCTCACGCGAGCCGGCGGCGATCATCCGCCGCGCCCCCTCTCGCGCGGTCAGCAGCACGCCGGTGAAATTGGTATCGATCGTCTGGCGCAGCTTGTCCGCGGGGATGTCGATCGCGCGGCCACCATTGGCAACACCGGCATTGGCGACAACCGTGTCGATCGCGCCGAAATGCGCTTCGGCGGCATCATAAGCGGCGGTGATGGAGGCTTCATCCAGGACATCGATGGCGACCGGCAAGGCACGATCCCCGAGCCGGTCGGCAAGGTCGCGCACCCGATCGACACGGCGCGCGCCGATCACGACCCGCGCACCCGCAGCAACGAAGATTTCAGCGAAGTGAGCGCCCAGGCCCGACGATGCGCCGGTAATCAGCGCGGTGCGCCCCGTGAGATCGAAACTCATCTCGCCCCTCCTGACGCCCATCATGGCGCCAGTCCGGCGAAGCGGGCTTTTAGCTGGTGACCCCTACGGGACTCGAACCCGTGTTTCAGCCGTGAAAGGGCCGCGTCCTAACCACTAGACGAAGGGGCCAGCGAGGGGGCTGCTAGAGGGGCCAAAGCCGGCTGTCAACGCCCCGATGCATCAATCTGCCCATGCAGCATCATCAATATGCAATTCTGCGGCAGGCCGCTGCGCCCAGTCATCCACCTTGGCGCGCCCGGCGAGCCACAAGCGACGGTGCGAGGGCGCGCCGAGCAATGCGGCGCCGAGCGCGGTATCCGCCGCGCGGAACGCCATCGCCTTCAGGCTGCGCCCGTCATCCCCGGCGACGATCGCACGGACATGGCCGTTACCGACGACATCGACGCGTACCGGGCGGACGCGGCCGATGGCGACACGCGGGCTCGGCCACCCGGCGCCATAGGGCCCGCCCGCCTCCAGCGCATGGACCAGGTCGGGCGTCACCCCGCCGGGGGCGTGAACCGAATCAACCAGCAGCGCGCGGTCAGCCACGGCCGCGGCGATCCGGTCGCGCAGCAATTCTTCGAGGAAGTCGGCAAAGGCGGGAATCTGGTCCGCCGCAATCGTCAGCCCGGCTGCCATGGCATGGCCGCCGCCAGCGACGATCAGCCCGGCCTCCTTCGCGGCGTGGATGGCCTGCCCCAGATCGACGCCGGTGATCGAGCGTCCGGAGCCCTTGCCGACGCCGTTCTCGTCGATGGCGATGACGATCGCTGGCTGACCCAGTTTCTCCTTCAGGCGGCCAGCGACGATGCCGATGACGCCGGGGTGCCAGCCGACACCCGCGACGACGGTCATGCTGCGGCCCGCGGCGCACATCGTCTCGGCCTCTGCCTGAACCGCCGCCTCGATCGCGCGGCGCTCCTCGTTCAGCCGGTCGAGCTCAGCGGCGATCCCGCGTGCCTCCGCCGGATCGTTGGTGGTGAGCAAGCGCACGCCAAGATCTGCTCGCCCCACCCGGCCACCCGCGTTGATGCGCGGTCCGAGGGCAAAGCCAAGATCGGTCGCGGTCGGTGCGCGGGTCAGCCGCGAAGCCTCGATCAGCGCGGCGAGGCCGATGTTGCGCCTGCCGGCCATGACCTTCAGCCCCTGCGCGACGAACGCCCGGTTCAGCCCGCGCAATTGCGCGACATCGGCGACGGTGCCCAATGCGACGAGATCGAGCAGGTCGAGCAGCCGCGGCTCTGCGCGGGCGGCGAAATAGCCGCGCCCGCGCAGAACGCGGAGCAGCGCTGCACCGAGGAGGAAGGCGACGCCGACCGCTGCCAGATGGCCGTGTGCGGCCCCTTCCCCTTCGTCGAGGCGGTTGGGGTTCACCACGGCATGCGCCAGCGGCAGCTCGCTCGAACATTGGTGATGATCGACGACGATCACATCCACGGGGACGGCGTGGGCGGCAGCAAGCGCGTCAAACGCCTGCGCGCCGCAATCCACCGTCACGATCAGCGACGCGCCTTCGTGCGCCAGCCGGGTCATGGCCGCGACGGTGGGGCCATATCCTTCCGTCATCCGGTCGGGAATATAGACCCGCGCCCCGATACCGAGCTGACGCAGGAGGATGAGCATAAGCGCGGAGGAGGTCGCGCCATCCACGTCATAATCGCCGAAGATGGCGATGCTCTCGCCGCGCTCGACCGCATCAGCCAGCCGCATTGCCGCCGTGTCCATGTCGCGGAAGATCGACGGGTCAGGCATGAACGCGCGGATCGAGGGCGCGCGATGATCATCGAGCGCCTCGGGCGGACACCCCCGCGCCAGCAGCAGTTGGGTGACGAGATCGGTGGGGGCAAGATCCTCCGCCGCGGTCGCGCGCCAGCGCCACGGCTGGCCCAGGATCGAGCGTTCGACACCCAGCACATGTCTCATGACGTCACGCCGCCGGGGTCCAGGGCGCTTCGCGGAACCATTTGGTGATGATGTACTTCACGCCCTCCGACACCGACGTCCCCTCGTGCAGGGTCGCGGTGTTGGGGCTGCCATCGGGGTTCATGTTGTTCCAGGCGAGCAGCGTGCCCCGCTTTGGCTTCACGCGCACGCCGGCCTGTGGAAACCATGTCGCGCCGCCCTCGTCGACGTCGTTGAGGAAGATCATCGCGGTCCACACGCGCTGCCCGCCGGACGCCTTCATAGACGGCCAGTAGCTTTCGCCCTCGTGAAAATAATCGTGATGCGCCTTGAAATATTGGCCGGGGGCGTAGCGTTGCCCCTGCATCGTCTCGCCCCAGGCAGGGTCAATGCCCAGCAGGTTGGCGAGGCCCACGTCGATCGGCTCGATATCGGGCGCGCGGCGGTTCATGTCGCAGCTTTCCGACGTGCGGAACGAGCTGTCGCCGCTGTCCGACAACAAGGTCGAGGGGCGCCGATTAGCGTCGATCATCGCGACCAGCCGCTTGCACGTCGCAACGTCCAGATAGTTCGGAATCTTCCACGCCGCCGCTTGCTCGCTGGGCAGCCGGATCGATCGGGGGTCCGCATCAAGCCGTGCTGCCACCGCAGCGCCGATCGCGGCGCGGTGAGCGGAAGGATGACCGGGTACGCTGGTGATCGCCATGACGTCTATTTGCGCGCCAGTCCGACGATAGCAAGACGAAGGTCGATCGGGGATCGGCGACACGCCTTCGAACAGCGGGCCGAACGGAACGGGTGGGGAGCTTCTGTTGCCCGGCGCTCCCCGTGCCGCTGGAATCCGCTTCTGTTGCCCGGTGCGGTCCAACCGCGCTATTTTGGTGTAACCTTAGGCCGTTAAGCCGTCAGGTTACGCCGCAATCGCGAGTGCTTCGTTATCGTTGGCACTTGTGTATGGGCCGTCACGGTGGTCCCATTCCGAGCAAAAACCAGCGCTTTTCAACACACGTCGATCCTGGTTCGGCCCCGTCAACGTCCCTGCTGAAAGCAGAAGCGATGGTGGAGCCGCCGGGTACTGCCCCCGGGTCCGCTGTGCCTATTCTTCGCCGGCGTTTATCGCCATAGCCGCGGGGCAAGCCCCGCGAGCCCGACCCATATAGGATGGCGGACAGAAAGTTGGAAGGGCTAGAAAGTTGGCCGGCGCGCCTTCCAGTCGCCATAATGCGGGTGCATATAACAGGGTATCATGCTTACCCAGCGTTCCCGTTACGGCCTCCGCTCGATGATCTTCCTCGCGACGACACCGGCCGGCGGCCCGCCCGTGCCGATGAACCGCATCGCCGTAGAGGCGAATGTGCCGCGCAAGTTTCTTGAGCTGATCCTCGCCGATCTGCGCGATGCCGGGTTGCTGCACAGCCATCGTGGCAAGATGGGCGGGTACATGCTCGCCCGGCCAGCACACCTCATCTCCCTGGGCGAGATCATCCGCGTGATCGAAGGGCCGCTCGCGCTGGTGCCCTGCGTGAGCCGCACCGCTTATCGCCCCTGCAAGGACTGCAAGAGCGAGGCGGACTGCGCCATCCGGCACGCGATGGCGCGGGTTCGCGACGAAACCGCACGGATCCTCGACGGCACCAGCCTGGCCGACGCGACGGCAGAGGAGATGGCCGCGGCCTGAGCAGGCTGCGGCCGCCCCCGGCGATCATGCAGGGGGACGCGCCTTCAGTTCGTCGCGGATCTCGCGAAGAAGCGCGATTTCAGCCGCTTCTGCCTTCGGCTCCTCGGCCGCCTGCGCCTTTTCCTTCTCGAACATGGCCATCGCGCGGTTCACCGTCCGCAGCAGCATGAAGATGATGAAGGCGACGATCACGAAATTGACCGCCTGCGTGACGAAGGCGCCATAGCCGATCAGCGGCACGCCGGCCTGCTTCAGCGCGACATAATCGGTGGAGCCAGCGAGGTTCGGCGGAATCTTGCCCAGCGGTATGAAATAGCTCGAGAAATCGAGCCCGCCGAAGATCCGGCCGATGATCGGCATCAATACGTCTTCGGTCAGGGAGGTGACGATCTTCCCGAATGCGGCGCCGATGATCACCGCCACGGCGAGATCCAGCACGTTGCCCCGCGCGATGAACGCCCGGAATTCCTTGAGCATGGCTCATCCCTTCATCGTTTCCGCGACGATATCGGGGCATTGCCCTATCGCCAAGAGCGCACACCGTCCTATATTGATCATACAGTGTTTTCTTGGAGACCCACGCCCATGACGTTCCGTCCCCTGCTTCTTGTCGCTGTTTCCGCGAGCCTCGCCGGCTGCGGCATCAACAGCGTGCCCACCGCGGAGGAGAATGCCAAGGCTCGCTGGGCTGATGTGCAGAACCAGTATCAGCGCCGCGCCGATCTGATCCCCAACCTGGTGTCGACCGTGAAGGCGGCCGGCGCGCAGGAGAAGGAGATCCTGACCGAAGTGACCCAGGCCCGCGCCTCGGCCAACCAGATCCAGGTCTCGCCCGAGGAGCTGAGCGATCCGACCAAGATGCAGGCGTATCAGCGCGCGCAGGCCGGCCTGACGCTGTCGCTGCAGCGGCTGCAGGAAGCGTATCCGGAGCTGAAGAGTCAGGGCAATTACACCACCCTGATGAGCCAGCTCGAGGGTACCGAGAACCGGATCACGATCGCGCGCAACGACTACAACACCGCGGTGCAGGAATATAACACCAGGATCCGCACCTTCCCGGATGCGATCGGCGCCAAGATCTTCTACGGCGCGAAGCCGATGGTGCCGTTCGCCGCGACGACGCCGGGCGCGGAGACAGCCCCCAAGGTCGATTTCGGGGCCTGATCACCGAATGACCATCTCCGTCCCCGTTCGTTGGAATGCCGGATCGTTCGTCGCAGGTGTCGCTGCCGGCACCGGCGGATTGACCCCGTTGGTGCTGCGCGCCTGGATCGTCCGGCTGCTTGCCGCGATGATGATGGTGCTGGCGTTCGTCGCCAGCCCGTCATCAGCGCAGACCTTCCCGAAGTTCACCGGGTTTGTCGTGGATGCCGCGAACGTCCTGCCACCCCAGGTGGAGGCGGACCTGACCACCAAGCTCGACGCGCTTCAGCGTGACACGAAGCGGCAGCTGGTGGTGGTCACGGTACCTAGCCTCGAGAATTATCCGATCGAGGAATATGGCTACAAGCTGGGACGCGAATGGGGCGTCGGCCTGAAGGATGTCGACAATGGCGCCATCCTTCTCGTCGCGCCGAATGAGCGCAAGGTGCGCATCGAGGTCGGTTACGGGCTGGAACCCTTCATCACCGATGCACTGTCGAGCGTGATCATCAACCAGGCAATCCTCCCGCGCTTCAAGGCGGGTGACCTGCCGGGCGGCATCGCGGCGGGCACCGATGCGCTGGTGACTCAGCTGCGCTCCTCGCCCGAGGAGGCGCAGGCGCGGCTCGATGCGGCGGTGAAGCAGTTCGATCAGGCCAACAAGGCGCAGCGCACCGGCGGCGACGGCGTGCCGATCGGCATCGTCTTCTGGGGCATGGTCGCGCTCTTCGTCTTTCTGTCGGTCGCGCGTCGTCGCGGCGGTGGCGGCAAGCGCTATCGCGGCGATGGCAGCGGCGCTCTCCCGGTCGTGCTCTGGTCGATCGCCAACGAGATTGGCCGAGAGGCCGGCCGTGGCGGCTGGGGCGGTGGCTCCGGCGGCGGCGATTGGGGTGGCGGCGGTGGCGGCTGGGGTGGCGGCGGCTTCGGCGGCGGCGGCGGTGGCGGCTTCGGCGGCGGCGGCGCCTCGGGGGATTGGTAATGCATCTGAACCCCGAAGATCATGCGGCGGTAACCGCTGCGGTTAAGGCTGCCGAAGCGAATACGAGCGGGGAGATCGTCACGATCGTCGCCGGCCGGTCGGACAGCTATGTGGACATCGGCGTCCACTATGCCGCGCTCGCCATGCTGCTGGTGCTGGCGGTACTGGCGACCTTTCCGGAATGGGTCGATCACCTCCACGCGCTGATCCGCGATCCCTGGACCGATCATGTCTCCACCGGCGCGGCGCTCACCATTGCGACCGCGCTGGCGGCGCTGGCCTTTGTTGCGGTTCGGCTGATCCTGACGGCTGCGCCGCTTCGGATCGCGCTGACGCCGCGCGCGACCAAGGCGCGCCGCGTGCGCCGCCGGGCGCTGGCGCTGTTTCGCGCCTCCGCGGAGCATCGCACGATGGCGGCCACCGGCGTGCTCCTGTACCTGAGCCTCGCCGAGCATCGCGCGGAGATCATCGCGGACGTCGGTATCCACGAGCGTGTGTCGCCCGACGTCTGGGGCCATGCGATGGCGGCGCTGATTGCTGGCGTGAAGGACGGCCGCGCCGGCGAGGGCATGGCCGCGGCGGTCGAGGAGATCGGCGTCGTGCTGGCCGAGCATTTTCCCCGCAGCGGCAGCAATCCGAATGAGCTGCCCGACCGCCTGATCGAGCTCTGACGATGGCAGATGAACCGCCCGCCACGATGTGGGAAGGCCGCTTCATCAAGGTGCTGAAGCAGGGGCCGTGGGAATATGCCGCGCGGTCAGGCGACATGCAGGCCGCGGTCATCCTGGCGATCACCGACGCAGACGAGATCGTTCTGGTCGAGCAGTACCGCGTCCCCCTCGGCCGCCGCTGTCTTGAGCTTCCCGCCGGCCTGGTGGGTGACACCGATGCGGGCGAGGATGTGGCGGATGCCGCCGTGCGCGAGCTGGAGGAAGAAACCGGCTACCGCGCCGGTGCGATCGACATCATCGGTGAGTTCAACTCATCGCCCGGCATGGTCAGCGAGGGCTTCACGCTGGTGCGCGCGGGCAACCTTAGCAAGGTGGGTGATGGCGGCGGCGACGAGCATGAGCAGATCACCGTCCATCTCGTGCCGCTGGCCGAGGTGAAATTCTTCGTCGACGCCAAGCGCGCAGAAGGCGTCGCGATGGACGTGAAATTGCTCCTGCTGCTGGGCGATCAGCTTCTGCGCTGACGCAGCGGTCGCTGGCGGGGCGAAGCATCTCCCCCCTTCCCCGCCCTGCGGCGTCAGTCTATCTCACCGCGCATGCGCAAACACATCCTGATCGTGCTTGGCCTGATCGTCCTGGTGGCGGTGGGCATTTTCGCCTGGCTGAGCTGGCCCGACAAGGCGCGGCTCGATGTGCAGGAGGTGACCGGGCAGCGTCCAAACATCACCGCGCCGCGCAGTCAGATCATCCCGACCGTCAAGGTTGCCGATGCGATCGGCTGGCCGGCGGGTGCGAAGCCGACGCCGGCGGCGGGCCTTAAGGTCGAGCGTTTCGCCGACAATCTCGATCACCCCCGCTGGATGTATCGCCTGCCCAATGGCGACATCCTGGTGGCAGAGACCAACTCTCCGCCGCGCGGGCGCAGCTTCGTCGATCGTGTCATGCGGTACCTGATGGGGCGTGCGGGCGCGGGCGTACCGTCGGCCAACCGCATCACGTTGCTGCGGGATGAGAATGGCGACGGCCGCGTTGATTTCCGGTCGGAATTCATGACCGGCCTGAAATCGCCCTTCGGCATGACGCTGTTCGACGGGCATCTGTACATCGCCAACACCGATGCGCTGGTGCGCGTGCCCTATGAGGAAGGCGCCACCAAGATCACCGCCACACCGGAGGTCGTGGTGAAGCTGCCGGGCGGGGAAAACCATTGGGCGCGCAACGTCATCCCGGCGGAGGACGGCCGCACGTTGTACGTGTCGGTGGGGTCGGCCTCCAACGTCGCCGAAAAGGGCCTCGATCTGGAGCGTCGTCGCGCGGTGATCCTGCAGGTGTGGCCGAAGGAAAAGACCTCGCGCATCTATGCCGCAGGCTTGCGCAACGCCAATGGCATGGCGATCAATCCGCAGTCGAACCAGCTGTGGACCGTGGTCAACGAGCGCGACATGCTCGGCTCCGACATCGTCCCCGATTACCTGACCGCCGTCGAACTCGGCGACCATTTCGGGTGGCCGTGGTATTATTGGGGCGGCTATCCGGACAAGCGCGTGGAGCCGGGCAACCCGCAGCTTCAGCAATATTCGAAGCGCCCCGACTATGCGCTGGGGCCGCACGTCGCGGCGCTGGGCCTCACCTTCGCAGGTGACGTGAAGCTGGGTCAGCGGTTCAACTATGGCGCGTTCATTGGCGAACATGGTTCGTGGAACCGCGTGCCGCCGTCTGGCTACAAGGTCGTCTTCGTGCCCTTTACCGACAAGGGCTGGCCGGTGCCCGGCTCCAAGCCCGTCGACGTGCTGACGGGCTTCCTCGACGCGGACGGCAAGGCGATGGGCCGCCCGGTGGGGGTCATCGGCGATCGCACCGGCGCCATGCTGGTCGCGGACGATGTCGGCAACGTCATCTGGCGGGTTACGCCGGCGGACGCACCGGCGGCGCGCTGAGGCTTCGGTGACGCGATGGAGGGCCGCTGATCGCGGCCTCCATCCGGCGAGCAAATCGCCTGTTGTAACAATGCTGCGCAAGACAGGAGCGGTGACGCGAGCTAACGGGGCGCCATGATCCGTCGACTCGTTCCTGCCTTCGCTGCTTTCACCGCCCTCGCCGGTTGCGCCTATCCCGAGACCCCGCCGGCCCTCCCCTCCGCAACCGCGCCGGCTGGCGTGACAAGCGCGGCCATCGAAATGCAGCGGGCACCCGTCACGATCCTCATCTCGATCGACGGTTTTCATCCCGATTATCTGAAGCGTGGTCTGACGCCGAACCTGTCGCGTCTCGCGGCGGGGGGCGTGACAGGGCCGATGCGCCCCTCTTTTCCCTCCAAGACCTTTCCCAATCACTGGACCATCGTCACCGGCGTACGTCCCGACCGGCATGGCATCGCCGCCAACATGATGGAGGATCCCAGTCGCCCGGGTGAGGTCTTCACCATGGCGAGCGACGATCCCTTCTGGTGGAACGCCGTGCCGCCGATCTGGGTGACCGCGGAAGAGGCCGGCATTCCGACCGCCTCGATGTTCTGGCCCGGCTCGAACGTCGCTTGGGGCGGCGCGCGCGCGACAGCCTGGCCGAACGATATTACCGGCGGCACCCGGCCCTATGACTGGCAAGCCTTCAGCCAGCAGCTTCCCGGCGACAATCGCGTGCGCCAGGTGATCGACTGGATGCGGCGTCCGGCCGCCAGCCGCCCGCGCTTCGTCACCACCTACTTCGACGTGGTCGATACGGAAGGACATCGCGACGGGCCGAACTCACCAGGCGTGAACACCGCGCTTGCCGAGGTGGATCGCCAGATCGGCGCCTTGGTGGAGGGCCTTGCCGAGCTGGGGCAGCCGGCCAACCTCATCATCGTATCCGACCACGGCATGTCGCAGACGTCGAGCGAGCGGGTCGTGGCGCTCGACCGCATCGTTCCCGCCACCGACGCGCGCGTTGTCGAAAGCGGCCCCTATGCGACCTTCGCGCCGCTGCCCGGCCGCGATGCCGCCGTCGCGGCGGCGTTGCTCAAGCCGCACGCCCATATGGAATGCTGGCGCAAGGAGGCGATTCCGGCCCGGTTCCATTATGGCCAGAACGTCCGCGTTCCTGCGTTCCTGTGCCTCGCCGAGGACGGCTGGGAGCTTCAGAAGACGGCACCGACCATGACGTACACGCGCGGCAACCACGGCTTTGACCCTTATGCGCCCAGCATGCAGGCGCTGTTCATCGCCAACGGCCCCGCGTTCGCCCCGGGGAAGAAGGTCGGCGCCTTTGACAATGTCGCCGTTGCCCCCCTGCTTCGTACATTGCTCGGCCTGCCCGCCGACCCTACGCTGGACAGCACGGATGCGGTGTTCCGCCCGGTGCTACGGCGCAGATAGGAGAGGCAATGCAATATTTCGAAGACATCGAGGTCGGTGCGCGGGCAAGTTTCGGCAATTACAAGGTAACGCGCGAGGAGGTCGTCGACTTCGCATCGCGCTACGACCCGCAGCCCTTTCACCTGTCCGACGACGCCGCCGCCCAGACGCATTTCGGGCGGCTGTCCGCCAGCGGGTGGCACACCTGCGCGATGGTGATGTCGATGATCGTGGAGAACGGGAAGCGCCACCCGTCTGCCGGGCTGGGTTCGCCGGGGATCGACGAGCTTCGCTGGGTCAAGCCGGTCTATCCCGGGGATACGCTTCGCTGCGAGACCGAGGTGATCGAAAAGCGCCAGTCGCAGTCGCGGCCCGAGATGGGCATTTTCAAAAGCCGGATGAGCGTATTCAACCAGGACGACGTCGTGGTCATGACCATGGTGTCGAACGGCCTGATTGCCACGCGACCGGCGACCTAGCTGACCATCACCAATGCCTGCCGCGCGCGCCGTTCAGCGCGCGGGCGGGATCACTGTGGGCGGGTGACGGGCCGGTCGGCGCCGCGCCCTGGCCCACCCCGGTTGCCGAAGCCACCCGGCCGGGGGCCTTGCGGACGACCGGCACCGGGCTGGCGACCGGGGTTCTGCGGACGATTATATCCCGGAGTGTTCCAGGGATTTGGCCGCTGACCCGGGGCGGCGCCGGGCGGGCGCGGCCGCCCCGGACGCACGGCATCGGGATTGCCCGGGCGACCCGCACCCCAGTTCGGCCGCCCGGGGCGGTCGGGACGATTGAAGCCACCCCAATCGGGTCGACGATTGGGCTGGTTCCAGCCAGGCCTGCTCTGCCAATAGCGTCGCTGCGCATTGTTCCAGCGCCGCGGGCGACGGTACTGATCGTACACATAGACGCCGGTGCCGGGATAATAGAAATTGTCGTACCAGCCGAAGGTGCCGCCCAGCCCGACGCCATAGGGTGCACCGCCGTAATAATAGGGGTCCCCGTAATAGGGATCGCCATAATAGCCCGAGCCGTAGCCGAGGCCGACGCCACTATAGCCATAGCCGTCGGTACAGGCACTCGAGGCGAAACCAAGGGCCGAGATGATGGCGATCAGCCCTGCACGCTGCCACTTCATGGCATCCTCCTACAACGGCGGAGAAGCGGCTGATACGCGCCGCCAATTCATCGACAACGACAAGCGGTCGGCGAAGTTCCTAATGGCCCTCGAAGGCGACCAGGGCATGCACATCAACCCCGTCCTTCCGTAGCGCGTCGGCGCCGCCCAGCTCGGGCAGGTCAACGAGGAATTGTGCCTGGACGACCCGGGCCCCCGCCTTGCGCAACAAGCGAACGGCCGCGCGTGCCGTCCCGCCGGTGGCGATCAGATCGTCGACCAGCAGCACGCGTGCGTCGGGGGCACAGGCGTCGGCGTGCATCGCGATCCGATCCTGCCCGTATTCCAGGGCATAATCCTCCGCGATCGTGGCACCCGGCAGCTTGCCGTCCTTGCGGATCAGGAGCACGCCCGCATTCAATCGATCGGCGAGCGCACCGGCGAACAGAAAGCCCCGCGCCTCGACCCCGGCGACCAGATCAACCGGACCGGGAGCTGCCGCTGCCATCCGCCCGACGCAGCTCGAAAAGCCGCAACGATCCAGCAGCAGCGTGGTCACGTCACGAAACTGGATACCCGGCTTCGGGAAGTCCGGGATGGTCCGGATCAGCGCCTTCAGATCGGCATTATCGGCGTTTGCCGCTGCGACATGGCGGCTGGCCGCGCTGATCTCAGGGCTCTCGTTCGTGCTCATGCGGCGGGTCATGCGCTCGCACCGAAGCGACCGCAAGCCGCACAACAAAAAAGCCCCGGCCGCGAATGGCGACCGGGGCTTTCTCGCTATCGATCCCGGCCGGCGTGCCCGGGATCGTTCTGGTTCAGCTCAGTGCTTAACCCCGCGCCAGACGTTCTGGTACGCACCCCAGGTCAGGAACACGAAGATCGCGAGGAAGATGATCGCGGCAAATCCTGCGGCGTGACGCGATTCCAGGTTCGGCTCCGCGGTCCAGGCGAGGAATGCCGACACGTCCTTCGACATCTGCTCCTTGGTCGCCGGCGTGCCGTCCTCGTAGGTCACCTGCCCGTCGGCCGTGATGGGCGGCGGCATCGCGATGTTCAGGTTCGCGAAGTACGGGTTGTAGTGAAGGCCCTGCGGCGTCTTCGCGTCCGGGAACTTACGCAGCAACTCTGCCGGCTGGTTCTGATAGCCGTCCAGCAGCGACGCAACGTAATTGGCGCCATCATGACGAGCCTTGGTGATCAGGGACAGATCAGGCGGCAGCGCATTGTTGTTGGCCGCACGCGCCGCGACCTCGTTCGGGTACGGGCTCGGGATACGGTCAGACGGGATGTTCTTCCGCGTCATCGCTTCGCCCGTGTCCGGGTTCACGCTCGGCTGCTCGATCGGCCACGCCTGGGCAAGCGCCTTCACCTGGCCCTCGCTGTAGCCGAGCTGCTCGAAGTCGCGGAACGAGACATACTTCAGGCTGTGGCAGGCGGCGCAAACCTCCTGGTAGACCTTGAGGCCACGCTGCAGCTGCTGCTTGTCGAACTTGCCGAACAGGCCAGCGGAGGAGAGCCCCGCATCCTTGGGATGGAGGTGGAACTCATGTTCGGCGGTCTCCGGTGCCGGATCACTGATCGCGGTGGAAACCGTCCCGAACAGCGCGATACCGAGCACGAAGACGAATCCCGCGCCGATCAGGAGTGCGATGGTACGAACCATTTTCTTTCAATTCCCCCGTATCGGCTCAGTGTGCCAGCGCGGTCTGTGCAGGCGAGGTTCCGCCATGCTTGGCAAGCACCGCCTCGGTGATCGAATTCGGCAGCGGGCGCGGACGCTCCGAGCGCGAGACGATCGGCAGGATGATCAGGAAGTGCGCGAAGTAATAAGCCGTCGCGATCTGACCGATGATGACGTTGCGAGCATTCGCTTCCGCGCCACCGATATAGCCCAGGACCAGCACGTCGATTGCGAGCACGGCCAGGAACCAGCGGTACGTCGGACGATAGTTGGCCGAACGAACCGGCGAGCTGTCGAGCCACGGCAGGAAGAACAGCAGCAGGATCGAGCCGAACATCGCCAGCACGCCCCACAGCTTGCCCGTCAGGATGAAGTCCGCGGTGAAGCTCTTCAGGATCGCGTAGAACGGCAGGAAGTACCATTCCGGAACGATGTGCGCCGGCGTCGAGAGCGGGTTCGCCTCGATGTAATTGTCCGGGTGACCCAGCATGTTCGGCGAGAAGAAGATCAGCGCCGCGAAGACCAGGAAGAACACGGCAACGCCGACGCCGTCCTTGGCCGTGTAATACGGGTGGAACGGAACGGTGTCCTGCTCACCCTTCACGTCGACGCCGGTCGGGTTGTTCGAACCCGGGATGTGCAGCGCCCAGATGTGCAGGATGATGACGCCCGCGATGACGAACGGCAGCAGATAGTGCAGCGAGAAGAACCGGTTCAGCGCAGCATTATCCGGCGCATAGCCGCCCAGCAGCAGCACGCGGATCGGCTCACCGACCAAGGGAATGGCCGAGAAGAAGCCGGTGATCACCTGCGCGCCCCAGAAGCTCATCTGGCCCCACGGCAGCACGTAGCCCATGAAGGCGGTCGCCATCATGAGAAGGAAGATCACGACACCCAGCAGCCACACCATTTCACGCGGCGCCTTGTACGACCCGTAATACAGGCCGCGGGCGATGTGGATGTAGACCACGGCGAGGAACATCGAGGCGCCGTTGGCATGCGCATAGCGCAGGAACCAGCCGCCGTTGACGTCGCGCATGATGCTTTCGACCGAGCCGAAGGCGACCAGGCTGTTAGGCGCATAATGCATCGCCAACACGATGCCCGTCACGATCTGGCACACCAGCGCCAAGCCGGCGAGCACGCCGAAGTTCCAGAAATAGTTGAGATTGCGCGGCACCGGATAACCGGCGCCAACAGCGTTGTAGACGAGGCGCGGCAGCGGCAGCTTCTCGTCCATCCACCGCATCAGCGGCTGCTTTGGCTCATAATGCTTGGCCCAGGGAAAGCTCATCTGTGTGCTACCTCAACCGACCGTCACGACGGTGTCGGACGTGAATTCATATTCGGGAACGACGAGGTTCGTCGGTGCGGGACCGGAGCGGATGCGGCCGGCAGTGTCATAGGCAGAGCCGTGACACGGGCAGAAGTAGCCGCCGAACGGCCCCTTGTTCTCGCCCTCGCCCGCACCCAGCGGCACGCAGCCCAGGTGGGTGCACACGCCCAGGGTGATCAGCCAGTTCTTCTTGCCCGACTTGGTGCGTTCCTCCAGCGTCTGCGGATCGCGCAGATCGCTCACCGGAACGGCATCGGCCTCGGCAATTTCCTTCGGCGTCAGATTGCGCACGAACAGCGGCTGCTTGCGGAACGTCGACTTGATCGACTGACCCGGCTCGATCTTGCTGATGTCGATCTCAGTCGTCGACAAAGCCAGCACGTCGCCCGACGGGTTCATCTGGTTGATCAGCGGCAGGACGATAACGCCCGCGCCGACGCCAGCCCATGCAACAGCCGCGATATTGATGAAATCTCTACGACGGGGATCGTGCCCGTCTTCCGCTTCAGGCGTTGGGTAATCGCCCGGAGTAATTGTGTTGTCAGCCGTCGCCATTCACCAACCCTTGTCCAACCGGCCCCGGCGGGGAACGCGCATTTGGAAAGAGCCTCCCCGACGCCCGCCTTTTTTCCCCATCGCCCCGCGGGGTCGGCGGGTTGATAGCTTCGCACCCTGCGCCTGCCAATGGTGATTTTGCGATCATTCACCGGCGCTTCATCATGGCGGCACGGCTCACCATTGCTAAAGCATTGCCATGCGACTTGCGCTTTACGAACCGGACATCGCCGGCAACGTGGGAACGATCCTGCGCACCGCCGCCTGCTTTGGCGTTCCCGTCGACCTCATCGAACCAATGGGTTTTCCCTGGAGTGACAAGGCGTTACGCCGCTCCGGCATGGACTATCTTCCGGCAGGACAGGTCACGCGGCATGTCGATTGGGCGACGTTCAACAAGGAGCGTGATGGCCGGCTGGTGCTTGCCAGCACGCGCGGCGCGACCGACCTGTGGGACGCCCGTTTTGAACAGTCGGATATCCTGCTTTTCGGCAGCGAAAGCGCTGGCGTGCCCGACGACGTGCATGCTTGTGCCGATCTGGCCGTGCGGATTCCTCTGCTTTCGGGCATGCGATCGCTCAATGTCGCAGTCAGCGCGGGAATCATCCTTGCCGAGGCCCTGCGCCAGCTCAGGCATGCTGAGGCGCCTGCCCGGTAGGACATTCTGGCACCTCGACACCCGATCCACCCTGTCTCTAAAGGCGCGATCATGCTGACGCTCGATCCAGAACAGACCGCCGCTCGCCAATGGTTCGAGCATCTCCGCGACCAGATCTGCGCCGCATTCGAGGCGATCGAGCGCGAGGCAGGATCGGAGGCCAGCTTCACCTACACGCCCTGGGATCGTCACGACCCGTCGGGCGAGCCGGGCGGCGGCGGCGTTCGCGGGGTGATGAAGGGCCGCGTGTTCGAAAAGGTCGGCGTGAACGTGTCCACCGTCGGCGGGACGTTCGAGAGCGAGTTCGGCAAGACGATCCATGGTGCGGGCGATGATCCGCGGTTCTTCGCGACCGGCATCAGCCTGGTGGCGCACATGGCGAACCCGCATGTGCCGGCGGTTCACATGAACACCCGCTTCCTCGTCACCACCAAGCGGTGGTTCGGCGGCGGCGCGGATCTCAACCCGCCGCTGCCAATCAGCGAGGACACCGAGGACTTCCACGCGGCGCTGAAGACGGCGTGCGACGCGCACGATCCGGATCATTACCCGCGGTTCAAGAAATGGGCGGACGATTATTTCTACATCCCGCACCGGAAGGTTCATCGCGGTGTCGGCGGCATCTTCTACGACCATCTGGAAGGCGCGTTCGCCGACAATTTCGCATTCACGCAGGATGTCGGCAGTGCCTTTCTCGACATTTACCCGAAAATCGTGCGGCGGCGCATGAACATGCCCTTCACCGATGCGGAGATGGCAGCGCGCAACGAATGGCGCGGTCGCTATGCCGAGTTCAACCTCGTCTATGACCGCGGGACGCTGTTCGGCCTCAAGACGGGCGGCAACATCGACGCGATTCTGATGAGCCTGCCACCGGTCGCCACATGGGGCTGACGCCCGTTCCTGATGACCAACTGGCCACCGTCGTCACGACGCTGGAGATGACGACGCGGCCGCCGCTACGGCCGCTGCCCTCGTCTCCCCTGCGACTCTTTCGCTGGCGGCAACCGGGCGCCGACGCCTACCGAATCCTGTTCCGCCGGGTTGGCGCACCCTGGCTGTGGTTTTCGCGGCTGGTGATGGACGACGCCACGCTGCTGCCCATCATCCGGGACCCGCGGATCGAACTCTATCCGGTGATGGATTCGATGGGGATCGAGATCGGTTTCGTCGAACTCGACTTTCGTCAGCCGTCGGTTGGCGAGATTTCCTATTTCGGATTGGTCCCGGAACTGACCGGCCGCGGCCACGGCCGCTGGCTGATGGCGGAGGCGCTGCTGCGCGCCTGGCGGCCGGGGATCGAACGCCTCACGGTCAATACCTGCACGCTCGATCACCCGTCAGCGCTCAATTTCTACCGCGCGCAGGGCTTTGTCCCGATCCGCCGAACGGTGGAAACGTTTGCCGATCCGCGGGTCGCCGGGCTGCTCCCCGCCGACGTCGCGCCTCACATCCCGCTGCTGACCCCGCGGCGATAGACCACCGTTCCCACCATCAGGATCGCAATATTGTAGATCGTCGTCGCGGCGGTCAGCAATATCGCCACCATGGCGATCAGGAACGGGTTCTCATGCTCCGGCTGACGCAGCCAGGTGTCGAGCGGGAACAGCGGCCGAACGATGATCCACTGCGCCAGAAACAGCGACACGACCGCGCCCAGGATCGCCCAGGCAGGCTTGGCAGTGAGACGCCAGCTACGACTGATGGCGCGCGCTGCGCTGAGCTCAGACGCCGCAGCCAGCGCCGGCAGCGCCGCAATCAAGCGCGCCTGAAAATAGAGCCCCGGAAAGACGAACAGCCACAATCCCAGCCCGACGGGAATGGCGATGAGCAGGTTGAGCAGCACGAATCGCCACAGGCGTCGGACGGCGGCGCCAAGGCTGCCGATCACTGTCAGCCGATCCGGCGACAACAGCAACAATGCGATTGTCGCCAGGCCGATCATCCCGATCAGGTCCGCCAGCACGTAGAAAAAGGCGTTGCTGTTGCCCCAGGCGGATACGGCGTTGATCCACTGCTCCATGGCAGCTTCATCGCCGCGCTCGGTCGGCAGTGCCGGCAGCGGGTCGCACAGCAGCTGGACCGCCAGCGCCGGCAGGAAGATGAGCGGCCCGGCAATGCGCAGGATGAGGTCCGCATCGCGGCGGAACACCCGCCAGGCGTTGGCCAGCAGGTTCATGAAAGTAGGGGTCACGCAGCGTCCTTAACATCACGCGCGGCAAGGTAGAACTGGCCGGAAAAAACCGACTGGATGATCCCGAAAAGCGCCGTAAGGGCCGCCGTCGTGATCGCCACCGCCAGCGCCACCAGGCCAGGGTGATCCGGCCCCACGATCAATCGCGTGATCAGCCCGGCCACGTTGGTGGCGGCCACCACCGCGACGAGGCAGACGATCCCGAACAGGATCAGCACGCCGATCAGCTTCCATGTGCTCCCGCGCGTCAGCTCGAAACTGCGGCGGATCGCGCCCAGGCCGCGGCGTTCGTTCACGATTACCGCCAGCAGCGGCACGAAGCGCGCGGTCACCCAGAACATCAGGGCGAAGAACAGGATGAAGTACAGCCCGGCGGCGGCCGCCACCCCGAGGTTCAGATTGGCCTGCGCCTGCCCAAGCTGCGCCCGAGTCACGTCCAGCCCCGCCGCCACCATCAGCAGAACGCCGGGCATCACGATCAGCAACGCCGCCAGCGTCAGGAGAAGGACGATCCCGATTGCCGGCCCAAGGCGCTGGATGCCCAGCGCGGCCGCGCGCGGACGATCGACGTTAGGATCGGTGGCAACCGCCGTGATCGCCAGCGTGCCAACGGTCGCGAGCAGCGACACCATCAACGACAGGATCGCGGTTCCGCTACCCGGCTGGCCGGGGGTCTCGGCCATGGCATCGACGCTCGCCTGCACGACGGTGGGCGCGAACAGGAACACCAATGCAAGTGACAACAGAATACCGAGCCGTCCGGCGATGACCGCCTTTGTGCGGTCCCACACCGTTCCCATGCTGATCATCAATCGACTCTGCTGCTGTTGCGACGGGTGGACGCTACTCGATCGGACGAATGGTTGCCAATCGCCCTGCCCGGTCGCATCTGCTCCAGTGCGATGGACATCAACGATCTCGAATGGCGGGTGACGCCGGGGCTGACCGACTATTCTGCGGCACTGAAGGAGATGGAAGCGCGGGCGGCCGCTGTCGCTGCGGGCGAGGCGCGCGAGCTTGTCTGGCTGCTCGAACATCCCCCCGTCTATACGGCCGGGACCAGCGCGTCCGCCGACGAGTTGCTCGACGCGCGCTTTCCCGTCGTCGATGCCGGCCGCGGCGGCCGCTACACCTATCATGGGCCTGGACAGCGGATCGGCTATCTCGTCCTGAACCTGGCGGAGCGTGGGCGCGACGTGCGCTGTTTCGTCCACGCACTGGAAGGATGGATCATCGCCGCTTTGGCGGAGATGGACATTCCCGCATTTCGCGCCGAGGGCCGGATCGGGATCTGGACCCAGGACGCGCAGGGCCGGGAAGCGAAGATCGGCGCGATCGGCGTGCGCGTGCGCCGCTGGGTGACGATGCACGGCTTCTCCGTGAACCTTTCGCCCGATCTGTCGCACTTCACGGGGATTGTGCCCTGCGGCATCGCCGACTATCCCGTGACCAGCGCCGCGGCGTTGGGGGCCAGCCATGATATTGAAACCTTTGATGCTGCGCTGGCGTTGACGAGCCGCGCTTTCCTCGAAAGTCTAACTTGTTCGCGTAAAATCGAGACTTGAGGGGGCGGCGTTCTCTGACTAATATCCAGTCTGATTTGGGTATTAAGGATCCGTCCGCCGTCCAAATCCTTTATCTAGGGAGCTATCCATGCGTGCTATCTCGAAGATCCTGACCGGTTCGGCCATCGCGGCTGCAGCGCTCGCCGTGTCGGCTTGCGGTTCCAAGACCGAAACCAACGTCGACAACACCACCATCACTGATCTGAACGCCACCGAGGGCATGGACACCATGACCGACAACATGACGGCGGTTGACGGCGCGATGAACGACGGCATGCTGGCGAACGACACGATGCTGTCGAACGACATGATGATGATGAACGGCACGAACGCGATGTAATCATCGCGTCTCTGACGTGATTTAATGGGCCGCCTGGGCAACCGGGCGGCCTTTCTGATTCGGGCGTCACAAATTCGACCGGCCGTGCATGATCTGTGTTGGAGGTTCGGTCCAAAAGGCGTAAGAATCCCGCGCGTTGCGAGTAGCGGGGAGTGGTATCAATGGTTGGGTTGCGGGTCTTCGGTGCGAGCGTGGTCATGGCTGCGCTGGTCGCGTCGGCGCCGGCGTCGGCGCAGTTTTTCATGAAGTCCAAGGACCTTTCCGGTCAGGCTGTCCGGGGGGATGAGCCGGGCATTGCGCAGGCACTGCCGGGCGCGACCGAGAAGGAGGTCCGCGCGGCCCTCGCCTGGACGCTGCGTGCCGGCATGAATGTCGCCGCGCTTCAGTGCCAGTTCGAACCGACGTTGCTGACGGTCGAGAATTACAACGCAATCCTGCTCGACCATCGGGCCGAGCTGAAGGATTCGTACGATACGGTTTACGACTACTTCAAGCGCACGCACAAGACGCCAAAGGCTGCGCAAACGGCGTTCGACCAGTTCGGCACCAAGACGTATTCGAGCTTCAACGCGATCGCGGCGCAGTACAACTTCTGCCAGACCGCCGGTTCGATCGGCCGTGCGCTGATCTATGCGCCGCGCGGCAGCTTCGCTGCGGTCGCGCAGGAGCGGATGCGCGAGATGCGCAATAGCCTGTCGCCTTGGGGTGAGCAGCAGTTCCCCCGCTCCTTCTATGCGGAATCACGCGTCCCGCGGCTCGACAAGGTCTGCTGGTCAAAGAAGGGCGAGTGGCAGACGAAGAAGTGCGGCTCGCTCGATTTCCCGCCGCCGGTGGCCGCAGTGAGCCTCGCGCAGCGGTAAGCCTCAGGCTTTGCCAGGATCTGGACGGCGCCGCAGCGATGCGGCGCCGTTTTCATTCGGCAGCTCCGATTGACGATCACACCGGTACGAAGGCGTTCTGGCTGCGGTCCTTGCGCACCTTGGCACCGTCGAACACGGTTCCGTTCATCGCGATCCAGACGCCTGGCGGCGCCACCTGCGCGGTGGCGAATGCCATGCCGAGATTGAAGGCCGCGTCGCTCTCCGCAAAGCGCGCCGGCGACAATGCGCCGACCAGTACGACCGTTTTCCCTTCCAGCCCGCTCAGCGCCTGCGCCGTCTCGGTCATCGTGTCGGTGCCATGCGTGATGACGATCCGGTCCTCCGGCGCGTGTGTGACGGCGTCGCGAATGGCGGCGCGATCCTCATCGGTCAGTTCCAGGCTGTCCTTGCGCATCAGGCCGACAATGCGGTGGGGCAGCGTCACGCGCGCGGTGTGGAGCAGCCGGTCCACCACCGTGTCGCCGATCTGATAGGTGCTCAGCGCATCGAAATAGAGCTTGTCGATGGTTCCGCCGGTGGTGAGGATCAGCACTTGAGTCACGGGCAACACTCCGCCGTTCTGTTAACGAGCAGCGCCATGACCCAAGTTGCCGGCGATCGAAAGGCCCCGCGTCCCGGCGACCGATATCACGCGGCGACGCGCGCCCGCGCTGGCGCCGGGTTGGAAAACTCCATGCTGTCGTCCACCGATCCGAACCGCAAGGCCATGACATCAAGGGCGTAATTCTGATTCAGCCGCCACGGCTTGCGGTTGCCCTGCTTGGGCAGTTGGTCTGCCACCCGCTGGATGTAGCCCGACGAAAAATCGACGAAGGGCTCGACGCCCACCGGCTCGGCGCCGATGCGCGGAGTGGCCTGCCGCATCCCCCGCTTCTTCATCGTGTTGAGGACGCGGCACAGGTACATGGCGACCAGATCCGCCTTCAACGTCCAGGATGCATTGGTGTAGCCGAACGTGAAGGCGAGGTTGGGAATGTCGGAGAACATCATCCCCTTGTACTGCAGCGCCGCGGACAGATCCTTGGTCTCCCCGTCAACGACCGGCGCGATGCCGCTGAGCAGCTTCACCTCCAGCCCTGTCGCCGTCACGATGACGTCCGCCGGCAGCGTGCGACCGGACTGCAATTTGATCCCGTCCTGCGTGAACCGTTCGATCGTGTCGGTCACGACCTCCGCCTTGCCCGCCTTGATCGTGTCGAACAGGTCGGCGTCAGGCACCAGGCACAACCGCTGGTCCCAGGGATTGTAGCGCGGCGTGAAATGGGTTGCGACGTCGTAATCAGGCCCGAGATGCTCGCGCACCTGATCGAGCAGCTTCTGCTTCACCTTTTCCGGCTTCTTGCGGGTCATGCGGTAGAAGACCATGCCGAACAGCACGTTCTTCCACCGCGTGATGCCGTAGGCGGCATGTTGCGGTAGCTTCGCGCGCAGCCAATTGGCCATGGAATCCTGCGCCGGCCGCGACACGACATAGGTCGGCGATCGCTGCAACATCGTCACGCTGGCCGCACGTTTCGCCATCTCCGGCACTAGCGTTACCGCCGTCGCACCGCTGCCGACCACGACCACGCGCTTGCCGCTGTAGTCCAGGTCTTCGGGCCAGAATTGCGGGTGGACGATCGTCCCCGCGAAGTCTTCCTGCCCGGCAAACTGCGGCGCGTGCCCACGCTCATAATCATAATAGCCGGAGCACATGTGCAGGAAGTTGGCGGTGAAGCTTACCGGTCCCTCCGGCGTTTCCGCGGTCACCGTCCAGCAGGCATCGGGGGTGGACCAGGACATGCCGGTCACGCGATGATTGAACCGGATGCGGCGATCGATGCCGCCTTCCCGTGCCGTATCCTCGATATATTCGCGGATCGACGGGCCGTCGGCGATCGCCTTCGCCTTGGTCCACGGCCGGAAGTTGTAGCCCAGCGTGTGCATGTCGCTGTCGGAGCGGATGCCTGGATACCGGAACAGGTCCCACGTCCCGCCCATCGCCGCGCGCGCCTCAAGGATCAGATAGGATCGGTTCGGGCAACGCCGCTGCAGGTGATGCGCGGCGCCTACGCCGGACAGCCCGGCCCCCACGATGATGACGTCGACGTGTTCGGTCATGGCCGATCCTCTCCTTGTGCGCGAGCGTACCGCAACACGCCGGGCGGGGAAAGGACCAGACTTACTCGCGTGTCAGTAAGTGGCGGCCACCGGATTGCTGATGATCCGTGGGCCGCCGCTTCCCTCAATAATCCTTGGAGTAGCGCAGCTGCGCATTCGATCCGCCGAACGATCCCGCCTGGGTCAGCAGGCTGAGCGAACGGCTGAGCGCAATGGTCAACTGCGTGGCGGTGAAGCCGCGGGCATCCGTGACGATCTCGATATAGATATCGTCGGTCAGATACTTTCCGGCGGCAAGCGCCGTGCCGCGCCCAGCCGCATCGTCCGCGCCGAGGATGCGCAGGCGATCGAAGCCCGTGGCCGACCGAAGCTTGCCCAGCGGGTTCAGCCCGCCTCCCGACCCGCGCAGCGAGTTGAGTGCGGATGCGAGTTGCAGCGCCTCGATCGCCGACAGATTCTCCGGGTTGGTGCCGAACAGCAACCGGCTCAGCACCTCGTCCTGCGGCAGCGAGGGCGTGGAGGAGAAGGTGATCTGCGGCCGCTGGCCCGTGCCGGCGATGTTGATGGCGAAGGTAACGCCGTCGTTCACCGTGGTCGCGCGTATATCGATATCCGGGTCGGTCATCGCCCCGCCGCGGAAGCGGACCCGGCCCTGTTCCAGGTCGAAGCGCTTGCCGGCGAAGGAATAGGTGCCGCGCACCAGATCCAGCCCGCCGGTGATCAGCGGCGCCGCGGACGTGCCGCCCACCTTGATGTCGGCCTCCCACTCGCTCTCCAGCCCCATGCCGGAGACGAACAGCTGGTTGTCGGCGCGAATGCGGATATCGAGGCGGAACAGCCCCATGGACTGCGGTTCCGCCGCCGCCGGCCGATCGGTGATCCGCGCCGGACGAATGTCGCTCTTGCGGCGAACGCCCGTCAGCTCGGGCACTTCCGCCGACCCCTGGCGGATGATCTGGTAGCGCGCCTCGGGGATGGTGAGATCCGCCTTGATCAGCCCGCCGCCACGCCCGTTGGTCACCGACAGAGTGCCGGTGGCGGTCGCACCCAGCGAATCCGACCGGGCGAGCCGTGCGTCGTTCAGCTGGGCATCGATCTGCATCGGATACCCCTGATCCGCCGCCAGGCTGACATAACCCTGCGCGCGCACGGTTCCGTCGCCCGCCCGCCCCGTCAGGCTGTCGAGCTGCAGCCGGTCGTTATTGAACCGCGCGCGGATCGCCATGTTCGACAGGCGCGTACCGTAGGTTTCATTGTCATAGGTCAGATTGTCGGCGCGGATCAGGCCGTTCAGCTGCGGCGCCGAAACACGGCCGCCGAAGTCCGCGGCGACGACGATCGGCCCGGTCAGCTGCTGGTGCGCGAGGCCGCTTAGGCTGAATAGCACGCCCGACGGGCCATTGTAGCGGATGCCGCCGCTCAGCGGGGCGGCCATCAGGCGCGATGCCCAAGATCCGCCGGTGCCGAGCGGTCGCAGGAACGCCTGCAACCGGCCGACCGTCGTCGAACCGCGATTGATCAGCGCACGCGCCTCGGCACCGCTTCCCGACAGCCGGCCGGCAAAGACGACGTCCACCGGTTCCGACACCGTGGCTAGGCTGGACCGCTGGAAGCCGGTGATCGTCATCCGGGCGTCCGCCTGCGGGAAGGCTTCGGCGCTCGCCTGGACGAAGTCCAGGCTGCCCGTCGCCTTGCCGCCAAGGCCGAGGTTCGGGACCAGCGCATTGGCGATCGACAGGTCGAGGCTGTCGAGACGCATCTGCGCACTGAGCCCGTCACCATAGGAGCCAGCAATGCGCAAACGACCTTGGTCAAAGATGATCTGGGTCGGCGCCAGCCGGTACACGCCCGCATTGTTGGTGATGCGCGCCGGATTGCCGGTGCGGAAGTTGATGTTGTTGGCCTGTCCCTGCAACGCCACCAGATAATTGTCGGGCGACAGACGGGCGTTAGCGGCCAGTCGGAACGGCACGCTGTTCGAGCCGGTGAACAGGGCCTGTGCCGTCCCATTGCCGCCGGCGTAATTCACCTTCACGCGGCCGCTCTCGATCACCGTTGGGCCATAGCGCAGGTCCGCAACCTGGGCGTCCGCGATCACTTGGGGCTGATCGTAGAGGACGACATTGGCCTTCACGATCGCGCGGCCGATGACGAAGTCGACGTCGCCGGGGAAGCGGGCCGCATTGGCGCGCGCGTCGATCGCAGCCGTCTGATAGCGTCCCTGCCCGCCCAACTGGACGGTGCCTCGCGTGCCCGAGCCGGCAAACTGCACGCGGCCGGCGAACGGCCCCGCCGCGGTCTGCACCACGCGTCCGGCGAAATTGACCCCGGCAAAGATGACCCGGCGGATGTCGATCGCCAGCTGCGATCCCGGCGTGACCAAGACGTCGGCATTGAACGGACCATAGGTGGTCCCGCCCGTCGCGGTCACGGCATAGGCGCCGTTGCGGCCGACGATACGCGCGTTGAGGTCGGCAAGGCCGATCCCGACGCCGGGGCGCGGCGCGCGCAGGTTCACCACCGGCGCGGCGGCGCTTCCGCTGACCCGCGCGAACAGCGGGCCATATTGGTTGGAATAGGCGTCGGCCGACACCGCGACCGCACCGGTATTCAGGTCATAACGCCCCTCGCCCCGCGTCACGCGGAACAGCGGCGCCGTCAACTTCATGTTGCGGAAGGTGACGATTCCGTCGGTATCATAGCCGAAGTTCGTGAAGGCGACGGCGTTGCCGCCGAGGAAGCTGCGCGCGCCGTCGTTGAAGATCTGGCGCGTTTGCACGCCCACGCGACCGACGATCCCGAACCCGCCATTGGGCTTTGTCACCAATTCGGCATCGGTCGTCAGGTTGAGGATGCCGACACTCTCGACCCGGAAATTGTTGACCCGGCCCTTGAGCGCGCCCGTGTACCGGCCGGTTTCCATATTGGCGGCGATGATCGCGGTCGCATCGATCGTGTCGGAGCGGATGCGCAGATTGTCGGAGAGGATCTGCGGCATGTCGATCGCGATATCGCCATCTAGCCGGACGTTGGTCGTGAGGCCGCCCAGCGCAGGGTTCAGCCCGGAAATGCGCCGCGCACGACCATGGACGGGCACCAGGATGCGATCCGCATCCACCCGTGCAAGCCCCTCGGCATACAGGTTCTCGACCGTGGTTTCGGCAAAGCCCAGCGTGGTCGCACGCAGCTTATAGTCCACCGTTGGCGTCGCGAAGGCGCCGTTCAGCACTACTCGTGCCAGCACGTCCCGACCACGCAGATTGGGGGCGATGGCGCCCGGCGTCAGCAGCTTGGCATCGACCGCGAAATTGCCGAAGCGGCTGTTCGCCAGGTCGACGATGCCGCCGCCGTCCACCGCCAGCGCGCTGGAGCGCAGCTTGAACCGGGTATCCGCACGCCGCTCGGCGAGCGTCGAATCGATTGCTACGTCGAGCTGCGGCGCGGTCAGTCGCTCGACCGGCCCTTCAAGATACAGCCCCGGCCGGGTCGTGCCGCGCACCTCGATATGCCCGTCGCGGGCCGACAGGTTGAGATCCGCCAGACGCCCGCCGCCGAGCGTCGCGTTCAACTTGCCCTGCCACGACTTCCAGCTGCCGCGACCGTCGATCGTGGCGGTAAGCGGCGCCTTGGTACCGGCCAGGCCGGAAACCAGGCCGCCAGCGGGCGCGAACAGGCGCGCGTCTATCGTTAGCTTGTTGTCGTCGGGAACCGCATCCAGCCGTAGGCGAAGCGTATCGCCACCGGCCACACCCGGTCCCCGCAGCGCCCCGGCATCCACCGTCAGCTGGGCACGCCGATCGGCGATATGCGCCGACCCGTCGATCCGCGCGATGTGCCGCCGACCGGCCACCGGCGGCTCCATGACGAAGCGGGCCACGCGCAGCCGATCGATATCGATGTCGAGATCGGGCAGCAGCGGCGCGTTCGGGTCGCTCGGCTGCGGGATCAGTTCGGGACTGCGCGCCATCGTGATGAGCTCGCTCTGCAGGCTCTTCACGTTGACGTGATTGTTGAGGAACGCGAACGGCCGCCAGTCCACGTCAAGGCGCGGCGACACGATGAACACGCCCTTGGGATCGCTCACCCGAACGTCGGTGAGCACCATCCGCCCGTACAGCGACCCGTCGATCCGGCCGACCTTGATGTTGAGGCCGCCAGCCGTCGTGTAATTGCCCAGCTGGTTGGCGACGAAGCGCCGCCCGGGATCGGTGTTGATGCCGAAGACGATCGCCAGCAGCAGCAGAACCAGCGCCGCCAGCGCGATGCCGATCCATTTGACGACGCGCTGCCAGAGCGGACGACGCTCGATGATCACCTCGGTGGTGGGCGCTGTGTTGTCCTCGACCATCAGAATGCCTGCCCGATCGAGACGTACAGCGCGACCTTGGGATCGCCCGGCCGCGGATTGAGCGGGGTGGCGACGTCGACGCGCAAGGGTCCGAAATTGGTGTAGAAACGCCCGCCGATGCCCGCGCCGAACCGCAGGTCAGACGCATTGGGGAACGTGCTTTCATAGGCATTGCCGGCGTCGATGAACGGCACGATGCCGAAATTGCCGAACCGGTAGCGCGCCTCCAGCGAGAATTCGTTGATGCTTCGTCCCCCCACCGGGCGCAGATCGGCGAGGTTGATCTCGCCGTCCTCGTTTGGCTTCAGCGACGATACCGGCTCGAGCGGCCCGAGACGCTGATAGCCGTAGCCGCGGACCGATCCGCCGCCGCCACCATAATAGCGCCGCGACGGCGCCAGATCATCGCGCGAGATGCCGAAGATCGATCCCGCCCGCGCGCGGCCCGCGATCACCAGGCTGTCGGTGACCGGGTAATAAGCTGTCGCCTCCAGCATGGTGCGCGCATAGGGCCGCACCTGCCCATGCACCGATGCCTCCGGGCTGACGTTCAGCTTGAGGCGGAAGCCGCGGGTGGGGTTGAGCAGGTCGTTCGACCGATCCCACACGGTCTGCATCGGGATCGCCGCGATGCCATAAGTGCGGCGCACGCGCTCGTTCAGGTCGAAGTCAAAGACACTCTCGTTGGTCGCGATCAGCTCGCCGCCGAACGCGTAGGTGAATTGCTTCTGCCACAATGGCGTCGATTCATATGCCCAGCGCGCGAAGAGCGAACCGGTGTAGGAATCGAATGCATCATAATTGGAATGGCTGGCGGTGATGCCGGTGAAGAAGCTGCGATCGCGGCGCCCGGCATTCTGCCGCCGGAACGTGGCCGCCGCGCCCTGTTGCTGTGTGCCCGCCACTGCGGCGAGGATCAAGGCGCCCTCCGGCGGGAACAGGTTGCGATGTGTCCAGCCGCCTTCCAGTTTGACGCCCTCACCCGTGCCGTAACCAGCACTGCCCGCCAGGCTGCGCCACGGCCCCTTGGTCTGGCGGACCATCATGTCGATCTGCTCGGTCCCCTCCGGGCCCGGCCGTCCGGTTCGCACCGGTTCGACGCTGATCGTGTCGAACAGGCCGGTCGCGATCAGCGCCTCGCGCAGATCGTCGCGCAGCCGCTGGTCGTACAATTCGCCCTGCTTGAACCGCGGGAAGATGCTGAGATGGTCGAGGTCGAAGACGTTATCGCCCTCGGTCTGCACCACGCCGAAGGACGATCGCGGCCCGGTATCCACCGGCAGCGTGTAATCGCCCGTCATCGTCTCGTCGTCGAGCAGGATGTCGCGCTCTCCTACCTCCACGAACGGATAGCCCCGCTGCGGCAGCACGAGCGAGACATTTGCCTCTGCCCCCTGCACGCGCGCGGCCTCGATCGGGTCGCCGGTCTTCAGGGGCAGTTGCTCGCGCACCAGATTGGGCGGCGCCGTCGGGTTCGCGACCACGGTGATGGTGCCGAGCTTGAATATCGGTCCCGGCGTCGCGGTCAGGACCACGCGAAGACGGCCCGGTTCGTTGGGGATCGTCTCCAGCACCATCGACGCGGTGCCATCATAATAGCCGAGCGACTTCATCAGCCGGACGGCAAGCTGTTCGTCCTCGCGCCCGCGCGCATTCACCTGCGTCGCATTGGCCGCCTTGCCGCCGCCTTCGCGCAATGCAGACAGCGAATTGAACTCATCCTCCAATCCGATGTCATTCAACCCGCGGACCACCGTCTCATACCGGATCTCGGGTGCATCGCTGTCCGTGGCGTCCTCGGCGGTCTGCAGCGGCACGGTGTCGGTCGCGCTGAGCGGCGGCAACGGCTGGTTCAGCGCCGGGTCCTCGGGTGCGGGCGGCGGGATGGTGGCGCTTCCATCGATCGGCGCGGCAGACGATCCGTCGGGCAACGGCTGCACGGTCTGCGGCGGCATCGGCTCAAGCGGCGCATTGATATCGCCGGAGAGCGACGGGAGCGCGGCGTCGAATGCGGCATCGGGCACGATGGGCTCGTTCCCTTGCGCATTCTGCGGCGCCGTCGCTGATTTGGGTGCGTCAGGTCCAGTTGCAGGGGCGGTCCCCGGCTTTGCCATCTGTCCGCTCGCTGCCGCTGAAGATGCAGCAACCAGCGCAACCGCGAGCCACCGATGACAACCCGAATTGAACCGCACAAACGCCCCTTCTCAACCTCGGGACGTCCGATTTTTCGAATCCCCCCGCATGGCCCAACGCTTTGTTGAACGATAAGTTTCCGCACCGTAACCGGTGCGACAAGTTGCGACATGTTCAGGGTGGCAACCCCGCTTGAAAGCGATTACGCGACAGGCTTAACGATGCCACTGGGCTGCCGCACCGGAGCGGCCGCTTTCTGCGGAGATCATGGTCAATGTATCGAGCGAAAGTTCGTGCACTCGCGTGTGCCCGGTCGGCTAATGATCTGACGAGCAAGCAGGATTGATGCGGTTGATAGAGGTGCGAACGCTCGCGTTGGTCAGCGCGGTGGCTCTGGCGGCGTGCAGCAGCGGCGGCGACACCGGCAATCAGGGCGCCGGAACCCAGGGCAAGGCCGCGGGCAAGGGTGACGGCGGGCAACCGCCGCAGGTTGGCTATGTCGTGGTCCAGCAGACCCGTGTCCCGCTGATGACCGAACTGCCTGGCCGGACCTTCGCCTACCGAAGCTCCGAGGTGCGCCCTCAGGTTAGCGGCGTCATCCAGAAGCGGTTGTTCAAGGAGGGCTCCCTGGTGCGGCAGGGGCAGCCGCTCTACCAGATCGATCCGAGCCTGTACCGCGCGGCCGTGAACGAGGCATCGGCCGCGGTGCAAAGCGCGCAGGCGACGGCGGCCGCCGCACGTGTGCGTGCCGAACGCTTCCGTCCGCTGGCGGAGATCGAGGCAGTCAGCAAGCAGGATTATACCGACGCGGTCGCAACCCAGCGTCAGGCGGAGGCGAGCATCGCGCAGAACCGCGCCCAGCTGGAAACGGCGCGCGTCAACCTGCGCTTTACCACCGTTCCCGCCCCGATCACCGGCCGGATCGGCCGGTCGCTGTTCACCGTCGGTGCGCTGGTGACCACCAGCCAGGCGGACCCGCTGGCGACGATCCAGCAGCTCGACCCGATCTATGTCGATATCCAGCAATCCGCGGCCGACCTGTTGCGGCTGCGCCGGCAACTCGCCAGCGGCGGCGCATTGCCGGCCAGCGCCGCCGTCCGCCTGAAGCTGGAAGACGGCAGCGATTATGGTCGCACCGGCTTTGTCGAATTCTCCGAAGTGGTGGTCGATCAGCAGACCGGCACCGTGACGATGCGCGCCCGCTTCCCCAATCCGGACGGGCTGCTGCTGCCGGGCATGTTCGTGCGTGCCGTGTTCGCTCAAGCGATCGAGGCCAACGCGTTTCTCGTGCCGCAGCAAGCCGTCGCGCGCGATCCGCAGGGCAATGCGACCGTGTGGGTCGTTGATGCCAACAACAAGGCCGTGCAGCGCACGGTGCAGACCGTCCGCGCCGATGGCGCGAACTGGATCGTGACCGGCGGGCTCAACCCCGGCGATCGCGTCATCACGCAGGGCACCGCCCGCCTGAGTCCCAACAGCACGGTACGTCCTGTCCCCGCCTCGGCGCCGCAGCAGCCCAAGCCCCCCACGCCCGAACAGCTAAAGCAACAGCAGAAGGCGAAGGGCGGCTGAGATGTCGCGCATCTTCATTGACCGTCCGATCTTTGCCTGGGTTCTTGCCATCATCGTCATGATGGCGGGTGCCGGTGCGATCATGGGCCTTCCCATCGCGCAATATCCCGACGTGGCGCCGCCGCAGGTGTCGATCCGCGCCACCTATCCCGGCGCGAATGCGGAGACGATCGAGAACTCGGTCACGCAGATCCTGGAGCAGCAGCTGACGGGAATCGACGGCCTGCTCTACTTCGCCTCGTCGTCCAGCTCGCGCGGCTCGGTGTCGATCACCGCGACGTTCGAAAAGGGCACCGATCCCGATATCGCGCAGGTCCAGGTCCAAAACTCGATTCAGCAGGCGCTGACCCGCCTGCCGGCGCAGGTGCAGCAGCAGGGCGTCACCGTGCGAAAGTCCAACCCGGACTTCCTGATGATCGCCGGCGTCTATGACGAGAGCGACCGGATGACCAACCGGGACGTCTCCGACCTGATGACCTCGACGCTGCAGGACCCGCTGGGCCGTGTGCAGGGCGTCGGCGACACCAATGTCTTCGGCTCGCAATATGCGATGCGCATCTGGCTCGATCCGGCGAAGCTCGCGAGCTTCCAGCTGATGCCGGGCGACGTGGTGAGCGCGATCCAGACGCAGAATACCGAAGTTGCGGCGGGCGAGATCGGCGGACAGCCGATGCCGTCCGACCAGATGCTGAATGCGACCGTCACCGCGCAATCGCGTCTCCAGACGCCGCAGCAATTCCGCGACATCATTCTCAAGACGCTGCCATCGGGCGCCACCGTGCGCGTCGGCGATGTCGCGCGGGTGGAGCTCGGCTCCGAAAACTACAATGCCAGCAGCCGGATCAACGGCCATCCGGGCGCCGGCATCGCCATCCTGCTCGCGCCGGGCGCCGACGCGCTGACCACCGCGGAACTGGTGAAGGCGGAAATCGCACGCATCGCCAAAACCTATCCGCCCAACATCAAGGTCGCCTACGCCAACGATTCGACGGACTTCATCAAGCTGTCGATCGACGAGGTGGTGAAGACGCTGATCGAGGCGATCATCCTCGTCGTCATCGTCATGTTCGTCTTCCTGCAGAGCTGGCGCGCGACGCTGATCCCGACGATTGCGGTGCCGGTCGTGTTGCTTGGCACCTTCGCGGTCTTCTATCTGGCGGGCTTCTCGATCAACACGTTGACCCTGTTCGGGCTGGTGCTGGCGATCGGTCTGCTCGTCGACGATGCGATCGTGGTCGTGGAGAATGTCGAGCGCCTGCTCGAGGAAAACCCCGACATGACGCCGCGTGAGGCGACGATCGAGTCGATGAACGAGATCACCGTCGCGCTAATCGCGATCGCGCTGGTGCTGTCGGCGGTGTTCCTGCCGATGGCGTTCTTCGGCGGGTCGACCGGCGTGATCTACCGCCAGTTCTCGCTGACCATCATCTCGGCAATGGTGCTGTCGGTCGCCGTGGCGATCGTCCTGTCGCCCGCGCTCACTGCAACGCTGCTGAAGCAGCGCCACAAGAAGGATGAGGACCGCCGCGAAGGTCGCTTCGCGCGCCATTTCGGCTGGGTCAGCGACCGGCTCGACCGCGCGAGCCACTGGTTCAACACCAGTTTCGAGCGCGCGACCGAGCGATATGTCGCTGCCACCCGCCGCGTCATCGATCGCAAGTGGCTGTTCGTCGGCATCTACCTGGTGATCGTCGCACTGCTCGCCGTGCTGTTCCTTCGCCTTCCCACCGGCTTCTTGCCGACCGAGGATCAGGGCGGCACGCAGGTGCAGTTCCGCCTGCCCGCCGGCGCGACCCGCGCCCGCACCGAGGAAGTGCAGAAGGCAGTCGAGCATTATTTCCAGGAGTATGAGAAGAACAACGTCCGCACGATGCTGACCGTCGCCGGCGGCGGCGGTGGCGGCGCTTCCGGGCAGAATACCGGTCAGGGCTTCATCTCGCTCACGGACTGGGCGGACCGCAAGGGCAAGGAAAACTCGGCAGACGCGATCGTCGCGCGCGCCGCAGCCGCCTTCCGCGCGTTCCGCGATGCGCAGGTGTTCGCGCTGGTCCCCCCCGCGATCCGTGGCCTTGGCCAGTCCGAGGGCTTCACCATGGAGCTTCAGAATACCGGTAGCCTCAGCACCAAGGAATTTGCCGCCGCGCGCGACAAGCTGCTCGCGATGGCCAATGCCGATCCGAAGCTGTCGGGCGTGCGCCTGTCCGAACTGCCGGACATCGGCACGCTGCGCGTGAACACCGATCCGCAGCGCATCGCAGCGCTCGGCCTGTCGCAGACCGACGTCAACACGACGCTGTCGACCGCTTGGGGCGGCCGCTACGTCAACGACTTCGTCGATCGTGGCCGCGTGAAGCGCGTGTTCGTGCAGGGCGATGCGCCCTATCGCGACAATCCCGATTCGCTGAACCAATGGTTCGTGCGCGGCGCGAACGGGCAGATGGCGCCCTTCTCCAGCTTCGCCTCGACCAGCTGGTCACAGGCGCCAACGACCGTGTCACGCTTCAACGGCATCCAGTCGTTCGAATTCCAGGGTTCGGCGGCGCAGGGTGGCAGCTCGGGTGACGCAATGGCGCGGATCGAGGAGCTCGCGCGGCAGATCCCCGGGACCAGCGTGGCCTGGGCCGGCATCTCCTATCAGGAACGCCTGTCGGCGGGCCAGGCCCCGCTGCTCTACGGCCTGTCGATCATCGTGGTGTTCCTGTGCCTCGCCGCTTTGTACGAAAGCTGGTCGATCCCGCTGGCGGTGCTGCTCGTCATCCCGGTCGGGTTGATCGGCGCGGTCGCGTTCGTCACCCTGCGCGGCCTCACCAATGACGTGTACCTCCAGATCGGCCTGCTCACGACCATGGGGCTCGCGGCGAAGAACGCCATCCTGATGATCGAATTTGCCGAGCAGGAAGAGAAAAAGGGCGCGCGCGTCATCGACGCGGCGCTGACCGCGGCGCGCATCCGCCTTCGCCCGATCCTGATGACCAGCCTCGCCTTCATCTTCGGCGTGCTGCCGCTTGCCATCTCCACCGGCGCTGGCGCGAACAGCCGCATCGCCATCGGCACGGCGGTGATCGGCGGCATGTTCACCGCGACGGTGCTGGCGATCTTCTACATCCCGTTGTTCTTCGTGCTGGTGCGTCGCGGCTTCCGTGACGGCATGGCGAAGCTGCGCGGCGAGGAACCCGGCCACCGCCCGCCTGAAGACAATAATGTGCCCCCCAAGGGCACACCGCAGCTGGAGCAATCGTGATGCGCCTCCTCCTGCCGCTTCTGCTCGGCACCGCGCTCGCCGGATGCAGCATGGCGCCCAAATATGTGCGACCCGACCTTCCGGTCCCGGCGTCGTGGCCGACGGGCGACGCCTATCTGCAGCAGAGCGAGGCCGCGCTGCCCAGCGTCACCTATCGTGACATCTTCCGCGACCCACGGGTGCAGCGCCTCATCGACCAGGCGCTCGCGAACAATCGCGATCTTCGCGCCAGCGTCGCCAATATCGAGGCAGCGCGTGCGCAATACCGCATCCAACGTGCGGAGCTGTTCCCGCAGGTGGACACCGGCGCCACCATCACCCGGCGCGAGATCGGCCGGCAGGCGGCGGGCGGCAATTTCGCCGTCGGCGGCACCACTTATCAGGCAACATTGGGAACGAGCGCGTTCGAACTGGATCTGTTCGGCCGTGTCCGCTCGCTCAGCGACGCCGCGCTCGCGCGTTATTTCGGTCAGGAGGCCGCCGCGCGTGCCGTCCGCCTGACGCTGACCGGCGATGTTGCCAGCGCCTGGCTTACCTATGCGGCGGACCAGAGCCTGCTGAAGATCGCGCAGGACACCGCCGCAGCCGCACGGCGATCGGTGGAGCTCACCCGCGCGCGCGTGTCGGGCGGCATCGCACCGCGCACCGACCTGCGCCAGGCGGAGCAGATCCTCGCCACGGCGGAGGCCAATATCGCCAGCCAGCGCACCGCGCTGGCGCAGGATATCAATGCGCTGCAACTGCTCGTCGGCGCGCCGATCGATCCGGCGCTTCTGCCCGCCTCGATCGAGGAAGCCGCCGGCACAGTGGCAGAGCTGCCCGCGGGCCTCGACAGCCAGGTCCTGCTGCGCCGGCCCGACGTGGTGCAGGCCGAATATGATCTGCGCGCCGCCAACGCCGAAATTGGCGCTGCGCGCGCCGCGCTGTTCCCGCGCATCTCGCTGACCGGGCTGTTCAGCTTTGCCAGCACGGCGCTCTCCTCCCTGATCAGCAGTGACGCGTTGACCAAGACCGCGACCGGCAACATCGCCTATCCGATCTTCGCCGGTGGCGCGGCGCGCGCAGGGGTGGATCAGACCCGCGCGCAGCAGCAGGCCGCGCTTGCCCGCTACGAAGGGACGATCCAGACCGCGTTCCGCGAGGTTGCCGATGCGCTCGCCCGCCGCGGCACTATCAGTGATGAACTCGCCGCGACCGAGCGGTTCGCCGCCGCCGCGCAAGACACCTACCAGCTGTCGAACGCGCGCTATCGCGGTGGGGTGGAGCCGTTCCTGACCACGCTGGACGCGCAACGCTCGCTCTATGCGGCGCAGCAGCAGCTGGTGCAGACCCGCCTGATCCGCGCGACGAATTTGGTGACGCTCTACCGCACGTTGGGCGGTGATTCGCAGCTCGCGGTCAACGCGGTGGGCGCCGTCCCTGCCCCGGCCCTGGTGGGCTCATCCGCGCCGAATCCGCAGTGACCGGCACGTAATCCTCACCATATAGTCACGATTAAGCGGCTGCGCGGCAGAACCTTGTCCGGTTCTGTCCGTTGTTCGCGGACCCTGAGGAGACGCAGACGATGGCCAATGATGCGGCGGACACGGTGGTGGCGCCGCCCTCCCCGCTGTTGGCGCTTACCGAACTGCCCCGCGCGCTGCTGGAGTTCGGCATGCTGCCCTGGGCCGCCCCGGCGCTCGCCAGCGTCCCGCATGGCGACGGTCATCCCGTCCTCGTCATCCCCGGCTTCAACGCCTCGGACAAGTCGACGCGAATCCTGCGCTTCTACCTTCGCCGGCTCGGCTATGACGTTCACGGCTGGGACCTTGGGCGCAACCGGGGCCCGCGTTCGATCGGATCGGAGGGCGAGAAGCTGATCGCCCGGCTCGAGGCGATCCACGCTGCCGAGGGGCGCAGCGTCAGCGTCGTCGGCTGGAGCCTGGGCGGGATCATGGCCCGCGTGATCGCCCACCGTCGCCCGGCCATGGTGCGGCAGGTCATCACCCTCGGCGCGCCGTTCTCTGGCACGCCGCGATCGACGCGGGTGTGGCGGATCTACGAATATCTGTCGGGGCACAAGATCGATGACCCGGTGGCTCTTGGCTATATGGGCGAGGCCGCGCAGCAGCTGACCGTCCCGTCCACCGCGATCTGGAGCCGCGACGACGGCATCGTGCCCTGGGCCAATTGCGTCGAGCCGCATTGTGCCACCACTGACAATATCGAGATCTTCGGCAGCCACTTCGGCATGCCGGTCAATCCCGCCGTCCTCTATGCGGTGGCCGACCGGCTCGCCCAGCCGGAGGACGATTGGAAGCCGTTCGATCGGCGCGGCCTGCTACGCGCCATGGCGTACCCGACAGTGGGCCACGCCTGATCCCGCGCGTCTTACGGGATCGGGTGTCCGCGCCAGATCACCCGCGCGGACAATCGAACTCCCTGGCGATCAGTCCGCCGTGCGAGCGGTCTGTCCTGACTGGGTCGGGCCATAGAGCGCCGCATTGAATAGGAACTTGAACGACGGATAGGGCTGGCCGCGCTGCGTCACTTCATTGGCGAGCAGGTAAACCCGGCCCTGCCCCAGCGTCCCGTCGATCACGGTGGCCGTGCCGTTCAGTGCCTTCTGCCCCCAGGCCCAGCCAGACCGCAGCGGATCTTCGCTGGCGAACCACGCCACCCGCCGCACGCCCGCCTGCCCCGGCACCGCGGCATAGGTCGGATTGTTGTTGTAGAAGATGTCGAGCGTCTCGGGGAGGCCGTACGCCAGCGGGTCGCTGGGATCGACCTTTGCCTGCAACACTGAACCCGGCACATAGAATTTGGTGCTCGGCAGTGGCACGCGCTTGCCCGATGCATCGACACTGGTCAGCGCATTGTAGACAGGCAGCCCCATCTCGGCCCCGAGACGTGTTGCGCCGCCGACTGCGATCACGGTACCGCCCGCCTTGGCGAAGGCAGCGATCTGCGGCACCGTCTTCTCGCTGGTGATATGACCCAGGGTAGCGCGCCATTCGGCCGGCAGGTCGGCGGCATCCGGCTGCTTCTGTGGCGGCCGCCCCTCGCGTCCCAGCACGTCCGACTGGAACACCAGCACGTCATATTTTGCGTTCAGTCCGCCCTTGTCGAGCTCCTGCGGATAGACCCGCGTGTAGGGGAATTCGTACTTCTCGAAGATCCAGCGGTTCCAGCCCGACGCCATCGAGCCGCCATAATGGTCCACCAGCCCGATCCGCACCGGCTTCAGCTTCACCGCGTCGCCCGCAGGCTTGGCGGTAACGGCATGCGCATCGATCCCCAGCGTCCTGACCGCACCATCGACAATGCCGCTCGCAGCGCCGCCCGCCGGGATCCACAAGGCGCCGGGCGCCAGCTGCTCGCCGCCCACGGTCACACCCTGGCTCAGCCAGTACACCGGCACTCCGGCCTTCAGCAGCCGATTGGTCAGGATGAAGCTGTTGTTGGTCGCATGGCTGACGACATAACCCGCCCCACCGTCGCCGATCACGCGCCCGGCCGGCGGAGTCTGGATCACATCGGTGACTTGCGGGAAATGCTGCGGCGCGCCGTCGAGCAGGCGATCGAACGTGACGTTCATCTGATACGCCAGCGTGTAGCCGGTGATGTCATACGGCCGGATCGGCGGCCCGCCCGGATAGGCGAAGTCCTGCGGATGGTCCTGCGGCTCAAACATGTCGAGCACGTGCGGGCGAAACGCCTGGTCGGACCGCACAATGTACGAGCCGGCGGCATACCGTTTGCCGCCATAGCTGAACGGCTTGTCCGCCCGTTCCACCTCGACCCCGGTCTTGATCAGCGAGTTGAGGAAATCCACCGTGGTGGGCAGATCCGCCTGCTTGTCGACCGGCAGCACGAACGCGCGCGGCGCGCGATATTGTGGATCGCGCAGGATCGTCTGGTACAGCGTGGAGGGCACGATATCGCGCGTGTTATACCCGGCCAGATCGTCTAGCGCGCTACCGCCGCTCTCCTTCTTCAGCCGCTCCGCCGCCGCCTTGACCGCGTCGATCCGCTTGGGTGTGACAACCCAGCTATCCTCGCTACCCTTCTGGATCTGGTTTCGACCCATGACGTAGCGGTTGAACAGCACCGTCTCGCGGTTGCGCGAGGCATAGTCGAGGATCGCCCGCGACATTTCCTTCACGTAATCGATCGACTGCTGGAAGTGCCATTTCTGCGGCGCGATCGTCATCACGCCATCGGATGTGGCGAGCTGCTTCGCCGGCACGAGCGGGATTTCCATCGGCGTCGGGCTGCCGATGATCTCGGTCAGGATGCCGATTTGATTGTGGAAATAGCCGACCGTGCGGACGCCGCCGTTGAACCAGGTCGAATAGGGCGCGCCCGATCGCGAGACTGACCCGCCCTTCCCCTGCGCCACCAGCCGCGCATGCATCGCCGTACCCACGGCATCCGTCTGGTTGATGACCAGCGGCTCGTTGTTGAAATTGTACGGATCGCGGAAGGGCGGGATGAACACCACCGTGCCAACCGGCCCGGTCTGATGCTGGTTATAGAGGATCTGGGGGAACCACTCGCGATAGGCCGCGCGGTTCATGTTGGTAGTCTCGGGCTGGTGCGAGGCGTAGCTGTCGCGATTGTTATCGTGCCCGACGTACTTCTGGTAAAGCACGGGGATCGTGTTCGTGCTGCGTTTCGCCTTGTCCGCGGGGCGCATGTACCAGTCGGCAACGAGGTCCAGCCCGTCCGGGTTGGCGAACACATAGAGCCCGATCGTGTCGTTCAGGATGCGCATCGTCTCGGGGTCAGTCCGCGTCAGCATTTCGTGGATCAGCTGAACGTGGCTTTGCGCGTTGACGACTTCGGTCGCATGCAGCCCGGCGTCGATCCACACGACGGCCTTGCCCTGGTCGGCCAGCGCTTTCGCCTGATCGTCGGTCAGCCCCTTGGCCAGCGCGAGCTGCTGCGCAATGCCGCGATAACGATCAAGGTTGCGGATGTTCTCTGGCGACGAGATGATCGCCATATATTGTTCGCGACCCTCGGCGGTCTTGCCGATGCTCACCAGCTTCATCCGGTCACTTTCCTGTGACACCTTCTGAAGCCACTCGCTGATCTGCTTGTAATTGGCGAGGAAATAGTCGGAGCCCGGCTTTGCCTTGAGCACCGCGACCGGGTCGGTCACGGTCCGCGACTGGGCGGTCGCCGCGCCGCTGGCGAAAACGATCGACAGCCCTGTGGCTGCCAGCATCAATGCACGCATCGTGATCTGCTCCCCCTGTTTACCTCGCCCCCGCAAGCATCAGCAATGTGGCGAGGCTCACCGCCATGCTGTCCACGTCCTTTGGCTTGTCGACCACCATCGCCTCTTCCAGCGAATGCGCCCGCATCGTCTGGAAGCCGGATCCCAGCGTCACCGCCGGGATGCCAAGGCTCATCGGAATGTTGGAATCGGTCGATCCCGCGCCATAGCTGGGCGTGAAGCCCGCTGCCCTGGTGACGGCGGTCGCGATCTGGACGATGTCGGTCGACGACGCCGTGGTGCCGACCGGCCGGTCACCGACCTGCTTCGCCTCATAGGTGATCTTGCCCTTGGCGGTGGACCGCGCGGCGTTCTCCGCCGCTACTGCGCCCGGCAACATGGCGAGGAAGTTCTTCTCCACCGTGTCCAGTTCGGCCTTGCCGACCGACCGCATGTCCACCGTCATCGCGGTCGAAAACGGGATCGAATTGACCGAGGTGCCACCTTCCAGCAGGCCGACATTGTACACGGTGCGCGGTTCCGCCGGCACCTTCATCTTGCCGAACTCGACCATCGCATTGGCCATGGCATAGGCGGGGTTCACCAGGCCGAAATCGCCCATCGAATGGCCGCCCGGCCCCGAGAATGTCACCTTGTAGCGCTTCGATCCGACCCCCGCATTGGTGATGCGCCCCGCGCGCCCCGGCTCCAGCGAGATGAAGTAGCCGATCCGATCCTTCAGCGGCCCCTTGGTGAACAGATAGCGCGTGCCGCGCAGATCGCCCGGCCCTTCCTCGCCGACATTGCCCATGAAGACGATGTCCGACTTGGTGGTGAACTTCGCCTCGTTCATCGCGCGGATGAACGCCAGCAGCACCGGCAGGCTCGACGTGTCATCGCCGATGCCCGGCGCGTAGAGCATGTTGCCTTCACGCCGCACCTTCACGTTGGTGCCTTCGGGGAACACCGTATCAAGGTGCGCGGTGATGACGATCAGCGGCCCGCCGCCGGTGCCCTTGCGGGTGCCGTACACATTGCCTTCCGCGTCGGTGGTCAGGTCGGTCAGCCCTTCGGCGCGCAGCATCTCCAGGAATGCGGCGGCGCGCTTGGCTTCCTTGAAGGGCGGCGCTTCAATCTCGGTCAGCGTGATGACATCCGCCACGACGCGATCGTGATCGGCGGCAAGCTTGGCCTTGGCGGCGGCGAACTTGGGGCTGGACAGGAACTGCTTGGCTGCTGCGTCCCGGTTCTGCGCGACTGCCGCTGCCGGCGCCATCGCGCTCGCCAGCAATGCCAAGGTCAACAGCGTCTTCATTCATGCCCCCTCGTTGCGATGTACCGCCGGCGATCGCGGCGACCACCATGTCGCCGGTACCGCCAAGTCGGCACCATGTGCGTCGCGCCGCTCTTGCAGTCACGATCGCCTGTTCACCGCATGCTACTCACGAAAGTGGCGGGGACGAGTGCCAATTGCGTCAGGGAACTGATTGATTGTTCAACGTCGCATAACCGCAGGCTAAGCGCCTCGCCCCCACTCACCCCGCGCATATGCGACCGTGCGCTCGGCAAGAACGTCGGTGGCGTCGATCAGCGGCACGGGAAGCTCGCCGTCGGCGATCACCAGCGGCACTTCGGTACAGCCGGCGATGATAATCTCTGCGCCCTGATCCAGCAGGTGGTGCGCCGTTGCGCGTACCCCAGCCGTGCCCACATCAAGCTCGCCCCGCTTGATTTGCCAGATCGCGTCCATGAACGCTGCCCGTGCCGCATCGTCGGGTGTGACAGCGGTGAGCCCGGCCGCATCCAGCGCGCGTTCGTACAGCTTCGCTTCCGCCGCGCCAGCGACGGCAAGGACGCCGATCCGCCGCGCCTCGGGATGGCGGCGACGGACGGCGGCCACTGCCTCGTCGATCAGGTGAACGAAGGGCAGCGGCGTGGCGGCGCGCACCGCATCGGCAAAGGCGTGCGCGGCGTTGCATGGCATCGCCAGCACGCCCGCCCCCGCCGCCGCCAACCCGCGCGCCATCGCGGCGAGCGCCGGGGCCGGCGACGGACCGGTGCCCGCGATCGCGGCATTGCGATCGGGCAGCGCGGGATTGCTGTCGGCAATCACCCGCACATTGTCCTGCTCCCGCGCTGCGCCGCGTTGCGAGTGGCGCAGGACCTTCGCCATGAAATCGATCGTCGCGGCGGGGCCCATGCCCCCCAGCACGCCGATCGCCAGCGGGTGGTCGGTCATCAGAAGGCAGCGTCGCCGGTAAACAGCGGCTGGTATGCATAGAGCGCCGGCGAGCCACCGGTGTGGACAAAGAGCACGCGCTCATCCGCGTGGATCTCGCCGGAACGGACCATGCCGATCAGCCCCGCCGCCGCCTTCCCGGTATAAACCGGATCCAGCAGCACCCCTTCGAGCGAGGCGAACAGGCGTACCGCCTCGACCATCTCCTCGGTCGGCAGCGAATAGCCGGGCCCGACCCATTCGTCGCGGCATTCGATCTCGTCCGGCGTGATCTCGGGAACGACCCCGGCCAGCGCGGCAACCTCCCGCGCCAGGCGAAGCACATTCGCCTCCTGCTCCGCGCGGGGACGCCGCACGTTGACGCCCGTCACCGGGATGCCCGCGCTGTTGCCGATCAGGCCGGCGACGATCCCCGCATGGGTACCGGCGCTGCCGCTCGCCACGACGATCCGGTCAAACGCGACGCCATCGGCAAACGACTGCTGAAGGATTTCCTCGGCGCAGGCGACATAGCCGAGCGCGCCCAGCGGGTTGGAGCCGCCACCGGGGATGATGTAGCCGCGCCGCCCCTCGGCCGCGAGGTCGCCGGCGATCTTCTCCATCGCGGCCTGAAGATCATCGCCCAGCGCGACCACCGTCACGGCCTCGACGCCGAGCAGGTCGAACAGTAAATTGTTGCCCGACGCGGTCTTGTCATAGCTGTCCGGCACACGCTGCTCGAGCACGAGGCGGCATTTCAGCCCCTCGCGAACCGCGGCGGCCAGCGTCAGGCGGCAATGGTTGCTCTGCACTGCGCCGACCGTGATCAGCGTATCCGCGCCCTGCGCCAGCGCATCCGCAACCAGGAATTCGAGCTTGCGGGTCTTGTTGCCCCCACCGGTCAGGCCGAGCAGGTCGTCACGCTTGATGAAGAGCTCCGGCCCGCCGAGCGCCTTGGTCAGATGCGGCATGGGCTCGATCGGGGTTGCGCCGGGCGTGTAGCGCCGGCGCGCGAAACGCGCGAGATTCATGATGGTCGGCTCCGATCCTGCTGGTCGGGGCGTTCAACGCCCGGACGACCCTTTGGTGTTCCACGATCGTCCAGCGCCGTCTTCGGCCGTCATGGGGACTGGATCGATCTCCTGCACCGCAGTTCACACAGCAGGCCGTTGTTCGACAAGCTTTCAGTGTTGGCGGGCACCCATAGCATTTCGGCAATCATCCCGCTCGGCGCTCGGCCCCTGCGCCTCGATCATCCCCGCCATGAGGTCGGTGAAGCTGCGCGCGACCCGCGACAGCGGATGCGCGGAGAGATGCTGGACCGACAGGCCAAAGGTCACGGCCGGTTCGACGGGGCGGAAATGCAGGTCGTCACCGACAAAGGCCTGAGCGGTGAACTGGTCGACGATCGCAACCCCCGATCCACTCCGCGCCAGCGCCGCCGCGATATAGACGGACTTCACCTGGATCGCGGGTGTGCTCTTCAGCGTGCCGGCCATGACAGGTGCAATCAGGTCGCCGATCGACACGCTCGGCGCGAGCCCGATCAGTTCCTGGCTGCGCAGAAGATCGATCGGTATCGCACTTAAATCACGGTCAAACATGCCCTCGACGAACAGCGCGCCGACGCACCCCTGCCCGAGCGAGAAGGCAGCGATCTCGGGGTCACCTACCGCATGGTGACCAATCACGAAGTCGCACTCGCGCGACATCAGCGCCGCGCGGAATTCGTCATGGTGGATCGCCGACACCTCAAAGGTCACACGCGGCCACTTCTGCCGAAAGACCGAGATCGCGCGCGGCAGCTTCGCCAGCGCCAGCGAGGGAAGCACACCGATCCGGATATGCCCCTCCGACGGCGAGCGCAGGTTGCGCGCCGCCCGCTGGAAGGTGTCGATCCGGCTGTGCAGATCGTCCACCTCGCGAAACAGGATATGCGCTTCCTCGGTCGGGGTCAGCCGGCCGCGCACCAGGGTGAACAACCGGAAGCCGAGCCGGCTTTCGGCATGCTTCACGATCTTGCTGACCGATGGCTGGGATACATTCAGCAGACGCGACGCACCGCTGATCGATCCCACGGAATAGACGGCGTGAAACACCTCGATGTGGCGCAGGTTCATGACGCTCCCCGGTTGATCTTGCTCTCGTCCCTGCTGCGGCGTTTTATGGTTATGAAGGAACGTTATCAGATCGAGCAGCGTTTTCGCCAGACCTCTGGCGACCTGGAACATAACTTTTTGTTCTAACCTGCTTATGCCTTTTGCATGTGTCCGACCACAATCGGCACGTCCCATGGCATCAATGAAACAGCGGCACCCCGCGACCCGGGCAATCGCCGCAGCTTCCGCCCCGTTGCGCCCGGCGGCGTTTGGCGCTTAGCGTCACGGCATGGCTACACGCGTGCTACGATGGTTGCTGAAGGCGGCGTTCTGGTTCGTCGCCCTGTCGGTGTTGCTGGTCGTCGCGCTCCGCTTCGTGCCGCCGCCGTTCACCTTCACGATGCTCGGCGATCTCCTGGCCGGCCGCTCCGTCACCAAGCAATGGATGCCGCTCGATCGGATCGATCCCGACATGGCGCGGGCCGCGATCGCCGGGGAGGACGCCAAATTCTGCAGCCATCACGGCTTCGACCTGGAGGCGATTGCCGGCGCCGCCTATCGCAACGCGCAAGGAGGCCGGATTCGCGGGGGCTCCACAATCAGCCAGCAGACGGCGAAGAACGTCTTCCTCTTCCAGGGCGGCGGCTACATCCGCAAGGCGTTCGAGGCATGGTTCACCCTCCTGATCGAGGCGGTCTGGGGCAAGCGGCGGATCATGGAGGTCTATCTCAACGTCGCGGAAACCGGCATCGGCACCTATGGCGCCGAGGCGGGCGCGCAGCGCTATTTCAATCACTCGGCGAGCAAGCTGACGCCGACCGAGGCGGCCCGCATCGCCGCGGTACTGCCCTTGCCGAAGAAGCGCGAGGCTGTCGCGCCCAGCGGCTTTGTCCGCCGCCACGGCAATACGATCGCTCGCTACGTCGGCGTGGTCCGCCGGCAGGGGCTGGACGCCTGTATCCGGCCGCCCAACCCCTGATCGACGAAATTACTTGGTAGCGCCCTCGATCGCGGCACCAGCCTTGTCGGCCGTGTCGCCGACGCTCTTGGCGGCCGAGCTGATCGCCCGGGTTTCCATATTGTCGTTCTTCGACTGATTGAACAGGAAGAAGGCGGCAACCACGACCGCCAGCAGCACGGCAAGCCCGATCAGCATGCCGCCACCGCCCCCACGCCGCTCGATGATCGTCGTATTCGGCGTGGAGGTCTCGGTCACACGTTCGTCGGTCATGTGTTTCTCCATCATTACTGATGAAGCGCAACGTTGACCGATCAATTGTTGTTCCAGCGCTGCAATGAAGCGCGCCGCGGCTACATCATCAGAACGGCAGCTTGAAGCCCGGCGGCAGCGGCAGGCCGCTCGTCATCTTCGCCATTTCCTGTGACGACACGGCATCTGCCTTGGTGCGCGCATCGTTGAACGCTGCGGCGACCAGATCTTCCAGCATCTGCTTCTCGCTCGGCACGATCAGCGAATCGTCGATCGATACTGACAGGATGCGACCCTTGGCACTCGCCTTGATCTTCACCAGGCCGCCCCCGGAAACACCCTCGACCTCGATCTTGTCGAGCGTGTTCTGCGCCTCGTCCATCTGCTTCTGGACATTCTCTGCCGCGCTCTGCGCTGCGGCGAGAAGCTCGTTGATATCCTTCACGCGCTGTTCCTCTTGTTAGGCCAATCGATAAGTTCGGCGTCCGGAAACGCCTCCATTGCCGCCTGCACGATGGGCGAGGCGAGCACCGCCTGGCGTTCCGCCTCCGCGACGGCGTCCTGCGCCTCCTTCAGCGTTGGCTCACCCGGCGCATCAAGCAGGCTGAGCTTCCACGCGACACCTGTGATTGTCCGCAGCGCCGCCGCCGTTTCCGACAATGTATCGGCGGCGATCGGCCGAGTGCCGCTCAGCACAATCTCCGGCGGCTGGTAGCTGACGATCCGCGCCCCATGTGCCAGCCGCACGGCCAGCAGATGATGGCCATGCACCTCCATCTGCTCGACAAGGGCGGCAAAGGTCTCGGGCATCGCGGGCGCGGCCGGTTCCTCTACCACCGCGACCGGCGCCGGCGCGGGTGCGGGTGCGGCCGCGCTGGCAGACTGCGGCGAGGTGGCGGCAGGGCCCTCCCCCTTGGTGATCGCGCGGGCAAGCTCGCCCGGGTCGGGCAAGGACCGGGCATGGATCACCCGCAGCAGCGTCATTTCCGCCGCCTCGATCGGCAACGCGGCGCGCGCCACCTCGTCATGCCCCTTCAGCAGCAATTGCCAAAGGCGGTGGAGCAGCGGGAAGGATAACGCCTCCGCCCATTCGCGATAGGCCGCGCGCTCCTCGGCGGGCTGTGCCGGGTCCTCGGCCGTCCCGACCTTGGTCAGCGTGATGCCGTGCACCGCCTCCAGCAGGGCACGCAGCACGCCGGTGGGATCGACGCCGTAATCATATTGCCGCCGCAGCGCGGCCAGCGCCCCCGGCGCATCGCCGGCGAGCAGCAGCGCCAACAGGTCGCGCACCGCGCCGCGGTCGGACAGCCCCAGCATCTCGCGCACCGCGGCGGCGGATACGCCGCTGCCCTCGGTATCGGCATGGGCGATCGCCTGGTCCAGGATCGACAGGCCGTCGCGCGCCGATCCCTCCGCCGCCCGCGCGATCAGCGCCAGCGCCTCGGGCTCGGCCGACACGCCTTCCTGCGTGCTCACCGCGGCGAAATGCTCAGCCAGCTTCTCCGCCGGGATGCGGCGCAGGTCGAACCTTTGGCATCGCGACAGGACAGTGACCGGCACCTTGTTCACCTCGGTCGTGGCGAACAGGAATTTCACATGCCCCGGCGGCTCCTCCAGCGTCTTGAGCAACCCGTTGAAGGCCGCCTTGGACAGCATGTGGACTTCGTCGATGATGTAGATCTTGTAGCGCGCCGACACCGCGGCATAGCGCGACGCCTCGATGATCTCGCGGATGTCGTCGATGCCGGTATGGCTCGCCGCGTCCATCTCGATCACGTCGATATGCCGGCCTTCCGCGATCGCGCGGCACGGCTCGCACACGCCGCAGGGATCGATCGTTGGCCCGCCGGTGCCATCGGGGCCGATGCAGTTCAGCGCCTTGGCGATCAGCCGCGCGGTCGACGTCTTGCCGACACCACGCACCCCGGTGAGCAGAAAGGCATGGGCGATGCGGTCACGCCGGATCGCGTTCTCCAGCGTCCGCACCATCGCTTCCTGGCCGATCAGCGCCTGAAACGTCTGCGGGCGATATTTACGCGCCAGCACGCGATACGCTTCCCCACCACGCGTTGGCTGCGCGGGTTCGTCCAGGCCGAGAAGAGAGTCGCTCATCGGCGCCTATCTAGTCTCGCCGGCCGCGCTTGTCGAAGGGGCTGTTTGCCAATTGGCGAGGGGGAGCGCTGCGTCGCGCTGCGCACTGCGGTGGGAGCCGGAACGACCCGCAGCGAAATCGTTGTGGCTGCTTCCGTCAGGATCTGACCAGGTTGGCGACGACTACGTCCGCCCGACTCCCGGGGCGCCATATGGCCGAGCAATGCGCGGTGTTCAAGTGCGCGCGATACGCGCCGTCAGGCCGTCCATCGCATCGTCCAGCACGATCTGGCACGACAGCCGGCTGGTGCGCGTCGCACCGGGCGCCAGATCGAGCATATCCTCCTCTTCCTCGCTCGCTGGCGGCAAGCGGTCGAAGTCGGCCGCGTCGATGATGACATGGCAGGTCGCGCACGCCATCTGCCCCTCGCACGTCCCCTCCAGCGGCATGCCGATCCGCTGACCCACGTCGAGCAGCCGCTCCCCGGCCGCCGCATCGGTGTCGATCGCCCGGCCATCCTCGTCGATGAAACGGATCTTCATGCCATTATCAGCTGCGCGTCGGCAGCCGCGACGATCGCATCCAGCCCGGCGCGAAGGTCCGCCTCGGTGGTGTAGCGGCCAAAGCCCAGCCGGATGGACGACCGCGCATCGGCATCGAGCAGCCCGATCGCCTTCAGCACATGGCTGGTCCGCCCCGAACCGCTGGCGCACGCCGATCCGGCCGAAAAGGCGACGTCACGGCAATCGCTCATCAACCGCGCCACATCCAGGCCACGGCGACGGACGTTGAGATTGCCGCAATAGCGGTGCTCCGCCGATCCGTTGATCGTCCAGCCGCTCAGCCGCTCGGTGGCGAGTGCCCACAGCCGTTCGACATGCGTGGCATCCGCCTCGTACCGCTCGCCCATCAGCCGCGCTGCCACGCCAAATCCGACGCACAGCGCCGGGCTCAGCGTGCCGGAGCGGCCACCCTCCTGGTCGCCGCCATGCAGCAGCGGCTCGATCGACACGCCGTCGCGCACCCACAGGGCGCCGATCCCCTTTGGCCCGTGGATCTTGTGCGCGGAAATCGCCACCAGGTCGCATTCCTCGGGGATGGCGATGCGGCCATATCCCTGCACCGCGTCGCACAGCACCAACGTGCCATGCCGCTTAGCTGCGCGTACCAGTTCCGGCAGCGGCTGGATCACGCCGATCTCATTGTTGACCAGCATCGCCGCCAGCACGCCCGCGCCCTGCCCGAGCACGCGATGCGCCACCCACAGGTCGATGCGCCCATCGGGGCGCACCGGCAAAACCGTCAGCTCGCGCCCGCGCGCCTGTTCGGCGCGGGCCGTGTCCAGCACCGCGGCATGTTCGCTGGCGATGGTGATCAGCGAACCCGACGTTCCCTTCAGCGCCCAGTTCAGCGCCTCTGTCGCCCCGCTGGTGAAGATCACGCGCCCGCCCGGCGGCAGCAATTGCGCCACCTGTTCGCGCGCCACCTCGACCGCCGCTCGCGCCGCGCGACCCATCCGGCTCGGCGAATGGGGATTGGCGAAATGATCGCGCAGCCACGGCACCATCGCCTCGAACGCTTCGGGGGCGAGCGGCGTCGTCGCCTGATAATCGAGGTAGATCACGCCGCCAGCACCCGCGCGCCGCGCGCCATGTCACGCCAGGCCGAAATGAACCGCTGGACGGCCGATCTGTCCGTGGTGCGGCCAAAGCTTACCCGAATGACCTCGCGGCAGGCCTCTTCCGACCATCCCATGGCGCGCAGCACATGGCTCGGCTTCAGGCTGCCGCTCGCGCACGCGCTGCCGGCCGACACCGAAATGCCTGCCATGTCGAGACGGATCAGCTGCGCGTTGGCGCTCATGCCGGCCAGCCGGTAACTGCCGATCGCCGGGTGACGGGGCGCGTTTTCCGCCACCACTTCACCGCCCGAACGCATGATGGCGTCGTCAAGAATAGCTCGCAACTCCCTGTGATCTGGCTCATTCTCGCCGAGCGCTGCGGCATAGCCCAGCACCCCGGGCACATTCTCCGTTCCCGCGCGATAGCCCCGTTCCTGCCCGCCGGTGGGCTGGAGCGTCGCCAGATCGCGAACCAGAAGCGCCCCCACCCCCGGCGGCCCGCCCCGCTTGTGCGCGGACACTGCGATGAAATCCGCATGGGCCGCCAGCGCATCCGACGCCGGCATCTGCGCCGCATCGACCAGCAACAGCCCGCCAGCGGCGTGAACGATCTCCGCAATCTCGGGGATCGGCTGGATCACGCCCGTCTCGCTATTGCACCACTGGATGCAGATGATCGGCCGCCCCCCCGCGCCGTCGCTGCTCCAGCAGGCGTGCTCCCGCAGCGCCGCCACATCGACAAGCCCGTGCGCCGTCACCGGCAGCACATGGGCCTGCTCGCCCGCCGCGCGCATCACTGCGTCATGCTCCACCGCGGAAATGATGCGCGGCCCGGCAACCGCCCGGCCGAGCGCGATGGCCAGCGATTCACTCGCCCCGCTCGTCAACAGCACCTCATGCTGCCAGCCATAGGCGGTGCCTATCGAACGCCGCGCTTCCTCAAGCGCGGCACGCGCCGCGCGTCCCTCGGCATGGGGCGACGACGGGTTGGCCCATAGCGCCACGCCCCGCGCCATCGCCTCACGCGCGGCAGGGGTGATAGCGGTGGTTGCAGCATGGTCCAGATAGAGGCGCTCGGGCAAAACTCGTTCCATATTCCGATGCATCCCCTATATAGTGCGGCGTTCATGGCGCCACACCCGGCGCCCTCCACAGACAAGAGTAACGATGCCTGAAGTGATCTTTCCTGGCCCCGAGGGCCGCCTCGAGGGACGTTTTGCACCCGCCCCGAAGCCGCGCGCACCGGTGGCGATGATTCTGCATCCGCACCCTACCGCCGGCGGCACGATGAACAACCACATCGTTCAGGCGCTCTACAAGACCTTTCAGCGTCGCGGTTTCGCTACCCTGCGCTTCAACTTCCGCGGCGTCGGCAAGAGCCAGGGCACGTTCGACAATGGCGTCGGCGAGCTTTCCGACGCTGCCAGCGCGCTGGATTGGGTGCAGAGCTTCCACCCCGAGGCGCAGACGACCTGGATCGCGGGCTTCAGCTTCGGTGCCTGGATCGGCATGCAGCTGCTGATGCGCCGTCCGGAAATCCGCGGCTTCATCTCGATCGCCCCGCCGGCCAATCTCTACGACTTCACCTTCCTCGCCCCGTGCCCCTCGTCGGGCATCATCATCCAGGGCGCCGAGGATGAAGTGGCGACCCCGCCGGCCACGCAGAAGCTGGTCGACAAGCTGCGCACCCAGAAGCACATCACCATCCATCACGATGTGATCCCGGGCGCCAACCATTTCTTCGAGCATGAGATGGACGACCTGATGAAGTCGGTCGATGGCTATCTCGACATGCGGCTCGATCCCAACTGCCCGATCAAGTAATCGGTGTGGCAGCGAGCGGCACGGCGCCGCTCGCTGCACCCATCGCGCAATGACGCGTCATAGCGTCCAGATCGCGACGTTGCCGAACAGCACCAGCGCCATGATGATCAGCAGCCAGCCGCGCTTCGGATCGCGGCGGGACCGAATCATCCAGCCTCCGCCCAGAACACAGGCGAAAGCCGCGAGCATCGCGATCGCGGGGGCTGCATTGGCAATGGCGTCCATGATGTCCTTCTGACTGTGATGTAATTGCCGGCGCGCGCGCTGGCCGTGTCTGCATATTGATCAGGCGCCGCCTACAGCGTGTCGCGCGTTAGCCGCCGGCGAGCACCCGCGCATAAGCGGCCGTATCCACATTACCCCCTGACAGGATCACCAATGTGCCCGGCTCGGCCGCGACCTTCCCGGCAAGCAGGGCAGCCAGGGCAACCGCGCCGCCCGGCTCCACCACCAGCCGCAGCTTCTCCGCTGCCCAGCGCTGTGCGGCCGCAACCTCTTCCTCGCTCACCGCCACGCCCTGCGCATCGCGACGCGCCAACACGTCAAAGGTCAGCGACGCCACCTGTTTGGTCATCAACGCATCGCACGCCGTCGCCGGCGGCGAATCCTCGACTGGCAGTATCCAGCTCGCCTCCAGGCTGCGGCGCATGTCGTCCCACCCCTCGGGCTCCGCCACGGTAATGGCCGCCTCGGGAAGCGCCAGCGCCAGGCCGGCGGCCAGGCCACCGCCACCGCATGGCACCAGGACGCGCGTGGGTGCGCCCAGCCCGGCCGCCTCCATCTGGGCCGCGGCCTCGATCCCGGCGCTGCCCTGCCCCTCGATGATCCACGGATCATCGAAGCTGGGGACGAGCGTGGCGCCGCGCGCCTCGGCCAGCGATGCGGCTATCTGCTCACGCGACTCGGTGTGGCGGTCATAGCGGACAACCTCGGCACCCAGCGCCAGCGTGCCCTCGACCTTCGCGCGTGGCGCGTCAGACGGCATGACGACGCTAGCCGGCATACCCAGGCGCCGCGCCGCCCAGGCGATTCCCTGCGCATGGTTGCCGCTCGAAAATGCCACCACGCCGCGCGCCCGCGCCGCATGGTCCATCGCGGTCAGCCTGTGCCACGCGCCGCGGATCTTGAACGCACCGATCGGCTGCAGCGATTCTGCCTTGAACGCGACCGGGATCCCCTTGATCTCGCTCACGAATAAGGGGGTCGAGGGCAGGATCGCAGCGATCTTCGCCGCAGCGTCGCGGACGCCTGCACGGGTGGGCTGTCGCAAAATGGTCACGGGCCACCCTTTGCCGGGAAACACTACCCCGGAAAAGGTCTTTACATATGGGGTCTCTAAACCTAACTCGCGCCTCCGCTGCCCCATGGGACTTCCACCGCAAGGCAGTGATTTCGTCAACTGAAGACCGGGGGGCCCGCCTCCCTGGCATTGGAGGTCCCTTGAATTGCACCAGGATCATCGCGCGCTGGGGCTAGCGCCCCTCTCGACCGTTGCCTGCAACTCCGTTTCGGGCGCCATCGACATCGCACAGGGCAAGCCGGTCGAGCCGGTCACGCTCGTGCGTCCGCACGCCGCGGCACGCGCCGCCCGGTTCTTCGTAGAGAAGTTCCCGGGTCGCTCGATGTATGCCGTGAAGGCGAATCCGTCGCCCGAGCTCATCCAGATCCTCTGGGAGAACGGCATCACGCATTTCGACGTCGCCTCGATCGGCGAAGTGCGCATGGTTGCCCGCACGGTGCCGGAGGCCACCTTGTGCTTCATGCACCCGGTGAAGGCCGAGGAGGCCATTGCCGAGGCGTACTTCAAGCACGGTGTCCGCACGTTCAGCCTCGATTCGCTCGAAGAGCTCGACAAGATCATGCGCGCGACGCGCAATGCGGCCGACCTGACGCTCTGCGTCCGGCTACGCGTGTCGTCCGAGCATTCGAAGCTCAGCCTCGCGTCGAAGTTCGGCGTGGCGCCGCAGGATGCCAAGCCGCTGCTGTTCGCCGCGCGCCAGGCGGCCGACGCGCTCGGCATCTGCTTCCACGTCGGCAGCCAGGCGATGACGCCGGAGGCTTATTCGGATGCGATGGAGCGGGTGCGCGGCGCAATCGTCGATGCGGCGGTGACGGTCGACGTGATCGACGTTGGTGGTGGGTTCCCGTCGTCCTACCCGGGCATGGAGCCGCCGCCGCTCGAGCTCTATTTCGAGACGATCCACCGCGCGTTTGAGAGCCTGCCGATCAGCTATTCGGCGGAGCTGTGGGCGGAGCCGGGTCGTGCCTTGTGCGCCGAGTACAGCAGCGTCGTCGTGCGCGTCGAAAAGCGCCGCGGCAGCGAGCTGTACATCAACGACGGCGCCTATGGCGCGCTGTTCGATGCCGCACACATCGACTGGCGCTTCCCGGTGACGCTGCTGCGCGAGCCGCAGTCCACCGTGCGCGATCATCCCTTCTCCTTCTACGGCCCGACCTGCGACGATCTCGATCACATGGCCGGTCCGTTCCTGCTGCCGGCGGATGTCGAAGCAGGCGATTACATCGAGATCGGGATGCTCGGCGCCTATGGCTCGGCGATGCGCACGGCCTTCAACGGCTTCGGATCGGACGAGACGGTGATCGTCGAGGACGAGCCGATGGTGTCGCTCTACGCCGAGGTGGAACGCGAAGCTGCGTCCAACGTCGTAAAGCTGTAACCGACCGATTACATTGAGATAGACGGCGGCGCTCGCAGGGGCGCCGTCGTTCTTACGGGTTAACGCGTCCCCTTCCGAACGACGTGTGCCATCATGCGAGAAGCACCCATGACTGACACCCTCACGAAGACCGCGGCGGCAAACGCGCCGATCAACGACACCCGCAAGGCGGAACTGCTGTCGAAGCAGGTGAAGCATATCGACATCAAGTCGTTCGACGCGCGCCCGATCGTCGACGCGATGAGCGACATGAGCTTCACTAGCCGCGATCTGGGCCGCGCGACGAAGATCTACAACGAGATGCTGGCGGACAAGGACTGCACCGTCTGCCTGGTGATCGCGGGATCGACCAGCGCAGGCGGCTGCATGGACCTTTATGCCGATCTGGTGCGCAACAACATGGTCGACGTGATCGTCGCCACCGGCGCCACCATCGTCGACATGGATTTCTTCGAAGGTCTTGGCCACAAGCACTATCAGGCGCTTGAAATCCCTGATGATGATACGCTGCGCTCGCTCTACATCGACCGCATCTACGACACGTATATCGACGAGGAGCAGCTGCAGGACTGCGACTTCACGATCAACAAGATCGCGAACGAGCTGGAGCCCAAGGCCTATTCCTCGCGCGCCTTCATCCGCGAGATGGGCAAGTATCTCGTCGAGCACGGCAAGAAGGAGAACAGCCTCGTCAAGCTCGCCTATGAGCATGACGTGCCGATCTTCTGCCCGGCGTTTGTCGACTCGTCGGCCGGCTTCGGCCTCGTCAAGCACCAGGTCGACCGCGCCAAGGAAGGCAAGCCGTACATGATGATCGACGCGGTCGCGGACTTCCGTGAGCTGACCGAGATCAAGATCAAGGCGGGCACCACGGGCCTGCTCATGATCGGCGGCGGCGTCCCGAAGAACTTCATCCAGGACACCGTCGTCTGCGCCGAGATCCTCGGCCACGAGGATGTCGAGGTGCACAAGTACGCCGTGCAGATCACCGTCGCCGACGTGCGCGACGGCGCCTGCTCCTCCTCGACGCTGCAGGAAGCAGCTTCGTGGGGCAAGGTGAACACCGGCATCGAGCAGATGGTGTTCGCGGAAGCCGGCTCGGTGATGCCGCTGCTGGCGTCCGACGCCTATCACCGCGGTCACTGGAAGGATCGCGCAAAGCGCGCCTGGGCGAAGCTGTTCGCCTGATCGGCTTGACGTGACGAAGGGCCCGCGCCCCGCCCTGCCTCATCAGAGGCAGCGGCGTGGTGCGGGCCTTTTGCTTGTTAACCCTTCCAGACGTCGCATCGGCGCATTGTCCAGGCCGGCGTGACGCTGACAAGTCGCGCACCGGGCCTGCTCGCCGGCTGCGCGGGCATGCACCTCAATCTGGCTGGCGAAGCATCGACCAGAAGCGTGGCCCGCCCCCCGGCACGTGCCAGTCATCGACAATATCGAAGCCGAGGGCGCGATAGAAACCGAGGTTCCGCTCGGTCGCCGTCTCGAGATAGGCGGGCAGGCGCCCGGCCGCGCGGGACAGCCCCGTCCGCACCACGGCAGCGCCCAGACCCTTGCCCTGCGCAGCGGGATCACAGCCGGCAATGTGAAGGTACCAGAAGTCACCCGCCGGCATGTGCGCCTCGACCGCGTGCGAAACCTTCAGGGCGCGTGGAATGTTCGCCCCCAGCGCACGCCATAGCGGCCACGCCTGCCGCAGCATGGCGACCGCGCCGGTCGTGGCCTTGCCCGGGCCGCGCCACAGCGTCGCGGCCTCGCCCCCTGCCGTGACGACCCGCACCCCCGCCGCATCCGCATCGAACAGGATCGCGAACAATCGCGGCAGCCGACGCGCGCGCTCCGCCGGATCGGGAAAGATCCAGCTCATCGCCGGATCATCCGCGAACGCGCGCGCCAGCATCGCGGCAACCCGCGCCCGGTCAGCCCGGCCCGCATTGCGCATGCCGGTCACCCTCGATCTTCCAACAGAACCGCAAAAGCGGGGGTCCAGATCATTGCCATCCCCTCCCCTCCTTTTCACCACTCCGATCGACGCGCAGCCACCGACAACGAAAAAGGGCGCCGATCGCTCGGCGCCCTTCGTCATTCAGCGGTGCGTCACGAGGCTTACGCCGCGTCGCTGCCGGCCTTCTTCTTTTCGGCATAGACGCGGATCGGTTCCTTGCGGCCGTCGACCACATCCTTGTCGATCATCACCTCGTCCACCGATTCCATGCCCGGCAGGTCGAACATCGTGTCGAGCAGGATGCCCTCCAGGATCGATCGCAGGCCGCGCGCGCCGGTCTTTCGCTCGATCGCCTTCTTTGCGACCGTGACGAGTGCGTCGTCGGTGAAGCCCAGCTTCACTTCCTCCATCTCGAACAGCTTCTGATACTGCTTGACCAGCGCGTTCTTCGGCTCGCTCAGGATCTTCACGAGCGCCGTCACGTCCAGGTCCTCGAGCGTCGCGATCACAGGCAGACGGCCGACGAACTCGGGGATCAGGCCGAACTTCAGCAGATCCTCCGGCTCGGTCTGGCGCAGCACTTCACCCGTGCGCTTTTCCTCCGGCGCCGCGACATAGGCGCCAAAGCCGATCGACTTGCCCTGCAGGCGGTCGCCGATGATCTTCTCGAGGCCCGAGAAGGCACCGCCACAGATGAACAGGATGTTCGTCGTGTCCACCTGCAGGAACTCCTGCTGCGGATGCTTACGCCCGCCCTGCGGCGGCACGGAGGCAGTGGTGCCCTCCATCAGCTTCAGCAGCGCCTGCTGCACGCCCTCGCCCGACACGTCGCGCGTGATCGACGGGTTCTCGGCCTTGCGGCTGATCTTGTCGATCTCGTCGATATAGACGATGCCGCGCTGCGCCCGCTCGACGTTGTAGTCGGATGCCTGAAGCAGCTTGAGGATGATGTTCTCGACATCCTCACCGACATAGCCCGCCTCGGTCAGCGTCGTCGCATCGGCCATGGTGAACGGCACGTCGAGGATGCGCGCCAGCGTCTGCGCCAGCAGCGTCTTGCCGCAGCCGGTGGGGCCGACGAGCAGGATGTTCGACTTGGCAAGTTCGACATCCGCACCCTTGGCGCCGTGGTTCAGCCGCTTGTAGTGGTTGTGCACCGCTACCGACAGCACGCGCTTGGCCTGCTTCTGCCCGATCACATAATCGTCGAGGACGTCGCAGATTTCCTGCGGGGTCGGCACGCCGCCGTCCTTCTTGGACACAAGCGCCGACTTAGTTTCCTCGCGGATGATGTCGTTGCACAGCTCCACGCACTCGTCGCAGATGAATACGGTCGGTCCTGCGATGAGCTTGCGAACCTCGTGCTGCGACTTGCCGCAGAAGGAGCAATAGAGCGTGCTCTTCGAGTCACCGCCGCTGAGCTTGGTCATTCAATCACATCCTTTGCCGGCCGGGCATGGTAACCCGGCCAGTCATGATCCGGCAATGCCGGAAAGAGGGCCAACGCCGATCAGGCGGCGGCAGCCGTATCTTCGGCCGGGGCAGGCCGCTTGTCGAACACCTCGTCGATCAGGCCGAATTCCTTGGCCTCATCCGAGCTCATGAACTTGTCACGGTCCATCGCGCGCTCGATCACCTCGATCGGCTGGCCGGTGTACTTGGCGTACAACTCGTTCATCCGGTGCCGGATGCGCAGGATTTCGCGCGCCTGGATCTCGATGTCGCTGGCCATGCCCTGCGCACCGCCCGACGGCTGGTGGATCATGATGCGCGCATTGGTCAGCGCGACCCGCATCCCCGGCTCGCCCGCCGACAGCAGGAAACTGCCCATCGACGCGGCCTGACCGATGCACACCGTGCCGACGCGCGGCCGGATGTACTGCATCGTGTCGTGGATCGCCATGCCCGCCGTGACGACGCCGCCCGGCGAGTTGATGTACATGAAGATGTCCTTCTTCGGATTCTCCGACTCAAGGAACAGCAGCTGCGCCGTGATCAGGCTTGCCATGCCATCTTCAACGCCGCCGGTAACGAACACGATGCGCTCGCGCAGCAGGCGGCTGAAGATATCAAAGGACCGCTCGCCACGGTTCGACTGTTCGATGACGATCGGCACGAGACCTGCCTGCGTCTGCTGCATGCCGACGCCGGCGCGCGCAAGGGCGCCTGCAAAGTCGCCGGTCTCGAACGGGTTGTGCATGGAAGGCTCTCTCTTGTTCTTTCAGGATGACCTATGTCGCGCGCGGCAGCGGCGACTTCAAGACCTGCCGCTCAGTCCTGGCGGCCGCGAAACGTATAGGTCAGGGACAGGCCACCGGACCATTGATTGCGTGAGCCGTAGCGCCGCACGATTGGCGACCGGCTCGCATCGTCGACGAGCCGCTCGTATTTGCCATAAACGTAGATGCCCCATTGCGGCGTCAACTGCTTGAGGAAACCGGCGTTCCCGCCCACTGCCTGGATCCCGCCCCCGGGGCGGAACGCCGTCAACCCGGACGTGGCGACGGATTCCACCGGGACGCCGAAATAGGCACGCTGGTACTTGCCGTTGGAATAGGTGACCCGCGGCCCGATCGCGAACAGCCAGTCGTCGCGGTCGCGCGCGACATAATCGACGCTGGCGACACCGATCAGCCCCTTGTGCCCACCAATCCCTTGGCGCAGCTCGAGGCGGGCGCGCAGCGGCTCGGCGATGGTATATTGCGCGAACAGGCCCGGCTCCACGGTAAAGCCCACGCCACGCACGCCCGGCACGTCGCGCGTCCGGCGGGACCCCTCGAAACTCAGCGTCGGGCCGACGGAAAACCTTTCAGTATCGAAGACGGAGATGCTGGCGCTCTCGTCCGCCGCCTCGAAGATGAACGGCGTGTCTCCACGCGCCCGGCTGATATCCAGGAACGGCCGCAGCACCACGCCCTTGTAGCCGGGATATCGGGGGACAAGCTGGGGCCCCGCCGCGATCCTGGTCCGCCGTGGCTCGTCCTGCGCGGCAACGCCTGTCGCCCCTGTCGTGCCAAGGACGAAAAGGGCCGCTGAACGGCCGAGGAGCGACATCGCCATGCAGTGAGACTAGATCAGTCTGTCGGCCCTGACCAGCGTTCCCGGCGCAGGATACGCAAGATACGCCAATCGCCGTACCTCGCGGCGGCCACGGACCACCGTATCCAGGATCAGCCCGGCAAATCCGGCGAGCGCCGCCAGGATCGTCAGTCCGGTCACGAGGATCGCCGTCGGGAAGCGCGGCACCAGCCCGGTCTGTGCATAGGTAACCGCCAGCGGGACGGCCAGGATGATCGCGAGCAGCAACAGTGCGGCCCCGACGTAGCCGAAGAACCACAAGGGGCGCTCGATCCGATACAGGGTCGCGATCGTGCCCAGGATGCGCCAGCCATCGCGATAGGTGCTCAGCTTCGACACCGAGCCTTCCGGGCGCGCAAAATAAGGCGTTTCCACCTCGCCGACGGGCATCTTCAGCTCCAGCGCGTGCACCGAAATCTCGGTCTCGATCTCGAACCCGACCGACAGCACCGGGAAGCTCTTGACGAAGCGGCGCGAGAACACCCGATATCCGCTAAGGATATCGGTGAAGCTGCGCCCGAACAGGCGAGTCAGCATCCCGGTCAGCATCGCATTGCCGAACCGATGTCCGCGTCGATACGCCTCGGTCGCTTCACCGATGCGGCTGCCGACCACCATGTCGAGCTGCTCGTCGAGCATCCGCTCGATCAGCAACGGCGCGGAGGCCGCATCATAGGTCGCGTCGCCATCCGCCATCACGTAGATGTCGGCATCGACGTCGGCGAACATGCGGCGCACCACGGCGCCCTTCCCCTGCACGCGCTCGGTCCGCACGATCGCGCCCGCCGCCCGCGCGACCGCCGCGGTTCGGTCGTGCGAGTTGTTGTCATAGACGTAGATCGCCGCGCCCGGCAGCGCAGCGCGAAAGCCAGCGATCGTCTGCGCAATCGCTGCTTCCTCATTGTAGCAAGGAAGCAGGACGGCAATCCTCAGCTCCGTCTCGCGCACCATAGCTCCATTCACGCCGCCCAGATCTCCGATCGCGATGTTCTGTAACAAAAAAGAGCGTCCCCCTGAAAAATCAGGGAGACGCCCTTCACTATCCGAAACGAATTAAGATCAGCCTTCGGTCTTGGGCGCCTTCTTGGCAGCGGCCTTCTTCGGCTTGGCCGGTGCTTCCGCTTCGCTCTCGGCATCAGCGGCAGCCGCCTTCTTCTTCGGCGCTGCCTTCTTGGCCGGCGCTGCGGCCTCGTCGGTCGCCTCGTCCTCGGCCGGTGCTGCCGCGGCCTTCTTCTTCGGCGCCGCCTTCTTGGCCGGCTTCACCTCGTCGCCCTCGTCACCCTCGGCAGCGGCCTCGTCAGCCTTCTTCTTGGCCGCGGCCTTCTTCTGCTTGGGCTTGTGGTTGTCGTGATCGTGGTGATGCGTGCCGGTCGCGAAACCGTCCTCGCTCTCGATCGCGGCTTCCAGTTCCTCGCGCGTGGTCTCGCGCTCGGTCACCTCAGCCTTGTCGAACAGGAAGTCGACGACCTTGTCCTCGTACAGCGGCGCACGCAGCTGGGCAGCAGCCATCGGCTCCTGCTGAATGTACTGGATGAAGCGCTGCTGGTCCTCGCCGCGATACTGCTGCGCAGCCTGCGCGATCAGGCGGTTCATTTCCTGCTGCGTGACTTCGACGCCGTTGGCCTGGCCGATCTCGCTCAGCAGCAGGCCGAGACGGACGCGGCGCTCGGCGATCTTGCGATAATCGTCGCGCTCCTTCTCCATCTCTTCCATGGCCGCCTTCGGATCCGGCTCATGGGTCGCCTCATGCTCGAGCTGCGCCCAGATCTGCTGGAACTCGGCCTCGACCATCGACGGCGGCACTTCGAAATCGTGGCCGGCGGCGAGCTGGTCGAGCAGCTTGCGCTTCATGTGGGTGCGGGTCAGGTTGCCCAGCTCGCTCTCGATCTGGCCGCGGACCAGGCCGCGCAGCTGCTCCAGGCTCTCGAGGCCCAGGTTCTTGGCGAGGTCCTCGTCGACGGTCGCTTCGCCAGCGACCTTCACCGACTTCACGGTCAGGTCGAAGGTGGCGTCCTGTCCGGCCAGTTCCTTTGCCTGGTAATCCTCCGGGAAGGTCACCTTGATCTGGCGCTCCTCGCCGGCCTTCACGCCGACGGTCGCATCCTCGAAGCCCGGGATCAGGCGGCCCGAGCCGAGCTCGATCGCCATGTCGGTGCCGGTGCCACCTTCGAAGGCGACGCCGTCCATGGTCTTGCCGACGAAATCGACGGTGACGAGGTCACCCATCTTCGCGGCATAGCCTTCCTCGGCGTCTTCCCACTTCTTGGTCTGGTCGGCGAACTTCTGCAGCTGCTCGTCGATCACGGCGTCGTCGGCCGGAACGGTCAGCTTCTCGAGCTTCAGCCCCTCGATCGCCGGCGCCGGCACCTGTGGCAGCACTTCCAACTCGACGGTCAGCTCGGCGTCCTTGCCTGGCTCATAGCCGTCGGCCAGCTGGACGGAGGGCTGGATCGCCGGACGCAGCTGCTTCTCAGCCAGCAGCGTCTGGATGCCTTCCTGGATCGACGTGTTGAGCGCGTCCTGCAGCAGCGCCGGGCCATGCATCTTGCGCACGATGTTCGCCGGAACCTTGCCGGGGCGGAAACCGGGCATGCGGACCTGCGGTGCGACTCGTGCCAGCTCCGCATCAACGCGCGCCTCGATGTCCTTGGCCGCGATGGTCAGCGTGTAGGCGCGCTTCAGGCCCTCGTTCAACGTCTCGACAGTCTGCATCTTCGTGCCTTCAACTGAAATTTCGTGGATGGTGCCTGTCCGCGGGCACGCCGCGGATAAACTGGTGCGGGCGAAGGGACTCGAACCCCCACATCTTGCGATACTGGAACCTAAATCCAGCGCGTCTACCAGTTCCGCCACGCCCGCATTTAGGCACCGCCGGTCGCGGGCCTCTATACCGGGTGGAGCCGATCGGCAAGCGGCGCGAGCAACCACGCAGCGCGATCGCGCGTTGAAAGCGTGAAGAGGACCCAGAACATGGCCACCACGCCCCCGCCCGAAACACCCGTTCAGCCCACCCAGCCGGCTCAGCCCGCGGCCCCGCCGCCGGAAGTGACGCCGCCCGCGCCCGACATCGATCTGCCGGCACCGGGCGCCCCTGCGAACGATCCTGCCCCCGCCAACCCGAGTATCTGACGTGACCGACAATCGCAGCAACGACCCGCTGATCGACAGCCTGCCCGAAGATGAACCGGAAGCCGCGCCGGACAGCCCGCCTGCCGCGCAGGACGATCTTGCCCGCACCGACATCGAGGGGCAAACCGCGATCCGCAACGAAGCGGTCGATGAAGGCGCCATTGCGGAGCCGCACGACGCTCCCGCCCGCTTCAGCGAAACCGACAGCCCCGATGACAGCCGGCACGATCCCCGCGTGAACTAGCGCGGGCAGCCGGCGCGCGGACAGCCGCTTGGACCAGAGCCGCAGCTACTGGTCGAAGTCGCTCTTGCTGGCGTCCGTGCCATGAAGCTGCGCCCACAGCTTCTGCGTCCCCGCTTCCTGCGCGCGATTCACATATTGAGAGGCGACCAGCCATCCCTTGATCGGCCGCAGCGGCAGCACCGTGCCCAGCGCCATGATCGGAACCGACGTGAACAGATGGACCCAGCCGGGTGGATCGAAGGCGACCTGCAACCACACGATGAATGCCGTCAGCGGCAGGGCCACGATGCACAGAGAGAAGAACGCCGGCCCGTCATCAGGCGCAGCAAAGCGGTAATCGAGGCCACAGTTCTCGCATCGATCCGTGATCTTTAGCCATGACTGGAACATGTGACCTTTGCCGCAACGCGGACAAAGACCTTTCCACCCGCTCTTCAGGATCCAGCGGAATTTGTCTCCGTCGGACTGGGCTTCGCTTTCGATAGCTTGCTTCTCCATCATGCTCAGCAGGTAGGGATGCCGCCATCAAGCCGGGATTGGACATAATGTCCACCTCGCCCGCACCTTTCCTGAACCTCGCTGAAGAAACCGGCGCTGGCCCCGGCGTCATTCACGGCCGGGCACGCTGCTTTGCTGAATCGTCGCATCTGGCGTCTGGCTGACCCTCGGCGCTTCGTTGCCGCGATCTGCCGAGAACAGCCGCAGGGCATCCGGCAGCCGCCGCGGGACCTTGCCCGCCCGGCTCGCCTCGATCGCCTTGATCGATTGGAGAAGATCGCGCTGTTCGAACGGTTTGTAGAGGCAGCCGACACCGACCAGCTCCGCCTCCGGCGGGCAGTCGCCGGTGACGAACAGCGAGGGAATGCCGCATTCGCCCGCGGCTCGCGCAACATCAATGCCGCTGCCGTCCGCCAACCGAACGTCGACCAGCACGAGATGGATGTCGTGTCCGGCCTGCAGTGTGGCCACCGCATCGGAAACACGATCCACGGTGGCGACGATCTCGAAATCCTGCTCGCTCAACAGATGCTCGGTGTCGAAGGCGACAAGTGGCTCGTCCTCGACGAGGAGGAGACGGATGATCGACCGTTTGCGCTTCCTGAAGATCATACGACCGATCCGCGCCTGTCCCTCTTTCCCATGGCAGGAATAACGCGCCGGGTGACGGCTGGTCGCAAATATTTTCGCGCTGCGACATGAACCGCGGTAATAGCGCTCCATGCCGACAGAAAAGCGTGACGGGCCGTTGACCGGACCCGGCAAGAGCCATGACCAGAAATCGACGACCCGAGCGCCGGAGCCCGCCCGCATCGCCAAGCTGCTGGCGCGCGCCGGCGTCGCGTCGCGTCGTGAGATCGAACGGATGATCGCGGAGGGCCGCGTCGCGCTGGACGGTGTCACGCTCGACACGCCGGCGACCCTGCTTGCCTCGCTCGACGGGGTGACGGTGGATGGCAACCCTGTTGCCGCGCCGGAGGCGGCCCGCCTATTCCTGTTCCACAAGCCGGCAGGGCTTCTCACGACCGAGCGCGATCCCGCCGGGCGCCCGACGATCTACGATCGCTTGCCGAAGGGGCTGCCGCGCCTGATGCCGGTCGGCCGTCTGGATCTCAACACCGAAGGGCTGCTGCTGATGACCACCGATGGTGGGCTGAAGCGGCTCCTGGAACTTCCCGCCACCGGCGTCGAGCGCGCCTATCGCGCCCGCGCTTATGGTCAGATCAGCCAGCCGCAACTGGAGGAGCTGATCCACGGCATCGAGATCGAGGGCGTCCGTTACGGCCCGATCGACGCCAATATCGAACGCCGCACCGGCGCGAACCTCTGGATCGAACTGGTGCTGAAGGAAGGCAAGAATCGCGAGGTCCGGCGTGTGCTGGAGCATCTGGGACTGCAGGTCAGCCGCCTGATCCGCACCCGCTACGGCCCGTTCGTCCTCGGTGATCTTGCCCCCGGCCAGATCGGCGAGGTTCGCCGTCACGACGTCGAGAGCTTCAGCGCGGAGCCGACGCGCCGCGAACTGCCGCAACCCGCGCGCCGCCGCGCGGTCGAGCCGGTGTTGCCCCCGGCTGACGCCATCCCCGCGCCGGAGCGGCCCGCCGACAAGAAACCAGCGCAGCGGACGCGGCCCGGCGCTGCGAAGAAGGAACCACGCCGCCGCGCCGACGGCTCTGTCGCCAGTCGCGCCGGCACGGCGCGCAACGAGCGCGCACGCACCTTCCGCGCCGAACAGGCTCCTGCGGAACGGCCGGCGCGTGGCGCGAGCGCGGATACCGACCGCGCTGCCGGTCGCTCGGCCGATC
>NZ_LAZX01000009.1 GCF_000980895.1 Sphingomonas sp. Ag1 | reverse complement strand
ACAGGCGAGAGCAAATAAAGCGGTTCGCTGCCGTACAGGCAGCTTAGAAATTAACTTGCTGCGGCGTTGCCTTTTGCAGACCGTTCGCTGCCGTGCAGGCAGCTTAGAAAATAAGCACTGCCGAGCAAATGCTCAGGTTGCTGTTCGCTGCCGTGCAGGCAGCTTAGAAAGGAGATTGCTACAGCGCCAGATATGACTGCGCGTTCGCTGCCGTGCAGGCAGCTTAGAAACGGTTGGCTCAGGGGATGGGATATCGAATAACGTTCGCTGCCGTACAGGCAGCTTAGAAAAGCCAGTGGCACGCGCGGTAATGACAGTCCGGGTTCGCTGCCGTACAGGCAGCTTAGAAATTAACTTGCTGCGGCGTTGCCTTTTGCAGACCGTTCGCTGCCGTGCAGGCAGCTTAGAAAGGAGATTGCTACAGCGCCAGATATGACTGCGCGTTCGCTGCCGTGCAGGCAGCTTAGAAAGGAGATTGCTACAGCGCCAGATATGACTGCGCGTTCGCTGCCGTGCAGGCAGCTTAGAAACGGTTGGCTCAGGGGATGGGATATCGAATAACGTTCGCTGCCGTACAGGCAGCTTAGAAATGCCAGTGGCACGCGCGGTAATGACAGTCCGGGTTCGCTGCCGTACAGGCAGCTTAGAAATATCATCGCATGGATTGAACACGGTGACATAAGTTCGCTATCGTGCAGGCAGCTTAGAAACATGCCACCCTGCCCGTGGCCGATGATGTGATGTTCGCTACCGTGCAGGCAGCTTAGAAAGTTAAAGCCCGTCTGCCCAATGCGAGCAATCAGTTCGCTGCCGTGCAGGCAGCTTAGAAAAGAAACACTGCCGAGCAAATGCTCAGGTTGCTGTTCGCTGCCGTGCAGGCAGCTTAGAAAGGAGATTGCTACAGCGCCAGATATGACTGCGCGTTCGCTGCCGTGCAGGCAGCTTAGAAACGGTTGGCTCAGGGGATGGGATATCGAATAACGTTCGCTGCCGTACAGGCAGCTTAGAAAAGCCAGTGGCACGCGCGGTAATGACAGTCCGGGTTCGCTGCCGTACAGGCAGCTTAGAAATATCATCGCATGGATTGAACACGGTGACATAAGTTCGCTATCGTGCAGGCAGCTTAGAAACATGCCACCCTGCCCGTGGCCGATGATGTGATGTTCGCTACCGTGCAGGCAGCTTAGAAAGTTAAAGCCCGTCTGCCCAATGCGAGCAATCAGTTCGCTGCCGTGCAGGCAGCTTAGAAATCTCCC
>NZ_LAZX01000003.1 GCF_000980895.1 Sphingomonas sp. Ag1 | reverse complement strand
TGTGGAACGCCGATCAGCCCGGCGACCCCGCAACGCTTAGCGACGGCCGCCTGTCGGGGGCCAAGGCCTTTGCCTCTGGCGCCGGGCTGCTCAGCCATGCGCTGGTCCCGGTCGATGTCGACGGCGGCCGACAGTTGCTGCTCATCGACCTGACGGAGACGCCGCCGGCGATCGACCGCTCCTGGTGGCGGGTCAGCGGGATGCAGCGGTCGGAAACGCATCTTGCCCGCTGGGACGGCGCAGCGCTGCCGCCCGAGGCGCTGATCGGCCAGCCGGGCGATTACGTGCGCGAACCATGGTTCAGCGGCGGCGCGATCCGCTTCGCCGCGGTGCAGGCAGGCGGGATCGCGGGCGTGGTCGATCGCACGCGCGACCATCTCGTCACCGCCGGCCGGGACGGCGATCCGCACCAGCGCGCCCGCCTCGCCGATCTCTATCGCGCGGCGCAGGGCGCCGCCGACGCGGTCGCGCGCGCGGCCGCCAACTGGCGCGTCGACCGCCCCGACGACACGCTGGCCCATGTCGCCGCGGCGCGCGCGGCGGTCTATGCCGCGGGCGAGGCCGTGCTGACGCTGGCGCAGGCGGCGGTCGGCGTGCAGGCGATGTTCCTCGATCACCCGCTCAATGCCGCGCTCGCCAACCTCACCGTCTATCTGCGCCAGCCCGCCCCCGATCTGCAGCGCGACCGGGCTGGCGCGGCGGTCGCCGCCGGGCTGCTGACCCCGACACTGTGACAAACCCAGGGAAACGCGGCTTCGGCCACGTGCGCCGCCTGCTGGTGATCGCGCCGCACCCCGATGATGAGGCAGTTGCCGCCTGGGCGCTGATGCGGCGGCTTCGCGCGCGCGGCGCGACGGTGGAGGTGCTGGTGGTCAGCGACGGTGGTGCCTCACATCCCGGCAGCCGCCGCTGGCCCCGCCCCCGGCTGGTGGCGGAGCGGCGGCGCGAGACGCGGCGCGTGCTGCGCCCGATCGGCATCACGCCGCCGGCGATCCGCTTCCTCGGCCTGCCCGACGGTGGGCTCGGCGCGCCGGCATCGCGCCTGCTCCACGCGCTGCGCCGCGCCTTGCTGTCGCGCCGCGCGCCCGACCTGATCATCGCCCC
>NZ_LAZX01000005.1 GCF_000980895.1 Sphingomonas sp. Ag1 | reverse complement strand
CGCCCGATCCTGATGACCAGCTTCGCCTTCATCCTTGGCGCGGTGCCGCTGCTGATCGCCACCGGTGCCGGCGCGGAGCTTCGCCAGGCGCTGGGCACAGCAGTGTTCTTCGGGATGATCGGCGTCACCGGCTTCGGCCTGATCTTCACCCCCACTTTCTACGTCGTCTGCCGCGGACTGGCGGAGCGGATCGGGCGCGGTCGTCGCCGCCCCGCTGCCGACACCGACTCCACGCTGCAGCCGGCCGAATGAGGAGCGAACCGATGCTCAAGAGCTTCACCAAGTTGATGGTCGCCGCTTCCGCGCTGACGCTGGCGGCCTGCGCGACCGGGCCGGATTATGCGCGGCCCGCCACGCCGGGCACCGCCACCGCGCCGTTCGTCTCGACCAGCGCGGCGGTCTCGACCGCCGCGCCGGCCGAGGATTGGTGGCGGCTGTACCAGGATCCGGTGCTCGACGGTCTGATCGCCGATGCGCTGGCGGCGAACACCGACGTGCGCGTGGCGGTGGCACGGCTGGCCCGGGCGCGGGCGGCGCTGCGGGAGGTGCGCAACGATCGCCTGCCACAGGCGAACGTCGGCGCCAGCGCGACCTACAACCGCTTCTCCCAGGTGCAGCGCGCGCCCGGGCTGAACAGCGAAAGCTGGCTGATCGATGGCGGGCTGGACGTCTCTTATGAGGTGGACCTGTTCGGCCGCGTCAGCCGCAACGTCGAGGCGGCGCGCGGCGACGTCGGCGCGGCCGAGGCGGATGCCGAGGCCGTGCGCGTGTCCGTCGTCGCGGAAACGACGCGCGCCTATGCCGATGCGGCATCGGCGGCCGAGCGGCTGGCCGTGGCGGAGCGAATCGTCGCCTTGCTCGACCAGTCTCTGCGCGTCACCGAGCGGCGCGTTGAGGTGGGCATGACGACGCCGCTCGACGCGACGCGCATCGCCGCGCTGCGCGACCAGCGGCGCGCCGACGTGCCGACGATCGCTGCCGAGCGGCAGGCGGCGCTGTTCCGGCTGGCGACGCTGACCGGACGCACGCCGCAGGAGCTCCCGCCGGTCGCGGCACAGCGCGACCGGATGTTGCGCCTCGACCAGCCGATCCCGGTCGGCGACGGGGCAGGGCTGCTCGCCCG
>NZ_LAZX01000077.1 GCF_000980895.1 Sphingomonas sp. Ag1 | reverse complement strand
GCCGCCGCCCCCGCCCCCGCCCCCGCCGCGCCGCCGCCGGGCGACGCGCCGGTGACGCGCATCAAGGGGCTGGGCCCGAAGGTCGCCGCACGGCTGGCCGAGCTGGGCATTTCGACCGTCGGGCAACTGGCCGCGCTGGACCAGCGCGCTGCCGAGGACCTCGACGCGCATCTTGGGCCGTTCACTGGCCGGATGGGGCGCGATCGCTGGCTGGAACAGGCGCAATTGCTGGCCGCCGGCGACATCAAGACGTTCGAGGAACGGTTCGGCAAACTGTGAGTCGCGGGCGGCGCGATCCGGCGCCCACCGCATTGTTTGTTCGCGGCGCGCCGATCCGCTAAGCGGCCCCCATGCCGCACCTCTATCTCGTCGATGGCTCGAGCTTCATCTTTCGCGCGTACCACGTGCTGCCGAAGCTCACGAACAAGCATGGTGAGCCGGCCGGTGCGGTTTATGGCTATACGACCATGTTGTGGAAGCTGGCCAACGACCTGCACAAGGCCGATGGTCCGACTCACCTGGCGGTCATCCTCGACAAGTCCGAGACGACGTTCCGCAACGAATTGTACGACCAGTACAAGGCGCATCGCCCGCCCGCGCCGGAGGATCTGAAACCGCAGTTTCCGATGATCCGCGATGCAACGCGCGCCTTTTCGCTGCCGTGCATCGAGGAAGCGGGCTGGGAAGCCGACGACCTGATCGCATCGTACAGCAAGGCGGCGCTGGCGCAGGGCTGGCAAGTGACGATCGTCAGTTCCGACAAGGACCTGATGCAGCTCCTCACCGAGCCGGGCATCGACATGCTCGACACGATGAAGGACAAGCGCTTCGGCCCGCCCGAGGTGGTGGAGAAGTTCGGCGTCGGGCCGGACAAGCTCGGCGAAGTGCTGGCGCTGATGGGCGACAGCGTCGACAATGTGCCGGGCGTGCCGGGCGTGGGGCCCAAGACCGCGGCGAAGCTGATCCTGGAGCATGGCAGCGTCGAGGCGGTGCTGGCCGCCGCGCCCGAGATGAAGAAGGGCAAGCTGCGCGAGAATCTGATCGAGTTCGCCGATCAGGCGCGGCTGTCGCGCAAGCTGGTGGAGCTGGCGTGCGACGTGCCGCTGCCGCACCCGCTGGAGGAAATGGCGCTCGACGGGATCCCAGAGGCGCCGCTGCGCGCGTTCCTGGAGCATCACGGGTTCAAGTCGCTGCTGACGAAGCTGGCGGCGGAGCAGAATGACGGCGTCGATCCGACGCCGCCCGAGCCGGTCGGCGTGCCGCAGGAGGAAGACCCGCCCTGCGACCATGACAGTTACGAAACGGTGGTCGACGAAGATGCGCTCGATCGCTGGATCGCCGTGGCGCGGCATCAGGGCTGGGTTGCGATCGATACCGAGACGACCGCCAAGGATCCGATGCTGGCCGAGCTGGTCGGCGTGTCAATGGCGCTGGCGCCCAATCTCGCTTGCTATGTGCCGCTGGCGCATGTCGGCGAGGGCGGCGGGGGCGACATGTTCGCCGAGAAGCCCGTGCAGCTCGACCGCGACCTGGCGCTCGCCAAGCTGAAGCCGCTGCTGGAGGATCCGGCAGTGCTGAAGATCGGGCACAATCTGAAATACGATATGGTCGTGCTGGGGCGGCTGGGGATCGCGCTTGCGCCCTATGACGACACGATCGTGATGAGCTTCGACCTCGACGCCGGGCTGCACGGGCACGGGATGGACGAGCTGGCGGCGACGCACCTGTCGCACAGCTGCATCGCGTACAAGGACGTGACGGGCACGGGGAAGAAGGCGATCGGGTTCAACCAGGTCGATCTGGCCGCCGCGACGCGGTACGCGGCCGAGGATGCCGACGTGACTCTGCGGCTGTGGCGTCGATTCCGCCCGCGGCTGCCGATCGAGCGGGCGACGCGGGTGTACGAGATGGTCGACCGGCCGCTCGTTTCGGTCATCGCGCGGATGGAGCGGCACGGGATCAAGGTGGATCGCGAGCGGCTGGCGCAGCTTTCGACCGAGTTCGCGACGCAGATGGCGGAGCTGGAGGGCGTGATCCACGGCATCGCCGGCGCACCGTTCACGATCGGCAGCCCCAAACAGCTGGGCGACGTGCTGTTCGAGAAGATGGGCATCAAGGGCGGCCGCAAGGGCAAGAGCGGCGTCTATTCGACCGACGTCAACGAGCTGGAGCGGATCGCCGCCGATAAGGATTCACCGGGCAAGGAGATTGCCGCGCGGGTGCTCGACTGGCGCCAGCTGTCGAAGCTGAAATCGACCTACACCGATGCGCTTCAGGAGCAGATCAACCCGGCGACGGGCCGCGTCCACACCAGCTATTCGCTGACCGGCGCGCAGACCGGGCGGCTGTCATCCACCGACCCGAACCTGCAGAACATCCCGATCCGCACCGAGATCGGCCGGCAGATCCGCGACGCCTTCGTCGCCGAGCCAGGCAACGTCATTCTGGCGGCGGACTATTCGCAGATCGAGCTTCGGCTGGCGGCGCACATGGCGGACGTGCCGGCGCTGAAGGAAGCGTTCGCGCGGGGCGACGATATCCACTCGCTGACCGCGCAGGAGCTGTTCGGCGCGGTCGATCGCGACACCCGTGGGCGCGCCAAGACGATCAACTTCGCGATCCTCTACGGCATCAGCCGCTGGGGCCTTGCCGGGCGGCTGGACGTGACGGCGGACGAGGCCCAGGCGATGATCGACCGCTATTTCGAGCGGTTCCCGGGCATCAACCGCTACATCGCCGAGACGCTGCAAGCGGTGCGCGAGCAGGGGTTCACCGAGACTCTGTTCGGCCGCAAGACGCATTTCCCGCGGATCAAATCAAAGGTGCAGCACGAGCGGCAGGGCGCCGAGCGCGCGGCGATCAATGCGCCGATCCAGGGCACGAGCGCCGACATCATCAAGCGCGCGATGGCGCGGATGGAGCCGGCGCTGGCCGAGGCCGGGCTGACCGGCACGCGCATGCTGCTGCAGGTGCACGACGAACTGGTGTTCGAAGTCCCCCAAAGCGAAGTCGAGGCCGCGAAGCCGGTGATCGAGCGCGTGATGGCAACCGCAGCCGAGCCGTCGGTGAAGCTGGACGTGCCGCTGGCGGTGGAGATCGGCACCGGCGCAAGCTGGGGGGCGGCGCATTGACCGGCCCATTGACTGGCGGGCAGCGCGGGACCGGCGGGACGCCCCGGTGACCGAAACGTCGAAGGATATTGCGCAGCTCGCCAAGGGCGGGCGCACCAATGTCGCGGGGTTCATCCTGCGGCTGGCGGCGCGCATCCCGTTCCTGTTCATCGCCGGGCGGCTGTACGGACCGGAGCTCGTCGGGCGGTTCGCCATCGCGGTGGTGGTGGTGGAGCTGGCGGCGCTGCTGGCGACGCTGGGACTGAAGCGCGGGCTGGCGCAGGCGCTGAGCCGCACCGACCGGCCGCACGTCCATGTCGTCGCCGACGGGCTGGTGGTCGCGGCGCTGCTGTCGCTGCTGGCGAGCGCCGTGCTGTGGACCTTCCCCGAGGTCATGTACCCCAATACGCCCATCGTCGGCCTCGATCGATGGCTGCCGTTGATCGTGCTGGCGATCGCCTGGTCCGACGTGAGCCTGGCGGCGCTGGCCTATCGCCACAACGTGAAGGCCGCGGTGACGGCGCGCGCGGTGGTGGAGCCGTGGACGATCTCGATCGCGGCGTGGATATTCTCCTTCTTCACCACGCGCGATGGCCTGGTGCTGAGCTATGTCGCGTCGATGATCGCGGCGCTGATCGCATCGATCGTGCCGCTGGTGCGCAGTTACGGCCTGCCGCGTGGCTGGTCCCCGCATGTGCGCGGGCTGCTGGCGATGATCCGCGACAATGTGCCGCTGGCGGGCGCAGACGCGTTCGAATGGGGCACGCGCAACGTCGACCGGTTCATCCTGGGGGTGATGTTCGAGCCCAAGATCGTCGGCATCTATTATATGGCGCAGCAGGTCGCGAGCCTGCCGCAGAAGCTGAAGACATCGTTCGACCCGATCCTGGGCCCGGTGATCACGCAGAGCCTGGCGGTGAACGACCGGCTGGCGATCGCCAACCAGGTGCGGCAGGTCGCCTTCTGGATCATGGCGGCGCAGCTTGGCCTGGCGCTGATGGGATCGATCCCGGGCGAGGCGGTGATGGGGACGGTGGGGCCGCAATTCGTGGCTGGCACCGCGGCGCTCGCCTTCCTGCTGTTCGCCGAAGTGCTCGCGTCGACCGGGGCGGTGTGCGAGACGGCGCTGGTCTATACCGCGCGGCACCGCAACCTGCTGATCTCCGCCGTGATGCTGGCGTTCCAGGTGGCGCTCAGCTTTGGCATGATCATCGCCACGCGGCGGCTCGGCTGGTCGGAAGAGGCGCAGGCGGCGGCGCCGGCGGTGGCGCTGATGGTGAGCGTCGCGCTGACCTCCGTCATCAAGGCGCGGCTGCTGCGCCACATTTTGTCGGCGCCTGTGTCGCCGCTGCGCTGGCCGCTGGTCTGGGCGATGCTGGCGGCGCTGGTCATCGGCGGATTGGTGACGTCGCTGCCGCATGAATATGAATGGGCGGAGATCGTGTTCGGCATCCCGGCCATCGCCGGCGTCTACCTGTTCGTGCTGTGGCGCTGGGCGTTCACGCCGGCCGACCGGGCATTGTTCGGCAAGATGCCCAATGCCGAGGAGGCGACGCTGCCGAACGTCGGGTCGCCGGCGCGCTGAGCGGCGCGCGGATCATCCCAGGAGCCAAGAAGGAAGATTGTGGACATCACGACCGAACCCGGCATCGCGCTGACGCCGATCGACGACGGTGAGTGGCAGGGATGGCTGCGCTGGCCGGGGACCGACCCGTTCGAGGACCATGCCGGGCCGTTCTTCGCGCGCTATGATGCCGAGGGGCAGATCGAGTGCGGTTTTCGCCCCGACGCCAAGAACCGCAACGGCGGCGGCAACGTCCATGGCGGGTCGCTGCTGACCTTTGCCGATTTCTCGCTGTTCATGGTCGCGTCGGCAGTGCTGCCTGCCTTTCACGGCGTCACCGCGACGCTGAACGCCGAGTTCGTCGGCGCGGCGGTGCCCGGCCGGTTGCTGACCGCGCGGGGCGAGGTGGTGAAGGCCGGGCGCAGCCTGATCTTCGTGCGCGGCGTGATCGATGACGCGGGCGACGCGGTGATGAGCTATTCCGGGGTGATCAAGAAGATCGCGCGGCGGCCCGCGACGGCCTGACCGGTCGCGGGGTACGGTGCGCAGGCGTTATCGCTTGCGCACGAACTCGGCCCGCAACACCAGTCCCTTGATGCCTTCGTAGCGGCAGTCGATTTCCTGCGGGTCTCCGGTCAGGCGGATCGACTTGATGAGCGTGCCGCGCTTCAGCGTCTGGCCGGCGCCCTTGACCTCCAGATCCTTGATCAGCGTGACCTGATCGCCGTCCGCCAGCAGATTGCCGACCGCGTCGCGCACCTCCACCTGATCGGCCTCGGCGCGCTTGGCGGCAAGCTCGCTCGCCGGCAGCCATTCGCCGCTTTCCTCGTCATAGACATATTCGTCGTCAGCCATCTTGCTTCCCTGTTGTGCGCAGCGCGGTGGAGGCGGCTTTTATGCCGGAGCCGGGCCGATCGCCATGGGACATGATGCCCATGCCCGTCACAGCATCTTCACCGCGTTGACGATGAATTGCATCGCCAGCGCGACCTGCAGGACGCCGAACACGGCGCCCATGATTTCCAGCGGGCTGGAGCCCATCTTGCGCATCAGCCACTTGGACCGCAGCATCAGCAGCCAGTTGAGAAGGATGATGCCAAGGCCGATGGCGATGATCTCCAGTTGGGCGCCCGTATTCGGCACGGCGGCGGCGAAGATGATCGGGATCGTCACTGCGATCGGTGGGAAGAGGCCGGGAAAGACGAGCGTGGTCGGGCGCAGCTTCTGCGGATCGAGCAGCGTGGGGCTCTGTGCCGCCGGCACGAGCAGCGACTGGAGCGAGAGGGCCAGCAGCACGACGCCGGCGCTGCCGATCAGCACGGGGAGCGACACCTCCCACGACGCGAGCGTGCCGGTGCCGCCATAGACGGCAAGAACGAAGGCGAGTGCCGTGAGCAGCGCGGCGCGCGTCGCCAGCCGGCGGACGCCCGGCGCCTTGTCATCCGTCCCGACGGTCGCGAATATCGCCACGGCGCGGATCGGCCCCATGGTCATGAAGAGCAACCCGAAGAGCGTTGCCGCCGGGAATTCCATAGGAGCCTCGCTTCCGTCTCAGGCGGCCGCCCTCGCGGCGCGGTCCCCCGACGATGAGGCGGGGTGAAAGCTCACGGGCAGGAACCGCTGCGCGCAGGGATCATCCATTGAGTTCCTGGACGCCGCCGCCCGACACGGTGAGGACCTGCCCGCTGATCCAGGATGCGGCGGGCGAGCAGAGGAAGAGCGCCGCATAGGCGATGTCATCGGGGGTGCCGAGGCGTGGCAGCGGGGTGTGGCGCAGCATCGCCTTCTCGATCTCCGGCGTCAGGACGGAGGCGAGCGCATCGGTCTTGGTCGCGCCGGGCGCGATCGCGTTAACCCGGATGCCAGACGGCCCGAGGTCATAGGCGATGTTGCGCGTGAGGTGATTCACCGCCGCCTTGGACGCGGCGTAGGACGCCATATGGTCGTCGCGGTTCTCCCCCGCCATCGACGAGATGTTGAGGATCGCGCCGCTGCCATGCGCCGCCATGTGCGGGGCGGCGAGCTGCGCCAGCCGGAACGAGGAGAAGACGTTCAGCTCAAAGGCGCGGCGGAAATCCTCCATCGGCATGTCGAACGGCTTGGGACCACCGCCACCGGCATTGTTCACCAGGATCGTCAGCGCCTTGAATGTGTCGACCGTGGTGCCCACCGCGTCCTGCAGCTCCGCCTCCACGGTGACGTTGCAGGTGAAGGCGCCGGCCTTTCCGCCAGCGGCGCGAATCTCGTCGGCGACGGCCTCCGCCTTGTCACGCGCGAGGTCGGTGACCATCACCGCGGCGCCCGCGCCGGCGAACAAGCGCGCAATGGCGCGCCCGATGCCGTTGCCGGCGCCGGTGACCAGCGCGACCTGGCCCGTGAGGCGGAATTGGTCAGGGTCGAACAGCCGGTCGTCCACACGCATTCCTTTCCCGCGAATGCGACCAGGACCGGGCAGGCGGCGTGTCGCGGATGCCAGATGAGGTGCGCAGGGCCGTCGCGACAATCAGTAACATGCGCAGACGGCGACGCCGGGAGGTGGCGAATGGGCCAGATGGCGGGCAGCTCCGCGCCACGGCGGAGGTTCGTTCAATGACGGTCGGGGAAAATGGTGCTGCCGGTGAGGATTGAACTCACGACCTCAGCCTTACCAAGGATGCGCTCTACCACTGAGCTACGGCAGCACTCGGCCCGCGATCGGCGGGCGAGGGGGCGCTAGAGACGAGCGGCGGCCGATTGTCAAGGCGCTAAAGTCGCGCGATAGCCTGTTTCGATGGAAACCAAGGCAGAACGGGACGCGCGGCTGGCCGCGGCGCTGCGGGCGAACCTGCGCCGGCGCAAGGAGCAGGCGCGGGCAGTGAAGGAGACAGCGGCGGACGGTGACGGCGACGATCAGTCCGCGACGAATCGGCCGACCGCATAGCAGAAGTCGCCCGTCAGATAGGCGATGGTCAGCGCCGCCCCGCCGACCACCGCCCAGGGAAGCGTTACCCGACAATGATGGGCGAACACCTTGAGACGATCCATTCGCGTTCCTCCCCCTCCAGCACGGGGGCGAGCGTTGCCGCGACCCGGGCGTGATAGTCATTGAGCCATGACAATTCGCCGGGGGTCAATAGGGCCGGATCGACCAGATCGCGGTCGATCGGAGCGAGGGTGAGCGTTTCGAAGGCGAGCATCGTCGACTCCCCGCCGGGCACGTCCTGTTCATGGACGAGGAGCAGGTTCTCGATCCGGATGCCGTATTCGCCGGCCTTGTAATAGCCCGGCTCGTTGGAGAGAATCATGCCGGGCAGCAGCGGCTCCGACGGGCCGGCGCCGGGATAGCTCGGCTTGGCGATCCGCGCGGGCCCTTCGTGAACCGAGAGGTAGCTGCCGACGCCGTGGCCGGTGCCATGGGCGAAATCCAGCCCCGCCTGCCACAAGGGGAGGCGGGCGAGCGCGTCGAGCTGCGCGCCCGTCGTGCCGCGCGGGAAGACGGCCGTGGCGAGCGCGATATGCCCCTTCAGCACGCGGGTGAAGCGATCGCGCATCTCCTGCGTCGGGTGGCCGATCGGGACGACGCGAGTGACGTCGGTGGTGCCGTCGACATATTGGCCGCCCGAATCGATCAGATAGAGCTGCCCCGGCTCGATCGGCAGGTTCGATTCCTCAGTGACATGATAATGCGGGATCGCGCCGTGCGGGCCGGTGGCGGAGATGGCGTCGAACGACAGGTCCTTCAGCACGCCCGTTCCGCGGCGGAATTCCTCCAGCTTTGCCGCCGCAGACAGTTCGGTCTGACCGCCCTTCGGCCCTTCGATCGCGATCCAGCGCAGGAAGCGCGACAAGGCGGCGCCGTCGCGGATGCTGGCCGAGCGATGGCCGGCCTGCTCGACCGCATTCTTGGTCGCGCGCGGGATCACCGTGGGGTCGCGCAGCGGCACGACCGTGCCGCCGGCGGCCTCGATCGCGAGCGGAATGGCCGCGACCGACAGCGCGGGATCAACCGCGACACGCTGGCCCGCGAACCGGGCCAGCGCGGCGGCGAAGCTGCGCCGGTCATGGACACGAACGGCGTTGCCGAGATGCGCGGCAACCGCATCGTTCATCTTTTCCGGCGCGACATACAGATCGGCGGTGCCGTCCGCGTTGACGATCGTGTAGGACAGGGCGACCGGTGTGCGCGACACGTCGCCGCCGCGCACGTTGAGCAGCCATGCGGTCGATTCAAGCGACGCGAGCACCACCGAATCCGCGCCATGCGCCACCAGCCAGTCGGCAACGGCGGCGCGCTTTTCAGCCGAGGACCGGCCGGCATGGGCATCGTCCTGCACAGCGAGCGGCGCATCGGAGGGCGCAGGGCGGTCGGGCCAGACCGCGTCCACCGGATTGGTGTCGACCGGCACCAGCGTCGCGTCGATCGCGGCCAGCGCGCGGCTTGCCTCATCGACCCAGGCGCGGGTGTGGAGCCACGGATCATAGCCGATGCGCGCGCCCTGCCGGGCATGATCGGCAAGCCAGCCGGAGACGCTGGTTTCCGGCACGCCGACGAACTGCCAGTCGTCGCCCGACACCTGTTCGCGCACCTGCAGCGTGTAGCGGCCATCGGTGAAGATCGCGGCCTCCGCCGGCAGCACGACGGCGGTGCCGGCCGACCCTTGGAAACCGGTGAGCCATGACAGGCGCTGCGCATAGGCGCCGACATATTCGCTCATATGCTCATCGGTCAGCGGCACGACGAAGCCGTCGAGCTGCTGGCGCGCAAGCTGGTCGCGCAGGGCGGCGAGACGGGCGGAGTAGGTGGACATGGAGCTTCCTTGCAAACCAACCCACGGCCACCTCACCGGGTCAGGTGCCGCGCGGGAACATCATCGCCCGATATGGCAGATGCCGGCGCTTCGTGCCATGCAGCCGGGATGCTTCTTCCTCCCCAGAGCCGCGCATGACGAGCGCGGACGTGCTTATCGTCGGATCGGGTGCTGCGGGGCTGACGGCCGCCCTCAACCTCGCCAATCGATTCAAGGTGATCGTGCTGGCAAAGGGCGCGCTCAACGAAGGGTCCACCGCCTGGGCGCAGGGTGGGATCGCCGCGGTGCTGGAGCCGGGCGACACGTTCGAGAACCATGTCGAGGATACGATGGTGGCGGGCGCTGGACTCAATGACCGCGAGATCGTTGAATTCGTGGTGGAGAATGCGCCGGCGGCGATCGAGCGGCTGCAGAAGCTGGGCGTGCCGTTCGCGCAGGACGGGAATGCGCTGCACCTGACACGCGAAGGCGGGCATTCGCATCGGCGCATCGTCCATGTCGACGACGCGACCGGCTGGGCAGTGCAGGAGGCGCTGCAGCGCGCGGCGGAGGCGAATCCCAACATCACGCTGGTTCCCGATCAGGTGGCGATCGACCTCGCCACCAGCCGGCATGAGGAGCGCTATTCGGGTGCCGGCAACGTCTGGGGCGTCTATGCCGTCGATCGCAAGAGTGGGGCGGTGAACCTCTACACCGCCCGTGCGACGATCCTGGCCACCGGTGGCGCGGGGCGGACGTATCTGTTTTCGACCGCGCCGCGCGGCGCGACCGGCGACGGCATCGCCATGGCGTGGCGCGCGGGCTGCCGCGTCTCCAACATGGAGATGATGCAGTTCCATCCGACCTGCCTGTACAATCTCGACGTCAAGAACTTCCTCATCACCGAGGCGGTGCGCGGGGAGGGCGGGCGGCTGATCAACCCGCTGAACGGCCACCGCTTCATGGTCGATTATGATCCCGAGCGGCTGGAGCTGGCGCCGCGCGACGTGGTGGCGCGGGCGATCGACGCCGAGATCAAGCGCTATGGCCTGGATTACGTCCACCTCGACATCAGCCATCAGCCGGCCGATTTCGTGCGCGGGCATTTTCCGAACATCTACGAGAAGCTGATCGGGCTGGGCATCGACATGACGGTGCAGCCGATCCCGGTCGTGCCCGCACAGCATTATACCTGCGGCGGGATCATCGTGGACCGCCACGGGCGCACCGACCTGCCGGGGCTGTATGCGGCGGGCGAATGCACCGAGAGCGGGTTGCACGGCGCGAACCGGCTGGCGTCAAACTCGCTGCTGGAGTGCTTCGTGTTTGGCGAGGCGGCAGCGCAGCATATCGCAGCGCATTGGGACATGCTGCCGTCGGTGCCGAAGATCCGGCCGTGGGACGAAAGCCGGGTCACCGATTCCGACGAGGAAGTGGTGATCAAGCAGAACTGGACCGAGATCCGCCGTTTCATGTGGAATTATGTCGGTATCGTGCGCACGACCAAGCGGCTGCAGCGCGCGCAGCATCGCATCAAGATGCTGACCGCGGAGGTGGAGGATTATTACGGCCATTTCCGGGTGACGCCGGACCTGATCGAGCTGCGCAACCTGCTTCAGACGGCGGAGCTGATCGTACGATCGGCACTGCACCGACACGAAAGCCGCGGCCTGCATTATACGCTGGACTGGCCGGAAACGCTGGAGGCGCCGGTCGACACGGTCCTGGTTCCGTAACGGCATCCTGTTCATCGCAGCAGAGGCGCCGTTCATCGCAAAGCGGGTAACCCACGGTTTTCAATGGCGTCTTTTCCGATAGCCTCCCGTGTCATGGCATGGGGCAGGCGAGGATCATGATCGGACGGTTGGGCGCAGGAGCTGCGTTGCTCGCGCTGGCCGGCTGTGTCGGGGAGCCACCCTCGCGGAACGCGCGCGCCGTCGCGCCGGCCCCCGCGCCCTCCTATGTCGTCGCCATCCCGGTGCCCAAGCCCAAGCCGCTGCCGGCCAGCCGCGCGCCGCGCGCGCTGGATGCGTCGATCCAGCAATTGGTGCGCGAGTTCCCGGGTATTGCCGGCGTGGCGGTGCGCGCCGTCGACGAGGATTGGACGATCGAGGCCGGGGGGCGTCGACTGCTGCCGCAGCAGAGCGTCAGCAAATTGTGGGTCGCGATGACCGTGCTCGATCAACGCGACAATGGCCGGCTGAAGCTGGACGATCCGGTCAGCGTGACGGCCAGCGACCTGACGCTGTTCCACCAGCCGGTCGCCTATCTGGTGAAGGGCGGGACGTGGAACACGACCGTCGGCAACCTGCTGTTCCGTGCGCTGACGCAGAGCGACAATACCGCCAATGACCGGCTGCTGACGCTGGTCGGTGGGCCGAGGGCGGTGAACGCCTTTATCGAGCGCAAGCGGCTGGGCGACATTCGCTTCGGCCCGGGTGAGCGGCTGCTCCAGGCGAAGACCGCCGGGCTGACGTGGGATCAGTCGATGAGCATCGGCAACAATTTCTCGATCCAGCGGGCGAAGCTGGATCCGGCGGTGCGCGCGCGGGCGATGCAGGCCTATATCGACAATCCGCCCGATGGCGCGGCGCCGTTAGCGATTGCCGATGCGCTGTCGCGGCTGGCGCGGGGCGAATTGCTGTCCGAAACGTCGACGCGGCTGATGATCTCCACGCTGGAATCGAGCCGCACCGGGCGGGCGCGGCTGAAGGCGGGAATCGCGCCGGGATGGACGCTGGCGCACAAGACTGGGACGGGGCAGGAACTGGGCCGCCGCAACGCCGGCTTCAACGACGTCGGCCTGCTGACCGCGCCGGACGGCCGGCGTTATGCGGTGGCGGTGATGATCGGCGACACGACGCGCCCGATGCGCGAGCGCCAGCAGCTGATCCAGGCGGTGGCGGCCAGCGTCAGCGGCTATCGCGGGACGGCGACGATCGCCTCGCGCGAGCAGGACGATCCCGAAACCTGATCCGGTCACAGCGTCGGTGCCCGATCGCTTGATCCGTGTCGATTGACGGTCGCGCGGTAGCGCCGCAAGGCACCCCCATGCGCTTCTTTTCCGACAACGCCGCCCCGGTCCATCCCGCCGTGCTCGCCGCCATGGCCGAGGCCGATGTGCTCGACACCGCCTATGATGGCGATCGCTGGTCCGGGATGCTGGACGCGCGGCTGTCGGCGCTGTTCGAGACCGAGGTCGAGACCTTGTGGGTGCCGACGGGCACCGCGGCCAATTGCCTGGCGCTGGCAGCGCTCTGCCCGCCACACGGCGCGGTGCTGTGTCACCATGACGCGCATATCCAGAATGACGAATGCGGCGCGCCGGAATTCTACACCCATGGCGCCAAGCTGCTGCTGGCGGGCGGTGAGGGCGCGAAGCTGACGCCGGAAACGCTTCGCGCGCTGCTCGGCACGATTCGCAAGGACGTGCATCAGGTGCAGCCGCACGCGATCTCGATCACCAATGCGACCGAATATGGGCTGGTGTACCGTCCCGACGAGGTGGCGGCGATCGGCGCCCTGGCGGCCGAGCAGGGGCTGGCGCTGCACATGGATGGTGCGCGCTTTGCCAATGCGCTGGTTCACGCCGGCTGCTCGCCCGCCGACATGACGTGGCGCGCGGGCGTGACCGCGCTCAGCATGGGCTTCGTCAAGAATGGCGGGATGGGTGCCGAGGCGCTGGTGTTCTTCAAGCGCGGGCTGGTGGAGGCGAGCCGCTATCGCCGCAAGCGCGCTGGCCTGCTGTTTTCCAAGGGGCGCTATCTGGCGGCGCAGATCCTCGCGCTGCTGGAGGAGGACCGCTGGCTGGCCAATGCGCGCAATGCCAACGAAGGCGCGGCGCTGATCGCCGCCGCCGCGGGTGATCGGCTGGTGCATACGGTGGAGGCGAACGAGGTGTTCCTGCGCGTCTCGGCCGAGGAAGCCGCGGCGCTGCGGGCCAAGGGGTTCGACTTTTATGATTGGGGGCCGGGCGAGGCGCGGCTGGTGGTTTCGTGGAACCAGCGGGCCGAGGATATCCGCCCGCTCGCCGAGGCGATCGCGGCGCTCGGCTAACCGCTTCACCCGCCGCCCAATCCGCACTACGCGGCGGCATGACCACCGCCCCGCCGCCGCAATCGACTCGCGCCCGTGTCCTGATCCCGTTCGGGATCGTGACGCTGATCTGGGGATCGACGTGGCTGGTCATTCGCGACCAATTGGGCGTGGTGCCGCCGTCCTGGTCGGTGAGCTACCGCTTTTTGGTGGCGGGCGCGGCGCTCCTTGCCTGGGCGGTGATTCGGCGGGAGCCGGGGACGATCGATGCGCGTGGCTATGCCTTTGCCGCCGCGCTTGGCCTCGCGCAGTTCGTGCTCAATTTCAACTTCGTCTATCGCGCGGAACAGTTCATCACCTCGGGGCTGGTCGCGGTGGTGTTCGCGCTGCTGCTGATCCCCAACTCCTTGTTCGGGCGCATATTTCTCGGGCAGCGGATGGGGCGGCAACTGATCGTCGGATCGGCGGTGGCGATGGGCGGGGTGGCGCTGCTGTTCGTCCATGAGGTGCGCAGCGACCCGCATGGGCCGACGACCGCGCTGACCGGTATCGCCTTGACCTTGTGCGCTATTCTGTCCGCCTCCAGCGCCAATGTTATGCAGGGGACTGAGACCGCGCGGCGCTATCCGATGCTGCGCACCACCGCTGTGGCCATGCTGATGGGTGGGATGTTCGATGCGGCCTGGGCGTGGTTCACGGCGGGGCCGCCGGTGATGGAGTGGCGCTTGGGGTATGTAGCCGGCATCCTGTACCTGGGGCTGGCGGCGTCGGCGCTGGCGTTTCCGCTGTATTTCGGGGTGATCCGGATCATTGGCCCGGCAAAGTCGGCCTATTCCAGCGTCATCGTGCCGGTGATCGCCATGGCCCTTTCCACATTGTTCGAGGGTTACCGCTGGTCCACATTGGCCGCTTGTGGCGCAGCATTGGCCGCTTTTGGCCTGGTCATCGCGCTGACGGCGCGAAGGCCTAACCGATAGTCAGGGTAGAGCGGCGTCCAGCCGAGCACGCGCTTTGCCTTGCCATTCGCGACGCGGCGGTTCTCGGCATAAAAAGCGCGGGCCATCGGTGAGAGGCTGTCGAGCGGCACCACGGGGGGCGGCGGCAGACCGAGCAGCGCGGCAGCGAATTCGATTACCGCATCCTGGCTGGACGGATGATCGTCGGCGAGATTGTAGGCACCTGGCGGCGCGGTGAAGCCCGCGACGACGCCGCGCGCGATGTCATCGACATGGACGCGGCTGAACACCTGACCGGGGATGGTGGTGCGGTGCGCCTTGCCGGCCGCCACCCGGTCAAGCGCGGAACGGCCCGGGCCGTAGATGCCGGGGAGGCGGAAGACGCGCGCGCCGAGCGCCAGCCATGCCGCGTCGGCGGCGTTGCGGGGCGCGCGCCGGCCGGTGATGGGCGCGCTTTCGTCCACCCAGGCGCCGCCCGCATCGCCATAGACGCCGGTGGAGGAGAGGTAGCCCAGCCACTTGCCCTCCAGCAGCGCGCAATATCGCACCAGCACCGGATCGTCCGCGCCATCCGGTGGCACGGAGGACAGCACATGCGTTGAGGCGGCGAGCCCGGCGCGCACCGCATCTCCATCATCGAAGCGGATCGTGCCGGCGCGGCCGTCGCGCGTCGTCGCCAGCACCGGGCCGCCCGCGGCATCGCCGATCGCGCTCGCCGCATAGCCGAGGCCGAAGATGAACAGCCGGCTCATCTCGCGAGCGTCGGGGTGACCATCGTGGCGCCGGGCAAATTATCCTTCTTCCACTGCATCGACATGCGAACGCGCGTCGCGCCCGAAGGATGATCGAAGAACAGGAATTCCTCGATCGGCCCGGGCTCAAGCTTGCGATATTCTGACAGGCGGATCGCCGCGGTGGCAAAGCCGTCAGGCGCGCGGGCGGCATCGAGGCCGAAGCGGTCTGCCTCGCTCTCGCTCAGGCGGGTGACCGTGCTGATATACGGCGTCGCCAGCGCCACGAGGACGCTCGTGATCGCGAGCAGCAGCGGCGCGCCGGCAGGGTCCGCCACGTCGCGCACGCCCCAGCGCGGGTGGCGCGCGATCAGCCGCGGCGCCAGCCGGGAGAGCGCGAAAAAGATGACGAGCACCGCGAGGGCGAACCACAGCAGCAGTCGCCAGATGTGGCCGAGCACATAATGGCCCATCTCATGCCCCATCACCGCTGCGACCTCGTCAGGTGAGGTGCGGTTAAGGAGATTGTCGTTGAGCGCGATGCGGATCGTGGGGCCGAGCCCGGCGACATTGGCGGAAATCCGCTTCGTCTGGCGTGAGGCATCGGCGACATAGATATGGTCGGCCGGGATGTGATGCGCCTCGGCCATCGCCACGATCCGGTCGCGCAGGGGACCGGCGGGCATTTCGGTGTAGCGGTTGAACAGCGGCTCGATGAACACCGGGCCGAGCAGCAGACCGATGGTGAGGAAGCTGATCATCACCGCCGTGCCGACCGCCCACCATGCACGGCGAAAGCGGCGAATGACGGCGTAGATCGCGGTGAACAGCAGCGCATTCACCACCAGCGACACGCCCAGCATCTTGAGCTGGTCGATGAACCAGGCGCCGAACGTCTGGCTCATCAGGTCATATTGCGCCTCGCGCACGAAGCCGGTGTAGATCGTCCATGGCAGGAACAGGAGGAAGCTGACGAGCGTGAACAGCACGCCGTACAGGCCGGGGACGAGCCAGGTGCGCCTGATGCGCCGTTCGGCGAGATCGCGCATCCGGGCGGAAAAGCCACTGGCGAGCAGCGCGCCATAGACCAGCACGGCGACAGCTGCGTTCCACAGGATCAGCCAGTATCCGCCCTCGAAATAGGCGTCCGACTTGGCCCGTGCCGGCCCCTGCAGAAGATCGAGGTAGGCGCGGGTTGCCGCGTCGACGTCGAAACCGGGGTTTGCCCCCTGTCCTTGCGCGATGGCGGGCAACAGCGCCGCTGCCCCCAGCAGCGCTGCCCCGATGACCTTCCTCATCCCCTGTTCCCCCGATTACGGGGCCATTGGCCCCTTGAACAACGTGCCGAAATAATCGCCCTTGTTCCACACCGGGCGCGTCGGCGCGTCGGCGATGTCGCGGGCGATGCGATAGTTCACGTCGACGAAGCGGACGCCCTGTTCCCACTCGATCGGCTGCGACAGATCGTCGCTGGGCTTGTGGTAGTTGGTCGACATGAAATGTTCGACCGCGGCCTTGCCCGGTCCCTTCTGGCCCGGCCACAGGAAGACCGAGGGCACGCCCTTCTGCACGAAGCGGAAATGGTCGGAGCGAACGAAGATCCCCTCGTCCGGCATCGGATCGGGCGACAGGCTGACGCCGGCGCCTGCGACCGCGCGGCTGATGATCGGGCCGAGCGTCGAGCGATCGCCGCCGAACGCGACCATATCCTCGAACTTGTAGGTCAGGATCGGCATGTCGAGATTGACGTTGGCGATGATCGACGAGGCCGGCACGGTCGGGTGGTTGGCGAAATAATCGCTGCCGATCAGCCCCTTTTCCTCCGCCGTGACGGCGAGGAACAGGACGGTGCGCTTGGGCGCCCCTTCCTTCTGGAAGCGCTTGGCCTCCTCGATCAGGCTGGCGATGCCGATCGCATTGTCGAGCGCGCCATTGTGGATCTTGTCATCGGCCTTGCCGCTGACGCCGACGTGGTCGAGGTGCGCCGAGAGGACGACGACTTCCTTCGCCAACGCCGGATCGCTGCCGGGCAGCACGCCGACGACGTTGGACGAGCGTGCGGGGGCGAAGCTGGTCTTGGTGGTGGCGGAGAGCGTGGCGGGCAGCACCTCCGGCGTGAAGCGCGCATCGGCCTTGTCCGATTCCTTTGCGACCTTCGCCCAACTGGTGCGCGCGCCGGCGAACAGCTTTTCCGCGCCCGACAGGCTCAGCGTCGCGAGCGTCGGGATGCCGCCTTCCTCGACATGGCCGGTGCCGTCGGGATTGGCCCAGGTCATGCGGGTGTGGCCGATCCCTTCGACCATCTTGGCGAAGGGGCGCTGCTTGTCGCTGCGCGGAGTGACGAGCGTGATCGTGCCGACCGCGCCGCGTTCCGCCGCGAACCGTGCCTTGGTCGTCGGCGAGCCGAGCCATGCACGCTCCTCACCCGTCATCTTGGACGGCGAGCCGCTGACGAAGGCGACGATCTTCCCCTTCACATCGACGCCGCGATAATCGTCGCGGCCATATTGCGGCGCGACGATGCCATAGCCGACGAACACCACCGGCGCGGAAAGATTGGTTTCCTTAGCGCGCGGGTTCGCGGAGGGGACGTAATCGGTGCCGTAGGTGAGCGGCAGCGTGGTGCCGCCGCGCGTGATGCCGAGCTTCCCCTCGCCCTCGGGCTTGTAGGCGACCAGCGGCACTTCCTGCAGATAGCCGCCCTTGGCCGCGCCCGGCTTCAGCCCGGCGGCAAAGAATTGCGAGGCGACATATTCGGCGGCGATATCATATTCCGGGCTGCCAGCCTCACGCCCGCGCATCGCGTCCGAGGCGAGGAGCATGACGTGCGACTTGATCGCCGCAGCCTCGGGCGAGAGCGGCGTGGTGGCCGCGGCGGTTTGAGCCTTCGCAGGCGTTGCCGGAGCGGCGGGGGCAGCCTGCTGCGCGATGGCAGCGACGGGCAGGGTGGCAAAGCACAGAGCAATGGCGAAACGACGCATGAATATCCCGTGGTGATGGCGCCCGCCCCCGTCCGGGGCGGCGAGAAGGGCGGGGCGACGTGGCACCGGCGACGGGCGCCTGCGACACGCGGCTCGACCTCACTCGACATGAAAGACAAGGATTGGGCGGCTTGATGCCGCAAGTCGTAGCATTGGGGGAGCGCGCCGCAAGCATTACCGATGGAACCGGATCGCGCGCCGTCTATATCTCTTCCCATGCTCGACGCTCTTACCGCCACCGCGACCCCGGCCGTTCACCGCCGCGAGGATTATCGACCGCCGGCATGGCTGGTCCCCGACGTGTCGCTGGACTTCGCGCTCGACCCGTCGGCGACGCGGGTGCGCGCGCGGCTGGACGTGCGGCGGGGCGGCGAGACGGGCGAGCCGCTGCGGCTGGACGGTGACGGGCTGACGGCGATCGCGGTGCTGGTCGATGGTGTCGCGGTGAATGACTGGCGGATGGAGAATGACCAGCTGGTCATCCCGCTGTCCGGTGACGCGCATGTGATCGAGACCGAGGTGGAGATCGCGCCCGATCGCAACACGCAGCTGATGGGGCTGTATTCCTCCGGCGGAAACCTGTGCACGCAATGCGAGGCGGAGGGATTTCGCCGCATCACCTTCTTCCCCGACCGGCCCGATGTGCTGGCGACCTATCGCGTGCGGATGAGCGCGGACAAGGCGCGCTACCCGGTGCTGCTCGCCAATGGCGATCCGATCGCGTCGGGCGACAATGACGACGGGACGCACTGGGCCGAATGGCATGATCCGTTCCCCAAGCCGTCCTATCTGTTCGCGCTGGTCGCCGGGGACCTCGCCTGCAACCGCGGGACCTTCACCACGCGGTCCGGGCGCGAGGTGGAGCTGGGCATCTGGGTGCGCGCGGCAGACCTGCCCAAGACCGATCACGCGCTCCATGCGCTGAAGCTGTCGATGGCGTGGGACGAGCGCGTCTATGGCCGCGAATATGATCTCGACGTGTTCAACATCGTCGCAGTCGATGATTTCAATTTCGGCGCGATGGAGAACAAGGGGCTGAACATCTTCAACAGCCGCTACATCCTGGCCGATCCCGACACCGCGACCGATTACGATTACGACGCGATCGCGACCGTTGTGGCGCACGAATATTTTCATAACTGGTCGGGCAATCGCGTCACCTGCCGCGACTGGTTCCAGTTGTCGCTGAAGGAAGGCTTCACCGTCTTTCGCGACCAGGGATTCTCCGCCGACCAGGGATCGGCGGCGGTCAAGCGGATCGAGGATGTGCGCGGGCTTCGCGCCAGCCAGTTCCCGGAGGATGCCGGCCCGCTGGCGCATCCGGTGCGGCCCGAAAGCTATCTTGAGATCTCTAATTTCTACACCTCGACGATCTACAACAAGGGCGCCGAGCTGATCCGAATGATGGCGACGATCCTGGGGCCGACGCGCTTTCGGGCGGCGTGCGACCTGTATTTCGATCGCTTCGACGGGACGGCGGCGACGTGCGAGGATTTCGTCGCGTGCATGGAGGAGGGCGGCGGGGTCGACCTGTCGCGCTTCCGCTTGTGGTACAGCCAGGCGGGCACGCCGCGGGTGGCCGCCAGCCTGTCGCATGATGGAGGGCGCGCGACGCTGCGGCTGGCGCAGCATGTGCCGCCGACGCCGGGACAGGCGGTGAAGGAGCCGATGGTCCTGCCGCTCAAGATCCGGCTTTTCGGCGCGGAGACCGGGCGGCCGCTGGGGCCCGAGCAACTGGTGCTGTTGCAGGACGCCAGCGAGACGATCGTGTTCGACGGCATCGCCGAGCGACCGGTGCTGTCGATCAACCGCGGTTTTTCGGCGCCGGTGACGATCGAGAGCGATCGTACCGCAGAGGAGCTGGCGTTCCTGGCGCGGCACGATGACGATCCCTTTGCACGCTATGAGGCGATGCAGCAGCTGATGCTAGACACGCTGGTAGCGGGTGCGGTCGAGGGCGCGGCGGATCATCGTGCGGTGATCGACGCGGTCGCCGACACGCTCGACGATCCTACGCTGGACCGGGCGTTCGTCGCCGAGGCGGTGCTGTTGCCGTCGGAGAGCTTCATCGGCGACCAGCTGAGCGTGGTCGATCCCGATGCGATCTTTGCCGCGCGCGAGGCGCTGCGCGCGGATCTTGGCCGCGCCCTAGGCGATCGCTGGCGCGAGATCTACGACGCCAATGAGAGCGACCGGCCGTATGAATATACGCCGGCGGCGAAGGCGGCGCGGCGGATTCGCAACGTGGCGCTGGGCTATATCGCGGCGTCGGGGGCGAGCGATGCGGCGGCGCTGGCGTTCCGCCAGTTCGAGCGCGCCGACAACATGACCGATCGGCAGGGTGCGCTGTCAGTGCTGGTCAATGGCGAGAGCGACCTGCGGGAGGCGACGCTCGACATCTTCTACAACCGTTATGCGGGTAATCCGCTGGTGCTGGACAAATGGTTCCAGACGCAGGCGTTGTCGACTCGGGTCGATACGCTGGCGGCGGTGCGCGCATTGGCCGAGCATCCCGACTTCACCCTGGCCAATCCCAATCGGGCGCGCAGCCTGATCGGCGCCTTTGCGGTCAACCAGCGGGCGTTCAACCAGGCCGATGGCGCGGGCTATCGCTTCCTTGCCGACCAGCTGATCGCGCTTGACCGGCTCAACCCGCAGACGGCGGCGAAGCTGCTGCCGCCGCTGGGCCGGTGGCGGCGGTTCGACCCCGCGCGCGCGGCGCTGATGCGGGCGGAGCTGGAGCGGATCGTCGGGACCAGCGGGCTGTCCAAGGACCTGTTCGAACAGGCGTCGAAGAGCCTCGACGGCTGAGGCCCGCTGAACCCCAAAGCCCAGACGCGTGCGGCGCGTCAGGGTGCCTTGGGCAGCAGCGCGGCCGTGGCCGGGTCCGGCCCGTCGAAGAACCGGTCGATGATCGCCTGGAACGGGGCAGGATCATCGGCCGCGCGCGCGAAGAGCGTCATCGAGGACCGAAGCTTCATCGCGTCGACCGGCCCAAGGATGTCGACCGCACTGCCGCTGGCGGCAGCCAGCGCGGCGCACGCCGCGTGCAGACGCGGGCCGAGCAGGGGATGCGCAAGATAGGCGCGCGCCTCATCCAGCGACGCGATTCCGAAATGCTGCGCAGTGGGGCTGTGACCCAGCCCGCGGAGCTGCGGAAAGACATACCACATCCAGTGGCTGGTCTTTCGGCCGTGGCGCAATTCCGTCAGCGCGTCGGCATAGCTGCCGTGCTGCGCGGTGACGAAGCGGTCGAGATCGAACGGGTCGTCCATGCCGCACCCAACGCGCAACACGCATCGCGGATGCGGCCTCGTGCGTTGAAATCGGCGCAAGAAAAGGAGGCGACATGCTGGAACATATCCCCGCCTGGCTTGGGCGAACGCTGGGCAATGTGCGCGCGGGTGCGGACAAGCTGGCGATCGTGCAGCCCGAACTGGGTGGAACATTCGGCGCGCTTGACCTGTCCAGCCCGGCGTTCGCGCAGGAGGCGCGTCTGCCGCCGCGATTCACCGCCGATGGCGAGGGTGTCTCACCGCCGCTGACCTGGGGCGCGGTGCCGGAAGAAACGGCGCTGCTGGCGCTGTTGGTCGAGGATGCGGACGCACCGGCGCCGCAGCCGCTGGTCCATGCCGTCATGTGGGGCCTGCCGGCGGACGCCGGGCGGCTGGAGGAGGGCGCGATCGTCGCCGATGGCAACGGGCTGGCCGAGCAAGGCGACGTGGGTCGCCATTCGTACCTGGGCGAAGGCTGGCTGCCACCCGATCCACCGACCGGTCATGGCGAGCATCGTTATGTGTTTCAGTTGTTCGCGCTGGGTGCCGGGGTGGGCGATCCCGGCGCATCGCCCGGTCGAACGGCGCTGGTGCGCGCCATGACCGGGCATGTGCTTGCTGCGGGGCTGCTTATCGGGACCTATTCGCGTGGCGAGCCGGCCGAGGCAGCGCCGGCTCAGACCGCGTTTGCGGCGGCGTCGACATAAGCGAGGAGGCCCGACATGCTGACAAAGGCAGCGAGGGCGAGGCAGGCGGAGCGGACCATCGAACAATCCTTTCCAGAACAGAGGGAGGCGTGTGGCCGGATCAGGCGATCGGGCTGACGGGAACGGCGGCGCTGATCATGAGCGCGGCGAAGATGAAGGCGCCGGCGAGGCTGGCGACATTCTGGTGAAGCTGGTTGAGGCGGACGAACATGGTGCAATTCCCTTGTGCTATCTGGCGGCCGGACCATCCGGCGCCGATGCTCAAGGCATTTGCATGGGGCGTGCCAGGTTTGACCGCCGACGCAATATCAACCACTTAGCTGGTTCGCCGTTCAGGGTTGGGAAATATCGCCATCCGCGCGCGGTGGATCACACCATCAAACGGCGCTGAGTACCTGATTACGGCCGGCCGCCTTTGCCTGGTAGAGCGCGGCGTCCGCTCTCGCACACAGGACCTCGCGCGTTTCGCCGGCCGTGCCGGCGGCGAGCCCTGCGGAAATCGTCACCACGCCGATCGGGGCATCGGTCGCACGCGAGCGGAAGCGGCGCGCGGCAACCGCGCTGCGGGCGCGATCGACGATGCCGGTCGCAGTGTCCATGTCGACGCCGACGAGGAGCAGCGCAAATTCCTCGCCGCCATAACGCGCGACCAGCGCCGACCCGCTTTCGGCGGCGATCGTCTGGCCTACCGCGCGCAGCACCCGATCCCCGACGGCATGGCCGAACTGATCGTTCACGCGCTTGAAGTGGTCAATATCGCACAATGCGAAGATCACCGGGGTGTGCGGGGCCAGCGCCGACAGCGCCTCGTCAAAGGCGCGGCGATTGGCCAATTCGGTCAGCGGATCCTGCCGCGCGTCGCTGCGTGCATCGGCGAGGGCGCTGCGGAGCGCCTCGCTTTCCTGTTCCGCCGCGGCCAGCCGTGCCTCCGCCTGGCGGACTCGTTCGATCATCGCGGCGGTGAGTTCGCTGATGTAGTTGCGCGTCGATGCGGGGTCCGCCTGTCGCATCGCGGCGGCGGTGGCGATCAGATCGCGGCCAAAGTCGCTGGTTTCGGCATGGATCGACCGGACGGTTTCCGAAAAGTCGCCCAATTGCATGGTGAGTTGCGCGACCAAAGCATCCTCGGCGGGGCGGGCCGGGGTGTCGTGCGGCTGCGTTCGGGCGAGCACGCCAAGTTCCGCCATATCCTGCTGCGTGAGGCGTACGCCGCCGTCGGTGCGCACGGCGACTGCCCGCGCCAGCGCGCCGTCCGGATGGCTCAATATTTCATGCGCCAGCGCATAATATGCCGGGTCGGCGCTGAGGCGGTGAATGGCGAGAAAGGCGCCAATCGCCTCATAGAGGCTGAACGCCTCCGTCTCGGCCGTGCTTACCTTCACCGTGCTGGTCCGCTTTCTTCCCCAGGCGCTGCCAGCCAGCGCCACGGGCGGTGTCCTGAGCTAGCGCGAAATCGCTAAGATAGCGTTGCGATTGTTACGACTTTGCGAGCCGGCGAACGGCGTCGAGGGTAAGGGCAACGTGACGCTCGGCGGACATGTCGTCATGGACAAAGGCGATGCGGCCGGTGCGATCGATGACGTAGCTGGTGCGGCGGGTGGCATCGCGGCCCTTCACCTGCCGGCCGAGCGCCACATCATAGCCGCTGACGACGCGCGGTCCCGCACTGGCCACTGCGAAGCGGCCGGCGCATTCGGCGGCGGAAAACTTGGTGAGATCCTCGACCGAATCGGCGGACATGCCGATCACCGTCGCCCCCGCGGCGCGGAACTTGTCGATATTCTCGGCAAAGGCGCGCGCCTCCGCATTGCAGCCGGCGGTGAAGGCCGCGGGGAAGAAGTAGAGCACGACCGGCCCGTTCTTCAGCTGGCGGGCGAGATTGACGTTCACCACCTTGCCCGCGATCGCGCCGCGGGTGGTGAAATCGGGCGCCTTTGCGCCCACCGCCAGCGTCGCCCCGGCGGGAGCGGCGAGCGTAAGGGAAAAAGCGGCTGCAAGGGCAAGGACGTGGCGCACAGGGTATCTCCCGTTGGTGCGCCGGTTCTAGCGCGGCCGTGCGGGGCGCGATAGGGCTGCGCCATGCCGATCCGCCAAGCTGACCTCGCCCTTGCCCACCGCCTCGCCGATGCCGCGGGGGAAGCGATCCGCCCCTATTTCCGCGGCGAACTGGGCACCGAGATGAAAGCCGACCATTCCCCGGTCACGCTGGCCGATCGGGCGGCGGAGGCGGCGATGCGCCGGATCCTGGATGCCGAAGCGCCGGGCGACGCGGTGCATGGCGAGGAATATGGCATCAAGGAAGGCGTGACCGGTCGCACCTGGGTGCTCGATCCGATCGACGGTACGCGCAGCTTCACCGTCGGGCGGGCGATTTTTGGGACGCTGATCGCGTTGGTCGAGGATGGCTGGCCGATGATGGGGGTGATCGACCAGCCGATCCAGCGTGAGCGGTGGATCGGCGCGGCGGGGCGGCCGACGCTGTTCAACGGGGCGCCGGTGCGCACGCGCGCCTGCCGCGAAGTGGAGGGCGCGATCCTGGCGACGACCAGCCCGCACGCCTTCAACGACGATGAAGTGCCCTATTTCATGGCGCTGGTTGCGGCGGTCTCCGGCGGGCACGCGCGGCAGGGGCCGGTCTATGGCGGTGACTGCTACAATTACGGGCTGCTGGCGAGCGGGCACCTCGACATCGTGTGCGAGGCGGGGCTGGCGCTGTACGATTTCGCCGCGCTGGCGCCGATCGTCGAGGGCGCGGGCGGGCGGATGTGCGACTGGAACGGTGATCCGCTGACGCAGGCGAGCACGGGGCAGGTGCTGGCGATCGGCGACCCGGCGCGGATGGACGAGGTACTGGAGGCGCTGCACGCGGCGCCCGGCGCGCACGACCATGGGCATGGGCATGGGCATGGGCATGGGCATGGGCATGACCACGATCATTGAGCGGTAAAGGGGAGGGCGTGGGCGCGCCCTCCCTGGTTGCGGGTCAGACGACGGACAGCACCAGCTTGCCGTCGCCTTCGTCGACCTTGATCGTGCTGCCGTCCTTCACTTCGCCGCGCAGGATAAGATCGGCGAGCGGATCCTGCAGATAGCGCTGCACCGCGCGCTTCAGCGGGCGGGCGCCGTAGACCGGATCGTAGCCGACGCGGCCGAGCCACGCGCGCGCGGCATCGGTGAGGTCCAGCGTCACCTTGCGGTCCGCCAGCAGCTTGCCGACGCGCGCCACCTGGATGTCGACGATCGGCCCCATGTGGGCCTGGCCCAGACGGTGGAAGAGGATGATCTCGTCCAGCCGGTTGAGGAATTCCGGGCGGAAGTGCGCGCGGACGATCTCCATCACCTGCGGCTCGACCGTCTCGACATCCTCGCCCTCGCCAAGATTGGCGAGATACTGGCTGCCGAGGTTCGAGGTCAGGATGATGAGCGTGTTCGAGAAGTCGACCGTGCGGCCCTGGCCATCGGTGAGGCGGCCGTCGTCGAGCACCTGGAGGAGGACGTTGAACACGTCGCCATGCGCCTTCTCCACCTCGTCGAACAGCACGACCTGATAGGGCCGGCGCCGCACCGCCTCGGTCAGCACGCCGCCTTCCTCATAGCCGACATAGCCCGGAGGCGCGCCGATCAGCCGGGCGACCGCGTGCTTCTCCATGAACTCGCTCATGTCGATGCGGACCATCGCGTTGGGGTCGTCGAACAGGAATTCGGCGAGCGCCTTGGTCAGCTCGGTCTTGCCGACGCCGGTCGGGCCGAGGAACAGGAACGAGCCCAGGGGGCGGTTCGGATCCTGTAGCCCGGCGCGGGCGCGGCGGACGGCGGTGGAGACGGCGCGCACCGCATCCTCCTGACCGATCACGCGCTTGCCGATCACTTCCTCCATCTTGAGGAGCTTGTCGCGTTCGCCCTCCATCATCCGCTCGACCGGGATGCCGGTCCAGCGGGCGACGACGGCGGCGATATCCTCCGGCGTCACTTCCTCGCGCAGCATCGCATTGGCCGCGGCGCCCTGCGCCTCGGCGAGCTGCTTTTCGAGCGCGGGGATGCGGCCGTAGGAAAGCTCGCCCGCCTTGGCGAGATCGCCCTGGCGCTGCGCCTGTTCCAGTTCGAGCCGCGCGGCGTCCAGCTGCTCCTTGAGCTTCGCCTCGCCCGCCAGCTTGTCCTTCTCGGACTGCCAGCGCTGGGTCAGTTCGGCCGACTGCTGCTCAAGATTGGCGAGTTCCTCCTCGATCTTCTCGAGCCGGTCCTGCGAGGCTTCGTCGGTTTCGCGGCGCAGGCCCTCGCGCTCGATCTTGAGGCGAAGGATGCGGCGGTCGAGCGTCTCGATCTCCTCGGGCTTGCTCTCCACCTCCATGCGGATGCGGCTCGCGGCCTCGTCCATCAGGTCGATCGCCTTGTCGGGCAGGAATCGATCGGTGATGTAGCGGTTCGACAGCGTCGCGGCGGAAACCAGCGCGCCGTCGGTGATGCGCACGCCGTGGTGAAGCTCGTACTTCTCCTTCAGCCCGCGCAGGATCGAGATCGTATCCTCCACGGTCGGTTCGCCGACGAACACGGGCTGGAAGCGCCGCTGGAGCGCGGGATCCTTCTCGACATATTTGCGATATTCATCGAGCGTGGTCGCGCCGACGCAGTGCAGCTCGCCGCGCGCGAGGGCCGGCTTCAGCAGGTTGCCCGCGTCCATCGCGCCTTCGGATTTGCCGGCGCCGATCAGCTGGTGCATTTCGTCGATGAAGAGGATGATGTCGCCCTCGGCGGCCTTCACCTCGTCGATCACGCCCTTCAGCCGCTCCTCGAACTCGCCGCGATATTTTGCTCCGGCGATCAGCGCGCCCATGTCGAGCGCCATCAGCGTCTTGTTCTTGAGCGTATCGGGCACGTCGCCATTGGCGATGCGCAGCGCCAGCCCCTCGGCGATGGCGGTCTTGCCGACGCCGGGCTCACCGATCAGTACGGGATTGTTCTTGGTGCGGCGGGCGAGGACCTGGATGGTGCGGCGGATTTCCTCGTCGCGGCCGATCACCGGATCGAGCTTGCCGTCACGCGCCGCCTCGGTGAGGTCGCGGGCAAACTTCTTCAGCGCGTCATAGCGATCCTCGGCCGTCGCGGTGTCGGCGGTGCGGCCGCCGCGCAGGTCGTTGATCGCGGTGTTGAGCGCATCGGCGCGCACGCCGGCGGCCTGCAGCGCCTTGCCGGCGGCGGTGTTGAGCGACAGCGCGAGGGCGACCAGCAGGCGTTCGACGGTGACGTAGCTGTCGCCGGCCTTCTGCGCGATCTGCTCGGCCTGGTCGAGCACGCGCACGGCATCGTTGTTGAGCCCCGGCGTCGATTGCGCGCCCGAACCGCTGACCGCGGGGATTTTCGCGAGCGCGGCGTCGGTCTCCGTCACCGCGCGGCGCGCGTCGCCACCGGCGGACTGGATGAGGCCCGCCGCCATGCCCTGCTCGTCCTCAAGCAGCGCCTTCAACAGATGCTCGGGGCCGATCTGCTGGTGGCTCATGCGGATCGCAACGGTCTGCGCCGACTGGAGGAAGCCCTTGGCGCGGTCAGTGAATTTCTCGAGGTTCATGGTGTTCCTGTTTCCTTCGAGCATCATGTGGTGTTGCCGATTAGCAACACAAGAGAGCGATCAAGCGAAAGATGGCGACGCGCGGCGGGCGCGTCCATAGGCGCATGTCTAGCCGGCATCTTCCCGACTTCCTTGTTGTCATCGGAGGCGAACTCCGCCGCGGGTATCCGGGATTTCCGAAGGACAGTTGACGCCTGCCTGGCGTTTGCGCTTCCCCTGTAGGCAAAGTGACACGGGAGCGGATCATGAAGGCTTTGCGGTATTTCGGCGCGCGCGACATCCAATACGGATCGACAGAGGACGCAGCGTTGCAGGACGACCGTGATGTGCTGGTCCGGGTGAAGCATTGCGCGATCTGCGGCAGCGACCTTCACATCTATCACGGCCACGGCTTTTCAGAGGATACGGGCTTTTGCGTCGGGCATGAGGCGGTGGGCGAAGTGGTCGAGACCGGCCGCGCGGTGCGCACCCTGAAGTCAGGCGACCGAGTGATGATTTCGGCCGCGGTCGGCTGCGGCGCGTGTCCCGGGTGCCTGATGGGCCGGGTGCATGAGTGCGAGAACAATGGCTCCGGCTGCTACGGGCTGTCCGCGGCGCTGCAGGGTAGCCAGGCGGAAGCGGTGCGGGTGCCGGCGGGCGACGTCAACGCGCGGCGCATTCCGGAGGGTATCACCGACGAACAGGCGCTGATGCTGACCGATGCGCTGCCGACGAGCTGGATGGCGGTGCGCAATGCCGACATCAAGCCGGGCGCGAGCGTCGCGGTGGTGGGGCTGGGCCCGATTGGACTGATGGCTGTAGAGGGCTGTGTGGCGATGGGGGCGGGGCGGGTCTATGCGATCGACCTGGTGCCCGGGCGCCGCGCGATCGCCGAGGGGCTGGGCGCGATCGGCGTCGATCCGGCCGAGGCGGTGCCGTTCATCCGCGAGGATACGAAGGGGCGGATGTGCAGCAGCGTCGTCGAGGCGGTGGGGGCGGATGCGACGATCGACCTGTCGCTCCGGCTGGTGGGGAAATGGGGCACCGTGTCGTGCCTTGGCGTCAACCAGACGCGGCGCTTTCCGTTTCCGATGGAGCGCGCCTTCGCCAGCGGGCTGACGTTCCGCACCGGCACCTGTTCCGTGCCGCACTGGTGGCAGGAGCTGATCCCGATGGTGCAGAAGGGGCAGCTCAGGCCCGAACGCTACATCTCGCACCGGCTGCCGCTGTCAAAAGGCGCCGAGGCCTACGCCATCCTCGACCGGCGCGAAGCGCTGAAGGTGGTGATGACGCCGGAGTGAGGCTATAGTCGTGGGTAAATCGAACGAAGGAGAGTTTGCCATGGCCACGCTGGCGCCGGTCGACAACACCAACCAATATGCCCCCGGTGAGTGGGAGGCGCGGGTTGATCTGGCCGCGGCGTACCGCCTCGTCGCGCTGTACGGCTGGGATGACCTGATCTTCACGCACCTGTCGGCGCGCGTGCCCGGGCCGGAGCATCACTTCCTGATCAACCCCTATGACATGATGTTCGAGGAGATCACCGCGTCGAGCCTCGTGAAGATCGATGTCGAGGGCAATCCGGTCGGCCATACCGATCATCCGGTGAACCCGGCGGGCTTTACGATCCACTCGGCGATCCACATGGCACGCGAGGATGCCGCCGCGGTGATGCATCTTCACACCCCGCATGGCCAGGCAGTCTCGGCGATGGAATTCGGCCTGCTGCCGCACACCCAGACGGCGATGATCGCGCAGCACAATGTCGCCTATCACGACTATGAGGGCATCGCGACCGACCTCGACGAGCGCGAGCGGCTGGTCGCGGACATTGGCGACAAGCATGCGATGATCCTGCGCAATCATGGAACGCTGGCGGTGGGCGACAGCGTCGCATCCTGCTTCCTGCGGCTCTATTTCCTAGAGCGGGCGTGCGAGGCGCAGGTGCTGATGCTGTCGGCCGGGCGCGAGAACCTCAACAACCCGCCGCAGGGCGTGGAGGAGAAGGTTGCCGGGCAGAGCGCGCCGACCGGCATGGGCAAGCTGGCCGAGAAGCTGGCGTGGCCGGCGCTGCTGCGCAAGCTCGACCGGATTGATCCCAGCTTCCGCAACTGAGGCCGCGCGGTCGTCATCCGGTACCTGCCGGGTGACGACCGGGGCGGATGTTATGTGCGGGTCGCGGTGACGAGGTAGTTCAGCGTCAGCGAGTCGGAGAGGGTGAAGCCGCTGGTCGGCGAAAAGGCGATGCCGCGCGTGTCGCGCACCGTGAAGCCGACGGCGGCGAGCATCTCGCCCAGTTCCTCCGGCGTGATGAACTTGTCCCAATCATGCGTGCCGCGCGGGATGCGGCCGGTGCCCTCGGCCAGCGTGATCATCGCGAGGCGCGACACGGGCGTGCGATTGGGGGTCGACATGATCAGCAGGCCGCCATCTGCGACCGCGCCCGCCAGCCCTGCGACGAAGGCCGCCGGATCGGCGACATGCTCGATCACCTCCATGCAGGTGACGAGATCGAACTGCTCGCCCTCCACGGCCTCCACGCCGCCAGCGCGGTAGTCGATCACCAGCCCGCTCTGCGCAGCGTGATCGCGCGCGACGGCGATATTCTCCACCGCGGCATCGATCGCGGTGACTGCGCCGCCCAGCCGCTTGAGCGGTTCGGCGAGCAGGCCGGCGCCGCAGCCGACATCGAGCACGCTCTTTCCCGCGAGCGGCGTGAAGCTGGCGGGATCGAGATCGAAATGCCGGTCGGCCTGTTCGCGGATGTAGCGCAGGCGCACGGGATTGAGCCGGTGAAGCATCGCGGATGAGCCGCGCGGATCCCACCATTCACTGGCCATCGCGCCGAAATGCGCCGCCTCGCGCGCGACAATGCTGGAGTGGCCGCTGCCGTCGCTTCCGAGGGGGGAGGGTGCAGTATCGGTTGTTACAGTTGCGTCGGCCATGGGCCTTTCCTATCAGGCGCGCCTGTTTTCCCCAAGCACCCGAGAGTATCCCGTGGCCCGCATCGTCATGAAATTCGGCGGCACCTCGATGGCGGGGATCGAGCGGATTCGCTCGGTCGCGGCGCGGGTGAAACGCGAGGCGGCGGCCGGCAACGAGGTCGCGGTAGTGGTTTCCGCGATGGCGGGCGAGACTGACCGGCTGGTGAATTTCTGCCGCGAGGCGAGCGCGCTATACGATCCCAAGGAGTATGACGTCGTCGTTTCCGCGGGCGAGCAGATCACCAGCGGGCTGCTGGCGATTGCGCTGCAGGCGATCGGCGTGCCGGCGCGTTCCTGGCTTGGCTGGCAGCTGCCGGTGAACACCTCAGGCGCCTTCGCCAAGGCGCGGATCGAATCGATTGATTCCGAGGCGCTGCTGGCCAGCATGGGCGCGGGCGAAGTGGCGGTGATCCCGGGTTTCCAGGGCGTGCATAACGGCCGCGTGACGACGCTGGGGCGCGGTGGCTCCGACACGTCGGCAGTGGCGGTGGCGGCGGCGATCAAGGCCGATCGCTGCGACATCTACACCGACGTCGACGGCGTCTATACCACCGACCCCAGGATCGTGCCGCGCGCGCGCAAGCTCGCCAAGGTGACGTATGAGGAAATGCTGGAGCTCGCCAGCGTCGGCGCCAAGGTGCTGCAGACGCGGTCGGTGGGCCTGGCGATGAAGGAGAATGTCCGCATCCAGGTGCTCTCGTCGTTCACCGGCGACGATGCCCCGATGGCGGATACACTGCCCGGCACGATGATCGTGGGCGAAGAGGAGGTTGAAGACGTGGAACGCCAGCTGATCACCGGCATCGCGCACGACAAGAACGAAGCGAAGATCACGCTGACCGCGGTTCCGGACAAGCCGGGCTCGGTCTCGGCGATCTTCGAGCCGCTCGCCGCGGCGAACATCAACGTCGACATGATCATCCAGAATATCGCCCATGGTTCGGGCTCGACCGACGTGACGTTCACGGTGCCCTCGGCGGATCTCGCGCGATCGATCGAGACGCTGAACCAGGCGCGGGAGACGATCGGCTTCAAGGAGCTTGTGCACGATACGCGCGTGGCGAAGATCAGCGTCGTCGGCGTTGGCATGCGCAGCCATGCGGGCGTGGCGAGCACGATGTTCTCGACGCTGGGCGCGCGCGGGATCAACATCCAGGCGATCTCGACCAGCGAGATCAAGGTCAGCGTGCTGATCCATGAGGACGAGACCGAGCTGGCGGTGCGCGTGCTGCACACCGCCTATGGCCTGGACGCCGAAGAGGCCGCCTGAACCCCGCCGCCCGGGCCGCTAGGTCAGCATGATCGCCGCCGCGATGATGAGCGCGGCGACGATCAGCGCGGCCTCGAGGACCCGACTGTCGAACGGTTGAGCCGGGGCCGGCGCGGGGGGCGCCTCCGCGCGGCGGACGAGTGCGCGGATCAGGCGCGGGAGATCGTCGCCCAGGCGATCCACCTCCAGCGCGACGGCGGCGGCACGGCGTGACCAGCGTTCGGGCGACAGCCGCTCCATCACCAGCCGCCCGCTGGCGCGGCGCATCGCGGCGGCGAGATCGAAGTTCGGCTCGATCGCGCCGAGCACGCCGTCGAGCGTGATCAGGGCCTTGAACAGCAGCAGAAGATCGGGCGGGAAGGCGAGCTTCTCCTCGCGCAGTGTGCCGAACAGGTCCGCGACGAGATCGGCCAGCACCAGACGGCGGCCGTGGCGGATCACCAGCCCCTCCGCGATCGGCATGAAGCGGGGGACCTGATGTTCCAGCTCCGCCCAGCGCGCGAGCGTTTCGGCGAGGAGTGCGGGATCGTCGGTCACCAGCGCCTGGACGAAGGCGATGAACTCCTCGCGCCGGCGCGGGCTGACATGGCCGATGAGGCCGAAGTCGATCATGCCGATGCGGTCCCCCGGCAGGCACAGGAGGTTGCCGGGGTGCGGATCGCCGTGGAAGCGGCCGTTGATGAGCGCCATCTGGAGCACGATGTCCGCGCCCGATGCGGCGATCACGGCGGGGTCGATCCCGGCTTCGCGCAGCATTTGGCCATTGCGCGGCGGCACGCCGGGGACGTGATCCATCACGATCAGCGCCTCGGACGTATAATCCCAATGGATGCGCGGGATGAGGACGCGGGCGTCGCGCGCGAAATCGTCGCGTAGCAGATCGGCGTTGCGGCCCTCATTGGCGAAATCGAGTTCGCCAAGGATCGCGCTGCCGAGCTGGCGGATGAGCTTGGTCGCGCCGAAGCGGCGGGCCTCCGCGTTCGAGCGCTCCATCACGCGGGCGACTTCGCCGAGCAGGCGCAAGTCCGCCTCCATCCGCGGGCGGATGCCGGGGCGGCGGATCTTGACCACCACGGCGGTGCCATCGTGCAGCGTGGCGCGGTGGACCTGCGCCATCGAGGCGGCGGCGAGCGGCTCGGGATCGAACTGGGCGAAGACCGTCTCGGGCGGCTCGCCCAGCGCGGCCTCTACCGCGGGGCGCAGGTCCTCGAACGGCAGGCGCGGGGCGGAGCTTTGCAGCTGTTCGAAGGCGACGATCCATTCGGGCGGCAGGATATCCGCGCGGGTTGCCATGATCTGGCCGAGCTTCACCCAGGTGGGGCCGAGCGCCTCGAGCGCGCGGCGGGTGCGATCGGGCAGGTCGAAGGGTTCCGGCTGCTCCTGCGCATTGCCCACCCCGAGGCGGGCGAGCAGCACGTCGAGGCCGAAGCGCGACATGACAGCGGCGACTTCGCCCAGCCGGGCGCGATCGCGGGCGGCGACTTTCAGCGTTCCCAGCATTTCGATCACTCACCGATCAGGTGAAGCGCGACCTGCCGGCGGTGCGGCGCGTGGCGATGTTCGAAGAGGTAGATGCCCTGCCATGTGCCGAGCACCGGGCGGCCGTTCGAGACCGGGATCGAGAGGCTGGTGGCGGTGAGCGCGGAGCGGAGGTGCGCGGGCATGTCGTCCGGCCCTTCGTCATCATGTTCATAGTCACGCGATTCGGGGGCGATTCGGGCGAGGTAGCGTTCCATGTCGCGGCGCGCGGCGGGGGCGGCATTTTCCTGGATCAGCAGCGAGGCGGAGGTGTGGCGGATGAAGAGGGTGAGCAGACCCTGTTCGATGCCGGTCGAGGCGACCCAAGTGGTGACATCGCGGGTGAATTCGTGAAGGCCTTGGCCGGGCGCAGTGATAATCAATTCGGTGGCGTGCTGCCGCATGTTTGTCTCCGCCGCGCGACCCGTGTAGCGGCGCGGTGATGAACGATACCACGATTGACCGTTCCGGTTCCGCCCGTCTCGCCCGCCGCATGGCGCGCGGCGCCGCATTCCTCGGCAGCGAAGTGGCCATCATGGCCGGTGCGATGAGCTGGGTGAGCGAGCGCAACCTCGTCGCCGCCATGTCCAACGCCGGCGGCTTCGGCGTGATCGCGTGCGGCGCGATGACGGTTGAGCTGCTCGACAAGGAAATCGCGGCAACCAAGGCGCTGACCGACAAGCCGTTCGGCGTGAACCTGATCACCATGCACCCCGATCTGATGGCGCTGATCGAGGTGTGCGGTAAGCATCAGGTCGGGCACGTCGTGCTGGCCGGCGGGCTGCCGCCCAAGGGCTCGCTGGAGGCGATCAAGGCGAGCGGCGCCAAGGTGATCTGCTTTGCGCCGACGCTGGCGCTGGCGAAGAAGCTGATCCGTTCGGGCGTCGACGCGCTGGTGATCGAGGGATCGGAAGCGGGCGGGCATATCGGCCCGGTGTCGACCAGCGTGCTGGCGCAGGAGATCCTGCCGGCGATCGCCAATGACGTGCCGGTGTTCATCGCCGGCGGCATCGGCCGCGGCGAGGCGATTGCGGGCTATCTCGACATGGGCGCGGCTGGCGTCCAGCTCGGCACGCGCTTCGTCTGCGCGACCGAATCGATCGCGCACCCGAAGTTCAAGCAGGCCTTCATCCGCGCCTCCGCGCGCGACGCGGTGGCGAGCGTTCAGATCGACCCGCGGCTGCCGGTGATCCCGGTGCGCGCGCTGAAGAATGCCGGGGGCGAGCTGTTCACCGCCAAGCAGCGCGAAGTGGCGCAGGCGCTGGACGAAGGCGCGGTCGCGATGGCCGAGGCGCAGCTGCAGATCGAACATTATTGGGCCGGTGCGCTGCGCCGGGCGGTGATCGACGGCGATGTCGAGCATGGCAGCGTGATGGCGGGCCAGTCGGTCGGCATGGTGACCAAGGAAGAGCCGCTTGCCGACATCATCGCGTCGTTGATGGCCGAGGCGGCGCAGGCGCTGGAACAGCGCGCGGCCTGATCAGGCAAACGAACAGGGCCATCGCCGCGGCGCGGTGGTGGCTCAGCGTGTCAGCTGGTGCGCCGTCCAGGTGACCAGAATCGAGGCGCTGGCGAGGCCGAGGTCGACCCCGGCCTGGAAACGGGCCGGCGAGGTGTCGGCGCGCTCATGCGTCAGGATGCGGATGTCCGCGCTGGGCGGGTCGATCATGGCGAGCGCGGCGAGCGACAACGTGCCGGTGACGATCGCGATCTGGCGGCGCTTTTCCATCAGAGGATCATACGCCCGCTCGCGGAGTCGCGCCAAACGATTATGGCATGGCGGCGAACGCGCGGTCCGCCGCCATGCCGATGATCAATTGGCCGGGGTGGATGCCGCCGGCGCGGCGTTGCGGTAGCGATCGAACCAGGCGAGGATCGCGCTGGCCTTCGCCGCCGATTGTGACGGGCGGCTGGTGAAGCCGCCGTGGCTGGCGCCGGGCACCTTCACCAGCGCGGTCGGGACGCCGGCGATCTGGAGCGCGGCATAATATTGCTCACTCTCGCTGACGGGGGTGCGGTAATCCTCGCTGCCGACGACGACGAGCGTGGGGGTCTTCACGTTGCCGACGAGGCTCAACGGCGAGCGGTTCCAGTAGCTCATGGGATCTTCCCACGGCAGCTTGGAGAACCAGTAGCGCGACGTGAACAGCGTGTTGTCCATCGTCAGCGCCTCGCTGATCCAGTTGATCACGGGCTTTTGCGTGGCCGCCGCCTTGAAGCGATCGGTCTTGCCGACGATCCAGGAGGTGAGCACGCCGCCGCCCGAGCCGCCGGTCACGAACAGATTGTTGGGATCGGCCACGCCCTCCGCGATCGCCGCGTCCACCGCGGCCATCAGATCGTCATAGTCCTCGCTGGGATAATTCTTGTCGATCAGGTTCGCGAACTCGGCGCCGTAGGAGGTGGAGCCGCGCGGGTTGGTCCACAGCACGGCATAGCCGGCGGACGCATAGAGCTGGACGTCGGTGGCGAAGCTCGGGCCGTAGGCGGAATGCGGGCCGCCGTGGATTTCGAGGATCAGCGGCACGCGGGTGCCCGGCTGCCAGCCCGGCGGGGTGGCGAGCCACGCGTCGATCGGGCGGCCGTCGGGCGCGGTTACCGCGATCTTGCGCACCGGCGCCAGCGTCTTGGAGGCGGTGAGCACGGCGTTGAGGTTGGTCAGGCGACGCGCCTTGCCGCCGCTCCACACCCACACATCTGCCGGGGCCGAGGCATCGCCTCCGCTGTAGGCGATCGTGCCGCCGCGCGAGACGGAGAAGTCGCCGCCGGTATAGGGGCGGTCGAGCCCGCCGCCGGCGAGGTTGTCGGCAAGAACCGTCGAACGCCCGTCGAGCCCGATGCGGGCGAGCTTGCGCTGCCCCTTGTCGTCATAGCTGGCGTAGAGCGCGCGGCCGTCGCCGGCCCATTGGGCGTCATCGATCGAACGATCGAGCGATGCGGTGAGCGAGCGCGGCGACGCGGCATTGGCGTCACCGACGTACAGTTCGGCGTTGGTATAAGCGCGGCGCTTATCGTCGAAGCCGATCCAGGCGACCCGGTTGCCATCGCTGGAGAAGCGCGGTGCGCCGTCCGGCCCATCGCGGCTGGTGAGCGTGCGCAATGCGCCGGTGCGGGTGTCCACCGCGATCACTTCGGAATTCATCACCTGACGCTCGGCATCCGGGCCGCGGATGGCGGAGAACAGGATGGTGCGGCCGTCCGCGCTCCACGACAGCGGGCCGCCATCATCGAACTTGCCGAAGGTCAGCTGCTGCGCCGCGCCGCCCTCCGCCGAGACGACGAAGACATGGTCGTAGCCGGGCTTGCGATAGCCGGGGCCGTCGTTGCGATAGGTGATGCGATCGATCACCTCGAGCGGTTCGGCCCATTTCGCCCCCTCCGGCTTGGCGGGTGCCTTGCCGAGCTTGGTCGGTTCGCCAGCGACGGTCGCGATGTACGCGAGACGCGTGCCGTCGGGCGACCAGGACAGGCTGTTGGGATCACCCGGCAGGCTGGTCACGCGCGTGCTGGCGCCGTTGCCGACCCAGCGGACGAAGAGCTGGGCGCGCTCGCCATCGGCGGCGACATAGGCGACCCGCGTGCCGTCAGGCGACCAGCGCGGGCTGGAGCCGCTGGTGGCGAAGGGCGTCTGCTTGCCGCTGGCGACATCGATCAGCCACAGGGACGATTGCATCCGGTCGGTCATGATGTCGCCGGTGCGGCGGACATAGACGATGGTGCGGCCGTCCGGGCTGATCTGCGGATCGGCCGCGATCGAGAGGCCGAACAGGTCGTTGCCAGTGAAGGTGCGGCTGGGGCCATCAACCGGCGCGGCATTCGCCTGCTGCTGCGCAAGCGCGGGGGCTGGGGCGGCGAGGACGGGGGCGGCGAGGACGGAACAGGCAAGGAGAAAAGCGAAACGGCGCATTGGGTTACTCCGGTGGATGCGCGGTTGAAGCGCAGCAGGGGGGCGGGGCGCAAGCAAGCATCGTGCGCGCGCCATTGCAGTTCGGGCATGGGTCCGCGCCGCTTCCGGCAACGGTGATGGCGGCGATGGCGGGGCGAGCGCCGTCAGCGGCCCCACCAAGGGTAGCCGGGCGGCATGTCGGTGGCGATCCGCCCGGGGAAGGCGGGGGGGCGCTTTTCCAAGAAGGCGGCGACGCCCTCGCGCACGTCGGGCCCGGCGCCGAGCGTCATGGCGAATCCGCCATCGACCTTGAGCGCGGCGGCTGGCGATGGCTCGCCAGCGAAGCGCCACAGCATCTGGCGGGTCAGCGCGATCGAGACGGGAGCGGTGTTCTCGGCAATCTCGCGCGCGATTTCGTGGGCGCGGGCGAGCAGGATGTCGGCGGGGACGACCTCGCTGACCAGCCCGCCGCGAAGCGCCTCAGCCGCGTCGAACAGTGCGCCCGACAGGCACCAGCGCAGCGCCTGGGGCAGGCCGACGAGCTGCGGCAGGAACCAGGCGCTGCCCGCCTCAGGGACCAGCCCGCGGCGCGCGAAGACGAAGCCGAAGCGCGCGGTGTCGGCGGCGATGCGGATGTCGCATGGCAGGGTGAGCGTGGCGCCGACCCCGACCGCAGCGCCGTTGATCGCGGCGATGATCGGCTTGGGACTGTCGAACAGCGCGCCGACGAAGCCGCCGCCGTCCTGCCGCGGCTTGCCCTTGGCGGCGAAATTAGGCCCGCCGCTGCCGAAGCTGTCGGCGCCGCCGGAGATGTCCGCGCCCGCGCAGAAGCCGCGGCCCTCGCCAGTCAGGATGATGACGCGCACCTTCTCCTCGGTGCCCGCCTTGCGCACCGCTTCGGCCAACTCAGCCCCCATCACCGCGGTATAGGCGTTCATCTTCTCCGGGCGGGCGAGCATGATCGTCGCGATCGGGCCATCGATCGTGTAGCGGATCTGTTCAAAGGTCATCGGCCTCTCCTGATGATGCGGATCCTGCGTCCGCTTGCGGCACGGCATAACCTGCCCCGGCGTGACACGCCATGCGGTGGCGCAAGTTCGCCGAAGCGCCTTTCACTGGCCGGCTTGGCGGCCTAACGATGGGGCATGTGGCAGCTCCATCAATTTCCTTTGTGTCCCTTCACCCGCAAGGTCCGCATCCTGCTGGGCGAGAAGGACGTCGGCTATGAGCTGGTGCGGGAAATGCCGTGGTCGCGGCGGGACGAGTTCCTGCACCTGAACCCCGCCGGGCAGACGCCGGTGATGGTGGATGGCGAGCGCGGCACGGTGCTGATCGATTCGATGGCGATCTGCGAATATTTCGAGGAGACGGTCGATCGCGCGGCGATGATCAACGGATCGGCCGCCAACCGCGCCGAGATCCGCCGCCTGACAACCTGGTTCGACGCGCAATTCTTCCGCGACGTCAGCCAGCCGTTGATCGAGGAGCGGATGGTGAAGCGGCTGGTGCTGCGCCAGTCGCCCAACGCCGCCCGGCTGCGCGAGGCGATGAAATCCGCGATCGGGCATCTCGATTACATCGATTACCTGCTCGACCATCGCAAATGGATGGCGGGCGCGACGATCAGCCTCGCCGACCTTGCCGCCGCGGCGCATATCTCGGTCGCGGATTATCTCGGCGGGATTGACTGGTCAGGGCATACCCATGCCAAGGCGTGGTATTCGGCGTTCAAGAGCCGCCGCAGCTTCCGGCCCTTGCTGGCCGAGCGGATGAGCGGGATCGAGCCGCCTGATTATTACGAGAACCCGGATTTCTGATGCACGCCAATCATGATGCCGGCGCCCCGGCGGCCGAGACGATCAGTTTCGACGATTTCCTGAAGGTCGACATTCGCGTCGGCACGATCGTGTCGGCCGAGCCGTTCCCAGAAGCGCGCAAGCCGGCGCTGAAGCTGGTGATTGATTTCGGGGCGGTGATCGGGCGCAAGAAATCGTCGGCGCAGATCACCGAGAACCATGCCGCCGAGGATCTGGTCGGCAGGCAGGTGATGGCGGTGGTGAACTTCCCGCCGCGGCAGATCGGCCCGGTGATGAGCGAAGTGCTGACGCTCGGCTTTCCCGACGCGGCGGGCAAGGTGGTGCTGGCTGCGCCGACGCTGGCGGTGCCCGACGGCGGGCGGCTGTTCTAGGTCGTCCCGTTTCGGCCACAGTAGTGTTGCTGCAATGCAACACGATTTCTTTGTCTCGCAAGTGCAGCAACTTGCGGGAACCCTGACGGTTTGAACGTGTGGACCGCGCATCAAGCGGCGGCCTCGTGATAAGGTATTGTGATGAAGAAGTTGCTTTCGGCGGCCGTTGCCGCCGCTTTTGTGATTCCGTCTGTGGCGGCGGCGCAGGAGACCACCAGCGACGGTTCGCGCGCGTTCGGGATCGATCCCTATGTCGGCGTGCTGGGCGGCTATGAAGGCTTCGAGAGCGCACCGGGCGGCGGCATCCCCGTGTCGCAGCCGGGCAACCGCCTGAAGGGCGGCCTGGTCGAGGGCGTGGTCGGCGTGAACGTGCCGCTCAACAGCTTCTTCGTCGGCGTCGAGGGCAATGCGGCCAAGGGCTTCACCGGCGACATCGACTGGGAATATGGTGTGCACGGCCGGGTCGGCGCGCGCGCTGGTGAGACTGGCCTCATCTACGTCAAGGCCGGCTATCGCTGGGTCAACTTCGACCGCTACGGCAACGACAGCCGCGACTATGGCCGTATCTCCTACGGCATCGGCGGCGAGTTCGGCCCGTCGGCGATCGGCCTGGACGGTCTGGTCAAGAAGGAAGGCATCCGCATCCGCGCCGAAATCGCCACCACCGGCGATTTCGAGACGGTGCGTCCGATGCTGGGCGTGATCGGGCACTTCTGATCCCCGCGCCGAGCTAGCGAAAGGGGGCTCCGGCGCAGGCCGGGGCCCCTTTTTTCGTGCAATCGGAGCGGGGGGCTTGGTCAGAGCCCCAGCACCTGTTTGGCGATGATGTTGCGCTGGATTTCGTTGGAGCCGGCGTAGATCGGGCCGGCGCGCTCGTTCATGTAGCGCAGCGGTGCGAGCGCGTGCCATTCCTCGCCCGACACATAGCCGTCGGCGGGCGGCGTGTGGCGGGGGACCGGGCCGCCGGGCATGGTGGCGTGGGGTTGATAGACGAGGCCGCGGTCGCCCGCCGCCTCCATGGTCAGTTCGGTCAGTGTGCCGGCGAGTTCGGTGCCCATGATCTTCATCATCGACGACAAGGCGCCGACGCTGCCATCGTCGTTCGCCGCCGAGAGCAGGCGGAGTTCCATGATCTCCAGCACGTCGGCGCGGATCCGCGCGCGGGCGAGCTTGGTGGCGAAAACCGGGTCATCGAGGAGCGGCGCGCCGTCGCTGCCGATGGTTTCCGCCGCATAGCGGGCGATGGCGTCGGCGCGGGCCTTGAGCGCGGGGGCGTAGGCATTGCCGCCGCGTTCGAATTCGAGAAGATATTTCGCGACGCTCCAGCCGCGGTCGATCTCCCCCATCACGTTCGCCTTGGGCACGCGCACGTCGGTGAAGAAGACCGCGTTCTGGATCTGCTCGCCCGAGGCCATGGTGAAGGGGCGGACCTCCACCCCGGGGGTCGTCATGTCGATCAGGATGAAGGTGATGCCCTGCTGCGGGCGGCCTTCCTTCGACGTGCGGACCAGTGCGAAGATCCAGTTCGCCTCATTGGCGTGGGTGGTCCACACTTTCTGGCCGTTGATGATGAGATCGTCGCCGTCGTCGATGGCGCTGGTCTGCAAGGACGCCAGATCGCTGCCCGAGCCGGGTTCGGAATAGCCCTGGCAGAAGAAGATCTCGCCCGAAAGGATGCGCGGCAGGAAGAAGCGTTGCTGCTCGGGCGTGCCGTATTTCATGATGACATAGGCCACCATTGAAATGCCCATCGGCGACAGGCCCGGCGCGCCGGCCGCGATCCGCTCCCGATTCCAGATGTAATGTTGTGCCACGGTCCAGTCGGTGCCGCCGTGCTCGGGCGCCCAGTGCGGTGCGGCCCAGCCCTTTTCGACCAGGATCTGCTGCCATTTCATGCTGGCTTCGTGATCGGCATAGACGCTGGTGGAGAGGCGGCCGGCGCGTTGCAGATCGGGGGTGAGCGCGGTGGCGAGAAAATCGCGCACCTCCGCCTCGAACGCCTGTTCCTCAGGGCTCCACGTCAGGTCCATCCGGCCTCTCCTAAGTCGCTCGCGGGGTTGCACCCACGTCATGAGGGTCTATGTCGCAGCCGGTTTCCCTAATCCAGAGGCGAGTGCACCCGATGGCTGACGAATTCGACTATGACGTTCTCGTGATCGGTGCCGGTCCGGGTGGCTATGTCGCAGCGATCCGGGCGGCACAATTGGGCCTGAAGACCGCCTGCGCCGAGAGCCGCGAGACGCTGGGGGGCACCTGCCTCAACGTCGGCTGCATCCCGTCCAAGGCGATGCTTCACGCGAGCGAATTTTTCGATGCGGCAGCCAATGGCTCGATGGCGAAGATGGGCGTGAAGGTGACGCCGGAGCTGGACCTCGATGCGATGCACGGCCAGCGCCGCGAGTCGGTGAAGAGCCTGACGGGCGGCATCGAATACCTCTTCAAGAAGAACAAGGTGACGTGGCTGAAGGGCCGCGCCAGCTTCGAGGACGCACACAGTGTCACCGTCGGCGGGCAGAAGGTGACGGCGAAGAACATCGTCATCGCGACCGGATCCAGCGTCACCCCGCTGCCGGGCGTGACGATCGACCAGAAGGTGGTGGTCGATTCGACCGGTGCGCTGGAACTGCCCAAGGTTCCCGAGCACATGGTCGTCATCGGTGGCGGCGTGATCGGGCTGGAGCTTGGCTCGGTGTGGCGTCGTCTGGGTGCGAAGGTGACCTGCGTCGAGTTCCTCGACCAGATCCTGCCCGGCTTCGACGGGGACGTGCGCAAGGAAGCCAACAAGATCTTCAAGAAGCAGGGGATCGAGTTCAAGCTGGGCACCAAGGTGACCAATGTTGCCGTGAACGGCGACAAGGCGACGCTGACCGTTGAGCCGGCCGCCGGCGGCGAGGCATCGACGATCGAGGCGGATTGCGTGCTGGTGTCGATCGGCCGCAAGCCGAACACCGACGGCCTGGGGCTGGAGAAGATCGGCCTCACCCCGAACAATCGCGGCCAGATCGAGACCGACCACGATTTCCGCACCTCGGTTTCGGGTGTCTGGGCGATCGGCGACGTCATTCCGGGGCCGATGCTGGCGCACAAGGCCGAGGACGAGGGCATCGCCGTTGCGGAGAATATCGCGGGCCAGCATGGCATCGTGAACCATGATGTGATCCCGTCGGTCGTCTACACCTGGCCGGAGATCGCGGGCGTCGGGCTGACCGAGGAAGCCGCCAAGGAGAAGGGCGAGATCAAGGTCGGCAAGTTCCCGATGATGGCGAACAGCCGCGCCAAGACCAACCATGAGCCGGACGGGTTCGTGAAGGTGATCGCCGACGCCAAGACCGATCGCGTGCTGGGCGTGTGGTGCATCGCGAGCGTCGCGGGCACAATGATCGCGCAGGCGGCGCAGGCGATGGAGTTTGGCGCGACCAGCGAGGACATCGCCTACACCTGCCACGCGCACCCGACGCATTCGGAAGCGATCAAGGAAGCCGCGATGGCGGTGCAGGGCAAGCCGATCCACATCTGATCGGGTCGCCCGGGCGACACAGGAAAGGGGGCGCTGGCAGATTTGCCGGCGCCCCTTTTTCGTTGGTGGCGGCGGCTAGGCGGTGAGTTCCTTCAGCGGAGTCGCCGCATCCGCCAGCCGGTCGGGATCGGGCGCGGCGCGGGTTTCGATGAGCTTTCGGCCCTGGACGTAATCCTTGACCGAATTGACGCAGTCGAGCGCGATGACTCGGCCGGCCTTGAGGTAGATGATCGAGAAGCTGCGGGTGGCGGGGTCGCCGCGCAGGACAGTGGCGTCATGGCCGATCGAGAGGCCGACGGTCTGAAGCTTCAGATCATATTGGTTGGACCAGAACCACGGCACCGCGTGATAGGCCGCGTCCTGACCGGCGATCGTCCTGGCGACGACATTGGCCTGGTCATTGGCGTTCTGCACCGATTCGAGCCGGATGTCGGCATCGTCGGCGAAGCCGTTGGCGTGGAGCGCGCAATCGCCGATCGCGAAGATGTCGGGCAGGCTGGTGCGGCATTGCGCGTCGACCGCGACGCCATTGCCGCCGACCGCGCCGGCGGCCAGCAACGGTTCGACCGCGGGGATGATGCCGATGCCGACGATGACGAGCTGCGCGGGGATCACGCTGCCGTCGGCGAGGCGAACGCCGGTGGCGCGGCCGTCCTCCCCGACGATGCAGTCGACCGCGACGCCGAGCCGAACGTCGACGCCGCGCGCGCGATGTTCCGCCTCGTAGAAGCGCGACAGGTCGGGGCCGGCGACTCGGGCAAGGACCCGGTCGAGCGCCTCGAGTAGAACGACCTTCTTGCCGAACTTCGCGAGGACGGCCGCGGCCTCCAGCCCGATATAGCCGCCGCCGATGACGACCGCGTCCGTCACGCCGGGAAGCTCCGCCATCATGCGATCGGCATCGGCGCGGGTGCGCACGGTGTGGACGCCGGCGAGATCATTGCCGGCGCAGGCGAGACGGCGCGGGCTGCCGCCGGTGGCCCAGATGAGGTGGCGATAGCCGATCGTCGCGCCGTCAGCGGTGGTGACACGATGCGCGGCGGGATCGACGGCGGTGACTTCGCGGCCGAGCAGCATGTCGACACTGCGTTCCTGCCAGAAGGCCGCCGGGCGGATCAGGATACGGTCGAACGCCTTGTCGCCGGCGAGATATTCCTTCGACAGGGGCGGGCGTTCGTAGGGCAGTTCCGGCTCCGCGCCGATCACCGCGATCGTGCCGTCGAACTTCGCCTGGCGTAGCGCGATGGCGGCCTGAGCACCGCCATGGCCCGCACCGACGATCACCACGTCATAGCTGCTCATTCGTCCTCCCCGCAGTCATTCGCGAGGGTTCCTGCGCGGGGGCGCGGCCAAGGGCAAGCGAAACGCGCTTGACAGCGCGACGCTGTTTGTGTACAAAACAGGAACATCGAGGAAGTGCAGGCGCGATTGGGCAGCGCCGCCAGCTCGATGCGGCGACGGGCCGGTGAGCGCAGGGATGAGCCCTGTCGCTCCCGGCCCGTCGGCGTTTGGGGGCCTGTCCGAACGGCGGGACCTCCACGGCAGCGGGGGAGAGGCGCGATGAACAAGGGCGCAGCGGACGGGATCGTGCGCATTGGCGGCAGCGGCGCGCGGGAGCAGGTGCCGGCCGATCCGGCGCGAGCGCGGCGGGCGGTGCGAGGCACCACGGCGGGTGAGGCCGCGCAAACCACGGCGCGCAAGCCGGGTGCCGCGACCGGCGTGGGGCGGGGAGGGAAAGCGCGCAGCCGCAGCGAAGCGCCGGGCGCCGTGTCGCAGGGCGGCGGCGAGGGCGTCGTGACTGACGTCGCGACGTTGTCGCCAGCGCCCGGGGATGAGGCTGGCGCGGCGGCGGACGCGAGCGCGTGGCCGCGCGACGAAAAGCGCGGGGTCGAGCGGATCGCCGGGCATACCACCCGGCTGCGGCAGCTGCGCTTTGCCAAGGTGCTGGCGGAGACCTGCAATGTGGCGGCGGCGGCCGCGTCGGCGGGGCGGACGCTGGCGACGGTCCACCGCTGGCGCAGCGTGGATGCCGCCTTTGCTGCGGCCTGGGATGAGGCGCTGGCGATCGGATACGACCGGCTGGAAAATGCGCTGTTGGTCTATGCGATCGGCAAGGTCGATGCGGTGGCGGCTGGCGCGCCGGGCGCGAGCATCAGCAATGGCGACCTGCAACTGGCGGTCGGCATGTTGCAGCGGCATCGCGCCGCCGATGGCGGGCGCAGGGGGCAGGTGCTGCCGGTCCGCATGCCGACCGAGGCGGAGAGCGACGCGGCGCTGAAGCGCGCGCTCGACGGGCTGGCCAGGCGGGGGGCGGCGTCATGAACGACGATCTGCTGATGCGGCTGGCGCTGCTGCCGCCGGACGAGCGCGACCGGGTGATCGCAGAACTGTCGATGCCGATGAAGGTGGAGCTGGCGGGGCGCTGGCACACCTTCGCGCATGGGGGGCAATATTGGTCGGAGGAGGCGTGGCGCGTGTGGCTGGTCCGGGCGGGGCGCGGGTTCGGCAAGACGCGCGCCGGGGCGGAATGGGTCAATGGCGTCGCGCGGCGGGTGCCCGAGGCGCGGATCGCCTTGGTCGGGGCGACCGCGGACGAGGCGCGGCGGGTGATGGTGGAGGGGCCGAGCGGGGTGCTTGCCACCGCGCGGCTCGACATGCGGCCCGCATGGGCGGCGAGCAAGGGCGAGGTGCGCTGGCCGGGCGGGGCGATCGCCACCGTCTATTCGGCGGATTCGCCCGAGGGGCTGCGCGGGCCGGAACATCATGCCGCCTGGTGTGACGAACTGGCGAAGTGGCGGCGCGGCGAGGCGGCGTGGGACAATCTGATGATGACGATGCGGCTGGGAAAGCAGCCGCAGGTGATGGTGACGACCACGCCGCGATCGACCGTGCTGATGCGCCGGGTGATGGCGCTGCCGGGGCTTCACCAGACGACCGGGCGGACGGGCGACAATGTTCATCTGCCGGCGGCGTTCATCGAGACGATGATGGAAAGCTATGGCGGCACCGCGCTGGGCCGGCAGGAGCTGGACGGCGAGATGATCGAGACGGTCGCGGGGGCGCTATGGTCGCGCGCGATGATCGAGGGGTGCCGGATCGTGGCGGCGCCGGTGCTGGTGCGCGTGGTGGTTGGGGTCGATCCGCCGGCGGGCGTCGGGGGCGACGCCTGCGGGATCGTTGCCGCCGGGCTGGACGCCGAGGGAGGCGGCCATGTGATCGAGGATGCCAGCGTGACCGGCGCGACGCCCGAGGGCTGGGCGCGCGCGGTGGCGGGCTGCGCCGCGCGGCATGGCGCCGACCGGGTGGTGGCGGAGGCCAACCAGGGCGGCGAGATGGTGCGATCGGTGCTTCATGCCGCGGATACGGGGCTGCCGGTCAGGCTGGTCCATGCCAGCCGCGGGAAGGTGGCGCGGGCGGAGCCGGTGGCGGCGCTGTATGAGGCGGGACGCGTGCGCCATGCGGGCGTGTTCCCGATGCTGGAGGACGAGCTGTGCGGGATGGTGGTCGGCGGCGGCTATGAGGGGCCGGGGCGATCGCCGGACCGCGCGGACGCCCTGGTCTGGGCGCTCAATGAGCTGATGCTGGGGCGGCGCGGGGCGGCGGCGGTGCGCGCGCTGTAGCGCGCCTCTGGAGCTGTTGCGGGCGCGCTGTAGCGCGCCGTCGGCTTCGACATTCGGGAGAGATGAGCATGAGATGGTTCGGCATGAGGGCCGGGCGCGAGGAATCGCGTCCGGCCTTGTCGCGGGGGGCGGGGTCGCACGGGGGGCAAAGCTTCGCACACGGGGAGTGGCCCACGGGATATGAGGCGCAGGTGCGCGCGGGGTATCTCGGCAATGCGGTGGCGCAGCGCGCGGTGCGGCTGGTGGCGGAGGCGGTGGGATCGGCGCCGCTGGACGCGAGCGATCCCGCGCTGCTGGCGTTGGTGACGGCACGCAGCGGGGGCGGGCGGCTGGCGGAAGTGGTGGCGGCGCAGGTGCTGCTGCACGGCAATGCCTTCGTCCAGGTGCTGCGCGACGAGGCGGGCAAGGTGGCGGAGCTGTATCCGCTGCGGCCCGAGCGGGTCGGCGTGGTGCTGGACGCCGGCGGCTGGGCGGCGGGCTATCGCTACACCGTGGGCGGGCGGGTGAGCGAGATCGCGCCCGATGCGGTGATCCATGTGCGCGGGTTCCACCCGCTCGACGATCATTACGGGCTGGGGTGCCTTGGCGCGGCATCGGGGGCGATCGCGGTGCACAATGCCGCTGGCCGCTGGAACAAGGCGCTGCTCGACAATGCGGCGCGGCCTTCGGGGGCGCTGGTCTATGATCCCGGGGACGGATCGGCGCTGTCGGCCGACCAGTTCCAGCGGCTGCGCGAGGAAATGGAGGCGGGCTTTGCCGGCGCGGGCAATGCCGGGCGACCGATGCTGCTGGAAGGGGGGCTGAAGTGGCAGGCGCTGAGCCTGTCGCCGGCCGACATGGATTTCGTCGGGCTGAAATCGGCGGCGGCGCGGGAGATCGCGCTGGCCTTTGGCGTGCCGCCGATGCTGCTGGGGCTGCCCGGGGATGCGACCTACGCCAATTATCGCGAGGCCAATCGCGCATTGTGGCGGCTGACCGTGCTGCCGCTGGCGGATGCGGTGTTCGGGGCGCTGGCGGCTGGCTTGCGCGACTGGTTTGCCGAGGCGCGGATCGAGATCGATCCCGATCGCGTGCCGGCATTGGTGGAGGATCGCGAGCGGCTGTGGGCGATGGTGTCCGCGGCCGATTTCATTTCCGCCGACGAAAAGCGGCAGATGGTGGGGTGGGCGCAATGACAGGGTCTTCTGGAACTGGTTCTGTTCTGGCGCAGCTGCTGGCGCAGGGGAGCGCTGGCGGCACGGACATGGCGACGTTGCGCGCGATTGCCGAGGAGGCGGGCGAGCTGGGCGCGACGCGGGCGATGACCCGGCTGGGGCTGGCCGACGATGCGGCGTCACGTGATCTCGCCGAACTGCGCGAGCTGCTGACCGCGTGGCGCGATGCCAAGAGGAGCGCGTGGAAGGCGTTCGCCGGCTGGGCGGCGGCGCTGCTGCTCGCCTTGCTGGCGGTGAAGCTGGGGTTCGGGGAGTGGGTGCGATGAGCCTGCGGATTCAGGGCTATGCCGCCTTGTTCGACCGGGTCGACCGGGCGGGCGACGTGTTTCGCAGCGGCGTCTTTGCCGATGCGGTGCCGGTGCCGGTGCCGCTGCTGATGCAGCATCAGGGCAAGCCGGTGGGGGAGATCTGGGCGATCGGGGAGGATGCGCGCGGGCTGTGGATCGAGGCGTGCGTTGTTGATCCCGAGGTCGCGCGGATGGTGCGCAGCGGGGCGCTGCGCGGGCTGTCGGTCGGGTATCGCGCGCTGGCGGCGCGGCAGGGGGCGTGGCGCGAGGTGCTGCGCGCACGCCTTGCCGAAGTGAGCCTGGTCGCCGTGCCGATGCAGGCGGCGGCGCGGGTGGAGACGATCATCGAGATCTGAAGGTGCGCGCCCGTGGTGGGTGCAGCTTCCCGGCCAAGCGCGGCCGGGGAGGGTTTTCGCGTGGGAGAAGAACATGGGTGAGATGATGGTGGCACGGCCGGTGCTGGATGGCGCGTCGGCAATTCCGGGTACTGGCCGCGACGCCGCGTTCGGGGCGTTCGTGCGCAGCGGCGCGGTGCTGGAGATGAAGGCGTTTTCGGGGGTGACCGGCGACACCGGCGGCTATGCCGTGCCGAAGGAGCTCGACGCGGTGATCGATGCGACGCTGAAAGCCGCGTCGCCGATCCGGAGCATCGCCAATGTCGTGTCGGTCGGCAGCGCCGGCTATCGCAAGCTGGTGACGACGGGTGGCACGCCGTCGGGCTGGGCGGCCGAGACGGGCGAGCGGGGCGAGACGGCGACGCCGACGATGGTGGAGATCGCGCCGCCGATGGGCGAGCTGTTCGCCAATCCGTCGGCGACTCAGGCAATGCTCGATGACGCGCATTTCGACGTCGAGGAATGGCTGGCGGGCGAGATCGCGGCGGAATTCGCCAAGGCGGAAGGCGCGGCGTTCGTCAATGGCAACGGCATCAACCGGCCCAAGGGGTTCCTGCAGCAGGCGACGGCGGCGACCGGCGATGCCGCGCGGCCGTTCGGCACGCTGCAGCATATCCTGTCGGGCGCGGCGGGCGATTTCGGCAGCAACCCGCAGGAACGGCTGATCGACCTGGTCCAGTCGCTGCGCGCGCCATACCGGCAGGGGGCGGTGTTCGTGATGAACGCGGCGACGCTGGCGCGCATCCGCAAGTTCAAGACCAGCGATGGCGCGTTCGTGTGGCAGCCGAGCCTGGCGGCGGGGCAGCCGGCGACGCTGCTCGGCTATCCGGTGGTCGAGGCGGAGGACATGCCCGACATGGCGGCGAACACGCTGTCGATCGCGTTCGGCAACTTCAAGGCGGGCTATCTGATCGCCGAGCGCAGCGAGACCGCGATCCTGCGCGATCCCTACACCAAGAAGCCGTTCGTCAGCTTCTACGCCACCAAGCGCGTCGGTGGCTGCGTGTCGAACAGCGAGGCGATCAAGGTGATGAAGTTCGCCGCGTCGTGATCCTTTCCCGCCCCTCCCGTTCGCGCGGGAGGGGCGTGTCGTTGCTGAGGGGGAGAGGATGATGACGGTTTCGGGGGTGTCGCCCGCCGCGATCGCCGCGGCGGTGGAGGAGGCGCGCGGCTTTCTGCGGCTGGAGGGAGAGGCGGAACAGGCGCTGCTGGAGCGGCTGGCCGCCACCGCGATCACGCTGGCGGAGGCGTTCACCGGCACGTTGCTGGTGACGCGAACGGTGGAGGATGTGCTGCCGGCGGCGCGCGGCGGCGGGTGGCAATTGCTGGCGGCGGCGCCGGTCCGCGCGATCGGCGGCGTCATGGGACTGCCGGCGGAGGGGGCGCCGTTCGTGCTGCCGCCGGACGCCTATGCGGTGGACGTGGATGGCGCGGCGCGTGGCTGGGTGCGGGTGATCGCGCCGGGCGCGGCGGGGCGCGTGGCGGTGAGCTATACCGCGGGGCTGGCAGTGGACTGGGACGCGCTGCCGCCACCCATCGCGCAAGGCGTCGCGATGCTGATCGCGCATCTGTTCAACGATCGCGACGCCGGGCGCGCGCCGCCGGCAGCGGTGGCGGCGCTGTGGCGGCCGTATCGGCGAATGCGGCTGATGGCGGAGGCGCATCCATGAGTGGCGGCGGGAGCGATCCGGCGACGGCGTTGCAGGCGGCGCTGGTCGCCGCGGTCGGCACTGTCGTGACAACGTTCGATGCGCCGCCGGTGCGCGCGGCGCTGCCCCATGCGGTGGTCGAGGATGCGGTGCTGGCGCGCTGGGGCGGGGCAGGAATCGACGGGCGCGAGGGGCGGGTGCGGATCATGCTGCACGATGCCGGCGAGCGGCCGGTGCGGCTGCGCACGCTGGCGGCGCAGGTCGAGGAGGCCATCGCCGCGCTGTCGGGCGCGATCGATGGCGGGTGGCGGGTGGTGGCGCTGCGGCTGGTGCGAACGCGCATCGTGAAAAGTGGCGGGGGCGACCGCTGGGCCGCGACGGGCGAGTTCGCGGTCAAGATCTATCGGGAGATATAAGATGGCGGTGGAGAAAGGTTCGGCCTTCCTGCTGAAGGTGGGCGATGGCGCGGCGACGCCGGCATTCGCGACGGTGGCCGGGATGCGCACCACGCAGCTGAGCATCAATGGCGAGGCGGTGGTGGTGACCAACAAGGGGTCGGGCGGGTGGCGCGACCTGTTGTCGGGCGCGGGCGTGCGCAGCGTCAGCGTGTCGGCGGCAGGGGTGTTCACCGGATCGGCGGCGGAAACGCGGGTGAAGACCAATGCGCTGGCGGGGACGATCGACGATTACCGGCTGAGTTTCGAAAGCGGCGAGACGCTGACCGGCCGGTTCCTGGTGACTCGGCTGGACTATGCCGGCGATTTCAACGGCGAGCGCAGCTACACGGTGAACCTCGAAAGCTCCGGCCCGGTGGTGGCGGCATGAGCGGGGCGAACGCGCAGCGCGGCGAGGCGAGCCTGCGCGTCGCGGGCGAGGCGCTGGTGCTTCGGCCGAGCTTTGCCGCGCTGGTCGCGGCTGAGGCGGAGCTGGGGCCGCTGTTTGCGCTGGTCGAGCGGGCCGCCGAGGGGCGGCTGGCGCTGGGCGAGATCGTCGGGCTGTTCTGGCATTGCCTTCGCGATCGGCCGGCGGCGCTGACGCGCGACATGCTGGGCGAGGCGGTGGCGGCGCAGGGGCTGACCGCGGCGATGGCGCCGCTGAAGGTGTTGATCGGGCAGATACTGGCGGGGCGATGAGATCGGCCACGGCCGCGCCCCGGCCGGGGGACAGCTTTGCCGAGGCGGCGGTGCGGCTGGCGGGGCTGTCGGGCGTGCTGTTCGGCTGGAGCCCGCACGCGTTCTGGGGCGCGACGCCAGCCGAGCTCGCCGCGCTGGTGCGGGTGCTGGGCGAGGCTGACGGGTCGGGCCGGGCTGACGGGGCGGGGCCCCCCGATGCGGCGATGATCGCCGCGCTGAAAAGGGCATTTCCGGATGGATGAGGATTGGGATCGGATGGTCGTCGGCGTGCGCGCCGACGCCAGTGGCTTTGCACGCGACGTGGCGGAGATGCGCGCCGCGCTGGAAGGGCCGCTGGCCGCAGGTGCGGACCGCGCCGGGCGGGCGATCGAGATGACGCTGGCGCGCGCGGTGCGGACGGGCAAGCTGGGGTTCGAGGACCTGAAAACCGTCGCCTTGTCGGCGATGGGCGAGATTGCGGCCAATGCGCTGCGCGCTGGGATCGGCAGCGTGTTCGGCAGCGTGACGGGCGGGAGCGGGAGTGCGCCGGGCGGGGCGCTGGCTAGCGTGCTGCTTGCCGCGCTGGGCGCGCCGGGGCGGGCGACGGGCGGGCCGGTGTCGCCCGGGCGGCCCTTCTGGGTCGGCGAGC
>NZ_LAZX01000024.1 GCF_000980895.1 Sphingomonas sp. Ag1 | reverse complement strand
GTCATCGTGCCGATGCTGGCGATCGCCGGTGGTCTTGCGGCCAAGAAGCACACGCCGGAAAGCGCGGGCTCGTTCCCGACCACCGGTGGTCTGTGGATCGGCCTGCTGGTCGGCATCGTGCTGATCCTGGGCGGTCTCACCTTCCTGCCGAGCCTCGCGCTCGGTCCCATCGCCGATCATCTCGCGATGATCCGCGGCCAGCTGTTCTGATCGGGGGCCACCATGGCAAAAGCCCAATCTCAAAAAACTTCGGCCAAGAGCCTGTTCACGGCCGATCTGGTCGTGCCGGCGGTCAAGGCTTCGTTCCTGAAGCTCAATCCCAGGGAACTCGTCCGTAACCCGGTGATGTTCGTCACCGCGGTCGTCGCACTGCTGATGACGATCCTGCTTGTCGTCGGACACGACGATCTCAGCGTCGCCTTCAAGGCGCAGCTCGCCGTCTGGCTGTGGCTGACGGTGCTGTTCGGCACCTTTGCCGAGGCGCTGGCCGAAGGGCGTGGGAAGGCGCAGGCTGCCAGCTTGCGCGCGACCAAGGCGGAACTGACCGCCAAGCGGCTGAAGGGCGACGGCCGTCAATATGACGATGTCCCCGCGAGCCAGCTGAAGGTCGGCGATATCGTGCTGGTCGAGACCAATGACCTGATCCCCTCCGATGGCGAAGTCGTCGCGGGCGTCGCCAGCGTCAACGAGGCCGCGATCACGGGCGAAAGCGCGCCGGTGATCCGCGAGGCGGGCGGTGATCGGTCAGCCGTCACCGCGGGTACGCGCGTCATCTCGGACGAGATCCGCGTGAAGGTGACGGTGGAGCCCGGCAAGGGCTTTCTCGATCGGATGATCGCGCTGGTCGAGGGGGCGGAGCGGCAGAAGACGCCGAACGAGATCGCGCTGACGATCCTGCTCGTCGGGCTGACGATCATCTTCCTCATCGCTGTGGCCACGATCCCCGGCTTCGCCTCCTATGCCGGCGGCGGGATCCCGGTGGCGATGCTCGTCGCATTGCTCATCACGCTGATCCCGACGACGATCGCGGCGCTGCTCTCCGCGATCGGCATCGCTGGCATGGACCGGCTGGTGCGGTTCAACGTGCTCGCCAAATCCGGCCGCGCGGTGGAGGCGGCGGGGGACGTTGACGTGCTGCTGCTCGACAAGACGGGCACGATCACCGTCGGCGACCGGGCGGCGAGCGAGTTTCGCGCGATCAGCGGCACCAGCGTGCAGGCGCTCGCCGAAGCCGCGCTCCTGGCGAGCCTGGCGGACGAGACGCCGGAGGGCCGCTCGATCGTGATGCTGGCGCGTGAGGCGTTCGGCGTCACCATCACGACGTTGCCCGATGGAGCGGAGGTGATCCCGTTCACCGCCCAGACGCGGCTTTCCGGCGTCAGGGCCGGGGGCTCGTTGATCCAGAAGGGGGCGGTTGATTCGGTGTTGCGCGCCAACCCCGGCGTTGGCGAGACGGCGGCGGCGACCGAGCTTCGCCGCATCACCGACGAGATTGCCCGGGGGGGCGGCACGCCGCTGGCGGTGGTGCAGGATGGACGGCTCCTGGGAGCGATCTTCCTCAAGGACGTGGTGAAGGCTGGCATCCGCGAACGGTTCGGGGAGCTGCGCCAGATGGGCATCCGCACGGTGATGATCACCGGCGACAATCCGCTGACCGCCGCCGCGATCGCTGCCGAGGCCGGGGTGGACGATTTCCTTGCCCAGGCAACCCCCGAGGACAAGCTGGCCCTGATCCGGAAGGAGCAGACCGGCGGCCGATTGGTGGCGATGTGCGGAGACGGCACCAATGACGCGCCCGCGCTGGCGCAGGCCG
>NZ_LAZX01000019.1 GCF_000980895.1 Sphingomonas sp. Ag1 | reverse complement strand
CGCCCGCGCTGGCGCAGGCCGATGTCGGCGTGGCGATGAACACCGGCACGCAGGCGGCGCGCGAGGCGGGCAATATGGTCGATCTCGACAGCGATCCGACCAAGCTGATCGAGGTCGTTGGCCTCGGCAAGCAGCTGCTGATGACCCGCGGCGCGCTCACGACCTTCTCGGTCGCGAACGACGTGGCCAAATATTTCGCGATCATCCCCGCGATGTTCGTCGCGCTCTACCCGGCGCTGGGCGTGCTGAATGTGATGGGGCTGGCAACACCGCAGTCCGCGATCCTCTCGGCGATCATCTTCAACGCCGTCATCATTCCGCTGCTGGTGCCGCTGGCGCTGCGCGGCGTCACCTACCGGCCGGTGGGCGCAGGGCCACTGCTGGCCCGCAACCTCGCCATCTACGGCCTCGGCGGCCTCGTTGCCCCGTTCGTCGGCATCAAGATCATCGATCTTGTCGTCGGCGGCCTCGGCCTCGCGTAAGGGAGCTTTCACATGGGCAAGGAATTTACCTCGGCGCTTCGCCCCGCAATCGTCATGACGATCCTGTTTGCGGGCGTGCTGGGGCTGGCGTATCCGTTGGCGATGACGGGGATCGGGCAGCTGCTGTTCCCACACCAATCCAATGGCAGTCTGGTGCGCGATCCGGCTGGCCGGGTGATCGGCTCCACGGTGGTCGGCCAGGCATTCACCACGGATCGCTATTTCCAGACACGCCCCTCGGCGGCCGGCAAAGGCTATGACGGGCTGGCATCCTCGGGATCGAACCTCGGTCCCGCCGCGCAGGCGCTGGTCGATCGGGTGACGCCTGACGTCGCCAGGCGCCGTGCCGAAGGCATCGACGGGCCGCTGCCGGCGGATCTGATGACCGCCAGCGGCTCGGGGCTCGACCCGGATCTGTCACCCGCCGCCGCACTGGCACAGGCACCGCGCATCGCCCGGATCCGGCGTCTTCCGGAGGCGGAGGTCCGCGCGGTGGTAACCGCGCACGTCCAGGGCTCGATCCTCGGTGAGCCGCACGTCAATGTCCTCGCCCTCAACCGTGCGCTGGACGGCATGGGGCGTTGATGGCGGTATCCGGTGATGGCAGACCTGATCCGGATGCCCTCCTGCGCCAGGCGGCGCAGGAGGGGCGGGGGCGGCTGAAGATCTTTCTCGGTGCGGCCCCCGGCGTCGGCAAGACGTATGAGATGCTGTCCGAGGGCGCGGCGCGGGAGCGCGACGGCGTCGACGTGGTGATCGGCGTGGTCGAGACGCACGGCCGGATCGAAACCGAGGCGCTGACCCGCGGCCGCGACATCATCCCCCGCCGTCGCGTCCCCTATGAGGGGCGAACGCTGCTTGAGATGGATCTCGACGCGATCCTGGCGCGTCGCCCGCGGCTGGTGCTGGTCGATGAGCTCGCACACACCAATGCGCCGGGCGGCCGCCATCCCAAGCGGTATCAGGATGTGGAGGAACTGCTCGCCGCGGGTATCGACGTCTATTCGACGGTGAATATCCAGCACGTCGAAAGCCTGAACGATATCGTCGCGAGCTTCACCCGCGTCCGCGTGCGCGAAACGGTGCCTGATCGTATCCTGGAGCAGGCGGAGATCGAAGTCGTCGACATTCCGCCCGACGAACTGATCGAGCGGCTGAAG
>NZ_LAZX01000008.1 GCF_000980895.1 Sphingomonas sp. Ag1 | reverse complement strand
CAGCGCGATCAGCGCGGCGATGACGCCGTCGAACGCCAGCAGGCCCATGCTCCTCGGGCTCAGCTGCCAGACATAGGTGCCCAGATACACCGCCATCGAGGCGTACAGGCCGGCGGCAGAGAATTTCAGCACCCCGAAGGCGAGCAGTGCCTGGAACCCGCGGTGGTTCAGCGTGCCCAGCATCTCGCGGAAATGCTGCCCGAACGATTGCCGCTCGCGGGCAGGGGGCTGCGGCACCATCCTGCCGCGCGCCTGTGTCCCCACTGCGCAGATCAGGATCGCGGCGAACGTCAGCACCGCGCCGATGATGCCCAGCTGGTGATAGCCTTCCGGGTTGAGCTGGCCGACCGGATATTGCGGGGTGGGGCGCAGCAGCACGAAGAACAGCAAGGTCGCGATGCCGAGCCCGCCGACATATCCAAAGAAATAGCGCCACGTCATCAGCGACGTGCGCTCGTCATAATCCTCGCTCAGCTCCGGGGTCAGCGCGGCGGAGGGAAGCTCGTAGAGGTTGATCGCGATCCGGCCGAGCGTCGCGACGGCCAGGATGTACCAGAACAGCGCGTCGTTGCTCCAACCCTGCGGCGGATTGAACATCAGCCAGAAGCACAATGCCGTCGGCAGCGCCGCGGCATACATGAAGGGGTGCCGGCGTCCCCACCGCGACCGCAGATTGTCGCTGACATGGCCAAGGATCGGATTGCTGATCGCATCAATGACCAGCGACGCCATCAGCGCGGCCGACACGATCCCCGCCGGAACACCCATCACCTGGTTGTAGAAGATCAGGAGATACGACCCGAACGCAACGGTTTGCGCCCCCTCGGCCAGCGATCCCATGCCGAACAGCAATTTGGTGCGTGCACGCAATGGCGCCGCGGGCGGCACACCGAAGGCCGCGTTTTTCCTCTCCAACACAAACCTCTACTCTACGGTGGGTTTGGTTGCAGCGTACCGCTTTCTTTAGTTACGGCAACCTAAAATCGGCGGCGTGCAGCGTCGATCCACCTCCAGGGTGCATCTGCCATGAAGCAAAGGCGTAGGTGGCGCCTCCGAGACCCGGGCGACGTGCAGGCATGGCTCCATGTTCTGAGCTGCATCGAACACTCACGCGCAGCCTTTTCTTCGGGAGAGGTGAACGACGATCCTCCCAATCGCTCCAATCAGACGTCCCCTCCCGTCCTGCTGGCCACGCTTCACCCCAACGAGGCCAGATTCGCCCGATTCTG
>NZ_LAZX01000020.1 GCF_000980895.1 Sphingomonas sp. Ag1 | reverse complement strand
CATCCTGAAGCCGTCGGAGCGCGTGCCCTCCGCCGCGCTGATCCTCGCGGAGCTGCTGAGCGAGGCGGGGCTGCCAGACGGGGTGTTCTCGATCGTCAATGGCGATCATGTCGCGGTCGACGCTCTGCTTGAGGCGCCGGAGATCAAGGCGATCAGCTTCGTCGGCTCCACCCCGGTCGCGCGGTACGTCTATGAGACCGCCACACGTCAGGGGAAGCGGTGCCAGGCGCTGGGCGGTGCCAAGAACCACATGGTCGTCATGCCCGATGCCGATATCGAACAGGTCGCGGACGCGCTGATCGGCGCCGCTTATGGCTCGGCGGGCGAGCGCTGCATGGCAATTTCCGTCGCCGTCCCGGTGGGGCAGGAAACCGCCGACCGGCTGGTCGAGGCGCTGGCGCCGCGGGTTCGCGCCTTGCGCATCGGCAACGGGCGCGACAACTCGATGGAAATGGGCCCGCTCATCACCGCGGCGCATCGTGACCGGGTGATGTCGTACATCACCGCCGGCGTCGATCAGGGGGCGGCGCTGGTCGTCGACGGGCGGCGCTTCGCCGCAGAGGCAGGACCGGGCTTCTTCGTTGGCGGCACGCTGTTCGATCACGTGACCCCCGACATGTCGATCTATCAGGAAGAGATCTTCGGGCCCGTCCTGTCGGCGGTGCGCGCGGCCGATTTCGAGGAGGCCGTCCGGCTCATCGCCGGCCATCCCTTCGCCAATGGCACCTCCATCTACACCCGTGACGGCGATGCGGCGCGGGAGTTCGCGCATCGCATCGAGGTAGGCATGGTCGGCGTCAACATCCCGATCCCGGTGCCGATGGCGTTCCACAGCTTTGGCGGGTGGAAGGCGTCGCTGTTCGGCGACCATCACATGCACGGCATGGAAGGGGTGCGTTTCTACACCCGGCTGAAGACGGTGACGGCGCGCTGGCCGCGCAGCATCCGCGCGGGCGCCGAATTCGTGATGCCCACGCTGGCGTGATCCCTGGCGGGCGCCGCGGCCGGTCGCGGGCGCCCGCCATCTCCGTGTTAGTCCTGAATTGACCCCTCCCGGGCCACCCCGCACCACTGTCGGCGGCTGATCGCTTTCGATCGGGCCAACATCATCTGCGGAGGGTCGCCATGACGGGTGCCGGAAAACGAGCGATGGTGGCGCTTCTGCTGGTCGCCGCCTGCCGGCAGCCATCCGAACAAATGACCTGCCCCGACCCGCAGACCGTTGCGCCGCCAACGATCGGCGCGGCGTTCGTCAACGGGCTGACCGGCCGCCTCGCCGGCCCCGACCGCGAGAATACGATCACCGAGGCACTGGCCGAGATCCGGCGACGCGATCCGACGCTCGACAAGACCACGATCATCAACATCATGGTCGCGGCCGAGTGCCCCAATGTCTTTGCCAAGCCCGACCATGATCCAAAGACGATGCGCGCCCGCATCGCATTGTTCCGCGCGCAGGTAATGCAGCTGCTTTCCGGTCAGTAGCGCGGGCGAGACGGGTACTCACCGAACCAGCCAGCGACTGAGGCGTTGGGCATCTGCAACCCGCACGCGAAACGGCAGGAGAATCCGATGAACCCGCTGCGCCCTCCGGGCAATGAGCCCGATCCCGGCGACATGTCCACCGACCCCGGCGCGCCCGCCCCCGTCGA
>NZ_LAZX01000068.1 GCF_000980895.1 Sphingomonas sp. Ag1 | reverse complement strand
AACGCTGGCGTTCCGGCTCGGCCGAACGCGCGCTCTGGCGATAGGCTGGGCAGCGCTTGCCGTAGCTGGCGGCCTCTGGTTCACGCTTCAGGCGCTGATCCCGCCCGTGACCTACGGCCCCTTTCCCTATCATCTCGCCCTAACGACGCCATCCGGCGCTCCGCTCCCGCTTGATCGTTTCCGGGGTCGTCCCTTCGTGGTCAATCTGTGGGCGACATGGTGCGGCCCATGCCGGCGCGAGCTGCCGATGCTCGATGCTGCTGCGTCGCGCCGTGGAGAGGTTCCGATTCTGCTCGCCGATCAGGGTGAGGCGCCGGCGACCGTTACCCAGTTCCTTACCCGCGAAGGCATCGGTGCCGGCAACGTCGCGCTTGATCCCGACCGTAGGCTTTCCCGAGCCTTCGAAGTCGCCGGCTATCCCGCAACCGCCTTCGTCGCCGCGAATGGCACGATCGTGCAGCTTCAGCTCGGAGAGTTGTCGCGCGCCGCGCTCGCCGATGGAATTGATAAGGCAAGGAAACACCGATGAACCGCCGCAACCTTCTCTTTCGCGGCGCTCTAGCCGCGCTTGCTTTCGCCGTGCCGATGACACCTGCGGTCGGGCAGCAGCAGCCTGATTTGTCGCGCAAGGCAGTCGTCGACGATCCCGTAGCCCCCAAGCGGGCCGGCACCGCCTATGACGTCACCGTTGTCGAGTTCTTCGACTACAACTGCCCCTATTGCCGTCGCATGGAGCCGGTGCTGAACGCGCTGCTTCGCTCCGACCCGAAGGTCCGGATCGTGTATCGGGATTGGCCAATATTCGGACCCGCCTCCCGTGAGGCGTCCCGGGCGGCCGTCGCGAGCCAGTGGCAGGGCAGGCATGCCGCCTTCCATGGAGCGCTGCTTGCCTCGCCGGCGCGGCTCGACAGCGCCGGTATCAGGGCAGCTGCTGTGAAAGCCAAGGTGGATTGGCCGCGTCTGCAACGTGACCTGAAGACGCGTGGCGCGGAAATCGATGCGCTGCTCGCACGCACCAATGCGATTGCCGAAGCGATCGGGTTCAATGGGACGCCGGCGCTGATCGTCGGCTCGCAGGTCGTGGCCGGCGCGGTCGATCTGCCGGCGCTCCGCCGCCTCGTCGCCACGGCGCGCAGCAAGCCCGGAGGGCGTTGAGCGTGCCGGGGCCACTCAGTCGGAGGCAGGCGGTCGGGCTCGGCGCTGTAGTCGTGGGGGGCTGGGCGGTCGGACAGGTGCTGCGGCGCACCGCCCCGATTGGGCGTGACGTTGGTCCGACCGCCGACCTGATCCTGACAGGCGGCAGTTCGCCTGAGCACGGTCCTGCCGACGCGACGTTGCGGCTTGCCGTTTTCACCGATTATCGTTGCCCGGCCTGCCGTCACGCCTTCCCCGCGTTGGAAGAGGCCGTGCGACGCGATGGCAAAATTAGGGTCATCTACAAGGATTGGCCGATCTTCGGTCCACCGTCTGAACGTGCCGCGAGCGTTGCGCTCAGCTGTGCCGAACAGGGCATCTACCCGGTCGTCCATCGCCAGCTGATGGCCGACAACCGTACGATTGACGACGACATGCTGCGGGACGTCGTAATCGGCGCTGGCGGTGACTGGCTGAGCGCAACGACGTGGCTTGCTTCGCATGCACAGGCTGTCGCGGCGCGCCTGCGTGCGAACGGCCAAGAGGCCTATTCGATCGGCTTGGCCGGCACCCCGGGCTTTCTTGCCGGACGCATGCTGGTGATGGGCGCGATCGATCCGGGTGATTTCGAGCGGTTGTTCGCGCGGGCGCGGGCAGAAAGCTAACAGAGCGAGAGGATGAAAACATGATCGAGTATAAGCACGATGGTATGACCGTTGCGTCGCTCCATGATGAGCGCACTGGTAGCTTCCAATATGTTGTCGTCGACGACACTACGAAGACGGCTGCGATCATCGATCCAGTTCTGGATTTTGACCCGCGCGCTGGTGCGACCGCGACCCGAAACGCGGATCTTATCCTCGACTATGTGCGCGAAAAGGGGCTAACCGTCGAATGGGTGCTCGACACCCACCCACACGCCGATCATTTTTCAGCCGTTCCGTACCTCACCGGCAAGACCGGTGGCAAAACCGCGATCGGCAACAAGGTCGTGGAAGTGCAAAAGCTGTGGCGGGACATCTACTGCCTGCCCGATCTCGCCGTCGACGGCAGCCAGTGGGACCGGTTGTTTGCGGATGGCGAGCGTTTCCGGATCGGCACGCTCGATGCTCATGTCATGCTGTCGCCGGGCCATACGCTTGCCTCGATCACTTATGTCGTCGGTGACGCCGCGTTCGTTCACGATACGCTGATGGTTCCCGATAGTGGCACAAGCCGAGCGGACTTCCCGGGTGGTGATGCTCATTCGCTGTGGTGCTCGATCCGCGCCATCCTCGATCTGCCACCCGAAACCGCAACCTATGTTGGGCATGACTATGGCAAGGATGGCAGGGACGTACTTGGTCGCTCGACCGTCGCCGATCAGCGTCGCGACAACATCCATGTTCACGATGGCATCGACGAAGCCGAGTTCGTCGCGACCCGCGAGAAACGCGACGCATCGCTCCCACTACCCGACCTGATGCTCGCCGCGCTTCAGGTGAACATACGTGGCGGCCGGCTGCCGGATGCGGACAAGTGTGGGACGGCGTTTCTCAAGGTGCCTCTGAACCGGTTTGGACCTGGTGCTTCATAGCTCAGTCCGCGCTAGGGCAGCTGCTGTTTCAAGTGTCAGAACCGAACGGTTATGACCCTCGGAGGGAGGGCGGCGGTATTCGACCATGCCGGCTCGGAAAGCTGCCCGGGCGCTAACCACCGCTTTTTGCCGTCCGTAAGCCAACGGATCAGCATTGCGCGTCGGTCGCACCGAATGTGGTTTCTGTCTCACGGAGCGTGCGTTCCCCGCATCGATCCGTCTCACGCAATGCGAGCCGAAAACCGCCCTATATTGCAGTTCCGGGCGATCATCATTGCGAGCCGCTACAGCTACAGGATCGGCTGAAAGCTTGACCGCACCTGAGTAAAAAGGACAGACCGAACGATGGCGCCCGACGTTGGTCGGCGAGCTTGCCTCATAAGCCGCACTCCGATGCCGGCTATGACACTTCGCAATCCGCAGGAAGATTCGATACCCCACTACCAATTAAACGTTTTTAGTCGGCGCCCTCGCACTGCTGACGATCGAGGAGATTATAGGATGGCTGCCGCTACCGATCGTCAAGCACCGGACGAACGACGCACGCTCTGGATCGTGCTGCTGCTGAACGTCGCCATCGCGGCGGGCTTCTTCGCCGCCGGGTTCTTTGCGGACTCGAGCGCCCTGATCGCGAACGGCGTGGACAACCTGTCGGACACGGCCGTGTACGCGCTCAGTCTCATAGCGCTCAGCCACGGGCAGACCTGGAAGAGGCGCGCCGCGACCGCGTCGGGCGTCATGCTGCTGATTTTCGCCGGCGGCATCCTGATCGACGTCGGCCGCCGCTATATACAGGGCAGCGAACCGATCGGGCCGACGATGATGGTCATGTCGGCGGTTGCCGGCGTCGTGAACTACATCTGCCTGCGGCTGCTTCAGCGGCTGAAGCAGAAGGACGTGAACCTCCGCGCCGCCACCACCTTCAGCTTCAACGACTTCATCTCGAACGGGGGCATCCTGATTGCCGGCGTGCTGGTGTTTTGGCTTGGAAGCAACTGGCCCGACCTGCTGGTCGGGCTCGCGACCGCCCTCATCGCGATCAAGGGCGGCATCGAAATCCTGCGCGACGCACGCGCTGAAACCAAGAACGACGAGGGCAGGACATCATGACCGGCTCTGTTGCGTAGATCGGCGCAGGCGCTCGTCGGATAGTTAGATAGCGGCACACCCAAGAGCGATGCACCGGGTTCGCAATCCGTCCGGCTGCAACCGTTCGGTCGGATACCCTGCCGGGCTCCTTCGTTCTGGCCAAGGAAGGAGAATTTGCATGGCTGACAACAACGTGGAAACCGACGAAACCGATCGTCTGATCGCCTCCAACAAGGTCGAGGGCACCGCCGTCTATGACCGCGAGGGCAACAAGCTCGGCTCGGTTTACAACTTCATGGTCGATAAGCGATCGGGCAAGGCCGAATATGCCGTCATGTCGTTCGGCGGGTTCCTGGGCATGGGCGACGACTATCACCCGCTTCCCTGGGATCAGCTCACCTACGATACCGACAAGGGCGGCTATGTCGTCAATTTGACAAAGGAACAGCTCGAAGGCGGGCCGCGCTACAGCAGCGGCAATGAGCCGACGTTCGATCGCGACTATGGCCGCCAAGTCTATGGCTATTACGGATCGAGCTACAATTACTGAGCTGGTGGGCGGCGGTTTAAGCCGCCGCCTGCCATGCATCTAATCGTGCGGGGTTCTGCCCACGCGGTATGTTATTCGCCTGACGGTCGGTCGCGAGTGAGCCGATCAAGAACGGCTTCCTTTTCCGGGGTCAGTGCGTTGCCGTCCTGCATCGGCTGCGCACCGGCAGTGGCGTCGATCGCGCCCTGAAGATGGCAGGCTGCGGCGCTCGCTCCCTCTCCCGCTTTGTCGAGCAATGCCAGCGCCATCCTCATCAGGTTGGTCGCGGTGGCAATCTCTTTCGCTTTGTCGATCATGCCTATCTCCCGCGAAGCTGGGGGCGCTCCGCCTCGATCACGATTGTGCATCGCGTTGGCTTCGCTGCTGTGGCCGCTTTGCGGCATCGCTCGATCACCTCTCGATTCGCGGTCACGACCTTGTCGCCAGCGACGATTGCCCGCCAGTTTTCAGGAGCGGCAATGTTCATCATCTGCTGCCCCGCATCCCACATCGGGCGGTCGAGCGTCCGCGCTGCCATGCGCTCGGGCCATTGCCAACTCGCCGGCGCGATCTCGCGCGCGACAAGGCCGGGCAGAGTCGCCCATGCGAGGATGCCGAGTGCCAGCCCGCCCAACCCGAACCATAGCTGCCGGTTCTTCTGCTCGGCCCGCGTCCATGCGGACCCGGCGAGGGTGCGAAGCTCGGCCATGACACGGGCCTTGTCCTCGCCCGCCTTGGCGAGCGCCGCCTGATCCTCGCGCCGGGCGGCGTTGCCTGCTGCCGCGATGCGCTGCGCCATCTGCTCGGGCGTCATCGCCAGCGCCGGACTCCGGGCGATCACGTCGTTGATGACCGCGATCCGGTCGGCCGTGGCGTCCACGCCCTGCTGTATCCGCCCCAGCGTCTCGGTGTAGTCGGGCATGTCTTGTCCGCCGCGCTCGACCGCCAAGCCCTCCACGGCGCGGCGCAACAACGCCAGCTCGCCGCGCACATCGACTCGCAATGCCTCGAACGCCTCGGCCGCGTCTGCTCCTTGGCTGTCGTCCTCGTCCGCCACCTGTCCCCCTTACCGGCTCATGCCACGATCACGGTCGCGGCCGATGCTGACCGACTGCGCCAGCTCCTGCCCGATCGACCGGCTGCGCTCCATGTTCAACGCCAGCTCGGGCGCGCGACGACGGAGTGCGGATTCGAGCTGCGGATCGCGATGCAACCCGCCCGCGATGCTCTCCATGCGCTTGCCGAGCCTTTCCGCGCCTGCGCGGTCGCCGGCACGCTCCATGCTGGCCCGCGCCTCCTTCATGCCCTGCCATTGCTCCACGAACCGGCCCGCGCGTTTCTCCGGGTCGGTGCGGACCTGGCGCTCCGTCTCCATCGCCTTCGCCGCGCCGCCCGTGTTGCCCTCGGCCGCATCGCGCGCGAGCCTGGGGTCGCGCTCGATCGCGCTTGCAAGGTCGCGCGCGGCATGGGGCCGGGTCTGGTCGAGCGCGTCGCCGGCCTTTGCCAGCGCCTGTTCTTGGTGCGCCAGCACCGGCAAACCCTTGTTTCGCATCCTGCCTATATCCGCTGCGGCGCGCCCATAGCGTTCGATCGCCCGCGCCTGCGAGGTTGCCGGGGGCCGATCGGTCGCGACATGCTCCGGCGATGTCGCCTTCTCGGTCGCCGGCTTCGGCCGGAATCCGTCGAACATGCCCCTAGCCTTGTCGCGGACCTTCGCCACCACCTGGCGCGCGAGTTCCGGGAACCGGATCTCGCGCCGGTCGGCGAACGCGCGAACCTGGTCCTGCTCTGGCCGCGCATAGTCTGCCGCCATGTCCTTGCCGCGCTCACGCGACAGGGTGCGGACGAGCTGGCGCTGATCGGTGAAGTCATCGCGGCCATAATGGAGCTGCGCGCTATCGCGGTGCCGGGTCATGCCGACATAGGTGCTGTGGCGGTCCATGCCGGGGGTGGCGAGAACATGGGCGCGATCGACCGTGACGCCCTGCGATTTGTGGAACGTCGCCGCATAGCCATGATCGACATGCGCATAGTCCTTGGTGTCGAACGCGACCCCACGCCCGTCATCGAGGCGCACCGCCATGCCCTCGGGCGATACCCGCTCGATCGTGGCGAGCGTGCCGTTCTTGACCCCCATGCCGCGCTCGTTGCGCAGGAACATGATGCGGTCGCCGGTCGCGAACTGGCGCTCGCCGCGTTCGGCTTTCACCGTCACGTCGTCGCCAAGGTCGCCGGATGCGCGCAACCGGTCGCGCGCCTCGCCATTGAGGCTCTGCACCTCGGCGTTGGTGTGGGTGAGGATGATCCGGCTATTGCCCGGTTCAGCTTGGCGCGCGCGATCCCAACCGTCCACCAGCTCGGCCCGCGCCTGCTCGCGCGTGTCGGCCGCGTGGACCATGCCCTTGCCGTCATAGGCGTGGATCGCCTCGCCGGTGCGCCCGGTCGCCAGCGCGCGCGTGGCGTCGCGCTGCCAGTCCTCACGCTGCCGCCTGATCTCGGTGATCTCGGCCGCGCCGTGCCGCTCGGTGACGCTGCGGAACGCCGCGCCCGCCTCGATCGCCTGCAACTGCTCGGGGTCGCCCACCATGACGACCTTGGCCCCGGCGTCGCGCGCCTGGCTCAACACGCGCTCCATCTGGCGCGAGCCGATCATGCCGGCCTCGTCCACCACCAGCACGTCCCTGGGGCCTAGCTGCTCGCGCCCCTGCCCCCACGCATGTTCAAGGCTGGCAATGGTGCGTGAGGCTATGCCCGATCCACCCTCCAGATTTTCGGCCGCAATGCCGGACAGCGCCGCGCCGCGCACGGTGTAGCCCGCCTGCTCCCATCCATCGCGCGCGACGCCCAACATGGCGGATTTGCCGGTGCCGGCATAGCCGATCACATTGGCGATGCCGCTTGGCCCGGTTATATGCTCCAGCGCGGCTCGCTGCTCGTCTCCGAGCACGAGTCCTTCACTCCCGGCAGCGGCGCTCGCTCTGTTGAGCATCGCGGCCGGGAGACCATGATCCCTCCGCGCCGCCAGCTCGTCTCCAGCACGCTCAAGCCGTGCTTCGGTCGCGATCATGTCGCGGGACGTGAACCGCTCCTGGTTGCGTCCGTCCTTCCCCAATGCGACCAGCTCGGGCGATCCCCGAACCGCCCCCATCACCTGGTCGAACTGCTCCTTGCAGTCGCTGTGCCGGAACGCGAACGTCGCAAGGTCGCGCGTCGTGAACGTGGCCTGCTGCCGCGTGATGGCGTCCAGCGCGACATTAGGATTGGCGATGATCCGCTCGCCGTTCTCCCGTGCGATGCGCGCGTGATCCTCGATCCGCTCCGCCTCAAGCCCCTGCTCCGGCCGGCGCGATGCTGCGGGTCCGATCTTGTGCTGCGGCTCCAGCCCGATCCCCTGCGCCTCATAGGAACGGTGATCGATCCGGCCCTCCAGCCCCAGCTCGGCCATGCGCTCGTTGACGTGGGCGCTCCACGCTTCGCGCCAGTCCTTCAACAGCTCGGTGCTGTTCCAGTCGCGGTTCTTCTTCCCGAAGCCGTCCGGTCCCACGTCCCGCATCGTCATCATCACATGCGCGTGCGGCTTGGGCGTGCCGTCCTTTGCCTTGTCCCAATGTACGTTCAGGTCTGCGACCATCCCGCGATCAACAAACTGTGTTTTCACGAAATCGCGGGCGAGCTGGACGCCCTGCCTCTCATTCATCTCGCGCGGAATCGAGAACTCCACCTCGCGGGCAAGCTGCGCATCCTTGCGCTTCTCGCCTGCCTCCACCTCGTTCCACAGCGCGGTGCGGTCGTTTAAACGCTCCGGCGCGCCTCGTGGCAACAGCACTTCGGAGTGGATCACCCCAGCCTTGCTCGAGAAGTCGTGATGGCGATTCAGCTTCTCATCGAACAGCCGCGATGCCGAGCGATAGGCAGCGGACGCGACGGCGCTGGAGCCCTTAGCACGGCTGATAACCTTGGCGCTGAAATGATAGATCGCCATCGCGACTGCCATGATGCACTTCTTAGCGCACGTCGGCAACGATGTATAAGCGCGCATTCATCATCCGCTCCGCTCCTGCTGACTGACTGGTGTGCGCTTCGTTGTGGGTTGCCTGCCTGCTCCTGTTTGCTAGGCTGCGGTGAGTCCGACGCGGAAGGGAGAAAGCACTATGCGTAAGGTGCGCGACTATGACGCGGAACTGAAGGCGCTGGAGGAGCGCGCGCGCACAATCAAGGCGCGCCGCATCGAACAGCTCGGCCAGCTCGTCACCGCAACCGGTGCCGATGCGCTCGACATAGAAACGCTCGCCGGCGCGCTGCTCGATGCCCTCGCGTCCAAGGATACAGAAGCGAAGGAGGCGTGGCGCACGAAAGGCTCCGCTTTCTTTCAGCGGCGCAGGCGCAAAGGTGGCCGGACTGCTGGCGGGAACAGCGACGGCGGGAACGCGCAACCGGGCCCTGATCCAGCGTCTGGAAGCGGCGCGGCGTCGTAACGATACGCGAGGCTGGATCGTGCAACGCCGCGAACGTACCCGCCACCTGATCGAGCTGGGCGGCCTCGTCCAGAAAGCCGGCCTAGTCGAACTCGCCGACGACGATCGCGCAACCATTTACGGCGCGCTGCTGGAGCTGGTCGGCCGCGCTCGCGGCGACGATGCCGGCGACACGCTCGCGCTGTGGAAGCGACGCGGCAAACGTGCGTTCGACGCGGAAGCCGAGACAACAACATAGGGGTGGGGCGGGATGGCTTGGGTTCGTTATGGCATGTGGGATCGATGGCGGGACCTGACCCGCTTTCGCTTCGCCTGCGAAATGGCGCTGTCATCCTATCGAACCTATGTGAACGGCTTCCCAATCACGTCCACGGCACCGCTGGTGATGACCGATCCGGCGGGCTCCAACTTCAAATGCGATCTGGCCGACTTCACTGGCGTGCTCAACGACGAGCAACAGCTCTACCGGGTGCTGTTTCCGTCCTACGTCGCCTTGGTCGAAGACCTGGGACGCGAGTTGGTCGAGACGCTGCACATCAAGAAGGGGGTGCAGCGCACGTCGTTTGCCGGCCTTGATCCGGCAAGCTCGATTGATCAGGCCGCCGAGCATTGGATCACCGCAACGCCGGTTGAGGCCTGGGGCGCGACAATCCTGAAACTTGGCGGCCGGGGTTGGTCCAGCTTCAAGGGTGGCCGCCGCGGCGTGGTTGAGGCGGTCACCGTCCGGAACCTCTGCGCCCACGGTATCCCGGTTTTCAATCAGAGAGCCCTGAACCGGTTAGCGGCAGCTTCTACCCCAGCGCAGAAATTGCCCGCACTTGGCGATGCCATCGTGCTGGATCGCGCGACCTTCTCGCGCCACGTCGCCACCCTGCGAGGCTTTGCACGCTCGATGGCGGACGTGGCGGCTAACATGGCCGATGTGCCCTGATGGAGGCGACATGACCGCTCTCGACATTGATGCGATCCGGGCGGAAGTCCACGCGCTGGATTACGTGCGCGGCACGCCCGCTGAAGCCGCAATGTGGCGTGAGGACGACGTGGACTCGCGCGCCAACCTCGCGATTGAGGGCATGGCGCTGGAGACGGACGAGCACCTGCTGTTCGACATGCTGCGCGACGAGGCGGTGCCCCCTGCCCTCGCCACGCAAATCGTCCTCAAGCTGCTCGGCCACCCCGATGCCGATCCGGCACTGGCGATCACACCGCTGGAACGGGTCTGCTGATGGCGGGGCCGCTCATCGGCGGGCGTCGGCCGATCAGCTGGCGGCTCGCGATCGTCGTCGCGTTCGTCGCCGCCTATACGACGGCGCGGTGGCTGGAAGGCATCTTCGGCGTCGGGCAGATTTCCGGCACCGTGTCGTTCTTGGTCCTGGTCGGGCTGATCGGCGCCACCTGGTGGATCAACAGCCGCGCCGGCAATCGCAGGAACGAGCTGCTGGGCTCGGCCCGCTTTGGCGACCGCGCCGACGTACGCAAGCTGGAGGCGAATGGAGATCTCCTGATTGGCCGTGCCAAGGAATCCGGCAAGCTGCTCCGCTATGACGGCGCGGCGCACCTGCTGACGATTGCACCCACCCGCTCCGGCAAGGGCGTCGGCACGATCATCCCCAATCTGCTCCTGCTCGACCGCTCGGTGGTCTGCATTGACCCCAAGGGCGAGAATGCCCGCGTCACGGCCCGTGCGAGGGCGAGGAAGGGCCTTGTGTGGTGCCTGGACCCCTTCGGCGTCTCCGGGCGTCCTGCGGCCCGCTACAACCCCCTGGCGCAGCTCGACCCGACAAGCCCGGACCTCGCGGAAGATGCGCAGACGATCGCCGACGCGCTGGTCCATGACGCGCCTGGGCAATCGGGCGAGGCGCACTGGAACGAGGAAGCCAAGGCGCTGATCGCCGGCATCATCCTGCACACCGTCGTCCATGAGCCCCCTGCCAGCGCCACGCTCGCCACCGTGCGCGACAAGCTCACCCGCGATCCCGCCGCCTTCGCCGAGCTGCTGGCGGACATGCAGGCGAGCACCGGCGCGCACGGGCTGATCGCGCGCGCCGCCAACCGTCACCTCGGCAAGTCCGATCGCGAAGCGGCCGGCGTGCTGTCGTCAGCGCAGCGGCACACCCACTTTCTCGACAGCCCGCGCCTGGTCGAAAGCACGTCCGCCTCCGATTTCCGCTTCGCGGACCTGAAGGAGCGGCCCGGGACCGTGTTCCTGTGCCTGCCACCCGACCGGCTCGATACCTATGCTCGCTGGCTGCGGCTGCTGGTCGCACAGGCCGTCACCGACATGGCCCGCTCCCCTGCCCGGCCGACAAGCCCCGTGCTGTTCCTGCTCGATGAGTTCGCCGCACTCGGCCGACTGGAGCCGGTGGAGCGCGCGATGGGGCTGATGGCCGGCTATGGCCTCCAGCTCTGGCCGATCCTTCAGGACATGCACCAGCTCCGCGCCCTCTATGACGAGCGCGCCGGCACCTTCCTGTCCAATGCCGGCGTGATCCAGACGTTCGGGGTCAACGATCACGCCACCGCCGACATGCTCTCGCGCACGATTGGAGACACGACGTTGGAATATGCGACCCTCAGCACGTCGCGCGGCACTGGCTGGGGCGATAATCGCGCCGGTCCCTCGGAAAGCGTCAGCACGCATGTCACGGCGCGGCGGCTCGTCACGCCCGACGAAATCATGCGGATGCCGGCCGACACGCTCCTGTTGCTGCGCCAGGGCGAACGCCCGCTCTGGGCCAGCAAGGTCCGCTACTATGACCAGCGCGAGTTCGCCGGCCTGTTCGATCCGGCGTGATCGCACACACCCGTTCTGGAAGATCGAAGGGTGAGCTTTGGGGTATCGCCTTCGCCGCCCTCTCCGCCGGCGGGACGCTGAAGGTACACATCGCCAGTTTCGCTTGGCTTCTTCCGGAAGCCCTGCGGCCGTTAGGCCGCTCTGGTGACGGCTATCGCCGTCACGGAACGAAGGCGCATTGGCCGGTAGGCCAGTTCCGCATTGCTCTTCTCAGGTCACGGCTCTGGGTGCGTCCTGACGTTAAGAGATTCTGTTAAATAGGAATTGTTAAACAAGTTAAGCCTGTGGAAAAGCGGAAATATCGCTTTCGGTACAATCACTTGCCACATCACCCGGTGGGTGAAACCACGTGATTCGGTGTGTGATCCCACGATAGCAGGGTGTGTGAAACCACGAACGGAAGGTGTGTGATCCCACGATAGTAAGTGGCTCCATATTTCCCTTCTCGGGGCGGCTTTTGACTCATCATCCAGGTCTCGTTGGCCGCCCGTCCAAAGCTGCGGTGTGTGAAACCACGATAGTCAGGAGCGGCGTGCAAGCCGGTCCATGAGGTCATCAACCTCGGAGGTTCTCCGGCGATCGGCCTCCAAGCGAGCACGCCGTTCCTGCTCGGCCTGGAGTTGCTCGGACAGCGCCAAGGCCTCCGCCTCCCCTCTCAACCGAAACGTCACGGCCGGGCTGCCATCTACGGTCGTAGCCATTTCCACCGCGTAATCAGGAAGCTGGTTTGCCTCGATGATCTTGCGCAGCATCCGGTTGAACTCTTTGGGCTTGCTGTCGCTACCGGTCTTGTCGCGCAACACCTCAACCCGGCACGTCCACCCGCCTCGCTGGTTGCCGGCGTGCTTGCGGGCGATGCGGTAAAGTGCTCGCTCCAGTCCTCCGGAGAGCAGGAAATAGTCGGGGTGCATGGTGAGCAGCGAGCGCTCCGCCATGATGCCTTCATAGACCCAATCAGACAGAGTGATGGTCAAACCACGGGGCTGGTCAGTGTCGGGGTCCACCTCCAAGGTCCATTTATCCAGCCAGTTGAAGCCTGCCTTGCTGCGCCGCTTGGGCGCGCGGATGGACGTAGAGATGGAAGTGGTTTGTAGTCGCTGGAGGGCCGCTTGCAGCTCCTGGTAGGCCCTCCCGCTGGTGTCGCGCTTGATCGCCCGCAAAAGGTCGTAAGATGTTGTATTGAGCGTCCTCGGAAGGTCGTTGATCCCCTGCTCACGCATTCGGTTCAGCGTCGAGGTGGCCCAGATGATGATATCGGCATCCCAGATCGTCGCCATGCCATAAGCCGGGATCGCTTCGATCTTCACCCAGGTCGCCCCATCGGGGCTGGTATATTCGATCGGCTTGACCCGCTTGCGCTTCTGCAAGGAGAAGAATGGTCGTTCCATCGTCTCCCGCTGATCCTTGAGCGGAAGGTCGCCCATGATCGGCAGAAAGAGATCGAACTCCGGATTAGGGTCCTGCCGCTTCTTCACGTTTCAACCTTGCACGCTTGCAAGTGTGCAATATTGCACATCATCACCGGCCAAACTGCTGCTTAGCGTCATACTTGGCCACCAACTCGGCAATCGCTTCGGCCAGCAAGTCCTGATGGCTGCGCCGCGTCCGCGCTGCCAACACTCGGAAGGCCTCCGCAGTCGGGTCTGCCGGATCGAAATAGGCTCCGAGATGATACTTGCCGGGTCGTCGCCCGCCGGATCGTGCTGCCGGCTGTTCCGGTGCGGGGGAAGGCCGCGCCTCCGCCGCAGCGTCTTGCGCTGGCTTCTCCGGGATCGCCGGCGCGAGAAGAGATGAACGACGTGCCATATCAAACCTTCACATTTGCAGGTGTGCAGTCCTGCAAGACTTCAAACAGGAACTCACGCAGGGATGCAATCTCCTGAGCGGCTTTTCCCGCCGGCTCATGCTCGATGACGCCAAGCCCGTAAGGCCATGCTGCGCGATAGACGCTGCGCTCGCGCAGCACCGCGCGTGCGACTTTCAGCCCCGAGGCCTCAACCAAGGTCCGGGCATCTTCCAACAGCGCCGTGGCCGTCGGGGGTGCAGCATTGAGCACGACATAGCCGCTCTTGCCGGTGCTGCTGATGAGCTGGGCGGTGCGTTTGATCGCGTCCAAATCGATGAGGGAAGGGCGGCACGGAATCAGAACAAGGTCGGCGCGTTGCGCGGCGGCAACGGCTTCAGCGCCAGCGGCAGGTGGTGTGTCGATGATGGTGAGCGCAAAGCCATTTGCTCCGGCGGCATCGATCGCCTGATCCAGCCGCCGGGCGCTGATCGGCTCGACATGCGGCAGTTCGGCCTCACGGCGCTCACTCCATGCTGTGGCGCTCTCCTGCGGGTCGAGGTCGAACAGCGCGGTCTTGATACCGATGGATTGGGCAGCAACCGCCAGATTGACGGCCAACGTGGTTTTTCCAACCCCGCCCTTTTGAGCTGCTAGTGTGATTATTTGCACGTGTGCACACCTTCAATCTTGTTGGTGTGATATTATGCAGATTGGAAGGATGGCACAACCCATTGGAGTTCCGCCACCTGCCGTTAGCCTGACTTTTGCGATCTAGATTAGCCCGCCGCCTCATCGTCGCTGTCGAGCGCATCGTGGCGCATGGGTCCGTGGCCGTCGACCGGGCACACCCGGTTCAGCCAGCTTTCGCGATTATCCTGCTCCATGTCCTGCTCCCTTCAAATTGCCCTCGGGGCGATGGCCTTGGCCATCGGCTCTGCCTCGTGGCGAACAGCGGGGGGTGAGGGGGCAGCGGGAATCTGCCGGTGTGGTGCGGGCGCAGGCGTAGCCGAGCCACGGTCCGGCTGATTGCCGTTGCTGGGAGAGGGGGGCGGCGCCCCACTTTCCCTCCGATCAAATGCAACGCCGCCGGCGTCGCCGGCGCCACCCTGGACGGGCGCGCCCGTCCCTCGCGCGAGCGATCGTCACCCGTGTGGGACGAGACGCCGATCGGCGGCTCGGTCGGAGCGAAGCGGAGATAGAGCGCGGTCCAGAAGGACGCGCCGACTTGGCGCCTGCAACTTACCAAGGCTATCGTGCCGCTAGATATTCAGGCGGAGTAAGCGGTGGCGATCGATTTTACATTCAGGAAGAAGGCGGTCCGCACCCTTACCAACCAGATTGGCGTCTACGTCCTTTGCGATCTGGACCAAGTGCCGATCTACGTTGGCCAGTCCAAAGATGGCATTCGCAGCCGCGTTGCGCGGCATCTGACTTCCGCCCGCTCCGACATTATTGCCAATCGTCAGATCGACGTTTGGGAAATCGCTTGGGTGCTCGCCTATCCAGTGGAAACGAAGGAAGAGATCACGCCGCTGGAAGGCGTGCTGTTCCACCACTTCAACCCAAAGTCTCAACTGATGAACGGGTCGATTCCTGCGGCTCCTCCGGAAGGCGCGCCGGTGCCGGAGCCAGCCCAGGTGATTCAGGTCATGTCGGATGAGGAGATCGCCGACAAGATCGATCCGGTGCAGCGGCTTCCGCGCCAGGCAGGCCACTACACTCAGATCGTCGGCCATTTCCTGGCGGTGAAAAACTCACCCCAAGTAGCTCGGGCTATGGATGCTCACTTCAATCGACTGGCGAGCTACCATGCCGAGCTGCTGGGCCTGACGGGCGAGTCTGATCCTGGAGAAGAGTAGGGGGCTTGCTCATTTTTTAGAACAGACGCAGAACATACTAGACAGAAGATGATTGTGGCGCCACAATGGCGCCATGACCACGAACTTCAAGCCCGCCACGGTGCGCGACCTTGATCGCATAAACCTGCGTCTCTCTGCTGAGACGTTCGCGCTGATCGACGCTGCGCGCGCCGGCCGTCCCGGCAACGTCTCGCGCAACACCTGGATCACCGAAGCCATCGCGGAGAAGCTGGCGCGCGAGACGGGCGCCAATGACCGCCGTGAGGAAGGTCGGGTCGCCAATGGCTGAGTTTTATGAGTTCTTCGCCGGAGGCGGCATGGCCCGCGCCGGGCTGGGAGCGGGTTGGACCTGCCTGTTCGCCAACGACTTCGATCATAAGAAGGGGCTCACCTACCAAGCCAACTGGGGGACGGGAGGCGAGCTGAAGGTTGGCGACGTGAAGCAAATCACCGCTGCGGATTTGCCCGGCGTCGCTGATCTGGTCTGGGGGTCGTTCCCCTGCCAGGACCTGTCGCTCGCAGGCGGCGGCGCCGGCTTACGCGGCGAGAGGTCTGGAACCTTCTACCCGTTCTGGGACGTGATCAGGGGGCTGATCGCGGACGATCGCGCGCCCCAACTGATCGCGCTCGAGAATGTCTGCGGGACGCTGACTTCGCATGGGGGCAAGGATTTCGAGGCGATCTGCCAGACCTTCGCCGACGCTGGTTATCGCTGCGGCGCCCTCGTCATCAATGCGGCCCTGTTCCTCCCGCAATCCCGTCCTCGGCTGTTCGTGATCGGCGTTCATGGCGACGTGCAGGTCGATCCGGCATTGCTCGCGCCTGGTCCCATTGAGCCCTTCCACACTCGCGGGCTGCAAAGCGCCGTAGAACGGCTGCCGGCGGCGTTGCGCGAGGCAATGCTGTGGTGGAACATGCCGACGCCGAACCGCCGCAATACGACGTTCGCCGACATGATCGAGGAGAACCCATCGAGTGTGCCGTGGCACACGCCGGCCGAAACCCAGCAACTCCTAGGCATGATGTCGCCGCTCAACCTCGCCAAGGTGAACGCGGCCAAGCGGGCCGGGCATCGCGTGGTGGGCGGCGTCTACAAGCGCACGCGGCTCAACGAAAAGGGCGTGAAGGTGCAGCGCGCGGAAGTGCGTTTCGATGACATTTCGGGCTGCCTGCGAACGCCCGCAGGCGGGTCCAGTCGGCAGGTCATCGTCGTCATCGACGGCGCCAAGGTCCGATCGAGGCTGATCTCCGCGCGTGAGACGGCCCGCCTGATGGGCCTGGAGGACGACTACAAGCTGCCCCGCAACTACAATGAAGCTTATCACCTCACCGGAGACGGGGTGGCGGTGCCGGTGGTTCGGCACTTGGCCCATCATATCTTGGAACCCTTGCTCGGCATGGCGGAGGCGGCCGAACGGGCGGCTGCATGAGCGTCATCCCCTGCGAGCAGAACAGCGATCTGCGCGCGCAAATCGAGCGGTTCGCGGAGGTCTTGAAGACCGAGGCGCACCGCCTCGGCGATCATGGCCTGGACGAACGCGACTTCTACAATTCGGGCCTCTTCCGGGGCGCGGTCGAGCGGGTGAGGGGGCAGTTCTCCGCGACGATGCGCGCCAAGCGCGAGTTCGTTCAGCACGTCCTGAACCACATGGAGGATGAAGGCTTCATCGCAGGATGGGACCTGACGGAGGACTCCAGCCGCAACGATTATGCCGTCCGGCTCCCAAGCGGGCGCAGAGCCGTCATTGACCTGAAAGGCTGCCTGGACGGCAACAACACCAACATATTCGAGCGCCCGGCCGATGCCGATGAGTTCGTGATCTGGAGCATCTGCACCAACCTTGGCGCCGATCCACGGCGCAATGCCTGGTCGGGGATCCACACTCGCCTCAGCGCCGAGGTGATCTCACGCAATCAGCGGGTGGATGGGCTGATCGTCTGGGACATGGTGTGCGGCACGATCGAGCGTCCATGCCCCAAGGTGGCTGGCGAAGACGGATCGAGGCTCACCGACATTGGCCCTTTCCGGGTTCCGCCCGCCTGCATCTATCTGTTTCCCAGCACCGTGCCGTCCCTCGCCAGCCCCTCCGTCTCAGCCCAGCCAATCGATGCCGTTGAGCTGCTTTCAGCCTTCCACCGCTGCTTCAAAGGATACGATGCCGAGCTCAATCACGTCGATTTCGAGGTGATGCAAGCCGGCACCGACCTGATGCGGCGCACCACGGTCCGGCGCGCCGGCGCCGTCCAGAAGGTATCGGACATGGCGGCTATCCGCCGGGCCTAACCGCCAAGAAAATCGGTCAGGCGGCGGGATAGCTCGTCGGCGCTCCGCATCTCGCATTCCCATATCACCAAGGTTCGCCAGCCTTGGCTCTCAAGGCGCTGCCGCGCTTCCCGATCCCGTTCGACATTCCTCGCCAGCTTGGGATGCCAATAGCTGGCGTTGCTCGCCGGTCGTCGCGCGCCGCGCGGGCAATCGTGCTGATGCCAGAAACATCCATGCACGAAAATCACCGCTCGCCGGGCCGGAAACACGAGGTCCGGGCTGCCGGGCAAGTCGCGCCGATGCAGGCGAAAGCGATAACCGAGCCGATGCGCCAATCGACGCACCACCATTTCCGGACGGGTGTCTTTCCCCCGCACTTGGCGCATGCGCTCCGATCGAGCCGCTGGGGTCAGCGTATCAGTCAACTGCTTGGCGGGCGCGGTGCTCGCGCAACACGCGCTGCACGGTGGAGCGGGATACGCGGAAGAGGCTGGCGAGCTGGGCAGGGGAGCCTTGGCCGGATTCCGCCTTGGCGATGATCTCGGCGCGCTGCTGATCGGTAAGGCTCGGCCGGCGTCCAAGATGCCGGCCTGCTTTACGCGCGTGCGCCAGCCCGTTCATGGTTCGCTCGCGGATCATGGCGCGCTCGAACTCGGCGAACGCGCCTAGCATCTGCGTCATCAATCGGCCGGGCGCGGTGGTGGTGTCGATCGCCTCAGTCACCGATCGGAATCCTGCGCCTGCGGCGGTGATCGCCTCAAGGGTGAACAGAAGGTCGCGAAGCGAGCGCGATAGCCGGTCGAGCTTCCATACCACGAACACGTCGCCAGCCTTCAACGCGCCGATCGCGCGCGCCAGCTCGGGGCGGTCAGCTCGGCCGCCCGATGCCTCCTCCTGGTAGATGGGATCGCACCCGGCATCGCGGAGCGCGCGAAGCTGCGGGTCTATGTCCTGGGAGTCGCCTCGGGACACGCGGGCGTAGCCGATTTCCATACCTGCATTCTGACATAGGGTTTTGACACCTGCAAACCGTTGGAAATGCTAGGTCAGGGTGCTGGTGTCAAAACCGTCCGGTTGTGACACCTAGTCCGATTAGGTCAAACGGTCTGTCCCCCGTCCATCACTAGGGCGTGTCCCGTCATGAAGGCCGCGGGTTCCGAGCACATCCATAGCACGCCGGATGCGATCTCCTCCGGCCTGCCCATGCGGCCGATCGGCTCCTGCTCGATCACCTTGGCGCGGCCCTCCTCGGTGCCGCCGCTGAATCGGTCCATCATCGGCGTCTCGATGATGCCGGGACAGATCGCGTTCACCCGGATATTCTGCGCCGCGTAGTCGAGCGCCGCCGACTTGGTGAGCCCGATCACCCCGAACTTGGACGCGGCATAGGCGCCCTGGCCGGGAATGCCTTTCACACCCGCGCCCGACGACGTGTTCACGATCACGCCGCTGCCCTGACGCAGCATGACCGGAAGCTGGTGCTTCATGCATAGGAACACGCCACGCAGGTTGACGGTGAGCACGCGGTCCCACTCGTCCACGGCCACCTCGATCAGCGGCTTGGTATGCTGCTCGACGCCGGCATTGTTGAACGCGAAGTCGAGCCGGCCGAAGGCGTCCACCGTCCGCGCGATCGCGGCCTCCACGTCCTCCTCGCGCGAGGCATTGCAGACGACGGCCAGCGCGCGGCCACCCGCCTGCTCGATCTGACGCGCGGTTTCCTCGGCGTTCTCCCGCCCGATGTCCGCCACGACCACAGCCGCACCCTTCCGCGCGAAGGCCCGCGCCGTCACGCGGCCGATGCCGCTACCGCCGCCGGTGATGAAGGCCACCTTGCCCGCGAAGCTCTCGTCTTGGATTGCCATGTGTCTTCCTCGATTGCCTGAACCTCTATCTAGGCGCTGCTGTTTGTTCCAATTAGACGTTTAAAGGTGCAATCGGTCTTGATCGGAATTCAACAGTGGCGCGCGAAACACTCGCTGATGTGGACGCCTTTCTGGCGGTCGCCCGGGAGCGCAGCTTCACGCGCGCGGCGGCGCAACTCGGCGTCTCGCTGTCCGCGCTTAGTCACCGGGTTCGCAAGCTGGAGGAAAAATTGGGCGTCCGTCTGCTGGCTCGAACGACCCGCAGCGTATCCGCGACAGAGGCGGGCGAGCGCCTGTTGCGCGCGGTCGGACCCCACTTTGACGGCATCCGCGCTGAACTAGAGGGTTTGAGCGAGCTTCGCGACAAACCCGCGGGCACGGTCCGCATCACTACCGGCGATCATCAGGCCGAAACGATCCTGCTTCCGACCGTCGCCAAGCTCCTGCCCGATTATCCCGACCTCCATGTGGAGATCAGCGTCAACACCGGCTTCGTCGACGTTGCCGCGGAACGCTTCGATGCTGGCGTGCGCCTCGGGGAGACGGTCGCGCAGGATATGGTAGCGGTGCGTATCGGGCCGGACATGCGCATGGCGGTCGTCGCCTCGCCCGCCTACTTTGCTGGGAAGGAACTGCCGGAGACGCCGCACGACCTGGCGGGGCATAACTGCCTGAACCAGCGTTTTCCGACCCACGGCGGCCTTGCCGTATGGGAGTTCGAGAAGGACGGTCGCGCGCTTAACGTCCGTGTTGAGGGCCAACTCGTGGTCAACACTATCGCGCTCCTGCGCCAGGGCGCGCTCGGGGGAGCCGGGATTGCCTACCTGTTGGAGGATCACGCGCGACCCCATCTGGACACTGGGGAACTCGTCCGCGTGCTCGCCGACTGGTGCCCGCCTTTTCCGGGCTATCACCTTTACTATCCCAGTCGGCGTCAGCTCTCGCCGGCGATGAGGGTGGTGGTCGACGCTCTGCGCTATCGGGCCTAGCCAATCCCAACTTTGGTGTCACAACCGACCGGTTATGACACCAGCAGCGTTACGGACTAGAACGGCGAAACAGTAAACGTGTCGGCGTGATCAGTCGGGGATCAGTGCCCAACCACGCAGTTGCAAAGTCGCCATAGTCGTCAGCGCAGACACGTCAGTTTCGACACTCTTTCCTACCGTAGCGGGGTCGATCCCGTTTCCGATAAGAGCTTGGCTGCATACCCGAACGGATACACCCGCCTTTTTCAACGCCTCAATTAAGGCAAGGTTGGGGTTCGCAGCTACTCCCGTCTTTGTCGCATAGGCGCGATCTTCGGTAACGATGGGCGTCGCCGGACCGTGGACGATCACGACGACATCGCCTTGTTCTGGACGAACGCCATCGTTGCCCAGCAGGTTCAAAAAGCGGGCGACCTTCTCCAGCGATGGATTGATTTTATCCGGCGTTGCCGCGGCCTTGGTCACATTGAACAGCACGCGATAGCGCAACTTGCGATCGGGCCGTTCCGCAGCACCTTCGACGGGTGTGATCGCGCCATATCCCGGTATCACCGCCTGCCTAGGCACGCCGGCTGAAGCACTGACGCTGCTCATGAGTGACAAGCATCCTGCAAGAGCAATGATTGGCATACGCATCCGCTTTTTCCTTCTTCAGCCGAAATGATCAGCCAACTCTCGCAAAAACGGCCGCACCGATGTTTTGCGGTCGAACCACGGACGGCGTCTCGCGCGGTCGCACTGGGCGGGGGGCCGGGGCCGTTTGGGGAGCCGACAGATCGTCGGCTCCGAACATCGCCTCCAGGGTTCGCACACACAGTGCGGCTGCATCGTCGGCAAGACGGTAGTGAACCTGCTTCGCCTCACGCCTGGTCTTCACCAGATCGGCGCGCCGCAGCTCGGCAAGCTGCTGACTGAGCGCTGGTTGGGTCACGCCCGTGGCCGCCTCGATGTCCGCCACCTGCCGTTCGCCACCCAGCAGATAGGACAGGATCATAAGGCGCTGCGGCTGCGCGAACACGCGCAGCTTCTCGACTGCAACGTCGGCAAGCGCGCGGGACTGGTAGATCGCCATCACCGGTCAGCCTTCGTCTGGTGAAACCAGTCGGCGCCTGCGTTCCCCGGCAAAGCGGGAGGCAGGAGCACGTCGTCGCCCGGCTGCCAGTCAGCGGGCGTATAGGCCTCGCCATCGGCCGAACGCTGCAACGCCCTGACCGTGCGAAGCATCTCGTCGACCGAGCGCCCGACATTCATCGGATACCAGCTGAGTGCGCGGATAATGCCTTTGGGATCGATGAAGTAGGTTGCACGTACCGTTGAGGCATCGCCAGCCTGCTCGTCGAGCATGCCGTAGGCATACCCAACCGCCATCGACGGATCCTCGATCACCGGAAACGGCACCTCGACATCAAAAACGTCGTGGATCGCGCGAAGCCAGGCGACATGAGAGTAGAGGCTGTCGACCGACAGCCCCAACAATACGCAATCCAGCTCCTCGAATTGAGGGGCCGCTTTAGCCAAGGCCACAAACTCGCTCGTGCAAACCGGCGTGAAGTCAGCAGGGTGCGAGAAAAACACAATCCAGCGCCCACGATACTGATCGAGCGCAATCTCGCCCTGAGTGGTGCGGGCGGTGAAGTTCGGGGCTGCATCCCCGATGCGCAGCGAGCGCGGCATGTTCGCTTCCATCATTTCCATTCCTCCCAAATGGCACGAACACCCCGTTGACGCAATACGCTTACACAGCTACATAAACCATGAGTTTGTTTAAATGGAGATGGTCATGGACCCGGTTTTGAGCGAAGCCAACGCCCAGATCAGACGCGCAAAAGCGGCCGGATCGCCGGTCGTTCAGTCCTTCTTTGATGAGCCTACCAACACAGCGACCTACGTCGTTTGGGACGTGGCGACGAAAAAGGCTGCGATCGTCGACAGCGTCCTCGATTTTGACGCCGCGGCTGGCCGGACCAAAACCGCGTCGGCGGACGCAGTGATCGCTTACGTGCGGGATCAGGGACTGACGGTCGATTGGCTGCTGGAAACCCATGCTCATGCCGATCACCTGTCTGCGGCACCTTATCTTCAGCAGGCGCTTGGCGGGCAGCTCGCGATCGGTCGTGAGATCATCCGGGTTCAGAACGTGTTCGGCAAAATCTTCAACGCCGGCACCGATTTTGAGCGCAACGGTTCCGAGTTCGACCGGCTGTTCGAGGACGGCGACCGCTTTGCCATCGGCAACATCGACGCCATTGCGCTGCACGTGCCCGGCCATACGCCGGCGGACATGGCCTATGCGATTGGGGACGCGGTCTTCACCGGCGATACGCTCTTCATGCCCGATTACGGCACCGCGCGGGCAGACTTCCCTGGTGGCGACGCACGCCAGCTATTCCGCTCGATCCGCCGGCTCATGCAGCTGCCGGACGAGACGCGCCTGTTCCTCTGCCACGACTACAAGGCGGTGGGTCGCGACCAATATGTCTGGGAGACGACTGTAGGCGCACAGCGTGTCGGCAACGTGCATGTCCACGAAGGGGTCAGCGAAGACGACTTCGTCGCGATGCGGACCAGTCGCGACGCCACCTTGTCGATGCCGAAGCTCATCCTGCCCTCGATCCAGGTGAACATGCGCGGTGGTCATCTGCCGGAGCCGGAAGCCAACGGCACCCGCTACCTCAAAATTCCGCTGGATGCGCTGTGATGCCAGGCTTTCCCCATGCCATGCCGCTCGAAGGCTTCATCGGCGGGCTGATGATCGGTGTCGCCGCGGCGATCATGCTGCTGGGCAACGGGCGCATCGCCGGTGTCAGCGGCATGTTCGCAAGAGTTTTGGGTCTTACCGATGGAGGTCCACCATGGGCCCTCGCGCTGCTCTTTACCGCGGGTCTGCCCTTGGGCGCGGGTATTGCTGCGGCCAGTTTGGGCGTGAAAGCCAGCTTTCCGGCATCGCTTTCGCTGATTGCCGTCGCCGGTCTGGTCGTCGGTATCGGAACGCGGCTTGGGTCCGGGTGCACCAGTGGTCACGGCGTATGCGGCCTGTCCCGCCTGTCGCCCCGGTCCATCGCCGCGACCGTCACGTTCATGGCGACCGGCGTCGTCACGGTCACGATCATGCGTCTGTCCGGGGTGATACTGTGATGCGCCAGAACCTCATTTCACTCGCTAGCGGGACGCTGTTCGGCGCCGGCCTTGCCATCTCCGGAATGATCGATCCGGCGCGGGTGCGCGCGTTCCTCGATGTCACCGGCGCGTGGGACCCGACCTTGGCGTTCGTCATGGCAGGCGCGATCCTGCCGATGGCGATAGCCTGGTTCGTCGTGCGGCGTCGCTCGACCCCGATCGCGGCCGAACAATTCCACACGCCCGCCACCTCGCCGATCGACCGGCGCCTCATCGGCGGTGCGGCCTTGTTCGGCATAGGCTGGGGCATCGTCGGATTGTGCCCAGGTCCCGCCATTGCCGCACTGGCGATCCAGCCTCTGCCGGCACTGGTCTTCATCGCTGCAATGGCCCTCGGCGTTGCCGTCCACCGCTTTGCATTCACTTCCCGCCGTTCGGCCTGATCAGACAGGAGACATCACATGGCTTTCAAGCAGATCACCTCGTCCTTCTCTGCCGCCCCCCAGCTGACGCAAGACGACCTCGCCGCTGCCGCGAAGGCAGGATATCGCTCGATCATCTCAAGCCGCCCGGACGGCGAGGAGGCGGGCCAGCCAAGCGCGGAAGAAATGGCCCGAATGGCAGGCGACCACGGTCTCGCGTTTGCCCATGTCCCTATCGTACCGGGCAAGGCGACTGACGCCGATGCGGATCGCATGAAGGAGGCGCTAGCCACGCTGCCACAGCCGACGCTCGGCTTCTGCCGTAGCGGGACGCGCGCGGCGACCTTGTGGGCGTTGGCCGAGGCCGATCGCGCCGACCCGGCGACGATCGTCGACCAAGCAAAGGCAGCCGGGTACGACCTTGCCGATCTCACGCCTGCGCTGAAGCGCCGTTCCGAAAGGGCTGATCAATGACCTACGACATCGTCATCATCGGGGGCGGTGCCGCCGGCATCGCGACCGCTTCCAGCATTCTGAAGCGCAACGCCAAAGTGACGATCGCGGTCGTCGATCCGGCGACCGACCATTATTACCAGCCCGGCTGGACGATGGTGGGGGCCGGCGTCTTCACTCCCGAACAGACGCGCAAGGCCGAATCCGACATAATGCCAAAGGGCGTTAAGTGGGTACGGTTGCCCGCCGTTGCCATCGACCCCGACCGTAACACGGTCGAGCTCGAAGACGGTGACACATTGACCTATCGCGTTCTGGTCGTCGCGCCCGGGCTGCGCCTGGCGTGGGAGAAGATCGAAGGGCTGCCTGAGGCTCTCGGCCGCAACGGCGTCACCTCCAACTATCGCTACGATCTGGCACCCTACACCTACCAGCTCGTCAAGGAATTGCGGCAGGGGCGGGCGCTGTTCTCGCAGCCACCCATGCCGATCAAGTGCGCCGGCGCACCGCAGAAAGCGATGTATCTCTCCTGCGACATCTGGCGGGATAGCGGCGTTCTCCCAGCTATCGACGTCGAGTTCCATAATGCCGGCGCAGCCCTGTTCGGGGTCCCGACCTACGTCCCGGCGCTGATGGAATATGTCGAGAAGTACGGTATCGATCTCAGACTTGAGTCCAACCTGGTCGCGGTCGACGCCGATCGCCGCGTCGCCACGTTCGAGCGCAAGCAGGACGGCGTCTCCGAGCGGATCGAACGTGAGTTCGATATGCTCCATGTCGTGCCACCTCAGGTGTCACATGCGGTCGTCGCAAATAGCCCGCTTGCGGCTGCGAGCGGCTTCGTCGAGGTCGACGAGACTACGCTGCGGCACAAGCGATTTGAAAACATCTTTGGCCTTGGCGATGCCGCTGGCACCAGCAACGCCAAGACCGCCGCTGCTGCTCGCGTCCAGGCGCCCGTGGTCGCAGTCAACGCGCTGGCCGCGCTCGACGGCAGACCCCCCGTTGCCGATTATAATGGTTACGGCTCATGCCCGCTCACGGTCGAACGCGGTAAGATCGTCCTCGCCGAGTTCGGCTATGGCGGAAAGCTGCTGCCCAGCTTCCCATCCTGGCTGCTGGACGGAACGCGTCCGACGCGCACCGCGTGGTTCCTGAAAGAGCGGATGCTGCCCCCGATCTACTGGCAGGGCATGCTGAAAGGCCGTGAGTGGATGGCCGCTCCACACGAGATCGGCAAGGCGGCATGATCCTCGAACCAATCCAGTATCTGCTTGGCGCCTTGTCCGGCAGCCTGGTCGGATTCACCCTCGGGCTCGTCGGTGGCGGTGGCTCGATCCTCGCCGTGCCGCTCATGGTGTATCTGGTGCGCGTTCCCGACGCGCACCTCGCCATCGGTACGAGCGCGTTTGCCGTGGCGGCCAATGCCGCGACCGGTCTGATCGGTCATGCCAAGGCTCATACCGTAAAATGGCGGTGCGGCGGCATGTATGCGACTGCCGGCGTCATCGGTGCGCTACTCGGATCCACCGCGGGCAAGGCCGTCGATGGCGGCAAGCTCCTCTTTCTATTCGCGCTCGTCATGATCGTCGTCGGCGTTGTGATGCTGCGCGGGCGGGGTGACGCTGGTAATCCCGGTGCAGAATGCAACCGGGAGAAGGCGCCCAAGGTGCTGGGTTATGGCCTCGGCACCGGACTGTTTTCAGGCTTCTTTGGCATCGGTGGTGGCTTCCTGATCGTTCCCGGACTGATTGGATCGACGGGCATGCCGATCCTCAACGCCGTCGGCACGTCGCTGATCGCCGTCACCGCGTTCGGGCTAACGACCGCTGCCAACTACGCGTTCTCCGGGCTTGTGGATTGGCCGCTCGCCTTCGCCTTCATCGGCGGTGGAGTTATCGGCGGGTTGATCGGCACGCGGATCGCTAAGCGTCTGGGCACGGGCAGTACGCTCACCACGGTTTTCGCAATGCTGATCTTCGTGGTCGCAGCCTATATGCTCTGGAAGAGCGCAGGCGCGTTTCTGTGATGGGCAGCGCAATTGCCATCGGGCCGCTGATGATGGCGGTCGATCGCGGATTGGCGGTTCTGTGCGTCGCCGTGTTCCTCGGTTTGACGGCGCTGGCGGGACGGTTCCGCTTCCCGCGAGTGTCGATGGTCGCGACCAGTGCTATTGTCGTCGGGCTGGTGACGGCCCGGATCGGCTATGTCGCGACGCATTGGGCGAGCTACGCCGATGCTCCACTTTCCATCCTAGCTATATGGCAGGGAGGCTTCTCGGCCGTCGCCGGCCTCGCCGGCGCTGCGGT
>NZ_LAZX01000089.1 GCF_000980895.1 Sphingomonas sp. Ag1 | reverse complement strand
CGACAAACCCGGGGCGGTTCACCCTGGCAACGGATTTGAGTGCGATGCAGTCGCTCCCGGCAGTTGATGAAAGACTTCCCTAGGGATCGGCACGTACCAACTGACATGCCCGCCGGCGACCCCAATGGGCGACGCTCCCGGCCCGATCCTTCGCCGCGATGTGCCACACGGCACTTCAACTCGGGGCCAGGCTGCCCACTGGCACACGTCAGCGCCCACCTCCTTGATGCTCAACAAAGCGGAAAGCCGCTCAGAGCTCCGTCCTTGCGGGGGCAGACACGACTCGGACCTTAGACGCAGGCGATTCTAATCAGCCGTTATTTATCGAGGCAGCGCTTGACCGCCGCCTTTCTGAGGAAGCGCTGAGATTCACGATGCCGGCCTCAGGATGACCTGAACAGACGGACGTTGTTCGCGAATCTTGAGGTTAAAAAAGGGACGCCCTAGATTTATCTCCGTGACAAACGGACGTTATCACCAACTAAATCACGACTTCCAAATATAACTACTCTTCATGTCCGGTAACGTCCCATTTAATGATAATAACGTCCCAAAGACGTCATTTTTTTTATCAATCTCAGAATATATGGCACAGCGACTCGTTTGAATGGTCTATTGACTCTCCATCCGCTATCCACATATTTTTCTTTCTCTAACAATGTTTCTCTAAGTGCATCACTTGGTTTTTAGGAGTAGGAGGTCGATAGGTGCTGGCAAGACGCGGCCGAAAGCCAAAGAGCCTCAGCGTTGCGCCCTCCGTCGCCGCCTTTGACGCGCTAATGGCGCGGGGGCTGAGCAGATGGCAGCATCACCATCATGAGCGGGAACAGCCTATTGACTGGTCATTCATGAAATGTGCCCCATCGTTCGGGCGCCTGGTGCTCAAGACGGTATATTCGATGTCGGGGGTCGGCAACGTTATAGAGAGCGGATCCACTGCACAATCTTACCCCGCCTATTCGGCACCATTCTTCCGATGGTTGAAAGCTTATCAGAAAGATAAAGGCACGGATACAGGTATAGATACGACGATATTTTCGCCAGAACTATGGCTGGCATACAAACGGAGCCTCGACGCTCAAGTCGCTGCAAATAATATTCAAAGCAAAACCGCCTATCAGTACAAGGGTGCGATGGGGCGCATTCTTCGAACTATCTGGAATGCAGATCCTACTGCTCTTGGTCCTGGATGGCACTGGCGCTTGTTCATGAGGGAGGACTTTGAGGATGATACGAAGCAGCGGGAGCCTTATTCAGCAGCCGAGGCGCGAAGGATCCTAGATCTTTCGACCAAACTTCTAGCTGAGGCCGCTGCCGACGGACGAGCCGAAGACCCAACGAACCTCCTTGTCAACGTCGCGTCCTATACCTGTTTGTCGCTTCGACTTGGCATCGAGAGCGAGTGCCTCGATACGCTCAAGGTCGGCGAAGTAAAGCCGTCGGAAGACGGCACAGTAATGCACGTCACATACAGGAGGCGTCGGGTACGAAAGCGGCAGGGCCGCTCACGCACTACCGATCCGATCGACCCACCGCCGGCGGGGGAGAAGCTGGCGGAACAGATCGGCAGCTTCGGCACGGCCGGCGGTCTGCTTGCGCTCATGCTTCGTCGTGCACAGTTGCGCGGCAAGTTGCTTGGAGACAGGCTGTGGAGCCGGCGGATCGATGCCAAAGACTTTGCTTGGTACACGGGCATCCTCGCTGGTCGCGGTCTTCGGTGCGATTACGGCCGCGAACTGAAGATCGACCGGACGAAGTTCCGCGTCACCTACAAGACCGCGAAGAACGTCAAGAGCAGAGGAATGCTGCCGCTCGTCGCGGACGACAACACGCCGGCCGTGCGCGCCCGTCACTACGATGGCAGCGAGCGCATGAAGCCGCTGTACGAGCAGGCGATCGAGGACGCCGCTCTCGAAGCACTCGCCTACGCGCAGCAGGGGCCGAAGATCGTCGATCTGCCGAGCAACGCCGACGACGAGGCCGTTTCAGCCACGTCAGACGAACTCGATATTCCAGTCGAGCAGATCAAAGCCGCGCTTACGGGCGAAACCGACGTCTGGCTCTCCTCCTGTCGAGACTTCTACAACAGTCCGTTCGATGCGCCGGGACGGCCGTGCAGCAAGGCGTTCTTCAAATGCCTCGGCTGTGGCAACGCGCTGGTCACCCGGCGAAATCTTCCACGTGTCATACGCTTTCTGGGCCACATCGAGGAGAAGCGCGCCGAGATGTCGGAGCTCGACTGGCGGCTGAAATTCTCGAAGACCCACGCATCGATCCTGACTGAGATCCTGCCGAGATTCCCTCCCGCGATCGTCGCCGAAGCCCGGATCGTGGCGCAGGGGACCGACGGCGCCATCCACATCCCGCCGGAACTGCTGACGTGATCGACGAGATCCTGAAGCTGACACCGGCCGAGGCACTGAGTGCGACGGTTCCGCACGACCGGTCGGTATTTCCCGCCCACGCGGGCGTCACCTCGGTGTTCGCGGACGATGTATGGGACCTGGCAGCGACTGAACTTGGCTCGCGATCGGCAAATCAACTGACGATCGACTTCACCTTCATCAGCCACAACAAGCCAGCGTGGAAGCTCGCCGCGAAGGAACTCGCCTTCTATCGCCTCAACACGAAGCTCTCCTCGACGGTCGACAAGATCCAGCCATACACCTGCGCCCGGGAACAGACCCGGCTGAAGCGCTTCATCCGTTGGCTCGATCGCCACTATCCTGACATGACGTCGCCCGCGGGACTGACGCAGACAATCGTCCACGCCTACCGCAAGTGGCTCGAGAAGCACGACGCCGATCAGGCCATTGAGACCCTGGGAGGTGGGAATCGGCGATCCGGCGTGAAGGCAAGCGTCGAGACGGTTTGGGCGTATTTGTCACCCATCAAGTCGATGGACCTCTATCGCGAGTTCCTGACCGAGCCACTGAACTTCTCGCCCTATGGTGGGCAGCTGACGGCGAAGTTCGTCGGAGTCGATACTAAGAAGGGCAACAACAAGACGCCTGTCATCAGCGACGACGTCCTCCATCCGCTGATCACCGTCGGCCTTCGATACGTCGATCACTACTGGCGCGACGTCAAGGCGATGACGGAGGATCGCCTACAGATCTGGGCCAGATACCATAGCGATGGGTGGTCCAAGTTCGACGGCTGGACAGCGAGGATCAGCGACTGCCCCGACACCGCCCGCCCCTGGCGCGAACCGTTGGGCTCGGCAGGCCGTCATCCAAATCACGAATTTCGGGATGAGATGGGCCACTTCATAGCAGCCTGCTCCACCATCGCCCTCTACCTGTCCGGCATGCGACCTCGGGAATGGTGCGGGCTGCGGGTCGGTTGCCTGCGCAAGGTGCTTGATCCGCTTACGGGCAAGGTCGTCAGATGGCGCGTCCGCGGCTTGCCCGCGAAAAAGAAGAAGAAGAAGAACAGGACGGAGCCCGTCGAATGGGTCGTACCGGAGCCTGTTGCAAGGGCGATCCAGATGCTGGAAGAGGTGCTGGCCCCCTTCCGGGAACGGTTGGGTACGGATCTGCTCGTGCTTAACTTCGACGCATTCCAGCGGGAGACCACCACCAGGCCTGGGGCCAAGGCCGGAATGGATGAGCGGTCCTTGGGCAATCGCCTCAAGGCGCTTCTCCAGGCTTGTCGTGACCGATACGGGTTCGAGATCAAGTCCGGCATCGCGCCCGCGCAGTTCCGCCGGACGTTGGCGCGACACATCGCGCGACAACCGTTCGGGATCCTCGCCGGCAAGCTGCAGTACCATCACGTCGAAACTGCAATATTCGAGGGTTACGCCGGGAGCGAGGACGATGGTTTCCGGCTCGAAGTCGCGGACGAGAAGCTGCTCGCCAACATCGATCTTCTGGAGGAGATGCGCGAAGACGCCCGCAACGGGTGCCTGTTAGGACCAGGGGCTGCATCGCTCGTTCGGGAATACGACGCTGCCCTGCTCGCCTCGACATCCGACGTGATGATCGACAGGTCGCCGAACGAGGCGGCGTTAGGCGCAGCGATGAAGAGCTTGGCCAAGCGCGTGCACGTCGGCGCGATCAACTTCTGCATCTGGGGAACGGCGAAGGCGCTCTGCCTGACCGAGGAGGAAGCAGCCAGGAAGGACGCACAGCCGAACATAAACATGTGCTCGCCGGACAAGTGTGGAAATTCTACGATCGGCAGCTGTCATATCCCGCGCTGGCAAGGCCTCCTGGACGATGTGAACGCCCTCGCAGCAACGGCGAGAAGCGGACCACAGAAGGTCTCGCTTCGAAAGCAGGCTGAGCGCTACCAGCGAGTTCTCATGGGGGGCACCGGGAATGGACACGCCTGAGCCGACCTTCGATAGCCTCGTTTCGGCGAACGCGTCGATAGTCGCCACCTTGAAGGCACTGAAGCAGCCGACCGCGGCGAACCAGACCGAACTTCCGATCCGGACGGCGATCGAGCGTTTCGTCGAGAAGCGAACGACCGAAACTGAGGGCGAATGGACCGCCATCAGCCTGGTGAAGGAGTCCGGCGTCCCCCGCGCCACGCTCTACCGGTACGAAGCGGTCCTCTCCGACTTCAAGGCGCTTGCCAGAATGGCACCCGTCGGCAGCGTCGGACCGCACGAGGAGTTGCGACGTCTTCGCGCCGAACTGCGTGCCGAGAAACGCGCGCGTATCGACGACCAGAAGAAGTACGAACGCATACAGGCGGTGCTCGTGCAGCGGCTGCACGCTCTGACCTTGGCGCTCGCCCAGGCGTCGGGGAATGCGAAGGTCGTCTCGTTGCTCAAGGGCGAAGCGCCTTCTACGGGAGAGGTGGATGCCTAAGCGCAACCCGGCAGCGGAGATCCTCGACCGCCTCGATAGGTTCATCGAGGGCGAGCAGAAGCTGCCCACGACGCTGAACGGCAAGGTGAACGTGACCGGGCTTTGCCGGTTGCTCGGCCTCCGATCGTCGGACGCCCAGCACTTCCACAAGAACGATGACGTCAAGGACGCGGTCAACGCCGTCTGCGAGGAGCAGGGGATTCTGAAGATCGGGAACAGGACGGTCGACCAGGAACAGGCCGCTATCGAGGCGCGGAGCGAAAGGGTCCAGCGCCAGGCACGCTCCGACGCGCGGGCGGCCGCCGAACAGTCGGGCGCGTCCGAATACCTGCTCGCCCGTCTCCGCGAGGTGCAACGTGAGCTCGCCCAGGTTCGATTGGAGCGCGACGCCGCGCTCGCCAGGCTGGCCATCATCGAGAACGGCGGCGTCCCCCCTTGGTTGTGATCGAACGGCTGGCGGTCACCTCCATTCTCAGCGACAGCTGGGGCGGTACCATCTTCGCGGGAAGGAATCCTTCCGGCCAGATCGTTCGTATCCGCACATGGGAGGCGACCAGTATCGCGATCGGCGACGTGGTGGAGATCGAGGGCACCCAGACGACCTTCTCCGACCAGCATGGCCGGCACCGCCAGATCGACGCCACCACATTGTCGCGGACGCGGACCTCGGGGCGCTTGATCGTGCCTTGGCTCATGACCTTGAACGGCATCGGACGAGCGCGCGCCCAGATGCTGTTCGATCACTTTGGCGATGCCGTAGTGGAGCTGCTGGGCAAGCCGTCCAACCTTGCGGAGCTTGCGCACGTCCTGTCGCCAACAAGACCCTCGATCGGTCGCAAGCTTGCGGAATACGTCCTCGCTCAGTTCGCCGCCCGGAGCGCCGCTGAGGACATCGGCATTTCCGAGATCCATTTCCTGCGTCGCTTGGAGCAGGTCGGGATCGCCGATCGTCGGGCCGCACGCGCCTTGTGGCGCCTAATTGGTTCGCGTGCCGCCTACGCACGCCTGCTCGAGAGACCATACGCAGCTGCGGCCGTGATCCCCTGGCGCGAAGCGGATGCGCTGGGTCTGAAGCTACTAAGATCACGGGGGGTGCGCGAGCCCGCGAAGGACGAAGAGAGATACGTAGGTGCGGTTGACGCGGCTTGGCGACTCCTGCTGCGCGACGGACACACCGCGGCCGATCGTAACCGTCTCGAACTGCTCCTGAAACGTTGGGGGATACCCGGCATCGCCGTCGACGCGAGCCTAACGCGCCAACGAACCGTCAAGTCGAGGGTGGGACAGCTTCGCGCACCCGGGGCATCATTCCTCGAGAGATCCGTTGCGACCGCCGTCGTCCGCCTCCGGCGTGCCGCCCCTTACCTGGACTGGATCGCGCATCCTCCCACAGGCAACGTGGAGCTGACCACCGAACAATCAAGAGCGATCGCGAGCGTTCGCGCACGCGGGTTCACCGTGCTTCAGGGCGGCGCCGGTGTCGGCAAGACCACCGCGATGCGGGCTTTATGCGATTGGCACGTAGCTTCTGGGGGGACCGTCATCCAAACTGCTATTGCAGGCAAGGCTGCGCTTCGCCTTTCAAGAGCGACCGGACGCTTGGCCCTCACAGTGGCCAAGCTCCTTTCGGGCCTGGAGAAGCGCCGCAGCGTCGAAGCCGAAGGGGGCATCCCGTCCGAGCAGCTGCCGCGCATGGACATGAACACGCTGCTCGTGGTGGACGAGGCGAGCATGGTGGATCTGGTTTCCTGGCGTCGACTCCTGGAAGCCGTTCCCTCCGGGGCCCGGGTGGTGGCGGCGGGCGATGTCGCACAGCTGCCGCCCGTCGGCCTGGGGAGGGTGTTCCACGATCTGGTTGCAGACGGCGCAGACACGGAAACGTTGTCTATGGTTATGCGACAGGCCGCCGGCAGCCCGATTGTGAGCGCCGCTGGCCACATTCGTGACGGCTCCGCGCCCCCCCCTGCCCGCGTTTGGTGGATGTGAGCGCGGTCTACAGCATGCCGACTGCGAACCCGACCAACTCGTCGCTACCGGGCTCAGGGTTCACCGGGAACTCGCCCGCACGACTTCGATCCGAGACATCCTCATCCTAGCTGCCCGCCGGGACACATGTGGAAGAGTCTCCAAGGCCATGCAGGCGCAACGGCAGTCGGATGGCGAATTTGGCAGCCGTCTGGGCCCTCTGATGCCTTGGGTAGCGGTGGGCGATCCCGTGGTCGCGACCGTGAACCGGTATGACGAAGCGCTAATGAACGGCCAGCTCGGCTGGGTCGAGGGGCTCGATCCCCTTCGGGTTTGTTTCGACGGAGACGATGCCGGGCGGGAGATCAGCGCCGCCGCCCGGCTCGAGCTCGCAAGCGGTTGGTGCCTGACCGCTCACCGTGCACAGGGCAGCGAAGCCAAGTGTGTCGTGGTCCTGCTCGACGGGGCGACCCTAATCTCGCGGGAATGGCTCTACACGGCCGTCACTCGCGCGGTGGAGCAGGTGGTGCTGGTTGGCCCTCGCGCCGTAATTTCAGCGGGCGTTGCCCGACGTGAGGAGCGAACAACGTCCTTCCGTTCGGACCTGCACGAAGAGATGGGAACCTGCCCGGCCTCGTTTTGATCGAAACCGCACGTCCGCCAGTGGGGCGCAATGCAGACCAGCAACTTCTGACGGAACCAGATCGACAGTTCCTGGGCCGCTTGCCGACTGGCACCTTTAGGTGAGCGACACGCGATAGCGGCCATCGCCGATCGATAGCCGGCAACGGCCGCTAACCACCCAATCTCGGCAGTTCACGATGGCGCCCGTCTAGTTTGAAGCGGCCAGGCAGCAACCGCCCCAATGATGAGCTTTCGAGGAAACAAGATGAGCTGCCGAAGACGGCCGTTCGTTCAGCGCGAGATTGCCGGTTTCTCGGTCACCGATTGAAAACTCTAGGAACGAGCAATCGCGACCAGCTCCCAGGAAAACTGAACCAATCGACGGTTGTCAGCGGGTCGGCATGCGGCGTTCCCACAATCGGTTCGCTTATGGGAGGACGCGGCAGGTTCGCCTACCGCGTCCGTGACCATCAGAAAGCGTGGCGCATGCCGATGACAAAGTTGCGGCCCCGCAGTGGTGACTGGTCCTTGACGAACGAAGTATGCGCGAACGCCAACTCGTTGAGCAAGTTGGTGCCGCGTACGTAGAGTTCCACCGCCCTCGCCTGTCCAAGGTCAAACCGGTAGCTCACCGTGGCATTGAGCATGTCGTAACCGGGCGTGCGCATCTCATATGAAGCCACCTTGTCCTGCTCAAAGGTATGGTAATATTCCACGTCTCCCGACAGCGGACCGGCGCTATGCTCATAGCGTGCGCCAAGGCGCCCCGGTGGGATGCGGGGAAGGTTGTCGTTTTCGCTTTTCAGCTTCGCGTCGACATAGTCGCCGAACACCGTCACGCGCGATGCGGGCGTGACTTGATAGCTCAATTGCCCGTCGATGCCAGCGAAGCGCGCGTTCGCAGCGGTGTAGACCAGGAAATTGTGAGGAACGCCGGTCCCGTTTTCGGTCTCGATCAGCCGCGCAAAGACGTAGTCGCTGACATCCTGGTAGAACATGCCGATCTCGAACCCTAGCGCGCCATCCGTCTTGCGGAACGTCAGGTTGATCGCATCGGTGGACTCCAGGATGTCCTCTGCCGACACGCCCCTGTTCTCGAAACCCTCAACCTCGGCCACCAGCCCAAGTTCGTAGCTGTTGGTCGCCAGGTTGTTGCCGCGCGCATACAGCTCACGAACGCTCGGCGCCCGTTCGGTATGCCCGTAAGAAAGGGCCAGCGAATACCCCTGCCCGACGTTCCAAGTAGCACCGAGCGATGCCGAGAGCGGATCGTGCCGGACCGTCGGGTTCCTGGTGCGGAAGCGCTCGACGTCCTCGCCTTCGAGCACAGCTTGCCAATCGGCTCCGTACCATTCGACGAACAGCGCCGCGAGTTCCGGACCGACAGTGGACCGCCAGGTTGGCACCCCAACGTCCATCTTCCGCCAGTCCTTGCGCACGGCGGCTTCGACATCGATCGCGCCGAACGAGCGGCGCTCGCTCAGGAAGATGCCTACATTCTCGGTGGAGTAGTCCGGACTGCCATCAAAGCCATAGGCACCGTCGGGGAATGGCCGGTGCAGATCATTCACATTGATGCCGCCGAACTTGCCGTCTGTATATTGTACACCCAGCGTGCCCGTGAAGCCGAGAACCGGCTTGTGCGTCAGCTCGAAGCGGCCGTCGTAAACCTTGTTGGTGAAGCGTGAGAACAGAAGCTCGCCATCGATCTCGTCATGCGCATAGTCGGTGTAGGAAAGACGCAGCCGCGCGTAGGCGAAGCCCGGAAGCAGGTCGTCATAGTCGCCGCGGACATCGACGCGATCACTGCGCAACTTGATATAGGCAGTGTGGTCGTCCGACCCGCCGAACGGGTCCTCGAACCCGCCATGCGCTTCGCAATGCAGGTCGAGACCGTGGGTGTGGCAGACGCCATTGATGTGGCTGTGGCCGGGTAGGCCATATTCACTGCTCATGCGCGTGAAGGCGGCACCGAGATAGCCCCTCGATGTGATCCACGACGCACCGACGCTGTAGCTGGTACTCTCCGCAAAGGAGTCGCGCAGCTTGTCAGAGCCGTAGGCGTCCGGCACGTCATAGTCCTCGGCGCTGCGGCGCACAGCCTCGGCATGTACCGCGAACTGGCCGATGCCGGCGGTGACACGCCCGACGACCGTCTTCTCCTCGTCGCCGGTGCCGTAGCGCACCTCGGTCGCGCCGCTCAGTCCGCCTAGCGGCACCGCTTTGGGCACCTTGCCGTCGATCAGGTTGATCGCGCCATTGGTCGCGTTGCCGCCATAGCGGATCGCCGCTGGCCCGCGCTGAATCTCTATCGCGTCGAGCAGCAGCGGATCGGTAGTGATGGCGTGATCGGGCGAGATCGAAGAGGCGTCGAACAAATTGGCTCCGTCGGTCAGCACCTCGATGCGGGGCAGCGTCTGTCCACGGATCACCGGGCGCGAAGCGCCACCGCCAAAATTGTCGAGATGCACGCCAGGCAGGCCGGCGAGCGTCTCCCCGAGGCCACCTTGCCGACGATGCGCAAGGTCCTCGCCGGCGAGAACCTGAACCGGCAATGCTGTGCTTTCCTTGTCCAGCGAACGGCCGGTCACGATGATATCGCTTGTACGGGCACCTCCGCGCTCGTCACGTTCCGTCTCTTTATGCTCGGACACCTCTTGGCTCCACGCAATTCGCGGAACGCCCAACGTCCAAGCGGTCGCAGCTAAAAACGCTGCGGCTCGTCGTTTCCTCTTCGTGCTCAAGATTCTTCCCCAGCTGACCCCAGAAAGCTTCGCGTATGATATGCTATAACATATAATCAAGGTTCATAGGGAGAGCCGAGAGCAGGCAGTAGTCTTTAGGCACGGTACGTTCGCCGGCTCGGACTCGCCCGCGTCGCCCGGCTGTCGCGATCGATCGCCTGCGCGCTGATCGCCTTTCCCGTAACTCGATCGCTTTTGGGAAAGGCGGTGCCGCGCTTTGTCGGCGATCGGCATCGACGTTCCCGTAAGCGGACATCCCGCTTTCCACCCAATCTCAGCCATTCAGGGGCCCGCGGGTAATCATCCAACGCCGACATTCATGCGGCCTGCCAGCGGCCGAGCTGAGGGTATCGCGCGGGTATCTATCCGCATCAGCGTGCCGGGCTCCCAGCTATTCTGCCCCTTTCCCTATATGATGGCGGGGACAATCTCCGCCGTGCCGACATCGTAGCAAGTCGATCGATTAGCTCTTGGAATGCACGTGCTCGTTTGCAAGCATCTCGAGCGTTCGATCGCTAAAGGAGGGTTGTGATGCGATTAACGGTTTTCCCGATTGTTCTAGCATTCGCTGTTCCCGGGCACTCGCAGGAGGTCTCGGTGCCGTCCGTCGCAACCGCTTCTCCAGGCGGCTATGCCAATCCGCTTCAACTGGACACGGACAGGTATAAGCGCGCCAACTCCAAGACCCGGCGCTCCTCTGCCCCTTTTGGGCTTTGCAATGGAAAACCGCTGAGCAAGGCCAAGCGCGCTGCTTTGGAAAGCGCCTACGCAACCCGAGCCAAGACGAATGAGAGGCAGGCATCCAGGTGGCTGAGGACGCAATGCGGTCCGAACGAGGCCTGGACAATCTCACGGGCTGTCCAACGACGCGGAGCGGTCCGCTGAAGTCCAACGCCATATGCGGGACAATAGCCAGCGCAAAGTGGAAGAAGCCGCCGCCGTCATTTGCGGTAAGACGTTCCGGATCCCGGACGGAGGAGACGATATCAATCAGGATCGAGTTGCGAAGTGCTTGAATTAGCTTTTAGAACATGAGAAAGAAAAGATATTCTTTAGGAGAAGGCACAATGAAATTTGTTAGACCGCTTTCGTTAGGTTTAATTGCGCTGTCATCATTCTCTATTACTAGTGTAGCATCGGCAGAGAGTGCTTCTTGTAGAACCAAGCGCCTTAATTTCGAGAACGCTGTGGCTGCCGTCAATGCATCACGAGGACCATGGAGGGAGCCGCTCTATCAAGCTTATTTAAAAGCTGCTGCGAGCGACTATTTCAATCATTGTGGCCTAACGTAACAGCATCAGTTTCCTGCCAATCCGCTGTTCTTTAACGGTCCACCGCGCGCCTGAGATTTGACGTGCGGTTTGCCGTTAAGACACAAAGCGGACCAGCGACGTATGAGAATGTGCAGCGCGCCTGCTGCGGGCCCGCCCCCGCTCCGAAGGTGGCACGAAAGCAATCGCCCGGCTCAACTCGACACAGTTACGTCGCCTCTTGGCGAGTTGTACTGGTTCCGTTCAGCACTTGTGATCAGATTGAGAGGCGCTTGTTGGAGAACGTTATGTTGCGAGGACTAGGCCGCCTGATCACTGGCTCAATGATGTTTTATATCGCACCGGCAAGCGCCCAGTATGCTCCCGTTGATACCACGCCTATGGGGCAAACCGCGACAGGCGTGATGGCCAACAAAATTTCCGGCGACATCGCTAGCAGAAATGTGCGCTCCAATTCGGTCTCAAGTCGATGCCTGGCGGACTCCGGCCCGGGTGCGGAACGTCGAGCAATGGAAGCCCAATATGATAAATTGCTCCGGTCGAACGGCCGGCAGCGCGCCGATGCATGGAGGGCTGAGCACGGGCGTCGCTATCGCGCGAAACTCAAAGCGGAAGGGAAGTGCAGGTAAGCGTAATCGGTTTAGATCGACCGCTTGCCGCCCAATCTTGATCGTACAGCCCCCTGCTCGCGATTACGCAAAACGTGCATTGGTATATGCTGCTACCAAGCGGGTGCGAGAGGGTGCGGTACGGGTATAATCACCGGAACAGCGAGTGCCGCACCCGTAAAGTTTCGTGCGCTGAAGGGCTGCAGTGCCCGAGGCAAACTCCTCCATCAATCTCACTCTCCCGAGCCAGACGGCTTGGCTCGGCCCAGAAAGAAATTAACGGTCCGTGCCTGCCGTGCCACCAATCAGGACGATCTGAGTTAAGAAGGAATGAAGAATTATGTTCGCCAGCTTCGTTCCAAAGCTCAAAAAGCTCGTCACGCCGCCGATGAGTTCGCGGGTGACAAGTCGGCATGCAGTATGCGCTCGTTCGCCAACGAACTGGAACGTCGCGCCGACGCGATCGAGCTCGACGGAGATACTCATCTTCGGCAAGTGACATACCAGAGCGAAGCTCGCGCTCGAGTAGCTCGCGCCGATCTAGATGCGATCTTAGTTAAGTCTCGAAGATACAACGGGATCGATGGCATTTCTGGCCTACTGTGGAGTGACGGTGATCGGTTCACTCAGCTTCTCGAAGGCCCGCCGGATAGCGTCGCGTCGACGTTGAGGCGTATCATCGCGGACCAGCGCCATCGCAATATTCAAATTATCGTTGATCAACTCGTGGAGGAACGCGCCTTTGGCGATTGGTCGATGGCCCACCTGTCGGCAGATCGCGGAGAAGCACATCAAGAAAGGGTGGCGGTCCTGCTGGCAGGAGCCCCGGCAAACGTCCGGGAGGCGTTTGCACAGCTGATGGGCTCGGCTTAGCAATTCGACCAGCACGCAGTTTGAGAAGGCCGTCGCCATGGCGGAGGCAACCTCCACGTCGATCCGGAGGGGGCTCAGGCGGGACAGAAGACGGGCTCGTTGTGCGCAGTGTCCATCGGGGTATGGTGAGCCATGCCGCTGCGCGTAACCGTTCCTGACGAACCCTCCGAATCGCACCAGGACCTCGTCTTGGCGCTGCTACACGCCCACAATGTGAGCCGGGCCGGTGATCCGCGCATTAAGCCAGTGGCCGTCCTGCTGACGGACGAAGACGGAGCCCACGTGGGCGGGCTATGGGGGCAGTGCGCCTATAATTGGCTGTTTGTGGAGCTGATCGCCATTCCCGAGGAGCATCGCGGCCACAACCATGGAACGGCGCTCATGGAGCAAGCCGAGGCCATTGCGCGGGCCAACGACTGTATCGGGGTTTGGTTAGATACCTTCGAGTTCCAAGCACGTGGCTTCTACGAAAAGCTGGGCTACGAGGTTTTCGGCGCGATCGACGATCATCCTGCGGGCCAAAAGCGGTTCTTCCTCAGCAAACGATTGTAGGGCGGATCTCGTTCAGGTCTCAGCGGCGGAGGGTACCTCCGCTGCGATCTGCGTAAAGGCGGACGTTCAATTACGTCGCGCGCCCGGTCGATTAGGGTTCGCTCACAAGTGTTTCGAGAGCGGTCGCAGGTTTGCTGAAACCCGTGGTCGAAACTGGGCCGGTAGTGGAAAGGCGGCTTGTGGCTCGAGAGCTTGGAAAGCCGCCGGTGGCCAGCCGCTTGGACGAAATGACGGCTTACGCCCCGTTTGGGTCGAAAAACTCCTGAGCACCCGACAGCCAGACCTCATCACGAAACGACATGTCAATGCGACGCCAGTATTATGCAGTTTATACTTTGGCGCTGAGGTCTTTATTGAGACATTATTGCGCTCAGTTGTCGAGGTTCGACCCGCCTTCTTGTTTTTCAACACAATCCACCCAAAGTCGGACATTCTTAGAGTATCGTGCTGGTATCTAAACACGAGAGGTAACGCGCGGGGTACAGCTTTCCTGTGCTTCTCGCCGACTGTTGGAGAGGAGTCTCCGCTGTCGTGGGTGCCTTCACGTCCGTTAAACCTTGAATGGGCGACGCCTAGATGGCAGCGCAGCCACTCCCCAAGGAAAGTATGTACATAATGGCTAATATTCCCGAAGACGATCCGAACTTCGACACGATTGATTTTGCGGTGCAACTGACCCCCGCTTGGCTGTCTAACCCGAACACTCGAGCATCTGAGACCGACGTTCTCGCCTTTCTGAAGGATATGCACCGAGCTGTGGACCAGCTCTCGGGTGTTGAGCGAGACCTGAAGCCAGCAGACGTGGCGAATGAATACACGCCAGCGGTTTCGGTCAGGCAGTCTCTCGCTTCCAAGGACCACATCATATCGATGATCGACGGCAAGCCTTACAAGACGCTCCGGCGCCATCTTGCCGGTCACGGGCTCACGCCACAAGATTATCGCGATCGTTACCGGCAGAAATCAGACTATCCTATGGTTGCTGAAAGCTACTCGGAAGCGCGTCGAGCCATGGCAAAGAAGATCGGCCTAGGCCGCAAGCCAGGTATGACGCGGAGCCCCGGCGGTGCGAACGGCGCCCCAGCCAAGTCCAAGTCCAAGCGCAAGTCGGCCACTTCCGACGCTTGATTTTCGATTGGTCGGGCCCTTCTCAGCCCGACCGCCTTGCTGGGATACGATCCGAAGTCGGGCCGACCTATATCGCAACGAGGGTACTTGTCCGCGCCCCCTAAAGCCGCAGAAAATGCTGGGCTGCAGAGCAGCACGACTGCGGCAGCGACCACGCCCGGCGGGACCCCGAAGCAGAACGACATGCGGGATCATCAATGGCCATCCTTTCACGACGCGTTGAAGCCCAGCCATAGGTCTGCGGGCTCAGATCAGCAGCCACACGACCGCGATGATCATCGTGGCTGCGGTGACGAGGACGCCCGCCTTGGAGAATTCGGCACCGGAGATCTTCACCCCGCGATCCTTCGCCTGTTCGACCATGATGATCCCCGCAAGGCTGCCAAATACAACCAGGTTGCTGGAAAAGTGCGTGCCGAGCGACAGCGCGGCACCGAGACAATTCGCGTCGCCTCCGACACGGAGATAGGGCACGAGCATCATGACGGCGGGGTTGTTTCCCACCAGGTCGCTGACGACGCTGCTGATGAGGAAGAGTACAGTCGGGTTATTAAGGTTGATGCCCTCCGCCGCGAGGTACGTCACGAGCTGCTGCGGCACACCGGTTGCAGACAGGCCGGCATTGACGACGAACAGCCCCATAATGAGGAGGATGAGTTCGCCATCTACTTCGTGCAGCAGTGACTTAGACGAGACGCGCCTGCTGAGCAGCAGAACTCCCGCCGCGGTAAGAGCGACCGTTTCGCGGGGCCAGTCGCTAAAGACGAATGCCACCACAACTGCGAATGCGGTGACGGCCGCCTTCAGCGTTTCCCCCACGGAGAAAGGAGGAGGCTCCGTCTCGCCCGGCGCGCCGTTCCCATCGGTGGAGGGCATGGCCAGTTTCCACCGATCACGGTAGAGGTAGGTGATGACGAGCCAGATCACTGGCAATGACAGCAGGGCGGGAACGGCGGTGATCTCTGACACGGCCGCGAAGGAGAGGTTCAGCTTCTGCGCGGCGATTATGTTCTGCGGGCTGCCGATGATGGTGCCGGCCGCGCCGGTATTTGCGGCAAAGCAGAAGCCCAGCAGGAACGGCACAGGGTTCAACCCCCGCGCCATGGTGATCGACAGGAGCAGCGGGCACATCGACACCGCGACGACATCATTGGTAAGAAAGGCCGCCATGACCCCGCCGACAACGATAAGGATAGCCAGCAATGCGCGCTCCGACACGTTGGAGCTTGCGGCCTTTCTGGCTAGCCAGCCGTAAAAGCCCGACACCACAAAAGCGGCGGAGACCACCATCAGGCCGAACAGCATTCCCATCGTGGAATAATCGATGGCGTTCCACGCCTGCTGCGGCGTGATGCTGCCGATCGTCAACATCGCCATGCCGCCGATCACCGCGGCACCGGTGCGCCCCACCCTCAAGAACGGCAGCGAGCCCAGCCCCATGGCAAGGTAGACGAGGAAGAAGATGAAGAGCGTCAGTTCCATGGCAGAAGCGGTTCACCTCCGACGGAAGAATGGATAGCGCGGTGGGCGGTATCGCCGGACCACCCGCAGATCGTCGCATCAGTCCGGCTTCCCCGCCTTCATGCCCCACAGGCTGTAGGCGCTTTCTCCGTAGAACGGCTCGTCCAGGCCCTCGCGCTGGACCTCCACCGGCACGCGCAGCTTGCTCAGCTTGTCAAGCAGGAAGAGGATGATGGTGGTGACGATCACGGCGTAGATGACGACGACCGCCACCGCGATTGCTTGAACCGACAGCTGCCGGCCTCCTGCCGCGACGGCATTGATCGCGGGGCTCGCCAATACGCCAATCAACAGCGAGCCGGTGATTCCGCCAATTCCATGCGCGCGGAACACCTCCAGCGTGTCCTCCGCCTTCAACCACGATTGGATGTACTTGGCGAAATAACAGCAGGTAGCGCCGATCGCGCCGATCAGCAGCGCCGACATTGGCTCAACATATCCCGATGCGGGGGTGATCGTGGCAAGACCCGTCACTGACCCGACCAGCACACCGGAGAATGTCGGGTGCCCGGCTTCCCGCCACTCCCAGAACATCCACACCAGCATCGCCATCGATCCGGCAAGCATGGTGTTGGTGAAGGCATAAGCCGCAAGGCCATCGGCAGCGTAAGCGCCGCCTGCGTTGAAGCCGAACCAACCGAACCATAACAGGCCCGCCCCAAGAGCAACCAACGGCAGGCTCGCCGGAATCGGCCCGCTATCTCCCGTTGGCCGCCGCCCAAGATAGATCGCGGTCACCAGCGCCGATGCGCCGGCTGAGGCATGGATCACGATCCCGCCCGCGAAATCAACCACGCCCAGCCGGGACAGGAACCCGCCACCCCAGATCCAGTGCGCCACCGGCAGATAGACGAAGATCGTCCACAGCGCGACGAACCACATGAACGGCGCGAACCGCATCCGGCCGACAAAGGCACCCGTCATCAGCGCGGGCGTGATGATGGCGAACATCATCTGGTAACCGAACACCAGGATGAACGGCACGTTCGAGGCATAGGCAGGGTCGGCCCCGACACCCACGCCATGCATCCCGAAATAGGTGCGGATGTCGCCGATGAAGCCGCCGATCGACGGACCAAAGGCAAGGCTGAACCCGCCGAACACCCAGATGATGCCGACCACGCCGATACAGACGAAGTTCTGGATCATTACCGACAGGACGTTCCGTTCCCGGACCAGTCCCCCGTAGAACAGCGCCAGCGCCGGCGTCATCATGAGGACCAGCGCCGTGCAGACTAGCAGAAAGGCGGTATCGCCTGGTTCAATTCCTCTCATCAGCGCTTCCTCTCTATTTTTACATATTCGATCCTGAGGCCCGACTATAGTCGCGTAGCGGATTATATGACCTGTGAATTCTTCTTACTCTTGCAGGCTGGGCTATTTTTTACTGAGCTCGAACAGTTGTGTGTCTTCTGTGGCTAACCCGCCGTCCTGATCAGATGAGGCGCCGCAAAAGATCAATGCCGATGCCGATTAGCAGCAGCGCGTAGGTAAGCTGTAATGTTCGCTCGTTCATCTTGTGGCTGACACTCACGCCGATCGGCGCGGCAACCATGACTGTCGGAACCATCACCAGGAATATAATAACGTCGACATAGCCGAGTGAGTAAGACGGAAGCTCCTTGGCATTCCAACCGCTGATGATAGCTCCGATTGAGGCCGCCGTGCCGGTGATCAGACCGGTGGCGGCAGAAATCGCGAGCGCGCGTTCCAGACGCATATTGAAGGCCGAGAGGATCGGTGTCGTTAGCGTGCCGCCGCTGGTGCCGGTCATCGCAGCGACGAAGCCGACGACCGAAGAGAGGCCGACCATCTTTGCGCCCTTTGGCGGCTGCTGGCCGAAAAAAAAGCGCCCGTGATTGAACGCGATGTAGAGACCTACTAGGACGATATAGATCGAAAACAGGGCCTGCAAAATCTCGGTCGACCCGAATGGCAGCAGGATCGATCCGATCACAACGCCGACGAGAAGGCCGACGGCCCAGGTCTTAAAAAATCCGACATCTAAATCGCCGAGCTTGTAGTGCTTGCGGCTCGAACTGATGGCGCTCGGTATGACGAGTGCCATTGAGGTCGCGGTTGCTACATGCATCATCACCGGATGGGCCACGCCGAGCCAGGGGAACAGGTAGATGAAGATCGGCATGCGGATGGTGCCCCCGCCGATACCGAACAAGCCCGCGAAGAAGCCCGATATCAAACCAACCAGTATGAATATCACGATGCGTAGGAGAACGTCATCCATCCGGTGGTCTCCTCTGCTCTTGCTTTCGAGCGCTGGTGCGGGTGATGCCTGCCGGCCCATGCCGGAACGGGTGCCTTCGCAGAGAGGGGGTAAACCGGCGCGCAGCCATCACCCGCAATCGTTGAGCGCCAGATCGGTCGACAACCGCAACCAGCCTCGCCCGCTCTCTGCGCTCGGCTATTTTACGCCCAGGCGTATACCGCCAACCTCAGCAAGGCGCTCCAGCTCCGAACCGAATTATAGTCGAAGCAACGGCAGAGGCCGCATTCGTCATCGATCTACTCGTCTCTGAAGCATGCGATGTGAAATGACCGGGCCGCAGGCTTGCCGCTCACGTCAAATGTATGCACCTGCATCTGACTTGGATCTTGCGTCAGTCCAACGGTTATGAAGCCGGGTTGGACTTCCTCTTCCATCGCGCTGCCGATCGTGCCCGCGAAGTTAGTCTTGGCCTCGCCCTGCAGCGGGATCTTCCAGCTTATCAGATATTCGTTGTCGCCCTTCTTTTCGCATTTGTCGATCATGTACCCGCGGGCGATGGTGCCATCAGACTTGATCACACAGGCCAACCGGTTCTCGAACTTTGCCATGATGCTTCTCCTGCGTTACTCGCGTTTGTCGGGAAGGTAGAGTATCGCGACGCCGCCAGTGTCCGGCACCGGGCCAGCGCGCGGCGACCGTTCCGGCGATGAAGCGTGTGCTCCGTGCCGGAACGATGACGCGGCGACTCAACCAGCGCGCAGTTGGCGCGCGCCGCCGGCGATCAGAGGACGCCGGGGAACAGCACGCCCTCGATCTGCCCGGCGAACATCGCCAGCCCCATGCCGGCAACGACACCGCCCGCCAGCCGCACGCTCATCTGGCGCGACGGATGGCTGGTCATCACCCAGCGGGTGACGAGACCGGCGAACACCGCGATCGCCAGCTGGATCAGGGTGAAGCCGCTGAGATAGGCCACCAGCGGCATTTCCTGCGCGCCCAGGATCGACCCTCCATAGGCCCAGCCATGGAACAGCCCAGCGCCTGTGAACAGCGTACCGAGCATGATCACGGGAAGCTGCCGGTTGGTGGCGATGATCGCGCCGAGCAGCAGCACGGTCGCGGCGATGACCAGTTCGGCAACCGGCAGGTTGACGCCCGCGATATGTACCAGGCAGCCCGCCAGGGCACCGACGACGAACGAGATGGTCAGCGGCAACAGCCGCCCCGCCAGCGCCGCGGCAATGCCGACCGCCACGACAAAGGCGAAATGGTCGACCCCGATGATCGGGTGCCCGATGCCGGAAAGCAGCCCGTCGCCGAACGTCGTCGGCGTCTGGCCGCCCGTCGGGTGGTGGGCGAATGCCGGCGACGTGCCCGCCAGGAAAAGAGGCACCGCACAGGCGGCACGTATGGCGGAAGAGCGAAGATTGGCCATGATATGTCTACCTCCTTGGAACTTAGACGGCTTCGAGCCGGTCGCGGACGGTGCGGATCTGGCGAGCGAGTTCCTCCTCGGTCACCAGCCCGCGGCTGAGCATGATGTGCGCGAGCGTCAGGAGCTGGCGCTCCGGGTTCGGGATCTCGCTGTACACCTCCTCCAGCTCGTCCTCGGCGTGCCGGCGCTCGAGCGAGTCGAGCGCGCCGACCGCCGACAGGGCGTCGCAGGTCGCATCGAGGCACACCTTCCATGGCGGCTCCGGATTGGTCACTGACCAGCGCGCCGCCAGCCGCTCCCACGTCTGGTCCTCGTCCTGCAGTGCCTCGAGCAGCTCGACGCGATTGAGGTCGACATATTGCCCCCGGGGGTAGCCGTGACCGGCGGCCTCGGCGGCGCTCATCGTGTCGCCTCCTTGGGCCGGCCGCCGCTATGCACGGGCCGGCTAGCCTTGTGGATCGGCCGCGGGCCGTCGGTCGTCCGGCCGGGCTTCGGCTGGGCGATGCCGATCATGCAATCGCGCGTGACGATCTCCGCGAGCTGATCCTCCGACCAGCCCTCGGTACCCTCGGGCCGCACGGGAAGGACCATGAAGCGGCTCTTGGCATTGGAATCCTCGACCCGCACCTCGACCTCGGCCGGGATGACCAGGCCGAATTCCGCCAGGACCTGACGCGGCCAGCGCACGATCCGGCGACGGTAGTTGGGCGCGCGATACCAATAGGGCGAATGGCCCAGCAGCGGCCGCGGATAGCAGGAGCACAAGGTGCAGACGATCACGTGGTGCAGCGTCGGCGTGTTTTCGAGCACGGTCAGGTGCATGTAGTCGCTGGTGGTGCCAAAGCCGCTCGGCTCGGCCCAGTCGACGCCCACCTCCTTGCTGGCATTCAGCGGGTCGGAAAAAACCCGCGCCTTGTACTCGGGGTCCAGCCAGGCCTTGGCGACCATGCGTGATCCCGCGGCCGGCGACCGCGCGTCGTTCCATTCCGAGAACACGCGATGATCTTCGGCGGTGAACAGGCCCTTCTCGATCGCCAGTTCACGAACCGCCAACTCGAGCACTTCGAAGTCGGAAATCTCGTCGACCATCGGCGCTGCGCCCGGATGGTCGTCGTCGTGATCGTGCGAATGGTCGTGGCCATGATTATCTGTCGTCGCCATGCTTAGCTCCTATGGCTGGGGCGATTGCGTCAGTTACTTGACGGGTTCGAGCCACATGTCCGGATATTCACTCTGCAGCGTGTCGTTCGGGAACGGATATTCCGCCCAGAGTTCGGTCTGCGGGAAGCGGACAATATAATATTGCTGCTGCGGCTGATCGTAGCGCTCCCAGGCCTCATCGGCAGGAACCAGGTCGGGATAGGTCAGCGCAGCAATCGTACCCGTCATGTTGCGGGCATATAATTGCGTGCGGGTGTAGAAGATCGCCGGAAGATCCTTCACCCGCACCTTGTCGCCCACCTTGAAACGGCCCGGCAGCGTCTCACCCGTCGGCTCCCAGGGGGGCTTGGGCCCGTAATCGGGGCGTTGCCCGCTGCTGGCCTGGCTGGGATCGCCATTATGGGTGGCGATGTCGACATGAGCAGACGCGCCGATGTTCGACTTGGCGTGTCCGTCGCGGGTGGCGTTGACGCCCAGCCGCTCGCGGATCTCGGCAATCTTTTCCTGCAGTTCGAGCAGCCCGATGTATTTCTTGTCGACCAGCATCTTTGCTGCGCCCCAGATCCAGCGCGCATTGTACGGAAAGCCGTAATAGAGCGTCATGCCAATATCATTGGCATAAATGCGACGCCGCTCTTCGGCATTCCACATGCCGCGAAAGCCCAGTACTTCGCAGGTGATGTAGACGTTGTTCTCCCAATCCTCGTCCTCTTTTTCTTCAAAGATCTGAGGAGCGGCTGCCTGACCGCCAACATCATGCGTCGGCCAGATATAGGATTCATACTGGATATGCGGGACTTCGTATGGCCAATCCCTTTCCTGATGGATCGCCGGCATCAATTGGGAGCCGGTCTCGTAGATCTGGCGGGTTTCCTTGGGTGACGGCATCGCGCTATCTCCGTTGTTCCGGGTCGAAACGAGGAAGCTTTGGGTCAGTCGTGACTTGTGGCTTCGACGCGCGCTGTTGTGGCGCCGCCAGCCCCATCTTTCGTGAAGCAACCAAATTCGTACCAAAGCCTCTGTCGGCCCTTTGGTTGTAGGGGACGCAAACTGACCGCTAAATACGCATCTTCCCCTAAAGCTTACCAAAAGCAGCGGCCATTTTAGCGAGATCATCGATCCCTGATCGGTGCACGCGCTCACCCTGAACCGCCGCGCAGGCGTCCGCACGGAGCATCATTCGTCAGAATTCGGCGCGAACGCCCAGGCGCAACGTGCGCGGCTCGACTACCCGGCTCAGCCGCCCTTCGATCGGGCCGTCCACATCAACCGAGGGGATGTAGGACTCGTAGAAATAGACTATGTCCTTGTCCCGGCTGTTCAGGATGTTGAGCAGCTCGCCATAGACCTGGAACCGTCCGATCTTCCGCGCCGCGCGAAAGTTGAACACGGTGCTTCCGCCATCTCTGACGCTATTGTCCTCGATCAGCGGATAGGGCCCAAGGTGGCGCAGACGCAGGCTGGCCTCCCATGGGTCAAGCACAAGAGCGATGCCGGCAGACGCCGCATCCTCGAACGCATTGGGGATCCGGTCGCCATTGTCATACCGTGAGCGGCTGGCCGTGTAGTTGCCGTCAATCGCCAGCCAGCGCAGCGGCCGCCAGAACGCAATCAGTTCATAGCCGCGCCGCTTACTCGCGCCGGTCGGCTCGACGGCGTTGGAATCGCCGACGAAGCGCAGCTCGCTGTCCACGTCCAGCCACCAATACGTGGCGGTCAGCGTCAGCGAGGACAATTGCCAGCGCGCGCCCACTTCCTTGCCCTCGCCGCGCACCAGCACCGGCACGGGCGTTTCGGTATTCACCGCGCCGCGAACGTCGTTGGAGTGAAAACCCCGCCCCCAGTTGCCGTACAATTCCAGGTTCGGCGTCAGCGAATAGGCGACCGAGGCCTTGGGGGAGAGGATGGAATCATGCCCATTCCCCGTGCCGGCCTGCGCTGCGGCCTCGTCGCGTGCACGGACGGAATAATGGTAATAATCGCCGCGCAGGCCGCCGATCAGCCGAAGGCCCGCCAGCGGCTCCCACGTCGCCTCGCCATATAGCGCGGCCGACGCCTCCTCGACATGATATCGGCCGAGCGAAAACAGGAACCGTCGCTCGCTCGTGCGCGACACACCGACATTACCGATATGATCATATCGCGCCTCTGTGCCGAGCGTGAGCGTCAGCGCCTGGGACACCGTCCAGTGCTTCTCGCCGCGACCACCGATGATCCATCGCCGGTCGAACTGGCGGATCTGCGCACTTGTCCCGTCCGGGTCGGTATAGGTCGGGTTGGACGTCATCGCCCAGTCGTAGAACTGGCCATAGATGTTCGCGCGCCAGTCCGTCTGGCGGAACGCGATATTGCCGACCAGCCGTGTGGTGCGCCCGCGTGCGGACGGATCGGGCGAACAGAAGACATCGGGGCAGATCCGCGATCCGATGACTCGCTCGGGGATCTGCTCAGTTGGACGCCATGTCGCGTGATAGGCATTGAGCGACGCCTCGATCGTTCCCTCGCCAAGTGGCGCGACATATTTGGCAAAGCCGGACGCGTGGCGAAGATGCTCTGGCTCCTGCCACGGCCCGTCATAGATTTTCGCTTGGCCGGCGAGCGTCAGCTTGCCCGCGCCGAGCCCGTCGGTCGTCCCGCCCGCCGCCAGCCGAGCATAGCCATAGGAACCGCCTTCCAGCGACACCCACGGGGCATTGAAGCTCTCGATCGTCGTCATATAGGCCGCGCCGGCCAGCGCGAAGTCGCCGCCATCGGCGCGGTACGGCCCTTTGCGGAAATCCTCCCGCGCAATGATCTCCGGGATCAGGCCGTTGAGGTCGAGATAGCCCTGACCGTGACCATGGGTCCTCAGGTTCATCTGCACGCCATCGATGTAGGTGGTGAAGTCCGACCCGTGATCCAGGTTGAAGCCGCGCAGAAAGTACTGGTTGGCCTTGCCGCTGCCGGAATGCTGCGCGGCCACCATGCCGGGCACTGCTTCAAGCAGTTCCGAGACGCGCAGCAGCGGCCTCACCAGCAGGTCCGCACCAGCCACAGTCCCCTCGCTGGCGGCATGGGCAACGCCGATCTTCGCCTCCCCGCGACCAAAGACCACGATATCGGCACCCGCCGGCTCGGTCGACTCCGGCGTCGGCTTGGCTGCTGGCTGTCCGCTCAGCTGAGCCTCGGCCGGTACGGTGAAAGCGCAAGCCAACGCCGCCAGGCACCCCCTTAAAATGGTTTTCATCGACATTCCTTGGTGTGGGAAAGAGTTCGGCGATTGTGCCCCGCCGATCTCGTGCTTCGATGATTCGACAGGAGAGGAGAGAGGTTCCCAGCGACGATCGATGTAGTACGACCAAGGATGACTCCGCGCGCTAGGAGGAGAAATTCGGCGCTAGGCAGTATGTTCATCAACGCAGTGTGCCGTGCGTTAAGCTTAGTCTTCGAATACTTCTTAACGAGCATATGATACTCGTCGATTCGTGACTTTACGTATGATTACAGAGAGCCTTTCTGAAATACGCGCTCCTAAATCCCCCTATTGTTCTATTTGGAGGCTGGTGGGAGGGTTGAACCTCTTCAAAGATGCGGTTCACCTAGCAAGGCCAGCTCACGTCTTCATGTGAGTGCCGCTTTCCTTCCACCTGAAATGCTATCGCCACAAAAGCGGCATGAGGATGGGCATGCCGCAACCATTTCGCCATTGATCAAGAGGCGCGATCGTCGCGGCCTACTGCTTAGCAAGGGAAAGCTGCGACCCCGGGCCATTACAGCGTCTGTCAGGTCCCGCGCCGATGCGGAACTTTAGCGGCTATGCGGGATACCTTCATGAAGCTCGCGCGGCCCGACGCTTTTAGATTTACCCGCCGCCACCCGCCAAGACCGCTGCCCCACCGCCTTCTTCTCTGCCATCGCGCTCGCCGCCACGTTCATCAGTTGCTTTGATCAGCGAGTACGCTGATGGAAGCGACTGCCGCACCGACCCGCTAGAAGCCACAGGCCAAGCTGAAAACCGTATCGCTTCACCTTCGTCTTTCAGGAAGCCCTTTAGGGCCAAGAGCGCGCGCAGGAGCGCGTCATGCCTCCTTTACGCCTCGGTGCGGCTGGTTGGCGCCGGCCTGTGTGAGGGTGCGGTCGAGTAGCTGTTCGTAGATTGGCCTGCCTCCCAGCCCCCGCGCCACTAGGCTGGCGGACAAGCAGGTGGCAACGAGCGGCAGCGTGACTGCGTAGGCGCCGGTCAACTCTAGTGTCAGCACCACCCCGACCATCGGCGAGCGGACTGAAGCGGTGAACAGCCCGCCCATTGCAGCGATGGCAAATGCGCTGGAAACTGGAGTGCCTGATGGAACGATCATGTGAACCGCCCCGGCAAAAGCCAGTCCGATGCAGGCCGCCAGAGATAGGATGGGCGCGAAGATACCACCGGGCGCGCCGACCGAATAGCTAGCAATTGTGGTGCAGAAGCGGATTGCCGACAACACCAGCAGCGCGAATGTGCCGGGGTTCGCGCGGGCCCACCCAGGGATTAATGCCTCTCCACCGGTCACTGCGTCCGGCATCAGCGCCAGCAGCACACCGACCGTCAGTCCGACCGCAGCGGGGTAGAGATATGGTGCTGTCCTCGCCAACGCGCCCGCCAGGGCAAGGGCACGGAGAATGCCGGCGTTGAGCAGAACGCCGATCCCGCCCAGCAAGCATCCGAGCAGGACGAATAGCGGAAGGGTGCTGAGCGGCATCTCGGCCGCCGGCATGGAGAGATCTGCACCTGTGCCGCCGATCAGCTGGGTCATGACTGTCGCCAACAACGCCGCCAGGATGACCGCCATGTAGGTGTCAAATCGATAGGGAAACTGACGCCTCGTCTCCTCGATCACGAACAGAACCCCGGCAACGGGTGCATTGAAGGCACAGGCAAGGCCAGCCGCCGCTCCAGATGCGAGCAGGCCACTTTGCCTGGTAGCATCCAGTCTGAATCGCCCCGCAAGCATGGACGCGATCGATGCGCCGATGTGGATCGTTGGCCCTTCGCGCCCCAGCACTAGGCCCCCACCGATCGCGGCGATTCCGCCGAAGAACTTGACCGGCAGCACCCTTGCCCCATGCACTTGCCGGAGCCCAGCCATCGCCCCTTCCACTTCCTGAACGCCGCTGCCACCGGCTTCCGGCGCGAGATGGCGGACCAACGCCACTGCTGTGACCGTCGCGATCATCGTGAGGAGCGCAGCTGTCGTCACCAGCAGAAAGCCACCCAGCTGCGACCGAAGCAGCATTGGCCATTGCTGAAGCGAATTGAGCGAGAGGTGGAACAACGATCCGATGGTGCCGGTCACCACCCCCACTATCGTCGCGAGGACAAGATAGTGGAACAAAGCTCCACGAGCTTCGGCTGCCGATTTTGCCGGAATAGGGTCGTTCATGTGCCCACCCCATGAGTTCACATCGTTGCGGCAGCAGGCACCAACGTTGCTTAACTCCACTGGTTCATCGGGCGGGCCGATGCACGGTGAAGTGAATGCCCGCGCGCTGCCCGTTTCAAATGTCGTTGATCACAGCCAGAAGGTGAACGTGGCAGCGCGCGCGAAGGCAGAGAAGAAGACGGAGGCGGTAAGGGATCGCGTTAACGGAGCGATCCGCGCCGAACCTAAGCCGTTCTCGCCCCCTACTAGGCTCAGCTGCTCACAGCGCGCCTTGAGCGCAATGGATGAGTGGCGGCTTTCACAATGATTGTGGAGGGAAGCGGACGCCGTCCGAAGGGTCGTTCCGACTGAACTTCCTGCGTCGCCAATAGCCGAACCATACCGATCTCGCGCCGTGCAACGCGAGCTGAAGCGGCTGGAATAAGCGATAAGCGCTTCTTGTCTGCCCTCCAGTCCTCGGCCTAGATCGCTTTGCTGATGCGGTCGCGAGTGCTCCGGCGCGCTGTCGGCCGTCAGCCCCTAACCCGCCCGAAAACAGTCGGGCGGACGATGAGCCGCCGCGCCAGATGCAGGGCTTGGCGGGAGCGGGATAACTCCCGAGCCCCGGCTATCTTCGCTGTCATTTGCTCCTGGACCGGCAGCTCGAGGGGCTTTCGGCACCTCGGCCTGCAGACGCCGGAACCCCAGCGCATGGCGCGGTCAGTTGATGTACCTGTTCTTGCAGGTTCGAGGCACGAGCAGCGTGATGAACGACGCCGAAGGTGAGCGTTATCAATGCGGGCACCACGCCGGGAGTGCTGGGTGGAGAACGACCGTGCTCGACATGTCCAAACCTCCCGCGCTGAACCAAGGACCCCCTCACCCTCCGCTATGCGCATATCCTGCGGACAAGCTGGCCGGTCTGACCGAGTTCGGTCGGGCAACCCGCCCGGTCTCAACCTCCAGCGGGTTGAACTTGATCGCCGGGGTGACGAAACACCATCTCTTCGACGATCTGTTCCTCGAATAGCACCGCATCTTCAACCAGCAGGTATTCCTGACTGCAGGGATAAGCGCGTTCTTCCCAGGTGCCGGAATAAAGGCGGCGTCGCGGGGAAGGCACCGACTTGGACAGGAGAATTCTTCAATGTCGTGGTCAATTTTTAGGGCGTCGCGTCCGCTCGCCGCCTTCACTCTCGCATTGATGCTCGGCACCGCCGTGGCCGCTCAGGAACAGACGACCTCGCTCGGTGGTGGCTCGCAGAAGGCGCCTTTGTCGGCGGCGGCATCCGACCCGCGCGTGATGGGATGGATGCAGGGATTTCCCCCGCCCAAGGACAAGCTGATCATGCAACCGCAATCCGATTACTTCAGCTTTCCCAAGCTGCGCTGGTCGGTCTGCCACATTCGCCAGTTGCTGCCGACGGTGGAGATCAACCGTGGCCTGAAAAACGCCATTCCGCTGACGTATCTGCCGCCTGCGGAGCTTGCACGAACGGCAAAGACGATCAACGCGCTGACGTTCACCCCGCTCAATTCGAACAAGCCCATGACATGGGAGCAGTCGCTTGGCGTCAACTACACCGATGGCATGTTGATCTTCCACAAGGGGCGGGTTGTCTATGAGTGGTATTCCGGCTGCCTGGAGCCCGACGGCAAGCATGCCGCCATGTCGATGACCAAGTCCATGACGGGGCTGTTGGCGGAAATCCTGGTCGCGGAGGGCAAGCTCGATCCGAACGCACTGGTGACCCGCTATGTCCCGGAAGTGGCAAAGAGCGCCTTCGGCACCGCAACGGTGCGCGAAGTGATGAACATGACGACCGGGCTGGATTACTCGGAGGATTACGCCGATCCCAATGCGGGCGTGTGGAAATATGCGGCCGCTACGAGCCCCCTGCCAAAGCCCGCCGGATACAAGGGGCCGAACGGCTATTTCGAGTTTCTGGAGCAGATCAAGCCGGAAGGGAAGAACGGCGAGGCCTTTCACTACAAGACCCCGAATGCCGACATGCTCGGCTGGATCATTTCGCGCGTCAGCGGCAAATCGGTAGCGAACCTTGCGTCGGACCGGCTGTGGCGGCGGATGGGCGCGGAGCAGGACGCCTATATGACGGTGGACGCCTATGGCACGCCGTTTGCCGGCGGCGGGCTTAGTGCGGGATTGCGCGACGTCGGCCGGATCGGGCTCCTCGTGCTGAACGAGGGGGTGATCAACGGCGAGCGGCTGTTCCCCGCCGCAGCGGTGCAGGCGCTCCGGGCCGGGGGCGATCCGAAGAAGTTCGGAACGGAATATCCAGCCCTCATCGGTGGTAGCTACACCGGCCTGTGGTGGATCTATCCGGGCAACGGCAGGATCATCGCTGCACGCGGCGTCTAGCCGGTTGAAGCCGTTCGCGATAAGAACCAGCGGCAATCGAACTAAGGGGGTATCGTGGAGCTCAGCGCGCGCAACCAGATCTCCGGCACGATCGTCTCCATCACACAGGGCGCCGTAAACGGCTCGATCAAGGTCGGCATCGAAGGCGGCAACATTGTCACCGCGAACATCACTGAGGAAGCCATTGCCGAGTTAGGGCTGGTGACCGGCGACACGGTCACCGTCATCATCAAGGCCAGCGACGTGATGATCGGCAAGTAGGATGAAGCTCGGCCCCCTCTGGCTCAAGATTCAGATCGCTTGCGGCGACGCTCCAAGCACGCAAGCAGGCTTACGCGCACGTCCGCGGTGAGCTCGAACTGCACCGGCCGCCCGGTCTTTTGCTGGATCACGATCGCGCGCGTTCGGACATCCGTGCCGGCGACCAAGTCGCCGATTGTTATCTTTACCAAGTCGCAGCCGCGCAGTTTGCTGTGGATCGCCAGGTCGAACAGGGCGCGATCCCGTAGCCGGCCCTCGCGATCGAGAAAGAAACGGATCGCCCAAATCTGCTTCTGCGTTAGCGGCCGCTTCGTGCCAACAGTCTTCCCGGCATTCCACGCCGAGCGCCCCTGCATCGCAGGATCAAATTGCGAGTAACCCATCGTCCTTCTCCGTGGCCGGGGTGGCCGCGACCGAAATAGGTGCGGGCTGCAGCTCTTGCGCCGTCAAGGGACAGGCAGGTTCAGGTGATCGATAGGGTAAAGCTGCCGTCTTCTCCCCATTCACTGCGCGTCCGCTGCGACCAACCTGCTAGCTGTACTTCATTCCAATTGCGCACTCTGCCGTTAGCTTTTCTTCGTTGTCGAAACACTCCGAACCTTCCTTGTCCAGCTTCGAGCCTTCTGTTCTCGATCACTATCACAGACAAGCTGTGAATTGTTACAGCCGACCCAGTCAGGTTGAGTTCCCGAGCACTGTCAGAATCGCGATAAGGTTAAACAAATAGTTTCATACATAGAACTATAGGATTGAATGATGCCGTTGGTCGAATCCCTCTCTCAGTGTAATCTGGACAGATTACAAGCGCAGACGGTCCATTCAAGCGCAATGTTTACCTTGGTTTGTCGACCCGAGTATATGTTCTTGTTTTCGTCTTGTAGCCAAAATGCTTTTAAGAATAGTATCTGCCGCTCCGTTTATTCGTTGACTTTGAAGAATAGGAGGGAGGATCAACATTTGTCCGTCACGTAAGTAGACTGATACTGGAAGGCCGGTTAGTCTGTACGAATGGTACGTCGTAAGAGGCTCTACCAAGTTTCTATAGAACACCTGCCAGTCGGCCAACCCTGATCGCCACTCACCATTCTGGCGAACGACAATCTTCAATCTGTAAGTAACCTAAACTGGTTCAGAGCAAGACGTCAATGACACCGAAAGAGAAAGCATTTCCAAAAGAATCAGAGTCTTGCACCAATTCCGATATCTTTGCCGAAGATTCATTCTCAAAGCGAAACTGCATGTCTCTGAAGGAACACTCTCAGTTAGCTATTTCATACAAGGCACTATGAGAGTAAATAGAACCTGTTAGTGATTGCATGGGGCAAAGCTTTTTTTTCAAGTCGCGCGGTCGACGCATGGTGCGTTGCCACGCCCCTCGCGCTGATCGGTGCCTCCAACTTCTTCGAGCTGGCGGTCGCCGCTACGACCAGCCTGTTCGAGCTCAACTCGGGGCAGCGCTGGCGACTGTCGACGATCGTTATTCCGAACGGAAGGCGGCGCAGGCAAGACGTGACGCCGCGGCCAATCTTGCCTCACGCGCGCTCGGCTGATGGTCTCGCGCGGTCCGCCACCTGAACTTGAAGTGAACGCCTATTATGAAAGTAGCCATCCGGCCTGACGCGTCTGAACGGCAGCTAGTCCCTGTCTCGGTCCGCCGCCTGCCGCATCAACGAAGGGCAGCTTCTAGGATCAACAGGATCTGTTCGGAATGACCGAACTTGGGCGCTTTGCAGACCTAGCACTTCTCACAATCAGCGCGGCGGTTCTAGGTACGGGAGCGGACCGGCGGCTTGCCGTGGAGAGCATCCCGGTACGGGGCGTTCGGTAAGCGAAGCCGGGCTGCCGACGCAGCACTGATACCAGCGCGCCTGCATGTCGCTCGGCTTCACGCTGCTTTGGCAAGTCTCCACCTGAGCTCTCGGGCTTCGTGGCGATCCTTTCGGCCATATGGACGAGCTTGGCGGCTCAGCGTTCCTACGGCAGCGCTAAGCAACTCAGCCCGGCCCAGGGTCGGAGTGTAGCTGCCGCCTCGGGCGGTTGCGCTCGTTCAAGCTCGAAGTGAACTTCGAGCTTGAACGAGCGCTGCGATGAATAGCATTTCTATGCCACGCGACTTAGCAAGCCAGAGTCCGGCTGAACCGGACGTCCGAGTTACGTAAACACTGTACCGTGCCGAACCCAGGGCCAGGGCCGAATGTTTACGAAAGACCTCTACTGAGAGCATGGATTTCAACGATTTAACGAGGAAATTCGCGCATTTTTAGACAATGTTTACGGTATCCACCGTCACATACGGTCAGTGAGGCGCTGCTCGAAAGCACGACCATGAACGGGGGCAGCCGGGCGACATGCTTTGGCTGCCCCCTCGCTATCGGCACACGGACACTAACCGGGACCGCACGCTGCGTACTTTCCCGAAGATAGACATTGCCCTGTGCGGGACCGAAGCAGTCACCGTCCCCTCCCGCGGCGCATCATCGCGCACTGTCGGCAAGTGCGGGACGGAGAACGGCAATGTGCACCGGACTGAGCTTCACCACCAAGGATCATTATTTCGGGCGCAACCTCGATTACGAAATGTCGTATGGCGAAGCCGTCACTTTCACGCCGCGCAACTTCCCGATCGCGCTTCGCAAGCTGCCACCGATCGAGGCGCATCACGCAATCATCGGCATGGCCACCGTCGCGAACAACTACCCGCTCTATTACGACGGCACCAACGAGAAGGGCCTCAGCATGGCCGGACTCGCGTTCAGCGGGAACGCCGCCTATCTGCCCGCGGCCGCCGGCAAGACGAACGTCACCTCGTTTGAATTCGTCCTCTGGGTGCTGGCCCAATTCGAAACGGTGGCCGAGGTCGAGGCCGCGCTTCCATCGGTAAACCTGTTCGATGAGGCGTTCAGCGAGGGGATGCCCACCTCCCCCCTGCACTGGATCATCGCCGATCGGGACCGCTCCATCACCGTCGAGCCGCTGCGTGACGGGCTCAAGGTCTATGACAATCCCGTCGGCGTGCTGACCAACAACCCCACCTTCGACATGCAATTGTTCAACCTGAACAATTACATGCACCTGTCGCGTTATCCGCCGACCAACAATTTCTCCAGCGCGATCACCTTCGACATCTACAGCCGCGGCATGGGTGCGCTTGGGCTGCCGGGTGACCTGTCCTCCCCCTCCCGCTTCGTGAAGGCGACCTTCACCAAGATGAACTCGGTCTGCGGAGACTCGGAATCAGAATCCATCAGCCAATTCTTCCAGATTCTGGGATCGGTCGCGCAACAACGCGGGTGTGCCAATGTCGGCGACGAAAAATATGAGATCACGATCTATTCATCATGCTGCAACACCGCCACAGGCATCTATTATTACACTACCTACGAGAACAGCCAGATTACGGCCGTCGACATGCACAAGGAGAATCTGGATGGCCATGACCTTGCGGTCTACCCGCTGGTCAGGGGTCAGCAGATAAGGATGCAGAACTAGCGGCGCGCAGCAGGAGGAACCGGCTGGTGACCGCAAGCAGCGCGATGCTGGAGCAGCAGGCCGTCCACGAATTGCTGTTCTTCATGGATCTGGTGGGCACGTTCGTCTTTGCGATCAGCGGCGCGATGCTGGGGGTCCATCGCCGGCTGGACGTGTTTGGCGTCCTGGTGCTGTCCTTCGCGGCGTCCAGTGCGGGCGGGATCATGCGCGACGTTCTGATCGGTGCCGTGCCGCCGACTGCGATCAGCGACTGGCGCTATCTGGCGACATCGGTCGCCGCGGGACTGGCGATCTTCTTCTGGTATTCGCCCTGGGCACGGCTGCACACCGCGATCCAGCTGTTCGACGCCGCTGGCCTTGCCCTGTTCTCGGTCGCCGGCGCGGAAAAGGCGCTGACCTACGGACTGGACCCGCTGATGGCCGCGCTGCTCGGCATGGTCACGGGGATCGGCGGCGGGATGGCGCGCGACATCCTCGTCACCCGCACGCCAACCGTGTTGCAGGCGGATATCTACGCGGTGGCCGCGCTCCTCGGCGCCGGGCTGGCGGTCACCGGCAGCTGGCTGCGCCTGCCGCTCGTCCCCACCGCCATCCTGTCCGCCCTCGCCTGCTTCGCGCTGCGCGTTGCGGCGATCCATTTCGGGTGGCGGCTGCCCGTTGCGCTGACCTCGCGCGATCCAAGAGACGACGCCGCCACTTGATACTTCGTTCAGCCCCGCCGCTGGCGCTGCCGCGGATGGCCCGCAGCAACGAAGCCGTTGGATCGCCGCGCCACCCAGGGATAGCGGGCCGCCATCGTGCGGGTATAGCCTAGGTTGAACACCGTGGCGCTTTTCAGCGGGCGTTCGCGGCGGGTGTAGAGCGTGCCGAACAGTCGATCCCAGGCAAAGTTGGTGATGCCGAAATTGCCGTCCTCGTCATGGAAATGATGTTCCATGTGGCGCACCTTCATCCGCGCCAGCCATCCCGCGCGCGGCTTGTACGACAGGTGCTGGATGCAGTGGAAAAACTCATAGAAGCACGTCGCCAGCAGCCCGGTGGCAAGACCGGCCGCCGCCCCGCCCACCCCGCCGATCAGATAGCCCGGCAGCGCCGACACCAGCAGCAGCGTCGGCAACGTGGTGTAGAGCGCGCCGAACAGCACCTCCAGATGGTTGGGATCCTGGTGATGGTCGTAGTGGATCCGCTTCCACGTGGCCGCCAGCCACGGCACCTTGAACATCCAGTGGCAGTGCAGCACCCAGCGGTGCAGGCAATACCATATCAATGGATAGGCCAGGACGATCAGCGCGATCGTGGCGATCGTCGGCAGCACCGGCGCCGGCTGCATGACGAACACGCCAATGGAAAGCGCGGTCAGCGCGAGGTAGCAGAGGATGGCGTAATGCTGGAAATAGGCGACCACCAGCTCGCGCAACGTCATCCGGTCGAGATGATGCGACCGGTGCCAAAAGCCCTTTGATACAATGTCCACGATACCCCCGACCTCTTGTTCGGGCGACGGGCTAGCGCCGCGGACCTGCGCGATCATTGACGGGGATCAACGCTGCATCAGCGAGCGGCTGATCAGCTGGCGGGCAAGCGGCAGGCGCGCGCCTGCCCGCAGCACCGCATGGCGTGCCACCCCGGCCAGTGGTCGATCATCGGTGTAGAGGCGCACCAGCAGATTGGTGCCGGTGTAAAGCGGGCGGGTGGCGAGCCGATGCGCCGCCTCGTAGCGGCGCAGCAGCAGCGCAGAGGCGATGTCGCGCCCCGCGCTCACCGCCTCGCGGATCAGCCGGGCCAGGGTCGCTTGCCCCTGCAATCCCAGGTTGAAGCCATGCGCCGTCACCGGATGCATCCCCACCGCGGCATCGCCGATCAGCGCCGCGCGCGTCGCGGCAAAGTGCTGGGCAAAAGTGGTGGCAAGTGGATAGACGTGCGGATCCTCCACCACCGTGCACCGCCCCAGCCGACCGGCCGACCGCATCGTCAGCTCCGCCCCCAGGGCCGCGCGATCAAGGCTGGCGATCCGCTCGATCTCCCCCGCCGGCAGCGTCAGCACGATGGACGAGGTGCGTCCCGGCAGCGGCAGCAGCGCGATGGTCTGCCCATGATCGAACCATTCGGTCGCCACGCCGCCATGGTCGCGGTCATGCGCCACGCGGCACACCATCATCGATCGGCCGAGCCGGTTGATCGACGCGGCAATGCCAAGCTGCTCGCGCACCTTCGAGAAGCGCGAATCCGCCGCCACCAGCAGGCGGCTCCGCAATTCACGCCCGTCGGCAAGTGTCACCCTTGCGGCCGCCAGCCCCGTGCGCACACGATCCACCGCAACGCCGGCGACCAGTTCCAGCCCCGCCGGTCCATCGCCGGCCTCGAACGCGGTTCGATAAAGCGCCCGGCGCAAGTGATGATTGGGCACCAGCTGCCCCAGCCAGTCCTGCGCACCGCCAGCCGGATCGAACGAGAGCGCGAACGGTGAACGGCCGTTCAGCACGCGTGCCGCGCGCAGGGGCGCGATCATCGCGGGGTCGAGATGCTGACACGCACCCATCTCCTGCAGCAGGCGCACGGAGCGATGGGTCAACGCGATCTCGCGCCCGTCGCTTGGTGGGTTGGCGAGCACGTCCGCGGGCTGGCGCTCCACCACGGCGATCCGCAGGCCGGTTCCGCGCAACGAACAGGCCAGCGCCAATCCCGCCGGCCCGCCGCCGATCACCACGACATCATGATCCATCAGACATGCCCCACCATCATCATCATTCTGATGGCGGCATCGCACGGCATGGCGGCCGGGCGGTTTGACCCCGGTCAATGCCGCGTGCGGACCGTACGCTAGCCTTGCGGCACAAAGGGAGTTTGCCCGTGACGAGGCATGATCGTTCTGCCGGCCTCGTGCTGGCGTTTTCGCGTGGCTGGCAGGTGGTGCAGGAAGTCGACCTGATGCGCCTCGTCGCCTTTCACACCGGCGTCGCCGGGCTGTGCGACGCACTGGAGCAATGCGCCGACGCCCTGCCCGGATTGCCGGATCCGGCAACGTGCGCGCGGCTGTGCAGCGGACTGGAGATGGTGATCGCAACTGGTGACGATGATCGCTGCCCGGTCGCCCCGTTCCTGCGCCCGTCCGGCACTGACCCGCTCGGCACGGCACTATCCCGGCTGATCGAGACGCGGCGCGTTGCCAACACCGTTTACGCGCAGGAACTGCTCGCCGCGCTTCGGCCCGATGACGAAACGCCTACGCCTGATGCGGCGACGCTCGGCTATATGCTGCGCTGTTTCTTCACTGGCTGCCGCGCATCGATCGAGCTCGAACAGCTGGCGATCCTCGCGGCCGCGCACCAGCGGCTCACCGCAGAGGGGCGCGCATTGCTGGTCGAGGCACTTGGCCGGCGGGCCGCCGCCGGCTAGCCCGCCGCCGCTGCCCTCAGGCCGCCTGTGCGCGCAGTTCCAGCGCGTTCTGATCGGCGATGGTGATCCCCCGCCCGCCGGGCAGCGAGATGACGCCGGCGCTCTTCAGCTTCGTCATTTGCCGGCTGACGGTCTCGATCGTCAGCCCCAGCACGTCGGCGATCTGACCGCGCGTCAGCGGCAGGTCAAAGGTCAATGGCCCGTCGGGCGTCGCGCGGCATCCGGTGCTACCCGCGCGTGACGCCATGTCGAGCAGGAAGCCGGCGATCTTCTCCTCCGCCGATTTACGCGCCAGCGTCAGCATCCGGCCGCGCGCCTCGTTCAGCGCGCGCAGCGTGCGTTGCAACAGCACGTGCTCCATGCGCGCATGATCCTCCAGCACCCGCTCGAACGCCTGGCGGGGGAAGACGCACAATTCGGCATCGGTCAGTGCGGTGATCGTGAAATCGGCGTGATCGGCAAAGGGCGTGCCGACGAAGTCGGAGGCATAAAGCAGACCGACGATCTGCTCGCGCCCGTCGGCGGTCGACGCCACCAGCTTCAGCACGCCGGACAGCAAATTGGCGCAGATCACGCTTTCATCGCCCGCCCACATGACGGTGGCGCCGCGCGGCACCCGGCGGCGCTGCCCGATCGAATTGAGCGCGACGAGTTCCTGATCGTCGAGGCTGCCGCACAGCGCCTGGTCGCGCACGGCGCAATCCGCACAAATATCCTTGGCCAGCATGGCTGCCATATAGGTCGGCGGCGCAGGTCTGTCGCCCCCGCCTTGTCATGCAAAACGGGGCGACGCACGCGCGTCACCCCGTGCTGCGTCGATCACCGGCGCGCCGGCGCCTCGTCGTCATCCTCGATCGGCAGATGGAATTCGTGCCAGATGCCGTTGAGGATGCCGAACAGGACGGCGAGGCCAAGGCCGAGAACCCAGGTGAAATACCACATCGTATCAGCCTCCTGTCAGTAGAAGTCAGGGTTGGTGCGGACTTCCTCCGTCGTCACCCGGCCGAACATCACCTTGTATGCCCAGGCGGTGTAGGCGAGCACGATGGGCAGGAAGACCACCGTAACGAACAGCATGATCCCCAGCGTCCGGTGCGTGGACGATGCATTCCACACCGTCAGGCTGGAATGCGCGTCGATGCTGGACGGCAGGATGAACGGGAACATCGAACAGCCAACGGTGGCGATGATCCCGACCGCGGCGGAGGATGAGCCGGCGAAGGCCAGCACCTCGGCGCCGCGGCGAATGCCGACAAACGCCAGCACCGCACCGACGAAGCCCATCAGCGGCGCCGCCACCATCCAGGGATAAAGCGCAAAGTTGGTGAGCCAGCCGCCCGCGACCTGTTCGGCGGTGGTGCGCAGCGGGTTGGACGGGCCGGCCGGATCGACGACGCTGGTGATGCGATACCCGACATCGCCATAAGCGACGAACACATAGCCGACCGCGAACAGCGCGATCGTCGCGATCGCCGCGACGCTGCCGACGGTGCGGGCGCGATCGTGCACTGGCCCACGCTCCACCTTGATCGCCAGCCACGCCGCGCCGTGCAGCACCAGCATCGCGACCGACAACAGGCCGCACAGCAGCGTGAAGGGCGTGAACAGGTCAAGGAAACTGCCCTCGTAGAAGGAACGCAGGTCACTATCGATGCGGAAAGGCGCGCCCTGCAGCACGTTGCCGACCGCCACACCGAACACCAGGGCCGGGACGAAGCCGCCGACGAACAATGCCCAGTCCCAACGGGTGCGCCATGCGGGGTCCGGCCGCTTGGAGCGATACTTGAACCCCACCGGCCGCAGGATCAGCGCCGATAGCACCACGAACATCGCCAGGTAGAAGCCGGAGAAGCTGACGGCATAGACGTGCGGCCAGGCCGCGAAGATCGCACCGCCGCCCAGGATGAACCACACCTGGTTACCCTCCCAGGTCGGTCCCACGCTGTTGATCACCATACGCCGCTCGGCGTCGGTCTTGGCGACCCAGGGCAGCAGCGATGCCACCCCCAGGTCGTACCCATCGGTGAGGGCGAAGCCGATGAGCAGCACGCCCATCAGCGCCCACCAGATGACGCGTAGCGTCTCATAGTCGAACATGGTTCGATCCTTTCGTTCAGGCGGTAATGGGCTCGGCGGGGATCGGTCCCGGCGCCGGCTGATCAGGCTCGCGCGCATCCGGCCCGTGCTTGATCGCGGCGAGGATCAGGCGAACCTCGATCACGGCCAGGCCGCCATACAGCGCGGTGAAGCCCGCGATCGTCGTCCACAGGGCGCCGCGGCTCAGGGTGCTGTGCGCCAGGAACGTCGGCAGGACGCCTTCGATCGCCCAGGGCTGGCGGCCCAGCTCGGCGACGATCCAGCCCATCTCGGCCGCGATCCACGGCAGCGGGATGGCCGCAACGGCCAGCTTCAGGAACCAGCGGCTCTGCAGATGCAACCGGAGTGAGCACAGGACGAATGCCGCACCGAACAGCGCGATCATCGCAAAGCCGATCAGCGCCATCACGCGGAAGGTCCAGAACATCAGGCCGACGTCAGGCACTGTGTCCCACGCCGCCGCCTCGATCTGCGCCGGGGTCGCCAGGCGCGGATCGTCCAGATGCCGCTTCAGCAGCAGGGCATAGCCAAGGTCGCGCTTGTGCGTCTCGAACCGGGCGCGCTGCTCGGCATTGGTGGGATCGGTCTTCAACCGTTCGACCGCATCATAAGCGATGATGCCCGACGCGATCCGCTCCTGCGCCTTCAGCACCAGTTCCGACATGCCGGCAACGGTGCCATCCAGGCTGCGCGTCGCGATCAGGCCCAGCAGCCACGGAATCTCGACCTTGTAGCGCGTCTCGCGTGCGACGGAATCGGGATAGCCGACCAGCGTCAGGCCACTCGGGCCAGGCTCGGTGTGCCAGACCGCCTCGATCGCGGCGAGCTTCATCTTCTGGTTGTCGGTCAGCGCATAGCCGCTCTCGTCACCCAGCACGACGACCGACAGCGAGGAGGCAAGGCCGAACGCCGCAGCGACCGTCATCGACCGACGCGCCACGGGGATGAAGCGGCCTTTCAGCAGGTAATAGGCCGATACGCCCAGCACGAGTGCGGAGGCGATGACGTAGCCGGCGCTGACGGTGTGGACGAACTTGGCCTGCGCAATCGGATTGAACAGCACCGCGCCAAAGTCGCTCACCTCCATCCGCATGGTTTCGGGATTGAAGGTCGCGCCGACCGGGTTCTGCATCCAGCCGTTGGCAATCAGGATCCACAAGGCGGACAGGTTGGTGCCCAGCGCCACCAGGAAGGTGACGATGAGGTGGCCCAGTTTCGACAGCCGGTCCCAGCCGAAGAACATGATGCCGACCATGGTCGCCTCGAGGAAGAAGGCCATCAGCCCCTCGATCGCGAGCGGCGCACCGAAGATGTCGCCGACATAATGCGAGAAATACGACCAGTTGGTGCCGAACTGGAACTCCATGGTGAGCCCGGTCGCGACACCCAGCGCGAAATTGATGCCGAAGATCTTGCCCCAGAACCGAGTCGCGACCCGCCACACCGGGCGGTTCGTCATCACATAGATCGATTCCATGATGACGAGCATGAACGACAGGCCGAGCGTCAACGGCACGAACAGGAAGTGGTACAGCGCGGTCAGCGCGAATTGCAGCCGCGACAGGTCTGTGACCCCGAGGTCCATTGAAATGTCTCCCCCGTGGGGCCGCACGTCCGGCCCCTGGATGGCCGCGCGGTAGGCCCGGGCCGCACGCGCAACATTGACCGTGGTCAAAGACCTGGCGCTGTTTCGCAGCGACCTGCCGTGCATGACTGCGATCCCATCGACAAAGGCCATGGCCCGTGCGCGCGGCCGGTGGCTCACCGCCGCGGCCGGCACGGGCGCGGGCGCTGCCGGTGCCGTGCTGCTGCTGGATACGCTCGCCGCCATCGGCTTTGCCGCCGGCCTCGCGGGCGGCGTCGTCGCAGTACCGGATGGCCTCACCGCCGTCCTCCCCTGGGCGGCGCTGGTCGCGGTGACCGGCGCGGCGCGCGGGCTGTTCGCCATGGCATCGGCGCAGATCGGCGCCGCTGCGGCCGAGCGGTCGAAGGCGCAGGTGCGCCGCCGCGTGGTGGAGGCCGCGCTTCACCGCGCGCCGGGTGGCGCCACCACCATGGGCGGCTGGATCACTGCCGCGGTTGACGAGGTGGAGGCGCTCGACGGCTATGTCGCCCGCTTCCTCCCGGCGCGACGCGCGGCCGGGCTGGCGCCCCTACTGGTACTGGCCGCCACCGCCATCGCCAGCCCGGTATCGGCGGCGATCCTGCTCGGCACGCTGATCCCCTTCGTCATCGCAATGGCGCTCGCCGGCGGCGCCGCGGCGGATGAATCGCGCCGCCAGTTCGTCGCCTTGTCGCGCCTTTCCGGCCGCTTTGCGGATCGCGTGCGCGCCCTGCCGGTGGTGCTCGCCTTCGGGGCGGAGCAGCGCGAGGCGAATGCGCTGGGCGAAGCGGCGGACGAGCTCGCCAAACGAACGATGCGTGTGCTGCGGGTCGCCTTCCTGTCCTCCGCGGCGCTCGAATTCTTCGCCGCGCTATCAGTGGCGCTGGTCGCGGTCTATTGCGGCTTCAACCTGCTCGGCCAACTCCCCTTCCCCGTGCCCGAACAGCTCGATCTCGGCCGGGCCTTCTTCGTGCTGGCGCTGGCACCCGAATTCTATGGTCCGATGCGCCGCCTCGCCGCCGCCTATCACGACAAGCAGTCGGCCGAGACCGCAGCGGAGCGGTTGATGACGCTCCCCGCCCCGCTCGCCCCGGCGCGCCCGCGGCCGATTTCCGCCCAGCCCGCACTCGCCTTCCACGATGTGACGATCCGCTATCCCGACAGCGACCGCCCAGCGGTCGCCAACCTCTCCTTCACCGCCGCGCCCGGACAGACGATCGCGCTGGTCGGCCCGTCGGGCAGCGGCAAGTCGAGCCTGCTCCACCTGCTGCTCGGCCTCGCGCCGATGGAAAGCGGCACGGTGCTGGTGGACGGCGTGCCGCTCGACACGATGGGGACGATCGCGCCGCTCGCCAGCTGGGCCGGGCAGCACCCGCTGCTGCTCGCCGGCACGATCCGCGACAATCTGCTGCTGGCCAATCCGAAAGCGACGCCCCGCGATCTCGACGCCGCGGTCGAGGGCGCGGGGCTTGGACCGATGCTGGCACGCCGCCCGGCGGGGCTGGACAGCGAAATCGATTCGCGCGGCAGCGGGCTGTCGGGCGGCGAACGACGTCGGATCGCACTCGCCCGCGCGCTGCTGAAGCCGGCGCCGTTGCTGCTGCTGGACGAGCCGACCGCGCATCTCGATCACGCCAGCGAAACCGCGCTGATCGCCACCATCGCCGGCGCGTGCCGTGGACGCACCACCCTCCTCGCCACCCATAGCGAGCGCCTTGCCGCCATCGCCGACCAGGTCGTCCGCCTCGGAGACAGCCAGTGACCCTCGCCACACTGATCGCCGCCGAACGTCGCGCCCAGCATCGCCTGCTGCTGCGCGCATCACTCTTTGCCGCGCTGGTCGCCGCGGCCTCGGTCGTTCTCCTGGGCCTGTCGGGCTGGTTCATCACCGCCGCCGCGATTGCCGGCGCAGCGGGGCCGGCGGTGGCGCTGGCCTTCAACTACATGCTGCCATCCGCCGGCATCCGCCTGCTCGCGATTGTCCGGACCGGCGCGCGCTATGGTGAGCGGCTGGCCAGCCACGAGGCGGCGTTCGGCGCGCTCGCACGCATCCGGCCCGCCTTGTACCGTGCGCTGGCCGCCGCGCCGGTCCACCGCGCGATGGCGCTCGGGACCGGAGAAGCGACCGCACGCCTCGTCGATGATGTCGGCGCGATCGAGACCCGCTTCGTCCGCCTATCGGCACCCGGGGGCATCGCCGCCGCAATCGGCGCGGGCGGCTGTTTGGTAATCCTCGGCGGTATCCCCGCCGCGCTGGCGACACTGTCTTGCGCCGCAGCGACCTTGGTGATCGGCGCGCTATTGTCCCGCCGCATGGATGCGCCGGGCCGCGCGGTTCAGCAGGCGGCCGGCGCGCTGCGCGAGGAAGTCGCCCGGCTGGTCGATGCCGCGCCGGAGCTTCGCTGCTTCGGGCTGGAGGATTGGGCCGCAGACCGGATCACCGTGGAGGCGCGCGCACTGGGTCATGCGCATCGCCGGCATACCGAAGCGGCAGGCTGGTTCGAATGGCTTCACGCGGGTGGGATCGGCCTGGCCGCCGCCAGCGCGCTGTTCCTTGCCGCCCCCGCCGGCGCGCCGATCGCGGCAATGGCGGCCTTGGCCGCAGCGATGACGATCGATGGCCTGGGGCCGCTGCTGCGCGCCCTGGTCGAGCAGGGACGCGTGCGTGAGGCAGAGGTCCGGCTCGACGCCATCCTGGAGAATGCTTCCGCGCAGATCGCCCCTGCCCCTGCCCCTGCCCCGGCCACTGCGCTTGTCGCCGCGCCGACACTCACCCTCGCCAGCCCGTGCAGCGCCGTCCTTCGTCCCGGCGAGCGTGTCGCGTTGGTCGGCCCGTCGGGCGCCGGCAAGACGACGCTGCTCGAAACGCTGCTCGGCCTGCGAGATCCCGCGCCGGGCAGCATGGCGCTCCATGGGCATGACGCGGCACAGATCGATCCCGTCATTCGCCGCCGCTGCTTCGGCTGGGCGCCGCAAGATGCCGCCCTGCTCTCGGGCACTGTGCGCGACAATCTGCTGCTCGCCGATCCGGCGCTGTCCGACGACGCGCTGTGGCAGGCGCTGCACGATGCCGCGATCGACGATCGCGTGCGCGCGCTCGGCGGGCTCGACGGATGGGTCGGTGAGAATGGCGCGCGGCTATCCGGCGGTGAGCGCCGGCGGCTCGCCCTCGCCCGCGCTTATGCGAGCGCGGCGCCCTGGCTGTTGCTCGACGAACCGAGCGAAGGGCTGGACGCGGCGACCGAACAGCTGGTGGCCGCGCGGCTGGCGCAGCGGCTGAATCGCACCGGTCAGGGGCTCCTGCTGGTCAGCCATCGGCCCGCGATGGTCGCCACCTGCCAGCGCCGGATCGATCTTCTCGCCGGCGATCACCCGCTGCCGCAACTCGCTGCCTGATCCGGTCACCCAGCGATACGGGCGAGCGCCGCGCGGTCGAGCAGCCGCACCTGCCGCCCGCCCGGCAGCGCGATGAGCCCGGCGGCCTTTAGCGCCGTCATCTGCCGGCTAACCGTCTCGATCGTCAGGCCCAGCACCTCACCCACCGCGCCGCGCCCCATCGGCAGGTCCACGCGGTCACCCACGCCCAGTCGGCGATGCATGTCGAGCAGGAAGGCGGCGACCTTCTCCGGCGCGTGCCTTCGCCCCAGCATCAGCATCCAGCGCCGCGCCTCGGCCAGCGTCCCCAGCGCGCGGCGCAGCAACAGCCCCTCGGCACCCGGCTGGGCCGCCAGTACCGGCTCCAGCGCACGGCGCGAGTAAAGGCACAGATCGGCATCGACCAGCGCCACCACCGTCTCGCGCGCCTGTTCGACGAACAATTCGCCGACGAAATCGCCGGGAAACAACAGGCCGACGATCTGCGCCCGCCCGTCCGGATCCTCGCGCACGACCTTCAGCACGCCGGAAACCAGATTGGCGCAGACCGCCGCCGGATCACCCGCCCAGATCAGCACGTGGCCGGCCTTCAGCATGCGCCGGCGGCCGATGCCGTGCAACGCAGTCAGCTCCCGATCGGCAAAGCTCGCGCACACCGACGTGTCGCGCGCGGCACAGGCGGCGCAGCGTGGCGGGGCGCAGCCGGGATCGTTGGCGGCGATCGGCATGGGGCTCAGACGGCGCTGCTGAAGCGCGCGGGTTCCTCACCGCGATAGGCGTCCAGCGTCGCCGCGATCACCCGCGCATAGGGGCGGGCGTCGTCCTGCAGCAGCAGGCGCTCGCCGTCCCAGCGGACCAGCCCGTGCGCGACGAACGGCGCCAGCCGCGAATGAACCGTTCCCAGTTGCGGCACCCCCGACAGGTCGGCTTCGCCACGCGTCAGGATCGCTTCGATCGCCCGTCCGCGGAGCCGGTCCTCGGCGCTGCGCCGCAGCCCGCGTGTGACCGCGAAGCGCCCGCTGCCGATCGCCATGTGATAGCGGCCGGTGTTCTTTTCATTCTGCAGCAGACGATCGGGAAATTCGCTGATCGCGCTCGCGCCCAGCCCAACCAGCGTTTCCGCCGGATCCTCGGTAAAGCCCTGGAAATTGCGCCGCAGTGTGCCCGCGGCCGCCGCCTGCGCCAGCGCGTCGTCCGGCCGCGCGAAATGATCGAAACCGACCGCGCGATACCCCGCCCCGGTCAGTGTCTCATGCGCCAGTGCCGCATGCCGAAACCGTGCCGCCGCGTCGGGCAGCAACGTGGCGTCGATCCGCCGCTGCCGCGCGATCATGTGCGGCACATGGGCGTAGCCGAATACCGCCAGCCGATCCGGCGCCATCGTCAGCGCCGTGGCCAGCGTCGCGCGCAAACTGTCATCGTCTTGTGCCGGCAGGCCGTACATCAGGTCGAAGTTGATCGATGACACGCCGGCCGCGCGCAGGATCGCGACGGCCTCACGGATCTCCGCTTCGGGCTGCACCCGGCCGATCGCGGCCTGAATCGCGGGGTCGAACGTCTGCACGCCCAGGCTCGCCCGCGTGACCTGCGCGCCGCGTAGCACCCGTGCCCATCCCGCGCCGAAGCCGCGCGGATCGATTTCGACCGAGACGATCGTGTCGTCATCGCACTGAAAGGCGTCACGGACCTGCGCGGCCAGATTAGCAAAGGCGTGCGGGGGTAGGGCGTTGGGGCTGCCCCCGCCGAAGGCGATGCGCCCTACCCGTCCGCGTCCGTCCAGCCGGCGCGCGACCAGCGCAATCTCCTCGCCCAGCCGCGCCAGATAGTTGGACAGCCGCGCGCTGCGGTTCGCCGCGCCCGTGTTGCACCCGCAATACCAGCAGATTTCCCGGCAATATGGGATGTGGAGATAAAGCGAGATCGCCTCGTCCGGCGCGACCCGGTCAAGCGCCACGGCCATGTCCTCGCTACCCACCGTGTCGCCGAATTCGGCCGCCGTCGGATAGCTGGTATAGCGCGGCACCGCGCGGGCGAGCAGGTCGGGATGGTAGGTCCACATGCCAACCGCGTGGGGCACGGCCAGTGGCGCATCCTTGATCGCGGTCAAAAACTTGCTTGGCGCCGATCAACGCCGACCCCCGCCGGCGCGCCTACCCCGGTCGCATTCCGAACAAAGATGCAAAGGGGAATGACGATGAAGAAGCGGTTGGTCGCGGCGCTGGGTGTCATGGTTGCCGGCGTGGCTGCCATGCCCGCCGCGGCGCAGGACGATGCGGCGCGGGTCGAAACGCGCGCCGGCGACGTGCTGCTGCGCGCCCGCGCCATCACGGTTGCGCCCAATGAGCGCTCCGGCAGCATCCTGCCCGCCTTCCCGGGAGAGAAGGTGCGGATCGACAACAGCGTCATGCCCGAACTCGACCTCACCTATATGGCGACCGACAATATCGGTTTCGAACTGATCGCTTCCACGACGAAGCATCATGCCGACGGTCGCACCGGCACCACCGGCGGTATCGGCCGCCTGGCCTCCACCTGGGTGCTGCCGCCGACGCTGACCATGCAATATCACTTCATGCCGCGCTCCACCGTGCGGCCCTATGTCGGCGCGGGGATCAACTACACGATCTTCTGGAACGAAAAGGCCTCGCCCGCGCTGGAGGCAGCAGTCGGGCGCACCCGCGTGCACATGAAGGACAGCGTCGGCTGGGCCGCCCAGGCTGGCATCGACATCGACCTGTCGCGCAAGGTGTTCCTGAACCTCGACGTCAAATATATCGACATTGATACGACCGCCCGGCTGGATACCGCAGCCGCCGGTACGCAGCGCGTGCGGTTGAACGTGGATCCTTTGGTCTTCGGCGTCGGCCTCGGCCTCCGCCTCTGATCCTCGTCTCTCCCGCCGCCGCGGCGGTCGCCCTCCGGGACAGCCGCGGCGGCTTCGCGTCGTTCATCCTGACGGCAGCGTATAACCCACGGTCGCCTGCGCCACGATCCCGGCCTCGCTTCCCTGCCAGATCCGGACATCGACAGTGACCAGCCGGCGCCCCATCTTCAGGATGGTGGCATCCGCGACGATCCGCTCGAACCGGCAAGCGCGCAGGAAGCTCATGGTCAGGGTGTGCGTAACCGCCATCAGCATCGGTCCGGTGTGCGCCAGGATCACCGCATAGGCGACATGATCGGCCAGCGTCATCAGCGTCGGGCCGGAGACGATGTTGCCCGGCCGCGCCATCGCCGGCAGCGGATCGAGGATCATGCGCGCGGTTCCGGGGCCAAGCACCTCGACCGTCCCGCCCTCGCCTGCCCGCCCCGGGAAGGCACCGGCCAGCAGCGTGCGCAATTCCTCCACGCTCAGGATCGGGCCGCCATCTGTCCTGCCGCGTCCCACGCCATCCGCACTCATCCTCGCCGCTCTCCCTTTCTGTTGCCGCCACGCGGGCGCCCGAAGCGGCTTTGGCAAAGCGGCAGCGCGACGAGAAGAGGCATGGCGCCCCTCAGCAGGTAAACAGCGACGGGAAAGGTGGCGCAGCGGCGCGGTCAGCGTGTTTCCATCCAAACTCCCCATCAGGGAAGTGGCGCGCCCGGAACGATTCGAACGTCCGACCCTCAGATTCGTAGTCTGATGCTCTATCCAGCTGAGCTACGGGCGCGTGGAACTTGTGCTGTAAATAATGGCGCGCCCGGAACGATTCGAACGTCCGACCCTCAGATTCGTAGTCTGATGCTCTATCCAGCTGAGCTACGGGCGCGTTGGAGTGGCGCTGATAGAAGCGACTTTTGGATTAGGCAAGAGCGTTGCGCATAACTTTCTCGCTACCTAACACATTCTCATGCTGCTCCGTGCCCTCCCCGCCCCGCTCGCCCTCCTCCTGATCGCTGCCGGGTGCACCGCGCAGGGCGATTATCCCTCGCTGCTTCCCCGGCCCGCCGAAACGCAGAACCTCGATGAACCGCCACCCGCCGCGCCCGAGCCGCCGCAGACGGACCCCGCGCTCGACGCACAGATCGCCACCGTCATGGCCACGCTGACAGAACGGGTGAGCGCGTTCGACGCGGCCGCGACGCGCGCCGCCCGGCTGGTCAGCAGCGCGCGTGGTGCCGCCGCGGGCAGCGATCGCTGGCTCGATGCGCAGGTGGGGCTGGCGGAACTGGATTCGCTGCGCTCTTCGACTGGCGATCTGGCGATCCAGCTCGGCGACATGGCGCAGGAGCGCGCGGTGACGGTGGGCTCCGAATATCCTGCGCTGACCGCCGCCTCCGCACAGGTCCGCGAGGCGGTCGCCGCGCAGGTCGCGCGAATCACGGCGCTTCAGGGGCAGCTCGCCCCCGCCTGAGCATGATCGCGACGGGGACGAGCGTTGCCGCTCAGCGCGTCGTGCCCTCGACCGGGCGAAGCGCCCCATTGCGCAGGTACATGGCGGTCACGGTAATCTCGGTCACGCCATTGCCGACATGCACCGCCGTCACCTTGGGCGATGGCTTGCGGCCGAGGATGAAGTCCAGCAGCGTCACCTTGGGATCGCCCGACGCGCCGCCGCCGTCCGACTTGTCGGTCTCGCCATTGCCGTTCATGTCGTGCCGCAGGTCGACGGCGTAAGTGCCGGGTGCCGACACCGGCAGGCAGATCCGCACGGGCCCGGAACTTGGCGCCGGCACTTCGACGCGCGTGATCCAGCCCTTCTTCTCGAACCAGGTGGAGGTCGCCCCGCCAAAGGTGCGGGCGCGCAGCGCCCCGTTGCGGTTCTTCAGCCCCACCACATTCACCAGGATCGACGGCTCATTCCCCGCCGCGCAGCGCGCGGCATAGGGGCCAAGGATGGTGCCCTTGCCCTGCGCTGCCACCGAGGGGGCAAGCAGCAGGAGAGCGGCCGAAGCAATGATACGCACAGTGTTCATGCACCCCCTTTGACAGCATCTCGTGGCGCAATCAGGGCGATTCGTCGACGAAACCGGTCGGCAGGAAGGTGATCCCGCTCGCCCGCCGCCACGCCAGAAGGGATATCGCGTAGGTGCCCAGGCCCGCGACCAGCGCGGCGGGCGGCAGGCGGTGCAGCGCCAGCACGGCCCCCATCGCCGCCGCGCCGATCGCCAGCGGAATGGCGGCGACGCCCGGGGTCGCGACGATCCCGAAGACGCGACGCAGCACGATCCGTCGCGCCAGCGCGCGCGCGGCATAGCCGCCCAGCACTGCCCCGGCCGCGCCTGCCATTCCGAACGCCGGGATCAGCACGCTCGCCAGCAACCCGGCCACCGCCACCCCAAGCAGCGTGACCCGAAGGCCGAGCCGCGGCCGGCGATAGGCGAAGATCAGGTCCGCCACGCCAAAGCTGCCTTGCACGATCTCCGCACCCGTCAGCAGCAGCAGCGCCCCCGCCCCGGCACCAAACCCCTTGCCGAACAGCTCCAGCAGCGGTGCACCCACGACGGCGAGGGCGATCAGCAGCGGCAATTGGATCACCAGCAGCAGGCGGATCGCGCTGCCGATCGCCCGCCCCGCGCCAATCTCCCCGGCCTGCGCGAGCGTGTTGGAGACCAGCGGCACCAGCATTCCGTCGATGCTCTGGCGTACCTGGCGGGGCACGATGGCGATCTGCTTGACCACGCCATAGATGCCCGCCGCCGCCTGCCCCAGCAAAGCGCCGACCAGCCACAGGTCGATCCGCGCGACCAGCCCGTCGCTCACCTCGCTGATCATCGTCGGCAGGCCCTGCGATGCCATCCGACGCAGCCGCTGACGGCTCGGACGGTAGGGCGCGTCGCTCCTCGGGAGCACCCGCCGCACGGCGAGCAACGCGTACGCCAGCACCACCAGCGAGGCGACCAGATAGGACAGCGGCAGGCCGATGGTCCGCGCCCCTGCGACCCAAGCGAGCAGCGCGACCACGATGCCTATCCAGGGCTGGATCACGCTCTTTCCGATCACGTCATAGCGTATCTCCCGTCTCCAGCGCGTCGCGGCGAGCAGCACTTCGATCAGCACCTGGATCAGGATGGTCGGCGCCAGCCACAGCAGCGCCGTCGCCGTCTGCGGCGCCAGCGTAGTGGCGGGCACGAGCAGCGCAGCCGCCGCCACCGCGATCCAGAGGATCGTCGACGCGCACCCCGCCAGCAGCACCGCATCCATCACCACATGCCGCGGCGCACGGCCCCGGCCGCGCTCGTCGATCCACTGGAAGATCAGCCAGCGTGCGCCGACCCCGCCCGCCATCACCCCCAGTTCGACCACCGCCAGGGCAATGGCATAGGCGCCCAGCAGCGAAGCGCCGTACAATTGCGCGCCCGCAAACAGAAAGCCGAAGCGCGCGCCGAAGCGGATCAGGAAGCCGAGCGCATTGACCCCGCCACCGCGCAGGATCAATTGTCCCGCCCGGTCGCTTGTCGGTGGTCCAGTCTCAGGCGGCGACGAGGGCACCGGGGCCGAGCGCCGCCTGCTCGATGAACAGCGCCTGATAGGCCGCGATCATCGCCGTCATGCCGAACGCCTCGACGCGCGCCGGCCCCGCGGCGCCCAGCCGCGCGGCGAGCGCCCGGTCCTCGATCAGGCGATCGATCCCGCCGCGGATCGCATCGGCATCCGGCGTGACGCACCAGCCCGCCACATCATGGCCGACCAGCTCGCGCGATCCGAAGCGGCAATCGGTGACCAGTGTCGGACACCCCAGCGCCAGCGCCTCGCCGGCGGTCGTCGGAAACCCTTCCCATCGCGACGGCAGCACCACCATGTCGGCCCGCGCCATCCACGCCCAGGGATTGTCGTCGAACCCGACGAAGCTGACGCTCCCATCAATGCCAAGCGCTGCCGCCTGTTGCCGCAGTTGCGCCTCGCGCGATCCACGGCCGACAATCACCAGGTCATGCGTGCCCCGCGCGCGGCTGGCGGCATAGGCCGTCAGCAGCATGTCATGGCCCTTCTGATATTCCAGCCGGCCGACCGACAGGATGAACGGCCGCGCCTCCGATGTTCGCGCGATCGGCCCGTCCGACTCCCGGCGCGCGCGCGCGGCATCGATCGGGTTGCGGATCATCCGCATGCGTGCTGGGTCCAGCGCCAGATCGTCTATCAGGCCGTCCGCCATATGCTGCGAATTGGCGAGCAACACGTCGGCCGCGCGATAGGTCCGCGCCGTATACCAGGTAACCAGCCGCTGCGCTGCCGGTGAGCGAAGCTCGTCACCAATCACCGCCAGCGTATTGTTGCCTTCGCGTGCGATCCAGCGCGGCCGCGCGGCGCCAAGCCCCGCCAGTGCCAGTTGCGTGATCAGCGTCGTCCCCTTCAGGAAGCTCATCACCACGTCGGGCCGCCATTCCTGGATCATGCGCCGAAACGCGATCGGCGCCTGCATCGCCCCCGCGATCAGCCGATCCGGCCGGTAGAAGCCCGCGTTCGGCCCCTCGAACACGAACCGCCGCTCCCCCTCCGGGGCCACCATCAACCGCGCGGGGTCGACATCCTTCACGAACGGCCCGGCTGCGCGAAGCAACCCGATGCGCACGTCGACCAAGGCGGGATCGCAGCGATTGGCCAGATGGACCGCGACGCGCTCGGCCCCGCCCCCATGAAGCGATGTCAGCAGCAACAGAACGCGTGCCGGAGGGATCCGTCGCCTGTCATCCTCCTCGCCGCGCCCCATCGTGTTTCCTTGTCTTCCCCCTCACGCTACAACCAACCGGCCCGCGTGAGCCAAGCTCCGGAAAAAATGCCGGAACCGTCGCGCTTTGTTGGGGGGTGGTCCGGGGTTGGTCAAGCATCAGCTGCTCGTCGGCGCGGCCGAATTCTGGACCGCTGCGGCGGACGACATCGCGGCGGCGCGCGATCGCGTGCTGGTCCAGGCGATGACGTTCGAGGCGGACGCCGCCGGCACCAGCGTCTTCGATGCCCTTGCCGCCAGCACCGCCACGAATCGCCGCATCCTGGTCGACAGCTATTCGCGCATGGTGGTGAACGACCGTTTCGTGCTGTCCCCGCAACGCCTGTCCAATGCCGCCTTCCGCCAGGAGGTGCGCGCGACACGCGAGATGTTCCGCGATGCCGGGCGCCACGGCATCGCCGTGCGGCGGACCAATCCGATCGGCCGCAACCCGCTGCGTTATGGCGTGCGCAACCACAAGAAGCTGCTGATCACCGACGACGTCGCCTATCTCGGCGGGCTGAACTTCAGCGACCACAATTTCGCCTGGCACGACATGATGGTGCGGATTGACGACGCAGAGGCAGCCGCCTTCCTCGCGCAGGATTTCGAAGCGACCTGGGCCGGAACGCCGCACCATGCGCGCCGCGACGCGCCCGGCCTCACCCTCGTCGCGCTCGACGGGCGAACGAACGATCAGGGCTATGCCCCGCTCGCCGACGCGATCGGCGCAGCGCAGCGCGACATTGTCGTGATCAGCCCCTATCCCAGCTTTCCGTTTCTCGACTGGCTGGAGGCAACCGCCCGCCGCGGTGTCGCGGTCGAAATCCTCACCCCGCGCGACAGCAACAAGCCGATCGTGCGCGACGCACTGCTCGCCAGGCCGCCCGTGTCCAACCTCACCATCCGCCTGACGCCGGGCATGAGCCACCTGAAAGCAATGCTGATCGATGGCAAAACGCTGGTGACCGGATCGACCAACTTCGATTTCGCCAGTCATGTCGCGAATGAGGAATATCTCGCGCTCGTCGGCGATGCGACGCTGGTGGCTGATTTTTGCGCGCGCGTCCTCGATCCTGTGCGCGCCGCGAGCATCGACGCCGCGCCTTCGCGACCGTCCCGTCTGCGCGGCATGGCCGCCACCGCCGGCCTGCGCATTGCCGCCGCCGCGATCGCCCCACTGGCCCGCGCGCGCCGCACCGTCACCGACTGGCGCTGAACCGGCTCAGGCGACCAGCTGCGCCGGCCCGTCCTGCCGCGGCTGCGCGCGCCAATTGTCGGCAAAGCTCGCCTGATGAACGCAGCTCACCGTGCAGAACGGCGCGCATGCCTTCACCGTCGCATATTCCCGCGCGACGTCGTCCCGCGAATAGATCTCCAGCGGGATCGCCGGGGCACCGCGCCGCTGCGAGCAATAATGCACCAGCCCGTCCTCGCAGATGTACAGATACCGCCCGCCCGCGCGGCAGCGCCAGCGGTTCGGCCGCCCGTCCATCAAATTGCGCTGGAACGTCCAGTAATTGAACCGGTGCGGGATCCCGCCCTCGTGCATCAGCCGCGCGTACACCGCGCGCTGCGTCGGCGACAGCGGCGCCAGCGATCCGCTGTCATCATGCATGACGCCGACGGTGTGGGAAAAGCCGTGCCCGCGCGCGACCTCCGCCACCTCGATCGCATCCTGCGTGCGCTCCTCGCTGATCCCCAGCACCGAATTGATGTTCACCGCGAACTCGGCATGGTCCGCCAATAGCTGCAGCTTCCCGCGCAGCGACTTCAGCGTCTTCTTCGACACCTCGTCCGGCTCCACCCCATCGATCGAGATCTGCAGCGCATTGAGACCCGCAGCGTTCATCGCCTCGATCCGCTCACGCGTCATCAGGAAGCCGTTGGTGATGGTGGTGACGATCATGCCGCGCGACCGGGCATGCGCAATGACCGCCTCGTGCGCCGGATTAGTCAGCGGTTCGCCCCCAGTCAGCGTCAGCACGCGTGTGCCCAGCGCCGCGAGCCGGTCCACCCGCGCCAGCAGCACCTCCGCCGCGATCGGCTTCGATACCTTGTCGAATTCGTTGCAATAGGTGCAGTCGAGATTGCAGTATCGCGTGACGACGAGATGCGCGAGCAAGGGACGGTGCGGCTCCAGCAGCGCGGTCGCCACATAGCGCGCCATGTCGCTAAACTGCGCCCTAGCCATGCACGGGCCTGCCGCTGCCAACGCAATGCTGGTCGCTCATCACTCCCCCTATCGCCTCCGGCGCTCTCCGTCGGTTATCGTGTTCGCGCCTGTGCACCGTAATAGAATCGTGACTGTGCCCGGCATGTGCAAGAGAGGAAAGGCCACCTCCCCGAAACGATTGATTTACTCGGGCGGATAGGGAGCGTGCGGTCTCCACAACAAGATCAGCCACAATCGCGGCAGGTGGCGAATTGTGCCGTCCCATCAAAGATACTGATCCGGATCAAAGGCGAGGCAGCCTTTTGCAGTGCAGATCCATGCTAAGCTGCCTCGGGCGTTTGCGCAGAGGATCGTCGCAGCTAGGCCAAGCGCTGTCCGCAGGAGCGCCAGCGCATTCACTCGTGACACGAGCATATCTGCGCAAAAGCTCCGAGAACCGCGGCAACAACTGAAAGCCGCGGAGCGCATGAGGTCGACCAAAGCACGGTTCCCGGCGCGGCTTTGCTCCCGACGTTTTCGCAGCATCCGTTTCAACGAAGGGCGCGCCGGCGATCCCGAACGTTATCCCTTCCCATTCATCGCTTTCTTCATGCCAGACCAACTGACCTGCCTCACGGCTTCTGCGGAGCACCCTTTGGCAGCCGGCGGGGCAGCATGTCGCTTCCGCACGTCGGCGACATTGCCTCGGGACGAACACGGGAACAAAGCTGACGGCTGTGTGTTCTAAGCCGCGCTCCACCCCGCCCATTTTGTCCGTCCGTAATCCGGGGTGGGGCAATCAATTTATACCCGTGATCTTCCCGTCGCCCGACGCGCGATCCGGGAACGCATTTCGACCGTTGTAACGCTGGGTTGGCCAACGGCTTTCCGCCACGTGCGACAGCGTTGGCCTGCTCCTGAGTGCAGGCCAGGTACCGCTATCCTCACGCGTCGCGATACCATCCGTCGTGACGCCGCCGGACCAAAGCCGTCCGCTTGCTTGCAAGCACATCGAAGCGCGCCGACTGGAGTCTGACGTCGATCAGCCAAGATCCAAATTCACAAACGATCCGTCACCCTGTGCAGCGCATGGACCGAAGGAAGCGAGGAAGGCTTTGGCGCACTAGTCCCATTGTGCAGTGCTCGGATCCTCGCACCGTGGGAGAATCCGTCACCATCTCGATATCCGGGAAAGAGCACAACAAAACTGCGCGCGGCACATTTCCCAAGCTGTCTGCTAAAGATCGAGCGGTGAGAGTCCGCGCCGATCACCACATAGGAATACTGCGGCTTTGCAGGTGGTGGGCGCTGACGGGTTCGAACCGCCGACCTACTCGGTGTAAACGAGCCGCTCTACCAGCTGAGCTAAGCGCCCCCTTGCGGGAGGATGCTCCTTTAGCGTCCCGCGCCGATCGCACAAGGCTCCTTGAGACGCCAACGCCACCTCCGCGCGCCGGCCCGGGGGCGCGTCAGATGATCGGCAGCCCCAGAGTGCGCGCCATCGCGACATAGCGGCGCATCGCGTCCAGACCGCTTTCGGTCAGCGACATGAAGGCACGGCGTCGATCGAACGGGTCCGGGCGGCGTTCGAACAATCCCGCCTCGGTCAGGCGGGAGATCCAGCGCAACGCCGTCGTCGGCGCCACCGCCGCCGCGATGCACAGGCTGGACACCGAAACATGCGCGCGCTCCAGGTGCGCGGCATACAGGTCCAGCATCATGTCCCAGGCGGGATCCTCGAACAGCCCGGGCCCGACATAGCGATCGCGCAGCCGGCGCGAGCGAACGATCTGGCGGATATCGGCCGCGGTGATCGAATCGGTCCGCTGCTCGGCTGCATAGTCAAAGCTGGGTTCAGCCACGATCGCCGTGCGCATCGGCTCGTCATGCTTGGACAGTTTCGCCAGCACGTCGGCGATCCGCGCTACTTCCGCGTTCAGCTTCGCCAGCCGCGCCGCCTCGCCCTCGTTGATCCGATCATGCAGGACCAGCCGGTCTGCGCCCTGAGCGCCGGCCATGGCGGCGATCCAGTCCGCCGGCTGCGGATCGCACAGGATCTGGTGACGCGACAGGACGAGGCCAGCGGCCACCACATCGATCTGCGCCGGGGTGATGGCGGCGACCATCGCCAGGTCGCGCCCGGCCGCCATGCCGTCCAGCCGGGACAGGCCGGCACTGATCGCCTCATCCTCGACCTGCCGCAGATCGAGCAGGATCAGCGGCCGCGTCGCCAGTGTCGCGAGGCGGGCGGGCGCATCGCTCAGCGTGCCGCTACCGACCACCCGGCCGCCACACATCTCCAGCGCGGCAGCTGCGTCCTCGCCCCCGCCCTCATCCTCACCCCAGCCCTTATCCCCGCCAGGGTGCCGATCGCCACCGATGATCAGGGCGTCAAAGCCCGACGACTCCCCCCCGGCGTGATAATCACGATGGATCAAATGCATCTTCTGACTCCGAACGGCGATTTCCGACATTCCTGTAATGTTTTACGCCATTCGACAATCCATCATCCGAAATGGATGACAATTGATGGTCGGTTTTGCATCCAATCCGGACCGGATCAGGTTAGTCCAGCGCCTTGACGATCTCCTCGACCATCTTCTTGGCGTCGGCCAGCAGCATCATCGTGTTGTCGCGATAGAATACTTCATTGTCGACGCCGGCATAGCCGACCCCGCCCATCGATCGCTTCACGAACAATACCGTCTTCGCCTTTTCCACATCCAGCACCGGCATGCCGTAGATTGGTGAGGTCTTGTCGGTCTTTGCCGCGGGATTGGTCACGTCATTTGCGCCAATGACGAACGCAACGTCGGTCTGCGCGAACTCGGAATTGATATCCTCCAGCTCGAACACCTCGTCATACGGCACGTTGGCCTCGGCGAGCAGGACGTTCATATGCCCGGGCATGCGGCCGGCAACTGGGTGGATTGCGTATTTCACCCGCACGCCCTGCTCCTTCAGCTTGTCCGCCATCTCGCGCAGCACGTGCTGCGCCTGCGCGACCGCCATGCCGTAGCCGGGGACGATGATGACCTGCTCGGCCTGGCTCATCAGGAACGCCGCGTCCTCGGCCGAGCCGCGCTTCCACGGCCGGTCGATCTGCGCCCCGCCGCCGCCGCCCGACGACGCTTCCGCGCCGAAGCCGCCGGCGATCACGCTGATGAAGCTGCGGTTCATCGCGCGGCACATGATGTAGCTCAGGATCGCGCCCGAGCTGCCGACAAGCGCGCCGGTGATGATCATCGCGGTGTTGTGCAGCGTGAATCCCATCGCCGCTGCGGCCCAGCCGGAATAGCTGTTCAGCATCGATACCACGACCGGCATGTCGGCGCCGCCGATCGGGATGATCAGGAGGAAACCGATCGCGAACGACAGGGCGACCACGATCCAGAAATCGAACGGCGATTGCGTTAGCCAGAAGGAGAAGGAGAACCACAGGATCATCAGGGCGACGCCCAGGTTGATCGCGTGGCGTGCCGGCAGCATGATCGGCGCGCCGCCCATGTTGCCGTTCAGCTTCAGGAAGGCGATGACCGAGCCCGAAAAGGTGATCGCGCCGATCGCGACGCCCAGGATCATCTCGATCCGGCTGACACCGTGGATCGCGGCGAAAGGCGCGCCGATCAGCGGCGTCACCACGTCGGCGATGCCGAAGGCGACCGGGTTGAGGAAGGCGGCGATCGCCACCAGCACCGCGGCAAGACCGACGAGGCTGTGGAACGCCGCGACCAGCTGCGGCATCGCCGTCATCGCGATCCGCCGCGCGGTCACCACGCCGATCACCGCACCCAGGCCAATCGCCAGCAGGATCTCGATCACCGACAGCGTGTCGACCCGCCGCAGGATCGTCGCATAATCATAGCCGGCGACTTCGCCCACCGCGAGCACCGGCATGGTCGGCACGTGCGTCACCAGCGTCGTCACGACGGCGATGGCCATGCCGATCATGCCATAGCGATTACCGCGACGGCTGCTTTCCGGGCTCGACAGGCCGCGCAGCGCCATGATGAAGCACACGCCCGATATCAGGTAGGCAAGCGCCACCCAGGGATTGTCCGCGACGTGATCCACTATCCTCTACCCCCTGTTCGTCGTCCCGGCGTTCGTCGTTCCTGCCGAAGCCGGAACCGCCCTGCCCGAGCGCGACGTTGTTGGACGTGGCCCCGTCTCGTTAGATCGGAGCCGCTTGTTGTCGTCAGTGCTTGGCCGCCGCCGGCCGCTCCTTCTTCTTGTACATCGCCAGCATCCGCTGGGTGACGGCAAAGCCGCCGAAGATGTTGACGCTGGCCAGCACCACGCCCAGCAGCCCCAGCCACTTGGCGGTGGGCGATCCGCTCGCCGCGGCGGCGATCAGCGCGCCGACGATGATGACGGAGGAAATCGCGTTGGTCACCGCCATCAGCGGCGTGTGCAGCGCCGGCGTGACCGACCAGACCACGAAATAGCCGACGAAGCACGCCAGCACGAAGATCGACAGGATCGCTATGAAAGACATGATCTACTCCTGATCCTTCCGCGCGCAGAAGGGCTGACCCCCGGCGGCGCGCCGGTGGTGGAGATGCGCCGCGACCGGCGCCGACAGTTCCGAAACATTGCCACGGCGCCCCGCGCCGCGGCCCCCTCCCCGATGTGGGGAGGAAGGATCACGACAGCAGCCTCTGACTGACGATCTGGCCGTCGCGGGTCAGCCGCACGGCGTCCCCGATCTCCTCGTCCAGCACCGGCCGGCCGAGGTCCTTGTCCCAGAAGGCGGACAGGAAGTTGAACAGGTTGCGCGAAAACAGCGCGGAGGCATCCGCCGCCAGCCGCGAGGGCACGTTGCGATGCCCGACGATCTTGACGCCATGCCGCTCGACAATTTCGCCCGCGACCGCGCCCTCGACATTGCCGCCCTGCTCCACCGCCAGGTCGACGATGACGCTGCCCGGCCGCATGGTCGCGATCTGCGCGTCGCTGATCAGGCGCGGCGCGGGCCGTCCCGGGATCAGCGCGGTGGTGATCACGATATCCTGCTTGGCGATATGGCTGGAAACCAGCTCGGCCTGCGCCTTCTGATATTCCTCGCTCATCTCGGTCGCGTACCCGCCCGAGCCTTCGCCCTCGATCCCCTTCACATTCTCGACGAAGATCGGCTTGGCGCCGAGCGAGAGGATCTGCTCCTTGGTCGCGGAGCGCACGTCGGTGGCGGAGACCTGTGCCCCCAGCCGCCGCGCCGTGGCAATCGCCTGGAGCCCGGCAACGCCGACACCCATCACGAATACCTTGGCGGCCGATACCGTGCCCGCCGCGGTCATCATCATGGGAAAGGCGCGGTCATATTCCGCCGCGGCATCCAGCACCGCCTTGTAGCCCGAGAGATTCGACTGCGACGACAGGATGTCCATCGACTGCGCGCGAGTGATTCGCGGCATGAACTCCATCGCCAGCGCCTCGAGCCCGGCGGCGGCATAGGCGTCCACCCGTGCCCGTCCGCCCTGCTCGCCCGTGCCGAACGGGTTCAGCCCCGCAACCAGCCAGGCGCCCCGCTTGGCATTGGCGATCGAGGCCGGATCGGGGCCTTGGACGCCCAGGATGATGTCCGCCCCGTCGACCACCCCTGCCCGGTCGGCGACCGTGGCGCCCGCATCGCGGTACGCCTGGTCGGCGATCGAGGCGCTGGCGCCTGCGCCAGCCTCCACGGCCAGATCAGCGCCTAGCTGAATGAACTTCTTCACCGTTTCCGGTGTCGCCGCCACTCGCCGTTCGCCGTCCGCCCCCTCCTTGAGGACAGCGATCTTCATGGCTCAGGCGATCAGCCAGACGACGAACGCAACCAGCGCCACGCAGACGATCGTTCCCCACTTCAACATGCCCATGACTCTGCCATAGGTTGCTTCATGCGCCTTCATGTCGCCATGGTGATTTGCGCTGTGCTGGGCCATTGTAATCCTCTTTCCACTGCTTTGAAGTTCGTCTTAGTCCGGTCGGCGCCTTCGCCTCAAGCCTGCTTAAGCGAGCTTTTACTTGCATGCCATAAAGTGGGGCACTGGATGAAACGGGACGAATCATGACGCGAAACGGCCAGCGCATGCTGATGCTGATCGATGACGAGCCCGCGCAGCGCCGGCTGGTGGCGGCGCTCGCCTCGCGCGGTGGATGGCGCACCTTGTTCGCCAGCGATGCCGAAACGGCGATCGCCATGCTCGGCACGCAGGAGGGGATGCAGCTCGACGCCATCCTGTTCGATCATTGGGGGGAGGATGCCGATGCCTCCGCGTTGATCGCGGAACTGCGCGCCCGCCGGCCCGCGCTGCCGGTGCTGGTGGTGACCGCCAATGGCTCGGTCGCCCATGCGGTGAACGCGATGCGCGCCGGGGCGACCGACTTCCTCGTAAAGCCGCTCGCGCCCGAACGACTGCTCCAGGCGCTCGACGCCGCGGTGGCGGATACGGCGGCAGGAGAGCTTCGCCCGCTGACCGAAAAGATTCCGGCGATGCTTGGCTTCGACGAGATCGTCGGCTCCGCGCCGCAATTCCGCGCCGCGCTGGCGGTGGCGGCCAAGGCGGCCCGCGCCCGTGTCGCCGTCCTGATCGAGGGCGAAAGCGGCGTCGGCAAGGAAGTGGTGGCAGAGGCGGTGCACGCCGCCAGCCCGCGCGCGAAGAAGCCGATGCTGTCGGTGAATTGCAGCGCTTTGCCCGCCAATCAGCTCGACAGTGAATTGTTCGGCCACGAGACCGGTGCCTTCGCCGGCGCCTTCGATCGCAAGATCGGAAAGTTCGTGGAGGCCGATGGCGGTACCCTGTTCATCGACGATATCGGCGAAATGCCGCTGGAAACGCAGGCACGCCTCCTCGACACGATCCAGACCGGACTGGTTCACCCGCTCGGCGGCCGCCACCCGCGCGAGGTGGACGTGCGCGTCATCGTCGCCACCAGCAAGCGGCTGGTGGATGAGGTGGAGGCCGGCAATTTCCGCGAGGACCTGTACTTCCGCCTCAACATCGTGCCGGTCACCATCCCGCCGCTGCGCGAACGCGCGCAGGATATCCCCGCGCTCGCCCGCCACCTGCTCGCCCGCATCGCACTTCAGCCCGGCCTGCGTCAGCTGGGCATCACCGACGACGCGCTCGCGCTCCTGATGGACTATGACTGGCCCGGCAACGTGCGCCAGCTTCAGAACGCCCTGTTCCGCGCCGCAGTGCTGTGTGAGGGCGATGCGCTGACCCGCACCGATTTCCCGCAGATCGCGACGCTCAACACCCGCCGCGTCCGCACGCCCCAGCCGCAGCAGATGGCGACCTCAGGCGGCGTGGAGCTGTTCCGCCCGGACGGCAATCTGCGCATGCTGGAGGAGATCGAGGCAGACGTCATCCGCCTCGCCATCGGCCATTATCGCGGCCGAATGACGGAGGTCGCCCGTCGCCTCGGCATCGGTCGCTCGACGCTCTACCGCAAGCTGGGCGAGCTGGGCATCGACAACGCCGCCTGATTGGCGTCGGTCGCCCCTATTCGGCGGTCCCCGCCGCCTCCTTGCGCAGCCGTGCCGCCAGTGCGCGCTCCGACGCCTCAGCCAGCGCGCGGCAGGCGCCCGGCTCGGTCAGATAGCGCCCTGTCGCCCCGCCCTGGTCGGCATGGGCGGTGATCAGGATGTCGCACGGCATCGCCTTCATCGTGGCATAGGTCTGCGCAAAGGCATCACGAATCCCCGCACTCGTCGGCGCACTGTAACGATACCCCTCGGCCGACACCGGGTTGAGGCTCGAGGCAAACACGATCGTCCGGCATGTCGCGCCCTCGCACGCAGGCCAGCTCCAGCTCATGCTCCCGGTCGTATGCCCCGCGGTGCGATGCCCCGTCACCGTCACCTTGCCCAGCGTCAGCCGCTCGCCGTCCGCCAGCGTGCGCACCTTGGCCACGGGCGGAAAGCTGTGGTCATAGGCGAGTTGCGGATCGTCCTTGCCCAGCCGCCCCGTGCGCAGCCCCTCGGCGGCGCGATCGCTCGCCACCACCGTCGCGCCGGTATCGCGCACCAGCGCGGCAAGCCCGCCGGCATGGTCGAAATGCGGCTCGGTGCTCAGGATGTATTTGATGTCGCGGGGCTTGAACCCGAGCTTGCGAACATTGTCGAGGATTCGCGGCGCCGCCTGCGGCAGCGCGCCGTCGACCAGGATCAGCCCCGCGCCCGTATCGATCAATGCGACGCTCAGCCCGCCGAACCCGACCAGATAGGTGGTACCGAAGATCTTCTCCGGCGCGCGCGGTGCCAGCCACGTCGATTCGCGCTCAACGGCCAGCGGCCGGGTCAGCGGATCGCTCGCTTGCTGCCCGGCACCTGTACCCGGTCCGGTCGCCACGACGGGCCCAGCGGCGCTGCCGCCAATCAGCAGCGCGGCAACAACAATGCCGGTTCGGCACACCATGTAATGATCTCCCTTTCCCCGCCTTGTCGCCGCACGCCAGCGCGGCGACAAGAGGAGACGGGAGGGATGCGATGAGCGCTGCGCCGCCCGCGGCCAGTGACGCGCGGGCGGCGATACGCAGACTTACTGGTTCGCGTCGCCGCTCGCCTCGATCCGCGCCCAGCGCGCTTTGCGTTCGGCTCGCTGATATTCCTTGTTACGCCGCAGTTGATCGAAACCGGCGATCTTCTTCTTCGACAGCTTGGCGCCCAGTTCCGGGAACATCTCGTCCACCATCTGCGCGCGTTCCAGACGCTCGCGATACATGACCGGCGTTGTGGCAGTCGGGATCAGCACGGTGGAACTGAACGCCGGATCATTCAGGCCGCCGAAGGTGCCGAGCGGCGTCGGGGAGCCTGGCGCGGTGCCTGGCACGGAGAACGTGCTCTGCGCACTCGCGCTTCCACCAACGACCAGCAATGCTGCGGCTAGGACAACCTTCATCCGACCTCTCCTGCTACGATGTCTCGCCCCGTATCAGACGTCTGTCGGCCGAAGCTGTTCCAGTTTTGCTGCAGGGTCAACAGCTTGGCGACGATTTCGGGCGCCGGCCGCCGCTATCCTTCCTCGATCGCCCGCACCCAGTCGGGCAGCTCCGCCAGGTTCGCCAGCTCGCGAAATCGCGCCGCGTCGGTTGGCGGCGGCGCCACCTCATGCGACCAGGCGCCCGCCTGCGGCACATATGCGGCCCATGCCCCCGCGGCGAGCGCCGGCAGGACGTCCGAACGCATCGAATCGCCCGCCATCAGTGCATGGTCGGGCGGCACGCCGTAGCGTTCGAACAGCCGCGCAAAGGTTTCCTCCTTCTTGTCGCTGACGATCTCGATGCCGTGGAACATCTCGCCCAGTCCCGATGCGGCCAGCTTCATTTCCTGGTGCAGAAGGTCGCCCTTGGTGACGAGGACGAGCCGCGCGCGCTCCGCGAGGGCAGCCAGCGTGTCCTCGATGTCATCCAACAGCTCGACCGGATGCGCCAGCAGCGCGCGCCCTGCCTCCAGCACGTCGCCGATCGCCCGCGCGTCCGCGCCGAATTCCAGCGCCGTCTCGATCATCGACAGGGTGAAGCTCTTGGCGCCATAGCCGTACAGCGGCAGATTGCGCACCTCGACCGCCGCCAGCCGGTCGCGTGCGATCCCCGCCTCGGCAAAGGGTGCCAGCATCGCCACAAAGGCGTCCTCCGCCGCGGCGAAGAAGCGCATGTTGTGCCACAGGGTATCGTCGGCATCGAGGCATATGAGGTCGATCGGCATGGCGGCCCCTTTAACAGCGGCGCCGGCCGCGTCGCCAGCCGGGTTCATCTTTGGAACCGTCGCGTAACGAATTGTGTGAGCCGTCGCCGGGAACAATTGACGCCCCTCGTGCGATGATTTATTGACATGCCTGTCAGTAAGGAGCCGAACACATGGCCGCTAAGCTACCTCCCTTCCCCGGCAGCACCGGCCGGCGTGACTGGAACACAGCCTTCGACGCAATCAAGAAGCTGCTCAACAACGGCGACGACACGGTGCAGGTGTTCCGCATCATGCGCGCGTTGAACGTCGGCAGTACCGAATGGGGCTATGCCAAGCTGCTCGGCACCGAAGAGGGTGGCCGCATCGCCCGCGAACAGGCCGAACTGTCGGAGCGCTTTTCCGATCGTGCCTGGGTCGACAGCTTCGCGCCCGGCACTGTCGGCGCCGCCTATCGCGATTTCCTCGACAGCACCGGCTATTCGGCCGACGGCCTCGTCGCGGTCAGCCGCGAAGGCAATGACAATGTCGAGATCAACCATCCCTACGCCTGGTTTGGTCGCCGCACCCGCGACATCCATGACATCTGGCACGTGCTGACCGGCTACAAGGCCGACGAAAGCCTGGGCGAGGCGGCACTGGTCGCGTTCAGCTACGCCCAGGTCGGCGGTGCAGGCTGGGCCTTCATCGGCTCGGCCGCCGCGCTCAAGAGCCTGCGCATTACCAAGGGCACGCTGTTCGCCCGCGCCGTGCTCGAGGGATATCAGCGTGGCAAGGCTGCGAAATGGCTCGCCGGCGAGGATTATCTGAAGCTGATGCACGAGCCGCTCGGCGCCGCGCGCAAGCGCCTCGGCCTGACCGAGCCAGTGCTCTATCGCCGCGCGCAGGCGGAACTGGGTGAGGAAATGGCATCCTATCTCAGCCAGCGCCGCGAAGAGGCACAGCAGAAGGACATGCCGCTCGCCGCCTGACCCGCAGCATGGACGCAGGGCCGCCGGCAGCGGCGGTCCGCGACTGCATCAAACGCGACGCCTTTTAAAGGCAGCGCCTTTGAAGGCAGCGTCATCAAGAAAGGAAAAAAGCGCCAGCGCCCGGCTGTTCTCAGCCGGGCGCTGATCGCTGTTGGTGGGTCAGCCCTCGGCGGTCCGCTGGGCGGCGGTGGCCGCCTCGCGCTCCATCCGCTGGGTGCTCACCCGTTCGGCGCGGTCGGCCATGACGCCCCACGCCCGCGCTGCCCGCTCACATCGCTCGCGCACATTGTCGAGCGTTGCGGCGTTCGCATTGGCCGTTTCGGCGGCCGCGCGAGCGCGATAGGTGACGGCATCATCGGCCATGGTATCGCTCCTGAAAAAAACGGGCCGGCGATCGGCCGACCCGCATGTCCTTACTCCGCGGCTTCAAGCGCCACGGCGCTCGAACGGCCACGACGATCGGTCTCCATCTCATAGCTGACGCGCTGGTTCTGCTGCAGCGTGGCGAAGCCCGCGCGCTCGACGGCGGAGATGTGCACGAACGCGTCCGCGCCGCCATTGTCCGGCGCGATGAAGCCGAAGCCCTTGTCCATGTTGAAAAACTTTACGGTGCCGATCTGAGCCATGTGCTTATTCCTTCATTTTTGGCTGGCCGATCCAAAGAGCGGATCGTCCGGTGCCGCGGCAGCAGGGAAAGAAGGAAGAAGGTGCCGCAAAGCGCCAAAGACCGTTCGATTTGCGACTGTAGCCCCGCCGATATAGACAATATTCCTGAAAATAGCCAGCCCCGGCCCAGGCCGATATATTTTGGCGCGACCGTTGCGGAAATTACCCCGTTCCCCATGTAGATTTCATCGGTGGCAGTTCTGATCTGTAGGCGTCATCGGCTGAGAGACCGACGTGCTTTCGCTTACCCCTTCTGAAGGCACGATGATGGACCTCAACGAACTGTATTTCCGCCATCAGCTATCGATCGTGCGCGCCACGTCCGCGCCGACATTCGAGGCGCGCCATGCGCATCGCGGCCTCGCCGCCGGCTATGCTCGCCGCATCGCCGCTCTCCAGTCGGGCGACGCCATCGTTGCACTGGCGAGTGCGACGCTCCTGCGCCGCGATCGCCCGCGCCTCCGCCACTAGGCGCGCGCCGGCGCGCACAACACGGCGCTTTCGCCTTTTCCCAAGCCACAGTAGAGCGGCGGCGATGATCCGCCGGCTCGTGCTGACCGACGTGCGCAGCCATTCCGCGCTGGCGCTGTCCCCCGGGGCGGGGTTCGTGCTGCTCACCGGCCCCAATGGCGCGGGCAAGACCAATGTGCTGGAGGCGGTCTCGCTGCTCGCGCCCGGTCGCGGCCTGCGCCGCGCCAGCCTCGGCGATATCGCGCGCCGCGACGGGCCAGGCGGCTTCGGCATCGCCGCCACGCTGGACGACACGACGGAAATCGCCACCGGCACGCTGGCGAGCGCCCCCGAGCGCCGCGTCATCCGCATCAACGGCGCCGCCGCTCCTGGCAATGCGCTGGCGGAATGGCTGTCGGTGCTGTGGCTCACCCCCGCGATGGACCGGTTGTTCGTCGAACCCGCGAGCGAGCGCCGCCGCTTCCTCGATCGGCTGACGCTCGCGCTGGTGCCCGGTCACGCCACCGAATCGACCCGCTACGACGCCGCGATGCGCGCCCGCAACAAGCTGCTGGCGGAGCCCTTTCCCGACCGCGAGTGGCTCTCAGCGCTGGAGGCGCAAATGGCGCAGCATGGCGCGGCGATCGACGCCGCCCGGCGGGAGGCGGTAAGCGCGGTTTCCGCCCAACTTGCCGGCACCTCAGATACCGACTTCCCCCGCGCCACATTGGCCCTGGAGGGGTGGAGCGGCGACCTCGACGCGCTGCTCGCCGCGCTTGCCGCCGGCCGCGCGCGCGATGCCGCCGCCGGTCGCACCCTCGTCGGGCCGCACCGTGCCGATCTCCACGTCACCCATCGCGACAAGCAGATCGCCGCCGCTCAGGCCTCCACGGGCGAGCAGAAGGCATTGCTTCTGTCGATCGTCCTCGCCCATGCCGCGCTCGTGGGTGAGCGCCGCGGCCAGCCCCCGATCCTGCTGCTCGATGAGGTCGCCGCGCATCTCGACCCCGCCCGCCGCGCCGCGCTGTTCGACCGGCTCAGCGGCCATGCGCAGGTCTGGATGACCGGTACCGAGCCTGCGCTGTTCGCCGCGATCGGCGAGGATGCGACCCGCATCGCGCTCGGTTAGGCGCGCGACCCCACGCCCGACCCCGCCATAATCGCTGGACGCGCCCGCCCCGCGCGCTACCATCACCGTCATGGAGAGGAACACGCACCGCCCGGCCCGCGCCGGCGAGTGGCGTCTCGGCTGGCCTGTGGTCGTCGCGGCGATGATCGGCATCGGCACCGGGCCGGGGCTGTTCCAGAATCTGTCCAGCCTGTTCATCGCCGGCCCGGTGGGCGAATTCGGCTGGACGCGCGGCGACATCGCCACTGCCGCCGGCCTCGGGCTGCTCGGCGGCCTCACCGTCCCGTTCCTCGGCCGCCTCGCCGACCGCATCGGGGTGAAGGCGATCATCATCCTCGCCATGCTGCTGCTTGGCCTCGTCTATGCCGGAATGGCATCGCTCTCGGGGCCGCTGTGGCAATATCAGGTGCTGGTGTTCGGCCTCGCGCTCACCGTCCCGGGCACCAGCGCGATCGTCTATGGCAAGCTGATCGCCCAGCGGTTCGAGGGGCGGCGCGGCATTGCGCTGGGCGTCGCCACCTCCGGCATTTCGATCTCGTCGCTGGCGCTCGCCCCGGTGCTCGGCATCATCATCGCCGCTTATGGCTGGCGCGCGGGCTTCGTCGCACTCGGCCTCATCGTCGCGCTGCTCGCGCTTCCCGCCGTCCTTTACCTCCTGCGGCACGAACGGACTGCCCCCACCCGCCCCGATCCCGATGATCCCGCCGCAGCGCTGCCGGTCGAGGGCATGACCGGCGCGGAAACCCGGCGCGACACCCGCTACTGGCGGCTCGGCGCCACTGCGGCGCTGATCAACATCGCCAGCGTCGGCCTCGTCACCTCGCTCGTCCCGCTCGGCACCGATCGCGGCCTGACGCCCGCCGCCGCCGCCTTGCTCGTCACTGCCTTCGCCGCCAGCCAGGTCGTCGGCCGGCTCGTCATGGGCGCGCTGGTCGACCGCTACCGGCCGCAAGCGACCGCCGCCGCCTTCGCCACCGTGTCGGCGCTCGCCTTTGTCGGACTGCAACTCCCCGCGCCTGGCCTGCCGCTGATGCTGACGCTGGTGTTCCTCGCCGGGCTGATGAACGGCGCGGAGCATGATCTGCTGCCCTATCTCGCCACCCGCCTGTTCGGCCTGCGCGCCTTTGGGGAGCTTTACGGCCTGCTTGTGATGATCGGTCTGTTCGGCACCGCCACCGGCATCACTGCCTTCGGGCGGCTGTACGATGCCACCGGCAGCTATGGCGCCGCGCTCGCCATGGCGGCGATCGCGCTGGCGCTGGCGGCGGTTTTGTTCCTCACCCTGCGCGAACGGCCGCTCCCGCACGTCCAGGCGCACGCGCAACCGGCCTGAACGCGCGCCATTTCGCTTTCGTTGCAGCGCCGCCATGCCTATATGATTGGCATGGCAGATCAGCAGAATTCGAACGACTACGGCGCCTCCTCGATCAAGGTGCTGAAGGGCCTGGACGCGGTGCGCAAGCGGCCGGGCATGTACATCGGCGATACCGACGACGGATCGGGCCTCCACCACATGGTGTTCGAGGTTTCGGACAATGCGATCGACGAGGCGCTGGCCGGCCATTGCGACCGGATCGACATCACGCTGAACCCCGACGGCTCGGTCAGCGTCACCGACAACGGCCGCGGCATCCCGACGGGCATCCACCCGGAGGAAGGCGTCTCGGCCGCCGAGGTCATCATGACCCAGCTGCACGCCGGCGGTAAGTTCGAAAATACCTCGAACGACAATGCCTACAAGGTCTCCGGCGGCCTCCACGGCGTCGGCGTCTCGGTCGTCAACGCGCTGTCCGAATATCTCGATCTCACCATCTGGCGCGACGGTGAGGAGCATTACATGCGCTTCACCCATGGCGACGCCGTCGCTCCGCTGAAGGTCGTCGGCAAGGCGCCTGAGGGGAAGAAGGGCACCCGCGTCACCTTCCTCCCCTCGCCCGCCACCTTCAAGATCACCGAGTTCGACTTCGAGAAGCTGGAGCACCGCTATCGCGAGCTCGCCTTCCTCAACTCGGGCGTCCGCCTGTTCCTCACCGACGCACGTCACGAGGAGCCCAAGACGGTCGAGCTCTATTACGAGGGCGGCATCGCCGCGTTCGTGAAGTGGCTGGATCGCACCAAGGCCGCGCTGTTCCAGGAGCCGATCGCCATTTCCGGCCAGCGTGACGATATCGGTATCGACGTCGCGCTGCAGTGGAATGATTCCTACTACGAAAACGTCCTGTGCTTCACCAACAACATCCCGCAGCGTGACGGCGGCACCCACCTCGCCGCCTTCCGCTCGGCACTGACGCGTACGCTCAATGCCTATGCCGACAAGTCGGGGATGCTGAAGAAGGAGAAGGTCTCGCTCACCGGCGACGACATGCGTGAGGGGCTGACCGCAATCGTCTCGGTCAAGCTGCCGGACCCGAAATTCTCCTCGCAGACCAAGGACAAGCTGGTCAGCTCCGAGGTGCGCCAGCCGCTCGAAAGCCTGCTCGCCGACAAGATGGCCGACTGGCTGGAGGAAAACCCCCAGAACGCGCGCCAGATCATCCAGAAGGTGATCGACGCCGCCGCCGCGCGCGAGGCGGCGCGCAAGGCACGCGACGCCAGCCGCAAGACGGTGATGGGATCGATGGGCGGCCTCCCCGGCAAGCTGCACGATTGCCGCGAGAAGGATCCGGCCAAGTCCGAACTGTTCATCGTGGAGGGCGATTCGGCCGGCGGCTCTGCCAAGTCGGGCCGCAACAGCGAGTTCCAGGCGATCCTGCCGATCCGCGGCAAGATCCTCAACGTCGAGCGCGTGCGCGAGGATCGCATGCTCTCGTCGAAGGAGATCATCTCGCTGATCCAGGCGATGGGCACCGGCATCGGCCGCGACGAGTTCAACCTCGAGAAGCTGCGCTACCACAAGATCGTCATCATGACCGACGCAGACGTTGACGGCGCGCACATCCGCACGCTGCTGCTGACGTTCTTCTATCGCCAGATGCCCGATCTGATCAGCGCGGGGCACCTCTATATCGCCCAGCCGCCGCTTTATAAGGCGACGCGCGGCAAGGCCGTCGAGTACCTCAAGGACGAGGCGGCGCTCGACGATTACCTCGTCCGCAACGGGACGCAGGCGACGACGCTCGATGGCGTCGGCACCGGTGCGCCGCTGTTCAACCTCGTCGATCACGCGCGCCGCATGCGCACGCTGATGCGCTACGTGCCGCGCCGCTACGATCCGGTGATCATCGAGACGCTGGCGCTCGGCGGCGCGCTCGATCCGCAGATCGCGCCGGATGAACGCGCCACCCGCCTCGCGCAGGTGACCCGCCGGCTCGACCAGGGCGACCCCGAGGCCCGCTGGACGGCACAGATGACGCCGGAGGGCGGCTTCCACTTCCAGCGCTTCTGGCGCGGCGTGACCGATCACCACATCGTCGAGGCCGCGTTCGTCGCGTCGGCGGAGGCGCGCAAGCTGCACGGCCTCGCTGCCGAACATGCCGACCTCTACGACAGCGCGCGCAAGCTCGTCTCGCTCAAGGCCGGCGACCGCACCGAGGAACCGGCGCCCGATGCGACGCTCGACGGCGCGATCGTCGATGAGGGCGAGGCGGATGAGGCGCTGGTGATCGGCAAGGGCGAAACGCTCGTCGCCCGCCCGTCGCAGCTGTTGGAGGCGATCCTCGCCGCCGGGCGCAAGGGCCTTGCGATCCAGCGCTACAAGGGTCTTGGCGAAATGAACGCCGAGCAATTGTGGGAAACGACGCTCGATCCCAACAACCGCTCGATGCTGAAGGTCGCGATCGACCAGGCCGACGTCGCGGACGAGATCTTCACCCGCCTGATGGGCGACGTGGTCGAGCCGCGCCGCGAGTTCATCCAGGAGAACGCGCTCAGCGTCGCCAACCTCGACGTCTGATCGCACATCGCGAACGAAGGGGGCGCCGGCGCGGCCGGTGCCCCTTCCCCGCGCACGCCGCGTCGCTCAGCCCGCGTGCCGCCGCACCCAGCCGGCAAAGCGGTCCATCCAGCCTTGCAGGAACGCACGACTGCCAGCGGCGATCGTGCCGTCCGCATCCAGCATCGCGTCGCTCCACTGGATGAACGCCTCCGGCTGCCCCAGCGTCGGCATATCGAGATAGGCCAGGATGTTGCGCAGGTGCTGCTGCGCCAGCGCCGTGCCGATCTTGCCCTGCGACACCCCGATGATGCCGGCCGGCCGCCCCGCCCACACGCTCTCCCCCGGCGGGCGCGATCCATGGTCGAGCGCGTTCTTCAGAACCCCGGGGATCAATCGATTATATTCGGGCGTGACGAACAGCACGCCGTCGGCCTCCGCAATCGGGCGCTTCAGCCGCCGTACCGGCTCGGCCGGGTCTGCCTCCTCGTCCTGGTTGTAGAGTGGCAGGTGGCCGATGGGCACGTCGTGAAAGGAAAGGTCGGCCGGTGCCAGGCGAAGCAGCGCGTCGTGCAGTCGCCGGTTGAGCGAATCGCGCCGCAGGCTGCCGACGATCGAGGCGATGCGCAAAGCCATGACATACTCCTGTTGGCCGCCACCCCGACATGAAAGGCGCGGCCACGGCTACGGTTCCCCTATCCAGCCCCGCCCCAGCGGAACGATTGCCGCCCCCGCCAGTCGTAGCGGGATGACCGACGATCCTTCCGATCCGTTCCTTCCCGATCCCCACGCCCCCGATCCTGCCACCCCCGGCCGCGCGATCCCGTCGGGCCGCATCGCCCGGCTCGGCACCTACGGGCGGCTTGCCGGCGGCGTCGCGGGCGGGATGCTGGCGGAGGGCGCACGCCGCCTCGCCGCCGGAGAGCGGCCGCGCCTTGGCGATCTGGTGCTGACCCCGGCCAACGCCACCCGCGTCGCCGATCGCCTGTCGCACCTGCGCGGCGCGGCGATGAAGCTTGGCCAGATGATCTCGATGGACGCCGGCGACATGCTGCCGCCCGAACTCGCCACCATCCTCGCCCGGCTGCGCAACCAGGCCTATCGCATGCCCCCGCAACAGCTCAACAAGGTGCTGAAGGCCGAATGGGGCGCCGACTGGCGCCGCCGCTTCGCCCGGTTCGAGGCAACGCCGATCGCCGCCGCCTCGATCGGCCAGGTCCACCGCGCCACCCTGCCCGACGGCCGGCGCCTCGCGATCAAGGTCCAATATCCCGGTGTCGCGAACAGCATCGACGCCGATGTCGACAATGTCGCGACGCTGCTGCGCGTCTCGAACCTCCTCCCCTCGACGCTCGATATCGCCCCGCTCCTCACCGAGGCGAAGCGCCAGCTGCGCGAGGAGGCGGATTACCTGCGCGAGGGCGAACAGATGCGCGCCTATCGCGATCGTCTGGCCGGCGACGATCGCTACGTCGTCCCCGGCCTCGAACCCGCGCTCACCACTCGCCGCGTGCTCGCGATGGAGTTCATCGACGGCCGCCCGATCGAGACGCTGGAGGGCGCCGACCAGCCCGCGCGCGATGCCGCGATGGATGCGCTGGTCAGCCTCGTGCTGCGCGAATTGTTCGAATTCCGGGTGATGCAGACCGACCCCAATTTCGCCAATTACCGCTGGCAACCCGACACCGGCCGGCTGGTGCTGCTCGATTTCGGGGCCACCCGCGCCGTGCCCGCCGCCACCGCAGAGGCCTATACCCGCCTCATCCACGCCGGCCTCGCACGTGATCGCGACGCGATGCGCGATGTCGCGATCGAGACCGGCTTCATCGGCGCCCGCGCAGCGGCGGCGCACCGCCCGGCAGTCGACCGGATGATCGCGGCGGTCGACGCCACCATCCACCGCCCCGGCCCCTTCGACTTCGGCGACCGCGCCTTCGTCCCCGTGATCCGCGAGGAAGCCAAGGCGATGATCGAGGATCGCGCCACCTGGCACGTCCCCGACGTGGAGACCTTGTTCGTCCAGCGCAAGGTCAGCGGCACCGCCCTCCTCGCCGCCCGGCTGAAGGCGCGCGTCGACGTGCGCACCCTCGCCGCGGAGGCAACCGACGCGCCCCCGCCGCCCTGACGATCCGGCCCGCCGGGCGACTCCCTCGACAAAGCAGGACGCGCGCTCCACTCTGCGGGCCGCCGTTCTGGCGATCCCACGTCCCTGCCTTCAGGAAGCCTCCGCGTGCCCGCCCGATTCATCCCCGCCGCCCTCATCCCGCCCGCCCTGCTTAGCGCCGCACTGATGCCGCTCCCCGCTGCCGCCGCGCCGGCATCGTTCGACCGCGCACTCGGCGAGTTCCGGGACACGCACCGCCGCGTCGTGGCGGAGGCGGGGATCGTCGGCAGCAGCTTCTATTTCCTGCGCGACGGGCGCACCGCCGTCGCCGACCATATCGGCTATCAGGACGCCGCCACGCGTACCCCGGTCGATGCGCGCACGATCTTCCACTGGGCGTCGATCACCAAGACGATGACCGGCATCGCGATCATGCAATTGCGCGACCGCGGCCTGCTCACGCTCGACGATCCGATCACCCGCTACGTGCCGGAGCTTGCCGCCGTCCATAATCCGCACGGCAGCAACGATGCGATCACGCTTCGCCACCTGATGAGCCATTCCGCCGGCTATGGTGGCCCCACCTGGCCGTGGCGCGAGGCCGCGTGGCAACCGTTCGAGCCGGCGCGCTGGTCGCAGCTTGTCGCCATGCTCCCCTACACCCAGGTCCAGTTCCGCCCCGGCAGCCGCTTCAGCTATTCCAACCCCGGCATCGTCTATCTCGGCCAGGTGATCGAACGCCTCTCGGGCGAGGATTGGGAGGTTTATGTCGACAAGAACATCCTGCGCCCGCTCGGCATGTACGACAGCTATTTCGATCGCACCCCGCCGCACCTCCTGCCGCACCGCTCGCACAGCTATCTGATCCGCGATGGCAAGCGGGTGGAGGCGCCGTTCGACGCCGACACCGGCGTCACCGTCTCCAACGGCGGCCTGAACGCGCCGATGCCCGACATGGCAAAATACGCCACCTTCCTCCTCGGCGACCCCGCCGCCGCAGCGCGGCACGATCTGGTGCTCAAGCGATCCTCGCTGGAGGAAATGTGGGCGCCGCAGATCGCCGCCGGCGAGGATTATTCGCAAGGCCGAATGGCACCCGCGACGAAGGCCGGCCTGTCCTTCTTCATCGACCAGGCCCCCGGCGGCCTCACCTTCATCGGCCACAATGGCGACCAGAACGGCTTTCGCGCCTATCTCAGCCTCTGCCCCGCCCGCCGCGCCGCCAGCCTGCTCGCCTTCAACACCGAAACGCGCGCGGTCGAAAACACCCCCTCCAACCGCACCACCGCCGAATCCCGCATCGCCCTGGCCACCGACCGCCTGTGCGAGGCGCTGCCCCTACCGCCGCGGCAAAACCGTGATCCCGCTAGCGACCGCTTCCAGAACGAGGGCTGATGGTCCGAGATTGGGAGGTTAGCTGCCGTTTTGCTTGAACAAGCGTCGGAAGGACGCCTGTCGTCGAGCGGACCGCGCCCGATGTTCGGCCGCTGCCCGCTCTTGGAACTCGGAACGGCTGTAGCCGGTTGCCCAACGGTAAAGTGAGATGAGCATGATGGCGAACGTCCCGGCAACGCCCAACACAAGGGCGCCGAAAACAGCCGGACCGTCGCGTGAAAAGCCTAAAGCCTCAAGTGCGCCGATTACCGCAAGGCTCAAGAAGACCGGGACGCCCCAGACGAGGCGTTGACCAAAGGCGAACACCGGGTTGTATTTGCGGTGCGCCCAGTCTCGATCCATCCAGTTGATCAGCGCGCGCAACATAAAGGCTCCCTCCCTGCCACCGTCTTAACGGTTACCGCCAAGGTCCGCTATTGGGCGACAGCTGCCTGTCTGCTTTAAACGCCCCGCGCGCGATAGCGAACGGCCGAGATTGGGTGGAAAGCGGACGTTCCTTATGGGTGGTCAAACGCTTTAACTTGACGCGCCACCGGGCACGCATGTGGCGCAAGTTCAAGCTTGACGATCTCGCGTCGGCCAAACGCGGGGCTAACAACAAACGAGACTCGCACTCGCGAGTCGGGTCGGACCAAACCGCCCGCCGTTGAGACTGAGTGGAATGTCGGGCGGATTTCTCCCGAACCATAGTTGAATATAAGTCCGTTGACACTCCACTCTTCATTCCCTGTGGCAATCTTTGTTCCGTAGGGAGAGCCGGGACGAAAGTATTGCAAACAGCCTTCTACTGACTGTGCCTCTCCTGCCACAACGGCATTGCGGATTGCGGCGGTATCTCGGACTTCAGTCGTGATGATACAAGCGCAGATCACTAACCATATAGCCGCAAATATCGGCAGTGAGCGACGCGAACGCCAACGCCCTCTGACTGCCAGCCATGCCAACATCACGAGAACGACGCCCGGAAGCAAAAAGATCGCGAAGAACCAGTAGGCCGGTTGAATGAGGTTTGTTTGCCCGGTCAGATCGAATACGGTCTGGAAGGTCGGGTTCATGGCTCAATGCTAGGCGCCAGCTCGAATGTCCGCAATTGGGGCGGAAGCAGAACGGCCGCTTTTGGAGTCGACAGCGTCGATGCGGAACGGCCGACAACGGGTGGAGAGCTGCCATTAGCCAGCCAACGCCAATGCGAAGAGCAGCGTCGAGGCTGCTCCAAGCGCACTCCTGACGTTGTGCAGCTTTCCCCAACGCACCAGCATCGCTCGGCTTCCAGGGCCCGCCTCACCAACCTGCATCGCCATCAAGCGTTTGTTGACCGGCATGATAGCGAGGAGCGTGAATGGCCAGTTGGCGAGCAACAGGATGCTTCCAGCAAACCAGCGCCAATCAGCCGAGTAATACCCAACGATCAGCCCCGCCGCGCCCCCGAGGACCGCTAAGCCCGACTGGATCGGAAGCGCTCGCTTGTAGCTGGGCTGCCACTGCGCCAGCAATGGACCATCTGCTAAACCAAGACGCGCAGGATGTTCGACGAGACTTATGTAGAGTGCAGCGCCCGCGAAGAGCGTGGCAAGAACGAGAGCAGCGGTCGCAAGTTGAACCATGATCATTCCTCAGCATCAGCCGGGAAGACGCGAACCTCATGTGTCAGCGCCTTCCCAAACGCGTTGGGTTGACGCCGCGGCTGGGAAGAACCCGATGAGCGGGCGCAGGAGCTACCGACCTGCCACTCTATTTTCGGCGTCCGCAGGATGCCCCGCGAGGGCGCCAAATACAAGGCGGCGAATGCCTGCTCGTGGGGCGCTTCCCGTCCATCCGCTTCGATGAATCTGCCACCCGCGCCGCCCCCATCCTGCCGGCGCGCGCGAGCGGCCGCTCACTTCCCCGCGCCAGCAACCCACGGCAGCACCTTGTCCAGCGGCAGTTGCTCGGCGGTGCCGCGATGCCCCGTCACCGTCCGCGCGGCGAACAGCGAGTTGATCACCGCTTCCTCGGTCGCCTCCGCCGCCGCCTGGAACAGCGGCGACATTGCCTCGTTGCGCAGCTCGGCCGCCGTGGCACCGACCGCCCCCGCCTTCCCTTCCTCGCGGCGCACCGCCGCATGGGTGGAAAAGGCAATCGCATAATCACCCGATCCGTTGGAGAAGGATGATCCGGTCCGCCCGATCCCGATGAACGCGCGCTCGGCGATCCGGCGCAGGTTGCGGTCGGAAAGCGGCGCGTCGGTCGCGATCACGATCACCACCGATCCATCCGCCGTGCCGCGTTCCACCCGCCCGGCGAACTCGTGCCGCCCCAGCCGCTGGCCCACCGGCACGCCCGCGATGTTGAGCACCCCGCCGTAATTGCTCTGCACCAGCACGCCGAGCGTCCAGCCGCCCATTGCGGCCGGCAAGCGGCGTGACGCCGTGCCGATCCCGCCCTTATATTCGAACGCGACCGTTCCCGTGCCCGCGCCCACCGCGCCCTCCGCCACCGGCCCCTCGCGCGCGGCCTCGATCGCGCGGCGCGCATCGGCGATGGTCACGCGCCGGCGGCGGATGTCGTTCAGGAAGCCGTCGTTGGTCTCCCCCACCACCGCGTTCACCGATCGCACCTTTTCGTTGCCCGGCTGCGCCAGCGTCCATTCGACCGCCGCCGCCATCGCCTCGGGCACGTTCAGCGTGTTGGTCAGCAGGATCGGCGTCTCGATCTCGCCCAGCTCCACGACCTGAGTCGACCCGGCGAACTTGCCAAAGGCGTTATAGGCGACGAACCCCGCCGGCACGCGCGATCGGAAGACGTTGCCGCCATGCGGCACGACGGCGGTGACGCCGGTATGCACGTCGCGCCCCTCCTCGATCGTGACATGCCCCACCCGCACGCCGGCGACATCGGTGATCGCGTTGCGCGGCCCTGCCGGCAGCACGCCGATCGTCACCCCCGCCTCCCGCGCGCGCGGCGCCTCCGCCTTACCGCCCTGCCCCGCGATCGCCGCGGCGGAGGTGATCGCCAGCAATCCGGCCGCCGCGATTGTCTTGCCCAAGGTCAAATCCTCTTCCCCCTCTGTCGCCGCAACGCGGGGCTCGGCATCATCCGCCCCCCGCTCCGCGCCTTGTCGTTCCTGTTGCATCACGCCCACCTATGAAAAGCATCGCCCGCCTGCGCCAATGCCAAAAGTGACAGGCCCTCCAATCTGGCGTCCTGCCCCCCGACGCGGCTAGGCTCCTCCGCGACAAGAACGATGGGAGAGAGAGACCATGGCCTATACACCCTTTGACCTCAGCGGGCGCGCCGCGCTGATCACCGGCGGCAATGGCGGGATCGGCATCGGCATGGCGGATGCGCTGGCGCAGGCCGGGGCCGATGTGGTCATCTGGGGCAACAATCCGGCGAAGAACGAGGCGGCCGAGGCGCGCCTCGCGCAGCATGGCACCCGAATCATCGTCGACCGCGTCGATGTGGCGGATGAGGCGGCGGTCGATGCGGGCGTGGCGCGCGCGCTGGAGGCGCTCGGCCGGCTCGATTTCGTCGCCGCCAACGCCGGCGTCGGCGAAGGCGCCGACAGCTTCGACACGATGAGCACCGATCTGTGGCGCCGCGTGCTGGCGGTCAATCTCGATGGCGTGTTCTGGACGCTGCGCGCCGCCGCCCGCCACATGGTCGCCCGCGCACAGGATGGCGATCCCGGCGGCTCGCTGCTCGCTACCTCCTCCACCTCCGCGGTGCACGGCGCGCCACGCAACCAGGCCTATGCCGCGACCAAGGGCGCGCTGCTCCCGATGATGCGCGGCCTCGCGGTCGAATATGCCCGCCACGGCATCCGCGCCAACGCCATCCTCCCGGGCTGGATCGCCACCGACATGACGGCGCGGGCGCAGGGCAATCACCGCTTCAATGAAAAGGTCATTTCCCGCGTGCCGATGCGCCGCTGGGGTGAGCCGGAGGACTTCGGCGGCCTCGCCGTCTATCTCGCCTCCGATGCCTCGCGATTCCACACCGGCGACACGTTCACGATCGACGGCGGCTACACGATCTATTGATCGCATTTGGCGCGAAAACCGGCCTGTTCGCGCGATCTGGCCACGACAGGCCGCGAACAGGCCAATTGTCGCCAGTGCGGTCGCACGCGAGGCCGCCGGCAGGCCGCGGGTCGGGCGCCGGCGGCCGGCCGTTCGCGACAGGGTGGCGGCCGGTGGCGCGATCTCCTACATGGCCGCGCATGACCGAAATCACCGTCGCCGCGCTTCAGCTCGCCTTTTCCGCCGACATGGACGCCAACATCGCCAACGTCTCCCGCCTCGTTCGGGAAGCGGCGTCGCGCGGTGCCCAGGTCATCCTCCCGCCCGAATTGTTCGAGGGCGAATATTTCTGCCGGGTCGAGGATGAAGGGCTGTTCGCCAACGCTCGCCCCACGGCCGAGCACCCCGCCGTTCTTGCCATGCAGTCGCTGGCATCGGAGCTAAAGGTCACTATTCCCACCAGTTTCTTCGAAGCCGATGGCCCGCACCATTACAACAGCCTCGCGATGATCGGCCCCGACGGCAAGGTGCAGGGCGTCTATCGTAAAAGCCACATTCCTGACGGCCCGGGCTATGAAGAGAAATTCTACTTCCGCCCCGGCAACACCGGATTCAAGGTCTGGGACGGCCCGGCCGAAAGCAAGGGCGCGAAGCTCGGCGTCGGCATCTGCTGGGACCAATGGTATCCCGAAACCGCCCGCGCCATGATGCTGATGGGTGCGGAAGTTTTGTTCTATCCCACCGCGATAGGCAGCGAACCTCATGACACGTCGCTGGATACCGCACGCCTCTGGCGGCGCGCGATGGTCGGCCATGCCGTCTCCAACGTCGTGCCCGTGGTCGCGGCCAACCGCATCGGCGTCGAACACGATCAGACCTTCTACGGCACCAGCTTCATCTGCGACGAACGCGGCGACATCCTGGCGGAGCTTGGCCGCGAGGAAGAGGGCGTGATTACCGCCACGATCGACATTGATCGCGTGAAGCGCCACCGCGCCGCCTTCGGCTTCTTCCGCGATCGCCGGCCGGAACTGTACGGCCGGCTGACCGCGGACGTCTGATCCCAACCGGTCAGCGCCGGCTCAGGCTGGCGGCCAGTTCCACATGGGTTGACCAGCGGAACTGGCCGACCGGCTGGATCCAGTCGATCTGCCAGCCGCCCTCGACCATTGTCTTCACATCACGTGCGAAGCTGCTGGGATTGCACGAAACATAGGCGAGCTTCGGCGTCTTCGATCCCGCCAGTGCCTGCGCCTGCTCCTTGGCGCCGGCGCGGGGCGGATCGATCACGACGGCGCTGAACCGGTCAAGCTCGGCCGGGGTCAGCGGCCTCCGGTACAGGTCGCGATGCTCGGTGAACACCGTGCGATGTGATCGCGCCGCCGCCGCCTTCAACGCCATGATCGCCTCGCGCCCCGCCTCCGCGGCATAGACCCTGCCGGGCAGTGCCAGTGCAAAGGTGCCCAGCCCCGCAAACAGGTCCGCCACGACGCCCTCGCCGGTCACCACCTCACGCACCGCGGCAACCAGCGCCGCCTCGCCCTCGCGCGTTGCCTGCAGGAAAGACGCCGGCGGCAGCGGCACCGGCACGCCGCCAAGCGTAATGGTGACCGCTTCCGGCTCCCAGCGCACCTCGGGGCCGTAGCCCTCGTCGAAGGCCACGCGCGCCAGTCGGTTACCCTCTGCGAACGCTGTGATCGCCTCTGCCGCTGCCAGCCCCTCCGGCATCACGCCATTGATCAGCAGGTCGACGCCCTGATCGGCCAGCGTCAGATGCACGTCCAGCCGACGGCGCGGTCGCAGAACATGGATCAGCCGCCGCAGCGGCGCGACCAGCGCGAACAGTTCTGGCGCCAGCACATGGCATTCGGCAAGGTCAACGATCGCATGGCTCTTCTCCATCGAAAAGCCGATCCGGCCCGAGCTTTCCGCATGAAGCGTGGCACGCCGCCTGGTTCGCGGTGGCGACAGCGCCGGCGCCCGGATCGCCGCCTCCAGCCCCTGAGTGGCCAACGCACTGCTGATCCGATCGAGGATGAACTGGCTCCAGCTGGCGTCGTCCAGATGCTGCAACTGGCAACCGCCACATTCGGGGAAGTGACGGCACGGCGGCACCTGGTGATGTGGCCCCGCCTCAATGTCACCGCCGGGCAGCACGCGATCGCCGGGCGCCGCAAAGGGCACATGGCGCCCATCCGCCGTCACGCCTTCGCCGCGGGCGGCAACCCGCACGATCTCATCAACATCAATCACAGCTATTACTCACAAATCATCGTTTTCACGGCAGGTCATGCCGTGAGTGTCAGGTGGCCCACTAGGTCGTCGGCGATGAAGGCTGCTCCCGCCCGTCGTGCCGCCTCGGCGTGAAGCCACACCCCTTGGACTGCCGCCTCCATCGGCTCAAGCCCTGCCGCCAATCGCGCGCCGATCACGCCGGCAAGCACGTCGCCGGTACCCGCCGTCGACAGCCAGCTACTGCTGCCCGAATGAACGATGACCCGGCCGTCCGGGGCGGCGATCACTGTGTCGGGGCCCTTGTGCACGACGACCGCCCCGGTCCTTTCTGCCGCGGCGACGGTCCGGTCGATCTTGCTGCCCGAACCCCTGCCGAACATCGCTTCGAACTCGCCAGCATGCGGCGTGAGGATCGCGGCGCCGGCACATCGACGATCATCCATCAGGCGCAGGGCATCGCCATCGATCACCAGCGGTCGCCCGCTGGCGAGCGACGCAACTAGGCGCTCTTCGGCACGTTCGTCCCGCCCCAGCCCCGGCCCAATCACGAGTGCGCCGATCCGTTGATCCTCCAGCGCCTCCGCCGTGAACCGCCGCCTGACGATCGCATGCGGCAGCCGGTCGGTCGCGCTGCCGAGCAGCAGGACATAGCCGGCGCCAGCCCGCGCCGCCGCACTGGCCGCCAGCGCCCCCGCGCCCGGCATCGCGCCCGCAACCACGGCAACCATCCCGCGCGAATATTTATGCGCCGACGCCGCGGGCGGCTCGATCACGGGCGCTGCTGCCGCGCGCACCCGGCTCGGCGCCTCGAGCCCAATGTCGACGAAGCGCACCGTGCCGCACTGCGCCGCGGCAGGCTGGAGCAGATGGGCCGGCTTCACCGCCCCCATCGCCAGCGTCAGGTTCGCGGGGGGCAGATCGGAGAGGCAGACGCCATCGTCCGTCGACACCCCGCTCGGCACATCGACGGCAATCGTGAGCCGCGCCGCCGTCATCAATCTGCGCAGCGGGCCCGACACCCCCTCGTCCAGCGCACGCGACAATCCGATGCCGAAGATCGCATCGACCAGGATCGGCGCCGGGAGCGCCTCCGCCAGGGCCTCCACCTCCTCGCCCCAGCGTTCGCGCGCGGCACGCGCTTGCGGGGTCGTCGCCGGCGCAAAGGTAGCCACGCGGACCGGCAGCCCGGCGCGGCGCAACGCGGCGGCCGCGACATAGCCGTCGCCACCATTGTTGCCCGGCCCGCACAGAACCAGCACTTCCGCGCCTGCCGCCAGCCGGCGCACCTGCTCCGCCACGGCTGCGCCCGCTCGCGCCATCATTTCGTCGGCGCTGACCCCCGCCGCTATAGCGCGCGCCTCAGCCTTGCGGGTGTCCGCCGCCGTCAGCATCGCCTGCCCATCGATCGGGATCATTGCGCCTCTCCGCTGATCCTGGCGGGCAGCCGGTAACGGTCACCCGCCACGGACACTTCGATCACGTTCTTGCCCACCAAGGCGACCTGCGCCGGCTCCGCACCGTCGGCCGCCCGAACGCCGCGGCCATCCTCCGTCACCAGAAGCCGGCGAAACCCACCGTCCGGGTGTCGCAGCGTGAGGACGACGCCGGCATCACGCTCGGCGCGATCCACCGTGCACGAGGGGGTAAACGCCCCCGCGTTCGCCAGCGCGCAGGGCAGCCGCGCCGGTCCGGCCGCCGCGGCCTGTTCGCCGCCTCTCGCAACCGCGGTCGGCTCGCCGCCAACCGGTGCGTCCTGTCGCGCCTCGCCGCACGCGGCGAGCATGACCAGTAGCGCGCTAGATATCCGCGTAGACATGGCTTTCGGCGGCGGCTCCCGGGTGCGTGACAGCTCCCTTGTACGCCGGCCCTACGTTCTGCGCATAGCGCCACAACGCGCCCGACCCGTAATCAGTGGGACGCGGCTGCCAGGCCGCGCGGCGCGCCTCCAGCACGTCGGCCTCGACCAGCAGGTCGATGGTGCCCGCCTCAGCATCGATGCGGATCGTGTCGCCGTCCTCGACCAGCGCGATCGGGCCGCCCTCCGCGGCCTCGGGGCCGACATGCCCGATGCAGAAGCCACGCGTTGCGCCCGAGAAACGCCCATCGGTGATCAACGCCACCTTCTCGCCCATGCCCTGACCATAGAGCGCCGCGGTGGTGGACAGCATCTCGCGCATGCCGGGGCCGCCCTTCGGCCCTTCGTAGCGGATGATGATCACCTCACCTTCGCGGATCTCGCGATTCTCGACCGCCTGGAACGCATCCTCCTCGCAGTCGAAGCAGCGCGCTGGCCCTTCGAATTGCAGGCGGTGCATCCCTGCCACCTTCACGATCGCGCCATCCGGCGCCAGCGAGCCGCGCAGGCCAACAACACCGCCCGTGGGCGTGATCGGCGATTTGGCGTCATAGATGACCTTCTGGTCCGGGTTCCACGTCACCTGCTCGATATTCTCGCCCAGCGTCTTGCCGGTGACGGTCAGGCAGTCGCCGTGCAGCAGGCCTTCGGCGAGCAGCGACTTCATCAGCATATAGGCGCCGCCGGCCTCGTACATATCCTTCGCCACATACTGGCCGCCGGGCTTCAGATCGGCGCAATAAGGCGTCGACTTGAAGATCTCGGCCACGTCGAACAGGTCGAACTCGATGCCGGCCTCATGCGCCATCGCCGGCAGGTGAAGCGCGCCGTTGGTCGACCCGCCGGTCGCCGCAACGATGCGGGCAGCATTCTCGAACGCCTCGCGCGTGCAGATGTCGCGCGGGCGGATGTTTCGCGCCAGCAACTCCATCACCTGTGCACCGGCAGCAACCGCGATCTGCTCACGCGTCGTATAAGGTGCTGGCACCATGTTGCTGTTCGGCAGGGACAAACCGATCGCTTCGGCAACGCATGCCATGGTGTTGGCGGTATATTGGCCGCCGCAGGCACCATGCCCCGGGCACGCCACCTTCTCCAGCGCGTGCACTTCCTCGATCGGGCAGGCACCCGCCGCATGGCGCCCGACGACCTCGAACACGTCGACCACGGTCACGTCGCGGCCCTCGAACCGCCCTGGGAGGATCGAGCCGCCATAAACGAAGATCGACGGGATGTTCAGGCGCAGCATCGCCATCATCATGCCCGGCAGCGACTTGTCGCATCCCGCAAAGCCGACCATCGCGTCGTAGCAATGGCCCCGGACGGACAGTTCGACCGAATCGGCGATCACCTCGCGGCTGACGAGACTCGCCTTCATGCCCTGGTGGCCCATGGCGATGCCATCGGTCACGGTGATCGTGTTGAAACGACGCGGCATGCCGCCGCCCTGCTCCACCCCGCGGCGCGCGGCATCGGCCTGCGCATCGAGCGTGGTGTTGCACGGCGCGCTGTCATTCCCGGCGCTGGCGAGCGCCACGAAGGGCCGGGCAATCTCTTCCTCGGTCAGGCCCATCGCATAATAATAGCTGCGGTGAGGCGCCCGCTCGGGGCCGACGGACACATGCCGGCTGGGCAGCCGGGCCTTGTCGAAACGTTGGGTCATGGACCGCTCGCTATGCCGCAAGGCGCCGACGAGCAAGCATTGAACGTTACTGCGGGCCGGAAAGACCGAAAATATCCGGCCGCTGCCTCAGAGCGCGTTGAGCGCCTTTTCCACCCCGTCCAGCGTGAACGGCTTCTGCAGGATCGGGCGGGCGCGAAATTCCTCCGCGATCATGTCGTCCGCACCCCCGGTGGCGAACACGAACGGCACGTTGCGTTCAGCCAGCGCGGCCGCGATCGGCCAGCTCTTCTCACCCCCGCGCAGGTTCACGTCGAGGATGGCGCAATCGAAGCCGCCCGCCTCCACGAGCGGCAACGCCGCCTCCACGCAGTCTGCCGTTCCGGCACACTGACGATCCAGCGCATCGAGAAAGTCCTCGAGCATCATGGCGATAAGCGGCTCATCTTCGACGAGCAGAACGCGGCTAGTCATGATCAACCCTTAGAACGCGCAAGCTGTTCCCGCAATGTCCCCACACGCCGATCGTGTGACATTGCGTGTCAGCCCTGCTGGCCGAGCGCCTCGCGCGCTGCTTCGGCGAGCTGCTGGACCGAAAACGGCTTGGGAATGAAGGCGACATTCTCGATGTCGATCGACCGGCGCAGCTGCTCCTCGGCATAGCCGGACATGAACAGGATCGGCAGGTCAGGGTAACGCAGCCGGATACGCCGCGCCATCGTCGGGCCATCCATCGCCGGCATCACCACATCGCTGACCAGCAGATCGGGGCGCGGATGCTGCTCGATCAACTCCAGCGCGATCTCGCCGTTTTCCGCCGCGATGACGGTATAACCCTGCCGCGTCAGCGCACGCTCCGCCACCGCGCGCACCATGTCCTCGTCTTCCACCAGCAGCACGGTACCGGTGCCCCAGAGTTCGGCGGGCTTTGCCTTTGGCGCGGCCTTCCGCGGGGCTACCGGCTCACCGCTGGCGTGCACCGGTAGATAGATGGTGAAGGTCGCGCCCTGCCCCGGCTTGGAATCGGCAAAGATATAGCCGCCGGATTGTTTGACGATGCCATAGACCGTCGACAGGCCGAGCCCCGTCCCCTTGCCGACCTCCTTGGTGGTGAAGAACGGCTCGAAGATCTTGGGCAGTGCGTCCGGCGCTATGCCCGAGCCGGTGTCGGAGATCTCCAGCGCGGTATATTCCCCGACCGGCATGACGTCGGGACCGCGGCGCCGGATCTCGGCCGTTGTCGCCGACCGCGTCTGGATCATCAGCTTGCCACCGCCATGCGGATATTTCGCTGCCATGGCGTCACGCGCATTCACCGCCAGATTGACGACCACTTGCTCCAGCTGTCCGGGATCGGCGCGCACCGGCCCCAGGTTACGCCCGTGCCGCACCTCCAGCGTGACCATCTCGCCCAACAGCCGCTTCAGCAGGTTCGACACTTCGGACACGACATCGGGCAGTTGCAGGATCTGCGGCCGCAGCGTCTGCTGGCGCGAAAAGGCGAGCAGCTGGCGCGTCAACGCCGCCGCCCGATTGGAGTTGTTCCGCACCTGCTGGATGTCGTCATAGTCGCTGTCGCCCGGCGAATGGCGCATCAGCATCAGGTCGCAGTGACCGATGATGGCGGTCAGGATGTTGTTGAAATCGTGCGCCACGCCACCGGCCAGCTGGCCGACCGCCTGCATCTTCGTCGCCTGTGCGACTTCGCGTTTCAGCCGCGATTCCTCGTTGTTTTCCTTGAGGCTCAGCACCACCGCCGCATCGCCCAGCCCCCGCGCGCCGGCGATCGACAGCACCACCGGTTCCTCCGGCAAATCGCGCAGACGGACCGCAATGTCGGTGACATGGGCGGCCCCGCCGCCGGCAAAGCGGCGCACTGCATCCGCCACCGCGGCCTTGTCCTCACGCACCACCAGGTCGCCCGGATACAGCGGCGGGGCGTCGCGATCGACGGCAGCAGCGCGGATGAAGGCGTCGTTCATCTCGATGAACCGGCCGTCCCGATCGACGAGCGCGATGCCCAGCGGCATGAGCTGCACGAGCGTACGGATATGCGCCGCCGCTCCGCTGCCCAGGCTGACCGGCGCCTCGTCCTCATCGAGCAGCGCGACCAGGATCGGCGCGCCGTCGATGTCGGAGAACGGCACCTGCACCAGCCGCAGCGGATTGCCGTCGCGGCCCTCGCGCTCGAACCGGATCAGGCCCCGCTCATCCGTGATCAGGAAGCGGGCGAAATCCGCACCCTCCACGGCGGCATCGGCATGCCCCATCGCACGCATCCGCAGCACCGGATCGGCGGCAATGACCCGGCCGTCCGGCGTGAGCAGCGCGGCCATGATGCCCGATTCCGCCAGTCGCCGGCCGAGCGAGCCCGTCAGCGCCTCCGCGAGCGCACGCCCGCTGTCGGACCCCATCAGCGATGCCGCGCGCCAGATCAGCAGATCCTGCCGCTGGCCCGCGCGCAGCACGTCGAAATAGATCGCCCGTCCCGCGACTTCGGCATGCTCGACCCGCGCGCGCCCGTCGCGCCAGGCGGCGCGCCCAGCAGCCGCCAGCGCACCCACACCCGCTTCGCCAATCGGCAGGCCGGGTGGCGCGGACAGGCCGCCGAACAGCTCCTCGAAACGATCGTTGGCGCAGACAAGGCGCCCGGCACGATCCGTCACCGCGATCGCATCATCGCTTTCCTGCGCCAGCGTGCGGACCAGCTGCCAATCAACCGCCGGACCCGGTGCGGGCGGTTCGGGCGCCAGCGCGCGCCACGCCACCAGGGTGCCGCCCAGCACGATGGCCGCGGCGAGGAAGCCCGTCGCAACCGCCGTGTCCCCGATCACCCACAGGATCAACGCCGCGGACAACACGCCAGCGCCCACCGCGGTCGCCAGCGCAGCGCGCGGCGTCAGGCGGGGCATGGTATCGGGAAACAGCGTCGCCATTCCGGCAACCCTTCAATCCCCGCCGCGGCCGCGTCAAGCAGCGCGCGGCGGGCATCGCGTCACCAGATCCGGATGCGCTGCTCGTTCGTCAGGTACAGCTTCTGGCCCGGGCGGACGCCGAACGTATCATACCAGGCATCGAGATTGCGGACGATGTTCGCGCGCTGCATCCCGGGCGCGTGCGGATCGGACAGCAGGATCTGGCGCAGGATCGGCTCGCGATACTTGGTCCGCCACACCTGGCCCCAGCCCAGATAGAAACGCTGATCGCCCGTCGTGCCGTCGATCACCGGCGCCTTCTTGCCGCCCAGCGACAGGCGGTAGGCGTCATGCGCGACGACCAGCCCAGCGAGGTCGGCAATGTTCTCGCCCAGGGTCAGGGCGCCCTGCACGTGCTGGCCGGGCAGCGGCTCATAAGCGTCATATTGCGCCACGAGGCGGTCGGTGAAGGTCTTGAACTGCGCGACGTCCTTCTCGGTCCACCAATCGGTCAGCTTGCCGTTCACATCATATTTGCGGCCCTGATCGTCGAAATGGTGGCTGATTTCATGGCCGATCACGGCGCCGATCCCGCCGTAATTGATTGCCGGGTCAGCCTTCGGATCGAAGAACGGCGGCTGCAGGATCGCCGCCGGGAAGACGATCTCGTTCATCGTCGGATTGGCATAGGCGTTGATCGTCATCGGGGTCATGAACCACTCGCCCCGATCGATGGGCTTGCCCAGCTTGTCGATGTTGCGCTGGAACTCGAACTCATTGGCGCGCGCGACATTGCCGACCAGATCGTCGCGGCGGATCTCCAGCGCGGTATAGTCGCGCCAGCTGTCGGGATAGCCGATCTTCGGCGTGAAGGCGGCGAGCTTCGCCAGCGCCTTCTGCTTCGTCTCGGGCGCCATCCATTCCAGCTTCTTCAGGCGCTCCCCCATCGACGCGATGACGTTGCGCACCAGCTCGTCGGCCGCGGCCTTCGATTCCGGCGGGAAGTATCGGGCGACATACGCCTTGCCGAGATCCTCCCCCAGATGCTCGCTCGCCAGATCGACGCCGCGCTTCCACCGCGCCTGCTGTTCGGGCGCGCCGGTCAGCTCGGTGCCGTAAAAGGCGAAGCGGGTGTCGTCGAACTCCTTCGGCAGGAAACGCGCATAGCTGGACAATGTGCGCAGCAGCAGATGGTCCTTCAGCACCGGCAGCGGCGTTTCCGCCCACACCTTCGCCTCACCGGTAAAGGCGGACGGCTGCGACACCAGCATCGGCGCATCCGTGGGAATGCCCGCGCCTTCGAAATACTGCGCCCAGTCATAGCCCGGCGCACGGGCGTTCAGCTCCTCGAACGTCAGCTTGTTATAGACCTTGTCGGCGTCCCGGCTGTCGACGCGGGTCCAGTGCGCCGCGGCGATCGCCTTTTCCATGTCGACCACGGCCGCTGCGCGCGCCTCCGCGTTCGGCTCACCCGCCAGCGTCAGCATCTTCGTCAGATACGATTGGTAGGCGGTCCGGTTGGCCGCCAGCTTGGCATCATCCTTCAGGTAATAATCACGGTCCGGCAGGCCCAGGCCCGACTGGCTGAACACCACGGCATAGGTCTCGGGATCCTTGTCGTCCTGGTTGACGTACATGCCGAACAGGGTGCCGACGCCGCGGCGCTGCATCCGCCCGGCTTCTTCAGCCAGCGCCGCCTTGCTCGGCGCGTTCTTGATCGCGGTCAGCCACGGCTGGACGGGCGTGACGCCCTTGGCATTCACCGTCGCCTCGTCGAGGAAGCTCGCGTAGAAATCGCCCGACTTGCTGCCCGGCTGGCGACGCTGCTCCTCCAAGATCGTGCGGGTCTGTTCGCGCGACAGGTCCTGCAGCACGTGGAACATGCCATAGGTCGATCGGTCCGCCGGGATTTGCGTATTCTTCTCCCAGGTGCCGCTGGCATATTGGTAGAAATCGTCGCCCGGCGGCACGCTGGTGTCGCGTCCGGCCATGTCGAAGCCGAAGGTCCCGATCTTCGGCCCGTTCGCCTTCGCGGCTGCCGGCTGACCCTGCACCGGCTGTCCCTGCACCGTCTTGCTGGGGGCGGCGGCCGTTTTGGGCGTGTCCGCCGCGGTCTGGGCAATCGCCGCAGCCGCGGTGGTGGAAAGAATCGCAGCAACCAGGAGGGACGAGCGCATCAAAATCGCCTTCAAGGGAATGAAAGGCGGCGTTTTATCCGCTCAAGACGCCTCGTCAACGTGGTTACGAATGTGACGGGACCGCCACTTGCGCGCGATCCACAAACGCCATCCCAGCATCGACAGCCCATAGCCTGCCAGCGACAGCACCGCGGTGACGATCAACAGGCCGAGCGCCGTCGCTGGCGCCGCATCCGACATCAGCCACTGCATCCAGCCCGATTGCGCGGCGTTGACCGCGGCGTCCTGCATCGGATCGCCGGGCAGCGCCCGGTCGAGGTGCAGCGTCCACTTGCCGATATAATAGGCCGCCACCCACAGCGGCGGCGTGGTCACGGGATTGGTGATGAACGTCGTTAGCGCGGCGGAGGGGATGTTGGCGCGAAACGGCAGCGCCAGCATGGCCGAAAAAGGGATCTGGGCGACCGGGAAGAGGATCCCGGTCACCATGCCCAGCGCCACGCCGCGCGGCACCGACCGGCGGGTGAACCGCCAGAGCTGCGGCGCGAGCACACGGTGCGCGACGGGGCGAAGCAGGCGGCTTTCCTCCATCGATTCGCGGGTCGGCAAATTGCGATGGCACCAGCCGGTGAACCGCTGCCAGATGCCGGGGTTGCGCGTGGCCACTAGCCGCGCTCACGCATGAGGCGGCCGGCCTCGCGCTTCCAGTCGCGCTCCTTGATCGCGTCACGCTTGTCGTGCGCTTTCCTGCCCTTCGCCAACGCCAACTCCACCTTGGCCCGACCCTGACTGTTGAAATAGATCATCAGGGGCACGAGGGTCATACCCTCCCGCGCCACGGCGCCGTGAAGCTTTCTAACTTCGCGCTCGTGAAGCAGGAGTTTACGGGGACGCTTGGGCTCGTGGTTGAAACGATTGCCGTGGCTGAATTCCGGGATGTTCGAATTCACCAGCCAAACGCCGCCCTCACTGACCTCGGCGTAGCTTTCCGCGATTGATCCCTCGCCGAACCGCAGGCTCTTCACCTCTGTGCCGGTCAGGACGATCCCGGCCTCATAGGTGGTGTCGATCGAATAATCGAAGCGCGCGCGGCGGTTCTCGGCGACGATCTTCTTCTTGTCGAAGATGGCGGGTTTGGGACGTGGCATGGACGGGGCGATGTAGGGCGTTGCGTCGTCCGTGGGAAGGCGGCGTGATCAGCGTTTGACGGTGCCGATCGGAACGCGGAGGCGGATCATCGCGCGATTGATCGGCGCCCCCTGCGCATCCGCCGCCCGCTCTGCTTCCGCGGCAAGCGTCCCGACCCCGTTAATCGCGGTTTCTGCCTTGGGCGGGGCGCGTTCGGGCGCGTAGCGATCCGGCATCGGCTTCAATCGGAAGGCATCGCCTGACCGGCCGCAGACGATGATCTCTTCCCCGGGCTTGGCGACCGGGCATGGGCGTTCCACGGGCGCGCGGGCGACCGGGGCCGGCGGTCCGGCAACTGCCTGCACGGTCAGCATCAACCAAGCCGCCACCGCTTTCTCCCCTGTTCGTTCGGGAACGTGCGGGGAGAATGCGGCGGGATTAAGAGCGCTTAGCCGATGCGTCCACGATGGCGCGATCAGAGCAGGCCAGCGCGCTCCAGCCCAGTGTCGACCGCGGCGCGGCTCGCCTCGTTCGGCCACGTCATTGGCAGGCGAAGTCCCTGCGGGAAATCAGGGCGGACACGGCTCATGGCATATTTCACCGGCCCGGGAGAGGCATCGGTGAACAGCGCGGTATGAAGCGCGAACAAACGATCGTGCAGCGCCAGCGCCTCGACCCCCGTGCCCGCCGCCTGGAAATCGGCGCACAGCCGGGGCGCGACATTGGCGGTGACAGAAATGCACCCCACCCCGCCCATGGCGTTGAATGCCAGCGCCAGATCGTCATTGCCGGACAGTTGGCTGAACCCCTCGCCCAGCGCCGCGCGATGCTGCGACACACGCTGGAGCACGCCCGATGCATCCTTGACCCCAACGAACACCTTGGGAAACGCCTCCACGATACGGATCAGCGTTTCCGGCTGGATGTCGGTCACCGTGCGGCCCGGCACGTTGTACAGCACGATCGGCAGCGGCGAGCTTGGCGCCAGCGCGGCGAAATGCTGGAAAATGCCGTCCTGCGAGGGTCGGTTGTAATAAGGCGGCACCATCAACGCGGCATCCGCCCCCGCCTCCTTGGCCGCCGCGATATTCGCCGCCGCGACGCGCGTGTCGTTGGATCCGGCACCGGCGATCACCGGCACGCGCCCGCGCACCTGATCGACGCACACCTTCACGATCGCGAAATGCTCGTCTTTGGCCAGCGTCGCGGCCTCGCCGGTCGTCCCGCAGGGGACAAGCGCGTTGGAACCCTCGCTGATCTGCCATTCGATCAGATCGCGATAGGCGCGCTCGACGAAGCGGCCGTCGGCTTCGAACGGCGTGACGAGCGCCGGAATCGATCCGAAAAACATGTGTTGCTCCTGAAACGGATTGTGGTGCGTTGGGTCGTTCAGGACAGATACGGGTGAGCCGGCTATTCTGTCCACAATGGTGACTGGTTTGAGGGCAGGGGCATTGATCGCACTGGGAATAGGGTTGGGCGCGGCGCTGGTCGTCGCTCAGGGGCAGGACGATGCTGCACGCACGCGGGCAGCCAACGCACTGGCGCAGTCGCAGCCTGCCGCCATGGCGCAGGTAACGAACAACGCCGATCTCGCTGCCGCGCTCGCGCAATGGCGCGCGTTGCAGCAGACCGACGGGTTGCCGTTCGACAGCTACGCCAGCTTCGTGATGGCGCATCCCGGCTGGCCGAACGAGGCCGCCAATCGCCGCGCGGCGGAGCGGCAGGCCAGCAACGGCTATGCCGCGCCCGCGAATGTCGTCGCCTTTTTCCGCCGCTATCCCCCGCTGACCACGGCGGGCGCCGTGGCGCAGGCGAAGGCGCTTCAGGCGACGGGAGCGATGGCTGAGGCCTATGAGGCTGCGCGCAATGCATGGCGGCGCGGCGCGCTGACGCCGACCGATGAATCGACGATCCTCACCAGCTTTGCCGGCGCCCTCCGGCCCGAGGATCATGACGCGCGGATGGACGCGCTGTTGTGGCAGGGATCGACCAGCATCGCTGCTCGGCAGATCGCGCTGACCTCCCCTACCAGCCGCCCGCTGTTCGAGGCGCGGCTGGCGTTCCGCACCAAGGCGGAGAATGCCTCTGCGCTCGCCGCCGCCAATGACGCCGCGGGCGCGTCGGACGCAGGCTATATCGCCGACAAGGCCGTATGGCTGCGCAACAGCGGCGCCAGCGCCAGCGCGCGGTCGTGGCTCGCCCGCACCCGCCGGCCCGGAATCGCCCTGCCCGGCAATGTCGAGAAATTCTACGAGGTGCTGCTGACCAATGCGCGCGCCGCGGCCGCCGATGGGCAGTATCAGCTCGCCTATGACATCGCGCGGCAGGTCGACGACGCCTATCCCGCCGGCACTGACGTGTCGAAGAAGCCCTATGGCGAGCGGGACGATTACACGAGCCTCGTCTGGCTGGCTGGCCAGACGGCGCTGAAGCAATTGAACCGCCCGGCTGACGCGATGACGATGTTCGATCGCTATGGCCGGGGCAGCCAGTCGCCGCAGACCCGCGCCAAGGGCTTTTACTGGGCCGGCCGCGCCGCCGAGGCCGCCGGTCGCAGCGCCGATGCCAGCGCTTTCTTCAACCGCGCCGCTGGATATCGCGATCAATTCTACGGCCAGTTGGCGCTCGAGCACCTTCGCCGCCCGCTGACCGCCCCGCGCGACGTGGCCTCCCCCGCCATCGATCCGGCCGCCCGCCAGGCATTCTTCGGCCGCGAAACGGTGCGCGCCGCGCAGCTTCTGGGCACTATTGGCCAGTACCAGGATCAGACCGCTTTCGTCCGCACCATCGCCGCCGACGTCGAGACCGATGCCGAGCATTTCCTGGCGGAGGAACTCTCCCGCTCCATCCGTCGCCCCGACCTGGCGGTGATCGTCGGGCGAAAGGCGATGCAGAACGACCAGACCGAATATAGCGCGATCGCCTTCCCCACCGTGTCGGTGCCTTCGGGCTATGACAGCCAGTGGACGATGATCCACGCCATCGCGCGGCAGGAAAGCCAGTTCGACCGCGCCGCCATCTCCTCGGCCGGTGCGCGCGGGCTGATGCAGCTGATGCCGGGCACGGCGCGCGAACAGGCGGGCAAAATGGGGCTGCCCTATGACGCCGGCCGCCTGCTGACCGACACCGGCTACAACACGCAGCTCGGCTCCAGCTATTTTCAGCGCATCTTCGGCATCTACGGCAGCTATCCGCTGGCGATCGCGGCGTATAACGCCGGGCCGGGCAACGTGAACAAGTGGCTGCGCGCCAATGGCGATCCGCGCACCGGGGCGATCGACATGGTCGAATGGATCGAGGCGATCCCCTACGGCGAAACGCGCAACTATGTGCAGCGCGTACTGGAAAACGCCGTGGTGTATGACCTCATGAACCCGCCGCGCGCCAAGAGCCGTGGCCCCGCCAACCTCAGCTGGTATCTCGGCCGCAATCGCACCGGCTGACGCATCGCGACCTTCCCTCGCCACGCGACGGGAAGGTCGCGGATCCGCTGCGGCTTGGCTAAGACGCCGCGATGGATCGCCCGAACTACATCACCCCCGCCGGCTATGCGACGTTGCGCGCAGAATACGACCAGCTGTTCGCCAAGGAGCGGCCGGCGCTGGTCGAGACGATCGCCTGGGCCGCCGGCAATGGCGACCGCTCGGAAAACGGCGACTATATCTACGGCCGCAAGCGGCTGCGCGAGATTGATCGCCGGCTGGGCTTCCTGTCGCGCCGCATGAAGGCCGCCAAGGTGGTCGATCCTGCGCAGGCGCCTGATCGCACCCGCGTCTATTTCGGCGCCAGCATTACGATCGCCGACGAGGACGACAATCACCGCGAACTCACCATTGTCGGCGATGACGAGGCGGATGCCGGCAAGGGGCTGATCGGCTGGAATGCCCCGCTCGCCCGCGCGCTGCGCGGCGCAGCGGTCGGCGATCTGCGCCGCGTCACGCTGCCCGCGGGCGAGAAGGAATATGAAGTGATCGCCATCGCTTATCCGGACGCCTGACGAAACTCGGCACCCTGCCCACTCGTTCTTCCACGCAGTGAAGGAGAGTAACAATGGCAGAGAACCCCCGCACCACCAGCGCCCGCGATCATGACGACAAGGATGTGATCGAAGGCATGATCCCCGCGGGTGACGCACAGGCCGGCACCAGCGGCGGCGCGCTGGCCCGCGACCTCGGCTCGCGCGCTGACCTGAAGCAGGTGGATGATCCCGACGGTTCGACCCCGCTGACCAAGCAGGCGGATATCGACGCCGATCAGGCGTTCCGCAGCTCGCGACCCGTGGGTGGCTGAACGCTGCGTCCATCAACGAACCGGGGGCGATTGACGCGGGCGGATGGAGCGCCGATGGCTTGACCCATGGCGACCGACGACACCCCCACCCGCAACATCGCCCTCCTGATCGACGCGGACAATGCCAGCTGGCACGCGATCGATCCGGTGCTGACCGTCCTTGCCGAACTGGGGACGGTCAACATCCGCCGCGTCTACGGCAATTGGTCGAAGCCGGCGCTGAGCGGCTGGCGCGAGATGACGATCAAGCACGGCATCGAGCCGCAGCAGCAGTTCGATATCACCAAGGGCAAGAACGCCACCGACATGAAGATGACCATCGACGCGATGGACCTGCTGTTTCGCGGGCGCGTCGAGGGGTTCGGCATCATGTCGTCGGACAGCGACTTCATGCCGCTCGCCACCCGGCTGCGACAGGATGGCCTGCCCGTCTATGGTTTCGGCCAGGCCAAGACGCCCGAGGGCTTCAAGCGCGCCTGCACCCGCTTCATCGATGTCGACAAGCTGATGGCCGCCGAGGAGGAGAGCCCTGCGCCTGCGACCCGCCCCGCTCCGGCCAGGGAAGCGCCGGCGGCACCGGCAAACGGCAAGGAGCAGGCCGCGCCGGCCTCCGCCCCTGCCCCCACCGACACGGGCGCGGCTGAGACGACCCCGCTTGAGCCCGCCGCATCGCAGAGCCCGGCACCAATCGACGATGAATTGGTGAAGCTGCTGATCGACGCCTATTCCGCGGTGAAGCGCGACGAAAAGGGCTTCGTCAGCCTGTCCGCCATGGGACAGCTTGCCGCCAACCGGTCGAGCTTCGACGTGCGCAACTATGGCTACAAGCGCCTGTCGGACCTGATCGCCGCCGTTCCCAATTTCCAGACCGAGCGGCGCGAGGATGGCCGTGTATTCGTGCGAAGGTTGCGTTGATGAAGAACAAGACGATTGCCTGTCTCCTCCCGCTGATCGCCATTGCGGCCGCCGACCCACCAAAAACCGACCCCGCCAAGCTTTCCGAGATGACCAAGGTGCTCGCCTCCGATGAATTCGGTGGCCGGTCGCCGGGGACGGAGGGCGAGAAGAAGACGATCGAATGGTCGATAGCGCGCTTCAAGGCGCTGGGGCTTGAGCCCGGCGGGCCGGACGGCGCCTGGACGCAGAAGGTGCCGCTGATCCACACCCGGCTTGGAGATGGTCCGGTCAGCTTCGGCGCGACCAGCCTGAAGCAGGGCACCGACGTCGCACTCACCACCGTTCGCCCCGAGGCGACCGTTGCGATCGAGAACGCGCCGCTTGTCTTTGTCGGCTATGGCGTCAGCGCGCCCGAGGCGCAGTGGGACGATTTCAAGGGCGTCGACCTGAAGGGCAAGGTCGCGGTCTTCCTGGTCAACGATCCCGATTTCGAGGCGGTCGCGGGCGAGGACGCCAAGGGCCGCTTCGGCGACAAGCGGATGACCTATTACGGCCGCTGGACCTACAAATACGAGGAAGCGGCACGGCGCGGCGCGATCGGCGCGTTGATCGTTCATGACACCGCGGGCGCCGGCTATCCCTGGTCCACCGCCAATGCCTCCAACGGCGAGAATTACGATATCGTCCGTGGCCCCGAGGATCAGCGCATCGCGCTGCAGGGCTGGCTGTCGGGCGAGGCGGCGAACCGCGTCTTTGCCGCCGAGGGCCTCGATCTCGCGGCGCTTCGCAAGCAGGCCCGCTCCGCCGCGTTCCGCCCGATCGCGATGAAGGCGCGCTTCACCGCGAAGCTGCCCGTCAGCGTCGAGCGGATTGAAAGCGCCAACGTCCTCGCCAAGATTCCGGGCAAGGTGAAGCCGGACGAGACCGTCCAGTTCGCCGCGCATTGGGACGCCTATGGCGAAGGCCCGCCCGATGCGCAGGGCCGTACCATCCGCCCCGGCGCCAACGACGATGCGCTCGGCGTTGCCGGCGTGATGGAGCTGGCCCGGCTGTTCAAGGCCGGCCCGGCGCCCGACCGCACGCTCGTTTTCGCGCTGTGGACCGCGGAGGAGCGCGGCCTGCTGGGCTCCGAATGGTATGCCACTCGCCCCACCGCGCCGCTGGAGAAGACCGTCGCGAACCTGACGCTCGACATCCTGCAGACCGCGGGCGAGGCGAAGGACGTGATCCTCGTCGGTGCTGGCCAATCCTCGCTCGAAGACCTGCTGACCGACGCGGCGCGTGCGCAGAACCGCGTCGTCACGCCGGAGGAGGCCAGCGAGCGCGGGCTGTTCTATCGGGCCGATCATTTCTCGGTCGTGCGCCGCGGCGTTCCCGCGCTTCAGCTGATGGCGCTTGGCGGTGCGAGCGACATGCGCGTCGGCGGCCGCGAGGCGGGGCAGAAGTGGCTCGACGGCTATATGGCCTGCTACCACAAGACTTGCGACGCCTGGGCGCCCGACTGGAACTTCACCGGCGCGGCGCAGGACGTCGACCTGTTCTATTCGATGGGCCAGCGGCTTTCGAAGGCGGGCGTCTGGCCCGAATGGCGGCCGTCATCGGAGTTCCGCGCGATCCGCGCCAAGAGCGCCGACCAGCGCCAATAAGAAAAATGGCCCGCCACGGCATCTGCCGGGCGGGCCTTTCCTTGATCCGCCGTCACCCCGGCGATGCGCCAGGGTGACGATCGCGTCGGATCAGCGCGTCAGCTTCTTGTAGGCAAGCCGCGTCGGACGATCCGCCGCGTCGCCCATGCGGCGCCGCTTGTCCTCCTCATAAGCCTCGAAATTGCCCTCGAACCATTCGACATGGCTGTTGCCTTCGAACGCCAGGATGTGCGTGCAGAGGCGATCGAGGAAGAAGCGGTCGTGGCTGATCACCACCGCGCAGCCCGCGAAGCTTTCCAGCGCCTCTTCCAGCGCGCGAAGCGTTTCGACGTCGAGGTCGTTGGTCGGTTCGTCGAGCAGCAGGACGTTGCCACCCTCCTTCAGCATCTTGGCGATGTGAACGCGGTTGCGCTCACCGCCCGACAGCTGGCCGACCTTCTTCTGCTGGTCCTGCCCCTTGAAGTTGAACGCACCCACGTACGCGCGCGTCCCCAGTTCCTGCTTGCCGAAACGGAACACGTCGAGCCCGTCGGAAATCTCTTCCCAGACATTCTTGTTGGGGTCGAGCGCGTCGCGGCTCTGGTCGACATAGCCCAGCTTCACCGTCTGGCCGACCTCGATCGTGCCGCCGTCGGGCTGCTCCTGACCGGTGATCAGCTTGAACAGCGTCGACTTGCCGGCACCGTTCGGGCCGATGACGCCGACGATGCCGCCCGGCGGCAGGTTGAAGTCGAGGTTTTCGAACAGCAATTTGTCGCCATAGGCCTTGGTCAGCCCCTTCGCCTCGATCACCTTGCCACCTAGACGCTCCGGGATCTGGATCAGGATTTGCGCCTTGCCGATCGCGCGATTCTCCTGCTTCTCGACCAACTCGTCGAACGCACGGATACGCGCCTTGCTCTTGGTCTGACGCGCCTTGGGGGTCTGGCGCATCCAGGCGAGCTCGTCGGCGATCGCCTTCTGGCGGCCGGCCTCTTCGCGCTCTTCCTGCTCCAGCCGTTTGGCCTTCTTCTCCAGGTAACCGGAATAGTTCGACTCGTAGGTGTAATAACGCCCACGATCGAGCTCGAGCACCCAGTTCACGACATTGTCGAGGAAGTAGCGGTCGTGCGTCACCAGGATGACGTTGCCGGTATATTCCTTCAGGAAATTCTCGAGCCAGCTGACGCTTTCGGCGTCGAGGTGGTTGGTCGGTTCGTCCAGCAGCAGGATGTCCGGCTTCTCGAGCAGCAGGCGAACGAGCGCGACGCGGCGCTTCTCACCACCCGACAGGTTGGTGACCGGGCTGTCGGACGGCGGGCAGCGCATCGCCTCCATCGCCTGTTCCAGCTGCGAATCGAGACTCCAGCCGTCGGCCGCGTCGATCTTCGCCTGAAGCTCGCCCATCTCCTCCATCAGCGCGTCGAAGTCGGTATCGTCCTTCGGATCGCCCATTTCGGCGGAAATGGCGTTGAACCGCTCGACCATCTGCACGACCGGCCCGGCGCCCATGCGGACGTTCTCGATCACCGTCTTGTCGGGGTCGAGCTGCGGCTCCTGCGGCAGGTAACCGACCTTGATCCCCTCGGCGGCCCAGGCCTCACCGGTGAAATCGGTGTCGATCCCGCCCATGATCTTCATGAGCGTGGACTTGCCCGAGCCGTTCGGGCCGATGATCGCGATCTTCGCGCCCGGCAGGAACTGCAGGTGGATGTTGTTGAGCACGGGCTTGTTGGCGCCCGGGAAGGTCTTGGTCAGACCCTTCATGACGTAGGTATACTGGACGGCCATGGGTCGCCTGTCGCTCCGTAGACTGGAATGGCTGGAAAATGTCGCCGCGCATGTAATGATGCGACGGGCCGTTGGCAAACTTGCTGCGCCGACCTACGCGGTGGGCATGACCAGTCGTTACGCCCTCGCCGCCCTTCTCCTCGCCACATCCGCTGCCGTGCCGGCCGTCGCGCAGCGCGCCGCACCGGCCGCGCCCGCCGGTGTCGACCCGCGCGTCGCCGCGCTGCGCGATGCCGCGCTGAAGGACGATGTCGCCTACGACATCGTCGAAGGCATGACGACCGAGGTCGGCCAGCGCCTGGCAGGGACCGAGGCGGAGGCCCGCGCCCGCACCTGGAGCGCGGCGAAGCTGAAGGCGCTGGGCTTCAAGAACGTTCGGATCGAAACCTACCAGATGCCGGTCTGGGTGCGCGGTGAGGAACGCGGCGAAGTGGTCGCCCCCGTGCCGCAGAAGCTGCACCTGACCGCGCTCGGCAATTCGGGCGCGACCCCCGCCAACGGCATCGAGGCGGAAGTGGTGATCTTCCCCACCTATGCCGATCTCGCCGCGGCGCCTGACGGCAGCCTTACCGGCAAGATCGCCTATGTCGGCAACACGATGATGAAGACGCAGGACGGATCGAGCTACGGCCAGGCCGGCGTCGCACGCTTCGCCGGCCCTGCGCTCGCCGCCAAGAAGGGCGCCGCCGCCATCGTGATCCGCTCGATCGGCACCGACACGCATCGCCTGCCGCATACCGGCACCACCTATTTCCGTGACGGCCCGGCGATCCCCGCCGCCGCGCTGTCGGTACCCGACGCCAAGCTGATCGAGGCGCTGGCGAAGCGCGGCAAGCCGATCCGCATGAAGCTGGTCCTCACCCCGCGCCAGGTGGGAGAGCAGGAATCGGGCAATGTCATCGCCGAGGTGCCCGGCACTGATCCCAATGCCGGCATTGTCCTCATCGGCGGCCACCTCGACAGCTGGGATCTCGCCACCGGCGCAATCGACGACGCCAGCGGCGTTGCGATCACTGCGGCTGCCGCCAAGCGAATCCTCGACAGCGGCAAGCGCCCGCGCCGCACGATCCGCGTCGTCTGGTTCGGCGCGGAGGAAGTCGGCGGCTTCGGCGGCCGCGATTATGCCGCGAAGCACGGCAAGGAACGCCACGCGCTCGCAGCCGAAAGCGATTTTGGCGCGGACAAGATCTGGCGGCTCGGCATGACGCTGCCGGAATCAGCGAAGCCCGTGGGTGATCGCCTTGCCGCCGCTCTCGCCCCGCTGGGCATCGTGCGCGGCAACGGCCCGGGCGGCAGCGGCGCGGATATCGGCCCGACGGTGGCGCTGGGCGTTGCGGGCGTCGACCTCAATCAGTCAGGCCTCGATTATTTCGACGTACATCACACGCCTGACGATACGCTGGATCGCGTGGACCCGGACAACCTGCGTCAGAACGTCGCGGCATGGACGGCGATGCTGGCGATCGTGGCCGATGCGCCGGAGGAAATCGGGCCGGTTGAGCGTCCCGCGCGCTGAATCCGTTCGTCGCGAACCTTGCTGCCAGATGAATTTCATCATTGACCCATCAAATTGCTGCGGTATTTGCCGTGGCTCGCGACGGCAAACGGGTCGGCCGCGAAATGAATAAATGCTTGGGAGCATTCGAATGAAGAAGATCGTTCTGATCGCTGCCGCCGCCGGCCTGATGTCCGTGGCTGCTTGCTCGAAGTCGCCGGAGGCCGCCGCGGTCGAGAACAACGCGGACATGATGGCCGACAACATGGAAATGATGGCCGACAACCTTGAGGACCTGGCTGACAACTCGGCGAACGCCGTTGCTGCCGAGGGTCTCGAGAATGCAGCTGACAACCTTGAGGACGCAGCGGACAACGTCCGTGACGTCGCCGAGGAAAAGGCTGACAACATGCAGTAATGCGCTGCGGGCCATCAGGCTCGCCGCTTTGCTGAATGATGAAACGGGCGTTTCCGCTTTGCGGAGGCGCCCTTTTCTTTTGTCACTTTCCTAGGGGGCCGCGTACCATTTGAGGCATTGCCGCCCCTGCGACGCTCCGCCTATAGGCGGTCACTCACGCGGAGGGCCTGTAGCTCAACGGTTAGAGCTGGCCGCTCATAACGGCTAGGTTGCGGGTTCGAGTCCTGCCGGGCCCACCGCGTGATCGCTTGCACTCGGGCCGGTAACCGCCTAGGCGCTCGCACGCGTCGGGGAGTGGCGCAGTCTGGTAGCGCGCCTGCTTTGGGAGCAGGATGTCGCAGGTTCGAATCCTGTCTCCCCGACCATCACACAAAAAGCGTTATTTTACAGTGGGTTAATCGAGAGCGCTGTAGCAACTTCCGTAGCGTTTGCTGTAGCGACTATGTGATCGGGGTTGTCCCTTGGAACTCTCCCGTCACCGGCGGCAACAGGTCACCCAACTGACCATAAAGCGAGTCGACGGATCGGCTTAGCCGGGTTGTTCGATAGACGCGCACGCGCAGCGTCTTGAGCGTATATTGATCCCGCCGAAACTGGATGAACTCGCCGGCAGCGCTGTAATCCTCCAGCTTGATGCTGGCGTCATCACCCGGCCCCGTGAGCACCTGCATCCGTCCGTGCGCCATTATGTCACGGAGCGCCAAACCATCCTCAAACCGGCGCATAACCGCGAGGATCAAACCACGATGCGGCGTGAGTGGGCCAGCGGTATCGCAAACAGCCGCAAGGTATTTCAATCGATCGGGGCGACGTGAGGGAAAGCGGCCACGTATTCCTGCATAAGCTTCATGCTTTGAAGCCCGTATAGCCAACTCGGTGAGGATGGTCTCCACCGTCCCCATCGCAGCCACATAAGCGCCCCGGAGCTGCATCACTTCCGTCAACGTGTGGTCCAGCGTCCACGGGTTTACCTCTACCCGCAATGGTGAGCTTCGGTTCAACATCGCTTTCGCCCCTTGTGTTAGTTCGCATGCATTTTCCGCAACGTAGAACAACACAAACGTTCTGGCATAGCTCCCCTGCCACCGCACGAATCACCGGCGGGGGAGACACGACACACATGGGGAACACCGACAACGCCGCGACCATCACAGCGGCGGACGTGCTTGCACTGAACGCGATCGGCGATGCGATCTTCGCCGAATGGTATCCGAACCATCGCCCCGGCGATCCGGTGCCGGCGATGCCGCCCCTTCACATCATGCAGGAAGCCCGCGAACTGGCATTGCGACACCGCATGGTAGCTGCCCGCCGGCGGGGGCGGCAAGCGGCCTAGCGCAGCACCTTCCCGGCCCTACGGGGCCGGGAAGCAATCAGGTTACCTCCGCCGCAAAGCCGCGGTTCCTTCGGCGGTAGCCCAGGTCACTTTGCAAGTGACGCCTAATCCGATCGTATGAGACGACTTGCAAACGGTCGGACAAAGACTCGTTTACGTTTCCACGCATTGACGTCTGCCCCGGTGTTTCCTGCCGTGAATCACCGATCAGCAGCAGCACGCTCTTTGGTCGCACAATCTCTTTGACGCCTGTCATCGACCGAACTGTATCGACGTAGCGATCGAACTGGTTCAGGTAGCTCGTGCACTGCACAAGCGCCTTGTTAGCGGTTGGGCTGAAAGCGTCCGCCTTCATATTTGCAAACTGAACGTCGGCGCGTTTTAGCTCAATTATCCACCATGTATATCCATCCGAGTTCGCAGCAACTGCGAGAAAGTCGGGTATCTTTCCGGGCGATCCATTCGGCTGGTGCAACGCGATTTGCTGCTTTGGAAACAGCCAAATGCCGTGGTGCCCGGTGCTCGGGGTTATATACTGTGCAAGGTAAGGGCGCTGTTCGATGCAGCGCTGAATGGCCTCCTCATCTTTCGCGGCCAACGCCGCATCAAAGGCATCAAGCCAATCCAGGCGGATATGGCTTGGACTGCCGTAGAGGGCACCGGGAAACCGCTGCGCTTCTTTGGCCTCGTATTTGTCGAAGTCGGCGTCAGTCATTATCTTGAGAACGGGCACGGATTACTCCCGGCGTGATCTGATACTGAGTTGTGGTCTAACCCGGAGCGCGCAGCAAATCCGAAGCGATGGGGGCGCGGGCCGATTTGACACGATAATTGAGGTCCGCCCCTTGACACGGTTTCGCGCTAGCCGAGTCGTTCGCGGTTTCGATGTTGTGTGATTCGGCACAAGCCAACGCCGAACGCCATGAGCACGCCGCGCCCCGAAGCTCGCCGGGATCGCAGCGACGCCGTGGCAAGCTGGCGCGCATCAACGGATCGACGCGGGCGCGGCCCGCGCGACTTCCGCGCTGTTGGTGGATCGGATCGCCAGCCTCATGATAACGGGCACTGTGCGTGCGCTCCGGGGCTTACTGGTGTGCGGCGGCACCGAAACGGCTGATTACCTCGCCCGCCACCTGTCGGCGTTGTGTGAGGCTACGGGGACCGTTTCCGACGATATGATCGGCGTTCGTGCGCTCAATCGCCAAACGATCAGCCGATAAATCAAACTCAAAAGACTTGTATTCCTTGACGCTGATACCCCCCCCGGAGGGGGTGGGGTAGGTAGGGGGTGCCCCTATGCCGCGCAGTAGCGCGCTACTGTAGCCTTGCTGATACCGAAGTGCTCCATCGTCTGCCGCACCGTGGCAGCATTGTCCTTGCGCCATGCTGCCACGGTGGAGGCGTCATGCGCCTTCGGGCGCCCCATGCTCACCTTGCCACGGTGCGTGCGGCCTGTAGCTGCCAGCGCTGCCCGCGCTGCATCACGCCCCGCGTCACAGCGTTCCCGGATGCGCTGGCGCTCCATGTCTGCCATCTGTGCCAGCACAGCCACAATCAGCTCACCGACGCCGCGCCCGATCGGCCCCAGCCCGCGCACATCCAGCGTGACGCCGCGATCGAGCAAGCGCCGCACGGTTGCTTGAACGTCCAGCGCATCGCGCCCCAGCCGGTCCAGCGCATAGACATAGAGTGTATCGCCTTCCCGGACATAGGATAGCAGCGCGCCGAAGCCGGGGCGATCAGCGGCAGCGGTGGCACCGCTCACGCCTTCGTCGGAGAACTCGCGATCAAAGCCACCGCCAAGCGCGTGCCGCTGTGCGTCGATCGTCTGGTCGCCGGTGCTTACACGATAGTATGCGATGCGGCTCATTGCCCTGCCTCCGAGTCTCAAAAGATACCCTTGACTAACGCGACCGCATCACAAGTCAATATGGTATCTTTTGAGGCGCTATCTGACGGGTATTTGCCCCCTCTCGGAAGGTGTAACTTTTGAGACGGTGCGGCGGACCCGGTGAGGATGGGTGCGAGCTGGTGGGGCGGATTGCGGTGCGGCAGCGACCGGCAGCGCGTTTGCGTGGTGCAGCGATAGCCCACCGGGAACTCCGGGGGCGGTGTGGAGCGGCGGGCTATAGGTGGCGTGGTTGTATTCCGCTGCCTACACAGGAACCATGTTGACCAGCGTTTGCGCCTGTCCAGCGTTCACCGAGTCCACATAGCCGATTACGCCTTCAACCTGTGGCTCCGATCCCGTGAGCACAGCTTCCTCGAACTCCGCAAACCGCTTGTCGCTTACGCGCATTGTGTGGCTGCCGAAGACGATGTTGAACCCCTCTATCTCTGGCGCTGGACCTTGCTGCTTGGCTTCATTGAAGTGAAAGCCCGCTAGGTCCGCGCCGGAGTGCAACGTGTCCAGCGCAGAACGAACGTCTGCTTCATTGTCTGCCGATACGGTGATGTCATCGACATACACCGTCACCTCTACACCAACCTTTCTAAGCGATCGGATAGCGGCACCAAGGGCAGATTGCTCGATCGCTACGGACGCGAGCAAGGGCGATTGAACAAACCCGAAAGGCAGGGAGAACCGACGCGATCCCACGTCTTCCTCAACCGTGCTGTCGCTTGCCATTGTGAACGCTTCACCCTGATCGAAGCCAATGCGCCTCAATGCCCGGTGAACTCGGGTCCGTGTGACCTGATTGAAGAACCGGGCCAGGTCTACACTAGCAAGCCACGGCTTCGCATGATGAACTCGGACAGCGGCGACGTGACCACCCGATTGCAAGTGGTAGAAGAACGCCGGTGGTCGCCAGCGCTTTGCAACCTGCTTGACTATATCGTTGCCGATCGCAACGCCGTTGTCGGTAGGAACGAAGACTTGGGTGCCCTTAGGCAGCTTGAACTTGCTTGCGTAAAGGTTTCGCATAGTTGGCGGCCTCGATCCAAAGTTTGAAGGCATAATACGCGAACTTAATCGCGTCAGCTCCCCACTTTAGACCGAGGCCGAGGTAATCAGCTGCATTGCGCTTCTTCATACCGCGGGTCCTTTCACATACCCTCAGCTGCCTTGCACCTAAGTGCGAGCCACCAACCAAAGGACAGCTAAACAGTGTAAAACCGAAAAGCTGCCTCCATGCTACTCTATCAAGGTGTTAACCCGATAAGTCGCTGTGAAAGTCCCTTCCGCCGAGGGATCACCTTTATAGGTGCCCGGTGCGAGCCGATCAAGTCGGGCGATGCGCGTTCACCTCGATCAGCGCCGCGCCAAAATCATCCATGCCGGCGCTATCCCGCTTGGACACGTCGCGGCTCTTTTTCGCCAGCCCCAGCTTGATGAGGTTCGCGCCTAGCAGCGTCACGTTGCGGCGGTAGTTTTCTTGATCGACCGGCTTGCCTTCCAGTAGGTCGGCGGTTGCCTGTTCGCACAGCATCGCCAGCGTGGCAGCGTTCATGAGCAACAGGCGCTCCGATGGGGTCGGGTTGCGGCCTAGCTGGTCGGCGAGTTCAAGCCCGATCGACCGGAACCGCTTGGCTTCCATCGTGCGCCCGTCGATCTTGCGACCGGCGATGTTCATGTCGAACGCGATTGGCTCAGTGGACATTGTGGCGGTAACCTGTGGCTTCGATCGCGGCGAGCACGCGCACGCGGGTTCCCGGCGTGACGTTCGGGCGATCGTGGATGACGTTCGACACGGTGGTCGGCGACACGCCGGCATGGCGAGCAACATCGGGGATCGACACGTCGCGGTGGCGCGGGGGCATATTGGTCCGCTTTACCTTCACCAGCGCGGCGGGGTCGTGCTCCACGCGATCGACATAGGCGAGCACCCGCTTACGCACCTCGCCGGCTTCCAGCCCTGCCAGCTCGCATACGGTGCGGAAGTCGTCACCACCGTTGCTGAACCATGCGCGGGCGGACTCCTTAATGGTGCGGCGCTCATCGCCAATGCGGGGCACGCCAGCGGCTTCCTGTGCAGCGTTGACGATCACGCCGACGAATAGCCGCTGTTCGGGGCTGATGACGTTGGCGTTCATGCCGCGCGCCCCAGCGTTGCCTTGCACCGGCATCCGGCTTCCAGCGGTGGCGTGAAGCATGGCCCAAGCGGCGTTGCGAACGGCTGATTGAGGGGCACGCCGTTCCGGTTCATTCCCGGCACCTGTGCATGCGCGAGCCGCACCCGTTCGTCACGAGCGGTGCGCCAAAAGCGGCGTTGGTCGGCGGGCAGCGCGCCGAAGCGCTGTGCGATCTGCCAGCCGGTGAGCTTGGCGGTTTCGGCGATCTGGTGCGCGGCGTTGCCGGCGACAGCCTTGGTGCGAGCTTGCCGGAGTGCTTTGGCGTGGCGGTCCAGTAGCTTTTCGGCTTGCTCCGGGCTGGTGCCGACGCGGATCGCCTTGGCGAGCATCTGGCGCTGTGCGGCGGTGATGCTGCCCCGTGCGGCGACAAGAATGGACTCGGCACCGCGTGCAGGTTCGGCGGCATGGGCGATCAGGGCTTCGCGGATCGCGTGGAGTGACCGGGCTTGTGCGACCGACAGGCCAATAGCGCGGCGGATCTGGGCGGCGCGGCTGTCGGCGCTCCCGCGTGCGGTAAGCATGCGTTCGGCGGTGTCGCGGAGCGCCTTGGCGCTTTCGTGTAGGTAGGCGGCGCGGAATGAGCGGATCGCGTTGTCGCGGGCGGTCACGGCATCGGCAGCGTTCGTGTTCGCGACGTGGCGGGCCTGTGCGGCAGCAAGCGCCGCGACAGCCGCGAAGAACGATGCGAGGGCAGCTAGGCCGCTGGCAGCGTCCAGCGCGTCGGCGAGCTGCCCTTGTTCGGGATCGTCGGTGCTGGTGAGCGTGGCGAGCTGGTCGGCGTAGTGGTCGCGGGCTTCGGGGCCTTCATCATCGGCGTTCGCCATGAGCGCGGCGACAGCAAGCACGTCGAACAGCGCGATTGCGTCATCAAGCGCCGCGTCGATCGTCTCTTTCAGGTCCGCTTCCTGCCGCGCGGTGAGCTGGTCGATTAGGTCGATCACAGCGCCACCTCCGCGACGTTGGCGGACGATGCGAGCAAGTGCGGCTCGATTAGCCGGCGGACGTGCTTCGGCAGCTCATCGGCGATCGTCGGAAAATACATGGTCATGCTGTCGCCGAGCATCCGCTGCATAACGGGAGCGCTGGAAGGCGCGCCCTGTGTCAGCAGGTGGATGGCCAGCTCGACGCATGCCGTCACGATCGCGGGCGGCGTGGCAGCGGCAAGCGGATAGCCGTGCGGGCAGCGATCGGGCACGCGCGGCCATGCCAGCGGCTGTGTCGGTGCGAGGGCGCGGCCTTGCCAGCGCATGCGGTCCAGCAACGCCGTGGCGGTGATGAGGGCTTGCGATTGCGTCTGTTCGGTTGCGCCGTTCCATGCGGCAGCGAACAGGCGGGTTGCCGCGATGCCTTGCGCATCGGCGAGGCTGGCATAGGAGTTCACGCCGGCACGGATCGTCCAGGCGGGCACGGAATCGGTCACGTCAGATAAACCTTGTGGAGCACGCCACCGGGCAGCTTGCGGCGCTCAAGCCGCGCCACCTTGAGGGCAGCGGCGTCGGGCAGCTCGAAAGTGTCGCCGATGGCGATGGGGTGCGGGTGGTCGATCAGCCACACGGTTGCGGTGGCATCGGGCATGGCTTCGCGGGATGCTTGCCCCAGCGCCTTGCCGGGGCTGTAGGTCACACGCGCGCGGTGTTCGGTGCTGGTGCCTTCCTGAACCTTGCCGAACAGGTCACGCTTGCCCGCGTGAAGCTGGCGCACGGTATCGGTCATGAGGGGCAGTAGGTCGGCGAGCATCGGGCACCTTGGAATGAGGGTGCCAGCCGCGCGACCGGAGTAAGGGTCGCCGCTGGCAGTCGGGGTTTTGCATGCGCGGGCACTCGCCGACTTATCCCGCGCCGGGTGGTGGCACCCGGCTCCCTTCCCACTCCGATGCGCGCGGCGGGCAACCTTTCCAGCGCATCGGATTGTGTGGGTGGCTTCGATCGCCCGCCGGGGTGAGCTTATGCGGCCTTGATGCCCTTGAGGCGGGCAGCGGCCTTCGGGTGCTTGATGACGAAGCCCGAATACCATTCGGTGCGCGTGCGGAGCGCGGGCTTGTCGTCCACCTCGCCGAGGTCGCGCGCCTCGATCGGCTTCGTCTGGATGCCGTGGAGCGTGTCAGCGCCGAAGCGGACGGCGTAGATGCTGGTGGTCGCGTTCGCGGTGCCCTGCGTCTCATCGAACGCCAGAATGTCCGCGCCGGTCTCGTCTTCCTCGACCAGCCCGAACGGCACGCCGGCATAGCCTTCCAGCTCGCGGCCGAGCTGGTCGGTGGTGATGGTGAGCGCGTTCACGCTACGGGCCATCTGGCGGACGGTGCGGCGCATGGTCTTGTTCATGAGCAACAGCGAGGGCGTGCCGCGCACAGCGTCGACCAGCTCGTCCAGCATCTTGAACTCAAGCGCGCCGCCATTGGTGCCGGCGGTCAGCACCTGCTCGCCGGTGAGGCGGCGGTTCAAGCCGTCGAACTCCTTGGGGTTCTTGGACGTGTCACCATCGAAAAAAGTGCGCAGCCACGTCAGGGTCGCGGCCTTCGCCTTCATGCCATCGTGAATGGCGCGGGTGTCGTTGTCGCCGGTCTGCATGGCGATCTGCGCAACGTCGAAGTCGCTGTCGCCGCCAAGGATGGTCAGCGTTTCCGTCAGCGGGTTCACGACGCCGGTGGACTCCACGTAGCCTTCATTGAAGCCACGGAACGCCACGCCGGGAAGCGACTGCTCGCGGTTATAGGTGTAGGCGTTGCCGGCGATGTTGATGAACGGCAGCGCGGCGAGCACCGGGTTCTCGGTCGCGAAAATCTCGACAATGCCGGACGTAAGCCGATCGGGGTTCAGCTTCGCCCATTCCGAAATGGTCAGCACTTACAGGTTTCCTCTCTTGTTCTGTTACTTGCGATAGCCACCCGCCATCCGCGCGAAGACGGGCAGCGAAGCGGGGTCGGGGGTGGTCGGCGTGATTGCGGGCTTGCCGCTGTCAGTGGCGGGCACCACCGGCTTGCCGTCGAACACGCCGGTTGCCTTGGCGGTGTGAAACCATGCGAGCTGGTCGGCGGGCGACAGGCTGGCGGGGATCAGGCCGCGCAAATGCTCCGGCACGCCGGCAAGCACGGTAGTGGCGGTGTCGGCGAGCTGTGCCTTGAGGGCAGCAAGCTCCGCGACGGCGGGATCGGGCGTCGGGTTCTCGTTTTCCATGTCGGTTCCTACAGGGGCAGCGCGAGCGCGGCGGACTCGTCGCGGCGGGATTGGAGTTCGCGCATCGCGGCAGCGCGATCGGGGAAACCATCGGGGTTCAGCGCCATAAGGGCGTCAGCTGGCGACCAAAGCCCCAGGTCGATCTTGTCGCGGGTGTTGGCGAGCTGTTCGGCTTCGGTGAGGCTGTCTTGCAGCTCCGCGAAGTCCACGGCGATCGTCGCGTCGTCGGGGATGGTGCCGGGGCGATGCGTGTTCACGACAGCCTTGAGCACCGCGAACAAGCGGGCTTCGGCGATCCGCCATTGCGCGATGTCGTCTAGCCGTTCCTCACGAAGCTCGATGCGCCCCGCGTGCTTGGCGCTGCCGGACTCCGCTACCTTGGACAGGTCGAATACATCGCTACCAACGCCGTGCGTGGCGGCAGTCTGGCGCAACACGAACTCGATCGCCGACAGGATCGACGCAATCGGGGAGTTGGGGCTGGCGAAGCCGAACTGCCCGCCTTGGGGCAGCGCGATTGCGCGGTCAGGGCCGAACTGTAGCACCTCGTTGGCGCTAATGCCGGTCGCCCATGCCTGCCCGTGTGCCTGTGTCTCCACCGAGCGCCACAAGTTCGCCAGCGCGACATTCACGGCGTCTTGCGCCTCGATCAGGTCGTTACCGCCGGGAAGGAAAAACTGGTCGTCCGGGAGTCGGTCGAACAACGGCACGAACGGAAGCACGCCATAGGGATTGGCGTTGCCGGGGTTGCCGTCGATCCGGCGGGGCACACCGCGATAGTTCAGGTGCCGGAAGCTGGTGGCCGACCAATCGGAATAGGTCACGTCTTCGGCGCGGGCCGCGCCGTGCGTGATGATAACACGTTCCGGGTTTTCCGGGTCGCTATAGAGCACGTCCAGCACGTTCGGCGTGATGACGTTGAGCGTCGGCGTGCCGGTCGCGTCGTTGAAGCCGACTTGCAGCAGCCCCGTCTTGCACAGCTTCACATAGCGCGAAGCCTTCTTGAGCACGGCGTCGGCGTTCATCGCACGATAAAGCGCGTCCATCGTCGCTTGATCGACGCCGGTGAACACGCGCCGGGGCTGGATGCGGTAGGTGTTGGCGCGGCGGTTGGTGATCGCGCGCACGACATTGATGCTGAAAAGCCGGAACTGTTCAGGGCGCGACCAGCGACGGGCGATGAGCTTGAGCGTCTCTTGCGACTGCTCATCCCAATAATAGCGAAGACGACGCGCACAATCGTCCTTGCGGTCGCGCGACGCAGATGCTATCCGAACAGTGTCAGTTGCGAACAACACTTGACGCACTAAGCTCCAAACAGACGAAAGTGATAGCAGTATAGCTTAATACTGCTTGCGAGTCACGATCTTTATTCATCGTGGCACCGTATGTGCGCCAACATTTTTCAGCTTCGTTGTCGCGAAGACTTCAAAGCCAATCGGCTGGACAGGCTTGCGAGCACAGTAGGCGTCGAACAGGCGTGAGGCTTCGCGCATCGACCGGCACTCACGCGCGCACGGGGGCGTCATGCTGCCCCCGTTCAACACACACGCCGCGATGGCAGGACCGCGCCCGTGGCAATGGATGCCCTCAAGCTCATACGGGTTCAGGGAGACGTGCCGAAGCGAGTGCGCAGCCCATGCCAGCGCATGCACAAAGTCATCGTGTGCGCCGCGCGGGTGCGTGAACTTGGGAACGGCGGCTTCGCCATCGGTCGCCTTGCCGTCTGCATGCACCTCGAACACGGCGAGTTCGGCGAGTAGGTCTTTGAAGGCAGGGTGAATATGGAGGCGCTGTTCGGCGGCAGCTTGATACAGCCCCATGAAGGCCTGATACTTCGACTTGCGCGATGGGTGGATCACCTCAACGCCGGAGCTGTAGGGTTGGGTCGCGGCCCAATCCGCCACGTCCTGTGCGCCATAGGACTCCAGCGTAGCGCGGCTCATGCCGTAACCCCGATGGTAACCGTCCAGCCGGCTCTTGATGCCGCCAAGCCGGCCAAGGAACACGCTGTCGGCGTCCAGCACGAACAGGTGTTCCTCATCGTCCAGCACGATCTTTGCGACACAGGCGGTCACCGTGCGGTCGCCGTGGCGCGATCCACCGAACGCGCGGTCCAAACCCCCGCCGACGATGTAGGCGGACCCGGCGGCGAGCGCCTTCACGTCCAGTGGATATTCGTGCGTGCATGCTGCCAGCACATCGGCGGGGAACAAGGCGCTGGTCGCATCGCCCCAGCGGTTCAGGTGATACAGCGCGAACTCATGCGGGAGCATCTGGCGCGACAGCGACCGGAGCTTGCTTTCGCTAATCCAAGGCGGCGCGTTGCGGCATGCGTCGTCAAGGTCGGCGTAGGCGATGTGGCTGAACGCGATTGACGTGTCGGGGTCGGTCGGATGGTTCGCGGCCTGATACAGCTCAAAGAGCTTGTTCGACTTAGGGGAGACGGTGCTGTCGATCAGCATGAGGGAGCCGGCGGTGTCCAGTAGCGAACCGGCGAGCGCCGCGAACACCTCATCGCCGCGCGGCGCGGCGTGAAGCTCCGATACCTGGGCGCACGACAGCTTCTTGCCCCAAAGTGCAGCCGGGTTGGCGCTGAACGCCTGAATGGTGGAGCCGGCGGTCGGGAACTCGATGCGGTCGCCAAGCACGTTGATGGTGCCCGCCGCGACCAAACGCTTGAGCAAAGGGGTTTGCTCGAAAGCCTCACGGATCGACCGGAACGCCGTATCGACCACCTGCTTTTCGCTGTTCGCAACAACCGCGACGGTTTCGGTCTGACGAGTGAGGAACCGCCAAACGATAATCATGGCGGATGTGACGGACTTGCCGTGTCGGCGGGGCCAGCAGAACGCCGCGACAGACACGTCCTTGCCGTCCAGCGCCTTGGCGATCTCCGCGCTTTCGCGGGGGCCGGGAACGAACGAGGTGAACCCGCCGGTGCTCGACCGAACGCGCGGCTGCACGTCATCAAGAAACTGGAAAAAGCCCGCGCTGCCGGAACGCCATGAGGCGATCGACGCGGCGAGGCTGGACGTGGCAGACGTGGTGGACAAGCGGACGGACTCGGGAGCTGATTTGAACGCCGCGTGGTTCGCGGGATCAGCCAAACGACGCTCGGCTTGAGCGGCCCTTGTCCGGGCGTGGACCGCACGCGGTCCGATCGGGTTTGTGGTGCCTTGTGCCGCTTCGCGGCTAGTGGCTCGCCGTGTTCACCGTGAGCGCGCTAACGTGTTCGCCTCAAACGCCGTGAGATTGAGGCACCCCGGAAGCCAGTGGATATGACCCGATCCTCTAGCGGGGTTCTCGGGATCGCCGTGAACTCGGTGAGTATATCAAACCCGGAAGAAAAAGAGAACAGGAAAGTTGCTTGCACGCCGATCCCTGTTCATCCCCAAAGCTAAAGGAAAACAAGCGAGCCGTCACGGAGTGACGGCGAAGCTGGTCACCCGACCGAAGGGAGGGTGAACGTCTCATCCCTCACCTTGATCTTTAGAACGTCTGTCGTCCCGCCTTCGGCGTGACGACAAGCTGCGCCTCCGCTTCGCTTCGGCTTGCTTGGTTTCCTCGCTTCGCTCGGTGTTCAAAACACACGGTATGTGTCGTCAAAAGTTTCTAGCTAAAATCAGACGACACGTTTTTGAACGGGGTGGAAATGGCGGTTTTCCGTGGTTCCGTTTTTCAGGCATCCTCCAAAACCACCGATTCCACCCCGTTCAAAAATTGTCCGGGTGAACGGGGTGGATTGTGGCTTTCGGCACGATCAAACGCAGCCCACACCGGCGCGTCTGCCGGCTCACACTCAAGCCGGCCAATGCGCGCGATAGCCTCATTCACCCGCACACGAAGCGATGGTTCAGGAAACCCATGATCGCGGCCAAGCGCCAGCATGGCGCGCGCTACATCGCCACCAGTAACCTCGCCGGCATGTCGGCGCTCAATCGCTACCAGCACCTGCCAAACGTCACAGGTGAACGCGATCGTTCGATCGGGTAGGTTTCGCAGCCAGGTCGGTGCGCCCGCTGCCCGCGCTTGGCTCACAAGTGCTTCGTGGCGCTGGTCGCGCTCATCGTCCAGTGCTGCCAGCGCTGCCGGCGTGGCTGTCTTCGCCCGTTTGGCCTTCCGCTTGTCTTCGGCGCGCCCCTGCCGCTTGCGCTTCGCTTCTTCGGCACGCTGCGCAGACAGGTCGTCCTCATTGTCCGAGGTCCAGCCACGTTCATCACAGGCTGTCGCGAACTCGGTAAACGTGGCGTGCTCATATCGGGCCGTGCCCTCAAGGCCCTGTGTAGCGGCTTCCCACGCCAATCGCTTTGCGGCGATCCCCGCATCCATCTCAATACGCTGTTCGGCAAACTTGTTGCACGCGGGCTGCGATGGACAGCCCTTGCAGCCGCGCGGCGGTCCCTGCTCACCTTTGAATGTCGGGCGTGTATCGAACTCGCCGCGAAGATACTCAACGGGGTTCGCGAAACAGGCGAGCTTGCCGATAGGCTTGTGCTTGATATGGCCGTTGGCGTCGATTGAAACGTCACGTATAAACAGGCGCTCCTGCCGATTGCGGTAACGTTGAACGCGCGGAACATGCTTGCCGTCACGGCTGACATAAGCTATATTATTCGCGATCATTGGTTTTCTTCATCTAGTGATCTTTCCTAAAGGCTTACTCGCCCGCCGGTTTGTCCGGCGGGCTTTTTTCTGTCCTTTAGAATACGTCAGAATCACTCAAAAATCAACGACGCGGTTTTGAACGGGGTGGATTAGCTCGCCGACGTGATCGCCCCGAACTCCACGCCATCAAAGCGCACCTGCTCCATCACCGGCGCGAGGAACCGCACCGTGCCCTGTCGCACAGCGCCATAGCCGGCGGTGGTGCTTTTCTGGTCATGCCCCAGCGCGACGGCGATCTGGTCATCGACAAGTCCGACCTCCACCCGAAGCCGGTCTGCCAGCTCATGCCGGAAGCTATGCGCCCCCAAACCATCGGCCCCCGCCTTCACGCCGATGCGGGTGAGGTAGTCGCGCCAGAACGCCGAAGGCTCCGCGCCTAGCTGGTCACGATCGTTCGCCACCAACTCCGGGAACAGGCGGCTATCGCCACCAGCCGCGCGGCGTTCCTCCACGAACGCGACAAATCCAAGCTCCACCAGCTTGGCATGCGCGACCGATGCCCGCGACTGCCCTGCTTTCGTGGTCTGCCCCTTCTCCGGCGCGTGCTGAATGTCGATGATCCAAGCACCGCCTTCGTGCTGTGACACGTCTTCGGCGCGGAGTTGTGCCGCCTCGCCGACGCGCATGCCGGTGAACAGGCACAACAACGGAATCCAATACCGCCAATCGTTCGCACGAACCTTGCCGGGGCGGTGCTCCTTGCCGTCCGCCTCAAACCCGGTGAACAGGGGCGATGCTAGAACCTTGTTCAAGCGATCCGTGCCAAGCGGCGGACGCGGGTTCTTGCCACGCACCTTGTCGTGAAACAGGCCGGCGCACGGGTTCGACAAGTCCCACCGTTCCTTGATGAGCCACGCGAACAGCGGCGATATGGTGGAGAGGTGCTTGTTCACCGTCGTGAGCGCCGTGCGGGGCATATCGGCATCGCGGGCCTTCGCTGCCGCTTCTCGCATCGACAGGCCGCGCATATCGGCCCTGTCGCGCCATTTGGGCGGTAGCTGGCGCAAGGTGTCGCGGTATTCGCGGACGTGCTCCGGCTTGATCGACGCGACAGCGCGATCGACGCCGACGAACGCCGCGAACTGCTCGATGACCTTGCGGTCCTGCTTGAGCGTGTCGTCGCGCTTGCGGCCTTCGGCAAGGCGCTGTTCGGCGTAGCGGTCGAACAGGTCCAGCAACGCCTCACCGGGCTTGGCTTTGTCTTGCTCACGCTGGCGCACACGGGCTACCAGTGGGCTTGCGACAGAAGCCTCCAGGTCGCCACGGGCGCGGGCATGGCTGGTTTTCAGCGCCGCCATGCGAGCGGCGTTCAGGTCGGCGAGGAACTGCCGGTAAGCCGGTGTGTCGGGCTCAAGGTCTAGCCCCATGCCTTCGATAATCTCGCCCGCTATGCCCTCTACTAGCGAGTGATCGCCTGTCGCTGCCAGCGGCGTGAAGGCATCTAGCGCGGCTTCCGTGCGGTGCATGTGCCGACGCCAGCCACCGGGTTGCTGTCGGCGCATGTCGCTCTGCGCCAGCGCCTCGTCGTGCCCGAACTCGACTGCCAGCGCCTCTAACTCCGCTTGCGTTGGCTTCCGGCGTGCTGGCGCTGCCACGGGCATCGTCACGAACGTATCACCCCGAGCGATCGCCCATTCCCGCTTCCATTCGTCTAGCACCGCCAAGGCACGATCGGACGCGATCCGGCGATCGGTCGTGCGCATCGACATCGTTCGCTCTTTGGGTTTGCCGGGGCTGTGTAGTGCGCGCGGGATCGGCACGCGAAGCTGCCAAATGCCGCGATTACCGCGCTGAACAAGGTAGGTGGCGAGAGACATGGAAGACGGGTTCCCAGTGCAAGTGCTGTAGCAACTTGTAGCACGGGTGCTGTAGCAAGTAGAGTCCAAAAGCCGCAGAAAACCACGACTCGCGGTCAGTCCTGTGTCAAGACAGACCGTACATTCCCATCCTGTCTCCCCGACCAACTCACGCCGGCGCCGTTGCGATCGCGATCGAGGCGTATTCAGCCGTACTGACGGAGCCGCCCACCGAAGCCTATTCCTTGTCCGACGTGCCGGCCTCCAGGATCGACACGATCGAAAACAGGGTAAAGCAGACGGCGCCAAGCCCCGCCAGAACGCGCGCCGGGACGAAGAAGCCCGGGTTCGCGGTGGCCGCTTCTGCAAGGAAGGCGGAAAAGAACAGGCAGGCGAGGCAGGTCAGGACCGGAAGCAGCGGAATCCGGTTCGCCAGTGCGCATTCGCGCCGCCAGGTCAGCGCCAGCAACCACACCTTTGACACGATGCTGAAGCACACCATGCCCAGCCCGAGCAGGACGCACCCGGGGGCGATCCGATCTACCCGGTCATCTCCGAACAGGACGATCACTCCCCAACCAAATGCCGCTGCTCCCATCAACAGGACCCACAGCGTCCACGCCCATCTTTCTCCCTCGCCAAATTCGTTGCGCACCTGCCGCACCACCGTCGACACCAACGAGATAAGGCTTGCGCAAATGGCCGTGATGCCGAGCAGGACGTGGCCGGCGACATAATCAGGCGTCTCGGCGGCACGCGCCAGCAACATCGCCGCCCACAACGCACCAGCGACGGTAGCTATGACAGGCACGGCAATCAGCGCCGCGCCGGTCGCGCGGCTGTACGCCTCGGCGGGCGGACCGTCCTGCGCGCGGCCATGCGCATTTCTGGGGATCAGCGTGAAGGCACTTGATGCCGTCGCGACGGTGCTGACACACGCAGCAATCAACCCCACGCCGGCTATCACATGGCCGGCAACGAAGCTGGGCACGCTCCCCTGTTGAATGATCGCGAAGCCCCAGATCACGGTCGCACCCGCGGCGGAATAGCCGATCACGGGGAGGATGACCTTCCATGCCGGACTGAACGTGTGCGTTAGTTGCCGGATGATCATCGCGGCGGTCGTGAACAGGGCGATGCAGATGGCGGTCAGCGACACCAGAATGTGTCCGGCGACGAAATCATTGGCATCCGTGCCGTCCCGCAACACATACAGGCCAAGGCCGAGGCACACTGCCCCCATCGCCAGGGGAATGATCCGGAATAGGATGCTGATCCAATAGTTCACGGGCATCCTCCTGCTCGGCGGGGCAAGGGGCTGTACGCTCCGTCCGCCCCTGCGAACACGCCACGCCATCACATGGCCGGCCGCTGGGGCAGGATCCAATAGGCAAAGATACGATCGCGCCGGGATGCCGCCGGCGTTGGTTCGGCGTGTTTACCCTGCCGCTCAGGCTGCGTAGCTTGCCCGCCCGGCCACCCGCTCGTGCCAGGCGCGAACGTGGTCGCGCTCTGCCAGCGGCTCCATGCCGATCAGCTGGCCGAAATCGATGATCGTCACCGCCGCGATATCGGCCATCGAATAGTCATCTCCCGTGATGAACGCCCGCGCGTCCGACAGCTCGCGGTCGAACCAGCGCATGGCGCGATGCAGCAGGTCGCGGTTCGATGCGCCATAATCCGTGTACTGCGTCAGCAGCGCCGCCGTCGCCGGATGCGCATGGCGCCAGAACATCTTCACCGGCTCGCCGATCTGAAGCTCGACCCGGCGGATCCACATGTCGACCAGCGCCTGCTCGGTCGGCGTCTGCCCGAACAGCGACGGCGCGTCGGCCACGCTGTCGAGATAGCGGCAGATCGACACCGTCTCGGAAATCATCGTTCCGTCATCAAGCTCAAGCACCGGCACCTGGCCAAGCGGATTGCGTGCCAGATGGTCCGGCGCCTTGTGCTCTCCCCGCCGGAGATCGAGCATGACCTCCTCCAGCGTGATGTCCTTCTCGGCGGCGGCCATGCGGACGCGGCGGGGGTTCGGGGCCGGCGACGGCGCGCTGTACAATTTCATGCCGCCATCCTGACCCAGCCGCGCCCAAAACAAAAGCTGGCGCCGCAGCAGCACGGACCGCCCGACGCCAACGCGTAATTTGCCGCCTCCCCACGGAGATAAAGCCACGTTCGCGCATTTCCGGTAAGCCCATGACACTGCCCCAGAGCCTCTCCATCGCAACGCTCCTGGGGATGATGGCGCTCTTCATCTGGGGGCGGTTCCGCTATGACGTCACCGCGATCATCGCGCTGCTCGCCGCGTTGCTGCTCGGCATCGTGAAGCCGGAGGACGCGTTTCGCGGCTTTTCCGACGATATCGTCGTGATCGTCGGCTCCGCGCTGGTGATCTCGGGGGCGGTGCAACGCTCGGGCGTGCTCGAACGCGCGCTGCGCAAGGTGAGCCGCCACGTCACCCGGGTCCGCTCGCAACTGCTGGTGCTCACCGGGACGGTCGGGGTCGCGAGTGCGCTGGTGAAGAACATCGGCGCGCTTGCCATGCTGATGCCGGCCTCGTTCCAGATGGCGAAGCGCAACGATACCAGCCCGTCGGTCTTCCTGATGCCGATGTCCTTTGCCGCATTGCTCGGTGGGCTGATGACGCTCGTCGGCACCTCGCCGAACATCATCGTCAGCCGCGTGCGCGAACAGATGACGGGGCACCCGTTCGGCATGTTCGACTACACACCGGTCGGCCTCGGGCTGTTCGTCATCGGCCTGGTCTATCTGCGGTTCGCCTATCGCCTCGTCCCGCGCGACCGCCGCGCCGCCGCGACGATGGGTGAGGCACTGGATATCACCGGCTATGTCACCGAAGTAGTGCTTCCCGCCGGGTCGCCGGCAGTCGGGGAGACGGTGCAGGCGTTCCTTGATCGGCACGAGGGCGAGATCGTCCTCACCCAGATGCTGCGCGCCGGGCTGCGCAGCGCGCCCGGCATGGCGATGACGCTGGAGGAAGGTGACACGCTGATCCTCAGCGGCGCGCCCGACGCGTTGGAGCGGGCGATCGCCACCGATCGGCTCGCCTATGAGGGCGAGGGGCGCGAAGCGGCGCAGGAACAGCGCGACAAGGACAAGGGCAGCAGCACGGGCGAGATCGGCGTGATTGAGGCGGTGGTCAACATGGGCGGCATGCTGGAGGGGCAGACCGCCGGCCGCCTCAACCTCCAGCGGATGTTCGGCGTCAACCTGGTCGCGATCTCGCGCCGCGGCGAGCGGCTGTCCCGCCGCCTCGCCAACACGGTGCTGCGCGCCGGCGATGTCGTCGTGCTGCAAGGCCCGCTTGATACGATGCCCGAAAGATTGCGGCAGCTCGACTGCCTGCCGCTGGCGGAACGCGACCTGCGGTTGGGCTCGCGCCGCACCACCTGGTTGCCGATCCTTGTCCTAGGGGGCGCCATGTTCCTGACCGCAATGGGCTGGGTGCCGGTGGCCGTCGCCTTCTTCGCCGCGGCGGGCCTTGTCATGGCGACGGGCGCGATCAGCCCGCGGGAGGCCTATGACCATGTCGAATGGCCGATCCTCATCATGCTCGGCGCATTGATCCCGGTGTCGGATACGCTGCGAACGACGGGCGCGTCGGAGGTGATCGCGACCGGCCTTGCCCATGTCGCCACCACCCTGCCCGCCTGGGGCGCGGTCGCGCTGATCCTCGCCGCGACAATGGCGGTGACGCCGTTCCTGAACAACGCCGCGACAGTGCTGGTGATGGCGCCGATCGCCGCGCAATTCGCCGGCGATCTCGGCTATCGGCCGGAGGCGTTCCTGATGGCGACCGCGGTCGGCGCGGGGTGTGATTTCCTCACCCCGATCGGGCATCAGTGCAATACCCTGGTGATGGGCCCGGGCGGATACCGTTTTGCGGATTATGCGCGGCTGGGCGCGCCGCTCTCACTGTTGGTGCTGGTGCTGGGCACCCCGCTCATCCTGTTCTTCTGGCCGCTCGCCTGACCGCGGCTACAGATTGGCCTGCTCCTCCTCGGGCAGGTCGGCATCGGGCCCATAATAAAGCTCGGCACATTCCGCCGCGAGGCAGCCGCCCTCGATCTCGATATCGTCGCGATACGCGTCGGCAATGAACGCCAGCGTGTCGACATGCTTCGCCTCGAAATACATCGGGTGAACGTCATCACGCCCCGCGCCGAACACGACCCGCCCGACCTTCGACCAGATCGACGCCATGGTGCACATCCCGCACGGCTGCAGGGTGGAATAAAGCGTCGCGCCGCGCAGTTCGAGCTCACCGATCCCCTCGCACGCGCGGCGGATCGCCATCATCTCGGCATGGGCGGTCGCGTCGGGCAATTCGTGCGTCTGGTTGCGCTCCGCGGCAATGACCTTGCCGTCCAGGACGATCACGCATCCGAGCGGCGATGTCGAGGGATGCGACCCCTTCGACCGCGCCACCTCCAGCGCCAATCGCATCCACCGTTCATCATCGTCCTTGCGCATCAGCCAGCCCTTTCCCCCGCCCCAACGCGTCAGGCACCAATTGGCCGCGCTGGTTCTGGGTCAGTCCGCGTTCCCCCGCCGCGCGGCGGCGACCGCCTCGCGCAGCGTCGGCAGCTCGACCGCGCCGGGCAGCAGGTAGCGCCCGATCACCAGCGCCGGCGTGCCGGCCAGGCCGATCGCACGGGCGTAGCGGTGGGTACGTGCCAACGCCGCGTCGATCGCCTCGTCATGCTTGACGAGATCAGCCTGCAGCCGCGCCCAATCCAAGCCGGCCCGGTCCGCGGCGATACGGATCGACTGGCTGGTGATCCTGCCCTGCGTCTGCATCAGCGCATTGTTGAACGCCGCGTGCCGCCCCTGGTAATTGGCCGCGATCGCCGTCCGCGCCGCCTCGCGAGAGACCGCGCCGAACACCGGCCAGTCGCGATACACCACGCGCAGCTTCGGGTCCTCGCGCCGCAATTGCTCCAGCGCCGGGTGGACCTTGCGGCAATAGGGGCATTGATAATCGGAAAACACCACCATCGTCACATCCGCACCCGCCGGCGCGACTGTCGGGGCGACGCTGTCATTCTGGATCTGGCGATGCAGCGACGCGGCGTTGGAGGTGATGTTCTGCGCCGTCACCGCCGGTGAAACGGTCAGGGCCACAGCAAGCGCGGCCAGCGCCTGCACCATAAGAAAACGGCCAGTGACCATCAGCTTCCTTCCAGTTCGTCGATCGCGGCCATCAGGCTGGCGCGCGAGATTTCGCCCGTGTGGCGGCGGGTGATCCGGCCCGCCGCGTCGACGAACACGGTGGTGGGATAGCCCCCCGCCCGCGTGGCCGCAGCGACATGGCTCGTGGGATCGAGCACCACGGCGTCCCCCGCCAGCCGCTCCGCCGCCAGGAAGCGCCGCACGGCGGCCTCGCTCTCGCGCTGGTTGATCAGCAGCACCGGCGTGTCGGACGCTCGCGCCACATCGATGATCATCGGCATTTCGCGGCGGCACGGTCCGCACCAGGTGGCCCACAGGTTCAGCACGAACGGCTTGCCGCGCAGCGCATCGATCGCGACTGGCTTTCCGTCCAGATCATGCAGCGTCAGTCCGCGTGGCAGTGGCTGGGGCGCCGGGGCGAGGACCGCGCTCAGCGCCGCGTGGCCGAGTGACAGCACGGCCAGCACCGCGATCATCCACGCCGTCGCCCCGCGCCGTCCCAGCGCCAGCAGCAGGGTGAGCGCCGCCGCCATCACGCCGATCCACGGGGCAAAACCGCCCTGCCAGATGGCGATGACCGACCATGGCTCGACGCGAAACGCGTCCAGATGCTGCACGACGAAGCCAAGCCGCGCCGCCACGATCCCGACGACCAGCGCCACGCCCGCGGCGCGCTCGGCCGCCGCGCCCGTGCGCCGCGCCACCATCATGCCGGCCGCGAGGAACAGCCACATCGCCGCGATCGCCAGCGCACGATCGGCCGCGATCATCACTGGCCCGATCGTCCATATGCCGTCCATATCCGGTCGCCTCGTCGTCGTCAGGCGCGCCAGGGCACCGGTCATCGATGCGGCCGCGTGCCGCCCGCCGGTCACTATGGCGCGGGGCAGAACAGATCAACCGAGCCCGCACCCGCCCCCATGGTGTCGCACCCCCGCCGATCAAGCCACCTTTCAGCACCTTATTCTTTATTGTGCACTGCAACATCTTGGGTTGAGGCTGTGGCGCTTTCGCTGCATGGCAGCATTTCGTCACATGTGAGCAACAAAGCTTGGAACCAAAGCTTTGTTGGTTCGGTCCGCCGATAGATGCCCGCCACCGCCACCACGCCCTATGAATTCAAGCCGCACGAGCGGCCCTTCCTGCCCGGATCGCCGGCGACGCCCGACCATCCGATGGGGCGGCGGATCGCCTATGCCGCGATCGGCGTGCTGCTGGGCCTGACGGGTGGGCTCAGCAACGGCCTGCTGCTCGCCAATCTGCCGCAGATCCAGGGCTCGCTGGGGCTCAGCCCGGTGGAAGGCGGCTGGCTCAGCGCGATCTATTCGATGACCAGCGTGTGCATGAGCATGTTGCTCATCAAATTCCGCCAGCAATTCGGGCTGCAGCGCTTCAATCGCGTGTTCCTGACCGGCTTCCTCGCGGTCACCGTCCTGCAGGTGTTCGTCCACAGCTATGGCGTCGAACTGCTGACGCGCGCGGCGGCGGGGATCGTCGGCAGCGGCCTCTCCACGCTATGCTTCTTTTACATCATGCAGGCGATGCCTGCCCCGGCGCGCCTGTCGGGCATGATCATCGGCTTTGGCCTCGCACAACTTGGCCTGCCCCTCGCCCGGGTCATCTCCCCCTTCCTGCTCGCGGATGGCGACATCCAGAACCTGTTCGTGTTCGAACTCGGCCTGACGCTGCTGTGCCTCGGCTCGGTCGCGCTGCTGCGGCTGCCACCAAGCGAGCGGTTCCAGGCGTTCGAGAAGCTCGATTTCCTCACTTTCGCATTGTTCGCGCCGGGCATGGCGCTCCTGTGCGGGGTGCTGGTGCAGGGACGCATCGTCTGGTGGAGCACGGCCTGGCTCGGCTATGCGACCGCCGCCGCGATCATCCTGATCGGCGCGGCGATGCTGATCGAGCACAATCGCGCCAATCCGCTGCTCAACACGCGCTGGATGCGCACGCGCAACGTGCTGCGCTTCATCATCATCGTCGCCGCGATCCGGGTGCTCCTGTCCGAACAGACCTATGGCTCGACCGGGCTGCTGACCGCGCTGGGGATGGGCAATGACCAGCTCGTCACGCTGAACGTCATCATCCTCCTGGGCTCGATCGCCGGGATTGCCGCCGGGGTGCTGCTGCTGAATCCCAAGGATCTGCTGTGGCAGGTGGTCGCGTCGGCGATGATCATCGCCGTGGTGGCCTTCATGGATTCGGATGCGACCAACCTCACCCGCCCGGGCAATTTCTATCTCAGCCAGGGGCTGCTCGCCTTTGCCGCCCTGTTCTGGATGGGCCCCGTCACGATGGTCGGCATCCTGCGCGCCATTTCAAAGGGGCCAAGCCACATCGTCAGCTTCTCGGCCGTATTCGGCATTGCGCAGACGGTGGGCGGGCTCGCAGGCACGGCGTTCCTGGGCACCGTGCAGATCGTGCGAGAGCGGCTCCATTCGCAGGAGATCGTCCACGGCCTCGTCGCCGGCGACCCGCTCGTCACGCAGCGGCTTCAGCAGCTTGGCGGCGCCTATGCCCGCGTCGAGGGCGATCCGATGCTACGTCAGGCGGAGGGCGCCGTCCTCTTCGGCCAGCAAGTCACGCGAGAGGCGAACATCCTCGCCTTCAACGACGTATTCACCGGCGTCGGCATCCTCGCCGTGCTGGTGGTGCTGTGGCTTGGCGGGCGGTGGGTCTGGCTGAAGATACACGGGATCAATCCGTTGGCGGAGGAACTCGCGGCGATGCAGAAGATGCGGGAGAATGCGGCACAATGAATGACGCGACATCGCGCCGGGACCAGGCGGTGGCCGAGGAGCGGCTGGAGGATCCGGTCGAAACCACCGCGCCCGAGCCTGATCGTGGCCGCGGCTGGGCGCCGCCGCGCGGCGGCCTGCTCTCGACATTGTTCTTCGTCGGGCTGCTGATCGCCGGCGCGCTGATCGCGCTGTGGGCGTGGGACCTGCCGCCGTTCCGCCGTAGCCTGCAGACGACTGACAATGCCTATGTCCGCGGGCAGACGACGATCATCGCGCCGCAGGTGAACGGCTATGTCACCAGCGTGGAGGTGCGCGATTTCGAGACGGTGAAGGCGGGGCAGGTGCTCGCCCGGATCGATGATCGCATCTACCGCCAGCGGGTCGAACAGGCGCGCGCCGCGCTGGATACGCAGCGCGCGAATCTCGCCAACTCGCAACAAAGCGAACGCTCGCGCCGTGCCGCCGTGGGTGGGCAGGACGCCGCGATCGCCAGCGCCCGCGCGCAACTTGCCCGCGCTCAGGCGGACATGCGCCGCGTCGACGATCTGGTGGCGCAGGGGTCGGTATCGCTGCGGGAGCAGGATCAGACCCGCGCCGCGCTGGCGCAGGCGCAGGCGGCGGTCCGCCAGGCGGAGGCGCAGCGCACCATCGGCGAGCAGGAGGTCCGCTCCGTCACCGTCGGGCGCGGCGGCCTGGAGGCAGCGGTGGCGAACGCGCGCGCCGCGCTGCGCCTTGCCGAGATCGACCTTGCCAACACCATCATCCGCGCGCCCCAGGCGGGGAAGCTCGGCGAAGTCACCGTCCGCCTTGGCCAATATGTCACCGCTGGCACGCAATTGATGTTCCTCGTCCCGCCGACCGTCTGGGTCTCGGCCAACTTCAAGGAAGCGCAGACCGCGCGCATCTTCCCGGGCCAGCCCGCGGTGCTGCACGTCGATGCGCTGGGCGGCGCCGAGATCCGCGGCCGGGTCGAGCGGCTGTCGCCGGCGGCGGGCAGCGAATTCTCCGTCATCCGCCCGGACAATGCGACCGGCAATTTCGTGAAGGTGCCGCAGCGGCTCACCGTGCGCATCGCGCTGGATCAGCGTAGCCCGCTGTATCCACGGCTCAGCCCCGGCATGTCGGTCGAGGCGGCGGTCGATACTAGCGGCGCGCCCGCCCCGGCGACGAGGTAGGCGCCAGACGATGAGGACACGCTCTTCGCTCGCGCTCCTGCTTGCGCTTGCCGGCTGCGCCGCGCCCAACCCGCCCCGGCCCGAGGCGGCCGGCATCACCGCGCCACTGCAATGGCGCACCACCCTGCCCGCCGGCGCCGCGCTCGACGGCGACTGGTGGCGCCGCTTCGGCGATCCGGTGCTCGACACGCTGGTGGAACAAGCGCGCGCCAACAACCCCGACGTCGCGATCGCTGCGGCGCGTGTGCAGGAGGCGCGCGCCAACGAACGGCTCGCCCGCGCGCAGCTCTTCCCCTCACTCGACGCCGGGGTCGGCGTGACGGAGGCGCGCGCGCTCAACCCCTTGGGGGTCGCGGCCGAGAATACCGGTGTGCAGCCGCTGTTCCAGGCCGCCTATGAGGTCGATCTGTTCGGCCGCATCGGCAATCAGGTGGAGGCCGCGCGCCAGTCCACCGCCGCCACCGCCGCCGCGCGCGACGCGGCGCTCCTGTCGGTCACCGCCGCCACCGCCAGCGGCTACATCACGCTGCGCGCGCTCGACGCCCGCCGCGCCGTGGTAGAGGCGACGATCACCTCGCGTGCGGAGGCACTACGCTTTGCCAAGTCGCGCGCCGACGTCGGCTACACCTCGCAGCTCGAATTGCGCCAGGCGGAGGCGGAATATCGCGCCACGACGCAGATCCTGCCGCAGGTGCAACTGGCGATCACGCGGCAGGAGAACGCACTGAGCACCCTCACCGGCGTCACCCCGCGCGCGATCCCGCGCGGGCGGCCGCTGTCGGCGCTGGCCCCGCCCGGCGTGCCCGCCGGCCTGCCATCCGATCTGCTGCGCCGCCGGCCCGATATCGCCCAGGCCGAATACAGCCTTGCCGCGACCGACGCCTCGCTCGCCGCCGCTCGCGCGCAATTCCTCCCCTCGCTTCGGCTGACCGGATCGGCTGGCCTCACCTTGTCGACCGCGCTTGCCGATCCGGTGTCGATCTGGTCGATCGGCGCCAGCATCCTTGCGCCCTTGTTTCAGGGCGGGCGGCTCACCGCCAATGTAGAGGGGGCGGCGGCACGGCGCGACCAGGCGGCCTTCACCTATCAGCGCACCGCCCTCACCGCCTTCCGCGAGGTGGAGGATAATCTGGCCGCGGTCGACCGCCTCGCCGCGCAGCGGCGGGAGCTTGAGGCGCAGCGCACCGCCACGGCGGAGGCCCTGCGCCACGCCATTAACCGCTATCGTGCGGGCTATGCGACCTATCTGGAACAGCTCGATGCGCAGCGCACCTTGCTCAACGTCGATCTGACCCTGGTTCAGCTGCGCGCCGACCAGATCAACAGCGTGGTCGCGCTTTATCAGGCGATGGGCGGCGGCTGGTCGGCGGATCAACCCGCCGGCTGATCGTGCTGATCGCGCGCACCCGAAAACCCGCGGCCCGTCCCGCCCCCTGAGAGCCACCGTCGCTGCGCCGCAAGGGAGTACAACGCAGCCGGCAATACGGCCTCAGAGAGCGAGGGCCCAGGGAGGAGCGGCGCGTCGGGGGGGGAGGTAGGCGCGCACCGCTCAGGGAACTGGTCTCAGCTGGCGGACTGGGTGGCCGCCAGCTTGTCGAGATCGGCGATCAACGCGGCGCGATCCGCATCGGCCGCCTTGGCGAGGTAAGCGCGCGTGTCGCCGACCTTCTTTGCCACGTCCTGCTGGATCGCGCTGCGGCTGGCGTTGCACCAGCCCGGACGGCTGCCGTTCGCGACATTGTTCTCGACGAAGCTGCGCGAGGCCATCATGCCGCCAGCGCCGGTCGCGGTGCGGTTCACCTCCATATTGGCGGTCCATACGCAGCGCAGCGAGGACGGGCGGCCCGGCGGGGCGACTGCCCCCACCTGCTTCTGCTGGATCTTGATGTCACCGCGATAATCGGCCTGCACGGCGCCGGACGCATGTTCGACCGACAGGCTGTGGGTCGCCGCAGGGGCACCGGTCGCCGCGGCGGCGGCAGCTGCAAAAATGGCAAGAAAGGTCATGATCGTTCCTGAAAGGTAAAGGCGAGCGGCCGCCGACCGGGTCGGCGCGCGAACCGCATCGCGCGGCGTCGTCGCCGCCGCTCGTCAGTGGGAAAATTGGCGGATCAGGCCGCCTGTGGTTGCCAGGCCATGGCGTGAAGTCGGTCCTTCACCTGCAGCCGCAGCCACTTCAGACGCAGCAGGCGGAAGGCGTCCGGTGCGCGTCGCGTCAATTCGGTGCGGATCTGCTCATCCAGCCGCGCATGCAACTGGGTCAATTTATAACGAAGGAAACTCAACGCCTCTCTCCAATCAAAGATTGAACGATCGGGTCAGCGATGATGTTAAGAGGCAGACTCAGGCCTACATCGAGCTAACCCGATGCGGTCCGACATCACGTTCGTCCTGAGACGAGCGCCAGAGGGGCCCGGTCCGCACGGTTGAAATTAATTCCTGGGGCCAAAATATCAAGCGCCGGTAACATTACATTTTGTTGCACAAACCTCAGGACTTTGGTGCATTTGCGCGCACTTCGGGCCCATCCGACGGCGCCGTCCCGGCGGCGCCCTGCCCCTCGCCCAGCGAGCGCAGATATTCCTCATGATCGGCCGCCGTCCCGACGAAGCGCTTCATCCGCGCCAGCCGCTCGGCCGGGACGGACAATTCCGCCTTGGCCAGCTCATCGGCGATATAGGTCGCGTTGAAATCGGGTACGCCGGCGCGCTTCAGGTTGCTGGCATTGCGCATCGAATCACCGCTGCACAGCAGCAGCTGCCAGCCATAGTCGCCCATTTCGAACAGCGCCCGGCCGCCAAAGTCACCCTGTGTCCAATCGGCCAGCGCATGGTTGCCGCTCACCACAATCGGCCCGACGTCGATCGGTGCCAGCGGGCTGCCGAAATGCGCCTCTGTCGCCTCACGCACCCGGCGCTCCTCGACCACGGGGTTGGTGATCCCGCAGCCGGCGAGCAGCAGCGCCAGCGCCGGAAACACCCACCTAAGCACGGATCAGCTTTCGCAGCCGATCGAGCGCCCGGTCCTCAGGCTCGGCGGCATCCATCGTGGTGGCGAACTCGCCGTTGCGATCGAACAGCAGGATGCGCGCAGTATGATCGATCGTGTAATCGCCATTGGGCAGCGGCACGCGCTCGACATAGATCTTGTACGCTTCCTCCATCCGCTTCAGCTCGGCCGGCTCCCCGGTCAGGCCGATGACCGGCGCGTCGAACATCGACAGGAAGCCCGCGATATCCTCGCTCTTGTCATGCTCGGGATCGACCGAGACGAAGACGATGTTCATCTTGTCCCCGTCCGCGCCCAGTTTCTGGTGAAGCAACGCCATGCGGTTCATCGACGTGGGGCAAATGTCGGGGCAGCGCGTGAAGCCGAAGAAGATCGCGTAGGGCTTCCCCTTCAACGTCTGCTCGGTGACGGTCTTGCCGCTGGTATCCACCAGGCGAAAGGCGCCGCCCGGCGCGTTCTGCGCTGCCGCCTCGTCAGCCTTGACGGGCGCCGGCGACGAACAGGCCGCCGTCCCCAGCGCGAGCGCCGCGGCCAGCAACGCCGTGACATGCGTGGTGCGGATGCGAGGGCGGGTCATTGATGGCCTCCATGCGGATGCGCCGGCGCGGCGGCACCAGCGGCGCGGACGGTGAAGACCACCTTCACCTCTCCCGCCTTGGCAAAGCGCAGCGTCGCGGGCACGCGCTCACCCTGCTTCAGCGGCGCGGTCAGGCCCATGAACATGATGTGGTTACCGCCGGGCGCCAGCGCGATCGTCGCGCCGGGCGCCAGCGCAATGCCGCCGCTCAGCGGTCGCATCCGCATGATGCCATTCTCGGTCGTCATGCTGTGCAGTTCGACGCGCGCGGCCCGCGGCGTTGACACGCTGATCAGCCGGTCGGCCGTCTTTCCGCCATTGCGGATCTGGGCATAGCCTGCGCCGACGGTGGCGCGCGGCGCCGTGGCGCGCGACCATGGCTGGGAAATGGTGATGTCACCCTTGCGCACATCCTGCGCCGCCGCCGGCAGCGACAGGCTGGCGAAGGCCATGATCAGGGGCAGCGCAAATCGATGGGTCATTGCAACTCCTCGCGTCGGCGCGGCCGAGAGTGCCGGTGGCAGGGGTCCTGCCGTCCGCGGGCATGGCGTCGCCGATCCTTGTCACCCGGCTGCTAGCGACCCTGCCCGCCCCGGTCACTTGGACATTCTGTCCCAGACCGGCGATGCTGCCCGCGTGGTGCCGCATCGTCCGCCGCCGCGATCAGCTCGGTCAGGCTGACCGGCCGCACCTCCATCTGCTCCAGCAACGCGAGCATGTCGTCCCACCAGCCGTGGAAACGCGCCAGCCCTGCCGCGTCGCGCACATAGGGCGTGTTCCCCGGCACCAGGCTTGGCGAATGGAAGGAAAAGGTGAGCAGTCTTTCGCCGGCCGCCACCGCCTCGCGCACCGCGGCCGCTGCCTCGCCGAACGACACGCCCTCGGGCGACAGCGGCACGCGCGACAACAGCCCCGTTCGCGCCATCACGCCGCGGCCACGCGGTATTCTGCCTGCCAACCGGTGCAATGCTCCCCCGCCCCGGCGCAGCGCGCCGATATAGCGCGTCGTCAGCGGCACCTCGATCAACCCCTCGGGCGCCAGGCGAAAGGCAGCGCTGCCGATGGCGCTGAAATCCGGCCCGCCGGCGGCGCTATAGTCATGCAGCGCGCGCATCGATGTCTCGACGCGATAGCCGCGCGCCGCCAGCAGCGCGGGCATGCCGGGCCCCAGGCCGTAGCGCCCGGTGCGAAACGCCAGCGGCTGCGCCCCGAACGCGGCCGTTATCGCGGCGGTCAGTTGGTCGACCTTCGCCGCGACCAGCGCGGGATCGAGGTTGCCCGCAAAGGACGCCCAGCCGCTCGGCGCCTCGTCATGCGGCGGATTGACCCAGGGATGCAGCTGCGCGCCGATCGTGCTGCGCCCATCGGCGATCAGGCCGCGCAGCGTATCGATCGCCGCCGCGCTGGTCGCCACCGGATAATCGCACAGATAGCAGGGCGCGACCCCGTGGTCGGCAAGGCGACGGTGCATGTCGGGCAACGCCGTGATCGCCTCGACCGCAATGGCGTCGCGCCTGAACGGCGCCGACCAGTCGAATTCCTCCTCGGTATCGACGAACACCATGAACCGGCGGCCGAATGACGGGGGCCATGCAATGTAATCGGCTGGCGGCGGCGGCGGTACGCGCCAGCCTTTCGCGGCGCCGCTGCTCACCCCTTGTGGGTCGCCGCCTGCCCCAGCGTGCCGGCCGCCGCTGCGGGCAGCGACACCACCATCCGGTCGGCCGTGATCATCATCTGCCCGCCCAGGCTCGCCGCCAGATTGCGCACCAGCCGCAGCGCAAAGCCGGTGCCCAGCAGCGGCGCGCCGGGCAGTTCCGCCTCACGCTCCGCATCCAGCGTCAGCAGTTCGTCCTCGGACAGGTCGGCCAGCGCGCGGGGCAGCGTCACCGACACCAGGGAGGTATGAAGCCCCGAGGCGCCTGCCGTCACGGTGATCGCCTCGTCCGGCTGCGCCGCCGACACGATGGTCCCGATTAAGCGGCCCAGCAGCCGCTCCGTGGCGCGATCGTCGCATGCCACGGCGATCGCGGCGTCCATCGGCGCGATCGTCAGCGTGCAGCCGCGCATCGTCGCCAGCGATTGCAGGTCTGCCGCAATCCGTTCCAGCACCGGGGCAAGCACCACCGCCGCCGGGCGCAGCTGCAACGCATCGCCCTCGATTCGCGCGGCGAGATCCAGGTCCTCGATCGCCGCGATCAGGTCCGCCGCGAGGCTGCGGATCGCCGCCGCCCGCTCACGATACACCGGCGCGACCGGCCCCAGCAGCTGCGATTCGATCAGCTCGGAGAAACCGGCAATGGCATTGGTCGGGGTGCGCAGTTCGTGCACCAGCCGGCGCAGCCCCTCGACATTGCCTTCACCCTTGGATGGCGGCGCGCGCTCGTCCAGCCGCGGGCGACGCGCGCTGCCGCGATAGCCGGCAAAGCGACCCGTGCCGTGGTCGAATAGCGGCGTCGCCGACAATCGCCACTCACCCGCCAGCGCCGCCCCGCCCTCCAGCGACAACCGCGCATCGGTGAAACTGGTGCGCGCCCGGATCGCGCTGCTCACCACGCCATCGACCTGCGCCGTGCCGCTGCCCGGCAGCATCAACGACAGGCCGACCAGCGCGCCGCGCGGCATCGCGTCGGTCCAGCTGATGACCCCATCGGGCCCGGTTTCGAAGCGGAACGTGTCCACCACGCGCAGCCGCGGCGCCGGCTTCACCGGCCCGCGCGCGCGCTGGAAACTGGCGATCCGGTCAACGAGCTCGGAAATCTCGAAACCGCCGGTGTCGCGCGGCTCGGGCGGCGGGGGCAGATCCAGCACGACCTCGTTCAGCTCGGCCACCTCAGCGGCCCCGGCCGGCAAGGCCGCAACCGTCTCGTCCGCCGGGATCGCCGCGCCATCATATCCAAGCGAGAAATCGGTCGATCCGAATGCCTCCAGCGCGCGGACCACGCTCGCCGGCAGATCGTCGCGCCGGCGCAGCGCCGCCCGACCCACCGGCCCCAGCTGCGGGATCATCGCCAGCCATCCCTCGGCCGGCAACTGCGCCGCGCGCAGCGCCGCCGATGCAATCTCGGGCGCGTCGTCGGCAAAGAAGGCGACCAGTTCGGCCGGTGGCTGGCCCAGCGCAAGGCTGCGGGCCGCGGCCGCGCGCACGGCGGCCGGAACCAGGCCGCGCAATGCCCGCAAGCGGCCGATCGTCTCCGCTTCGGGCTGCACCCTGCCCCGGGCGATCAGGTCGGCAAGCTGGCGGAACGTCGCCTGCGCGCCGAACGCGGTGGAGGAATCCGCAGCCAACACAGTCTTGAGACTATCGTCGAACCGCACACACTTCCCCGTCTCGTCGCAGCGACCAACCGCCGCGTCACTTGCCTCCTACCCTACACGGTGATGATCGCAAGCAACAGAATCACACACTTGTCATACGGTGAGACAATTGCGTTCTCACGCAACTAAACTATAGGACCGGGCATGTTCTTGATAGAAAAGCTGCGTGCGGAAAGCGCGCATGGTGCTTGACCGGATCGATCGGCGGATCCTCGCACTGCTCCAGGAAGATGGCCGGATGACCAACGTTGACCTGGCGGAGAAGGTCGGGCTGACCGCCCCGCCATGCCTTCGTCGGGTGCGATCGCTGGAACAGGCGGGGGTGATCCGCGGCTATCACGCCAATTGCGAACCCGCGTTGCTCGGCTTCCCGATCACCGTCTTCGCGATGGTCAGTTTGCGCAGCCAGGCCGAACACGACCTGGCAGCCTTCGAACGGCACGTGGCGGGCATTCCCGAGGTACGCGAATGCCACATGCTGAACGGGGAGATCGACTTCATCCTGAAGATCGTCGCCTCGGACCTGGAATCCTTCCAGCGCATCCTGACGACGCATCTCACCGCGGCCCCCAACGTCGCCAGCGTGAAATCCTCGCTCACGATCCGCACGGCAAAGGCGCAGCCGGGCGTACCGATCGTGATCGAGGATGAGGTGGAGTAGCGCCCGACGCCAGCGAACCCACGCTTTCACCGGACCACACACGCAACAAAAAAGGGGCGGCCTCGGCCGCCCCTTTCCATATGGTCAATCCGCGCGGATCAGGCCGTCGGCGGGTTGTCCAGGTAGACCGACCACAGCGACGCAATGTCGGTGCGCGGCGCGGTCTTCACCTCGGCGAAGGCGGCCTTGGCGCCAGCCTTGTCGCCCGAGTTGGCGAGCGCGATGCCGATGTGGGTGTTCACCACGTCCGCGTCGACGCCACCCTTCTGCAGCGCGACGCGATACAGTTCGATCGCCTTGGCATAGTTGCCCATGCCCAGGTACGCGTCACCCGTGTTCAGCGCGATGCGGCCGTTGGCGCCCGCCTTGGCCTTTGCTTCGACCGGCGCGAGCGACCCTTCGCTGGCGATCGCCTGGTTGGCGACTCGCATCAGGTCGTTGGCCGACTGGCTGTTCGCCGGGATCTTGCCCGATGCCTTGCCTTCGTCGAGCACTGCCTTGGTCTCGTGCGGCAGGCCCAGGTCATAGGTCCACTGCGCATAGGTCTCATAGTCATACTGGTCGGCCAGCGCCTTGGCCGAACGCATCAGGCGATACAGGTCGACCTTCTGCCCCTTGTCCAGCGTGACCGCGCTCTGCTGCGTCATGCCATAGGTGACGATGCCGTCACGCCAGTTCTTGGCGCTCGGGTAAGCGACGACCCACTTCTTGATCCAGTTTGCCGTCTGCGGGCCCATGCGCTTCTTGTTGGTCTGCGCGATGGCATATTTGTACAGGTCCTCGCTCGGCTTCTGGCCGGCCGCGACCTGCGCGTCGATTGCCTTCTCCAGCTCCGCGGCGCCGCCGGCCACGTCGCCCGAATCCATCTTCAGCTTGACCATCTGCAGCGGCAGGTTGGGATCATTGTAGCCAAGCTGCTGCGCGCGCTGGAAATAGTTGATCGCGCCGGCATTGTCCTTGGCGTTCGCCGCCATGATGCCGAGCTGGTAATTGTACTTCGCCACGTCGACCGCCGGGGTCTTCGGGTTGGCGATCAGCGCTTCGAGCGGCGCCTTCAGGCCCGCTTCGTTGACCTGCTGGTTGGCGGCACGTGCGTCCTGGATCTTCACGGCCTCGCTCTGCAGCTGCAGCGCGGCGACGATATAGCGATCATCGTCGCTCTTCGCGGCAGCCTGCGCAGTGCTCAGCGCGGTCGCGGCGGCGGCAAAGTCCTTCGCGCCGATCGCGGTCTGCGCGGCGGCGGCGGCATTCTGCACGTCCTTGCTGAGCTTCAGCGACGGGCCGCCACCCTTCTGCTCATTCTTCTTCTGAGCGACGGCCGGGGTCGACACGGCAACGCCCGCTACACCGGCCATAAGCGCCGCCGCAAAGGCGACGCGGGAAATGCTCTTCATGAAAACTGCTCTCCTTTGAGGCGTGAACACTTGAATAGACGCTTAGTGCCCTCTCGTCGCTCCATCAAGAAAGCGCGCTGAACGGACATTGAACGTAATGATTTGCACGCCTAGCCGTTTCTTCATGAAAACGGCAATCATTGGCGCAAGCGGCGGCATCGGACGGGCGCTCGCAGACGCGCTGGAAGAAGAAGGCGCGGTCGTCCGCCGCTTTGCCCGGCCCGAGCTGGACCTGCTCGACGAGGCGACGGTTGCCGCTGCCGCCGCCGCGGCCGGCGCCCCAGAACTGGTGATCGTCGCCACCGGCATCCTGCACGATGGCGATGACGGCCCGGAAAAGTCGATCGCCGCGCTCGATCCCGCGTGGCTTGCGCGCCAATATGCGATCAACACCATTGGCCCCGCGCTGGTCGCCAAGCACTTCCTGCCGGTCATGCCAAAACAGGGGCGTTCGGTGCTCGCCTTCCTCTCGGCGCGGGTCGGCAGCATCTCGGACAATCGGCTGGGCGGCTGGTACGGCTATCGCGCCAGCAAGGCCGCGCTGAACCAGCTCATCCGCACGCTTGGGATCGAGGACAAGCGCCGCAACGACCGCGGCATCGTCGTTGGCCTCCACCCCGGCACCGTCGACACCCGGCTGTCCAAACCGTTCCAGCAGGCCGGACGCGACCTGTTCAAGCCGGATCGCGCGGCGGTGCAGTTGCTCGACGTGATCGACGGGCTGAAGCCGCAGGACAGCGGCCGGCTGTTCGCCTGGGACGGCGCGGAGATCGCGCCCTGACCGCATTCCGACGCGGCCTTTGCACCACCCCTGCGCGCCCGTACGCGCGCGTGACATTTCTGTTGCGCCGGCCTAGAGCGGGGGCACCAGAATTCCTAACCCGAAAGTAGCGTTTTGACCGACGAGACCGTCCTCGCCGACCCTTCGGATATCGCGCCGATCTCCATCGTCGAGGAAATGAAGACCAGCTACCTCGATTACGCGATGAGCGTGATCGTGGCACGCGCGCTCCCCGACGTTCGCGACGGGTTGAAGCCGGTGCACCGGCGCATCCTCTATTCGGCGAACGAAAGCGGCTTCACCTACAACCGGCCGTACCGCAAATCGGCCCGCATCGTCGGTGACGTGATCGGTAAATACCACCCGCACGGCGATACTGCGATCTATGACGCCTTGGCGCGCATGACGCAGGACTGGTCGATGCGCGCGCCGCTGATCGACGGCCAGGGCAACTTCGGCTCGATGGATCCCGATCCGCCCGCCGCGATGCGTTACACCGAGGCGCGCCTGTCGCGTGTCGCGGATTACCTGCTCGACGATCTCGACAAGGACACGGTCGATTTCCAGCCGAACTATGACGGCTCGGAAAGCGAACCCTCGGTTCTCCCGGCGCGGTTCCCCAACCTGCTCGTCAACGGCGCTGGCGGCATCGCGGTCGGCATGGCGACCAACATCCCGCCGCACAATCTGGGCGAAGTCGTCGACGCCTGCCTTGCCTATCTCGATCGCGCGATCAGCGGCGGAGAGCCGCTGACGACCGAGGAACTGATGGAGATCGTGCCCGGGCCGGATTTCCCGACCGGCGCCGTCATCCTCGGCCGCGCCGGCGCGCGCAGCGCCTATGAGACGGGCCGCGGCTCGATCATCGTCCGCTCGCGCTATGTCATCGAGGAAGGGCGCGGCGAGCGCCGCTCGATCGTCCTCACCGAGATTCCCTACCAGCAGGGCAAGAACGCGCTGGTCGAAAAGATCGCCGAGGCCGCGAAGGACAAGCGGATCGAGGGGATTGGCGACGTCCGCGACGAATCGAACCGCGACGGTGTTCGCGTCGTCATCGAACTGAAGCGCGATGCCACGCCCGAGGTGGTGCTGAACCAGCTGTGGCGTCACACGCCGGCACAGGGCAGCTTCCCCGCCAACATGCTTGCGATCCGCGGCGGCCGGCCGGAGATGCTGCCGCTGCGCGAGATTATCGCCGCCTTCATCCAGTTCCGCGAGCAGGTCATTACCCGCCGCTCGAAGTTCGAACTGGCGAAGGCGCGCGATCGGGCGCACATCTTGCTCGGCCTCGTCATTGCCGTGACGAACCTCGACGAGGTCGTCCGGATGATCCGCGGCTCTTCTTCGCCGGCAGAGGCGCGCGCTGCCCTGATGGCGCGCGACTGGCCGATTGCGGAGATCGCCGGCTACATCAAGCTGGTCGAGGCGGTCGAGACGGAGATCACCGGCGACACCTATCGCCTGTCGGAAATTCAGGTCCGCGCGATCCTCGACCTGCGCCTGCACCGTCTCACCGCGCTCGGCCGTGACGAGATCGGCGACGAGCTCAAGACGCTGGCCGAATCGATCGCCGAGCTGCTCGCGATCCTGGCCGACCGCGTGAAGCTCTATGCGGTGATGCGCGAGGAACTGACCGAAGTTCGCGCGCTCTTCGCCACCCCGCGCCGCACCGAAATCGCCGCTGCCGCCGACGGCATCGATGACGAGGATCTGATCGAGCGCGAGGACATGGTCGTCACCGTGACCATGCAGGGCTATATCAAGCGTACCCCGCTTGAGGCGTTCCGCGCCCAGGCGCGCGGCGGCAAGGGCCGCAGCGGCATGGCGACCAAGGACGAGGATGCCGTCACCAGCCTGTTCGTCACCTCGACGCACACGCCGGTATTGTTCTTCTCCACGCTCGGCCGCGTCTATCGCATGAAGGTGTGGCGCCTGCCCGAGGGCAGCGCAAACACCCGCGGCCGCCCGATGATCAACCTCCTGCCGCTGCAGCCGGGCGAGACGATCTCCACCGTCCTGCCGCTGCCGGAGGACGAGGCGGAATGGGGCAAGCTCCACGTCATGTTCGCAACGGCGCGCGGCAGCGTGCGCCGCAACGCGATGGACGCCTTCACCAACGTGCCCTCAAACGGCAAGATCGCGATGAAGTTCGAAGGCGACGACATCGACGATCGCCTGATCGGCGTCGCGCTGCTGGAGGAGAATGACGACGTCCTCCTCGCCACCCGTCAGGGCAAGGCGATCCGCTTCCCGGGCAGCGACGTTCGCGAATTCCAGAGCCGCAACTCCACCGGCGTGCGCGGCATGCGCCTCGCGCCCGGCGACGAGGTGATCTCGCTGTCGATCCTGCACCGCACCGGCGCCACGCAGGAGGAGCGAGAGGAATATCTGCGCTTCGCCCCCTGGAAGGCGACGGAGCGTGAGGGCGAGCCGCAGATCCCGATGGACCGGTTCGAATTCCTGCGCGCGCACGAACAGTTCATCCTCACCGTCTGCGCGAATGGCTATGGCAAGCTGTCCTCGGCGTTCGAATATCGCCGCACCGGTCGCGGTGGTCAGGGCATCACCAACATCGACAATATCGGTCGCAACGGCCCGGTCGTCGCCAGCTTCCCGGCGAGCAAGAACGACCAGCTGATGCTCGTCACCGATCAGGCCAAGCTGATCCGCATGCCGCTCGCCAGCCTGCGCGTGATCGGCCGCAACTCGGCCGGCGTGCGCCTGTTCAACGTCAGCGACAACGAACATGTCGTCGGCTGTGCGCGGATCGATGAGGAGCCGGAGCCCGAAAATGCCGCCGAGGAAGCGGTCGCGGCGGAACTCTCGCCGCCTGAAATCGCTCCCGATACCGGCGCGACGGTCGGCGATGATGCCGCCGCCGGCCCGGAGGATGGCCAGTGACAGACCCGACGGCAGCTCAGATCACGACCGCGTACAAGGTGCTGACTGCCGACCAGATGGCGGCGCTGGAGCATGAGGGCTCCTTCGCCGGCGCGCCGGTGGACCTGGCGGATGGCTACATCCACCTCTCCACCGCCGCGCAGCTGACCGAGACGGTGGACAAGCATTTCGCTGGCCAGCACGACCTGCACATTGCCGCCGTCGATCTCGAGGCGCTTGGCGACAAGATCCGCTGGGAGGAGAGCCGCGGCGGGCAGCTCTTCCCCCACCTCTACGCCCCGATGACGCTCGACACGGTCGTCGCCTACAGCCCGATGGAGCGCGATCACGACGGCGCGGTGCGCCTGCCCGTCACGGGCTGAGCGCCGCACCGATCACCCTGCTCTCGCGCCGGTTCAGGCGTACAAGTCGACCACCTTCTCGCCCCCACCCTCTTCCTGCAACAGGAGGGTGCGGTGGCAGTGGCAGGGATCACGCTCGTAACACAGCAGCGCGCTCGGCTTTTCCGCCGCCAGCGCCCGCATCTGCGCTGCCGCGGCCTGCGCCTCGGGCAGCGCCAGCTGATCGTCATAGACCTCGCGCAGCGTCGCGACGTCGCCCTTCTTGGCCGCGTCGCGCCCGCGCTTTGGCGTCCCCAGCGCCTTCAGATGGACATAGTCGATCCCGGCCGCCTGCAGCGATGCCGCCAGCGTCGACTTGGAAAAACCGGGCCGGCGCGACAGCGGCAGGGCACGCACGTCGATCACCCGCTCCACCCCCGCCTTGTGCAGGGCGGCGATGAACTCATCCATCGTCACCCCTTCATAACCGATGGTGAAGATGGTCATGCGCGCTCCTCTGATGCGCGGACGGTGCCGCTCAGGAACTGTGGTCGGCGATGATCCGCCAGCCGTCCTTGCGCCGTTCGAACAACAAGGTGGTGAGGCCGGTCTGCGCCGTGCCGCTCGCCGGGGTCAGCGTCCATCGCGCCACCAGCAGCATGTGGACGTTGCTGATCGTCCGCCACGCGGCGGGCTGAAACGACAGCCGCCCACGCGCATTGCCGCCCTCGGCAAAACTGCCCGCGTAGCGCTTGGCGATTGCGGCCTTGCCCCGCACCATGTCCTTGCCGGAGGAATAGACGGCATCATCGGCATAGACCGACATGAACCGATCGAGCGAGCTGCTGTTCCACCCGGCCGCGCTGGCGGCCAGTTCCGTTTCGATCGCTGCCTGCGGACTGGCGGTTGCCGCGGCGGCGGCGACAGCCTGCGCGATGGCGAATGCGACGATGGTCATATGCTCTCCCCTCCGATCAGCCGCGCAAGCGTCATTTCGTCGACCGGCCCCGCCCGCAGAAATCCCTGATAGAGGTCGCAGCCTTCGGAGGCGAGCAGGTCGCGTTCGGCGACGCTCTCCACCCCCTCGGCAATCGTGCGCAGCCCCAGCCCGGCGGCGATTGCGATCACGCCGCTGACCACCACCCGCGCGCGCGGCCCGCCCATGATGTCCTGCGTGATGCTGCGATCGATCTTCAGGTAATCGAGCGGCAGCGCCTTCAGGTACGCAAGGCTCGAATAGCCGGTACCGAAATCGTCGATCGCCACCTTCAGCCCCGCGCCGCGAAGCTGCTGCAACCGCTCCGCCGCGAGCGGCAGGTCGGTCACCATGCCGCTTTCGGTCACCTCCACCGTCACGCGCTGCGGCGCAATGCCGGCCTGATCGACCATTGCCATGAAATGCGCGGCGAAATCGGCACGCGCGAGATCGGTTGCGGTGACGTTGACCGCCACGCGCAGCTCGGCCAGCGCCCCGCTCCACGCTCCCGCGCGGCGCAGCGCCAGCGACTGGATATGCTCGGACAGTGGCAGGCCCAGCCCGGCACGCGCCGCGGCGGCAAACAGCGTGCTCGCGCCCAATACCCCGTGCCGCGGATGCTCCCAGCGTGCCAGCGCCTCCACCCCGACGATCCGGTCGCTGGCAATCTCCACCTGCGGCTGGAACAGGATGTCGATCTCGCCGCGGTCCATCGCACGATGCAGGTCGGCCGCCAGGTCGATCCCGTTGCCCGCCAGCGGCTGCCCGGCGATCCGCACGGCCGCCCCCTCGCCCGTCGACGCCAGCGCCAGCGCGTCGCGGGCACGCCGCACGAGTGATGCGACCGATTCCCCCGGCCAGCGATGCGCCAGCCCGATCCGCACGCCGACGCTTGCTTCCTCCTCGCCCAGGGAAAAACGCCGCCCCAGCGCAATCTCCATCGCCGCGATACGTGCTGACGTCCCCGCGGCATCCTCACGCAGCGCGATGATGAACCCTGCGCCATTGTCACGCTCGATCACCGCCGCCGCTGGCAGCGTCAGGGCGATCCGGGCGCCGGCTTGGCGAAGCAGGCTGTCACCGGCCGCGCGGCCATAAGCGACGTTGACCGTGTCGAATCGGGTGATGGAGATGACTGCGACGGCGACCGGCTCGTCCGTTGGCAGCGTCTCGACGAACCGCTCGACGCCGCCCTCGCCCGGCTCGCCCGCGCGGCGGAACTGCCCGGCACCCCGCAGACGGCGGGCATGCCGCGCCGCCAGCCGCAAGGTAACGCACAGCACGTCGGGGGCCGCACCCGCCAAGCAGACATGCGTCGCGCCCGCCTCATACGCCGCCGCCGCATTCTCTTCACGCGCCAGCAACACGACCAGCGCGGCCCGTGCGCGGGCTGCGGCCACCCCTTCTGCCGCCACTGCTTCAGGCCCGGCTGCCGCACAGATCACCCGCACATCGGCGGTATCGCCGCCGGCCTGCCACCCCAGCGATCGAACAAGATCGGTCAGCGGCTCGCAACCGCTGCCCAGCGCCACTTCGGTCATATCGCCCGTTTTTGTGCTCACCATTGCGGCCGTATGGGGCGCCGCGCGTTGCAGCAACCATGCACCAGCCCTTGTTCCCCCGCCCAACAGTCCTTAGCTGTTCCGATATGGGAGAAATGCCGGCCGCCACCGCGTTGATCGACGGCTTTGGCCGGTCGATCCGCTACCTGCGCATTTCGGTGACGGATCGCTGCGATCTCCGCTGCCGCTATTGCATGGCGGAGAAGATGACCTTCCTGCCGCGCAATCGGCTGCTGGCGCTCGAGGAAATCGCCGTCATCGCCGAACGCTTCATCGCCTTTGGCGTGCGCAAGATCCGCCTCTCCGGCGGGGAGCCGCTGGTGCGCCGCGACGTGGTGGAACTGGCGCATCGGCTCGGCGGCCATGTCGACCGCGGCCTCGACGAACTCACCATGACGACCAACGCGACGCGGCTGGCTGAACATGCCGAGGCGCTGGTCGCCGCCGGGATGCGCCGCGTCAACGTCAGCCTCGACAGCCGCGATCCGGCGCTGTTCCGGCATATCACGCGCCACGGAGACGTCGCGCAGGTGCTCGACGGGATCGCCGCCGGTCACCGCGCCGGGCTCGCGATCAAGATCAACATGGTCGCGCTGAAGGGGCTGAACGAGGATGAGATCGCCCCTATGCTCGAATGGTGCATGGCGCAGGGCCATGATCTGACGCTCATCGAAACCATGCCGCTCGGCGCGATTGATGAGGATCGCACTGACCGGTTCCTGCCGCTGACGGCCGTGTTCGATCGCTTGTCGAGCCGCTTCGCGCTGACCCGCGACACCAATGGCACCGGCGGGCCTGCCCGCTACTGGCGTGTCGACGGCACGGCGACCCGGCTGGGGCTGATCTCCCCGCTCACCGCCAATTTCTGTGACGGGTGCAACCGCGTGCGGTTGACGACGGAGGGCCGACTCTATTCATGCCTGGGGCATGAGGATCAGGTGGATCTCAAACATGCCTTGCGCACCGGGGGCGTCGCCGCGCTCGACGATGCCATCCGGCTCGGAATCGCAGGCAAGCCCGCGCGGCACGATTTCCGTATCGAACGCGGGGCAGCGCCCGCCGTGGCGCGGCATATGAGCGTGACCGGCGGATGACGCTTTACCCCCGGCGGGCTTTGCTCGCCTCGCCGACCGCGTCAGCCCAGGCGGCGCGGGCCGCGCTCGCCGACGCGTGGGACTGGTGCCACATCGACGAAGCCGATCTGGTGATCGCGCTAGGCGGCGACGGCTTCATGCTGCAGGTACTCCACTCGCTGCTCGACGCGCGCCGCTCCAGCGTGCCGGTGTTCGGGATGAACCTCGGCACCGTCGGCTTCCTGATGAACGAATGGCGCCAGCACGATCTGGAGGAACGCCTCGCAAGCGCCCGCGCGGTGAAGGTGACGCCGCTCTTGATGACCGCGACCGGGGCGGACGGCCGCATCCACACCGTTCCCGCGATCAACGAAGTGTCGCTGCTGCGCGAAACCCGCCAGACGGCGAAGCTTGAGGTGTCGGTCAACGACCGCGTCGTGCTGGAGGAACTGGCCTGTGACGGCATCCTCGTCGCGACGCCGGCCGGCTCGACCGCCTACAACCTCTCCGCGCACGGTCCGATCCTGCCGCTCGGCTCCGCGCTGATCGCGCTCACCCCGATCAGCGCCTTTCGCCCGCGGCGCTGGCGCGGCGCGATCCTGCCTGACAAGACCCGAATCAAGTTGCGCGTGCTCGACCAGAACAAGCGCCCCGTCTCCGCCGTGGCCGACCAGCGCGAGATCCGCGAGGTTAGCGAGGTCGACATTGCGATCGATCGCGCACGCGAATTGACGCTGTTGTTCGACCCCGGCCACGCGCTGGATGACCGGATTACGATGGAACAGTTCATCGTCTGAGAAAAATCCGGCAATCGGGGGGTTGCAAGCCGCCAGAATCCGGCTAAAGACGCGCCTCCCGCAGCGTTCCCTGATAGCTCAGCGGTAGAGCTCTCGACTGTTAATCGAGCGGCCGTAGGTTCGAATCCTACTCAGGGAGCCAGCGGGGCCGGTCGCCCCGCATCATGCGCCAGCGATCCTTCCCACCATCATGTTGCTGCAACGGTCGCCGCCTTGTCCGGGCACGAACGTCGCAATTGGCGGGCCGCGAGCGTCGCACGTTCGATCATGCACCCGGCACCCGCCGCCAGCCTTGCTCACCCTGCCGTGAAGCTGCGCTCACTTGGTCTTCAGATAATTGGCCACCGCCCGGAACGCCGGCATCGACACCGGATCATTATAGGCGTTGCTTGCCCACGGCATCGAGGCGAAGCGCGCGATCACCATTTGCGCTTCGAAGTCGACGTAGATCGCCTGCCCATGCACGCCGCGCGCGGCTACGACCTTGCCGTCCCAGGGATAGATCCACCACAATCCGGTGTAGCTGCCGCCTTTCAGCGCCGGATAGGCATCGCCGAACTTCCTCGGGTCTCCGCCCCGGCGCAGCGCCTGCACCGCAGCGGCCGGGAACAGGCGATTGCCGTTGATCACCCCCTCGTTCATGACCAGCAGCCCCAGCCGCGCGATATCGCGCAGCCCTGCGCTGAGGCCGCCGCCGGCAAAGGGCACGCCATTGCCGTCCACCGTCATATAGGCGCTCTGCTCTGCCCCCATGGGGCGCCACAGCCGCTCGGACGCCAGGTCGGCGACCGAGCGGTTGCTCGCCCGCGTGACGATCCAGCCCACCATGTCCGCATTGGGCGTCTTGTAGTGGAACGCCTCGCCGTTGCGCCCCTCCGGCTTGATCTGCGCCAGATATTCCCAATAGCCGTTGGGGCCCTTGTAATCCGCCGGCTTGGGCAGCGGGCTGGCAGCCTCGGCATATTTCCACACGCCCGCGTTCGGATCGGTGTAATCCTCCGAATAATCGAGGCCCGTGGTCATGTTCATGACGTCGCGGACCGTGGCGGTACCGAACGCGCTGTTCTTCACTTCCGGCACATATTTGGTCACCGGTGCATTCGGATCGATCTTCCCTTCCGCGACCAGGATTTCGGCGAGCAGCCCGGTCAGCGACTTCGTCATCGACATCGCCGCATGGACGCCCTCGGCGGTCAGGCACCCGTTATATTGCTCGTAGATCACTTGCCCCCGGTGCATGATCAGCATGCCATCGGTGTAATTGGCCGCCAGCGATTGCTCCCATGTCATCGGCGTGTTCGAGTTGAGCGGGGTGAAGGTCAGCGCGTTGATCTCGCTGGTGCGCCGCCGCACCATCGGCGCTTCGGCATAGGCCAGCGGCACCGGGTCGCCGATCCCGCGACTGATGCGCACCGTCGGCAGGAACTGGCGCAGGTGGCACACTGACCAGCGCAGCTTCGGGAAGCTGAAATAGTCGGACTGCGGCTGCCGGATGATCTTGTCCGGCGGCGGCGGGAACCCCTGCATCCATCCCATCACTCGCGGGTCGGACGCCTGCGCCGACAGGGGCGGCGGCTGCGTGCTGCTGCTGCTGGCCTTGGTTCCCTCCTGCGCGCCCGCGCTGGAGATCGCCACCGCGGCGAGCGACGCCGAGCATACCGCCGCAAGCGCGGCGGCCTTAGTAATTGACCACGACATTGACGAACGCTCCTGACCAGATGGGGGGGCTTTTGTCGGGAAAGGCCGCCTTGATCCCGGCGCCGGGGAAGGACGCGCTCACACCCGCGGTGAGGAACACGTTCTGTGAAAAGACGTGGTTGTACTCGAGGAAGATATCGTCCGAGAGGTGCGGCTTGGTCACCCCGGCGATCAGGTTGAACCCGCTGGGCGTCGACACCAGCCGGGTTGCCTGGCCAAACTGGATCGGGCTCGCGAGCTTGTCCACGTTGATATAGGCATAGCGCAGCGTCAGCGCGTCCTTCTTGGACGGCTGCACCGCCAGCGCCAGTTCCAGCGCCCTCAGGTTGGAATTGATGAACACCATCGACGATTTGGAGCCAGTGGCCCAGGCACCCGGCGATCCCTCGTAATAGAGCGGGTCGAACCGCTCCAGCTTGGGCGTGGTGGGATCGTCGCCGGAGAATATCTTGAACGTATAGCTGAGCGTCGGCGTCCACGGCAGGTCAGCGAAATTATGGCCGATCTGCGCCCGCGCGGCCCAGGCGGACATGTTGATCCGGTTGTTCCATTCATAGGCCAGGTCGCCAGTGACGAACCAGTTGCGCACCGCCCCGCTGTGCCCGGTGGCGTTGAAATACAGGTTGATCGCATTCAGATGGTCGCGCCCGTCGGGGATGATCGTCGGCTCCCCCAGCCCGCCCGCCGCAGCGCGGATGTAGGGGGAGCTGGATCGCAGGACGTTGACGTAGGTGAAGCCGACGAAGTCGCCCTCGGGCGTATCATAGCGCACGTCACTGCCCGCCAGCTGGTTGTTGCCATCGTTGGAGGGAAGCTCATTGGGTTCGATGAAATAGCCGGTGATCGTCTGCCGGCCGTTCTTGACCCGCGCGATCGCCGCCTGCTTCCACGCCTTGCGCGGCCCGAATTTCAGCGCGCCGCGATCGAACCCGCTGGTGCCGCCATTGGCGATCAGCATGCCGCTGCCCAGCTGCAATTCCCGCGGCCCCAGCGACACGTCAAAGGTGGTCGGCTGGTTCGTCGTGCGAAAGCCGAGATATGCCTCTTCCAGCGTCACGGCGCCCTTGTTGCGCGCATCGAACGCGTCCGTGCCCCAGGTGCGCGATGCCACGCCGGACAGCTTGCCGTAAAAGACGTTGCCGTCGGCGAAGGTCTTGTCGAACCCGATGCCCGGTTTGACGTACCCCTCCAGCCACGTCTGGTCGGAATTGAACTTCGCGTCCGGCGCGTAGACCGACGCGAAGTCCCAGAACAGGTTCGTCTCGCTGACCAGGTTCAGCCCGCCCTGGAAGTACCAGCGCAGCTTCCACCCGTCCTTGTCGTACAGCGACGTGACATCATGCGCGGGCGCGTACCTGCTGGGCAGCTGGTCGGATTGCAGCGCCGAGGGGCCGCCTTCCGGAAGGCTCGACTGCCCCGCGCGGCGAATCTCATCTTCCGCCTGCGCGTCGGCGGGTCGCTCGGCGCGGACAGCGCAATCGGGACGACCACGGCAATCCTCCACCAGCTCGACGATGACGATCTGCGGCGCGCCCATGTCGGCGATCATCGCGCGCCCGTCCTCTCCGCCCGCGGGCGGTCCGTCGGCAGCGAAGCGGAAGTATGATCGAGAGCAGCCGGCGCCGGAAGCGATGAACTGATCCGATACGGTGAATACCCGGCCCACATGACGGAAAAGGATATGCCTATGCCCGATGCCGGACATTGGATGTTCTACGTAAATCGGCGTGCTCGCCGCCGTGCCCACAAACAAGAAAAGCGGGCGGACCCGGTCAGGTCCACCCGCTTCCCTGCCCGATCAATGACCGGATAGCTGCTGGTCAGGCGGCGTCGAAACGACGGCCGACTTCTTCCCAGTTCACCACGTCCCACCACGCCTTCAGATAGCCGGGGCGATCGTTCTTGTAGGTGAGGTAATAAGCGTGTTCCCACACGTCATTGCCCAGGATCGGCGTGCCCTTGTCCTTGGCATCGTCCATCAGCGGATTGTCCTGGTTCGGCGTCGACACGACCTTCAGCGCGCCGGACGAATCCTTGATGACCCACGCCCAGCCCGAGCCGAACTGCGCCGCGCCCTTGCCGTTGAAGTCTTCCTTCAGCTTGTCGAGGCCGCCATAGGCATCGATCGCATCCTTCAGCGCGCCGGTCGGCTGGCCGCTCTTGGACGGGCTGGTCATGATCTTCCAGAAGAAGTCGTGGTTCCAATAGCCACCGCCATTGTTGCGCACGAGCGGCGGCAACGACGAGATCATGCCGAGGATTTCCTCGATCGACTTGCCTTCCAGCTTCGGATCGGCGGCGACGCCCTCGTTCAGCTTGGCGGTATAGGCTGCGTGATGCTTGTCGTGGTGGTAGGTCATCGTCTCCTTGGAGATGACCGGCTCCAGCGCGTCATAGTCGTACGGCAGCGGCGGCAGTTCGAATGCCATGAAATTCCTCCTTCTGGGGTTCGCGCTATCGAACGCGACGCCACCCAAATGGCTCCCGCATGCTCGTTACGCAACCGCTCCGATTCAACGATCGCGCATCGCCGCTTGCAGTGGGCCTCAGCCGCCCGCCCCGATCAGGTCGTGGCGGCGCAACGCATGGCGCAGCTGGTCATAGGTCAGCCCCAGCGAATCAGCCGTCGCGCGCTGGTTGAACCGGTTCTCGGCCAACGCGCGCGACAGCAATTCGCGCTCGAACAAGGCGACGCGGCTCTTGAAGTCCGATGGGCCGACGTCGCACGCCGCCACCTCGTCCCCCTCGGTCATCGCGCCGGGCTGCTGTGACGGCTGCGACGCCATGGGCGGTGTCGGCATGGCGAGCATCGACGGTGCCGGCCGGGCGCCGCCATCGCCGCTTCCGGCGCCGGGCCGATAGGGCGACTGGAACGGATCGAACTCGATCGTCTCGATCGGCCCCTCGTGCATCCAGCGATAGACGGCGCGCTCCACCACGTTGCGCAATTCGCGCACATTGCCGGGCCAGCGATACTCGCGCAGCGCCTCCTGCGCCGCCGGGGCGAAGCCGGGCCACCGCTCCCACCCCATTTCCGCCGCCATGCGCCGTCCGAAATGGTCCGCCAGCACGATGATGTCGCTCTTGCGCGCACGCAGCGGCGGCAGCGTCACCACCTCGAAGGACAGACGGTCGAGCAGGTCGGCGCGAAACTCGTTGCGCTCCACCTTGTCGGGCAGATGTTCGTTGGTCGCCGCGACGATGCGCACGTCGACGCGGATCGGGCGCGACGCGCCGATGCGGGTCACTTCGCCATATTCCACCGCCCGCAGCAGCCGCTCCTGCGCCCCCATCGACAAGGTGCCGAGTTCGTCGAGAAACAAGGTACCGCCATCGGCCTCCTCGAACCGCCCGACTCGCGCCTTGGTCGCGCCGGTGAACGCGCCCGCCTCATGGCCGAACAATTCCGCCTCGATCAGCGTCTCGGGCAGCGCGGCGCAGTTCATGATGACCAGCGGCTGGTCCCACCGCCCGCTCAGGCGATGGAGCCGCTCGGCGACCAGCTCCTTGCCGGTGCCGCGCTCGCCGATGACCAGAACCGGCCGGTCAAGCGCCGCTGCACGGCTGGCGCGCTCCAGCGCGTCGAGGAACGCGCCCGACTGACCGATCACTTGAGTCGCCCGTTCGACCATGTCGCTCCACCCTGCCCCGCCCAAGCCTTGGCGCATTTTCCCAATGCTTGGCAATATGTGTTTGAGCGCAGCAAATCACGCGGGCGGCGGCATCCGGCTGGTGCCCACCAGATCTATATCGCTGTTTTTGCGCGTATTTTGGTCGTTGCGGGAAAAAGTTGAAGCTCGGCGAAACTGCGCCAAGTGAAATTGGCACGTCCCCTGCAAAGCACTTCGGCATACCCGCAACGTCGGGTCTGACAGATCAGGTAGGGAGATACACCATGACCAACTTCGCTTCGCTCGGCCGCACTCTCGCCGCCATCGCCTGCACCATCGTCTTCAGCACCACCATGGTGGTCGGCGCGGTCGGGCCGGCACAGGCGGGCTCGGCCGCTACCCCCCTCGTTCGCGTGATCGCGTGAACGGCGCCGCCGGGGCGGGTCTTTCCCTCGCTTCGCCCCGGCGGCAAGCCTATAAAAGGGCATCACCAGGAGTTTCGTTGATGGGCATCTTTTCCCGTACCCGCGACATCGTCGCCGCCAATATGGCGGAACTGCTCGAGAAGGCAGAAGACCCGGCCAAGATGATCCGCATGATCATCCTGGAGATGGAGGAGACGCTGGTCGAGGTGCGTGCGTCGGCGGCACGGACGATCGCCGATATCAAGGAGATGCGCCGCCACATGGCCAAGCTTTCCGATATCGAGTCGAACTGGACCGAAAAGGCGGAGCTTGCGCTGTCGAAGGATCGCGAGGACCTTGCCAAGGCGGCGCTGATTGAGCGCCAGAAGGCGTCCGACATGATCGAGCAGCTTCGCGCCGAGGTTGCCGTCCTCGACGACACGCTCCGCTCCTCCGAGGAAGACATCGCCAAGCTGCAGAACAAGCTGCGCGAGGCGCGGACCCGGCAGAACAACATCGCCACCCGGCTGGAAAGCGCCAACAACCGCTCCCGCCTGCGCGAAATGTGGAACGGGCCGCGCACGCACGATGCCTTCAGCCGGTTCGAGATGCTCGAACGCAAGGTCGATGAGGCGGAGGGCCGCGCCGATGCGATGGGCCTGGGCGCGCTGCCCAAGAGCCTCGACGAGGAAATCGCCGAGCTCAAGGCCTCGGACAAGATCGACGCCGAACTCGCCGCGCTCAAGGCGCGCCTGAAGAAGGACAATTGATGATGGAAGAGGTGCTCGTACCGGTTTTCGTCGTGGGCATGCTCTTCATCGGGCTGCCCTGGCTGATCATGCACTATGTCACCAAGTGGAAGCAGTCGCCCGGCGGCATGACCACCGAGGATGAGGCGCTGCTCGACGAACTCCACTCGCTGGCGAAGCGGCTCGAGGATCGGGTGAATACGGTGGAGCGCATCGTCGCTGCCGACAATCCCGATTTCCGCCCCGGCATCGCCGACTACCGCTCTGAACCCGACTACCGGCTCGAAGACCGGAACCTGCGGAGGAACTGATGGCCGACAACAGCCGCACCAAATTTTACCTCAACCGGCAGGAACGCAAGTGGAAGGGCGTGTGCGCCGGGATCGCCGACTATACCGGAATCGAGGTTCTGTGGGTCCGCATCGGGCTGATCCTGCTCACCCTCGCCGGGGGCTTCCCCTGGACGCTGATCGCCTATCTGCTGATCGGTTGGATGGCGAGCGACCGGCCTGCGAACCTCTACGGATCGCCGGAGGATGCGAAATTCTGGCAGGGCGTGCGCTCGAACCCGAAGCGCACCACGGCGGAGGTCCGCTCCAAGTTCCGCGAGCTGGACCGTCGCCTCGCCGACATCGAGACGCACTACACCAGCCGCAACACCCAGCTCGCCGAAGAGATCGAGCGCCTGCGCTGATTGCCGCGCCAATATGAAAGGGAGAGGCCATGACCGCCGCCGAAAAGATCCAGCTCTTCTCCGCCCTTGCCCCCGTGATCGCCACGGTCGGTGTCGCCGCCATGCTCGGCTGGGTCGCGACGACCTGGATGCGCATCCGCAACGGCTATCCGCTCGACGGCCAATGGGGTCAGGCGCTCTATCCCAAGCGCGACGATGAAACGATCGAGCGGGTGAAGCTGCTGACGCAGGAAAACGGCCAGCTTCGCGCCGAACTCGGCTCGATGAAGGATCGCCTGCAGAACGTCGAACGGATCGTCACCGACAGCGGCCACCTGCTCAGCCAGGAGATCGAGCAGCTGCGCGACCGCGCCAACTGAGGATCGGGACCATGGAAAAGTACAGCTTTGTTCTACTGTTCTTCATGATCGTGGTGGGGCTGCCGGTGATCCTCGGCGTGGGCGGGGACTCCTTCCGCCGCTGGCTTCGGCACAAGGAGAAAATGGCCGAGGCGCTCAATGCCCAGACCGCGGAGAAGGCGGCGCAATATGCCGCCCATACCGAACGGCTGGAACAGCGGGTGCGCGTGCTGGAACGGATCGTCACCGACCGCGGCGTGGTCCTGGCCGACGAGATCGAGCAGCTGCGCGAGACGCCGCCGCGCATCGAACGTCCCAACTGAACAAGAAAATATCCCCTCTTCAAGGAGTTGATCGATGCCATGGTCTGTCGCCTTCATGGTCATCGCGATCGTGTTGATCACGGCCGTTACCCGGATGCAGCGCGAGAAGTACCGCGGGCTGCGAGACGCCGATGATCATGCGTTACCCGCCGACGCGATCGCCAGCCGCGAGGAAATCCGCCAGCTCAAGGAGCGGATCGCGGTCCTGGAACGCGTCATCACCGACAATCACGGCAGCGCCGATCTGAGCCGTCAGATCGAAGAGCTGCGCGACCGCTGAGTTCGAGGAGGAGCAACGTCATGCCTGACCCCGGCTTCTATATGATCATGGCAACCGCTGCGCTCGCCGGCCTTGCCATGCTGGTTTCGGCCGGCCTCGCCGGCTGGCGCGGCTGGCTGCGGCTGAAGGAGCAGCAATTGCGCCAGGAGGCCGATGCCCGCGCGCCCCATGCGGCGACCAGCGCCCGCATCGAGATTGCCGACCTGCGCGAACGCATCCGCAAGCTGGAGGCGATCGCCGCCGGGGTGGACCTTTGATCCACCCCCTCTGCCCGGCGCGGGCGTGACCCGCCCGGTTGCCGCTGTTCCGGCAAGCCGCTAGTCCCCGCGCGATGTCAGACGCCGCGCCCGAACTTGCCGATCTTCGCGATGAATATGAATTCCTCGATGCCGACGATCGCTATCGCCTGCTGATCGATCTCGGCCGCGCGCTCGAGCCGATGCCCGATGCGCTGAAGACCGATGCGACCTTGGTGCGCGGCTGCTCCGCCGCGGTGTGGGTCTATCCCACCCGCAACGACGACGGCACGCTGCACTTCCTCGCCGACAGCAACGCCGCGATCACCAAGGGGATCATCGCGCTGGTGCTGAAGACCGTGCAGGACGCGACACCGCAGGCGATCGCCGCCACCGATATCGAGGGCGCGCTGGCCCCGTTCGATCTGCGCAACCAGCTCAGCTCCAACCGGACGCAGGGCATTCCCAACATGATCGCGCTGATCCGCGAAACCGCCGCGCGCTACCTCTAGGATCATCGACGGTTCGCCGCCCTCCGCGCGTCGCGAAGGGCGGCGCGCCGGTTCAGGCCGCCTCGGCCTTGTAGGCCGGATAATCGATATAGCCCTCGGGGCCCTTCGAATACCACGTCTTGGGGTTGTCCTGCGCCAGCGGCAGGCCCTCACGCAGCCGGTCAACCAGATCAGGGTTACCGATGAACGCGCGGCCGAAGGCGATCGCATCGGCCAGCCCCGAATCCAGATCGGCCTGCGCCTTCTCCAGCGTGTAATCCTGGTTCAGCACCAGCGGGCGAGTGAACACCTTGCGGATTTGCGGGCTCAGCTTGGGCACGCTCGACGCGCCAAAGGTGCCGTCAGGCGATTGCTCGCGCAGCTCAAGGAACGCGATGCCCAGCTCGTCGAGCACCTTGGCCGCCGGGATGAAGACCGCTTCGGGGTTGCTGTCGTCGGCACCCTGCGTCTCGCCATTGGGCGACAGCCGGATCGACGTCCGCTCCGCGCCCGCGGCCGCGATCACCGCCTGCACCGCTTCCTTCATGAACCGGATGCGGTTTTCCGGCGAGCCGCCGTAATCATCATCGCGAAGGTTGGTGTTGTCGCGCAGGAACTGGTCGATCAGATAGCCATTGGCGCCGTGCAGCTGAACGCCGTCGAACCCGGCCTTCAGCGCGTTGCGCGCGGCCTGGGCATATTGCTCGATCGCTTCCTTGATCTCGTCCAGCGTGGCGGCACGCGCTTCGCCATAAGGGTTCTTTTCCGGGATCGGATAGGGCGCACGGGTGGCGGACGCCGACAGCGGCTGCAGCTTGTTCACGTCGGGACGCGCCAGCCGGCCCTGGTGCCACAATTGCGCGACGATCTTGCCGCCCTCCTTGTGCACCGCCTCGGTGATCGGCTTCCACGCCTCGACCTGCGCGTCGTTCCAGATGCCCGGCGCATTGGGCCAGCCCAGGCCCTGCGGGCTGATTCCGGTCGCTTCGGAGATGATCACCCCGGCGCCGGCGCGCTGGCGATAATATTCGATCATCATCTCGGTCGGCACGTGGTTGGCGTCGGCGCGGGTGCGCGTCAGCGGCGCCATCAGCACGCGATTGGCGGCGCGGATCGCCCCAAGTTCGATCGGGTCAAACAAGCTCGGCATTCAATCTCCCTTCCGTTTCATTTTGCCACGGGACTCCCCCGATCTAGGGGGTTAGGGGGCAACATGCACGAGGGTCCGACCACAAGAAAAGCTGTATCGCGCGAAAGCGGCAACGCGGTCGCATTTGCCGCACTGATGGTGGGCAACGTGGCGCTCGCCTTCGGTCCGTGGTTCGTCCGGCTGACTGATGTCGGCCCGGTGGCCGCGGCCTTCTGGCGAATCAGCCTGGCGACTCCGGTGCTCCTCGTGCTGGCGGCGGCCACTGGCGGCCGGCTGCTCTCCAGCGTCCGTGGGCTCGGCTGGATATTGATCGGCTCGGGCGTGTTGTTCGCCGGCGATCTCGCGGCCTGGCACCTCGGAATCCATCATACGAAGCTTGCGAACGCGACCCTGTTCGGCAACGCGGCGACCTTTGTGTTTCCGCTCTACGGCTTCCTCGTCGCCCGTGCCTGGCCCACGCGGACGCAGGGGCTGGCGCTGGCCCTCGCCGCGATCGGCGCCGCCTTGCTGATGGGCCGCTCCTATCAGCTTGCGCCGCAGAACTTCATTGGTGACCTCCTCTGCCTGCTCGCCGGCCTTCTCTACGCCGGCTATTTCATCCTCATGTCGCGCGCGCGGCAGACCATGGCCCCCCTCCCCGCGCTGGGCTTCTCCTCGGCGGCAGCGATCCTGCCGCTGCTCGTGTCGGCGTTGGTGCTGGGCGAAAAGATCATGCCGGCGAACTGGACCCCGCTGATCTCGCTCGCGTTGCTCAGCCAGGTGCTTGGTCAGGGCTTGATGATCTATGCGCTCGGCCGGCTCAGCCCGCTGGTCATCGGCCTCGCACTGCTCACCCAGCCGATCGTCGCGGCCCTGGTCGGCTGGCTTTATTATGGCGAGACGCTGGGCGTCGCCGATTTCGTCGGTGCCGCACTCGTGGCGATCGCGCTGGTGCTGGTGCGCATCGCGCCGCCCCGACCCCTGCCCTTGCCTCCCGTGTCCGGCGCCTGAGCGCATGCGTCGCACAAGAGAATGGTACCCCGCGGCCGATTGCGGCGTATAAGCATTGCATGACTGATCCCGCAGACCTCACCCTCGACGAGATCCGCCTGCGTCTCGCGCCTGCCATCGCGGAAAATGCGGCCTTTGACGGCTGGTCGGACACCGCGCGTGATTATGCCGCGGATGGCGAGAACATCGATCGCGATGTCGCCGCGCTCGCCTTTGAGGGCGGCCCGGTGGCGATGATCGACGCATGGTTCGAAACGATCGATCTGGACATGCTCGCCGCTTTGCCGCCGGAAACGCTCGCCGCGATGAAGATCCGCCAGCGCATCACCGCGCTGGTCGAGGCGCGCCTTGCCGCCACCGCTCCCCATCGGGAGGCGCTGCGCCGCGCGCTCGCGATCCTCGCCATGCCGCAGAACCTCGCCACCGCCACCCGCCTCGGCTGGCGCAGCGTCGACGCCATGTGGCGCGCCGCCGGCGACAAGGCGACCGACTATAATCATTATACCAAGCGCGGGATGCTGCTGGCGGTCTACGGCGCCACCATCACCGTCTTCCTCGATGACGACAGCGAGGATTATGCCGAGACACGCGCCTTCCTCGGCCGCCGGATCGACGGCATCATGCGCTTCGAAAAGGCGAAGGCCGGCATCGTCCGCCGCGCCCGCCACCGGCCCAGCCTCAGCCGCTTCGTCGGCCGCCTGCGCTACCCGGTGGTCTGACTCGCCAGCCCGGCCCTGCGCCTGTTCGCGGGCGCATCCGGGTTCGACCGCAGCCGCTATCGGAATTGATAATCGTTCGCATCTCCGATACAGCGGCGCCGTGCTTGCTTCCTCTCCCCTCCCGCTCGAATCGCTCCCTGTTCGCCGTCCGGCAACGGTAACCGCCATTGCCTGGGACCGGCTCGCCACGCCCGAGGCGCGCCGCCTGCGCGAATTCGGCTTTGAGGAGGGCGTCCATGTCGAGGTGATGCACCGCGCGACATTGTTCCGCGGCCCCGTCGCCTGCCGCATCGGCCGCATGACCGTGGCCCTGCGGCGCAACGTCGCCGCCGCCATCACGGTGACGGCCGACTGACATGAGCAATCTTCCGCTGATCGCGCTCGTCGGCAATCCCAATGCCGGCAAATCCGCCCTGTTCAACGCGCTGACCGGCGCCCGGCAGAAAGTCGGCAACTACCCCGGCGTCACCGTGGAGCGGCACTCCGGCCGCTTGGCACTCGACGACGGCCGCCCGATCGAGCTCGTCGACCTTCCCGGCACTTACAGCCTCGATCCTTCCTCGCCTGACGAACAGGTCACCCGCGACGTATTGTTCGGCAAGCAGGCGGGGGAGCGTCGCCCCGACGCGCTGATCGTCGTGGTCGATGCCGCCAATCTCGATCTTCACCTGCGCTTTGCGTTGCAACTGATCGCGCTCGGCCTGCCGGTGGTGATCGCGCTCAACATGGTCGACCTGGCCGAGCGTGATGGCCTCACCCTTTCCGCAGAGGCGCTGGCGACGGAGCTGGGCGTACCCGTCATCCCGACGGTGGCGGTGCGCAAGCGCGGCCTCGACACGCTGCGCGCCGCGCTCACCCAGATGGTGGACGGCGGCGCTTCCGCCGACCGTCCCGCCGCGCCGCGCGATCTCACCGCCGATCAACCGATCGCAACCTTCCAGCGCCGCGCACGCGAACTCTCCCGCCTCGCCACGGTCAGCGAGACGCCCACCCGCCGCTGGAACCATGCGCTCGATTCGATCGCGCTCCACCCGGTGTTCGGCCCGATCCTGCTGCTCGCGCTCATGTTCGTCATGTTCCAGGCGGTGTTCAGCTGGTCGGAAGCGCCGATCGGCTGGATCGAGGATGGCATGGCCTGGCTCGACGGGGTTGTCCGCGCCGGCGTGCCGGAAGGGTTGTTCCAGTCGCTGCTCACCGACGGCCTCATCGCCGGCGTCGGCGCGGTCGTCGTCTTCCTGCCGCAGATCCTGATCCTGTTCGCCTTCATCCTCGTGCTGGAGGCATCGGGCTACATGGTCCGCGCAGCCTTCCTGATGGATCGGCTGATGGCCGGCGTCGGCCTGTCGGGGCGCGCGTTCATCCCCCTGCTCTCCAGCTTCGCGTGTGCCGTCCCCGGCATCATGGCGACCCGAACGATCAGCGATGAAAAGGACCGACTGACCACCATCCTCATCGCGCCCCTGATGACCTGTTCGGCGCGCCTGCCGGTGTACACGATCATCATCGGCGCCTTCATCCCCAACTCTCAGGTGCTGCCTGGCGTCGGCCTGCAGGGGCTGGTGCTGCTCGGCCTCTATATCGCGGGCATCCTCGGCGCGTTCGTCGCCGCGCTGGTGCTTCGCCGGACGGTGACGAGCGGCGAGTCCTCCGGTTTCATGATGGAGATGCCGAAATATCAGGTACCGCGCCTCAGCGACATCGCGATCGGCCTGTGGAGCCGCGCGATGCTCTTCCTGAAGCGCGCCGGCACGATCATCGCCGCCACCACCGTTATCCTGTGGCTGCTGCTCAGCTTCCCCAAGGCGCCCGACGGGCAGAGCCAGGTCGATTATTCGATCGCCGGCCGCATCGCCTCGGGGATCGAGGTCGTGGTCAAGCCGATCGGCTTCAATCACGAAATCGCGCTGGCGCTCATCCCCGCGATGGCCGCACGCGAAGTGGCGGTCGCCGCGATCGGCACCGTCTATGCGGTCGATGATCCGGAGGATGCGGAAGGGGCGCGGACGATCGTCGAGAACCTCCAGCGCCGCTGGTCGCTGCCGACCGCGCTCGCCTTCCTGATGTGGTTCGTCTTCGCGCCGCAATGCGTGTCCACCATCGCGATCACCCGACGCGAGACAAATGGGTGGAAGTGGCCGCTGTTCATGGTTGGCTATCTGTTCGCCGCCGCTTACATCATGGCCGGAATCACATACTGGCTCGCGGTCGCCGCGGGTCTCTGAGGAACTTCATGGCAGGCAGCGTCAACAAGGTCATTCTCGTCGGCAACCTCGGTCGCGATCCCGAGTCGCGCTCGTTCCAGAACGGCGGCAAGGTGGTGAACCTGCGCATCGCGACCAGCGAAAGCTGGAAGGATCGCAACACCGGCGAGCGCAAGGAAAAGACCGAATGGCATTCGGTGGCGATCTTCAACGAAGGTCTCGCCAACGTCGCCGAACGCTTCCTGCGCAAGGGGTCGAAGGTCTACATCGAGGGCCAGTTGCAGACCCGCAAGTGGCAGGACCAGCAGGGCCAGGACCGCTACTCGACCGAAATCGTGCTGCAGGGCTTCAACAGCGTGCTGACCATGCTCGACGGACCCGGCGGCAATGCCGGCGGCGGCGGCGGTGGCCCGCGTGATGACTTCGGCGGCGGCGATGATTTCGGTGGTGGCGGCTTCGGCGGCGGTCGTGGCGGCGGCGGCGGCGGCG